>NZ_CP155551.1:2400000-3600000 GCF_039679125.1 Blastococcus sp. HT6-4 | reverse complement strand
TGCGTACGTGGCGCGGCAGGTCGCGGTCAAGGTCGCCTACGGGTTGTGGGCGACGCCGGCGGAGCGGGACGCCATGTCCGGCGTCCTCGCACGGTGCCCGGACGAGCCGCTGCCCGCGGCGACCGCCGTCGCCGACCAGCCCGAGACGGCTCCCTCGGACGGGGCGTCCTACGCGGACTGCGGCGCCGTCCGGGCCGCCGGCGCCGCCCCGATCCACGTCGGCGACCCCGGCTGGCGGCCGTCCTTCGACGGCGACGGCGACGGGATCGGCTGCGAGGGCTGACCCGCTCGGCCGGTCGACGGGCGACGGGCTTGCGGCCGCCGCCTATCCTGGAGAACGGCACGAGCCCCGCCGAAGCCTCGGCATGCTCGCTCTCCCCGGTACCGGGGATCGAAGCGACCCTGCATCCGACCGCACCGCCCGGCCGCCGCGCCGGGCACACCTGGAGCTTTCATGACCACCAGCACCGGCACCCCCACCACCCTGACCGACGGCGACTTCAAGGTCGCCGACCTCTCCCTGCACGGCTTCGGCCGCAAGGAGATCCGCCTCGCCGAGCACGAGATGCCCGGCCTCATGGCGCTGCGCGCCGAGTACGGCGACGCCCAGCCGCTGGCCGGCGCCCGCATCGCCGGCTCCCTGCACATGACCGTGCAGACGGCCGTCCTCATCGAGACGCTGGTCGCGCTCGGCGCCGACGTCCGCTGGGTCAGCTGCAACATCTTCTCCACCCAGGACCACGCCGCCGCGGCGATCGTCGTCGGCGACGGCACCCCCGAGCAGCCCGCCGGCGTCCCGGTGTTCGCCTGGAAGGGCGAGACGCTGGAGGAGTACTGGTGGTGCACCCAGCGCCTGTTCGAGTTCCGCGACGAGGACGGCGCCGTCGTCGGCCCGAACATGCTGCTGGACGACGGCGGCGACGCCACCCTGCTGGTGCACCTGGGCACCCGCTCGGAGGCCGACGGCGTCGTGCCCGACACCACCGGGGCCGACTCGGAGGAGTACGGCGTCATCCTCGACGTCCTGCGCGGCACGCTGGCCCAGGACGGGCAGTACTGGACCCGCATCGGCCAGGGCCTCAAGGGCGTCACCGAGGAGACCACCACCGGCGTCATGCGCCTGTACGAGCTGGCCCGCGAGGGGCGGCTGCTGTTCCCGGCGATCAACGTCAACGACTCGGTGACCAAGAGCAAGTTCGACAACCTGTACGGCTGCCGGCACTCGCTGATCGACGGCATCAACCGCGCCACCGACGTGATGATCGGCGGCAAGGTGGCCGTGGTCTGCGGCTACGGCGACGTCGGCAAGGGCTGCGCGGACTCGCTGCGCGGCCAGGGCGCCCGGGTGATCGTCACCGAGATCGACCCGATCTGCGCGCTGCAGGCGGCGATGCACGGCTACGAGGTGACCACGCTCGACGAGGTCATCGGCAAGGCCGACATCATCATCACCGCGACCGGCAACAAGGACATCATCTCCGCCGAGCAGCTCGGGCGGACCAAGCACCAGGCGATCATCGGCAACATCGGGCACTTCGACAACGAGATCGACGTGGCCGGCCTGGCCCGCACCCCCGGCATCGAGCGGACGACGATCAAGCCGCAGGTCGACGAGTGGCGGTTCGCCGACGGCCACACGATCATCCTGCTGTCGGAGGGCCGGCTGCTGAACCTGGGCAACGCCACCGGCCACCCCAGTTTCGTGATGAGCGCGTCGTTCTCGAACCAGGTGCTGGCGCAGATCGAGCTGTGGACCAACCGCGCCGCCTACGAGGGGCAGACCCCCGGCGTCACGGTGCTGCCGAAGAAGCTCGACGAGCACGTGGCGCGGCTGCACCTCGACGCCCTCGGGGTGAAGCTCACGGAGCTGTCCAAGGTGCAGGCCGACTACATCGGCGTGCCGGTCGAGGGTCCCTTCAAGAGCGACCACTACCGCTACTGAGAGCGCCCCGTCCCCCATCCGCCCCACCCGGGCGGGTGGGGGACGGGCGTCTTCGCCCCCGACCAGCGCAGAATGGTCGTCGTGGCACCCACCGCTCCCCAGAACGGCCCCAGTCGCGGCCGCGTCCTCGTCGTCGACGACGACGCCGCCCTCGCCGAGATGCTCGGCATCGTGCTGCGGCGCGAGGGGTACGAGCCGGCCTTCGTCTCCGACGGGAACCGCGCAGTCGGCGTCTTCCAGCAGACCCGGCCCGACCTGGTGCTCCTCGACCTGATGCTGCCCGGCCGCAACGGCCTGCAGATCTGCCAGGACATCCGCACCCAGTCGACCGTGCCGATCGTCATGCTCACCGCCAAGGGCGACACGATCGACGTCGTCCAGGGACTGGAGGCCGGCGCCGACGACTACGTCACCAAGCCGTTCAAGCCCGTCGAGCTGGTGGCCCGCGTTCGGGCCCAGCTGCGCCGGGGCGAGACGGGACAGGCGGAGAACCTCAGCATCGGCGACGTGCAGATCGACGTCCCGGCGCACCAGGTGAGCCGCGACGGCGTGCCCATCGCGCTCACCCCGCTCGAGTTCGACCTGCTGGTGGCGCTGGCCCGCAAGCCGCGCCAGGTGTTCACCCGGGAGCTGCTGCTCGAGCAGGTCTGGGGCTACCGGCACGCCGCCGACACCCGGCTGGTCAACGTCCACGTCCAGCGGCTGCGGGCCAAGGTCGAGCGCGACCCGGAGAAGCCGGAGGTCGTGCTGACGGTGCGCGGGGTGGGCTACAAGGCCGGGCCCCCGTGAGCGGACAGGCCCGTGAGCATCGCAGCGAGGCGGCCTGGACACGGGAGCGAGGAGCGGAGCGGGCCGCGGCAGCGAACCAGTGTGCACCGTGAGCGGACCAGTCGGAACCGTGACCGGACGGTTCGATGTCCCCGGCTCGGCGCCCGGATCGGGGACACTGGGCCGGTGACCGCCACCCGGACTCCCGAGGCGGGGGCCGGGACGGCGCAGTCCCCGGTGGCCCCGGGCGCCCGCACGCCGGGATCCGGGCCGGGCGACGTCGGGCGCCGGCTGCGCCGCCGGGCCGGCGCGGTCCGGCGCCGGCTGCGGCGGGACGGTCGCCGGCTGGCCGAGCGCGCCGTGTCGGCCTGGCGGTCCTCGCTGCAGGTGCGCATCGGCGCGATCACCATGCTGCTGGCCGGCACGGTCGTGGTGATCGTGAGCATGGTGCTGTTCTCGCAGATCCGCGACCAGCTGCTCGACGTCAAGCGGCAGGCCGCCGTCGACCAGGTCCAGGCCGGCGTGGTCTACGCGCAGAGCGAGGCGGCCGGCATCGCGACCGGTGACGCCGCCAGCATCCGGGCCACCCTGGCGCGCACCGTGAACCAGCTGCTCGACCGGGGCGGCGCGGCCGGCGACTTCGGGGTCGTCATGGTGTACCGCACCGGCGCGGGCGAGACCCCGGCGGCCAGCACGCGCGAGACGCCGGCGTCCAGCCGCCGGTTCACCCTCGACGCCGTCCCGCCGGAACTGCGTGCCCTCGTCAACTCCGGCAGCCAGGCGTTCCAGTACCACCCGGTGCCCGACGAGACCGGTGAGCTGCAGCCGACCCTGCTCGTGGGCGCGCCCGTCACCGGTGACGCCCAGGGCCCCGACCGGCTCGAGCTCTACTACGCCTTCCCGCTGCAGCAGGAGCAGGAGAGCCTGTCGCTGATCCGGAACACGGTGGTCATCAGCGGGGTCGCGCTGACCCTGCTGGTGGTGGGCATCGGCGTGCTCGTGACCCGGCTGGTCGTCGACCCGGTGCGGCAGGCCGCCGGTACCGCCCAGCGGCTGGCGGAGGGGCAGCTCGAGGAACGGATGGCCGTCCGGGGCGAGGACGACCTCGCCCGGCTGGCCACGAGCTTCAACGCGATGGCCGACAGCCTGCAGCGGCAGATCACCCAGCTGGAGGGGCTCTCCCAGCTCCAGCAGCGGTTCACCTCCGACGTGTCGCACGAGCTGCGCACGCCGCTGACCACCGTCCAGATGGCCGCCGACGTCCTCTACGAGACGCGCAGTGACTTCCCGCCGCACGTCGCCCGGTCCGCGGAGCTGCTGCGCGCGGAGCTGGACCGCTTCGAGGCATTGCTGAGCGACCTGCTGGAGATCAGCCGCTACGACGCCGGCGCGGCCGAGCTCGACCCGGCGCCGACCGACCTGCGGGCGCTGGTGACGCGGGTGGTGGACGGGATGGCGTCGCTGGCCGAACGGCACGACTGCGAGCTGCAGCTCGCCGCCCCGCCCGACGGGGTCCTGGCCGAGGTGGACGCCCGCCGGGTCGAGCGGATCCTGCGCAACCTCGTCGGGAACGCCGTCGAGCACGGGTCGGGGCACCCGGTCGAGATCACCCTCGCGGCCAACCGGTCGGCGGCCGCGATCACCGTGCGCGACCACGGTGTGGGGTTGAGCGCCGGGGAGGCGCAGCACGTGTTCGACCGGTTCTGGCGGGCCGATCCCTCGCGCGTGCGCACGGTGGGCGGCAGCGGCCTCGGGCTGTCCATCAGCATCGAGGACGCCCGCCTGCACGGTGGCTGGCTCCAGGTGTGGGGGCAGCCCGGCGCCGGCGCGCAGTTCCGGCTCACCCTGCCGCTCGTCGCCGGCACCGACCTCACCAGCTCGCCGCTGCCGCTGCGGCCGGTCCGCCTGCGCCGTCCGGAGGTGCCGCGATGACCCGCCGCTGGACGTCGGTGGTCGCCCTCCTGGTCGCCGCGCTGTTCCTGGCCTCCTGCTCCACGGTCCCCACCGCCTCGCCCGCGGTGGTGATCACCCAGGCGCCGGCCCGGGCCCAGGAGTCGGTCGGCATCGAGCCGCTGCCGCCGGCAGCAGGGGCCAGCGCCGAGGAGATCGTGCGCGACTTCATCGACGCGGCGGCGAGCACGGTCCGCACCCACCCGGTGGCCCGGCAGTACCTGGCGCCGACCGCGGCGGAGACCTGGGACGACGCGAGCGGGATCAGCGTGATCGGCACGGACTTCGCCGCGGTGACCACCGCCCCCGGCGTCGTCACGGTGACCGCGAACCTGATCGGGACGATCGACCCGCGCGGGATCTTCACCGTGGCCGACCGGGGCGTGTTCACCCGCACCTTCCGGCTGGAGCAGATCGACGGTCAGTGGCGGATCATCGACCCGCCCGACGGGCTGATCATGCTGGAGCCGGACTTCCGGCGGCTCTACGACCAGGTCGACGCCTACTTCCTCGATCCGACGGGGGAGCGGGTGGTCCCGGATCCGCGCTACCTGATCAGCGGGGCGGCCCAGCCGACCGTGCTCGTCGAGCGGCTGATCGCCGGGCCGTCGACCACGCTGGCCGCCGGCGTCCAGAACCCGCTCGGCGGCGCGGAGCTGACCCGGGCGGTCACCGTCGAGGGGCAAACGGCGACGGTCGACCTGACGGGCCTGCCGGCGGACTCCGCGCTGCTGGACGAGATCAGCGCGCAGCTCGTCTGGAGCCTGCAGCAGCTGAGCCGGCCGCGGATCAGCAACGTCGTCGTGCTCCTCGACGGGGAGCCGGTGACCCCGGACGGGGTGCCGCGCCGGCAGGCCACCGAGGATTGGGCCTCGTTCGCCCCCGACGCCGTGCCGGTGGACAGCGTGGGCCACTACCTCGAGGGCGGGGCGCTGCGCACCGTCCCGGCAGGTGAGCCGGTGCCCGGCCCGGCCGGCACCGGTGAGTACGGGCTCGGCAGCGCGGCCGTCGCGGCCGACACGGCCAGCGGCCGGCTGTCGTTCCTGACCGGCGTGCGCAGCGATCCCTCGGGGGACACGTTGCTGGCCGGTGACTACGGCGGGCAGCTGGCGCCGGCGCTGACCGCGGGCACCCTCAGCGCGCCCACCGTGGCGGCGACGCGCACGGAGGCGTGGGTGGTGCGGGACGGCACCGAGGTGGTGCGGGTACCGGCCGGCGGCCCGCCGCAGGCGGTCACCGCCCCCACCCTCGCCGGGCTGGGCCGGGCGGACGTGCTCCAGCTGTCACCGGACGGTGTCCGGGCGGCCGTGGTGATCGAGGGGACGGACGGTCGCCGCCTCTACGTGGGCACGGTGGTCCGCTCGGAGGACGGCGCGGTGGTGCTGCGCGACCTGCGCAACATCGCGCCCACGCTCGCCGGGGTCATCGACGTCGGCTGGCGGGACAGCGGCAACCTGCTGGTGCTGGCCGGGGACGAGGGGGAGGACCGCATCGTCCCGTACTCGCTGCGCGTCGACGGCTTCGGACTGGCGCCGGTGCCGACGTCGGGCCTGCCCAGCCAGCCGACGGCGGTGGCGGTCGCCCCCACGCGCCAGCCGCTGGTGAGCGCCGGTGGCTACATCTGGCAACTGGCCGGCGGCACATGGGCGACCCTCGTCCGCGGCGCCGAGCCGCTCCCGGGAACGGCGCCCTTCTACCCGCTCTGAGCCGGTCGTCGCCGCCCGTCCACAGATCCGGACGGCCGCCGCCGTCCGGTGGGCCGGCCGGGCAGGCTGGCCGGGTGGCCGTCCCGGTGCTCCCTGCCCTGGCCGACCTGGTGCTCCCGCGGGTCTGCGCCGGGTGCGGTCTGCCCGGCCGGGTCCTCTGCCCGGGATGCGCCCGGTTGCTGACCGAGCCCCGGCCGGCGCAGCCCCGTCGCTTCCCCGACGGCTTCCCGCCGACGGTGGCCGCGGGGCCCTACGCAGGCCCGGTGCGGCCGGCGATCAACGCCTTCAAGGAGCAGGGCCGCGCGGAGCTCGCCGGGCCGCTGGGCGCGGCGCTGGCCCTCGCCGTCGTCGCCGTCCGGCTGGCGGTGCCGGGACCGCCGCGGGCGGTGCTGCTCGTGCCGATGCCGGCGTCCCGGGCAGCGGTGCGTGCACGCGGGCGTGACCACGTCCGGGAGCTCACCGGCCGCGCCGTGACCGAGCTGCGGGCCGCCGGGGTGACCGCCGCGGAGTGCCGGCTGCTGCGGCGGCGTGGCCGGGTCCGTGACTCGGCGGGCCTGACGGCGGCGGAGCGACGGGCCAACCTGGCCGGCACCTTCGCGGTCGCCGGCCCCCTGCCGGTCGCGGACCTGCTGGTGCTGGTCGACGACGTGGTGACCACCGGCGCCACGCTGACCGAGGCGGCCGGGGTGCTGTCGGCCGGCCTGGGCCGGGCGGCACCTCCGGTCGTCGCGGCCGTCGTTGCCGCCACGCCCCGGTCGCCCGACGACCTCGATCGACTGTCGCGGCCCCTGAGGAACGACTAGCGTCGAAGCGACCAACGCCCCGTCCAACCGGGAGGTCCCATGGAGATCGTGGTCCGTGGTCGCAACGTCGAGGTCCCCGAGCACTACCGCCAACACGTGGAGGACAAGGTCGGTCAGCTCGAACGGTTCGACGCGAAACTCTCGCGCATCGACGTCGAGCTGTTCCACGAGAAGAACCCCCGCCAGTCGGCCAGCTGCCAGCGCGTGGAGATCACCCTCCGCGGCAAGGGCCCCGTGGTCCGCGCCGAAGCGGCCGGACCCGACTTCTACGCCGCGCTCGACCTGGCCAGCGGCAAGCTGGACAACCGGCTGCGCCGGGCCGCCGACCGCCGTCGCGTGCACCACGGGCGCCGGACCCCGGACAGCGTGCGGCTCTCCGGCGCCCCGCTGGACGCCGGGCACCCGGAGCTCGGGATCGAGGCCCAGCTCGAACTGGACCGGGAGCTGGCCAGCGGGCCGCACGTCACCGATCTCGACGAGCACCTGCCCGGGCAGGTCGTGCGGGAGAAGCACCATCCGGCCACTCCCATGACCGTCGACCAGGCGCTCCACGAGATGGAGCTGGTCGGCCACGACTTCTTCCTCTTCCAGTGCGCGGACACCGGTCAGCCGACGGTGGTCTACCGCCGGCACGCCTACGACTACGGGCTGATCCGGCTGGCGCCCGTGTCCCAGGACGGCTCGACACCGGCCGGGCAGCCGGTGGCCACCCCGGCCGGGGCCTGACCGCGGGCGGGGGCGCGGCATTCCGCGCCCCCGCCCGATCGCCGGCTCAGTCGCCGGCGACCCGCCCGAAGAGCACCGCGTCCGCCCGGCTGCCGTCGCGCCGGTCGAGGCAGGCCCGGACGACGCCCTCCTCACGGAAGCCCGCCCGTCGGGCCACGGCCTGCGATGCCGGGTTCCCGACGTCGACGAACAGGTGCACGCGGGGGGCGCCGAGCCCGAGCGCCCACTCGGCCAGGGCGTGCGCGGCCTCGGCGGCGTACCCCCGGCCGCGCGCCCAGGGGGCGACCGCGTAGCCGATCTCCGGCCCCAGCCGCCCGGGACGGAAGTGCAGCGCCCCCGTCCCGGCCAGCCCGCCGCGGACCTCGATGACCACCGGCAGGCCCGTCCCCTCGCTGCGCTCGCGCATGGCCACCTCCTCGACGAAGTGGCGGGCGTCCGCGCGCGTGTACGGCACCGGGATGGTCGAGATCCAGCGCTGGGTCTCCGGGTCCTGCGAGGCGCGCAGCACCGCGTCGACGTCGTCGGAGCGGTACGGGCGCAGCACCAGCCGATCGGTGTGCAGCGTCTCGGTGGTCAGGTCGAGGCCGGTGACATCCACGGGCAGATCCTCAGGCGTTGCCGAGGATCCGGTCCACCGAGATCTCGAGGACCACGCGCGCCGGGTTCTCGCGCGGCTGCCGGTAGCGCCGGGCGTAGCGCGCGACGGCGTCGGCGACGGACACGGCGTCCTCGCGCACCACCGCGGCCCCCTCGAGGGTGAGCCACCGCCGTCCGTCCACCTGGCAGACGGCCACGCGGGACTGCCCCTCGCGCACGTGACGGGCCTTGGCCGAGCCACCGGAGGTGATGACCCGCGCGATGCGGGTGCCGGCGTCGTAGGTCACGCCCACCGGCACGACGTGCGGGGTGCCGTTGCGGCGCAGCGTGGTGAGCGTCGCCAGGTGCCGCTCCGTGAGGAACTCGAGCAGGCTCTGCCCGGGGTCGGAGAGGTCGCGTGCCACCGCCGCAGCGTACGGATGGTGCGGGTGGGGCCTCCGGTCACCGGTCGTGGCGCCTGCGGGGTCCGGAGTTGCCGCGGCGCCGCCTACGCTGGGGTCGTGGTGTTCTCGAAGATTCTCCGTGCCGGTGAGGGCAAGCTCGTCCGACGACTGGGCAGGATCGCCGACGCGGTCGACTCGCTCGCCGACGACTACACCGACCTCACCGACGCGGAGCTCCGGGCGAAGACCGACGAGTTCAAGGAGCGGCACGCCGACGGCGAGTCCCTCGACGCGCTCCTGCCGGAGGCCTTCGCGGTGGTCCGCGAGGCCGCGACCCGCACCCTGGGCCAGCGGCACTTCCGCGTGCAGCTCATGGGCGGCGCCGCCCTGCACCTGGGCAACATCGCCGAGATGCGCACCGGTGAGGGGAAGACGCTGACCGGCGTCCTGCCGGCCTACCTCAACGCGCTGACCGGCGAGGGCGTCCACGTCATCACGGTCAACGACTACCTCGCCAAGCGCGACGCGGAGTGGATGGGCCGGGTGCACCGGTTCCTGGGCCTGTCGGTCGGGACGATCGTGTCCGGGCAGCCACCCACGGTGCGGCGCGAGCAGTACGCGGCCGACATCACCTACGGCACGAACAACGAGTTCGGGTTCGACTACCTGCGCGACAACATGGCCTGGAGCAAGGCCGATCTGGTGCAGCGCGGGCACCACTACGCGATCGTCGACGAGGTGGACTCGATCCTCATCGACGAGGCCCGCACGCCGCTGATCATCAGTGGCCCGGCCGAGTCCAGCGCCAAGTGGTACGGCGAGTTCGCCCGGATCGTGCCGAAGATGAAGCGCGACCTCCACTACGAGGTGGAGGAGGACAAGCGGACCGTCGCGGTCACCGAGGAGGGCGTCGACTACGTCGAGGATCAGCTCGGCATCGACAACCTCTACGAGGCGGTCAACACCCCGCTGATCGGCTACCTGAACAACGCGCTCAAGGCCAAGGAGCTGTTCAAGAAGGACCAGCAGTACATCGTCAGCAACGGCGAGGTGCTCATCGTCGACGAGTTCACCGGCCGCGTGCTGGCGGGCCGCCGCTACAACGAGGGCATGCACCAGGCCATCGAGGCCAAGGAGCGGGTGAAGATCAAGGACGAGAACCAGACGCTCGCCACGATCACCCTCCAGAACTACTTCCGGCTCTACGACAAGCTCAGCGGGATGACCGGTACGGCCCAGACCGAGGCCGCCGAGCTCAACCAGACCTACAAGCTGGGCGTCGTCCCCATCCCCACGAACCGGCCGATGGTGCGGGCGGACCGCTCCGACGTCATCTACAAGACGGAGAAGGCCAAGTTCGACGCCGTCGTCGAGGACATCGCCGAACGGCACGAGGTCGGTCAGCCGGTGCTGGTGGGCACCGCCAGCGTCGAGAAGTCCGAGGTGCTGTCGAACTACCTGCTCAAGCGCGGCATCCGGCACGAGGTGCTCAACGCCAAGAACCACGCGCGCGAGGCGTCGATCATCGCCCAGGCCGGCCGGCCCGGAGCGGTCACCGTGGCCACCAACATGGCCGGCCGTGGCACCGACATCCAGCTCGGCGGCAACGCCGAGTTCATCGCTGACGAGGCGCTGCGCGCCCGCGGGCTGACCCCGACCGACACCCCCGACGAGTACGAGGCCGCGTGGGACGAGGCGCTGGACGCCGCGAAGGCCCAGGTGAAGGCCGAGCACGAGGAGGTCACCGAGGCCGGCGGCCTCTACGTGCTGGGCACCGAGCGGCACGAGAGCCGCCGGATCGACAACCAGCTGCGCGGCCGCTCCGGCCGGCAGGGCGACCCGGGGGAGTCGCGGTTCTACCTCTCCCTCGGCGACGACCTGATGCGCCGGTTCAACGGCCCGATGCTCGAGTCGATGATGAACACCCTGCGCGTCCCCGACGACCAGCCGATCGAGTCGAAGATGGTCAGCCGGGCGATCCTCTCGGCGCAGACGCAGGTCGAGCAGCAGAACTTCGAGGTCCGCAAGAACGTCCTCAAGTACGACGAGGTCCTCAACCGCCAGCGCACCGTCATCTACGACGAGCGGCGCAAGGTGCTCGAGGGCGCCGATCTGCACGAGCAGGTGCGGACCATGGTCGACGACGTGGTCGGCGCCTACGTCGACGGGGCCACCGAGACCGGCTACGCCGAGGACTGGGACCTCGACCAGCTCTGGACCGGACTGAAGGCGCTGTACCCGGTCGGGGTCACCGTCGACGAGCTGATCGACCGGGAGGCCGACGGCGAGCAGTCCGACCTCTCCGCCGACGACCTCAAGCGCACGCTGCTCGACGACGTCCACCGCGCCTACGAGGAGCGCGAGACGGCGCTGGGCTCGGAGGTCATGCGCGAGCTCGAGCGGCGGGTGCTGCTCTCGGTGCTGGACCGCAAGTGGCGCGAGCACCTGTACGAGATGGACTACCTGCGGGCCGGCATCCACCTGCGCGCGATGGCCAACCGCGACCCGGTCGTGGAGTACCAGCGCGAGGGGTACGACATGTTCGTCGCGATGCTCGACGGCATCAAGGAGGAGTCGGTCGGGTTCCTGTTCAACCTCGAGGTCAAGACCAAGGAGGAGCAGGACGCCGAGGCCAGGGCCAAGCAGGCCGAGGCCGAGGCCAAGGCGCTGGCGGCCGCCCAGGCCGGCACGGCGAAGCTGCTGGCCCGGCAGGCCGCGGCGGCGAAGGCGGCTTCCGGCGGCGCCGCGGCGGCGACGGCCCGCCGCTCGTCGGCTCCCGCGGCCCCGAACGCCCCGCTGGTGGAGGCCCCGGATCCGGCGGCCCCGGTCGCGGATGCCCCTGCTCCGGCGCCTCCGTCGGAGGTTCCTGCTCCGGCAGCTCCCGCGCCGGCGGCCGAGCCGGCCGAGGAGGCGGCCACCGCCGGCACCGGGCCGGTGCTGGCGGTCAAGGGGCTCGACGAGCCGCGCCGCGCGCCGGAGAACCTCACCTACTCGGCGCCCAGCCTGGACGCCTCCCCGGCCGAGGGCGGAAAGGCCAAGGCCGCCAAGACCGCGACGGTCTCCGGCACCAAGGAGACCCCGCGCAACGCGCCCTGCCCGTGCGGCTCGGGCCGGAAGTACAAGCAGTGCCACGGGGCGGCCGGCAGCTGACCCGCAGGACGCGATGACGCCCCGCCGACCGGACCGGTCGGCGGGGCGTCGTGCTGTGCGGGCCCGTGGGAACGGGCTCAGCCGATCTGGAGGGCGGTGCACCGCCAGCGGCCGTCGAGGCCCTCCAGCCGGGCGGCCACGGCGTGCGCCCGTCCGTCGCGGTAGGCGACGGCGCTGATCTCCGCGACCCCGTCGACCGGTTCGCACACCCGTACCCGCCCGAGCAGGACCGGCGCGTGCCCCGCGGCGCACCAGACCGGTCGGCGGCCGGCCGACAGCGCGGCGTAGACGCCGGCGGACGTCAGGGGGCGCACCTGGGCCAGCGGCCGCCGTCCGGCCAGCGCCTCGAGCGCGGTGGTGAGCAGCCGCCGCCCGGTCTCGCCGGCCGACGGGAGCTCCGACCGCCCGGTGGGGACCGGCCCGAACTCGTCGGCGGGACGCCCGGTCCAGGTGCGCGGCCGGGGGCCCGGGTGGGGGACCGGACGGGGCACCGGCCGGCCCGGCTGCACCAGCCGCAGGGCCGGCCTCGGGTCGAGCGGCGGCTGCGGGGTGGGCACGACCGTCAGGCGCAGCGCGGAACGGCCGGCGGGTGGGGCGGGGCGGGACGGTGCGGTCATCGGAACTCCCGGGAGCGGGGTGGACGTGGCGGACGGGTCACGGGCCGGTGGGTGGGCGGAGGACCTGACCGGGCAGCAGAAGGTCGGGATCGGGCCCGATGACGTCGGCGTTGGCGCGCCACCAGGCGTCGACCGCGCGGGCCACCTCGGCAGGCGTGGGCGGCCGCCCGGTACCGGCGGCCAGGCGGCGTCCGGCGATCTCCCAGAGGCAGTCGCCGCGGACGACGACGTGTTCGCCGCCGGCAGGCGCCCGCGGCCAGTCGGGGAGTCCGGCACGCTCCGGACCGGCGCCGACCGCCACGTGGCCGGTCGCCGCAGGGGTGGCCGGTGCGGGCCAGTCGGGGACCGTGCTCGCGGGCGTCGCCGTGCCGGCAAGCGGTGGTCCCGGCTCCGCGGCGGTCGACGCCGAGGCCGGCGTCGTCGTGACCACGGTGACCGCGGTGCCCAGCACCGGTGGGCCGAGCGACAGGCCGATGCCCAGCGTGAGCGCCGCGGCGCGACGGGCCCCGGCCGGCAGGACGCGGTGCAGCATCCCGCGGGCGACGGCGCCGGAGAGGCCCGGCAGCGCGGTCGCCGCGGTCAGCACGAGCCCCAGCGATCCCCAGGCCCAGACCAGCCGGGCGAGCAGGCCGGCGACGTGCAGGACGAGGACGTCGGCCCCGGCCGAGTCGGCGGTCGCCTGCGGTTCCGCCAGGGCGGTGACGGTCTCGCGAACGGGGGGAGCGAGCGCGGTGAGGGCCACGGCGATCGCCGCCATCCCGAGCGCCGTGCCCAGCAGGCGTCGTCCTGACATGGCTCCTCCTCGTCGACGTAACGTCACTAAAGCAACCAAATGCGCGCAAACGCAAGTATCGGCGTACAACTACGCTGATCGTGGAGGTGGCGCCATGCGCTGGCAGCAGCTGTTCGCCGATCTGACGGCCCAGTTCGAGGCCGCGGAGGAGGCCGGATCCCGGGCGGAGTGGGCCTCGCGCGCCCGCGCGGAGATGGGGGCCGTCCGGCTGGCCGACCGACTGGGCGGGTCGGTGGGTTCGGAGCTCGCGGTGACCTGCCGGGGTGCCGGGCGGGTGACGGGGAGGCTCGCCGACGTCGGGGTCGACTGGCTGCTCCTGGCCGACGAGCGGGGCTGGGACCAGCTGGTCGCGGCCGCCGCCGTGCGCGCGGTCACCGGACTCGGGCGGTGGACCGCGCCGGCGCAGGAGGACAGCCCCGTGCGCGCCAGGCTCGACCTACGTCACGCTGTGCGGGGGCTGGCGCGGGACCGCAGCGCCGTCCAGGTCGTGCTCGACGACGGGACGGTGCTGACCGGGACGGTCGACCGCGTGGGTGCCGACTACGTCGAGCTGGCGGAGCACGCCGCGGACCTGCCCCGGCGCGCGGGCGCGGTGCGGCAGGTGCACGCGGTGGTCATCGGCGGGATCGCCGTCGTCCGGACGCTGCTGCCCGGCTGGGACTAGGAATCAGGCGCGCTGCTCGGAGGCCTCCGCCGGTGCGCCGGCCTCCGCGGCGGGCTCCGGTGGAACGCTGCCGGCGCGGGCCTCGGCGTACTTCTGCTGGATGAACCGCTCGAGCTCGTCGACCTCGACCCGCCACTGGCCGCGGCCGCCGATCTGGATCGCGATCAGCTCCTTGCGGCGGACCAGCGCATAGGCCTGCGACCACGAGACGTTGAGCGTCTCGGCGACGTCGTCGAGGGTCAGGAAGCGGGGCGTGGGCATCAGCGTCTCCATCCGGTCGCCGTCCAGTCTGTCAGCCGTGCCGGTGGTCCGTGCCGACCGTCCACACACGAACGTGTGGATGGGCAGTGCAGGGAAACGCGTTCGTGCCGCATCATCTGCATCCGTTCACCGTCGGCGTCGCGCAACGGTGGGCCACCGCGTCCAGCCGGGCGCGTGTCGTGCTCCGACGAGATGAGGTGGCGTGACCGCCGTCCGCACACCGGGCTCCGTTACCGAACCGGCCGAGAGGCCGGCCGGACCGGCGCCCCGGCGAGTGAAGGCCCCCGGCTGGCTGGACCTCCGCCTGGTGCTGGGGGTGCTGCTCGTGCTGGGCTCTGTGCTGCTCGGAGCCCGCGTGATCGGCGCCGCGGACGCGACCGTGCCCGTCTGGAGCGCCGCGCAGGACCTGGCCGCCGGTACCGAGCTCACCCCTGAGGACCTCGTGGTGGTGGACGTCCGGCTGGACGACGCCGCGACGGCGTACCTCTCCGCGGGCACCCGGCCGCAGGGCAGCACGCTGGCCCGCGACGTGCGCGCGGGGGAGCTGCTGCCCCGTGCGGCACTGGAGGAGCCGGCCCACCTCGTGCAGCTGGCCCTGCCGGTCCAGGCCGGCTTCGTGCCCCCGGGTCTGGAGCGGGGGCAGGTCGTCGACGTGTACGCGGTCGCCGATCCGGCCGCGGGCGCCACCGGCCCGGAGGTCGGGAGCGTCACGCTCGTCGTCGGCGCGGCGCCCGTCCAGGCCCTGTCGGGGAGCGCCGACGGCGTCCTCTCGGCGCCGTCGGCGACCGTGCAGGTCGTGGTGGGCGTGGCGGCGGACGAGGCGGCCGACGTGCTGGCGGCCATCGCCGGGCGTCCCCTCGTGGTGGTCGCCCACCCGGCGGGCAGCACGGTCGCGGAGCGGCCACCGGGTCGGGCCACCACCGCGTCGGCGCGTCCGGCGACCTCGTCGTCGGCCCCCTCGTCGCCGACGCCCTCGCCGACCCCCGCCGGCTGATGGCGCTGCAGGTCTTCACCGCCGTCACCGGCGCCGGGTGGGAGTCGGACCTGGTCGGCGCCCTGGACCGCGCCGACCACGGGGTGACCGTCGTCCGACGCTGCGTGGACGTCTCCGACCTGCTGGCGGCCGCGGCGACAGGGACCGGCCAGGCCGCCCTGCTCTCGGCGGAGCTGCGCCGTCTGGACGGTGACGCGGTGGCCCGGCTGCACGCCGCGGGTGTCGCGGTGGTCGGCCTGGTCGAGCCCGGTGACGAGCACGCGGCCCGGCGGTTGCGCCAGCTGGGTGTGTCCCAGGTGCTGCCCGCCGACGCCGATCCCGAGCAGATCGCCCGCGCGCTGCGGGACGCCGTCTCCGGGGTGCCGGTGGCCGGCCGCGACGTGGCCGAACCGCGCGCGGCCCTGCCGCTCCCCGCCCGGCCGGAGCTGCCGGAGGCCCCTGCCGGAGGCGCCGGTCGCGTGGTCGCGGTGTGGGGCCCGACCGGTGCCCCGGGGCGCACGACCGTGGCGGTCGGGCTGGCCGACGAGGCGGCGCGGCTCGGGGTGGAGACCCTGCTCGTGGACGCCGACGTCTACGGCGGGGTGGTGGCGCAGGTGCTCGGTCTGCTGGACGAGTCCCCCGGGTTGGCCGGGGCGGCGCGGCAGGCCGGTGCGGGCACGCTGGACGGCCAGGCCCTGGTCGGGCTGGCGTGGTCGGTGCGGCCGCAGCTGCGTGTGCTCACCGGGCTGGCGCGGGCGGATCGCTGGCCCGAGCTGCGGCCGTCCGCGGTGGGCACCGTCCTGGAGGAGGCGCGCCGGCTGGCCGCCCTGACCGTCGTGGACTGCGGGTTCAGCGTCGAGGACGACGAGGAGCTCTCCTTCGACACCGCCGCGCCGCGCCGCAACGGCGCCACGCTCGCCGTCCTGGAGGAGGCCGACACCGTCCTGTGCGTGACCGGGGCCGACCCGGTCGCCCTGCAGCGCTCCGTGCGGGGGCTGGACCAGCTGCGCGAGGTGCTGCCCGCCGTCGAGCCGGTGGTCGTCGTCAACCAGGTCCGCCGCGGCCCGGTGCCAGGGGATCCCCGGCAGGAGGTGGGGAACGCCCTCGAGCGCTTCACCGGGCGCCGGCCGCGCTGCTTCCTCCCGGCGGACCGCCGGGCCACCGACGCCGCCCTGGCCGCGGGGCGCACGCTGGCCGAGGTGGCGGCCGGCTCGCCGTTGCGGGGAGAGCTGCGGGCGCTGGCGGCCGAGCTGACCGGGGTGCGCCCGCCCGCGGCGGGCCGGCGGGGCGCGCTGCGCGCCCGCCGTTCGGGGTGACCGCCGAACTGTCCGGGATCCGGGAGGCCGTCTAGCGTGGGTGCTCCACCCGGGAGGAGCACGATGGTCGCGCGGCTGAGCACCCTGGAGGCCTCGTTCCTCTACCTCGAGGAACCCGGCACGCCCATGCACGTCGGCGGGGTGCTCGTCCTGGAGAAGCCCCCGGGCGGGCTCGATGCGCTGGCGGCCCTGATCGAGGCCCGGCTGTCGCTGGTCCCGCGGTACCGGCAGCGGGTGGCCGAGGTGCCGGGCCACCTCGCCAACCCGGTGTGGGTGGACGACCCGGAGTTCGACATCGACTACCACCTCCGGCGGTCGGGGCTTCCCCGCCCGGGGACCGAGGATCAGCTGCTGTCCCTGGTGTCCCGGTTGACCTCCCGCCCGCTGGACCGCCGCCGGCCGCTGTGGGAGGCATACCTCGTCGAGGGCCTCCACGGCGGCCGCGTGGCCGTGGTGACCAAGACCCATCCGGCCCTCGTCGACGGCCTGGGCGCCGTCGACCTCGGGCAGGTGCTGCTCGACGTCTCACCCGACGCCCCGGCGCCCGAGCCCGTGGCGTGGCGGCCGCGTCCACTGCCGTCGGGGGCGGAGCTGGTGTGGTCGGCCGTCGAGGACTACCGGCAGCGGCCTTCGTCGCTGCTGGGGATCGCCCGGTCGGCGGTGACCGACGCCCGGGCCACGGCGGTCCGGATCGGCGGGGTGGCGGGCGGCCTGCTCCGGACGGCCGGCTCGGCGATCGTGCCCGCGCCGCACAGCCCGCTCAACGCCCCGATCGGGCGGCAGCGCCGGGTGGCGGTGGCCTGCGCCGACCTCGACGACCTCAAGCGGGTGCGCAAGGCGCACGGCGGCACGGTCAACGACGTGCTCCTGACCGTCGTGACCGGCGCGCTCCGGGAGTGGCTGCTCTCGCGCGGTGAGCCGGTCGTCGGCGGGACGTCGGTGCGTGCGCTGGTACCGGTCTCGGTGGAGCACGAGGAGGGCTCGGCCGGCAGCGAGGTCTCCTCCCACCTGGTCGACCTCCCCGTGGGCGAGCCCAACCCGCGGGTCCGGCTCGCCCGGCTCACCTACGCCATGCGCGGGATCACCCAGCACGGGCGCTCGGTGGGCGCCGACAGCCTCATCGCCCTGAGCGGGTTCGCCCCCTCGACGCTGCACGCCCTGGGGGCCCGTGCCGCCCGCGGGCTGTCCCGGCGGCTGTTCAACCTGGTGGTCACCAACGTGCCCGGGCCGCAGGTGCCGCTGTACGCCGCCGGTGGCCGCATGCTCCAGGTCTTCCCGGTCGTGCCGCTGGCGCGCGGTCAGGGCCTGTCCATCGGGATGACCTCCTACGACGGCACGGTGTTCTTCGGTCTGAACGCCGACCGGGACAGCGTCGCGGACGTCGATGTGCTGGCCGACCTCATCGAGCAGGAGGTCGCGCAGCTGGTCGAGGCCTCGGCCTGAGCCTTGCCGCCGCCGGGCGGGCGGCTACGGTCGTCCTTCCATCGACGAAGGGGGTGAGCCGGGTGCGCGTGTACGTGCCGGCGACGACGACCGTGCTGCGGACGCTCGTGGACGGGGGGCGGCTGCCCGCACCGCAGACGGTCTTCGCGGTCACCCCGCAGCTGCGTGACTTCTACGCCCTCAGCGACGCCGGGGCCGACACCGAGGAGCTCGAGTACGCCGCGCTGCTGGCCGCCGCCCGCGCGAGCCTGCGGTTGCTCGACCTCGACCCGTTCGCCGCCCGCCGGCGGGTGGTCCTCGCCGCCGACGTGCCCGACGCCGCGGTGACCCCGATGGACGACCCGCACGTGGAACGGGGTGCGGCCCGGGTGCAGCACGAGATCGGGCTCGAGGACGTCGCGAGCGCCCACGTCGACGACGCCGAGGCGGAGGAGGACGTCCGCGCGGCGGTCGCCGTCGTGCTCGAGGCCGACCTCGGCAGCGAGGACGCCCAGTTCGTCGTGGACCAGGCCGAGGGGCACGAGCTGGGCTGGTACGCCACCCAGGAGATCGGGCCGGCGCTCCAGCTGCTCTGACGGCGGGGAGCGGTCCGCCCGCGGATGCGGCAGCACGCGGCATCCGTAAGATCACGACCCGTCTGTCAGCGTCGACGTCGGGAGCGAGCACATGCAGTTCGGTCGGTACTACGAGGAGTTCGAGGTCGGGGCCGTCTACAAGCACTGGCCCGGGAAGACCGTCACCGAGTACGACGACCACCTGTTCTGCCTGCTGACGATGAACCACCACCCGCTGCACATGGACGTCAACTACGCGGAGAAGACCACCGACTTCGGCAAGAACGTCGTCGTCGGCAACTACATCTACTCGCTGCTGCTCGGGATGAGCGTGCCGGACGTCTCCGGCAAGGCGATCGCGAACCTGGAGATCGAGTCGCTGCGGCACGTGGCGCCGACCTTCCACGGCGACACGATCTACGGCGAGACCACCGTGCTGGACAAGACGCCCTCGAAGTCCAAGGACGACCGCGGCGTCGTGTACGTGGAGACCATCGGCTACAAGCAGGACGGCACGATCGTCTGCATCTTCCGCCGCAAGGTCATGGTGCCCAAGCGGTCCTACGGCGAGGCCCGCGGCGGGGAGCAGCCCGGCCGTCCGGAGCCCACCCCACGCGGCTGAGTCCGGCGGTGGGTCGTGCTGACCGGTCAGCCCGGCAGCACGCCCCAGCCGCGCAGCGTCTCGACCAGCCTCGGCGTGCACGACAGACCGGCGAGGGCGGTGGCGTCGGCGAAGGTCACG
Source organism: Blastococcus sp. HT6-4 (assembly GCF_039679125.1). Classification (NCBI taxonomy): domain Bacteria; kingdom Bacillati; phylum Actinomycetota; class Actinomycetes; order Geodermatophilales; family Geodermatophilaceae; genus Blastococcus; species Blastococcus montanus. The sequence continues at coordinate 3,580,612 of NZ_CP155551.1, read as the reverse complement.
TCGTCGGCGTCGTCGCCGGCGACCGGTGGCGCGCCCGGGTCGAGCAGGGTGCAGGCGAGGTCCTCCACCGCGTAGACCACCTCCCCGGCGTCGATGCGCAGCCGTCCGACGACGGCGCCGGAGCGCACCCGCAGTCCGGTCTCCTCCAGCACCTCCCGCTCGACGGCGGCCGCGACCGACTCGCCGGCCTCGACCCGCCCGCCGGGCACCGACCACAGCCCCCGGCCGGGGTCGTTGCGCCGGCGCACCAGCAGCAGCCGGCCCCGCGCGTCGTGCACGATCGCGCCGACGCAGGGGACCAGCGGCCGCCCGCTCCCGCGCCGGTCCGTGGACATGTCCGGAGGCTACGCACGCGCGGTGGCCGGATGCGCCGCGCTTGACGATTGCGGCGACTCCCGCGACGGTTGTCCCGATGAGCGCGTCGCCGGTGTGCCCCCGGTGCGGTGAGCCACTGGCCGTCCGCCACGGGTCGGAGGCGCACGGCTGGTGCTACCTGCACGGCGCGGTCACGCCGCTGCACCACACCGCGCTGGTGGCCCACGACGCGATCGCGGCCGTCACCGCCGACGCCCGCGTGCCGGCCTGGGTGCCCGATCCGGTGCCACCCGGGTGGGCGGTCACGGGGCTGGCCTGGGGCGGGGAGCCCGCCGCGCGGGCCATCGTCGTCGACTGCGCCGGTCCCGCGCCCCTGGGCGGGTCGGCGGAGCTGGTCCTGATCGCCGAGGAACCGGGGACGGGGGTCGGCTGCGGGTATGCCGGGCTGCCGGGTCTGGACCCGGGCGACGTGATCTCCGGGCCGAGCTCCGTCGAGGTCGAAGCCGCCGGGCAGCACGCCCCCCTGTGGGCGGTCCCGACGGCGGACGACCACGCCGCCTTCGTGGGGGAGGCCTACGGCGTCTGGCTCTGGCTGGTCATGTGGCCCATGAACGCCGCCTGGCTGCTGGTGGAGCAGTTGGAGCTCCTGGACCTGCGTGAACGCATCTACCCCGATCTCCCGCTCGGCCCACCCGGGGAGCACCTCCTGCCGGGACGGTGACCGCCGCGCCCGGCGGAACGAGGTGGGCCCCGTCGTGGTCGGCGCGTCGGCGGGGTGGCCGGTGGGGCCTGTGTTACTCATGGGACGAACGCGTCCGCCGCACGGTGGTGGGCTGTCCGTGCAGGCCCCCGCACCCGGGGACTGCCTCGCTCTCACACCACGGAGGTGGCGGTGAACCTCAAGAAGGTCCTCACCTGGGTGGTCGTCGCCTTCGTCGTCTTCTACGTCATCCAGGAGCCGAACGCCTCGGCGGACATCGTGCGCGGCGCCGGTGAGGCGCTCGGGGAGGCCGCGTCCTCGCTGGCCGAGTTCGTCGGCTCGCTGGTCTGAGCCGCCGTGGCCGCCCCGGCCGGGATCCCGGCCCGCGCCGCGAAGGACGTCGAGAAGTACCTGCTCGACGACGAGGACGCGGTGGTGGCCACCCGCCGGCACTGGGCGGTGCTCGTCGTGCCGACCGCCAAGTTCCTGCCGGTGTTCCTCGCCGGTGGCTGGCTGCTGGTGCTCGATCCGGACAACCGGGTCACCAGCACCGTCGGGCTGCTGGTGGTGGTCGCCGCGCTGCTGACCTACGGCCTGCGCGTGGGCGAGTGGTGGATGCGGCACTTCATCGTCAGCCGGCGCCGGGTGCTGCTCACATCGGGTCTGTTCGTCCGCACCGTCACGCTGCTGCCGCTGCGGCGGATCACCGACCTGACGTGGAAGGAGACGTTCTTCGGCCAGTTGCTGGGCTACGGGACGTTCCGCTTCGAGTCCGCGGGACAGCAGCAGGGGCTGTCGGAGATCACCTTCCTGCCGCACGCCGGCGCCCTGTACCGCCAGGTGAGCGGCCTGCTGTTCACCAGCGACTGGGGTGCCTCCTCCGGCGACGACGAGGGCAACCAGGAGGCGCCCCCACCGGCGGGCCCGATCGCCACCGGGGGACGCCGCGACACCGAGCCGATCCCGGGTCTCCCACCGCGACAGGAGTGACCGGGCCGGGGTCACCGGGTGGGCGGCGACGGCGTGCGGCAGGCTGGCCGGTGATGCGGATCGACCTGCACACCCACACCGCGGTGTCCGACGGCACCGACAGCCCCGCCGAGATGCTCGCCACCGCGCGCGCGGCCGGGCTCGACGTCGTCGCGCTCACCGACCACGACACCACCGCCGGCTGGGACGCGGCGGAGGCCGCCCGCCCGCCCGGCCTGACCGTCGTCCCCGGCATCGAGCTGTCCTGCCGCTGGTTCCCCGGCGACCAGTCGCCGATCAGCGTGCACCTGCTCGGCTACCTGTTCGACCCGCTGCACCCGGTGTTCGCCGCGGAGCGGGCCCGGCTCCGCGAGGAGCGGCTCAGCCGGGCGGAACGGATGGTCGAGGCGCTGGCCGCCGACGGCTACCCGGTGATGTGGGCGGAGCTCGTCGCGCACGCCGCGGGCGGGGTGGTCGGCCGGCCGCACGTGGCCGGGGCGCTCGTCCGCGCCGGCGTCGTCGACACCGTCGAGCAGGCGTTCGGCAGCCTCCTGCACCATCGCGGCCCGTACTACGTGGCGAAGGCCGACACCGACGTCCGCCAGGGCATCGCGCTGGTCCGCGCCGCCGGCGGCGTGCCGGTGTTCGCCCACGGGCTCGCCACCGCGCGGGGACGGGTGGTCGGCGACGAGGCGATCGCCGCGATGGCCGCCGCCGGGTTGCTGGGGCTGGAGGTCGACCACCCCGACCACACCGACGAGCAGCGCGCCCACCTGCGTTCGCTCGCCACCGACCTGGATCTCCTGACCACCGGGTCCAGCGACTACCACGGCAGCAACAAGCGGACGCCGATCGGCGCCTGCACGACCGATCCGGCGCAGTTCGAGCGGCTGCTGGCGGCGGGGACGGGCACGGCCGCGCTGCGGGACTGATCCCGGGACCGTCGGTGCCGGCGGATACCGTGGCGGTCGTGGACGGCGAGGCGCGGCGGTGAGCGACCAGCTCGAGATGCCGGGCATGCCCCGCCGGCTGTTCCCGGCCACGCCGACGAAGCTGGCCACCTTCGCCGACTGCCCGCGGCGCTACCGGTTCGCCTACGTCGACCGGCCGCAGCCGCCCAAGGGCCCGCCGTGGGCGCACAACACCGTCGGGTCGGCGGTGCACGCGGCGCTGCGTTCCTGGTGGGAGCTCCCGGTACCGCGGCGCACCGCGGCTGCCGCCCGGCAGCTGCTGTTCGGCGCCTGGTCGCCGACCGGGTTCCGGGACGACGAGCAGGCCGCGCGCTGGCGCGCCCGCGCGGCCGCGTGGCTCACCGAGTACGTCGCCGGACTCGATCCCACCGACGAGCCGGTGGGCACCGAGCGCACGGTCGCGGCCACCACCGACCGGCTGGCGCTCTCGGGCCGGATCGACCGGATCGACCAGCGCGGCGACGAGCTGGTGGTCGTCGACTACAAGACCGGGCGGGCCGCCTGCACCGATGACGAGGCGCGCGGATCACCGGCGCTGGCCGCCTACGTGCTGGGAGTGCGGCGCACGCTGCGGCGGCCGTGCAGCCGGGTCGAGCTGCACCACCTGCCCAGCGGCACCGTCGCGGCGTTCGAGCACACCGAGCGCTCGCTGGCCAACCACGTGCGCCGGGCCGAGGACGTCGCCGTCGACATCTCCGCGGCCACCGAGGCGATGGCCGGCGGGCAGGGTGCCGACGAGGCCTTCCCCGCCGTCCCCGGCAGGCAGTGCGGCTGGTGCGACTTCCGGCCCAGCTGCCCGACCGGTCAGGCCGCGACACCCGCGCGGGAGCCGTGGAGCTTCCTCGCCGACGACGAGGGCTGACGACCGTCAGGCGGCCGTCGCGCCGGCCACCCGGTCGAATCCCGCTCGCACGATCGGTGACCAGCGCATCCGCTCGGGCACCGCGAGCAGCGCCGTCCGGAACGCCCTCAACGCAGCCGTGGCCGCCGCGTCGGTGAGGGAGAGGCCCGGCATCGAGTACAGCTGCCGAGCCCACGGGGGCATGGTGGCGAAACCCAGCGACACGAACGTGCCCCACGCCGGCCGCGCCGGGGTCAGCACCTGCACCCAGCCCTTCATCGGCGGCACGAACAGCCGGCGCACGCCCTCCGAGGCGGCCGGTGTCAGGGCCAGCTCCGGCCGGATCCGCTCGAAGTACGCGGCCAGGTCCGCCACCGTCCGCGGGACGAGATCCTCGGGGACCCCCACCAGCCGGGCCGCCGCCGTCTGCTCGAGCACGTAGGCGTCGGCGTCGGCGTCGGACAGCGGCAGCCCGGCGCGCCGGGCCGTGGACAGCAGCGAGTCGACCGCGCCGTTGTGCACCCACAGCAGCAGGTCCGGGTCGTCGACCCGGTAGGCCCGGCCGGTCGTCTCCTCGACGCCGGAGAGCTTGCGGTGGTACCCGCGCACCCGCGCCGCCATCCGCCGGGCCTCGCTGCGGCTGCCGAAAGTGATCGTCTCCACGTACTGGCCGGTGCGGGTCATCCGCATCCACCACTCGTCCTTGAAGCCGGCGGAGTTGCGCGCGACGCCGTCCATCGCCACCGGGTGCAGCGCTTGGAGCATCAGCGCCCGCAACCCGCCGACCGCGTAGCTGGGATCGGTGTGGATGCGCCAGGTGACGCTGCCGGGACCGAAGAACCCGAGCCGGTCCTCGTCGCCGGTCCACTCGTCCGGCGCGGGCAGCGGCGCCAGGCGGCTCATGACCGCACCGAGGCGCCGGACCAGAACTCGCAGAGGACCTCCAGGGTGCGTGGCGGGTTCTCGACGGCGGGGGAGTGGATCGAGCTGTTGATGACCTGGTGCCGGGCTCCCAGCCGCAGCGCCATGTCCGCCTGCACGTGGGGCAGCCAGGCGTCGTCGGCCTCACCGTGCGCCACGAGCACGGGGACCCCGGTCGCCTTCAGCTCGGCCACCCGGTCGGGTTCCGTGAGCATGGCCTCGGCCATGCCGCGCAGGCCGGCGTCGGTGTTCCGCAGGAAGCGGCGGGTGTAGAAGGCGCGGGTCGGCGCGGGCACGGCCTGCGCCTTCGGATCGGTCATCGACACCTGCTCGAGGGTCTCGTGCACGAGCGGGACGCCACCGGCATCCAGCAGCGGGCCCAGGTGGTCGAGCAGCTCGGCGCGGCGGCCGGTGAGCCGGGACGGGCCCGACCCCAGCAGGGTGAACGTCCGGAAGAGAGCGGGCTCGGCCAGCACCGCGGCGCGGGTCACCAGCCCGCCGAAGCTGTGGCCCACCAGGTGCAGCGGCTCGCCGGACTCCTCGTGCAGGGCCCGGGCGACGGCGATGACGTCACCGGCCAGGATCTCCACCGAGTACTGCGCGGGGTCCTCCGGCCCCGGCGACTCGTACTGGCCGCGCTGGTCCAGCGCCACGACGCGGTAGCCCCGCTCGCAGAGCGGCCGCAGGAGGGGTGCGAAGTCCTCCTTGCTGCCGGTGTAGCCGGCGACCATCAGGACCGTTCCGGCCACGGCGTCGCCGCCGGTGTCCAGGGCGGCCAGCGGTCCGGCGCCGCCTGCGAACGTGCGCGCGTCCGCGTCGTGGTGGGCCAGCTGGCGCAGGTCGTCGGGCGCGATGGCGAGGTTCACGGACGGGGCGTCTCGGCCGCCGGGCAGGACCATGGTTCCCAGTGAACCTCGATGCGGCGGGCCGTGCCGCAGCGGGGTCCTGGGCTCAGCGGTGACCGAGGACCCGGTCGGCCAGGCGCAGCACGACGGCCGGGCCGACGGCGGTCGCGGTGGCATCAGCGGGCAGGCCCGCCGCCTCCGACCGGCCGAGCTCCTCCCCGGTGCCGGCGTCCCGGCGCACGAACCCGCCGGCCTCCGGCACCGTCAGCACCGACCGGCCGTCGCTGCCCGCGACCGGTTCGCCGGGCAGGCCGGTGGCCGGGGCCGCCCACAGCTCCTGCGCCGACGTGGGGTGGAAGGCGGTGAGGACGTCGCCGGACCGGACCAGCACCGCGCCGTCGACGGCCGTCTGCGCCACCGACCGGTCCTCGCCGGCGGGGATCGATCGCAGCAGGGCCCCGTCCGTGCCGGACAGCAGCTGCACGTCGTCGCCGGCGAGCACCCCGACGAGCAGATCGGCGCCCAGCAGCCGCGGCTGCCCGCCCTCGGACGACGGCACGTCGCGGGTCCAGAGGACGTCGCCGGCGATGCCGTCGAACGCCCGGACCCGGGCCGGCGCCGCGTCGCACCGCTCGAGCACCACGACGCCGACGTCACCCACGTCCGAGCCCAGCAGCCGGCATCCCGACGGGGACTGGTAGCGCCAGCGGATGTTGTTGCCCGTCGGGTCGAGCGCCACCACCCCGCCCGGGCTCCGGGCCAGCACGACGCGCCCGGTCGAGCGCAGCGTCACGTCGGGCCGGAAGTTCACGTTGCGGGTCCAGGCACGCACCCCGGTGCCGGCGTCCAGGCCGACCGCCTCGTCGCAGCGGTCCTCGGTGCGGAAGACCGCCACCGCGATGCCGTCGGTGGCGGTCAGCCCGCACAGCCGGGCGTTGCTGCGGACGTAGTGCCAGGCCTGCTCGCCGGTGACCGGGTCCAGCGCCCGGACGCCGTGCGCCGACCCGACCAGCACCCGGCCGTCCTCCACCACGTCGTCGGGCAGCGGGTCGCCCGGAACCGACCAGACCTCGGAGACGGCACCGGCCGGCGTCCCCGGGGGGACGTCGGCCGGTGGTGCGGTGGTGCTGTCGGTGGCGGCCGCGTCCGAGCCGCGCCAGAGCAGGACGGCGACGACGGCGAGCACGGCGGTGGCCGCGGCCCAGATCCAGGCCCGCAACGGCGGGCGCCCCGGGCGCAGCGCGGCCACCGGCGGGGTCAGGAAGCGGACTCGGCGCCCGAGCCGCTGCGGCCCGCCCCACCACGGCGGCGACGACGGCGACGGGGCTTGGCGCTGCCGCCCTCGGCCGACCCCTCGGCGGTCGCCGGTGCGTCGGCCGACGAGGACTCGGCCGGTGCGTCGGCCCCGGCTGAGCCGGAGCCGCTGCGGGTGCGGCGCCGGGGACGGCTCTTGCTGCCGCCGGCCGGCGCGTCGTCGGAAGCCTCCCGGCGGTCGGCGGGGCCGCGCGAGTCGCCGCGCCCACCCGAGTCGCCACGCCCACCCGAGTCGCCGCGGCCGGCCGGGCGGTTGCGCTTGCCGGTCTCGCCGAGGTCCTCGAGGGTCTCGGCGTCCAGGCCCTCGCGGGTGCGCTGCGAGCGGGGCAGCCGGCCCTTGGCGCCCTCGGGGACGTCCAGATCGCTGTAGACCCACGGGGAGGTCGAGTAGGTCTCCGGCGGGTCGTCGAAGCCGAGGCCGAGCGCCTTGTTGATCAGCTGCCAGCGGGGGATGTCGTCCCAGTCGACCAGCGTGACGGCGACACCGGTGCTGCCGGCGCGGCCGGTGCGGCCGATCCGGTGCACGTAGGTCTTCTCGTCCTCGGGGCACTGGTAGTTGACGACGTGGCTGACGCCGGTCACGTCGATGCCGCGGGCGGCGACGTCGGTGGCGACCAGCACGTCGACCTTTCCGCTGCGGAACGCGCGCAGCGCCTGCTCGCGGGCCCCCTGACCGAGGTCACCGTGCACGGCGGCCGCGGCGAACCCGCGGTCGACGAGCTCGTCGGCGACCTTCTGCGCGGTCCGCTTGGTGCGGCAGAAGACCATGACCAGACCGCGGTCGCGGCTCTGCAGCACGCGGGAGAGCAGCTCCGGCTTGTCCAGGTTGTGCGCCCGGTAGATGAACTGCGTGGTCTGCGGGACCGTCGAGCCCTCGTCGTTGCCGTGCGCGCGGATGTGCGTGGGCTGGGTCATGAACGACCGCGACAGCGTCACGATCGGGCCGGGCATCGTGGCCGAGAACAGCATCGTCTGCCGCTTGTCCGGGACCATCGCCAGGATGCGTTCGATGTCGGGCAGGAAGCCGAGGTCGAGCATCTCGTCGGCCTCGTCGAGGACGAGGACCCTGACCTTGCCGAGGATCAGGTGGCCCTGCTGGGCGAGGTCGAGCAGCCGGCCGGGCGTGCCGACGACGACCTCGACGCCGGCCTGCAGCGCGGAGACCTGCGGCTCGAAGGCGCGGCCGCCGTAGATGGCCTGCACGCGGATGCCGCGCTTGGCGCCGGCGGTGGCGAGGTCCCGGGAGACCTGCACGCACAGCTCACGGGTGGGGACGACGACCAGTGCCTGCGGCACCCCGTCGCCGCCCTCCGCCGGCGGGGTGACCCGCTGCAGCAGCGGGACGCCGAAGCCGAGGGTCTTGCCGGTGCCGGTGCGGGCCTGGCCGATGAGGTCGTTGCCGGCCAGCGCCAGCGGGAGGGTGAGCTCCTGGATGGCGAACGTGCGGTGGATGCCGACCTCGGCCAGCGCGGCGACGATGTCGGGGTGGACGTCGAAGTCGCTGAACAGCGGGCTGTCGGGGGCGACGGGGGCGCCGCCGAGCTCCTCGACGGACTGCTCGAGCTCCTCGGGCGCGGGCGCCCCGGTCTCGGCCCGGTCGAGCTCGTGGGCATCGACGGCGGTCGGGGTCGTGTCGGTGGTGGTGTTCGTGTCGGTGGAGGTCAGTGGTCTCGCCTCTGGTCGGCTGGGGGACGGGGCCGGCGGCTGTGCCGCCTGGTGCCCATCCGCGGTCGGATGTCGCGGGATGAGTTCCAGCGCCGACGCGGCCAGCAAGACCGGGCGTGAACACGTCCGGGAGACGGCCCCAGGGGCGTCGTCCAGCGGTCGTCAGCGCACAGATACACGAGCGTGCCCGAGGGCTCGCCGATTCCCATGCTAGCGCGATCACCGGTTAGCCTTCCCGCGCCGCGCTCCCCGGTGTCGGGTCGATCACTCCTCCGGGGCACGCGCCACCCCGCCGCCGAGCGTCAGGAGCTGCCGTGCCCCCGGTCGAGAACGCGGCCGTCGCCGACCTGCTGGGTGCACTCGCCTACGCCGAGCTGACCGCGTTCGACCGGCTCGCCGAGGACGCCCGCATGGCCCCGACGCTCAGCGGCCGAGCGGCGCTCGCCCGCATGGCCGCGGCCGAGATCGCCCACCACGTCCGGCTCGCCGGTCGGCTCGAGGAGCTGGGCGTGGACCCGGCCCGGGCCATGGCGCCGTTCGTCCGGGCGCTCGACACCTTCCACGAGAGCACCCGGCCCACCACCTGGCTGGAGGGCCTGGTGAAGGCCTACGTGGGCGACGGGCTGGCCACCGACTTCTACCGCGAGATCGCCGGCTTCCTCCCCGAGCCCGACCGGGGCCTCGTGCTGGAGGTGCTCGACGACACCGGCCACGCCGACTTCGCCGTCCGGGAGGTGCGGGCGGCGATCGCCGCCGACCGGAAGGTGGCCGGCCGGTTGGCGCTGTGGGGGCGCCGGCTCGTCGGTGAGGCGATGACCCGGTCGCAGGCGGTCATCGCCGAGCACGACCAGCTGGCCGAGCTCATCGTGACCGGCACCGGGGACCTCTCGGGCATCAGCCGGCTGATCGATCGGATCACCCGGGCCCACACCGAGCGGATGAAGGCCCTCGGGCTGAATCCGTAACACTGTCGGCCTCCGGCCGACACCGCGGCCAGGTGTCGTCCCCCTGTCAGGTGGAGCGCGTCCGTCGTGCCTGCGCGGACCCCTCCGGGGCCCACTCGGCACGACACCGCGGCCAGGTGCCGTCCCCCTGGTGCTGGAGCGCGTCCGTCGTGCCTGCGCGGGACCCTCCGGGCCCCACTCGGCGCGACCATGCAGAGAGGGGCGCTCCCGCGCAGTGCGGGAGCGCCCCTCTCATCGAGCTTCGTGCCTGGGGTCAGCTGCCGGTGCCGGCGATGAAGCCGACGCGGCGCTGGTCGGCCTGCGCGATCTCCACGTAGGCGATGCGGTCGACGGGGACGAGGACCTGACGGCCCCGCTCGTCGACCAGGGTGAGCAGGCCGTCCTTGGTCGAGCCCGACATGGCCTTGGCCACCTCGGCCGCGATCTCGTCAGGGGTCTTGGGGCTGTCGATGACCAGCTCCCGGGGCGAGTGCTGGACGCCGATCTTGACTTCCACGTAGGCGATGCCTCCTCGGTTCGCGCGACTGTCCCCACGCTAGTCCAGCCGCCGGTGCGGGGATCGGTCGAGCGGGTGCGCCGTCAGCGAACGCCGGCCTCAGGAGGGGAGCGGCTCGCCGTCCACGCGTGGGAAGCCGGAGATGCCGCGCCAGGCCAGCGACGCCATGAGCGCGACCGCCTCGTCGCGGGAGACCGTGCCCTTGCGCGGCAGCCACCACCGGGCGCTGCTCTCGGCGAGGCCGGCCAGGCCCGAGGCCAGGAGGAGCGCGCGCTCGGGATCGGCGCCGGTGTCGGCGGCGATGACGCCGGCGATCGCCTCCACGCACACCGCCGCGCCCCGGTCGACGATCGCCCGGACGTCCTCGTCGTTGCGCAGATCGGACTCGAAGACCAGCCGGAACGCCTCGCCGTCGGCGTCGATGAAGTCGAAGTAGGCGCCGACGGCGGCGTTCACGCGGTCGCGGTTGTCGGCCGTCCCGCCCATCGCCGCACCCACCCGGTCGGCCAGCTCGGAGACGTGCTCCTCGAGCAGCGCGAGGTACAGCTCCCGCTTGCCCGGGAAGTGCTGGTAGAGCACGGGCTTGCTGACGCCGGCGCGGTCGGCGATGTCGTCCATCGCCGCGGCGTGGAAGCCGTGCGCGACGAAGACGTCCTGGGCCGCGCGCAGCAGCTGCAGGCGGCGCGCTCCCCGGGGCAGTCGGGAGGTCCGCCGGTTGGCTGCGGTGGGGTGTGAGGGCTGCATGGCAGGGGCGATCGTACCGGCGCGTTCGCGCAGCTGACGCCGCACACCACGGAGCGTTACCGTCGAGCGCGATGTCCGACGCCGTGCTGTCCGAGACCCCGCTGCCGACGCCCGGAGCGGCGCTCCCGCCCTGGCCGGGGGACGAGATCCCCGTCCGGGGCGGCACGGTGTTCGTCCGGCGCACGCCCTGGACCGGCCCGCTGGGCGCCGGGGACGGCGATGCGCCCGGCTCCGCGCCGCGCGAACGAGCCCTCTACGTCCACGGCCTCGGTGGTGCGTCGACCAACTGGACCGATCTGGCCGCCCTGCTGGCGGTCCGGTTCGACGGCTGGTCGGTGGACCTGCCCGGCTTCGGCCGGTCCCGGCCGAGCGCCCGCGCGCGTTACTCGATCCGCGGCCACGTGCGGGCCGTCGTCGACGTCCTCCAGCACGTCGTCGCCCAGCCGGGCGACGGCGGCGGCCGCCCGGTGCACCTGGTCGGCAACTCCCTCGGCGGGCTGGTCAGCGTCCTCGCGGCCGCCCTCCGGCCCGACCTGGTCGCCACGCTGACGCTGATCTCCCCGGCGATGCCGGTGTACCGGGTGCCGCCGGCGTTCAGCCGGGCGATGCTGCTGCTCCTGGTCCCGGGGGTGCCCACTCTCGCCGAGCGGCGGCTGGCCGGCGTCTCCCCGGAGCAGAGCGTCCGGTCGATGGTGCGGATGTGCTTCGGCGACCCGTCGGCCGTGCCGCCCGAGCGCATCGAGCAGGCGGTCCGGGAGATGCGCGAGCGGGCCGAGCAGCCGTGGGCCGACCGGGCGCTGGCCCGGAGCATGCGCGGGCTGATCAGCTCCTACCTGCGCCTGGGCCCGGCGAACGCCTGGCGCGCCGCGCGGGGCCTGCGGATGCCCACGCTCGTCGTCTGGGGCAGCCGCGACCGCCTCGTCGACCCGGCCCTGGCACCGCGCCTGGCGGCGACCGTGCCCGACGGCCGGCTGCTCGTGCTCGACGGCGTGGGCCACGTGGCCATGCTGGAGGCGCCCGAGCCGACCGCCCGGGCGGTCCTGGGGATGGTCGAGACCCGACCCGCCGAACCGAGCGTGGCGAACTCCGCGGCTGTGGCCGCCAGGCCACGCAGCGTGAGACGCTGAGTCGCCTGGGGCAGGAGCGATGACGCGGGAGGGGAGCCGGTGGGAGGACGTCTGACCGACGGCCGCCCGGCGTCACGCCGGGTCCCCCTCGTGGCGCGACCCGATCCGCGCGTCGCCCCGGTGGACCGCCGTCCCGGGTCCGGCGGCGGCCGGCTGCGCCGGTTCACCCGCCGCCACGGCTGGCGGGCGTACGCGATCCCCGTGCTGGCCATCGCCACGATCGCCGTCCTCGTCGACCTGGTGCTCAACCCGCGCGGCTCCGCGCCCGCCGGCGCGGGGGATGCCGCGGCGTCGACCTCGGTCGCGTCGCCGCCGTCGGCCGTCCCGCCCGAGCCCGTCGCCGCCCCGACCGCTCCCGCGGAGATCGACGCCGCCCCCACGGTCACCGCACCGCCGGCGACGGTCGAGGACTACGTCGAGCAGGGCGCCGGCACGCTGTCGGTCGTCGACGGCGGCTCCGAGGTGCTGGGCACCGGTCCGCTCCAGCGCTTCGTCGTCGAGGTGGAGGACGGGATCGGCGTCGACGGCGCGGCCTTCGCCGATGCGGTGACGGCGACCCTCGGCGATCCGCGGTCCTGGGGGAACGGCGGCCGGGTGTCCTTCCAGCGGGTGGGCGCGGCAGCCGACTACGACTTCAAGGTGAGCCTGGTCAGCCCCGGGAGCATGGAGACCTACTGCCCCGGCGTCGGCACCGGCGGCTACACCTCCTGCCGCTACGGGGAGCGGGCGGTCATCAACCTCGCCCGCTGGGCCACCGCCGTCCCGCACTACGAGGGGGACGTCGCCACCTACCGGCACTACGTGGTCAACCACGAGGTCGGGCACGTCCTCGGCAACGGCCACCTGCAGTGCCCGGGCCCCGGCCAGCCCGCCCCGGTGATGCAGCAGCAGACGCTGGGGCTGCAGGGCTGCGCGAAGAACGCCTGGCCCTACCCCTGACGGTCGCCGCAGTGACCCGCGTCGCCCTCGGTAGCCTCGCCGGGTGACCAGCCGGCGTCTGCGCGCCCCCTTCCGGCTCACCTTCCACGAGGTCGCCCGCCACCGGCCGGTGGACCTCCTCTCGCCCTTCGTGCAGCACGACCGGACCGAGGGCCTGGATCTCCCGCCCGGTTCCCTCGCACGCTTCGGCCCGGGGCCGAGGGCACCGTTCTGCGCGGTCGTCGTCGACGTCGCCGAGGTGGGCCGGGACGGCGGCGTGCGCTGCGGGCTGGCCGGGACCGGGGGCGTCCTCGCGACGTACCGCGCGGCTCGCCAGGAGATCACGCTGGAGGTCGACGGGCCCGCCGGCGCAGTCGTCGTCGGGGCCGCGCCCGCCGAGGTCGCAGCCCCGTTCCGGCTGGCCTGCGTGGTCAACGAGAACCAGGTGAGCGTCCTGGTGGCCGAGGGGGCCGGCGAGGGGTGGCGCCCGTACCTCTCCGTCCGCGACCGGGTCGCGGACCTGACCGACCTGCGCGACCCCGCGGTGCTCGGCTCGCTGGAGTACGGCTGCGGCGGCGTGGACGCGGGAGCCGTCATCTCCCGGGTCCGGGCCGGGTACTCCGGTGCGATCGGTCTGCGCGACCCCCAGGTCGTCCGGCGCCCGGACGGCAGCCCGGTGCTCCGGGACGGGCGGTTGTTCGTCACCGCCACGAACGCCGGGCACGGGTTCTTCCAGCAGGCGCACTGGGGGGTGTGGGCTCTCGACGTCGCCGACCCCTCGGCCCGGCCGGTGCACGTGGCCACGCTGTTCAGCGAGCGGGACGGGCTGCTGCTGGGCGACCACGCGGGCGCCCTCGTCCTCGACGAGGAGGCCGACCGCTGGCTCGTCCTCGTGTCGTCCTGGGGCGACCACAGCCAGGAGCGCGGAGTGCACGTGCGGCACGCGACCGTCCGCGGGACCGACCTGCTGAACGGTGTGCACGTGCTGCGCACCGACCGGCTGGAGCTGCCGACCACCGCCAGCGCCTGGGACCCGTCGGTCGCGCGGGTGCGGGGCCGCTGGTACCTGGCCTTCACCGAGTGCACGTCGTTCGGTCCGCCGCGGTACGTCTTCCACCCGGCTCTGGCCACGACCGCCGGTGCCGAACCGACCGCGGGGCTCGAGCGCGTGGGAGCCGACGCCGCGCTGCAGCAGGCGGAAGGCACGATCCTGCAGCGGTTCGGGCGGGTCTGGTACCTGCTGGCCAGCGACCGCGACGCCGCCGAGTACCCGGTCTACGACCTCGGGGTGGGGCGCGTGGGGGCGTTGCGGGCGCCCTACGGCTCCAACATCCCGCACCCCATGGTCCTCGCCACGGGGCGTCGCCCCCGTCGGCGGTGGTGGCTCGTGAGCTTCGACGGCACGCCCTGGCACGAGGAGGTCTTCGGCTACGGCACGCACGGTGACCTGCTGGTGATGGCGGGTCGCCCACCGGCCTGGCGGGAGACGCTGCGGGCCGTCGTCCGGGCGCTGGCCGGCCGGGTGCCCGGCGGCGTGCGGCGGCGGGTGCGGGGCCTGCGGCCGGGAAGGCCGGGACGGCCGGGAACAGGGCGGCCTGGCACGCTGTTGTGCCCACGAACGTCGGCCCCGGTGCGGGCCGCTGTCCGCGACCAAGAGGAGCAAGCGTGACCCTGCCACCCCTGGTGGAGCCCGCGGCCGACCTGTCCGTCGACGAGGTCCGCCGGTACAGCCGCCACCTGATCATCCCCGACGTCGGGATGGACGGGCAGAAGCGGCTCAAGAACGCCAAGGTGCTCGCCGTCGGCGCCGGCGGCCTCGGTTCCCCCGTGCTCATGTACCTGGCCGCGGCCGGAGTCGGCACGCTGGGCATCGTCGAGTTCGACACCGTCGACGAGTCCAACCTGCAGCGCCAGATCATCCACGGGCAGTCCGACGTCGGCCGGTCGAAGGCCGAGAGCGCGCGGGACTCCATCAAGGAGATCAACCCGCTGATCGACGTCCGGCTGCACGAGACGCGGCTGGACAGCGAGAACGTGCTCGACATCTTCCGCGAGTACGACCTCATCGTCGACGGCACCGACAACTTCGCCACGCGCTACCTGGTGAACGACGCCTGCGTGCTGCTGGACAAGCCCTACGTGTGGGGCTCGATCTACCGGTTCGACGGCCAGGTCTCGGTCTTCTGGAACGAGCACGGCCCGAACTACCGCGACCTCTACCCGGTGCCGCCGCCGCCCGGCATGGTGCCCTCGTGCGCCGAGGGCGGCGTGCTCGGCGTCCTGTGCGCCACCATCGGGGCGATCCAGGCCACCGAGGCGGTCAAGCTCATCACCGGCATCGGCGAGACGCTGCTGGGCCGGCTGATGGTCTACGACGCCCTGGAGATGACCTTCCGGGAGATCAAGGTCCGCAAGGACCCGGAGGGCGAGCCGATCACGGAGCTCATCGACTACGAGGCCTTCTGCGGCGTCGTGTCCGAGGAGGCCCACGAGGCGGCGGCAGGCGCGACGATCACCGTCGACGAGCTGAAGGACATGATGGACGCCGGCAAGGACTTCGAGCTGATCGACGTCCGGGAGCCCAACGAGTACGAGATCGTCTCCATCCCGGGCGCGAAGCTCGTCCCGAAGGACGAGATCCTCTCCGGACGGGCGCTGGCCTCGCTGCCGCAGGACAAGCCGATCGTCCTGCACTGCAAGACCGGGGTGCGCTCCGCCGAGGCGCTGGCGGCGATCAAGAACGCCGGCTTCAAGGACGCCGTGCACGTGCAGGGCGGCGTCACGGCGTGGGCCACGCGCATCGACAAGGCGCTGCCGACCTACTGATCCGCAGCTGACCTGCGCGGACGTCCCGAGGGCCCGGTTCGGCCTCTCTCCGGAGAGGCGGGCCGGGCCCTCGGCATGTTGACTTCTCCCATGTCCGACTACTCGCCCGTCGAGCTCCTCGAGCTCTTCCAGCGCGCCCAGAACCAGTTCACGGACCGGGTCGACGCGGTCGAACCGGACCGCTGGGAGGACCAGGCGCTGCCCGGGTGGACGGTGTCCGATCTCGTCGCGCACCTGGTGAGCGAGCAGTTGTGGGTGCCACCGCTGATGGCCGGCGAGCCGTACGCCGAAGGTCGCTTCCCCGACGGGACCTCCGACCTTCTCGGTGCCGACCCGCTGCTGGGCTGGGAGTCGGCTGCCGATGCGGCGCTGTCGGCGTTCGCCGAGGACGAGGGCCTGGTCCGGACGGTGCACCTCTCCCGGGGCCCCACGCCCAGCGCCGAGTACATCGTCGAGATGACCACGGACCTCACCGTCCACGCCTGGGACCTCGCGCACGCCACCGGCGGGGACACCGAGCTCGACGGCGAGCTGGTGACCGCGGCCCTGGTCTACGCCGAGCGGCTCCCCGAGGACGGCGTCCCCGGGCTGTTCGACCCGCCGCTGGACGTCTCCGCCGCCGCGCCGCCGCAGCTCCGGCTGCTCGCCCGCTTCGGCCGCAAGCCGGTCTGACCGCGAGCAGCCTGTGCGGGCGCCGTCGCCGCCGGACATCGCGGTGACCGGGCGGCCCACCGGAGCGCGATCGCTTGCCATGATCGGCGGGTGCCCCGGCCTTCCCGCGCGAGCGACGCCGTGCTCGACGTCGACGAGGTCGTGTTCGACGCCGTCGAGGAGATCCCGCCGGGGCGGGTGAGCACGTACGGCGCCATCGGCCGGCTGGTCGGGATCGGCCCGCGGCGCGTCGCCCGGGCTCTCTCGCAGGGCGGGGGAGCGGTGCCCTGGCACCGCGTCGTGCGCGCCGACGGCACGGCTGCCGAGCCGGTGCGGGCCCGCCAGCTCGAGCTGCTCGCCGCGGAGGGCGTCCCCGTGCGCGGCGGGAAGGTGGACCTCGCCGCCGTCGGCTGGCCCGACCGGCCACCTCCGGCACGCCGGCCGGACGTCCGGGGGCCCGGCGTACCACCCGGGGGTGACGCCGGCGACCAGCACGATCGTCCTCCGGGGCGATGCGGGCGGACGCAGTCGCGCGGTGGACTGACGGCGTCCTGATCCCGAGCCCCGGAGAATCGCGTGCGCCCAGCCCCGGCATCCACCCGCCCGCCACGCCGGCGGGCCGTCCGGTGGTCGCGCCGCGTCGCGCAGCTGCTCGCCGGCGTGCTGGTCCTGCTGGCGGCCGCCTTCGCCGTCCTCTGGGCGGTGATGCCGGGAGTCGCCGACGCGGAGGAGCGGGTGACCGCCCGGCTGGCCGAGCACGCCGGTGCCCCGCTGGACGCCGACGTGCCGCCACGGATCGCCGCGGCGCTGCTGGCCACCGAGGACAGCCACTTCCGCTCGCACCCGGGCATCGACTGGCGCGGCGTGCTCCGCGCGCCGCTCGGGCTCGTGACCGGCGTGGACCAGGGCGGCTCGACGCTGCACCAGCAACTGGCCCGGGCGCTCTACGAGGACGGCGCCACCGATCCGGCCGCGAAGGCCCGGGCGGTGGTCCTGGCGGTCAAGCTGGACCGGGCCTGGAGCGACGAGCAGATCCTGCGGATGTACCTCGACACCGCCTACTTCGGGCACGGCTTCTACGGGGTGCGCGCCGCCGCGGAGGGCTACTTCGGGCGGGCTCCCGAGCAGCTGACCTGGGCGCAGGCGACGATGCTCGTCGGGCTGGTGCAGGCGCCGAGCGCCTACGACCCCCTGGTGCACCCGGAGCGGGCCGCGGCGCGGCAGGAGCACGTGCTCGACCGGCTGGTGGCGGTGGGTGCGCTGGACCGGGCGGAGGCCGACGAGGTGGCGGCGCAGCCGTGGGACCTCGTCGGGGCGGGGTGAGGAGCGCCTCTGCCGAACCGCTCCAGTTCCTCCGCGGTCGTGCCGATCTCCCTGGCATGAACACCATGGCGTGCAGGGCGGTCGCCCAGGCGGGGCTGGTCGCCGGCACCGCGTCGCTGGACGAGGAGCGGGCCTTCCCCCTCCTCCTGGTCGCGGGCTGGCTCACCACCGCGGCCGACCTGATGCTCGAGGCCGCCCTGGTCGACTCGCTGCGCTGACCCGGTCGGTTCCCCACCCGTCACGCCCGTCCCCGGATCGTCGTACCCCCGTGCTTCCATCGGGGGGTGGCACAGCGCGGGGGTGAGGGTGGGCCGGTCTACCGGCTGCTGCCCGGCCGGGAGCCGGGCACCGCTGCACCGGTCCTGGACCCGACGCAGCAGGCCGTGGTCGACCATCCCGGCGGGCCGCTGCTGGTCCTCGCCGGCCCCGGCACGGGCAAGACGACGACGATCGTCGAGGCGGTCGCCACCCGGATCGACGCCGGGATCGACCCCGAGCAGATGCTCGTCCTCACCTTCAGCCGCAAGGCGGCCGCGGAGCTGCGCACCCGGATCACCGCACGCGTGGCCCGCACGATCCGCGAGCCCCTGGCCCGCACCTTCCACTCCTACGCCTACGGCGTCCTCCGTCGGGCCGCGGTGCTGCGCGGCGAGGCGCCGCCGCGGCTGCTGACCTCCGCCGAGCAGGACGCCGTGGTGGCGCAGCTCCTGGAGGGCGACGTCGAGGGCGAGGGCGCCGTCCGGTGGCCGGACGACCTCGCCCCGGCGCTGGGCACCGCCGGGTTCCGCACCGAGCTGCGCGAGCTGCTCCTGCGCGCCACCGAGCGCGGCGTCGGATCGGCCACGCTGGCGGCCTGGGGGCGGGAGACCGGCAACGCGCACTGGGTGCACGCCGCGGCGTTCCAGGAGCAGTACGAGGGCGTCACCGCCTTCTACACGGCCGCGCGGGGCGACTCCTCCGGCTACGACCCGGCGGAGCTGGTCCGCCAGGCCATCCTCGAGCTGACCGACGACCCCGAGCTGCTGCGCCAGGAGCGCGAGCGCGCCCGCTGGCTGTTCGTCGACGAGTACCAGGACACCGACCCCGCGCAGGTCGAGCTGCTCGAACTGCTCGCCGGGGGCGGGGGCAACCTCGTGGCCGTCGGCGACCCCGACCAGTCCATCTACGCCTTCCGCGGGGCCGAGCCGCGCGGCATCGTCGAGTTCCCCGAGCGGTTCCGGCACACCGGCGGGCGCCCGGCCGCCCGGGTGTCGCTCGGCGTCTGCCGGCGCTCGGGCGAGGAGCTGCTGCGGGTCAGCCGGAAGGTCGCCGAGGGCCTGCCGGGCCCGTGGGAGCACCGCCGGCTGGCCGCGGGGGAGCGCACGTCGGCGGGGGAGGCGGAGGTGCACGTCTTCGGCGCCGCCGCGGTCGAGGCGGCGTACGTCGCCGACGTGCTGCGCCGCGCCCACCTGCTCGAGGGCGTCCCGTGGTCCGAGATGGCCGTCGTCGTGCGCACCGCCGCGGTGCTGGGCCCGTTCCGGCGCGCCCTGGCGTCGGCCGGCGTGCCGGTCGCCGTCTCCAGCGACGACCTCCCGCTGGCCGCGCAGCCCGGCGTCGCGCCGTTCCTCAGCGCGCTCACCGCGTTGCTGCCCGGCCCCGACGGCACACCCGCAGGGCTGGACGAGCCGGCGGCCGAGGCGTTGCTGGCCTCGCCGCTGGGCGGCGCGACGGTCCTCGACCTGCGCCGGCTGCGCCGCGCCGTCCGCGTCGCCCTGGCCAGGCAGGGCGTCGACATCGCCGAGCGCGGCACCCCGCTGGCGCTGGCCCTGGCCGACGACGCCCTGCTGGAGGCGCTGCCGGAGCACGTCGTGCGGCCGGCGGCCCGGGTCGCCGCCGTCCTGGCTGCCGGGCGGCTGGCGCTGGCCGGCGACGGCACCGCCGAAGACGTGCTGTGGGCGATGTGGCAGCGCAGCGGGCTGGCCGGCCGCTGGGCGCGGACCAGCGCCGCCGGCGGGCCGTCCGGTGCCGTCGCCGACCGCGATCTCGACGCCGTCGTGGCGCTCTTCGACGCCGCGGCCGGCTTCGTCGACCGGCTGCCCTCGGCCGACGTCCGGGCGTTCGTCGACCACCTGTCCGCGCAGGAGCTGCCCGGTGACACCGGGGCGGCGCGGGCGGTCGCCGGCGAGACGGTCCGGCTGCTCACCGCGCACGCCGCCAAGGGCCTGGAGTGGGACCTCGTCTGCGTCTCCGGCGTCCAGGAGGGGGTGTGGCCCGACCTGCGCGAGCGGGCCTCCCTCCTCGGTGCGGAGGTGCTGGTGGAGAAGGCCGCCGGCATCGACGGCGCCCGGGTCGACCGGCGCACGCTGGCCCTCGCCGAGGAGCGGCGGCTGTTCTACGTCGCCTGCACGCGCGCCCGGCGGCGGCTGCTGGTCACCGCCGTCGAGGGTGCGCTGGACGGCGCCGACGCCGGAGCGACCGCGTCACGATTCCTCGACCTGGTGCAGCCACCCCCGGAGGACGGCCGGCCGCTCACCGAGCTGCCGCGCGCCCTGACCCTGCCCGCCCTGGTCGCCGAGCTGCGGCGGGCCCTGACCGATCCGCACACCCCGGCGGCCCGGCGCTCGGCGGCGGCCTCGGTGCTGCGCCGGCTGGCCGACGAGGGGGTGCCCGGGGCGGCACCGGCCCGCTGGTGGGGGCTCGCGCCGCTGTCCGACGACGCGCCCCTGGTTCCCGAGGAGGACCCCGTGCGGGTGCGGCCCTCGGCCATCGAGACCTTCCAGCGCTGCCCGCTGCGCTGGGTGCTCGGCGCGGTCGGCGCCGAGGCCTCGCCCGATGCCACCCGCACCGTCGGCACGGCGGTGCACGAGGTCGCCCAGCAGGTGGCCGAGGGGCTGTCGGACGCCGAAGCGCGCGCGGCGCTCGACGTCGAGCTCGACCAGCTGGACCTCGGGCCCGGCTGGGCCGACCAGCGGCAGCGCGTCCAGGCCCAGGAGATGCTCGACCGCTTCCTCCGGTGGCACGCCACCAACGGCCGCGAGCTCCTCACGGCGGAGGGGAATGTCGACGTGGTGGTCGGGCGGGCGCGCATCCGCGGGCAGGTCGACCGGCTGGAACGGGACACCGAGGGCCGGCTGGTCGTGGTCGACCTCAAGACCGGGAAGACCACCGCCAAGAACACCGAGGAGCACGGGCAGCTGGCCGCCTACCAGGTCGCGATCGCGGCCGGCGGGTTCGCCGAGCACGGCACGGTGCCCGGCGGTGCCGCGCTGCTGCAGATCGGCACCGGGGCCAAGGCCAAGGAGCAGCACCAGGAGCCGCTGCCCGTCGACGTGCCGCTCGCGCAGACCTGGGCCGGGGAGCTCGTCGCCGAGGTGGGCGACGGGATGGGGGCGGGCACCTTCGAGGTGCGCACCGGCACCCACTGCGCCCGCTGTCCTGCCCGCCGCAGCTGCCCGCTCCAGGAGCGGGGACGGCAGGTGACCGGATGACCCGGATGCACGACGACCAGCTCTCCTTCGACGACCTGCTCGCCGATGCCCCCGCGCCGCGGCCGGAACCGCGCCGGCTGCTCACCCCGGCCGAGGTCGCCGCGCGGTGCGGGCTGCCCTACGCGCCGTCGGGCGAGCAGGCCGGCGTCGTCTCCGCCCCGGCCGACCGGCCGCTGGTCGTCGTGGCCGGCGCGGGGTCGGGCAAGACCGAGACGATGGCCGCCCGGGTGTCGTACCTGGTGGCCAACCGGATCGTCGAGCCTGAGGCCATCCTCGGTCTCACCTTCACCCGCAAGGCCGCCAGCGAGCTCAACGAGCGGATCAGAAAGCGGCTCGGCGCGCTCGCCGGGCACCCGCAGACCGACGGCGACCTGCGGGACCGGCTGGCGATCGCCCAGCCCACCGTGTCGACCTACCACGGCTACGCCGCCGCCCTCGTCGCCGAGCACGGGCTGCGGATCGGCGTCGAGCCCGGCGCCGGCGTCCTGGGCCCGGCCATGTGCTGGGGCCAGGCGGCGACGGCGGTGGCCGCCTGGACCGGGGACATGTCCGACGTCCCGCTCACCCTGCTCACCACGGTCGAGGACGTGCTGGCGCTCGCCGCCGAGATGGGCGAGCACGACGTCACCCCGGCGGCGCTGCGCGCGTGGACCGCGCGGCTGGAGGCGCAGATCGCCGGCTACCCCGACGCGCCCCGCAAGAAGGGCCCGTACGCCGCGGTCGCCGAGATGGTGGCCCGGCAGCGGGCGCGGGTGGCGCTGCTGCCGCTGGTGGAGGCCTTCGAGGCCCGCAAGCGGGCGGCCGGGGCGATCGACTACGCCGACCAGGTCGCCTACGCCGCCCGGATCGCCGTCGCGTCGGCCGAGGTCGGCCGCCGGGAGCGGGGCCGGTGGAAGATCGTGCTGCTCGACGAGTACCAGGACACCAGCGTCGGGCAGCTGCGCATGCTCGAGGCGCTCTTCGGCGGCGACACCGGGCACCCGGTGCTCGCGGTCGGCGACCCGCGCCAGTCCATCTACGGCTGGCGCGGCGCGTCGGCGGGCACCATCGAGCGGTTCGCCCGCACCTTCCCCGGGCGGCCGGGACGCCGTGCCGAGCGGCTGACCCTGGCCACGAGCTGGCGCAACGACGAGGCCGTGCTCGCCGTCGCCAACGCCGTCTCGGGAATGCTGCCCGCGCCGGCGCAGCCGCTGCCCGACCTCGCGCCCGCGCCCACCGCGGGCCGCGGCTCGGTCACCGTCGGGCTGTACGGGACCGTGGCCGAGGAGACCGCGGCGCTGGCCGACCGGTTCGCGGCCTGCTGGGAGGGCCGGGACGCCGGCCTGCCACCGCTGCCCGGCGGCCAGCACCCCTCGATGGCCGTGCTCGTGCGCACCCGCAAGCAGCTGCCCGGCATCGCCGCCGCGCTCCGGGAACGCGGTCTGCCCGTCGAGGTGGTCGGGCTCGGCGGGTTGCTCGAGGTGCCGGAGGTCTCCGACGTCGTCGCCACGCTCACCGTGCTGGTCGACCCGACCGCCGGTGACGCGCTCGGCCGGCTGCTCACCGGCGCCCGCTGGCGGATCGGGCCCCGCGATCTCGCGGCGCTGGAGGCCCGGGCCCGGGCGCTCGTGCACTCCCGCCGGCCGGCGCGCCCGGCCGACGGCGAGGGCGCCGACCCCGCGGCACCCGAGCCCCCGCAGGAGCGCGGGAGCATCGTCGAGGCGCTGGACGACCTCGGTGACGCCGAGCAGTACTCGCCCGCCGGGTACCGCCGGCTGCGCCGGCTGGGGAGCGAGCTCGCGCACCTGCGCGGCCGGATCGGGGAGTCGCTGCCCGACCTGGTCGACGAGGTCGCGCGCGCCCTGGGGCTGGAGATGGAGCTGGCCAGCGCGCCGGGGGTGACGCCGGCCGGGGCGCGGGCCCACCTCGACGCCCTGCACGGCGTGGCCGCCGAGTTCACCGAGCTGGCCGAGCTGCCGTCGCTGCCGGCGTTCCTCGGCTACCTGCGCGACGCGGAGGAACGCGAGCGCGGCCTCGAGCCGGGGGAGGTGGCGGTCAACCCGGAGGCGGTCCAGCTGCTCACCGGGCACTCCGCCAAGGGCCTGGAGTGGGACGTGGTCGCCGTACCCGGCATGACCGCCGACCAGTTCCCCGCCCGCACCAACGCCAGCGACTCCTGGATCAAGGACCCTGGCGCCGTCCCGGTCGACCTGCGGCTCACCGACCGCGAGGAGCTGCCCCGGCTGCGGCTGCCCGTCCCCGGCTCCGGCGACCAGGCGGTCGTCCGCGGCGCGCTCGAGGACTACGTCGAGGAGTGGAAGGACTTCGGCCGCGACGAGGAGGTGCGGCTGGGCTACGTCGCCGTCACCCGGGCCAAGCGGCTGCTGCTGTGCTCGGGCAGCTGGTGGCGCGACGGCGTCAAGCCGTGCGGGCCGTCCTCCCTGCTGCTCACCGCCCGGGAGGCGGTGGAGGCCGGCGCCGGCACCGTCGTCCACTGGGCCCCGCAGCCCGACGACGGCGCGAGCAACCCGGCGCTGGAGGAGTGGCCGGTGGGGGTGTGGCCGGCCGATCCGCTGTCGGCCGGCCGGCGCCGCGCGCTCACCGCCGCCGCCCAACTGGTCGAGGGCGCCGCGCCGCACCCGCTGGGCCCCGACATCTCGCTCGGTGAGGCCGACGACCTCGTCGCCGCCTGGGTGCGCGACGCCGACCTGCTGCTGCGCGAGCGCGCCGTCGCCGCCAGCCCCACGGTCGACGTGCCGCTGCCCTCGCACCTGTCGGTGTCGGCGCTGGTCACCCTGCGCCGCGACCCGGCCGAGCTGGCCCGCCGGCTGCGCCGCCCGATGCCGGCGGCGCCCGCTCCGCAGGCGCGGCGCGGCACGGCGTTCCACGCCTGGCTGGAGGAGCGGTTCGGCGCGGCCCGGCTGGTCGACCTCGACGAGCTGCCCGGCTCCGGCGACGAGTTCGCCGCCCCCGACGACCAGCTCGAGGAGCTGCGCGCGGCCTTCCTCGCCAGCGAGTGGGCCGACCGCCAGCCGGTCGAGGTCGAGGTGCCGTTCGAGACCCCGCTCGGCCCGCTGACCCTGCGCGGCCGGATCGACGCCGTCTTCCAGCGCGAGGACGGGGGCTACGAGGTCATCGACTGGAAGACCGGACCGCCGCCGTCCGGCGGGGAGCTGGCCGCCGCGGGCGTGCAGCTGGCCGCCTACCGGCTGGGCTGGTCACGGCTCACCGGGGTGCCCGTCGAGCGGGTGAGTGCCGGCTTCCACCACGTGGCCGCCAAGGAGACGATCCGCCCGGTCGACCTGCTCGACGAGGCCGGCCTGCTCGCCCTGGTCACCGGGTCGGGCTGAGCGGCCCAGGCACGAGCTCGCATCTCGGCCCCCGGCCGTTGCGGCGCGCGGCCCGTCCGCGCTTCCATACGGGTGTCACGCGGGGGAGGAACGGGACCGTCCGGACGAGCAATCGGGGAGGCACGATGGACCTGTCGCGGCATCGCACCGTGCGGACCCTGGTCGCATCGGGCGCCGTGCCGCTCCTGGTCGCGTGCGGTGGTGGCGAGGCGGTCTCGGCAGGCGACGTGACCGTTCTCGTCTCCGAGCCGGCAGACGCCGGCATGGATGCGCTCGGTGGTGGTCGGCTGGAGGTGGTGGGTGGCTGCCTCGGCGCCGGCGGCTACGTGATCGTCTGGCCCTCCGGCACCGAGGTGGTCAACGACGACCCGTTGACGATCGACATCCCCGGCCAGGGCACCTACGGCCTCGGTGACGAGGTGGAGGTCGCAGGCGGCTTCGTCCTCGAACACTCCTCCCGGGACGTGGAGCCCGGCCCCTTCGACGTCGCGGGCGTGACCGTCCCGGCCGGGTGTGCGGAGCACGACGTCTTCCTCGCTCGCTGACGGTTCTGCGGTCCGCAGTGGTACCCCGTCGGGTCCGTTCAGCCACCGGGCCGGGGATGGGTTCCCCGGGTGACGAAGCGGCACAGGTGCGCGCTTCTCATGGCGTCCGCCTTGAGCCGCGAGACGTTCCCGCGGCAACGTCGAGCGGGCCGCCGTGAGCGGGTTCCCGCGGGATCGCGTCATCGCAGTCGGGCATGCTGAGGGTGCGCGCACCCGGGCCGTGGCCTGCTCGGCGACCAGGGGCTGCGGCACCGCCCCACGGCTCAGCTGAGAGCTGGCCGGGCGTCAGGTCGAGGAGACTCGGTCCAGGATCGCGGCGGCCAGCTGCTCGGGCGCCTGCTCGGGGATCCAGTGCGTGACGCCGGGAAGCTCCACGAACCGGTAGTCGCCGGTGACGAACTCCGCGCACGCCTCCGCCGCTGTCCGGCCGATCGCGACGTCACCGTCGCTCCACACGTACGTCGTCGGCACCTCGACCTTGTCCACCCGGATGTCGGAGCTCATCGCCCGGTACCAGTTCAGCGCCGCGGTGAGCGCGCCGGGCGCCGACAGCACGGCGACGTACTCGTCGGCGGCCTCGGGGGAGACCCCCGTGTCGCCCTCCGCGCCCAGCAGCATCCGGCGCAACCGCCGCGCGTCGTCGGCCAGCAGCACCTCCTCGGCCTTGCCCGGCTGCCAGAACAGCCGGATGTAGGCCGAGCGTTCCTTCTGCTCCGGGTCGATGCGGAAGGCCGCGGTGTAGGCGGCCGGGTGGGGCACCGAGACGGCGGTGAGCGAGCGCACCCGGTCGGCGTGCCAGGCCGCCAGGGTCCAGGCGACGTTCGCGCCCCAGTCGTGGCCCACGACGTCGGCCACCGGGATCTCCAGCGCCGTCATGAGGTCCGCCGTCACCTGGGCGAGGTTCTGCATGGCGTAGGCCTCGACCTCCGCCGGGCGGGCGCCGGGGGAGTAGCCCAGCTGGTCGGGCGCGTAGGTGCGCAGCCCGGCCTGGGTGAGCAGCGGCGTCACCGCCGCCCAGGACGCCGAGGTCTCCGGGAAGCCGTGCAGCAGCAGCACCGGCCGTCCGTCCTCGGGGCCGTCGACCCGCACGTCGAAGGTCAGGTCGCCGACGTCGGTGCGCAGCAGCTCTCCGGGCATGTCCCGCACGCTAACGGTCCGGGGCGGGCACCGCGTCCCCCGGGAACGTCCGGGCGCCGCTGCGGCGTTGGACCCCACATGTCGCTGACCCGACGGCAGTTCCTCGCGGCCGCGGCCGGCGTCGGCGGGGCGGCGGTCGCCGGCGGCGTGCTCGCCGACCAGGTGTGGCCGCTGCTGAGCAGGGAGGACCTGGTCCCCGGCCGGACGCCCGAGCTCGTCCTGCCCCCGCGGGCGTGGACCACCACCCCGGACCGGCTCACCTTCGCCGCCGTCGGCGACACGGGCACCGGTGGCCGGCAGGCGATCGCCGTCGCCACCCGCATGGCGCAGGGCTACGAGCAGAACCCCTACGGGCTGATCACCCACCTCGGTGACATCTGCTACTACGGCCGCATCGAGGACCGGTTCGACGACGTCTTCCTCCGCCCCTACGGGCCGCTCATCGAGGCCGGGGTCGACGTCGAGCTGGCCATCGGCAACCACGACGGGGACGTGTACTTCAGCGACGCCCGGCTCGAGGAGATCGAGACCGAGCTCCGGCTGCTCGGCACGCCCGCGCGGTACTACCGGAGCACGCACGGCCCGGTCGACTTCTTCTACCTCGACTCCAGCCGGCCCGGCCTGTTCGGGTCGACGGCGACCGAGCAGATCGACTGGCTGGACGACGCGCTGAGCACCTCCACGAGCCAGTGGAAGATCGTCTGCCTGCACCACCCGCCGTACTCGTCGGGCCGCCACGGGTCCACCCCCGGCGCCGAGGAGTTGCTCGTGCCGGTGCTCGAGCGGCACGCCGTGGACCTGGTGCTGACCGGGCACGACCACCACTACGAGCGCACCGTGCCGCTGAACGGGATCACCTACGTGGTCAGCGGCGGTGGTGCCAAGCTCACCCCGGTGCGCCCGAGCCGCATCACCGCGGCCGCGGCATCGGTGCTGCAGTACCTGCACGTCGAGGTCGACGGCGACCGGCTCACCGGCCGGTGCATCCGCCCCGACGGCGCCTTCGCCGACCGGTTCACCCTCCGCGCCCGCGAGGGCCGGTGAGCACCCGGCGCCGCGGCGCGCGTGCGGTACGGGAGGGCGCGGCCGTGGTGTACGGGCTGGCCGCGCTCGCCGCCGTCGTCGCGCCCGCTCTGATCATCGACTCGACCGCCGCCGGCGGCGGGGTGGCCCCGACCTGGCAGGCGCTCGACCTGCTCGCGGTCAGCGCGGTGCTCGGGATCGGCTACGGGGCCGTCTGCTACCGCCGGTTGCGCCGGCAGTCGACGGAGACCCGCTCCCGGCCGAACGCCTGGATCGCCGCCATTCACGCGCTGGTGGCCCTGGCGCTGCTCTCCTCCGTGCTGCTCGCCGTGGTGCTGCACGAGCTCGGGTCGCTGCAGGCGCCCCTGGCCGGCCAGGAATGGACCCTGCTGCTGCTGTGGGGCGGGCTGCAGCTGGTCGCGATCCTCGTCGCCGAGGCGGTCGAGCGGGGCGTGTTCCGCTGGCTGACCCTGCCCGAGCGCCGGGCGGCTGCCGGAGTGGCGAGCGGGCCGCCCGCTCCCGCGGCTACGGTCGGGGACCGTGACCAGCGCCGAACGTGACTTCGTCCTCGACCACCTCGACGACCTGCACGCCGACCTCGACGCCTGGCTGCGCATCCCGTCGATCTCGGCGGACCCCGCCCACTCCCGCGACGTCGCCGCCAGTGCCACGTGGCTGGCCGACGCCCTGCGCCGGGTCGGCTTCCCGACCGTGGAGATCTGGCCGACCGCCGGTGCGCCGGCCGTCTTCGCCGAGTGGCCGTCGGCCGATCCCGGCGCCCCGGTCGCGCTCGTCTACGGCCACCACGACGTCCAGCCGGTCGACCCGCTCGAGCTCTGGGTGCACCCGCCGTTCGAGCCCACCCGGGTCGAGGGCCCCGACGGCCCCGAGCTGCACGCGCGCGGCGCGATCGACGACAAGGGCAACGTCGCCTTCCACCTGCTCGGCATCCGCGCCCACCTCGCCGCGACCGGCCGCGAGACCCCCGCCGTCACCGTGAAGCTGCTGATCGAGGGCGAGGAGGAGTCCGGGTCGCCGCACTTCCCCGCGTTGCTGGCGGAGCAGCGGGACCGGCTCGCCTGCGACGTCGTCGTGGTCAGCGACACCGGCATGGCGGCGCCCGGCGTGCCCAGCGCCGTGACCGCGATGCGCGGCCTGGCCGACGCCGAGATCACGCTGCGCGGCCCGGCCGTCGACCTCCACTCCGGTTCGTTCGGCGGCGCCGTCCCCAACCCCCTGCACGCCCTCGCCGAGCTGGTCGCGAAGCTGCACGACGACCAGGGCCGGGTCACCCTGCCCGGCTTCTACGACCGGGTGCGGCCGCTGTCCGACCGCGAGCGCGAGCTGATGAGCCGGGTGCCGTTCGACGAGGAGGCCTGGCTGGCCGGCCCCGCCGCCTCCCGGGCCACCTACGGCGAGGCCGGGTTCAGCACCCTGGAGCGGACCGGCGCCCGCCCGACCGCCGAGGTCAACGGCATGTGGGGCGGCTACACCGGGCCCGGCCACAAGACGATCATCCCGGCCGAGGCGCACGCCAAGATCACCTTCCGGCTGGTCGCCGACCAGCGCCCGGAGGACATCGGGCCGATGCTGCGCGACTGGGTGGCGGCGAACGTCCCGGCCGGCATCGAGGCCGAGGTGCACACCCCGCCCGGTGGTGTCTCGCCCTGCGCCAGCGACCTGGACTCCCCGGCGATGGCGGCGCTGCTGTCGGCCATCGGCCAGGCCTTCGACACCGCACCCGAGGACGTGCTGTTCACCCGGGAGGGCGGCAGCGGCCCCGAGGCGGCCATCGTCGAGGCGCTCGGCGCCCCGCTGCTGTTCCTCGGCGCCGGGCTGCCCACCGACCGCATCCACTCCCCGAACGAGCGGGTGCTGCTGCCCATGCTCTACCGCGGAGCGGAGGCCGCGGCGCACCTGTGGCGGGAGCTGGCCGCCGCGCGGCAGCGCTAGGGACGCGTCCCGACGACGACGGTCGCGCCGAGGTCGTCGTCCGACACCAGCCGGGGCACCAGGCCGCCGGCGGTGACGACGTCGACCGCCGTCGCCACCTGACCCTCGCCGCACTCGAAGAGCAGGGACCCGCCGGGCGCGAGCCAGCGGGACGCGCCGTCGGCCACCCGGCGGACCAGCGCGAGGCCGTCGGCCCCGCCGTCCAGGGCGACGCGTGGTTCGTGGTCGCGCGCCTCCGGCGGCATCAGCGCGATCGCCGCGGTGGGCACGTACGGCACGTTCGCGGTGAGGACGTCGACCCGGCCGGCGAGCCCGCCCGGCAGCGCCGCGAACAGATCCCCCTGGTGCACGGGGAGGCCGGGCAGGTTGCGGCGGGCGCAGCGGACCGCCGCCGGGTCGACGTCGGCGGCGTGCAGGTCGATCCCCGGGACGGCGGCGGCCAGCGCTGCGGCGACCGCACCGGTGCCGCAGCACAGGTCGACGACGACCGCTCCGGGACGGGCCACTGCGGCGGCCTCGCGGACCATCAGCCCCGTCCGCTGGCGCGGGACGAACACGCCCGGCGCGACGGCGATCCGCAGACCGCAGAACTCCGCCCAGCCCAGGAGCTGCTCCAGCGGCGCGCCCGCCACCCGCCGGCCGACCAGTGCCGCCAGGTCGGCGCCGTCCCGGGCCGCCGCGGCGAGCAGCCGCGCCTCGTCCTCGGCGAACACGCATCCCGCCGCCCGCAGGCGCAGCACGAGGGCGGCGTCGACGGGCTGCACGGCGACCTCCGGACACGGCGACGGGGACAGGGGGTGGTGCCGATGACGCCCTACTCTGGGGCCCGTGACCGGAGCCGGGCAGAACGCTGCGCCGGGCTGGTATCCCGACCCGAGCGGCATGCCGGGCATGGTGCGCTGGTGGGACGGCGCAGGCTGGTCCGACGTCATGATGCCCGTCGGCCCCGGCGTCGCCGTGGGCAGCACCCCGCTCCGGCCGCAGCCGGAGCCGGAGCCCGCACCCCCGTCCGGACCCGCCCCGCGGGCGTCGTCGTTCCGCCCGTGGGTCGCGGTCGGCTCGGTGCTCGTGCTCGTGGTGGCCGTCGTCGTCGCCGTCCTCGCGCTGCGCCCGGAGGCACGTCCCGACCGGACCACGGTCGCGCTGGAACCCGGCGCTGCGCCGCCGGCGGCCGGGCCGGCGTTCCCGCCCGGCACCGTCCGGATCATCGACGACGCGGCCGGCATCTCCTATCCGTACCTGGGGGAGGGCTGGTCGGAGTTCGACCTGCCGCTGCAACTGGAGACCACTGCCACCGCCGGCCAGTACTTCACCACCCAGGAGGCCACTCCCGACGGCGGGATCTTCATCTCCCAGTGCACCTCCGGCCCGGTCGCCGCGGGGTACGGGTGGTCCGGCCCCTCGACCCTGGCGTCGACCACCCGCACCCTGGCCACCAGCGTCCGGGCCAACTACTACCCCGGGCCGAACGAGCAGGAGGTGCTGCGCGACGAGCCCCGCACCGTCGACGGGCACGCCGCGCACCTCTACGAGTTCACGTTGGCCTGGGACGTCGAGGGCTACGACGCCTCCGGGGAACGCGCCGCGCTGCTGGTGATCGACGTCGGCCGCCCGGCCCCGGCGCTGCTCTACGTCTCCATCCCGAACACCCACGCCGAGCTCTACGGGGTCATCGACCGGGTCATCGACTCCGTCGACGTGTTGTGACGCCGGTGGACTCCGGTCGCAGGGCTCACCACGGGTGGGGACGGCACCTGGTCGCGGTGTCACCCGGACGGTGACGTCGTCGTAGGGTCGGGTGCGTGACTGCAGCTGGCACCGACCTGATCCTGCGGCACCCGATCGAACGGTTCACGCTGGACAACGGTCTGCGGGTGGTCCTCGCCCCCGACCGGAGCGTGCCGGTGGTGGCGGTAAGCGTCTACTACGACGTCGGGATGCGCAACGAACCCGAGGGGCGCACCGGCTTCGCGCACCTCTTCGAGCACATGATGTTCCAGGGGTCGGCCAACGTCGCCAAGATGGAGCACGCCCGGCTCGTGCAGGCGGCGGGTGGCACCTTCAACGGCTCGACCCACCAGGACTACACGAACTACTTCGAGGCGCTGCCCGCCGAGGCGCTGGAGCGCGCGCTGTTCCTCGAGGCCGACCGGATGGCCGCGCCGGCGATCACCGAGGAGAACCTCCGCAACCAGATCGACGTGGTGAAGGAGGAGATCCGGGTCAACGTGCTCAACCGCCCCTACGGCGCCTTCCCCTGGCTGCAGCTGCCGCAGGTGGCGTTCGAGAGCTTCGCCAACACCCACGACGGCTACGGCTCGTTCGTCGACCTGGAGTCCTCGACCGTCGACGACGCCACCGACTTCTTCTCCCGGTACTACGCCCCGGGCAACGCCGTCCTCTGCATCGGCGGCGACCTCGACGTCGCCGAGACCGAGAAGCTGGTGCGCCGCTGGTTCGGCCCGGTCCCGGCCCGCGAGGTCCCGTCCCTGCCGTACACGGGGGAGCCCTCGCCCACGACCGTGCGCTCGGCCGTCGTGGAGGACGCGCTGGCGCCCGCGCCGGCGCTGGCCATCGGCTGGCGGGTGCCCGACCCGGTGGGCGACTTCGACACCTACCTGGGCAGCGTCCTGCTCGCCGAGGTGCTCAGCGAGGGCGACGCCTCCCGGCTCGAACGCCGGCTCGTCCACGACGACCGGATCGCGATCGCGCAGAGCAGCTACGTGGGCCTGTTCGGCGACCCGTTCGACGTCCGCGACGCCACCCTGCTCACCACGCAGGTGCACCACCCGGCCGCGGTGCCGGCCGAGCGCGTCATGGCCGCGGTGCACGAGGAGATCGGCCGCATCGCCGAGGACGGCGTCGACGCCGACGAGCTGCGCCGGGTGCAGGCGCGCGTGGAGGCCCAGCTGCTCCAGCAGGCGGACTCCGTGCTCGGCCGCACCCTCGCCTTCGCCGCCGCCGAGCTGGTCCACGGACGGGCGGAGCTGGCCGGCGAGCTGGCCGCCCGCCTCGCCGCGGTGACCCCGGACGCCGTCCGGGGAGCCGCCCGGGGGCTCGATCCGGGTACCGCCGCGGTGCTCGAGCTGCGACCGGCCGGAGGTGCCCGATGACCACGACGCAGGAGAGCCCCCTGATCCCGCCGCTGGGTGAGCCGCGGCCGCAACCGGTCCCGGTGGTCGAGGAGACCACCCTGGCCAGCGGGCTGCGCGTGGTCGTGGTGCCGCGGCCGGGTGTGCCGCTGGTGGAGCTGCGGCTGCGCGTGCCGTTCGCCGCCGCGAGCGCCCGCAACGCCGGGGTGCACGCCGCGCGCGGCGCCGTCCTCTCCGGGGCGATGCTGCTCGGCACCGCCCGGCACGACCAGACCGGGATCGCCCAACTGCTGCAGAGCCACGGCGCGGAGCTGGCGGTGAGCACCGACGCCGACCGGGTGCTCGTGGGCACGACGCTGCTCCCCGGCGGGCTCGGCCCCGTGCTCGAGCTCCTGGCCGAGCTGCTCACCGAGGCCGCCTACCCGGCCCGCCAGGTCGACGGCGAGCGCGACCGGCTGGCCGAGCGGATCGCGATCGCCCGTTCCCAGCCCGGCACGATCGCCCGCTCGGCGCTGGCCGCGCGCCGGTACGGCAGCCACCCGTACGCCATCCAGCTGCCCGACGCGGAGCTGGTCGCGGCCGTGCGGGCGCCCGCGCTGCGGCGGCTGCACCGCGAGCGGATCCTGCCGGCCGGCAGCACCCTCGTGCTCGTCGGCGACCTCGACCCGCGCGCCGCGGCCGACACCGTGGCGGCCGCGCTGGACGACTGGACCGGCAGCGGCACGGCCGTGGAGGCACCGCCGGTCACCGAGCAGCGATCGGCCGGCATCGAGCTGGTCGACCGCCCGGGTGCGGTGCAGTCCAACCTGCGCCTGGGTGGGCCGGCGCCCGGCCGTACCGAGGCGGACATCCCGGCCGTGCGGCTCGCCGCGATGGTCTACGGCGGCTACTTCTCCTCCCGCCTCGTCGAGAACATCCGCGAACGCCGGGGCTACAGCTACAGCCCCCGCAGCGCGATCGACCACCAGCGCGCCGCGTCGTCGTTCCTCGTGGAGGCCGACGTCGCCACGGAGGTCACCGGTCCCGCGCTGCTGGAGACGCTCTACGAGCTCGGCCGCATGGCGCTGACCCCGGTCACCGAGGCGGAACTGGACGCCGCGCGCCGCTACATCCTGGGCAGCATGGCGCTGTCGACGTCCACCCACGCCGGACTGGCCAGCACGCTGACGGCGCTCCTGGGCGCGGGGCTCCCTGCGGACTGGCTGGCCACCCACCAGCGCGACCTCACCGCCGTCACGGTCGAGCAGGTGCAGGCCGCGGCCGCGCGCTACCTGGCGCCCGAGGCGCTCACCGCGGTCGTGGTCGGGGACGCCGGCCGGGTCGCCGCGGAGCTCGCCACGCTGGCCCCGGTCACGGTCACCGGGAGCGGCGGACAGGGATGACCGCCCTCCCCGGCGCCGACGACGACCGGCCGTTGCTCGCCCGCTCCGGCCACGACCGGGCCCACCTCGCCCGCCTGCTGCCCGATCCAGCGGCAGGCCGACCGGTCCGGGTGCTCACGGTCGACGCCGCGGGGACCGTCCCGGTGCAGGAGGGCCCGTCCGGACCGCGGCTGATCTGGGAAGAGCGACCGGCCCTGCCGGCCGGGGCGGTGTTCCTGGGCGAGGCCGACGGGGTGCCGTACGCGACGGTGCGGGGGGAGCGGTCGCTGACCGTCGCGGGCCGGGCCGTGGACCTGTGGGCCGGGCTGCGCGACCTCGGCGCGGACCTGGACGACCTGGACGCCGGGCTGCTGGCCGAGGCCATCGGCATCCTGGAGTGGCACGAGCGCCACCGCTTCAGCCCGCTCACCGGTGCGGCCACGACGGTCGAGCGCGCCGGGTGGACACGTCGCGATCCGACGACCGGCACCGAGTTCTTCCCGCGTGTCGACCCCGCCGTGATCATGCTGGTCCACGACGGAGCCGATCGCGTGGTCCTCGGCCGGCAGGCGGTCTGGCCGCCCGGGCGGTTCTCCATCCTGGCCGGCTTCGTGGAGCCGGGGGAGTCGGCCGAGGCCGCCGTCGCCCGCGAGGTGGAGGAGGAGGTTGGCCTGCGGGTCACCGACGTGCGCTACGTGGCCAGCCAGCCCTGGCCGTTCCCGCAGTCGCTGATGCTCGGGTTCGTCGCGCGGGTCGACGGCGACCAGGAGATCCGGGTCGATCCCACCGAGATCGAGGAGGCGCGCTGGTTCACCCGTGAGGAGCTGCGCACCCCCGACGGGCAGCTCGCGGTGCCGCCGTCGATCTCGATCGCCCGCCACATCCTCGACCGCTGGGTGAACGACGAGCTCAGCTGAAGCCATGCCCTCGGCCTGACTGCGCGCCCCGCTCCACTCCTCACTCGTTCCTCGCTGCGATGCTCACGGGGCTGTCGTCAGGCGCCCGCCCAGCACCAGGGCCGGCCGGTCCGGGTGGTCGGCCAGCACGACGGCGTCGGCCAGCGCCACCGGGTCGACCTCGTCGTCGTAGCGGTCGAAGGCCGGGAGCGCCCAGGCGTCCTCCGGCGGCGTCCTCCGGCGGCGCGCGGCAGGGGCCACGCGCAGGTGGACCACCACGTCCAGCGCCAGCCCCACCCCCTGCAGGAGCGCCCCGGGGACCAGGAGCACCGCGCCGGCGGGCACCGGCTGCGGGGCAGCGCGGGTGGCCCGGTCGCGCGCCAGGTCCCACAGCGACGGGAGGTACTTCCCGGAGCCTCCCGGCCCGACCGGCGCGAGGACCTCGCGGTTGAGCGCGCCGACGTCCAGCCAGTCGGTGTACCGGGCATCGGGATCGGTGCGCCCGTGCTCCAGCCGCAGCGACGCCGGCCGGTAGAAGCCCGTGGCGGGGACGACGACCGTGCCCCGCCCCAGCGCCGGCAACCGCTCCGCGACGGCCGCGGCGAGCTGCTCCGGTTCGGCGAGCTCCGGCCCGTCCACGGCCACCCGCAGCGCCGTGGCGCCGGGTTCGGGGGCGGTGACCGCCAGCAGGGCGGCCAGGCGGTCGGCGAGGGCGGCGGGGGAGAGCGGTTCGGGACGGGTCAGGACCGGCCGTCCGCGTTGGCGACGAGGCCCTCGGTCAGGGCCAGGGCGCGAGGTGCCGGTGCGGCGCCGTCGCCGGTCGTCACCGCGGGTGACGCATCGGGGAGGGGCGCCGTGCCCGCCTCGCCCGCCAGCCCGGCGAGCACCTCGCGCGCGAGGTCGACGACAGCGCGCCCCTGCGTGCGGGCGTCCCGCCGCAGGCCCTCGAAGGCGGCGCGCAGGCTCGAACCGTGGCGCTCCGCGAGCACGCCGATGGCCCGCTCCGTGGAGACCCGCGACGCCAGCGCGTGCTCGAGCTGGGCCACGGTGTGCTGCAGCGCGGCGATGCGGGCGTCGACGCAGTCGGTGTCGGCGGGCGCGGGGGAGCGGCCACGCGCCGACCGGCGGGCGTTCCGGTCGGGCTCAGGCGACAACCCGACCTCGTCGGCCACCAGGTCGGCCAGGGTCATGCCCTCGACGAGGCCCTCTACGCAGTCACCGTCGACCGGCCCGCCCGGCAGCGGCACGACCACCCAGCCGCGCGGCGTGCGCGTGAGGGCGATCTGCGGCCGCGGTCCGGCGGCCGGCACCCCGAGCCCGGCCGACCGGACGACGGCGGCTGCGGAGAGGGAGCCGTCGACCTCGTCGGAGGGCCGGGGACCGGGGACCACGGGTGCTCACGCCTCCGGGAGCTGTGCGAGCTGGGCCTTGACCTGGTCGATGCTCGGGTTGGTCAGCGCGCTGCCGTCGGGGAAGACCAGCGTGGGCACGGTGCGGTTGCCGCCGTTGGCCTGCATGACCAGGTCGGCCGCCTGCGGGTCGGTCTCGATGTCGACCTCGGCGAACGGGATGCCCTCGCGCTCCATCATCTTCTTCAGCCGGAGGCAGTAGCCGCACCACGTGGTGCTGTACATGGTGACGGCGGCGGGGGTGGTGGTCATCGCGGGCAGTCTCCCTGTTCGTGCCGGGCGGGTCCAGTCCCGAGGCGGGGTGGCACGGTGCGTGGTGCGCAACACCGGTCTCCTGGGGATGCTTCCCGCGCCCGTCGGTCCCGGCTGGGAGGATCGTGCCGCGGACACGAGGGTTCGGCCAGCGGCAGGACCGACGACGGGGAGGAACGCCGGCGATGGGGCACGCGGACGCGGAGGCAGTGCTCGGCGGCCTCGACGACGAGCAGCGCGCGGCGGCGCAGGCGGTCGCCGGGCCGGTCTGCATCCTCGCCGGTGCCGGCACCGGGAAGACCCGCACGATCACCCACCGCATCGCCTACGGGGTGCACACCGGCACCTACGTCCCGGAGCAGGTGCTGGCGGTCACCTTCACCGCCCGCGCGGCCGGTGAGCTGCGGACCCGGCTGGCCGCGCTCGACGTCGGCGGGGTGCAGGCGCGCACCTTCCACGCCGCGGCCATGCGGCAGCTGCGCTACTTCGCGCCGCGGGTCCTCGGCGGCCCGATGCCCGGGCTGATCGAGAACAAGCTGCGCGTGGTGTCCTCCGCGGCCACGCGCAACCGGCTGACCACCGACCGCACCAGCCTGCGCGACCTCGCCAGCGAGATCGAGTGGGCCAAGACGACCCTCGCCACGCCGGAGGACTACCCGGCCCGCGCCAAGGCCGCCGGCCGGGAGGTGCCGTTCGAGCCGGCCGCGGTCGCCGCCGTCTACGCCAGCTACGAGTCGGCCAAGCAGCGCGACGGGGCGCTGGACTTCGAGGACCTGCTGCTGGTCACCGCCTACGCGATCGAGGAGCACCCGGACGTCGCCCGGCAGGTGCGCGCGCAGTACCGGCACTTCGTCGTCGACGAGTACCAGGACGTCAACCCGCTGCAGCAGCGGCTCCTCGACGCGTGGCTGGGCGGCCGCGCCGAGATCTGCGTGGTGGGTGACCCGAACCAGACGATCTACTCCTTCACCGGTGCCGACCCCGACTACCTGCTCGGGTTCGCCGACCGCTACGCCGACGCGGCCGTCGTGAAGCTCGAGCGCGACTACCGGTCCACGCCCCAGGTCGTGGGCCTGGCGAACCGGCTGATCGGACAGGCGCCGCCGCGCAAGGGGTTGTCGGGCCTGCGGCTGCTGGGCCAGCGGCCGCAGGGCCCCGAGCCGACGTTCGTGGAGCACCCCGACGAGCCGGCCGAGGCCGCGGCGGTCGCGGCCCGTTGCAAGGCGCTGATCGACGACGGCACGCCCGCCGCCGAGATCGCCGTCCTGTTCCGCATCAACGCCCAGTCGCAGGTCTACGAGTCCGCGCTCGCCGACGTGGGTGTGCCCTACGTGCTCAAGGGCGGTGAGCGGTTCTTCGAGCGGCCCGAGGTCCGCGAGGCCGTGCTGCTGCTGCGCGGGGCGGCGGCCGGGGGCAACGAGCCGGGGATGCTCGTGCCGGCGGTCCGTGACGTGCTCGCGTCCACCGGCTGGGTGGAGCACCGGCCACCGGCCGGGGGAGCGGCCCGGGACCGCTGGCAGTCGCTCGCCGCGCTGGTCGACCTCGCCGTCGACCTGGTCGCGGAGGACCCGTCCCTGGACCTCGCCGGCTTCGTCACCCACCTCGCCGCGCGCGCCGACGCCCAGCACGCGCCGACCGTCCAGGGGGTGACCCTCGCGTCGATGCACGCCGCCAAGGGGCTGGAGTGGGACGTCGTGTTCGTCGTCGGCCTGGTCGACGGCGTGCTGCCGATCGCCCAGTCGCTGAGCCGCCCGGTCGCCGTGGACGAGGAGCGGCGCCTGCTCTACGTCGCGGTCACCCGGGCCCGCGAGCAGCTCACGCTGTCGTGGTCACTGGCGCGCAGCCCGGGGGGCCGGCGCTCGCGGCCCCGCAGCCGGTTCCTCGAGGGGCTGGCGCCGGACTCCGGTCCCACGGCTCCACCGGCGCGTCGGCCGGCCAAGCGGCCCAAGGTCGTCCTCGAGGGCGAGGCGGGGGAGTTGTTCGAGCGGCTGCGTGCCTGGCGGAGCCAGGCCGCCCAGTCCGCGTCGGTGCCGGCCTACGTCGTCTTCACCGACGCCACGTTGCAGGCCATCGCCGAGAGCCGGCCGGCCAGCCTGCGGGAGCTCTCCGGGCTGCCGGGGATCGGTGCCCGGAAGCTGGAGCTCTACGGCGCGGACGTCCTGGCCGCCGTCAGCGGCTGATCGGCGGTGAACGGGCCGTCGCCGAGGGCGACGGCAGGCGGTTGCGAGACCGGTCAGGACCCCCGGGCGGACGAACCGCGATCAATTCGATTGACCGGCTCTCGGCGGTCGCCATAGTGTCCCGACGCACGAACGACGCACCCCGTCGCGAGCCCGGCCGTCCGGCCGGGACGCGGAGACAGGAAGGAGGGGGCATCCCGATGACCAGCACGACCTGGACCTCTGCTGCCTCCACCGACCTCTTGGTGTCCGGCGGCGTCGACGTGCGCACGGGTGGCCTGATCATGGCTGGTCCCGCCGCTCAGCACGAGGGCACCGGTCTGCCCACCGCCGCGTGCGCCGGCGTCGGCTCGGCCACCGGGGTCGTCGGTGGAGCCGTCGGCACGGGCGCGTCCCGCGTCGCCTCCGCCCTCGACCGGCGCCCGAAGTCGCCGAGCATCGCCGAGCGCTTTCTCGCGCCCACCTACCTGCCCCAGAACGACGGCACCACCCTCGGGATCCGATCTCCGGGGAGACCGCTGAGCTAGCTGCTCGCCGGTCCTCCTCGAGGCCGCGGAACCCGAATCCCGGGATCCGCGGCCTCTTTCTCTTCCTCCGCGGCACCCGGCCCCGACCTCGGTCGGCGGACCCCCGCCGGCCGTACCCGACGAGTACGAGGAGGAGCGGCAGTGCAGCAGACGATCGACCGCCCGACGTCCCATCGCCGACCCGGGCTCCCCCGGACCGGCGCCGCGCCGCGGAGCAGCACCCCCCGGAGGCCGCGGACCCCGCTGCCACCGGCCCCGGTCCGGCGCCCCCTGCCCTGCCGGGTGGAGGACCCCGAGCTGTGGTTCGCCGAGAGCCCGGCCCAGCTGGAGCTCGCCAAGAGCTTCTGCACCGACTGCCCGGTCCGGACGTCCTGCCTGGCCGGGGCGATCGACCGCGCCGAGCCGTGGGGCGTCTGGGGCGGGGAGATCTTCGAGCGGGGGGCCGTCATCGCCCGCAAACGGCCACGTGGCCGTCCCCGCAAGGTCGTCGCCGCGTGAGCCCGCGGCCATCGACGGCACGTAGTCAGGCATCCAGCAGCCCGGCGCTCCCGCCGGGCGACCGATCGAGGGAACCAGTCATGTACATGCTCGAACACCAGCTGGCCAGCAGCCGCCTGCACGAGCTGCAGACCGAGGCGATGGCCGCGTCCCGCGCCCGGCGTCTCTACCTGGCACGACGGGCCGCGCGCCGGGCCGAGCGCGCGGTCCGGCGGGCCGCCCGCGCCAGCGCCGCCGTCTACTGAGCACATCGCGGTCCTCGGGACCGCACCGCCCCCCGGAGCGGTGCGGTCCGGAGGACCCGGCTCAGTCGGCGAAGCCGGGGAGCCACTCCTCGAGGACGGCCCGCCAGTCGGCGGCCGCGTCGAGCTGGCACAGCACGCCGATCGAGCCCATCGTCACCCGGTGGATCAGCAGGTAGGCCGGCGGCAGGTTGAGCTGGCGCCCCAGCCGATTGGCGTCGGTGCGCGGATCGGCGATCCGGGCCGCCTGCTCCTGCATCCAGGCACGGGTGAAGCGGAAGCGCTCCACGGCGACCGGCTCCAGCAACGGGCGCAGGTAGTCGAGGACGCTCTCCGGGTCGACGTCGATCCCGGGGCGGACGAAACCCTCCGCCCGCAGGTCCTCCAGCACCTCGGCCGCGCGTCCGGCCAGCGCCCAGCGCAGCAGCCGGCCGATGGGCTCCGGATGCCCGTCGGGCAGTCGCGCGGTGGCCCCGAAGTCGATGACACCCAGCCGCCCGTCGGGCAGCAGCCGGAAGTTGCCGGGGTGCGGATCGGCGTGCAGCAGCCCCGCCCGCTGCGGTGCGGAGAAGTGCAGGAGCGCGAGCAGCCGGCCGGCGCGGTCGCGGTCCTCCCGGCTGCCGTCGGCGATCACGCGGGAGAGCGGCGTGCCGTCCTGCCACTCCGACACGATGACCTTCGGTGCGCTCGCCACCACCCGCGGGACGGCGATCTGCGGATCATCGGCGTAGGCGGCGGCGAACCCGCGCTGGGCGTCGGCCTCCAGCCCGTAGTCGAGCTCCTCGACGACCCGTGCCTTCAGCTCGGCGATCAGCGGCTTGATGTCCAGCCCGGGGAACAGCGACGTGAACAACCGGGCGAACACGGCCAGCTGGTTGAGATCGCTCATCAGCGCCGTCGCCGCGCCCGGGTACTGGATCTTCACCGCGACGTCGCGGCCGTCGCGCCAGGTGGCCCGGTGCACCTGCCCGATGCTGGCCGCCGCCGCAGGCGCGTCGTCGAACTCGCGGAACCGCTGCCGCCAGGTGCCGCCGAGCTGCTGGGCCAGCACCCCGTGCACGGTGCGCACCGGCATCGGTGGAGCCTCCGCCTGCAGCTTGGTCAGCGCCTCGCGGTAGGGAGCCGACATCTCCTCGGGCACCGCCGCCTCGAACACCGACAGGGTCTGCCCGAGCTTCATCGCGCCGCCCTTGAGCTGGCCGAGGACGGCGAACAGCTGCTCGGCGGTGCGCTGCTGCAGTTCGGCGTTCACCGTGTCCGCGGACTGGCCCGACAGCCGCTTGCCGAAACCGAGGGTGGCCCGGCCCGCGGCCCCCAGAGGCAGCGATGCCAGGCGCGCGCTCCGCGCGACCGACCCCCGTGGCATCACCGGTCGCTCGTCACTCACGCGTCCTCCTCGCCGGCGTCCGGGAATCCTCGCGCCGTGTCGTGTGCGGTGAGCCCGTGAGCTCGCTCAGCGGCCATTGTGGCCTGCTCCGCGGGGGTCGCGCCGGGAGAAGCCCGGAAGGGGCCGTCCGGACCCGCTGCGGCGCGTGCCGCCACCCCGCACCCGCAGGCCGCGTGGGCCGACCACCGGCGCAGGCTGGGGAGCAGGTCCGGCGGGCGCAGTTCCACGGCGCCCTCGAGGGTGACGGGCGCGCCGCCGTCCTCTAGGTACGCCAGCACCTGGCCCGCGGCCAGCAGCGCGGTCAGCAGGCAGGTGAGCGTCGCGCCGCTGGGCGGGGCCTCGGTGGCCGTCAGCTGGGCCGCGAGCCGGGGCCAGCGCCTGTCCGCGTCCCGGCGGTGCAGGTCCGCGCAGTGCAGGCAGCCGGTGGCCCCGGGCACGACCAGTGGCCCCACGACGCCGGTCTCGCCGCGCACGGTGGCCACCAGGTGCGCACCACCGGTGCCCGTGACGAGCGGGTCCGACGCCGCCCACGGCCGCGCGAGCACCGTGAGGTCCGGCCCGAGCCCGGAGGGCAGCGGCCCGAGATCGGTGAGGGGGCTCGCCCGGCGGACCGCGTCGGCCGCGGCCGATGCGCGTGGGCGCCCCTCGTCGGCAGCGGTGAGCCCGCCCACCACCGCGTCGGCGGCCGTGACCACGCCGGAGTCACGCACCACCACGCGGCCCACCCCGCTGGCGGCCAGCACCGCCGCCAGCGGGGTGCCCACCCGGGTCGCCCCCTCGACGACCACGGTGGCCTGCCGGCGCGCCCGCCAGGCCGAGCCGTGGGGGGGCGACGGCGCCCGGGCGGCGGCCGGGAGCTCCACCGCGGCCCGGGCGGCCGCCGCCGGACCGGTGCCGATGGCCAGCAGGTCCGCGGCGGCCAGATCGGTCAGCAGGCCGGCCGTCCGCAGGGCGTCGAGCGCCGCGTCGACGAGACCGGGGTCCAGGCCCTCCCGGGCGGCGTCGGCCCGGACGGCGCGCTGCGACCGGCGGCCGTCGAGCCCGCGCAGGAGCGGAGCCAGCGCCGCGCCCGGGTGGAGGAGGAGCCCGTCGGTGCCGTCGACCCCACCGACCTGCACGGTGCCGTCGGCGACGAGCAGCGGCGTCGCCGCGGGCAGCAGGGGATGGGCGCTGTCGCTCACCCCGGCAGGGTGGCACCCGCCCGGCGCCCCACGGGCCGCCGTCCACAGGCTCCCCGACGACGAACGGCGGCGTCCCGCAGCGGGACGCCGCCGTCTCGGCCCTCGGGAGGAGGGCGGAGCGCTCGTTCAGGCCTTGCCGAGGATCCGGTTCATCTTGGTGCCGCAGACCGGGCAGGTGCCCTGCGCCATCCGGCGGCCGGACTCGCTGACCTTGACCTCGCCGTCGAAGTCGCGCTTCTCCTTGCACTTCACGCAGTAGCCGT
Organism: Blastococcus sp. HT6-4; assembly: GCF_039679125.1. Lineage (NCBI taxonomy): Bacteria > Bacillati > Actinomycetota > Actinomycetes > Geodermatophilales > Geodermatophilaceae > Blastococcus > Blastococcus montanus. The sequence continues at coordinate 3,538,279 of NZ_CP155551.1, read as the reverse complement.
TGTAGCTCTCCGCCACGGGTTCTCCTCGTCTCCGGGGCGCCGCGGCTCGCACGCCGGGCGCCGTTGCGCGAGAACGCTACCCGTGCCGGGCGCTGCTGACGCCCGTCGAGGCGGCCCCCGTGTGCGCGCAGCGCCAGGGTGGCGACGCCGCGTTCCCCACAGCTGTGGACAACCCTGTGGACGCGATGGGGACGACCAGGCGTGTCGCTGTGCGGAACCCGGGGACGGAGCGGGGACGGCGGCCCCCGACGAGGTCGCCGGTGCGCCCCCGAGCAGTGCGGATGCCTCCGTCCGGGTGTGGACGGCGGGCTCCCGCGACGCTCTCGTCACCGGGGAGAGCGGCGTCGATGTCCACCGTCCGTGCGACCTCCACCCGAGCGGGTGCCTCCTCGCGGGCGCGAGGCCGGGAACGTGTCCTACGGTTCCCCCGTGCCCCGAACGACTCGCGACGCAGCGGCCCTGCCTGAGCCGGGGGACGGCGACGTCGTGGAGGTCCGGCGCAGCTCCCGCCGACGACGGACCGTGACCGCCTACCGGGAGTCCGGGCGCACGGTGGTGCTCATCCCGGCGGCCTTCAGCCCGGCCGAGGAGCAGCGCTGGGTGGCCCAGATGGTGGCCAAGCTGCGCATCCGCGAGGAACGCCGCAAGCGCTCGCTCGGTGGCGACGCGGAGCTCATGGCACGGGCGCGGGCCCTGTCCGCGGCGCACCTCGACGGGCTGGCGGAGCCGGCGAGCGTCCGCTGGGTCGACAACCAGCACCGGCGCTGGGGCTCGTGCACGCCGGCCGACCGCACCATCCGGCTGTCGAGCCGGCTGCAGTCGATGCCCGAGTACGTCGTGGACTACGTGCTGGTGCACGAACTGGTGCACCTGCTCGAGCCCGGGCACGACGAGCGGTTCTGGGCGCTGGTCGCGCGCTATCCCCGGGCCGAGCGGGCCCGGGGCTTCCTCGAGGGCGTGGAGCTCGCCGCGACCGCGGGCGCGGCCGGCGAGGAGCCGGTGTCCGACCTCGACGACTGAGCGGCCCTCAGCCCTCCCCGCCCTCCTCGCGCCGGATGGGCCCGTCGGACCCGTCGGAGTCCTGCCCGCCCGTCGACGGCTCCGCGTCGTCGGCGTTCAGCTCGGCCAACTCCTGGTCCATGCCTTGACGGGCGACGAAGTCGAGCGGCTCGTCCAGGTCGTCCGACGTCGGCAGCAGGTCCGGGTGCGACCACAGCCGGTCGCGGTCGGTGCTGCCGTGCTGCTGGCCCATGGCACCCCAGACGGTGGCCGCGTCACGCAGCCGGCGGGGCCGCAGCTGGAGGCCCACCAACGTGGCGAAGGTCTGCTCCGCCGGGCCGCCCGAGGCGCGTCGGCGGCGCATGGTCTCGGCCAGCGCCGCGTGGCCCGGCAGCCGGTCGGCAGCCGCGGCAGCGACGACGGTGTCCACCCAGCCCTCGACCAGCGCCAGCAGCGTCTCCAGCCGGCGCAGCGCCATCTGCTGCTCCGGGGTCTCCTCCGGCTCCAGGACGCCGCTGCCGAGGAGCTGCTGGATGCTCTCCGGGTTGCTCGGGTCGATGCCTCCCTCCATCCCGGACATCGCCTCGGTGAGGCCGCGCTCGATCGCCTCGCGGTCGATGGTGATGCCGCGTGCGTAGGCGTGCACGGCGTCCTGCAGCTGCTGCCGCAGCCAGGGGACGTGCGCGAACAGCCGCTGGGAGGCGGCCTCGCGCAGGGCCACGAACAACCGCACCTCGTCGGCGGGGCGGTCGAGCCCCTCGGCGAACGCGGCCAGGTTCTGGGGCACGAGGACGCCGGTACCGGCCGGGGCCAGTGGCAGCCCGACGTCGGTGCTGGTGAGCACCTCCTCGGCGAGCTTGCCCAGCGCCTGCCCGACCTGGGCGCCGAACATCAGCCCGCCCATGCGGCCCATGATCCCGGCGACCGGCCCGAACGACATGGCCGCCTCCTGGGGGAGCGCGCTGGTCATCGCCGCCACCACCCGCTCGGCCAGCGGATCGATCAGGGCGCCCCAGGCGGGCTGGGTCTGCTCGACCCACTCCACCCGCGACCACGCGGCGGTCCGATCGATGCCCGAGGGCATTTCGGTGACCTGGTCGAGCCACAGATCGGCCAGCCGGAGCGCCTCGGCCGCCGCCGTGCGCTCGGCCTCCGACGTCGGCTGGTGCCCGGGGGCCAGCTGGCTGATCGCCGACTGCCGGGCGAGGTCCCAGTTGACCGGGCCACCGGACCAGTTCATCAGCTTCTGCAGCTCGGCGAACAGCGGCATCTTGCCGAGCACGTCCTCCGGCGACCCGCCGCCGGCGAGCCCTCCGAAGAGCGCGCCGAGACCGAACGGGTCGCCACCTCCCTGGTCGCCTGCGCGCCCGGGCTCACGGCGCTCGGGGTCACGGTCGGGAGGGCCGAAGCCGAACGGGACGTCGCTCATGGGTCCACGGTAGACGCGTGATCTTCGGTCCGGGAGCCAGGCGCTGCGCCGACAGCGGACGCCGCCGCGGTGCGGCGGCGCCCAGGTCGGCGACCTAAGCTCGCGCCTCGTGACCCGTCGGATCGCCGTCCTCAGCGTGGGCGCCGTGCTGCTGCTGGTGTTCGGTGTGCTCGGCACGAGCGTCCCCGTGCCGTACGTGGCGCAGGTGCCCGGCCCGACCTTCGACACCCTGGGCGAGGTCGACGGCGAGCCGATCATCGAGCTCCAGGGGCGGGAGCGGAACGACGTCGAGGGCCAACTCACCCTGACCACGGTCGGCGTGAGCAGCCGCGGGCTGAGCCTGGTGCAGGCGGTGCGCGGCTGGTTCGACGACGAGGTGAGCGTCGTCCCCGAAGAGGCGGTGTACCCGCCCGACCGCAGCGAGGAGGAGACCCGCGAGGTCAACCGGCAGGCCTTCGTCACCTCCGAGCAGGCCGCCGAGAGCGTCGCGCTCGGGGAGCTGGGCTATCCCGAGAAGGTGGTCGTGCGCGCCGTGGTCGAGGACTCCCCGTCGGAGGGGAAGCTCGAGGAGGGCGATGCGATCGAGACGGTCGACGGGCAGCCGGTGCCCGACTCGGCCGTGCTGGCCGAGGTGCTGGCCGACATCCCGCCCGGCACCCCCGTGACCGTCGGGTACACGCGGTTGGGGGAGCCGGGGACCACGACGATCACGACCCGCGCCGCCGAGGACCGCGAGGGCTCGCTCCTCGGCGTCTCCGTGCTGGACCAGCCGGCGGCGCCCTTCGACGTGGACATCAACGTGGCCGACGTGGGCGGGCCCTCGGCCGGCCTGATGCTGACCCTCGGCATCCTCGACCTGGTGGGGGACGACGACCTCACCGGCGGCGCGGTGGTCGCGGGCACCGGCACGATCGACCTCCAGGAGAACGTGGGGCCCATCGGCGGGATCGCCCTGAAGATGGTGTCCGCGCGCGACATCGACGCCGAGCTGTTCCTCGTCCCGGCCGCCAACTGCGCCGAGGCCGTGGCCGCCGGGACCGGCGTCCCGACGGCGCGGGTCGCGACGCTCGACGACGCCCTGGACGCGCTGGCCGACCTGCGCGCCGGTCGGACCCCGGAGAGCTGCTGACCCCACCGACACCCCTCCGACCGGCGGAACCTGGCGGTCGGGAACCCCGTGCCGTCCGGTGCGTTGTCCTGAACGCCGGGACACATCCGGTGGCGCACCACCCGGCCCCCGCGGTCGATCGTTCCGTGGCCCGCAAGGCCACACCTGCAACTGAAGGAGCCCGCTCGTGGCCATGCGGCCCCCCGTGCCGGTACCGACCCTGTCGCGGCGCGCGAAGCTGGTCATCGGCGCCATCGCCGTGCTGCTGGTGCTGTTCACCGTCGTCGGGACGCTCACCAACGTCTACGTCGACTTCCTCTGGTTCGAGGAGACCGGGTACACCGAGGTCTTCTGGACCGAGCTGCAGAGCCGCGCCCTGCTGTTCGCCGTCGCCGGGGTGGCGACCGGTGGCCTGACCGCGCTGGCCATGTACCTGGCCTACCGGTTCCGGCCCACGTTCCGCCCCATGTCGCTGGAGCAGCAGAACCTCGAGCGCTACCGGCAGTCGCTGGAGCCGCGGCGCGGCCTGGTGCTCACCGGCGTCGCCGTGGTGCTCGGCCTGTTCGCGGGTTTCACCGCGCAGGCCAACTGGGAGACCTGGCTGTCGTTCCGCAACAGCACCGACTTCGGCCGGACCGACCCGCAGTTCGGCATCGACCTGTCGTTCTTCGTGTTCGAGTACCCCTTCTACCGGCTGCTCCTCGGGTTCGGGTTCGCGATCGTCATCCTGGCGCTGATCGGGTCGCTGCTCACCCACTACGTGTTCGGCGGGCTCCGGCTGCAGACCCCCGGCCAGAAGCTCACCCCCGCGGCGCGGGTGCAGCTCTCGGTCCTGCTGGGAGTGTTCGTGGCCCTCAAGGCGGTGGCCTACTGGCTGGACCGCTACGGGCTGGTCTACTCGAACCGCGGTGAGGTGTTCACCGGCGCCAGCTACACCGACGTCAACGCGCTGCTCGTGCCGAAGACGATCCTGGTGTTCATCGCCGCGGTGTGCGCGGTGGCCTTCTTCGCCAACGTCTTCTTCCGCAACTTCCTGCTCCCGGCCGTGGCGCTGGTGCTGCTCCTGGTGTCCAGCCTGGTGATCGGCGTGGCCTACCCGGCCATCGTCCAGCAGTTCGTCGTCAACCCGAGCGCCAACGAGCGGGAGGCGCCCTACATCGAGCGGGCCATCGACTCCACGCTCGATGCGTACGGGCTCTCCGAGGTCGACTACGTCGACTACGCGCAGGAGACCACCGGCAGCGAGGTCGACCCCGAGGTCGCGCTGGCCGAGCTGCGCAACGACACCGAGACCATCCCCAACGCCCGCCTGCTGGACCCCAACGTCCTGTCCGACACGTTCACCGCGCGCCAGCAGATCCGGAACGTGTACGGCTTCCCCGAGAAGCTGGACATCGACCGGTACACGATCGACGGCGAGACCGGCGACTACGTGGTCGCCGTCCGCGAGCTCAACAGCGCCGGGCTGTCGGAGAACCAGAGCAGCTGGATCAACCGGCACACCGTGTACACGCACGGCAACGGCTTCGTGGCCGCGCCGGCCAACGAGGTGGTCGCGGGAACCGAGGGTGGGGAGCCGAACTTCACCACCCGGGACCTGCCCGTGCGCGGCGACATCGAGGTCGAGCAGCCGCGCGTGTACTACGGCGAGCTGATGGAGGACTACTCGGTGGTGGGCGCCCCCGAGGGAGCCGAGCCGCGGGAGTTCGACCTGCCCGAGGGCGGCTCCGAGGACCGCCAGATCAACAACACCTACGACGGCGAGGGCGGCGTCGAGATCGGCAGCTTCTTCCGGCAGCTGACGTTCGCCATCTACTACCGGGAGCGGAACTTCCTGCTGTCCAGCGCCGTCAACGACGAGTCGAAGGTGCTGTACGTCCGCAACCCGCGCGACCGGGTGGAGAAGGCGGCGCCTTTCCTCCAGATCGACGGCGACCCGTACCCCGCGGTCGTCGACGGCCAGATCCTGTGGCTCCTCGACGGCTACACGACGTCGGACTCCTACCCCTACGCCGAGCAGATGCAGCTGGGGGAGGCCGCGGCCGACGCGCTGACCGGGACGGGCACCACCGCCCTGCCGAACGAGACCTTCAACTACATCCGCGACTCGGTGAAGGCCACGGTCGACGCCTACGACGGCACGATCACGCTGTACGCCTGGGACGAGGAGGATCCGGTCCTCCAGACGTTCATGAAGGCCTTCCCCGGCGTGGTCGAGCCGCGCAGCGCGATGAGCGAGGAACTGGTCAGCCACATCCGGTACCCGGAGGACCTGTTCAAGGTGCAGCGGGACATCCTCACCCGCTACCACGTCGACGACCCGATCACGTTCTACGAGGGCAGCGATCGGTGGCAGATCCCGGACGACCCGACGCGGGACATCGAGGAAGACCAGCCGCCGTACTACATCCTCGCGCAGCGGCCGGGTGACGAGGAGGCCAGCTTCCAGCTGACCAGCGCGCTCAACGCGTTCCAGCGGGACAACCTCTCGGCGTTCGTCTCGGCGTCCAGCGCGCCCGACACCTACGGCGAGATCCAGGTGCTGCAGCTACCGGGCAACACGCCGTTCCGTGGTCCGCAGCAGGTGCAGAACTCGTTCACGACGAACAACCAGGTGCGACCCGACCTCACCCTCTTCGAGAGCGAGAACTCGAACGCGGTCTTCGGCAACCTGCTGACCCTGCCGATCGGCGACGCCGGGCTCCTGTACGTCGAGCCGCTCTACGTGGAGGGCGCCGGGGACAGCGGCTTCCCGCTGCTCCAGCGGGTGCTGGTCAACTTCGGTGACCGGATCGGCTACGCCAACACGCTCGCCGAGGCGCTGGACCAGGTCTTCGGCGACGGCGCAGGGGTGGTCGCGTCGGACGCCGACGGGGTGCCGACCGAGGTGGAGGAGGGGGAGGACAACCCCGGCGTGGAGCAGCCGGCGGATCCGACCGACGTGCCGATCCCGCCGGATGGCGAGGAGGGCTTGCCGGTCACGCCCGACATGGAACAGGCCGTGGGCGACATCAACGCGGCTCTGGCGGCGCTCGCCGAGGCGCAGCGCGCGGGCGACTTCGCCGGCCAGGGCCAGGCCCTGGAGGACCTCCAGTCCGCGGTGGACGCCTACCAGGCGGCGCAGCAGGCAGCTGCCGGGGAGTGATCGCCCGGTGGGGCCGGTGGGTGTTCCACCGCCGGCCCCACCGGCCTGGTAGCGTGGAGTTGCGACGCGGGGTGGAGCAGCTCGGTAGCTCGCTGGGCTCATAACCCAGAGGTCGCAGGTTCGAATCCTGTCCCCGCTACCACCACGAGAGCCCGGCCCCCCAGGGGCCGGGCTCTCGTCGTCGGTGGGTGCGGGCCGGCGGCCGCCGCGTCAGACCGTGCTGAGCCGGTCGTCGACGCCCGGGCGGGCGTCGGCCCGGTCGCCGGCCCGGCGGGCACTCCCGGTGCGCCGGTACGGCGTCGGCCGTGGGCGGGTCGGTGCCGCGGAGCCGAGCGGGTGGGCCGGCGGCATCGCGGACGCGGCCGTGCCGGCGGCGGTGCGTGCCCGCGGCGGGGCGAGCGCGTGCGCCGGCGCGCGCGGCCGGCTGGTCAGCGCCGGGAGGAGGGTGTGCGGACGCGTCCGGTCCTCCTCGGGGGCGCCGGGTGTGCCCGCGAGGGGCCGGGCCGGCGGCGCGGGGAAGGGCTCGCGGCGCGGCGGGTGCGCCGGGTCGGGGAGCCGGAGCTCCGCGAGGTCCTTCCACGTCGAGTGCCGCAGCCCGTCGATGGTGCACCGCACCCGGGCCGCCACCCGGCCGTCGGTCGTGTGCCGCCAGCCCAGCAGTTCGCCGGAGTACCAGATGCCGCGGTGGTGGATCTCCACCGGCTGCGGGTCGCCGACGAACCTGCTCGCCGCCACGTCCTCTGCCACGAGCCGGACTCTAGGTGCGGGACCGGAGCCGCCCGCGAAGGCGCGCTCCGGCACGGGGCTCCGGTGCACCGGTGCGTCACACGGTTCACAGGCGTCCGCCCCCGGCCGGATCCGCCGTCGGCCCGCGATGCCGGGCCGGCGCCGGTCGGGGGCCGTGGGCCTTCTCACGCCGTGAGGCATGCACGCCGGAGCGTGAGCCTGCATGCTGGTAGATCGTGCCCGGGACCGTCCGTCCCGGGCGTTCGTGTGCCCGGCCACCGCCGGCAGCCCCTGCAGGAGGATCCGCACCCGTGCGAAGAACATCCGTCGTCTTCTGGGCCTCGCTGGCCGTCGTGCTGCCCGTCGTGCTGTGGGGGGCGGTCGCGCCGGAGGCGCTGGACTCCGCGGCCGGGACGGCACGGGCCTTCGTCGTCGACCGGTTCGGCTGGTTCTACCTGCTGACCGCGACCATCGTGCTCGTCGCCGTGATCGTGGTGGCGGCCTCCCGATGGGGGCGGGTCCGGCTGGGCCGGGACGACGACCGCCCCGAGTACAGCACCCGGGCCTGGTTCGCGATGCTCTTCAGCGCCGGGATGGGCATCGGGCTGGTGTTCTGGGGCGTCGCGGAGCCGGTGGCGCACTTCCTCACCCCGCCGACGGCCGAGCCGGGGACCACGGAGGCGGCGCGGGACGCGCTGCGGTACTCCTTCTTCCACTGGGGACTGCACCCCTGGGGCATCTACGCCGTGCTGGCGCTGGCCCTCGCCTACGCGCGGTTCCGCCGCGGCTGGAAGGCGACCATCAGCGGCGCGCTGCGGCCGCTCCTCGGCGACCGCGTCGACGGGCCGCTGGGCGCCGCGGTGGACACGATCGCCGTGGTCGCCACCGTGTTCGGTGTCGCGACGTCGCTCGGCCTGGGTGCCGCGCAGATCAACGGTGGCCTGACCTCGCTCGACGACGGCATCGCCATCGGGCCCGCCGTGCAGCTGACGATCATCGCGGTCGTCACGGTCCTGTTCCTGATCTCCGCGCTCTCCGGCATCAACCGTGGGATCAAGTGGCTGTCGAGCGCCAACGTCGTCCTCGCCGTGGCGTTGTTCGCCTTCGTCCTGTTCACCGCGTCGTCCGGCCGGCTCGTGGGCGCGTTCACCACGACCATCGGCAGCTACCTCGCCGAGCTCCCCACGATGAGCCTGCAGACCGGTCCGTTCGACGTGCAGCGGTCGGAGTGGATCAACGGCTGGACCGTCTTCTACTGGGCGTGGTGGATCTCCTGGTCGCCGTTCGTGGCGACGTTCATCGCCCGCATCTCCCGCGGGCGCACCATCCGCGAGTTCGTGGTCGGGGTGCTGGCCGTTCCCACGCTGGTGAGCGGCCTGTGGTTCTCCGTGTTCGGTGGCGCCGGGATCCTCGCCGAGCAGGACGGCGCGGAGCTCGCGGGCCAGCCGACCGAGTCGCAGCTGTTCGCCCTGCTGGACACGCTGCCCGGTGGGCTGGTGGCCGGCATCGGGGCGATGATCCTCATCGTCACCTTCTTCGTGACCAGCGCCGACTCCGCCACCTTCGTCCTCGGGTCGCTCAGCAGCCGCGGTGGGCAGGACCCGGCGCGCGTGGTGAGCGTGATCTGGGGTCTGGTCATCTCCGCCTCCGCCGCCGTGCTGCTCGTCAGCGGTGGGCTGGGCGGGGTCCAGACCGCGTCGATCGTCGCCGCGTTCCCCTTCGCGATCGTGCTGCTGCTGGTACTGGTCTCGCTGGTCAAGGCCCTGCGCGAGGAGCCGACGGTTCCGCGCCCGGACCGAGGTGTCGGGACGGCGCCGGTCGCGACGCCGTCGGGCGACGGGTCGGCCGCCGGGTCCACGGTGGCGGCGCCCGCGACGACGGGCACGTCGAGTCCGTCCTGATCCACGGCCGTCCCGCGTGGCCGCTGCCGGCCACGCGGGGCGGCGGCGGCCCTCGCCCGGATGAGGTACCGTGGGCCTACCGACGCGGGGTGGAGCAGCTCGGTAGCTCGCTGGGCTCATAACCCAGAGGTCGCAGGTTCGAATCCTGTCCCCGCTACGACCCGCAGCGCATCGCTGCAGCACAGAGGCCTCACCGGCCCCGGAAACGGGCCGGTGGGGCCTCTGTCGTCGGTGGGCCGCCATGCACGGCTGTGCCGCCCGATTCTTCCCGGCCCCGTGGTTTCCCGAGGTCGAACGGGGTAGCGCGACGAGGGACGGTGCAACCAACGGGAGGGTCTCCCCATGAGCCAGACTGTCGCCGACGTGCTGCTGGACCGCCTCCGCGAGTGGGACGTCGAGAAGGTGTTCTCCTATCCCGGCGACGGGATCAACGGCATCCTCGAAGCGTTCGGGAAGCAGGACGGCCTGCAGTACGTCCAGTCCCGCCACGAGGAGATGTCCGCGTTCGAGGCGGTGGGGTACGCGAAGTTCACCGGCCGGGTGGGGGTCTGCATGGCCACGTCCGGGCCGGGCGCGATCCACCTGCTCAACGGGCTCTACGACGCCAAGCTCGACCACGTGCCCGTGGTCGCGATCGTCGGGCAGACCGATCGGAGCGCCATGGGCGGCTCCTACCAGCAGGAGGTCGACCTGCTGTCGTTGTTCAAGGACGTCGCGCACCACTACGTGCACGTGGTGAACACCCCCGAGCAGCTCCCCAACGTGATCGACCGCGCGATGCGGATCGCGGCCGCCGAGCACGCGCCGACCGCCGTGATCATCCCGGCCGACGTGCAGGAGCTGGAGTACAGCCCGCCGACGCACGAGCACAAGATGGTGCCCTCCAGCAGCGTGCACACCTCGACTCCCACGGTCGTCGCGGACGACCCGTCGATCCGCGCGGCGGCCGACCTGCTCAACAGCGGGAGCAAGGTCGCGATGCTGGTGGGCCAGGGGGCGCGCGGTGCCCGCGCCGAGGTCATCGAGGTCGCCGACCTCCTCGGTGCCGGCGTCGCGAAGGCGCTGCTCGGGAAGGACGTGCTGCCCGACGACCTGCCGTTCGTGACGGGGTCGATCGGGCTGCTGGGTACCCGCCCGACCTGGGAGATGATGGAGAACTGCGACACGCTGCTGACGGTCGGATCGAACCTGCCCTACAGCGAGTTCTTCCCCGAGTACGGCCAGGCCCGGGGCGTCCAGATCGACCACGACGCGAAGTTCATCGGGATGCGGTACCCGTACGAGCTGAACCTCGTGGGCGACGCCGCCACCACCCTCCGCGCGCTGATCCCCCTGCTGGAGCGCAAGTCCGACCGCTCCTGGCGCGACGGCATCGAGGACGGCGTCCGGCGCTGGTGGGAGACCATCCACATGCGCGCGATGACCGACGCGGACCCGATCAACCCGATGCGGCTGTTCTGGGAGCTCAACGACCGGATGCCGGGTAACGCGATCATCACCGCGGACTCCGGGTCGGCGGCCAACTGGTACGCCCGGCACCTGCGGTTCGGCCCCGACAACCGCGGCTCGCTGTCGGGCACCCTGGCCACCATGGGCCCGGGCGTCCCCTATGCCATCGGGGCGAAGTTCGCCCATCCGGACCGGCCCGCCATCGCCTTCGTCGGGGACGGCGCGATGCAGATGAACGGGATGGCGGAGCTCATCACCGTCTCCCGCTACTGGCAGCAGTGGAGCGATCCGCGGCTGGTCGTGGCCGTCCTGCACAACAACGACCTCAACCAGGTCACCTGGGAGATGCGGGCCATGGGCGGCTTCCCGAAGCTGGCCGAGTCGCAGACCCTGCCGGACGTCTCCTTCGCGAACTTCGCGGCGGGGCTGGGGTTCGAGGCGATCACCGTCGACGACCCCGACCAGATCGGTCCCGCGTGGGACCGGGCGCTGGCGGCGGGCCGGCCGGCGGTCCTGGACGTGCACTGCGACGCGAACGTCCCGCCGATCCCGCCGCACGCGACCCTGGAGCAGATGACCGAGACCGCGAAGTCGCTGTTCAAGGGCGACGAGGACGCCTGGGGAGTGGTCAAGACGGGGGCCAAGACCAAGATCCAAGAGTTCCTCCCGCGTCGGAGCTGACCGATGGCGGTCACCGACCTCCCCCCGCCCACCAGCAGGCCGCCGGACCCGGCCGGGCCCGACCGGGTCGACGTCGCGGGCCTGGAGGCGGACCTGCGCCGCCGGGTCGACGGCGGCGTCCGCTTCGACACCGGCACCCGTGGCGCGTACTCCACCGATGCGTCGAACTACCGGATCCCGCCCCTGGGCGTGGTGGAGCCGCGCACGGTGGAGGCCGCCGTTGAGGCGGCCGCGGTCTGCCGCGAGCACGGCGTGCCGCTCCTGTCGCGGGGCGGGGGCACCAGCCTGGCCGGCCAGACGACCAACGCCGCCGTCGTCCTCGACTGGAGCCGGTACTGCAATCGCCTCGTGTCGGTCGACACCGACCGGCGGACCTGCGTCGTGGAGCCGGGCATGGTGCTCGACCACCTCGACGCGCGGCTCGCCGAGCACGGGCTCACCTGGGGGCCGCAGCCGGCGACCCACTGGACCTGCACCGTCGGAGGCATGCTCGGCAACAACGCGTGCGGCTCCTCGGCGCAGGTGTACGGCAAGGCGGTGGACAAGGTGTCCCGCCTGGAGGTCCTGCTGGCCGACGGCACCCGGATGTGGGTCGGCCCGACCACCGACGAGGAGTACGCCGGGATCGTGACGGCGGGTGGCCGCCGGGCGGAGGTCCACCGCGGGCTGCGCGAGCTGCGGGACCACTACCTGGGGGCCATCCGGACCGGCTTCCCCCGGATCCCCCGTCGCGTGTCCGGCTACAACCTCGACGCGCTGCTGCCCGAGAACGGCTTCGACGTGGCCCGCGCGCTGGTGGGCAGCGAGGGCACGCTGGTGACCGTGCTGCGTGCGGAGCTGCAGCTCTCCGAGCTGCCGCAGGCCCGGCGGCTGGCGGTGCTCGGCTATCCCGACGTCGTCGCCGCCGGCCGGGAGGTCGCCCGGGTGCTCCCGCACCGGCCGCACCGGCTCGAGGGCGTCGACGAGGTGCTGCGCCGCAACCAGGACGAGCTCGGCATGAACCCGCGGGCGCTGGAGAAGCTGCCGGAGGGTCACGGCTGGCTGCTGGTCGAGCTGGCGGGGGACGAGGACGAGCTGGACGAGCGGATGGACCGGCTGGTCGAGGACCTCCGGTCCGCGCCGGAGCCGCCCGACGTCCTGGTGCTCAGCGATCCGACCGACCAGGCGGACATGTGGTCCTTCCGCGAGTCCGGACTGGGCGCCACCGCCCACCCGCCCGACGCCCCGGACACCTGGCCGGGCTGGGAGGACTCCGCCGTCGCGCCCGAGCAGCTGGGCGACTACCTCGCCGACCTCCGGGAGCTGCTCGGCCGGCACGGCCTCACCCCCTCATCCCTCTACGGCCACTTCGGCCACGGGTGCGTGCACCTGCGCATCCCGTTCCCGCTCGGCGCACCCGGCGGAGAGGGGACGTACCGGTCGTTCCTGGAGGACGCCACCGAACTGGTCACGCGGTACGGCGGGTCGATGTCCGGCGAGCACGGCGACGGCCAGGTGCGGGGCGAACTGCTGCCGCGCATGTTCGAGCCGGAGCTGATCGAGGCGTTCGGCCGGATGAAGGCGCTGCTGGACTCCGAGGACCGGATGAACCCGGGGAAGGTCGTCGCGCCCTACGCGCTGGACGAGCACGTCCGGCTCACCGCGGACTACCCGGCGTGGGAGCCCGAGGCCACCTTCGCCTACCCGGAGGACGAGGGGTCCTTCGCCCACGCCGCGGCGCGCTGCGTCGGCGTCGGCAAGTGCCGCGCGTCGCTGGAGGCATCCCCCGGCGCGGTGATGTGCCCCAGCTACCAGGCCACGGGCGACGAGAAGCACTCCACCCGCGGGCGCGCGCGCCTGCTGTTCGAGATGCTGCGCGGTGACGTCATCCGGGACCGCTGGCGCTCGACCGCCGTCCGCGACGCGCTCGACCTGTGCCTGGCCTGCAAGGGCTGCCGGAGCGACTGCCCGGTCGACGTCGACATGGCGACGTACAAGGCGGAGTTCCTGTCGCACCACTACGCGGGCCGGGTGCGCCCGCGGACCCACTACACCCTGGGCTGGCTGCCGCTGGTCGCCCGCGTCGGCGCGCTGGCGCCGCGGGTGGTCAACGTGCTGACCCAGGCGCCGGGGCTCCGCACGGTGGCCAAGGCGGTCGGCGGGGTGACCCCGGAGCGCGACCTGCCGCTGTTCGCCCCGCAGCGCTTCACCTCCTGGTACCGGGAGCGGGGACCCCGCGGGACGGGGGAGCGCGGCGAGGTGCTGCTCTGGCCCGACACCTTCACCGAGTTCTTCCAGCCGCACATCGGCGAGGCGGCGGTGACGGTGCTGGAGGACGCCGGCTTCACCGTGCGGATCCCGGACCAGGAGCTGTGCTGCGGGCTGACCTGGATCTCCACGGGCCAGCTCGCGACGGCCTCCCGCGTCCTCCGCCGGACGGCGGGTGCCCTGGCGCCGGCGCTGCGCGAGGGGATGCCGGTGGTGGGGCTGGAGCCCAGCTGCACGGCGGTCTTCCGGTCCGACGCGCCGGAGCTGCTCCCGGACGACGCGGACGTCCGGCTGCTCGCGGACCGGACGCGGACCCTCGCCGAGCTGCTGGGCGAGCGCGCACCGGACTGGGCGCCGCCCCCGGCGGACCGCGCGGCCATGGTCCAGACCCACTGCCACCACCACTCGATCATGGGCTTCGACCAGGATCGCGAGCTGATGCGGAAGGCCGGGTTCGACGCCGACGTGCTGAACTCGGGCTGCTGCGGGCTGGCCGGGAACTTCGGCTTCGAACGCGGTCACTACGACGTGTCGATGGCCTGCGCCGAGCAGGCTCTGCTGCCGGCGGTGCGCGAAGGCGACGCGCAGACGGTGGTGCTGGCCGACGGTTTCAGCTGCCGCACCCAGGTCGAGCAGGCCGGCACCGGCCGTCGGGGCGTCCACCTGGCCGAGGCGCTCGCCGGTCTGGTGACCGGTGCGCAGCTCGGGGACAACCCGGAGCGGGTGCTGGCACCGGCTCCGCGCCCACCTGGCCGGACGGCGCAGGCGGTGGCGCTGGCGACGGCCGCCTGCGCCACCGGCGCCGTGGTGACCGGCGCGGTCACCGCCGTGCGACGCGCACTCGCCGGCCGCTCCGCCGGCTGACCGGCCGACGGCGACACACCTTCCGAGAGAGGAGATCGCGGTGCTCTGGTTCTGGTGGTGGCTGCTCTTCGTCTTCCTGCTCCTGCTGCTGCCCCTCGGCTACGGCTGGGGCTACCGCGACTGGGGCCCGCCCTACCCCTCGTACTACGGGAGCCGCCGGACCGTGGCGGCGGACCCGGCGGCCGACCCGGCGGCCGACCCGGCCGTGGACCCGGCGGTCGATCCGGTCGTCGATCCGGCGGCCGACCCGGCGCTCGACCCGGTGGCGGCCGAAGAGGCGCGGGGCTGGGGGGTGCTGGCCGACGTCCTCTGGGTGGTGGCCGTCGTGGCGCTCGTCTGGCTGCTGATCGGGTTGCTGGTGTGACGGCGCTGCCGGACGTCCCGGTGGAGGGCCTCGACGTCGCCGTCTACCGGTTGCCGACCGACCGCCCCGAGGCCGACGGCACGCTGCAGTGGGACGCGACGACGGCGATCGTGGTGCGGGCCCGCGCGGGGGACCGGACCGGGACCGGCTGGACCTACGCCGACCCGATGACCGCGGCCGCCGTCCGGGGGCTGCTCACCGGCGTGGTGGAGGGCCGGTCGGCGCTGCACCCGCAGGACGCCACGCACGCCATGGCGCGGGCCGCCCGCAACGCCGGGGTGCGCGGCGTCGTCGCCATGGCGATCTCCGCGGTCGACGTCGCGCTGTGGGACCTGAAGGCGCGGCTGCTCGACGTGCCGCTGGCGGTCCTGCTCGGGGCGGTGCGGCAGGACTCGGCCGTCTACGCCAGCGGCGGGTTCACCAGCTACGACGACGCCGCCACCCGGGAGCAGCTGGCGGGGTGGCTGGACCGCGGCTTCGACCAGGTGAAGATCAAGATCGGGGAGTCCTGGGGCGGCGCCGTGGCCCGCGACCTGGCGCGCACCCGGCTGGCCCGGGAGGTCGTCGGGGACGAGGTGGCGCTGCTGGTCGACGCCAACGGCGGGTACACCGCGAAGCAGGCGGTCCGGGTGGGCCGGCAGCTCGACGACCTCGGCATCGTGTGGTTCGAGGAGCCGGTCTCCTCCGACGACCTCGCCGGACTGCGGCTCGTGCGCCGGAGCCTGGACTGCGACGTGACCGCGGGGGAGTACGGCGCCCGGATCGAGGACTTCGCCGCGCTCTGCGGCACCGGGGCCGTGGACTGCCTGCAGATCGACGCCAGCCGCTGCGGCGGGGTGACGGAGTGGCTGCGCGCGGCCGCGGTCGCCGCCGGTCACGGGCTGGAGGTCTCCGCGCACTGCGTGCCCGCCCTGCACGCCCACCTGGGCCTCGCCACGCCGAACCTGCGCCACCTCGAGTGGTTCCACGACCACGAGCGCTTCGAGACCCGGCTCTTCGACGGTGCGCCCGAGCCGCACCGGGGGCGGGTCCGCCCCGATCCGACCGCTCCGGGGCTCGGTCTCACGCTGCGCGAGGCCGACGTCGAGGCGCTCCGGGTCGGCTGACCGGATCAGGCCGGGAGCTGCCGGGACCGCCGCCGGGCGTACCAGTACATGCCGGCGGCGAGCACCGGCGGAGCCGCCAGGAAGGCGACCCGGAGGATGCGGATGACGTCGGCGACGGGCATCCCGGCGATCTCGGCGATCACGTCGCTGGCCGCGCCGAGCGAGATCACCACCGTGAGGGTCACCAGCAGCGTCACGAAGGCGACCCGGGCCGGAGCGCGGAACGGGTGCTCGCTGAGGTCCAGGTCCGCCGCCGAGCGCCGCCGGAACAGGCGCTCGAGCAGCGGGTAGAGGAGGGCCGCCGCCCCGAGGACCACGGGCAGCAGGACCCCGCCGAGCAGCGGGTTGGTGATCGTCGCGCCGAGGACGGTGAAGTCGACGGCGGGGAGCAGCAGGATCGCCCCCTCCATGGGGAACAGGTACCAGTCGGGGTACATGTCGTTGCCCGCGACGCCGGGCAGGAACGGGCCGATGTGCGTGACGTCGCCGAAGGGCACCAGGGTGCCGGCGAGCACCACGAGCGCGCAGACGAGCCCCGCCAGCAGCCCCGCGCGCGACCGCAGCCCCGCACCGCTCGGCACGGCCACCAGCAGCCGGCCGTCGTCCCCCCTGCGCCGGGGGACCACGGTGTGCCGGTGCCGGACCACCAGCCACAGGTGGGCGGCCAGGCCGAGGACGAAGGCCACCGGCAGGAGCAGGACGTGCAGCCAGAACAACCGGGCGACGACGTCGTCGACGTCGGGCCCGGCGAACAACAGGTCGGCGAGCTCCGCGCCCACGTAGGGGATGCTCGCCGCGATCGTGTAGCCGATCCGGACGCTGCTGCCGGTGACGATGTCGTAGACGAGGTTCTGACCGGTCCAGCCGAGGGCCAGGGCCAGGGCCAGCAGCACGAGCCCGAGCAGGTAGTTCGTGAACCGGCGCCCCCGGAACGCGCCGGCCAGCAGCACGCGCAGCACGTGCAGCAGCAGCGCGGCCACGAACAGGTAGCTGGCCGCCCGGTGGACCCGGCGCAGCAGCAGCCCCCCGGGCACGTCGTGGCTGATCGTGACCACCGACGAGAAGGCGGCGGGGAGCTCGCGGCCGGCGTAGAGGGCCGCGGACCCGTCGTACTCCACGAGCTCCGTGGACGGCTGGTAGAAGAAGGTGAGCACCAGGCCGGTCAGGAGCAGCACCACGAAGCAGACCACCGCGACCGGTCCGAGCAGGAACGACCAGTGCGTCGGGACGAAGGTCTCGCGCAGCCACCGCGGCCGGGTGGGGCTCTGCTGCACGCTCATCCGCGCACCGGTCCGACCGGCGTCGGGAACCCGCCCGTCGCCACGAGGAAGCCGTCCCGGTCCACGCCCAGCGGCAGCTGGGGGAGCGGGCGCGACGCCGGACCGAACGTGGGCACCGCTCCCCGTGCCGCGTCGAAGGTGGCCTGGTGGCACGGGCAGAACAGCGAGTCGGTGTCCTCCTGGTAGAGGCCGACGGGGCAGCCGGCGTGCGTGCAGATCTTGGAGTAGGCCACGATGCGCTCGCCGACCACCCAGTCGAGCACCGTGGGCGGCTCCGCCTCCTGGGTCGCCAGGCGGATCAGCACGACGGCCGACAGGTCGGCGCGCACCGCGTCCTCGGGCCACACGGTGCCGAAGCCGCCCACCGGCACGTCCGCGGCACGGATCCGCTGCCCCTCCGCGGTCACCAGGTGGACACCGCGCCGCCAGGGCGTCTCCGGTCCGCGGTCGCGGCCGAGCCAGGCGAGCAGTCCGACGCCGGTCAGGGCGCCGATGCCCAGCCCGCCGAGGCCGCCGAGGACCCACCGCCGGCGCACCGGGGTCCGGACGGCCGCCCCCGCCGCGGCCACCACCGGGGCCGTCCCGGGACGGCGTTCGTCCGGCCAGGTCAGTTCCTGCGCGGCGGGTCCGGGAAACCGGCCGGCGAGGAACGCCGCGCCCAGCAGGGCGCCGGTCAGCGCCAGGCCCAGCGCCCCGGTCGGCCAGCCCAGGACGAGCCCCACGACGAAGGCCGCGAGCAGGACGGCGGTGACGAGAGCCACGCCGATCGGCACCGGCCGGCGCAGCCGGTCCCGGGTGGTGGTGGGCGGAGCATCGGTTCCCGTCACTGCCGCGTGTCCTCCGTCTCCTCCGTCTCCCCCGCCTGCGCCTCCTCGGGGCCCACGGCCGGTCGCCGGCCGTTGCGGGCGACGACCAGCAGCGCGCCGACCATGGCCAGGGCCAGGAGCCCGGTGAAGGCGCCGCCGTAGACCCGGCCGATGTCGGACAGGCCCAGCGGCGTGGTCTCGGCGTCCGACAACTCCTGCACGTAGGCGGCGATGTCGGCGGCGTCCTGCTCGCTGAGCACCTCGTCGCCGAAGCGCGGCATCTCGAACGGGCCGACCCGCAGCGCCTCCACGATCCCGGTGGCGTCGACGTCGGTGACCTCCGGGGCGATCGTCCCGTCGGCCGAGATGCCCCCGTTGCCCGCGGCGCTGTGGCAGGGCGCGCAGTTGGTGAGCCAGAGGGGCTGCCCGCGCCCTGGGTCGCCGGCCGCCACCTCCGGGATCCCGCCCTCCAGCTCGAACGCGTCGGTCATCCAGTCGACCACCGCGACCCGCTGGGCGTCGGTGAGCTCCTCCTCCACGGCGCCGACCGGCCGGTGCACGATCGGCATCCGGGCGGTCCGGATGACCAGGTCGACGTAGGCGACGGGCAGCCCGCGCAGATCGGGTCCGGCTTCGACGCCGGTCCCCGGGATGCCGCTGCCGTCGTTGTTGTGGCACACCCCGCAGAAGCGCTGGTAGGCCGCCGCACCGGCCGTGACGCTCTCCGCCGGCTGCTCGGGCGCGGGCGCGGCCTCGACCGGGGCGGTCACCAGGGTGAGCCCCGCGCAAGCCAGGACCAGGGCCGACACCAGCACCCACCGCGACAGCCGGGAGCGTGCGCGGGCGGCGGTCGGGGTGGCCGGCGACGGTGTCGGGCGGCGGGCGCTCACGGGGACTCCAGCGAGTACAGGTAGGCGACGATGGCGTCGACGTCCTCGTCGGTGACGCCGACGTCGGGCATGAGGCTGCCGGGGTTGATCTCCTGCGGGTCCTGGATCCAGGACCGGAGGTTCTCCGGTGTGTTCGGCAGGGTGCCGGCGACGGTCCGCCGTTCCGCGATCGAGCCCAGCGGGGGGCCCACCTGCCCCTGCGGGCCCGGGACACCGGGCACCTGGTGGCAGGCCACGCAGCCGTACTCGCGCAGCAGCACGCGGCCGGCCTCCACCGACCCGTCCGGGTCGCCGGTCGGGCTGACCGTGCACGCGCTCAGCGCGGCGATGGCCGCCACGATCGCCCCCAGCCGCGCGCCGGGCACCCGGTGGCCGCTCACCAACACGGTCCGTACGCCAGCACGGGGAAGGCCGCGAGCGCGATCATGCCGATCGACAGCAGGTTCATGGCGAGGCCGGTGAGGGCGAGGAGGCGGTTGCGGGCCGGGCTCGGCACGGGGTCCCACGCACCGGCCGGGGGCGCGCCCTCGGGATCGCGCCGGCGCCGCCACGGCAGCGACGGTGGTGGGGGCGGCGGCACCGCGGCGGACTCCGCGTACTCCGGCAGCCGCCGCAGCGCCCACCACGAGGCGTAGGTCGCGGCGGCGGCGACCACGGTCAGGAGGACGGTGATCACCATGAGGAACACCGGCAGGGCGGGGCTGTCGGTCGGGCAGGCGAGCTCGATGGTCCAGTAGCCGACGAGCAGGTGCAGGATCCACGCGGCGGTGCCCCCGCCCACCCCGAACCAGAAGACCAGCGGGTGGATGCCGGGGCGCTTGGTCTCCGGGCTGGCCGCGGTCACCAGAGCCTCGGGGTGAGGTAGAGCGTGGCTGCGATGACCAGCCAGGAGCCGACGACGAAGTACCAGTAGTGGGCGGCGGTGACGGTCATCTCCTGCTCGCGCGGGGTGAGCCGTCCGGTCCGGACCCGGAGCACCACGACGCCGATGCCGACCAGGGCGAGCGCCGCGTTGATGTGGTGGAAACCGGCCAGGGCGAGCCACAGCGAGCCGTAGACGTCACGTGCCGGGTCGATGTCGTTGGCCCCGTAGTCGGCGAACTGGAGGAGGAGGAAGGCGCCGCCGAGCAGCAGCGTGGCGGCCAGCGCGGCCGGCAACCGCCCGCCGGCCGTGCCGGCGCGGGCCGCCAGGTGCGCGGCGGCCACGGGCACGACGCTGAGCACGAGCAGCCCCGAGGCGATCGAGGTCAGCCCCAGGGCCGGCTCCTCGGAGGACGGCGGCGGCCAGCTGTCGAACCCGGCCAGCAGGTAGAAGTACGCGAACAGCAGGGCCGCGAGCATGGAGATGAGCACGAAGAGGGTCATGAGCATCCCCCACCAGCCGGTGCCCCGGGCGATGTAGGGAGCCGGCCGGGGTGCGGTGTCCCCGGCCGCGCCGCTGGACCTCATGGCTCATCCTGCCTGTCCCAGATCCACACCACGCCGATGACGAGCGCGACCAGGACCCCGATGAGGGCGAGTGGGTAGACCGACACCATGGTGCCGATCAGCGCCACGGTCAGGGAGAGGGCCATCACCAGCGGCCACCAGGACTGCTTCGGGAGGGTCACCAGCTCCTCCGGTTCGGCGTCCATGACGCTGGTGAGCACCACCTGCCGGACCTCCGCCGGAGGCTCCACGAGCGGCTCCTGCCAGGTGGCCGGGTCGTACTTCGGCCGGAACGGTCGGGTGTCCCACAGGGGGGACCGGCTGGCGACCTCCGGGATGGCGCGGAAGTTGTAGGCGGCTGGTGGCGAGCTCAGGTGCCACTCCAGCGTCTCGGCGCCCCACGGGTCGGGCCCGGCCCGCTCGCCGTTCCGGACGGCCCAGAGCAGGTTGCCGAGCGTGACCAGCAGGCCGACGGTCAGCACGATGGTGCCCCAGGTCGCGATCGCCTGGGTCACCTCCCACCCGGTGTTCTCGGCGTAGGTGTAGACCCGCCGCGGCATGCCCTGCAGTCCGGTGATGTGCAGGGGGAAGAAGGTGACGTTGAACCCGATGAAGGTGAGCCAGAACGAGATCGTGCCGGCGCGTTCGTCGAGCAGCCGGCCGGTCATCTTGGGCACCCAGAAGTAGAGGGCGGCCAGCACCGGGAAGAGCATCCCGCCGATCAGCACGTAGTGGAAGTGGGCGACCACGAAGTAGCTGTCGTGGGCCTGCTGGTCGAACGGCACGGAGGCGACCATCACCCCCGTCACCCCGCCGAGCACGAAGATCACGATGAAGCCGACGACGTACATCAGCGGGGTCTTCCAGACCGCCCGTCCCTGCCACAGCGTGGCGATGAAGGCGGAGATCTGGATGGCGCTCGGGATGGGGATGAACAGGCTGGCGAGGGAGAAGAAGGCCAGCCCGAGCTGCGGGATCCCGGTCACGAACATGTGGTGCACCCACACGCCGAAGGACAGGATGCCGATGGCCACGGTGGAGACGGCGATCAGGCTGTAGCCCACGATCCTGCTGCGGGCGAAGACGGGCACGATCGTGGCGACGATCCCCAGCCCGGGCAGCAGGACGATGTAGACCTCGGGATGCCCGAAGAACCAGAACAGGTGCTGCCAGAGCAGCGAGTCGCCCCCCGCCGCGGGGTCGTAGAAGTGGGTGCCGACCTTGCGGTCCAGCTCGAGCAGGACGCTGGCGACCACCAGCGGGGGGAAGGCGAAGATGACCGCCAGGCCGGTGACGAGCACGTTCCACGCCAGCAGCGGCATCTGGCTGATCTTCATGCCCGGCGCCCGGTACCGGAGGATGAGCACGACCAGCTCGATCGCCCCGCCGATGGTGGCGATCTCCACGAACGTGACGCCCAGCAGCCAGAAGTCGATCGGCGGACCGGGGGAGTACTCCGGCCCGGTCAGCGGCGTGTAGGCGAACCAGCCGCCGTCGGGGACGGCGTCGAACAGGAAGCTGCTGTAGAGGAAGATCCCGCCGAGGACGTAGATGTAGTAACCGAACGCGGTGAGCCGGGGGAACGGGAGGTCCCGGGTGCCCAGCATCAGCGGCAGGAAGTACATCGCGAACGCCTCGCCCACCGGCACGGCGAAGAGGAACATCATCGTCGTGCCGTGCATGGTGAACAGGGCGTTGTAGGTCTCGGCGTCGAGGAAGGTGCTCTCCGCGCTGCCCAGCTGCCAGCGCATGAAGATCGACTGGATGCCGCCGAGCGCGAAGAACACGAACGCCGTGATCAGGAAGCGCTGCCCGATCTGCTTGTGGTTCAACGCGGTGAGCGAGCCGGCGACGCCCGGCGGGGTGGCCCACGCGTCGGCCAGCCGGTCCTGGGTGGGCGGGGTCTCCCGGAGCGCGGTCACTCGAGGCTCTCCAGATAGGCCAGCATGGCCTGGAGGTCGTCACCCTCGAGGTTGTTCGGCGGCATGCGCACACCCGGCTTGAGGCCCTGCGGGTCCAGGATCCAGCCGGCCAGGTTGCCGCGGGTGTTCTCCAGCATCCCGGCCGCGATCGTCTCGCGGGTGGCCAGGTGCGTGAGGTCGGGCGCGAAGCCGGCGCCCTCGCTGACGTCCTCGATCCGGTGGCAGGAACCGCACCCCTCCGCCAGGTACACCGCGCGGCCGGCCTCCTCCAGGTCGCTGTCCGGTTCCGCGCTCCCGGCCTGCAGCGCGAGCATGTGCTCCTCGAACTCCTCCTCCGGCTGGGCGACGAGGACGAACTGCATGCGGGCGTGCTGGATGCCGCAGAACTCGGCGCACTCGCCCAGGTAGGTCCCGGGCTCGTCGACCTGGAAGTCCATGAGGTTGACCTGGTCGGGCAGCAGGTCGGTCTTCCCGGCGACCGGCGGGACCCAGAAGCTGTGGATGACGTCCGCCGACGTCAGCTCCAGCCGGACCGGGCGGCCCACCGGGACGTGCACCTCGTTCGCCGTCACGATGTCGGCCTCGGGGTAGCGCACCTCCCACCAGAACTGGTGCCCGATCACCTCGACGGTGAGCGCCTCCGGCGGTGCCGGGCGGGAGATGTCGACCCCGACCACGAGGCTGTAGGCGAACACGACGGGCAGCACGACGATCGGGACGACCACCCCCCACACCGCGATGAAGGCCTTCGCGCCCCGGTCGGAGGCCCGCGGTTCGCGGTGCGCGCGGTGCCGCAGCGCCAGCACCAGGAAGACCACGGTGGCGAGCCACAGCAGGCCGCCCAGGACGATCATGAACCAGGTGAGGCCGGCGATCTGCGCCGCCTCGGGCCCCACCGGATCGAGCACCGAACCCGGCTCCGGCGCTGCCACCGGAGTGAGGTCGGCAGGCACGATCGCGAACCTCCGTGGCGGGTGACGGGCGCGCCCTGCCGGGCGGTCCCTCTGCGGTCCCGTCCGACCCTAATGGCTCGGCCCGGCCGCACAACCGGACGGTGCGGGCCCGGGCGCGCAGCGCGATGGCACGATCCTGGGCACGATGACCCAGTCCAGGACCGGCGGCTCCGGCGCGGTGGACGTGCCCGTGCTGACCCTGCACGAGGTGGCCCGCCGCTACGGGCGCCGGACCGCGCTCGCGCCGCTCACCCTGCGGCTGGCGGCCGGGACGGTCTGCGTCGTCGGCGGCGGCAACGGCGCCGGCAAGACCACGCTGCTCCGGATCGCGGCCGGCCTGATGGAGCCGACGTCGGGCTCCCGGTCGGTGACCGGGCAGGCGCTGTACCTGCGACCCGGCGCGGCCGCCCGCCGCCGGCAGCGCGCGCTGGACGCCGTGGCGTTCGCCGGGGCCCTGGCCGGCCGGGAACGTCCGGCCGCCGGCGCCGCGGCCGCCCTGACCGCCTGCGGCCTGCCCGAGGAGCTGTGGGACCGCGAGGCGGGGCGGCTCTCGGCGGGCCAGCGCGCGCGGGTGACCCTCGCCGTCGCCCGGATCGTGGCTCCGGCGGTCGTGTGCCTGGACGAGCCGCTGGAGCACCTCGACGCGGCCGGCCGGGACGCCGTGCGCCGGACGGTCGAGGCCCTGGCCGGCAGCGGCTCCGCGGTGCTCGTCGCCGGCTCGGACGTCGCCGGGAGCCTCGGCCCGGTCGACGCCTGCCTGGAGCTGGTCGCGGGCGCCGCGACGGTGCTGGGGTGAGCGACCGCCGCCGCGGTGCGTCGGCCGGCGCCCTGCGCACGATGGGGGTGCTCGTCCGGCGGGACGCCCGGGTCGCGCTGGGCGGCGTCGACGCGCTCGCGTCGGTCCTGCCGTTCGTGGCGGCCGGCGTCGTCCTCGGTGGCCTGGTGTTCGGCCCCGATCCGGCGGCGCTGCGGGCCGCGGCTCCCGGGCTGGTCTGGTTGCTGGTGCTCACCGCCGCGGTGCCGCTGGCCCGGCTGGTCGCGGCGGCCGAGCGGGACGAGGACTCCTGGGACCTGCTGCGCGGCCTCGTCCCGCCGGGAGTGCTGTTCGTGGCCAAGGCGGCCGTCCTGTGGATCGCGCTGGCGGTCACCTGGGTCACCGCGCGGGCGCTCGCCGTCCTGCTGCTCGACGGTCCCGTGACCGTCGCGGGAGCTGCGGCGGCGGTGCTCGGCCTGGTGGGAGTCGCGGCGAGCACGACGGTCTTCGGCGCGCTGCTGGCCGCCTCGGCGCGTGGTGCGGGGCTCCTGGCCGCCCTGGTCCTGCCCGCCGGGCTGCCCGCGCTGCTGGCCGGGACGCAGGCCGACCTGGCCGCGGACCCCCTGCCGTGGCTGGTCCTGCTGGTCGCCTACGACCTGGTCGTCGGAGCCGCCGCCTGGGCCGTCTTCCCCTTCCTTCTCGAGGAGTGAGAGGCTGGTCGTGTCCCCGCTGATCCCGCTGTCCCCGAGCCCTCCCGGTCGGGGACCGGTCGACAGGAGGAGTGCGCGTGCGTAGGACGCCGGTGCGCGGCGACGGTCTCCTGTCCGCCGCCGCGGCGGTGGCCGTCGCGGCCGCCCTGGTCCTGGCGCTGGTCGTCGCCCCCCAGGACGGGGTGCAGGGCGTCGCGCAGCGGTTGATGTACGTGCACGTGCCCGCCGCCTGGGTCGCCTATCTGGCGTTCGCCACGGTCCTGGTCTCCAGCGTGCTGTACCTGGTGCGCCGGGAACTGCGCTGGGACCGGTACGCGCAGGCGGCCGCCGAGCTGGGCGTCGGGCTCACGGCGCTGGCGATCGCGCTCGGCATGCTGTGGGGCCGGCCGGTCTGGGGCGTCTGGTGGACCTGGGACGCCCGGCTGGTCACCACGGCCGTCCTCCTGCTGGTCTACGTGGCCTACCTCGGCGTCCGGCGGACGGCCGACGATCCGCACGTCGCCGCCCGCCGGTCGGCGGCGGTCGGCATCGTGGCGTTCCTCAACGTGCCCGTCGTGCACTTCTCCGTCGTCTGGTGGCGCACCCTGCACCAGCCGCCCACCGTGCTCGGCCCCGAGGGCAGCCCGCCGATCCACCCGACCATGGCCTGGGCCCTGGCGACGGGCGTCGTGGCGTTCACGCTGCTCGCCGTCCTGGTCGTCCGCCGCCGGGTCGCCCGGCTGGGGGCGGAGGCTGCCGACCCGGCGGCCGTCCCCCCCGGCCGGGAGGCGCCGCCGGTCGTCACCGTCGTCCCGCGGGCCGGCCGGTGAGCGGGCAGCTGGCGGTGGTCCTCGGCTACCTGCTCACCGTGCTGGTGTGGGCGGGGTACCTGTGGGCCACCCGGCCCGGGCGGGGCGGCCGGTGAATCCGCCGACGGCACGGCGGCGCGCCCTGTCGCTGCGGCTCCTGGTGGTGGTCGGGGCGGTCGCGGCAGCCCTCGCCCTGCTCGGGGTGAGCGGGCTGGCCGACACGCTCGTCTACTACCGCACGCCGGCGGAGGTCCTCGCCGAGGTGCCGGCGGAGGACGAGCGGCTGCGCCTGGGCGGTCTGGTGCAGGCCGGATCGCTGGAGCGCGTCGGCCCGGAGGCCCGGTTCACCGTGACCGACGGCGTCGCGAGCGTGCCCGTCGTCTACCTCGGGGCGTTGCCGGCGGTCTTCGCCGAGGGCCAGGGCGCCGTCGTCGAGGGCCGGCTGGGCTCCGACGGCGTCTTCGTCGGCGACCTCGTGCTGGTCAAGCACTCCAACGAGTACCAGCCGATCGGGGAGGCGGGGTGACGGCGCTGCTCGGGACCGCCGCGCTCGCCTCCGGGCTCGTCCTCGCGCTCACGTCCCTCGCCGCCTGGGTGGGCGTCGCGACCGGCCGCGCGACGGCAGGTTCGGCGCGGCGGCTCACCTACGCCGTGCTCGGCGCGGCCGTGGCCGCCGCCGTAGTGCTGGAGTGGGCGCTGCTGACCCACGACTTCAGCGTGCGCTACGTGGCGGAGAACGGCGGCCGTGCCGTGCCGCTGTACTACACGGTGACGAGCCTGTGGTCGGCCCTCGAGGGGTCGCTGCTCCTGTGGCTGGTCGTGCTCAGCGGCTACGCCGCCGCCGTCGCCCGCCGCCCGGACCCCCGGGCCGCC
This sequence comes from Blastococcus sp. HT6-4, assembly GCF_039679125.1. Taxonomy (NCBI): domain Bacteria; kingdom Bacillati; phylum Actinomycetota; class Actinomycetes; order Geodermatophilales; family Geodermatophilaceae; genus Blastococcus; species Blastococcus montanus. The sequence goes on along the minus strand of NZ_CP155551.1, from coordinate 3,511,856 downwards.
CGGCACCACCCGTGGGTGCTCGTGACGCTGTCGGTCGTCGCCGCCTTCTTCTTCGCGCTGGCGCTTTTCGGTGGCAACGCGTTCGAGCTGGTCTCCCCGGCCCCCGCCGACGGCCCCGGCCCCAACCCGCTGCTGCAGGACAACCCGCTCATGGGGGCGCACCCCCCGCTGCTGTACCTGGGCTACGTCGGTCTCGCGGTGCCGTTCGCCTACGCCGTCGCCGCACTGGTCACCGGGGACACCGGGCGCGGGTGGCTGCTGGCCGTCCGTCGCTGGACGCTCGTGGCCTGGACGTTCCTGACCGTGGGCATCGTGCTCGGCGCCTGGTGGTCCTACGCCGTCCTGGGGTGGGGCGGGTACTGGGCCTGGGACCCGGTGGAGAACGCCTCCCTGCTGCCGTGGCTGACGGCCACGGCCCTGCTGCACTCGGCCATGGTGCAGGAGCGGCGGGCGACCCTGCGGGTGTGGAACGTCTGCCTGGCGGTCGCCTCCTTCGTGCTCGTGCTGGTCGGGACCTTCCTCACCCGCAGCGGCATCGTCGACAGCGTCCACGCCTTCAGCCGGTCGTCGCTGGGGGCGCTCCTCCTGGGATTCGTCGCCGTCGTCCTCACGACCGTCGCGGCGCTGCTGGTGTGGCGCGCCGACCGGCTCGGGCCCGACGGGACCCTGCACGCCCGGCTGTCGAGGGAGACGGTGTTCCTCGGCAACAACGTGCTGCTGGTCGGGCTGGCCTTCACCGTCCTGCTGGGCACGCTGTTCCCCGTGTTCGCCCAGCTCGCCGACGGCAGCCAGGTGTCGGTGGGCCCGCCGTACTTCAACCAGATGGCGGCGCCGGTCGCGCTCGTCGTGCTGCTGCTCATGGCCCTGGGCCCGCTGGTGTCCTGGGGCAGCGACTCGGTGCCGGCGCTCGCCCGCCGGGTCGCGACGCCGGCCGCCGTCGCGGTCGCGCTGGTGGCGCTGCTCGTGGCCCTCGGCGTGCACGGGGCCGCGGCGCTGACCGCGTTCGGCCTGGCCGCCCTCGTCCTCGCCACCTCGCTGCAGCTGGTCGGCCAGGGCGCCCGGGTCGTCCGCCGGGCCACCGGCCGGTCGTGGCCGGGCGCTCTGCTGGAGGCCGGCCGGCGCCGGCGTCGGCTCTACGGCGGGCTGGTCGTGCACGTCGGGGTGGCGCTGGCCGCGGTCGCCGTCGCGGCGTCCTCCTCCTTCGCGACGGCGACGGAGCAGCGCGTCGCGGTCGGGGAACGGGTGGCCGCGGCGGGCTGGACGGCGCAGCTGGAATCGGTCGAGCGCGAGCGGACGGCGCAGGAGATGCGGGTGGTCGCGCAGCTGACGCTCGAGGAGGCCGGGCGGGAGCGCGGCACGGCCGCCCCGGAGCTGCGGACCTTCCCGGCGCACTCGATCACGGTCGCCTCACCGGCCGTCCGCTCCACGCTCGCGGGCGACGTCTACCTGACCGTCACCGAGGTCGACCCGGACGGCGGATGGGCGCTGATCCGGATCGCGGTGAACCCGATGGTGTCCTGGCTGTGGATCGCCGGCGGCGTCATGGCGCTCGGCGCCGCAGTGGCGGGCTGGCCCGCCCGCCGGGCCCGGCGGGAGCCGGACGTGGCGGAGGAGCCGGTACCGGCTCTCGCGCCGGGGGAGCCGTGAGCAGCCGGCGGCGGTGGCTGCTCCTGGTCCCGGCGCTGCTCGTCGGTCTGGCGCTGACCGTGCCGCTGGCCCTGGCGCTGGACCGCCCCCGGCAGGCGGCGTCGAGCGGGATCCTGGACGGCCCGGCCCCGGCCCTGTCCGGCCCCACCCTCGACGGGGGCCACGTCGACCTCGCGGACCTGCGCGGCTCGGTCGTGCTGGTCAACGTCTGGGCCTCCTGGTGCGCCCCCTGCCGGGAGGAGATGCCGCTGCTGGTGGAGACGGCGCGGCAGTGGGGGCCGCAGGGGCTGCGGATCATCGGCATCGACGTGAACGACGAGGACGCGGCCGCCCGCGAGTTCCTCGCCGGGGTCGGCGGCACGCCGTTCCCCAGCATCTCCGACACCGACGGCCGGCTGGCCGTGCAGTGGGGGACGACGGGCGTGCCCGAGACCTTCGTGGTCGATCGGGACGGCACGGTCGTCGCCCGGCGGGTGGGCGCGGTCTCCGCCGCGTGGCTGGCCGAGGAAGTGCTGCCGCGCCTGGAGGCACGGTGAGCGGCCGCGCGCGGGTCCCGGCCGTCGTGCTGGCGGTCCTCGCGCTCGTCGCGGCGCTGTGGTGGCGCCACGAGCCGAGCGGGCGGACCGACCCGGCGGCGACCGCGCGCGAGGTCGCGGCCGGGCTGCGGTGCCCCACCTGTGCCGGCGAGTCGGCGGCGGACTCGGCCGCCCCCGCCGCCCGGGGGATGCGGGCGGTCATCGCCGACCAGGTGGCGGCAGGGGAGAGCCCCGAGGAGATCCGCGACTGGTTCGTGGCGAGGTACGGCGAGTGGATCCTGCTCGACCCGCCCCGGGAAGGCGTGGGCTGGGTGCTCGTCGTCCTGCCGGGGGTGGCGCTGGTGGGTGGCGCGATCGCCGTCGGCGTCCTGGTCTCCCGCCGGCGGCCCGCCGCCGGGCCCGCGCTGACCGACGCCGATCGCACGGCTGCCGAGGCCGCCGTGACCGCGGCCGCCGGCCGGGCGGACCGGTCGACCGGATCGGGTGACGACGAGCGCCTGGAGGCGGCCCTGCAGCTGCTGGCGGACGTCCGCGCCGAGCCGCGGAGGACCGCGCGCTCGCGCGCCACCGAGGACGAGCTGCTGGCCGAGATCCTGCGGCTCACGTCCGCCGGCCCGGACGCGGCGAGCACCCCGCGGGAGGACGACGGCCCGGCCGCGGAGGAGGCGCCGGAACGGGACCGGCGGCTCCGGCTGCCGCGCCCGGCGGTCGTCGTGCCGGTGGTCGCCGCCGCCGCGGTCGGCGTGGTCGCCCTGATCGCCGTGCCCCGCGCGCTGGAGCCGGCCGCCGCCGATCCGGGAACGGCTGCCGCGCCGGCGGACCCGGGCGCCGCGGCGCCCGCCGATCCCGCCGACGAGCTGCTCCGCCAGGCACGCGCGCTGGACGACGCCGGCCGCTTCGCCGACGCGGTGACCGCCTACCGTGCGGTGCTCGAGGAACGACCGGAGGACCGGGCGGTGGTGCTCGCGCTGGCGTTCGCCCTGCTCCGGGACGACCGGCCGGGCGAGGCCGTCCCCCTGGTGGAGACCGTGCTGGCCGCCCACCCCGAGCACCCGGAGGCGCTGCTGATGCTGGGCACCGCCGAGCGCGCCCTCGGGGACGGCGAGGCCGGCGCCACGCTGCGGCGGTTCCTCGACCTGGCGCCCGACCACCCGGCCGCGGACGCGGTCCGCGCCCTGCTGGAGGAGCCGTGACCGGGCGCCGCACCCGCGCGGTCCTCCTGCCGCTCGGCCTCGCGGTGGTCCTCGGCGGGTGCGCGGCCGAGGATCCGGCGACGGCACCGGGGCTCCCGGCCGCCGATCAGCGGGTCGGGCTGACCGAGTGGGAGGTCGTGACCGAGGGACGCCCGCTGGCCCCGGGGGACGTGCGGCTGGTCGTGACCAACGCCGGAGCGGCTCCGCACGATCTGGCCGTCCGCGTCGACGGGGAGGAGCGGGCCGTCACACCGGTGCTCGCTCCCGGGGAGGCGCACGAGCTGAGCTTCGCGGTGGCTGCGGACGAGCGCGTGGAGCTGTGGTGCACGCTGACCGGGCACCACGCCGCGGGCATGCACACGGCCCTCGACGTGGACGCGGGGGAGGTGGGGCGGTGAGCGGCTCCGCGCTGCCGCAGGACACCCTCGCCCACCCGCTCGGCGGGGGCGGGGACTGGTCGTACCCGACGATCGCGCTCCTCGGGCTGGCCGCCCTGGGCTACGGGTGCCTGCTGGCCTGGTCGGCGCCCCGCCGGCGGTCGCCGTGGGCCGCCGCCGGACCGGGGGCGGCCTGGCTGCTCGGCCTGACCGCGCTCGGTGCCGCCCTGGCCTCCCCGCTCGAGCGGCTGGCGGAGGACTCCCTGACCGCGCACATGGTCCAGCACCTGCTGCTGACCATCGTGGCGGCCCCGCTGCTCGTGCTCGCCGACCCGGTGCCGCGCGTGCTCGCCACACTGCCGCCCCGTGCCCGCGAGATCGTCGTCCCGCCGTGGTCGGCGGTGGTGAGGGGAGCCCGGAGCCCCGCCGTCGTGCTCGGCGTGGCCGTCGGCTACCTGGCCGTGGTCCTCGCCTGGCACCTGCCGGGCGCCTACGAGGCGGCGGTGCGCTCCGAGGCGGTGCACGTCACCGAGCACCTCACCTTCCTCGGCGGGGGCGTGGTCTTCTGGTGGTGCGTCCTGCGGATCCCGCGCAGACGCCTCGGCCAGCTGGTGGCCGGGCTGGTTGCCGTGCTGATCCCGGCGTTCGGGGAAGCGGTGCTCGGCGGCGTCATGATGCTCTCGTCCAGCCCCTGGTACGGCGTGTACGTCGAGACGGCGGCCGACCACGGCTTCGACCCGGTGGCCGACCAGCAGGTGGCCGGCGCCGTCCTGTGGGCGGCCGGCACGCCGGTCTACCTCCTGGCCGCCGTCGTGCTGGTCCTGCGCCTGGTCCGGTCCGCCCCCGTGGACGACGAGCCCCCGCCGCCGGTTCCGCCCATGCCCGAGCGGTCGTCGCCCCGGCCGGCGGTGGACGTCGCACCGCGCTGAGCCGCCGGCCGGCTCACCCCGCCGACGGGGGCCGGTCGGTGTCCGTGACGGCGCGGACGTCCTCGCGCAGGCTCGCCAGCGTCTCGTCCGGGACGAGCGTCCCCGTACGTCGCAGTTCCGCCAGCGCCCCGGCGACGAGCGCGCCGGCGCCGCCGGTGAACAGCCCGGTCGCCAGTGCGGCGGACGTCGCGGGGCTGAGCCTGCGGTCCAGGAGGCGCAGGAGGAGGGCCGTCGCGCTGCCGACGGACATCGCGCCGAGGACACCGGCGGCGCCCAGGAGCGCGCCGGCCCGGCCGGCCTGCCGTGCCTTCTCGGCGAGTTCGGCCTGGGCGTGCCGCATCTCGGCCCGGACGAGGTTCGAGAGATCGTCGCTGAGCGACCTGATCAGGTCGCTCGTGGAGGCGTTGGAGATCGGGTCGGTCATGGGGTGCTCCTCGGGCTCGGGCCGGTGGACCGGTTCCGTCCCGTCCCGGCTACCCGGGAACCCGGCGCCGAACCCGGACGACCGCCGGTCGATCTGCGCGGAGGTGCAGGCCGCCCGGCTGCTGGCTAGGGTCGGAGCCGGCAGCTGAACGGACCGAGGCGTGCGACCGAGACCGTGCCTGCACGCCCGGCAACCCGTCCGCCCTCCCGGCGGCGCGGGCTCCGTGGGAGGGGCGCATGAAGACCTGGCTCGACGCGTGGCCGGTGGTCCGGCAGCTCACCGGGAACGATCCGCTCGGCCGCGGTGAGGCGGTGCGGAGCAAGCGGACGAACTCCCTGGCCCCCCGCACGGCCACCGCCGACCGGGTGGTTCAGAGCGTGTGCCCCTACTGCGCGGTGGGCTGCAGCCAGCGGGTGTTCGTGGAGGACGAGAAGGTCACCCAGATCGAGGGTGACCCCGACTCGCCGATCAGCCGCGGCCGGCTGTGCCCCAAGGGGGCGGCCAGCAAGAACCTGGTCACCAGTACGACCCGCCAGACCAAGGTCCGCTACCGCCGTCCGCACGGGACGGAGTGGGAGGACCTCGACCTCGACACCGCGATGGACATGATCGCCGACCGGGTGATCCGGACCCGCCGCGCGACCTGGCAGGACGAGGTCGACGGCAAGCGGGTCAACCGCACGATGGGGATAGCGAGCCTCGGAGGGGCGACCCTCGACAACGAGGAGAACTACCTCATGAAGAAGCTCTACACCGCGCTGGGCGCGGTGCAGGTCGAGAACCAGGCCCGCATATAGCACTCCTCCACCGTCCCCGGTCTGGGGACGTCGTTCGGTCGCGGCGGCGCGACGATGCCGCAGCAGGATCTCGCCAACTCCGACTGCATCGTCATCCAGGGCTCGAACATGGCCGAAGCCCACCCGGTGGGCTTCCAGTGGGTGATGGAGGCCAAGGCGCGCGGTGCGACGGTCATCCACGTCGACCCGCGGTTCACCCGCACGAGCGCGCTGGCCGATCTCCACGTCCCGCTGCGGGCGGGCAGCGACATCGCGTTCCTCGGGGGGCTGATCAACCACGTCCTGCAGAACGAGTTGGACTTCCGCGAGTACGTGGCCGCCTACACCAACGCGGCGGCGATCCTGCGGGAGGACTTCCAGGACACCGAGGACCTCGACGGCCTGTTCTCCGGCTACGACCCGGAGAAGGGGCAGTACGACGAGACGTCCTGGCAGTACGAGGGCACCCAGGTGACCGCCGCGGCCGGTCAGCGCCAGGCGCCCAAGCCAGGCGCGTCCGGCTCGCCCGACGGCCGGCAGCCCGGAGCAGCACCCGATCCGGAGGAGCACGAGGAGGGCAGCGCGGAGGAGTCCGGCAGCGGCGGGCTGCCGGTGGGCGGGAAGCCGTTGCGGGACGAGACCCTCCAGCACCCGCGGTGCGTCTACCAGGTGCTCAAGCGGCACTACGCGCGCTACACCCCGGAGCTGGTCCACGAGGTCTGCGGCATCGAGCCGGCGGTGTTCCTGAAGGTCGCCGATGCGCTGACCAGGAACTCCGGCCGCGAGCGCACCAGCGCCTTCGTCTACTCGGTGGGCTGGACCCAGCACACCGTCGGTGTCCAGTACATCCGTGCGGCCAGCGTGCTGCAGGCGCTGCTGGGGAACATGGGACGCCCGGGTGGCGGCATCCTGGCGCTGCGCGGGCACGCCAGCATCCAGGGGTCGACCGACATCCCGACGCTGTACAACCTGCTGCCCGGGTACATCCCGATGCCGCACGCCCGCGAGGACCGCGACCTCGACGACTTCGTCGCCGAGGCGTCGGGCTCCGTCGGCTACTGGGGCAACATGCGGAAGTACGCGGTCAGCCTGCTCAAGGCCTGGTGGGGCGATGCCGCGCAGCCGGAGAACGACTTCTGCTTCGACCACCTGCCCCGGCTGACCGGCGACCACAGCAACTACACGACGATCGCCGAGCAGATCCAGGGCAACGTGCCCGGATACTTCCTCGTGGGGGAGAACCCCGTGGTCGGCAACGCCAACGGGAAGATGTCCCGGCTCGGCCTGGCCAACCTCGAGTGGCTCGTCGTCCGCGACCTGCAGATGATCGAGTCGGCGACGTTCTGGGAGAACGGGCCGGAGATCGAGACCGGCGAGCTGGTGACCGAGGAGATCCCCACCGAGGTGTTCTTCCTGCCCGCCGCGGCGCACGTGGAGAAGGACGGCTCGTTCACCAACACCCAGCGGCTGCTGCAGTGGCACTCCCAGGCCGTGGAGCCGGAGGGGGACTGCCGCAGCGACCTGTGGTTCTACTTCCACCTCGGCCGGATCGTCCGCGAGAAGCTGGCCGGGTCCACCGACCCGCGGGACCGGCCGATCCTCGACCTCACCTGGGACTACCCGACCCACGGGCCGCACGACGAACCGAGTGCGCATGCGGTGCTCCGCGAGATCAGCGGGACCGGGCCGGACGGGACGGCGGTCTCCGGGTACACCGAGCTCGCCGACGACGGCTCTACCAGCTGCGGCTGCTGGATCTACTCCGGCGTCTTCGCCGACGAGGTGAACCAGGCCAACCGGAAGAAGCCGCACACCGAGCAGGACCTGGTGGCTCCGGAGTGGGGCTGGGCGTGGCCGATGAACCGCCGGGTGCTGTACAACCGCGCCTCGGCCGACCCCGAGGGCCGGCCGTGGAGCGAGCGCAAGAAGTACGTGTACTGGGACGAGGACGCCGGGAAGTGGACCGGCCCGGACGTCCCGGACTTCCAGGCCACCAAGCGGCCGGACCACGTGCCCGCCGAGGGGGCGACCGCCGAGGACGCCCTCTCCGGGACCGACCCGTTCATCATGCAGGGCGACGGGAAGGCGTGGCTGTTCGTGCCGGCGGGGCTGGCCGACGGGCCGATGCCGACCCACTACGAGCCGGCCGAGTCACCGGTGCCCAACCCGCTGTACGAGCGGCAGGCCAACCCCGCGCGCAAGGAGATCAGGGGCGCGTGGAACCGGGCCAACCCGGCGATGAACGAGGTATTCCCGTTCGTCGTCACCACCTACCGGCTCACCGAGCACCACACCGCCGGCGGGATGAGCCGCACCCTGGAGTACCTCGCCGAGCTCCAGCCCGAGTTCTTCTGCGAGGTCAGCCCCCAGCTGGCCGCCGAGCGCGGGCTGGAGCACATGGGCTGGGCCACGCTGGTCAGCGCGCGCAACGCCATCGAGGCACGGGTGCTCGTCACCGAGCGGATGCGCCCGCTGCGGGTCGCCGGTCGCGAGGTGCACCAGATCGGCATCCCGTACCACTGGGGCCAGAACGGCATCACCACCGGCGACTCGGCGAACGAGCTGCTCGGCGTGGTGATGGACCCGAACGTGCACATCCAGGAGTCCAAGGTCGCCACCTGCGACATCCGGCCCGGCCGCCGGCCCCGGGGGCCTGCGCTGGTCGAGTTCGTCGAGGACCACCGCCGCCGGGCCGGCGTCGCCAGTGGGCGGCTCGGCCCCAACGGACGAGCCCCGATCGAGGAGCGGTCATGACGACGATCAGTTCGGCGAGCACCGCCTTCTCCGGGGACGACCCGCACAACCGGTTGTTCGGCCCGGTCCCCGACGTCGCCGGGGAACGCGGCTACGGCGACGACCACCCGCCCCGGGTCGGCTTCTTCACCGACACGTCGGTGTGCATCGGGTGCAAGGCGTGCGAGGTGGCGTGCAAGGAGTGGAACACGCTCCCGATGGACGACGCCGAGGGCAACCGGGCGCAGCTCGGGCTGACCGGGGCGTCGTACGACAACACCGGCATGCTCGGGGCCAACAGCTGGCGGCACGTGGCCTTCGTCGAGCAGAGCCGCGCGGTCGACCTCCCGATGCCGACCGTGGGGGCGCCGGGCGCGGTCGGCGGGCCGCGGCCGCTGGAGGACCCGCCCGTCGTCCACCCCCGGGTGCCGGCGTCGGCGACCACGGCCGAGCAGAGCGCACCGCAGCAGACGCCGTCGGCGGACCGGGAGATCCGGTGGCTGATGAGCTCCGACGTCTGCAAGCACTGCACCCACGCCGCCTGCCTGGACGTCTGCCCGACCGGCTCGCTGTTCCGCACCGAGTTCGGCAGCGTGGTGGTGCAGGAGGACATCTGCAACGGCTGCGGCTACTGCGTGCCCGCCTGCCCCTACGGCGTCATCGACCAGCGGCAGGACGACGGACGGGTGTTCAAGTGCACCCTCTGCTACGACCGGCTCACCGACGGGCTCCAGCCCGCGTGCGCGAGCGCCTGCCCGACCGAGTCGATCCAGTTCGGCGACCTCGACCAGCTCCGGGCCCGTGCCGACGCCCGGCTGGCGGCGCTTCAGGACAAGGGCGTCGAGGGGGTCCGGCTGTACGGGCACGACGAGACCGACGGGGTCGGGGGAGCGGGCGCCTTCTTCCTGCTCCTGGACGAACCGGAGGTCTACGGGCTCCCGCCGGATCCGGTGGTGACCACCCGCGACCTGCCGTCCATGTGGCGGCACGTCGCCGCGGGCGCGGCGATGGTGGTCGGCGTGGTGGCGTCGGCGTTCGTGGGGCGACGCCGGTGACGGCGGGGGAGGCGGTTCCCGGGGCCGGCTGGCGCCGCGCGGACGGCGCACCGGCGCAGGACCGGGAACGGCACCGCCGGTCGGGCGGCCGCGCCCCGCGACCGGGTGAGTCGGTGGTGGGGGAGGCGGAGTTCGCCTCGTACTACGGGCGGCCGGTGATCAAGCCGCCGGTGTGGAAGACCCCGGACGTGCCGCTGTACCTGTTCCTCGGCGGTGCGGCGGGGTCGTCGGCGCTGCTCGGGGCGCTGGCCGAGCTGACCGGCCGGCCGGCCCTGTCCCGCGTCGCGCACCTCACCGCGGGGGGCGGTGCGCTGACGTCGGTGGCCTTCCTCATCCACGACCTGGGCCGGCCGGCGCGGTTCCTGAACATGCTGCGGGTGTTCAAGCCCACGTCGCCGCTGTCGGTGGGTTCCTGGATCCTGGCGCCGTTCAGCGCGCTGGCCACCGCCACGGCCGGGGCCCACCTGCTGGGTCGCTTCCGGCGCCTGCGGATGCTCACCGGGGTGGGGGCGGGCGTGCTCGGCGGACCGATGACCACCTACACCGCGGCGCTCCTGTCCAACACCGCGGTGCCGTCCTGGCACGAGGCGCACCGGGAGCTGCCGTTCGCCTTCGCCGGCTCGGCGATGGCCGCGGGGGGCGGCATCGCCGTCGCCTGCAGCCCTGCGGAGGAGGCCGGGCCGGCCCGCAAGGTCGCCGTCACCGGTGCGCTGATCGAGCTCGGCGCCATGCACCGCATCGAGCACGGCCACGGGCTGGTGAGCGAGCCCTACCGCACCGGCCGCGCGGGCCGGCAGCTGCGGGCCGCCCGCGCCTGCACGGTGACCGGGACGGCGCTGGCCCTCACCGCCGGTCGGCGACGCGTGCCGGCGGTGATCGGGGGTGCCCTCCTGGCGGCCGGCTCCGTGTTCACCCGCTTCGGCGTCTTCGACGCCGGCATGGCCAGCGCGAAGGATCCGAAGTACACCGTCGAGCCGCAGCGGGCACGGGCTGCCGGACGGGACGCGGCGAACGCGAGCGCCGAGGAAGCGCACACGCCGTCCTGAGTCCGGCAGCAAGCGTTGCCATGGGTGGGTGATGTTCACCCAGCCGGGCCTCTACGACGAGGCGCGCTCGGCTTCCTCTTGCTGACGCTTCTCCCGAGAGCGAAGGGTGCGGACCAGCCACACGCTGGAGGTCGCCAGCCACAGGACAGCGATGAAGATCCGCCAGCCGTCGTCTCCGTCGATGACCGCGAGCACCAGTACGACGAGCCAGATGCCGGCGAGCACGACCCAGAACCCCAGGTCCAGCGCCCGCAGGGTGCGACGGACCCACGGCTCGGACACCCGCGGAAGCGTAGCCGCCTGCATTCGTCGTGCCCGCTGCCACGAGGTCGCAGCCGCTGGCGAGCCGGTGCATCCACGCACCGACCGCTCGCCGTCCACCGAGGCGTGCCCGGCGGCGCGGTGGCAAGGTTCCTTCGTCCCTTGAGGAGGAGTGGCCCGTGGTCATCCATGAGGAACACATCGAGCAGTTCGACCGCAGTCTGCGGAGGACATGACCGTGACAACGTTCAGCCGGAGGGCCTTCGGCTTGATCGTCGTATCGCTCATCAGCGTCGTCGGCCTCACGGCGTGGTACGGGCGATTCGTCTGGGAGGACAGCGGCTCGTTCGCCTTCTCGATGTTCGGCGTGCCACTGGCGTGCACGGCGCTGGCTCTGGTGGCCGAACGTGCCGGCAGGACGCCGTTGGCTTCCGCGGTGGTGGCGGTCCTCGGGCTGGTGTCGGTGGCGTGGTCGCTCGTCACGGGCCTGGGCATCGGTGGCGCCTTCCTGCTGCCGTCATGCCTGCTGCTGGTCGCCGCCCTGATCTCGTGGGTGGACCGACGGGGGCGGGACACCGCTACGCCCCGGCGGACCTGATCGAGGCCGTGCACCAGGCTGATCGAGCGCGGGCAGCCTGGTGCACGATCTCGCTGGCCTCCGCTTCGGCCGCGGGGAACAGCGGGGCCGCCGAGGATGGCGTCACCCACCCGCACGACGAGTGGCGGCGGCTCCAGCTGCAGGTCGGGCACCTCATGTGGCGGCTCGAGGAGGCGGGCGTCGAGACCGGGACCACCGTCCTGCACAGCGATGAAGCCGTGGACCCGGACGGTCAGGCCGACCTCTCTCCCATCACACCTCGGCCGTAAGGGGGGCGCCGTCGTGAGGTCCGGACGGCGCGGCTCCCGCGGTACCGGCCGGCTCACGGCCGGCCGGCCGCGTCCGATCCGGGCTGCTCGGCCGGGTGCGTGCCGCTGAGGTGCCGGGCGGCGTTGACCAGGCCGACGTGGCTGAACGCCTGCGGCACGTTGCCGAGCTGGCGGCCGGCCCGGGGGTCGTACTCCTCGCTCAGCAGCCCCAGGTCGTTGCGCAGGCCGAGCAGCCGCTCGAACGACCGCGTCGCCTCGGTGCGGCGTCCGGTGCCGTTCAACGCGTCGACCAGCCAGAAGCTGCACGCGAGGAAGGCGCCCTCCGCGCCGGGCAGCCCGTCGTCGGTGTCCTCGGCCTCCGGCCGGTACCGGAGCAGGAGGCCGTCCTCGTCGAGTTGCCGGCGGACGGCCTCCACGGTGCCGATCACCCGGGGGTCGTCCCAGCCGAGGAACCCGAACCGCGGGATGAGCAGCAGGGCCGCGTCCAGGCCGCGTGAGCCGTAGTACTGGGTGAACGTCCCGCGCTCGGCGTCGTAGCCCTTCGCGCACACGTCGGCGTGGATCTCGCTCCGCAGGGCCCGCCAGCGGTCCACCGGACCGTCGAGGCCCTGCTGCTCGACCGCCCGGACCGCGCTGTCGACCCCGGCCCAGGCCATGACCTTGCTGTGCACGAAGTGCCGCCGCGTGGTGCGGACCTCCCACAGGCCGTTGTCGGGCTCCTCCCACGCGCCCTCCAGGTAGTCCAGGAGCCCCCGCTGGAGGGACCACGCGTCCGCGCTGTGCGGCATGCCGGCCTCACGGGCCAGGTGCAGGCCGTCGAGCACCTCGCCCCAGACGTCGAGCTGGAACTGGTCGGCCGCGGCGTTCCCGATCCGTACCGGCGCGGAGCCCTCGTAACCGGAGAGCCAGGGCAGCTCGTGCTCCGGCAGCCGCCGGGTGCCGTCGAGGCCGTACATGATCCGGAGATCCGCGGGATCCCCGGCCACCGCGCGCAGCAACCAGTCCCGCCACGCCCGCGCCTCGTGCACGTAGCCGGTGCCGAGCAGGGCCTGCAAGGTGAACGTGGCGTCCCGGAGCCAGGTGTAGCGGTAGTCCCAGTTGCGCACCCCGCCCAGCTTCTCGGGGAGGGAGGTCGTCGCCGCGGCGACGATCCCCCCGGTGGGTGCGTAGGTCAGCGCCTTGAGGGTGATCAGCGAGCGGCGGACCGCGTCGTCCCACCGTCCGGTGTAGTCGCACCGGCCGATCCAGTCGGCCCAGAACGTCTCGGTGTTGGCCAGAGCCGCCTCGGGATCCAGCGGCCGGGGACGCGGTCGGTGGGACGGCCCGTGGCTGAGGACGAACGGGATGCGCTCCCCGGCGCCGACCCGGAACTCCGCCCGGGCCGTCCCGTCGTGCTGCTCGACGGGAACCGGGGTGCGCAGCCACAGGGCGTCCGGTCCCGCGACGGCGACCAGATCGTCGCCCTCGGTGTAGGTCCACGGTCGGAGCTGGCCGTAGTCGAAGCGCGGCCGCAGGGTCGTCTGCATCCGCACCCGGCCGGAGCGTCCCGCCACGATCCGGACGACGTCGGCGGACTCGCCGCGCACGGGCATGAAGTCGATGACGACGACCGAGCCCTCGGGCGTCTCCCACTCCGTCTCGAGCACCAGCGAGTCCCCGCGGTAGCGACGTCCGGTGCAGGTGGCCCTCCCGCTGGGTGCCAGCAGCCAGCGACCCGCGCGGTCGTCGTCGAGCAGTGCGGCGAAGCAGGCGGGGGAGTCGAAGCGGGGCAGGCACAACCAGTCCACCGACCCGTCGCGACCCACGAGGGCGGCGGTCTGCAGGTCACCGATCAGCCCGTAGTCCTCGATCCGCCGTGCCATCGGTCAGCGATCGCGGCGCCAGGCGGCCACCGCCGTCGCCAGGAGCCCGGCGCCGGCTGCGGCGAGGGTCCCGTGGTGACGGGAGGCCCAGATCTGCGGATCCCGGTCGCGGGTGCGGTGGCGGAAGCTGCCGCGGGCGCCGAAGTCACGGCCTTCGGGCCCGTCGGCCGGCTCCCAGAGGTTGACCGGGTCGGTGGACGAGGCCTTCTCGCCCCGCTGCTGGCCCTCGTACCCGTTCCGAGCGAGGTACCAGTCCAGGAACTGGGGCCAGACCTTGTTGCCGAGGATGGTCCAGACGGTCGGGTTGCCCACCCACCACGCACGGCGGCGCGGGTGCTCGGTGGCGTGCACGAGCGCGTCGGCCATCATGTCCACCGGGTAGATCGGGGGCACCGGCTGAGGCCGTTCCGGAAGCTTGTTGAGGACCCAGTCGAACTGCGGGGTGTTGACCCCGGGCAGGTTGACCATCGTGACGTGCACGTTGCTGCCGTCGTGCCGGAGCTCGGTCAGCAGCGACTCGGTGAAGCCCTTGATGGCGTGCTTGGCGCCGCAGTAGACGCTCTGCAGGGGGATGCCGCGGTAGGCGAGGGCGGAGCCGGTCTGCACGATCACGCCGCGGTCGCGCGGCTTCATCCGCCGCAGCGCGGACATGGTGCCGTGCACGAAGCCCAGGTAGGTGACCTGGGTGACGCGCTCCCATTCCTCGGCGGTGATCTGCTCGAAGGGCGCGAAGACCGTGCTGAAGGCGACGTTGCACCAGACGTCGATCGGGCCGAGCTCGTCCTCCACCCGGCCGGCCGCCGCATCGACGGCCGCGGCGTCGGCGACGTCCACCGGGATCACCAGCGGGGTGCCCCCGGCGGCCCGGACCTCCGCGGCGGCCGCGGCGAGCCCCGTCTCGCCCCGGGCCAGCAGGGCGACCCGGTCCCCCCGGCGGGCGAAGGCGACCGCGGTGGCCCGTCCGATCCCGCCACTGGCCCCGGTCACGACGACGACTCTCCCGGTTCCGGTTGCTTCCGTTCCGCGCACGGCAGGCCCTCCCGGTTGGTTGTCCGCGGCAGGGATCAGCCCGGCCGCACGAACGGGGCGCGCGACCGTGGGCGCGCATCGACTCCCATCGGTGTGCACGGTCGGCGCGGGCGGCAAACCCGTTCCGGGCGACGAAGTGACGTGTCCGGCGAGGTCAGTCGGCGGCCTGGTCCGCGGCGTGGTCGTTCCCGCCGAAGACCCGCGCGGCGACCTCGCGGCGGGTCGCGGTGAGCCACTCGTGCTGTCGGTTGGCCTGCTCGACCAGCCCGTTCAGCTGCTCCTTGTCCAGGCGCTCGTCGGCGTCGGCCACTTCCCGGAGGCTCTCGAAGCCGCTGCGCTTGGCCCGGACGGCGGATGCCAGGAACTCGAACTCCACGAGGTCGCTCAGCGGGGAACGGCTGACGAGCCGGCCGTTCAGCTTGAGCCGCGACGCCTTCTCGCCGAGCCACAGCGCCACCTGCTTGTACCGCTGCACCGGGAGGCCCAGAGCCGCCATCGTCGACCGCAGCGCCTCGTTCTCCCCGTGCAACTCGGTCAGCAACTGCTCGAGCGCCGGTGCGTACGGCGTGTTCCGGTGCACGTCCAGCATCCGCCGGACGAGTTCGATGCCTCCGACCGATGCGGCCAGGTGGTCGTTGCAGTAGATCGCCAGCAGATCGAGGTTGTGCAGGCCGGCGGGCGGTTCGGACACGGGACCTCCAGGGGTCGGGCACGACTGCCCACAGTCTCGTCGCCGACGGGGCCCCGCGCGCGGGGTCGTCCGGGGCGTGTAGGGTGGGTTCTACCGACGCGGGGTGGAGCAGCTCGGTAGCTCGCTGGGCTCATAACCCAGAGGTCGCAGGTTCGAATCCTGTCCCCGCTACCACGGTCGAGGGCCCGGTCACCACGGTGACCGGGCCCTCGCGCTGTCCGGCCCGCCACGGCGTCCGCCCAGGTCGGCACAGGTGTGTGTTGTGCGTCACGGCAACTGTCTCTAGCGTTCGGTCACCGACCGATCCCAGGGGAGGAGCTCCGTGTCCGTCGACGCCGCAGCCGCAGCGGGAACTGCTCCGCCACCTCGTCGAGCCGAGGCCGAGGACCTCGGGGTCGAGCTGTCCGACCGCGATTTCTGGGCCCGGCCGCCGGCCGAACGGCACGCCGTCTTCGACCGGCTGCGGAGCGAGCGGCCGTTCGCGTTCTTCGCCGAGCCCGAGATCCCGAACCTGCCCAGCGGCCCGGGCTACCACGCCGTCACGCGCTACGCGGACCTGGAGGCGATCAGCTCCCGGCCGGCGGTCTTCTGCTCGGGCGAGGGCGCGGTGTCGATCCAGGACATCCCGGCCGACCTCAACGAGTTCTACGGCTCGCTGATCAGCATGGACGACCCCCGGCACGCGAAGATCCGCCGGATCGTGGCGAAGACGTTCACCCCGCGGATGCTCGAGCGGGTCGTGGACTCGGTGGCCGGGATCGCCGACGACGTCCTCGCGGCCGTCCGGCGGAAGGCCGCCGAGGGGGACGGCACGTTCGACGTCGTCGCCGACCTCGCCGCGCCCATCCCGCTGCGGGTCATCTGCGACATGATGGGCGTGCCCGAGGAGGACCGGGCGATGGTCCTGGCGAAGTCCAACGTGATCCTCTCCGGCGGCGACCCCGAGCTCGTCGAGAACGACGAGGACCCGCTCACCGGCGTGCTCATGGCCGGGATCGAGCTGGCCGGGCTGATGGAGCGGCTGGCCGCCGAGCGGGTGCAGGAGCCCACCGACGACCTGACGACGGCGCTGGTGACCACCGACGTCGACGGCGAGCGGCTCAGCCACCAGGAGATCGCGTCGTTCTTCATCCTGCTGCTGGTGGCCGGCAACGAGACCACCCGCAACGCCATCTCGCAGGGGCTGCTGGCGCTGCAGGAGCACCCCGAGCAGCGGGCCCGGTGGGTGGCCGACCCCGGTCTCACCCGCACGGCCGTCGAGGAGATCGTCCGCTGGACCAGCCCGGTCACGTGGATGCGCCGCACCGCCACCCAGGACGGCGAGGTGAACGGCCACCGGTTCCGGGCCGGCGACAAGTTCCTGCTCTTCTACGGCGCCGCCAACCGCGACCCCGAGGTCTTCGCCGAGCCCCACCGGTTCGACGTGGCCCGCGACCCCAACCCGCACGTCGGGTTCGGGTCCAAGGGGCCGCACTTCTGCCTCGGCGCGCACCTCGCCCGCCGGGAGCTCGCGGTCACGTTCGCCAAGGTGTTCGAGCAGCTGCCCGACCTGGTGGTCACCGGCCCGCCGGACCGGCTGCGGTCCTCGTTCGTCAACGGCCTCAAGCGGCTGCCCGCCCGGCTGGACGGCGCCCGATGAGCCGGCTCGTGGCCGACCTGGAGAAGTGCGTCGGGGCGGGGGCCTGCGAGGCGCTGGCCCCGGACGTGTTCGAGGTGGGCGACGAGGGGACGGTGACGGTGCTGCGCCCGAACCCGGCGCCCGAGGAGCTGCGCGACGTCGAGGAGGCGGTGCAGCAGTGCCCGACCCGGGCGCTGGAGCTGCACCCGGAACAGCCCGCCCCCGCGGCCGGTTGACCGCTGACATGGAGCCCACCGTCACCGACGTCCCCGAGTCCGACCGCTTCGAGATCCGCGACGGCGAGCGCGTCCTGGGCCTGGCCGCCTACGAGCGCCGTGGCGAGACCGTGGTGTTCACCCACACCGAGGTCGACCCCGATGCCGGGCAGTCGGGGCTGGGCAGCACGCTGGTCCGGGCGGCGCTCGACGAGGTCCGCTCCCGCGGCGGGTCCGTGGTGCCCCGCTGCTCGTTCGTCGCCGGCTGGATCGAGCGCCACCCCGACTACGCCGACCTCGTCGCCGACCCGGAGCGCTGAGCCCGGGACCGGTGGGGCGGTCCCGCCGCCCCACCGGTCCGCGTCAGAGGACCTTCGAGCCGTACATCTCGCCGAGCGGGTCGGCGATCAGCTCGATGCGGGCGCCGTCCGGGTCGCGGAAGTAGACCGAGACCCCGCTGTGCACCTCGTGCGGGACCCCGGCCTCGGTGAGCCGCTGCACGAGCTGCTCCCAGCCCTGCGGATCGACGCTGATGGCCAGGTGGTGCAGGCCACCGAGCACCTCGGCGTACGGGCCGACGTCCAGCCCCGGGAAGTCGAAGAAGGCCAGCAGGTTGCCGTTGCCGATGTCGAAGAAGAAGTGTGAGGAGCCGGGGTAGTCGCGGTTCTCGATCAGCTCGGTGAGCGGGAAGCCGAGCACGTCCTGGTAGAAGCGCACGGTCCGCTCGACGTCGCTGCTGATCAGCGCGGTGTGGTGCAGCCCCCGGGCGGTCGACCGGGGGCGCGCTCCGGCCGGGCGCAGGTGCGCCTCGCGGATGCGGGTGCGTGCGGCCTCCAGGGCGGCCAGGTCACGGGTGCTCTCGGCGGTGCTCACGGGCTCCTCCTCGCTCGGTGCGGCTGCCGGCGACAACCGGTGAGACGGTGATCTCGTTCCCCCCGCGTGCCCGCTGCATGCCCGGCTGCGAGGGTGGAGATCATGCGCGTTCTCGTGGCCGGGTGGTTCAGCTTCGACGAGGTGATCGCCACCGTCGGCGACGAGCTGGGAGCCGACGCCGTCGTGCGCTGGCTCACCGACCTGGGCATCGACCACGACGTCGCCTGGGCGCCGTACCTCGGCCGTGGCGTGCACTGGCGCGACGTCGATCCGGCCGACTACACGCACCTGCTGTTCACCACCGGGCCGGTCGGGGACCTGGCGCCCCTGCCCGAGCTGACCGCCGCGTTCGCCGGCGCCCGGCGCTGGGCGGTGAACGTCTCCGTCGTCGACGACGTCGCCCCGACGCTGTTCGACGCGATCCTGGAGCGCGACGCCCGGGGGGTCGCCCGACCGGACCTGGCCATCGAGGGGCCCGCGCCCGAGGTCCCCGTGCTGGCGGTCGCCTTCGCGCCGGTGCAGGGCGAGTACGGCGACCGCAGCCGCGCCGACCGGGTCCGCGGCGTCGTCGAGGAGTGGCTGGCGGCCCGCGCGCTGCCGTGGTTCCCGATCGACACCGACCTGTACGACAAGCCGCACCCGCGGCGGCCGGCTCAGGTCGAGGCGCTGCTCCGGCGCGCCGACGTGGTGCTGAGCATGCGCCTGCACGGCATGGTCCTGGGGCTGAAGCACGGGCGTCCGGTCATCGCCTGCGACGCCGTCTCCGGGGGCGCGAAGGTCACCGGCCAGGCCGAGGCGCTGGGCTGGCCGCTGCTGCTGGCCGCGGACGAGGTGACGGCCGAGGCCCTCGACGGCGCTCTCGCCCGCTGCCTGTCCGGGGAGCTGACCGCCGCGGTGGCGGAGGCGCAGCGGCGTGGGGTGGCCGGCAACGAGCGGGCGCGGGAGTGGCTCACCGGGCAGCTGGGGCGCTGAGCGGCCGCTGCGCCGCCGCGAACCGGCGCTCGACGTCGCGCGGGACCGGCCGCCGCTGCCGCAGCGCGGCCGGCAGCCGGCGGGCCCAGCCGCGGAGGGCGGCCCTGGCCGCCGGGTCGGTGCGGGCCCGGCGGGCCAGCCGCGCGGTGGCGGCGAGCGCGACGGGGAGCGGCCGGCGCAGCCAGTCGACCAACAGGTCGTTGCGGGTCTGCAGCGCCCAGCGCCGCGGGGACACGGCGGGGGGACCGGCCGGGTCGTGCCAGGCGACGACGTCGTCGGCGTAGACCTGCTGCCAGCCCGCCGCCGCGAGGTCGAGCGCCAGCAGGTGCTCCTCGCCGCCGAAGAACAACAGCGGCGCGAACCCGCCGGCCGACAGGTACGCGTCGCGCCGCACCACCGTGGCGAAGGCGGGGAAGCTCAGCACGTCGGGCCCCGGGTTCCCCGGCGTGACCCCGAGGACGGCGGCCCGGTGCTTGCGCGTGACCGCGTCGACCGACCCGTCGGCGGCCATCCGCACCCGGCCGGCGACCAGCGCGACCTGCGGATGGGCGTCCAGCAGGTCGGCGGCCCGGTCCAGGGCGCCCGGTTCCCACCAGGAGTCGTCGTCGGCGAAGGCCACGTACGGCGTGCCGGCACGCCGGACCCCCGACGTCCGCGCCACCGCCCCGGCGTTGGCGGGCAGCTCCACCACGGTCACCGCCGGGTGCCGTTCGCGGACGGCGGCGGGTGTGCCGTCGGAGGAGCCGTTGTCGACCACGACCACCGGCGGCAGGCCCGGGCCCGCGAGGTGGTCGAGGCTGCGGAGCAGCGGGTCGCGGCGGTCGCGGGTGGCGACGACGACGGTCACGCGCGGAGGAGTCACCTGCTCCCCGTACCGTGCGCGGGTGATCCTCGAACACGCGTCGCCCGCCGCCGGACCCGTCGAGGTGGACCGGTGATCGAACTGCGGACCCCTGGTGAACTGGATGCCATGCGAGCCGCCGGCGCCGTGGTCGCCGACATGCACGCCGCGGTGCGGGCGCTCGCGGCACCGGGCGTGCGGCTGACCCAGCTCGACGCCGTGGCCCGCGACGTGCTGGCCGACGCCGGCGCCACCTCGCCCTTCCTCGGCTACGCGCCGCTGCACACCACCCCGCCGTTTCCCGGTGTGCTGTGCCTGTCGGTGAACGACGTCGCGCTGCACGGCATCCCGACGCCCTACGAACTGGAGGACGGTGACCTGCTCAGCGTGGACGCCGGCGCCGTCCTGGACGGGTGGGTCGGGGACGCGGCGATCACCTTCCCGGTGGGTACGCCGCGGCCGGAGGACCTCGAGCTGGTGGCGACCGCCGAGCGCGCGCTGGCGGCGGGCATCGCGGCGGCGGTCGTCGGCAACCGGGTAGGCGACATCTCCGCGGCGATCGGCGCGGTCGGCCGGGCCGGCGGGTGCGGCATCAACACCGACCAGGGCGGTCACGGGGTGGGCCGCACCATGCACGAGGCGCCGTCCGTGCCCAACGAGGGCCGGGCCGGGCGCGGGGTCCCGCTGCGCGCCGGCCTGGTGATCGCGATCGAGCCGTGGTTCCTCGCCGGCGGCTCCGACGACTACACGGTGGACGCCGACGGCTGGACGCTGCGCAGCGCCGACGGCAGCCGCGCCGCGCACGTCGAGCACACCGTCGCCGTCACCGCCGACGGCCCCCGCATCCTCACCGCCCCGCGCTGAGCGCCGCCGCGGCAGTCCACCGGCGCGATGTCCGGCGGGCCGTACGGTGCACGCCGTGATCCTCGAGCATGCAGAGCTGTCCGTGACACCTGGCCGCGAGGCCGAGTTCGAGGCGGCGTTCCGGTCCGCTGCCCCGATCATCTCCGCGTCGCCGGGCTTCCGGCGGCTGCTGCTGTCCCGGTGCGTGGAGCGGGAGAACGTCTTCCTCCTGCTCGTCGAGTGGAACAGCGTGGAGGACCACACCGAGGGATTCCGCGGGTCACCGGGGTACCAGGAGTGGCGGCGCCTGCTGCACTCCTTCTACGAACCGTTCCCGGTGGTCGAGCACTTCCGCCCGCTGTTCATCGTCGGGCCGACCCCGACGGCGGCCTGAGGCTCAGCCCAGCGCCTGCTCGAGGTCGGCCAGCAGGTCGTCGGCGTCCTCGATGCCGACCGAGAGCCGCACCAGGTCCGCCGGCACCTCCAGCGGCGAGCCGGCGGCGCTGGCGTGGGTCATCCGGCCCGGGTGCTCGATCAGCGACTCGACGCCGCCGAGCGACTCGGCCAGCGTGAACAGCTGCGTCCGCTCGCAGACCTCGAGCGCCGCCTCCTCGCCGCCGCGCAGCCGGAACGAGAGCATCCCGCCGAAGCCGGACATCTGCCGTGCCGCGATGTCGTGCCCCGGGTGGTCGGGCAACCCCGGGTAGAGCACCGAGGCGACCTCGGACCGGCCGACCAGGAACTCCGCGATCCGCGCCGCGTTGGCGCAGTGCCGGTCCATCCGGACGCCGAGCGTCTTGAGGCTGCGCAGCACCAGCCAGGAGTCGAACGGGCTCGCGACCGCGCCCATCGCGTTGTGGTTGTACGCCAGCTGCTCGCCGAGGGCGGCATCCCGCGTGACGAGTGCGCCCCCCACCACGTCGGAGTGCCCACCCAGGTACTTCGTGGTCGAGTGCACGACGACGTCCGCGCCCAGGGTGAGCGGCCGCTGCAGGTAGGGCGAGGCGAAGGTGTTGTCGACGACGAGCAGCGCGCCGGCCTCGTGCGCGACCGCCGCCGTGCGCTCGATGTCGGTGATGTTCAGCAGGGGGTTGCTGGGCGTCTCGCACCAGACGACCCGCGTCGTGGGGCGGATCGCGGCGCGCAGGGCGTCGGCGTCGTCGAGGTCGACCGGGGTGTGCTCCAGGCCCCACTCCGACAGCACGCGGGAGATCAGCCGGAACGTGCCGCCGTAGGCGTCACCGCCGAGGACGACGTGGTCGCCGGACCGGCAGGCGGTGCGCAGGAGGGTGTCCTCCGCGGCGAGCCCGGAGGCGAACGCCAGCGCCGTCGTGCCCTCCTCCAGCGCGGCCAGCGCCTCGTGCAGCGCGTCGCGGGTCGGGTTGCCGCTGCGGCTGTACTCGTAGCCGCCGCGCAGCCCGCCGACGCCGTCCTGCTTGTAGGTGGTGGTCAGGTGCAGCGGGGGGATCACCGCGCCGGTGGCCGGGTCGGGCTCCTGCCCGGCGTGGATGGCCCGGGTGTCGAAGCCGCTCACCGGGTCACCCCCGCGAGGTGCCCCAGCACGTCCTGCCGGGTGACGACGCCGGCCGGCTTGCCGTCGACGTGCACCAGCAGCGCGTCGGCCGACCCGAGCTGCGCGACCGCGGCGCTGACCGCCTCGCCCGAGCCGACGATCGGCAGCGGCGGGCTCATGTGCTTCTCCACCCGGTCGGCGAGCGAGGCCCGGCCGGCGAAGAGCGCGTCGAGCAGCGTCTTCTCGTCGATGGAGCCGACGACCTCGCCGGCGGTCACCGGCGGCTCGGCCCGGACGACGGGCAGCTGGCTGACCCCGTACTCGCGCAGGATGTCGATGGCGTCGCGGACGGTCTCGTTCGGGTGGGTGTGCACCAGGGTCGGCGTCGCACCGGACTTGGTGTGCAGCAGCTCGCCGACGGTCTCGCCGCCGGTGGCCTCGAGGAAGCCGTAGTCGGCCATCCACGCGTCGTTGAAGATCTTGTTCAGGTAGCCGCGGCCGCCGTCGGGCAGCAGCACCACGAGGACGTCGTCCTTCGTCAGCCGCTCGGCCACGCGCAGCGCGGCCACCACCGCCATGCCGCAGGAGCCCCCGACCAGCAGCCCCTCCTCGCGGGCCAGCCGGCGGGTCATGGCGAAGGAGTCGCCGTCGGAGACGGCGACGATCTCGTCGGCGACGTCCCGGTCGTAGGTGGCGGGCCAGAAGTCCTCGCCGACGCCCTCGACGAGGTAGGGGCGGCCGGTGCCGCCGGAGTACACCGAGCCCTCGGGGTCGGCGCCGATGACCTGGACCCGGCCGCCGGAGGCCTCCTTGAGGTAGCGGCCGACGCCGCTGATCGTCCCGCCCGTGCCGGCACCGGTGACGAAGTGGGTGATCCGGCCCTCGGTCTGCGCCCAGATCTCGGGCCCGGTCGTCTCGTAGTGCGAGCGCGGGTTGTTGGGATTCGAGTACTGGTCGGGCTTCCAGGCGCCCGGCGTCTCCCGGCTGAGCCGGTCGGACACCGAGTAGTACGACCGCGGGTCGGCGGGGTCGACGGCGGTCGGGCAGACCACCACCTCGGCCCCGTAGGCCTTGAGCACGTTGATCTTCTCCTGGCCGACCTTGTCGGGGCAGACGAAGATGCAGCGGTAGCCGCGCTGCTGGGCGACCAGGGCCAGGCCGATGCCGGTGTTGCCGCTGGTCGGCTCCACGATCGTGCCGCCGGGCTCCAGCAGGCCGTCGGCCTCCGCCGCGTCGACCATGCGGACGGCGATCCGGTCCTTCACCGAGCCGCCCGGGTTGAGGTACTCGACCTTGGCCAGCACGAGCGGCGCGTCGGGACCCAGGTCGCGGGTCACCGACGACAGCTTCACCAGCGGGGTGTCGCCGACCAGGTCCACGACGGACTCGGCGTACTGCACGGGGGGTCCTCCCTCGGCCGGGGCTCGGCGGCAGGTCAGGGCTTCAGGACGACCTTCGTGCAGTCGTCCTCCTTGTCCCGGAACATCCGGTACCCCTGCGGTGCCTGGTCGAGCGGCAGGGTGTGCGAGATGAGGAACGTCGGGTCGATCTCGCCGTCGCGGATCTTCTCGTACAGCGGGCGCAGGTAGCGGTGCACGTGCGCCTGGCCGGTCCGGACGGTCAGCGACCGGTTCATCAGCGAGCCGACCGGGAACTTGTCCATGAGCCCGCCGTAGACGCCGATGATCGAGACCGTGCCCCCGTTGCGGCAGGCCATGATCGCCTCCCGCAGCGCGTGCGGCCGCTCGGTCTCGGCCATGACCGCGGTCTTGGCCCGGTCGTAGGCGTCGACGGCGGTGGTGGGGTGGGTGGCCTCCAGACCCGCGGCGTCGATGCACCCGTCGGGGCCGCGGCCGGCGGTGATCTCCTTCAGCGCGTCCAGGACGTCGACCTCCTCGTAGTTGAGGACGTCGGTGGCGCCGGCCTCGCGCGCCTTGTCCAGCCGGTAGTCGAACCGGTCGATGGCGACGATCCGCTCCGCGCCCAGCATCCTGGCGCTCGCGACGGCGAACAGACCGACCGGGCCGGCTCCCCAGACGGCGATGACGTCGCCGCCCTTGATGTCGCACATCTCCGCACCCATGTACCCGGTCGGGAAGATGTCGGTGAGGAACAGCACCTGCTCGTCGGTCAGGTCGTCCTCGACCCTCAGCGGGCCGACATCGGCGAACGGCACGCGGGCGTACTCGGCCTGCCCACCGGGGTAGCCACCGACCAGGTGCGAGTAGCCGTAGATGCCGCAGGGCGAGTGGCCCCACAGCTTCTCGGCCATCCGGGCGTTCGGGTTGGAGTTCTCGCAGACCGAGTAGAGGCCGCGCTCGCAGGCGGTGCACGCGCCGCACGCGATCGGGAACGGCACGACGACCCGGTCGCCGACCTTCAGGTTGCCGACGCCCCTGCCGAGCTCGACCACCTCGCCCATGAACTCGTGGCCGAGGATGTCGCCCTTCTTCATCGTCGGGATGAACCCGTCGAACAGGTGCAGGTCGGAGCCGCAGATGGCGGTCGAGGTGACCTTCACGATGGCGTCGCGGTCGTTGAGGATCCGCGGGTCGGGGACCTCGTTGACCTCGACGTGGTTCTTGCCCATCCACTGGGTGGCGCGCACGGTGGGAGTCCTTCCGGAGGCGGATCGGGTCAGGAACGAGCTGTCGCGGGCCGCTGGTGGGTGAGCCGGGCCGCCAGGGGGCCCTCGGGGCTGCCCTCGGAGCGGACCACCTGCCCGGTCTCGAGAACCTGCTTGGAGCGGGTGAGGTCGTCGCGCACCTGCTGCTCCGGCGACTCGCCGAACAGCCCGGCGACGACCTTGCCCAGCCGGCCGCCGGGCTGCGCGTAGGCCAGCCGGACGCGCACCTCGGTGCCCTGCCGGCCGGGGGCGGGGCGGAACTCGACCGAGCCGGCGTTCTCGATGCCGGCGCCGGGCAGCGAGCGCCAGCGGATCAGCTCACCGGGGCGGTCCTCGACGAGCTCGGCGTCCCACTCGACGGTGCGCCGCCCCGGCGCCTCGGCGACCCAGTGCGAGCGCTGCCCGTCGTCGAGCGTGCGCACCTCCCGCACGTGCGCCATGAAGTCCGGCAGGCGCGAGAAGTCGCGCCAGTAGCGGTAGACCTGCTCCGGCGTCTTGTTCACCGTGGTCGCGGCGGAGACGTCGATCGCGCCCTTCCACGGCGCCGATCCGGGCAGGAGGTCCCGGGCCGGTCCCCGGCGGCGCGACCGGGCGGCGGTGAGCAGGTCGAGCGCGGCCAGCCCCCCGACCGCGACGGTCGCGGCGCGCAGCCGCCGCCGGCGGTCGCCGGACCGGTGCGCGAGCGCGACGCCCATGGCGGTGAGGTCCATCGCGTCCCCGGCGATCCGGGTCCAGGCCCAGCCCGGGCGGCCGGCGAGCAGCGGGAGGGCGTGCAGCAGTTCGCGCGCGCCGACCACCGGGATCACCGACAGCGCGGTGGGCGAGTCGTCGACGCCGGACGCGCGGGCGACGCCCACCGGGTTCCGGAGCATGGCGACGCCGAGGCCGGTGCTGGCCAGGCCCAGGACGCGCGCGGTGCGGCGCAGGCCGGGGCTGGCGGAGCGGGAGCTCATGAGGTCCTCCTGGCTGTCGGTCCGTCGGCGGAGGGAGCGCGCCGACGGGTGGGTGCGACGCGACGATGGGCGTGCCGAGACGGCTGCACACGGCCGCCTACCCGTGGCCCGCACCCGGAAACTCCGCGGCACGCGGCGACGATCGGTGACGGTCCGGGCACGGTGACCGACGCCCGTCCGCGCGTCGCTGCACCGGCGGTGCGAGCTGCGTCCCCATGGGTCCTCGCCCGAAGCGCGGCCGGCGTCCTCGACCTAGCCTCGGAGCGTGGGCACGCCGGACTCGGGAGGCGGTCCGGCGAGGGCGCCCGCGCGGCGACGCGGGCACCGCCGACGGGCCGTGCTCGCCGTGGTGCTCGTGGCGGGCTACGTCGCGCTCGCCGTTGCCGTCCTCACCGGGTCACCGCTGGTGGCGCTGGACCTCGCGGCCCTCCGCTGGGAGCCGGCCGCCCGCTGGCCGCAGCTGGAGCCGCTGCTGTCCTCCTGGGTCCTGCTCGGGCAGCGGCTGGTGTGCCTCCTGGTCATCGGCGGCTGGCTGGCCGTGCGGTTCGCACGGGACCGGGATCCGAGGCCGCTGCTGGTGGTGGCGGCCACGACGCTGCTGCTGAACGCCACCGTGGGGGCGGCGAAGACGGCCTTCGGGCGGCTCGGGCCGCTGCAGCTGGGGGAGGGCGCCGTGCTGCCCGGGGCCGCCGAGGTCTTCACCGACGGCATGGTCTTCCCCTCCGGCCACGCCGCCAACGCGGTCGCCATGTGGGGGATGGTCGCCTACCTGGGCGCCCGGTACCGCCGGGCCGCCCCGGTCCTGGTCGCACTCGTCGCGCTCGGCGTCGGCGCGACCACCGTCTACCTCGGCACCCACTGGATCAGCGACGTCCTGGCCGGCTGGATCGCCGGGGCGCTGGTGCTCCTCGCGCTGCCCGCCGTCAGCTCGCTCGCCGACCGCGTCGGCCGTCGCCGGCCGGGGCGCGCACGCGTGGGAGCCGGCTCTGCGGGCCCGGTGCGCGGCCGGCTGTCGCCGTCGCCGTCCGGGGCCTGGGCCCGGGACGCCGCCTGAGCGGAGCTGCCAGGCGGCTGGTAGCGGGCCGGCGGGTGGGCGGACGAGGATGCGGGGCATGTCTGCCTCGCCGCTGCCTCCCGTCGGTACCCGCACGCTCGGCCGCGACGGCCTGGTCGTCTCGTCCCTCGGCCTGGGCTGCATGGGGATGAGCCAGATGTACGGGACGGCCGACCGTGCCGAGTCGATCGCCACCGTGCACCGGGCCCTCGACCTCGGCGTCACCTTCCTCGACACCTCCGACGTCTACGGCAGCGGCCACAACGAGGAGCTCGTCGGCGAGGCGATCGCCGGACGCCGCGACGAGGTGCAGCTGGCGACGAAGTTCTCCCTGTCGCACAACGACCGCGGCGGCATGGACATCGACGGGCGGCCGGCGAACGTGCGGGCCTGCGCCGAGGCGAGCCTGCGCCGGCTCGGCGTCGACACCATCGACCTGTACTACCAGCACCGGGTCGACCCGCGGGTGCCGATCGAGGACACCGTCGGCGCGATGGCCGACCTCGTCCGGGAGGGCAAGGTGCGCCACCTCGGACTCTCGGAGGCCAGCGCGGCGTCGATCCGGCGCGCCGCCGCGGTGCACCCGATCGCCGCCCTGCAGAGCGAGTGGTCGCTGTGGACCCGCGACCTCGAGGGAGAGGTCGTCGGCGTCGCCCGCGAGCACGGGATCGGCATCGTGCCGTTCAGCCCGCTGGGCCGCGGGTTCCTCACCGGCGCGATCACCAGCCCCGACGACTTCGCCGAGGACGACTGGCGCCGCACGCACCCCCGGTTCACCGGTGCGGCGTTCGAGACCAACCTGCGGCTGGTCGACGCCGTCCGCCGGATCGCGGCGGAGAAGGAGGTGACCCCCGGGCAGCTGGCGCTGGCCTGGGTCATGGCCCAGGGCGACGACGTCGTCCCCATCCCCGGCACGAAGCGGCGCAGCTACCTGGAGGAGAACGTCGGCGCCGCCGCGGTCGAGCTCTCCACCGACGACCTCGCGCGTCTCGACGTCATCGCCCCGCCGGGCGCCGCGGTCGGCGGCCGGTACGCCGACAGCTCCTACACCTACGGCGACAGCCCGGAGCGCTGAGCCCGGACGTGGGGGAGGTGTTCCTCGGCGCGGACCTGGGCACCAGCGGGCTCAAGCTCGTCGCGCTGGACGGGGCGGGCCGCGTGGTCGCCGGGGCCGAGGCCGGCTACGAGCACGACCGGCCGGCGCCCGGCCGGGCGCAGATCGACGTGCGCAGGTGGCGCGAGGCCTTCGACGCCGCGTGCAGCGAGCTGGCCCCCGCGCTGGCCGGCGCCCCGGTGCGGGCCCTGGGGCTGTCGGGGCAGATGCACGGCGCCGTCCTGGTCGACGGCGGCGGGCGCGCGCTGCACCCGGCGCTGCTGTGGCCGGATGCGCGGGCGACGGCGGAGCTGGCGCGCTGGCGCGGCCTCGCCCCCGCCGACCGCGCCGCGCTGGCCAACCCGCTGGTGCCGGGGATGACCGGCCCGCTGCTGGCCTGGCTGACCGCCCACGAACCGGCGGCCGTCGAGCGGGCGGCGGCGGTGCTGCTGCCGAAGGACGCGTTCCGCGCCGAGCTGGTGCCCGGCGGCCCGCTGGTGACCGACCGCAGCGACGCCTCGGCGACGCTGCTGTGGGACGTCGTCGCCGACGGCTGGTCTCCGGCGGCGGCCGCGGCGGCCGGCGTGCCGCCCCGCCTGCTGCCGGAGGTGCGCCCGGCGGACCAGGTGGCCGGCGTCGCGCGGCTGCCGTTCGGGGACGTGCCCGTGGTGGTCGGCGGTGCGGACACCCCGCTGGCGCTGCTGGCCGCGGGGACGGCGACCGGCCTGCAGGTGAACCTCGGCACCGGGGCGCAGGTCCTGCGCCCCGGCTGGTCGCCGCGCCCCGCCGACGACCCCCCGGTGCACGGCTACGCGGACGTCGACGGCGGCTGGTACGCGATGGCGGCGCTGCGCAACGGCGGCTCGGCCTGGGCGTGGGTGTGCGGCGTCCTCGGCCTGTCCTGGGACGGGCTCTTCGGGGCGGCCGCGTCGGTGCCCGACGCCGGCGGAGCGGTCTTCCGGCCGTTCCTCACCGGGGAACGGGGTGGGGTCGCCGGTCCGGAGGACCGCGGCGGGTGGGACGGGCTGCACCCGGGCACGACCCGCGCGCACCTGGCCCGGGCGGCGGTGGAGGGGGTCGTGCGGGCCGTCGGTGCGGCGACGGCGCTGCTCGAGGTCCCCGGCGACGGCGCGCCGGTGGTGCTCACCGGCGGTGGGGGTCGCGCCGGCGTCGTCCAGCAGCTGCTCGCCGACGAGCTGGGGCGTCCGGTCCGGTTCCTGGCGCTGCGGTCCGCCTCGGCGGTCGGCGCGGCCCTGCTGGCCGCGCGGGGGAGCGGGGCCGACGTCGCGGTCCGGCACGCCTGGGGGCCGCTGGTCGAGCCCCGCCCCTGATCCGGCCCCGCGGTCAGACGGAGGTGGGTCGAGGCCGGAGCCGCTGCAGGGCGGCGTCGTGCAGCTTGCCGTTCGTGGCCAGGGCGCTCCCGCCGGCCGGCCCCGGGGCGCCGGTCACGTCGGTGAACCGGCCGCCGGCCTCGCGGACGATCACGTCCAGGGCCGCGAGGTCCCAGATCGAGACCTCCGGCTCGCAGGCGATGTCCACGGCCCCCTCGGCGAGGAGCACGTAGCTCCAGAAGTCGCCGTAGGCGCGGGTGCGCCAGACCGACCGGGTGAGGTCGAGGAAGCCGTCCAGCCCGCCGCGCTCCTCCCAGCCGGAGAGGCTGGAGTAGCTCAGGCTGGCGTCACCCAGGTCGCCGACCTCCGACACGCGGCACCGGGAGGCCGACTCCAGCCGGCGGCCGGTCCAGGCGCCGACGTCCTTGGCTGCCCACCACCGCCGGTTCAGCGCCGGCGCCGACACCAGCCCGACGACCGGCTCGTCGCCGTCGAAGAGGGCGATCAGCGTGGCCCAGACCGGGACGCCGCGGACGAAGTTCTTGGTCCCGTCGATCGGGTCGAGCACCCAGCGGCGTGAACCGTGGCCGGTCGTGCCGAACTCCTCGCCCAGCACGGCGTCCCGGGTCCGGGCCCGGCTCAGCGTGATGCGCAGCATCTCCTCGACCGCGCGGTCGGCGTCGGTCACCGGGGTCAGGTCGGGCTTGGTGTCGACCGTCAGGTCCTGCGCCTTGAACCGCTCCATGCTGATCGAGTCGGCCTGATCGGCCAGCACGTGTGCCAGCCGCATGTCCTCTGAGTAGCCCCGACCCGACGTCATGGGCACCGAACCTAGCGGGGAGTCAGTCGAAGACCGCGGAACTGACGCCGCTGGGGCCCTCGTACTCGCGGTCCTCGATGTTCCGGAGGGCGTCCAGGACCTCCTTGTCGCCCCCGTGCTGCTCGGCGTGCTTGACGATGTCGTCCTTGCCCGCGGGGTAGTCGATGCCGGACAGGGCCTTCTGGATGTCGATGGGGCTCACCATGCCCGGCTCCCTACCCGGCACCCCGCCGGCGATGCACGGATACCGTCGGGGACGTGGACGCGGCGACCATCGCAGGGCTGCTCGCCGAGCCGGTGCGCCTCAAGGTGGTCGCGGCCCTGGCGCTCGGTGCCACGACGATCGAGGACGTCGCCGCGGCGTCCGGTCTGTCGCTGAAGGAGGTCGCGCTGGCCGCCCGCCGGCTGGCCCGCGCGGGGCTGGTGGACCGGGACGGGCACTCCCTCGCGCTGCACACCGAGCGGTTCGGCGCGGCCGCCCGCGCCGCCGCCGAGGCCGCACCGGCCCCGGAGCCCCTCTCGGACGACCCGGTCGAGAACGGCGTGCTCACCACCTTCGTCCGCGACGGCCGGCTGGTGTCGATCCCCGCCCAGCGCACCAAGCGGCTGGTCGTGCTCGACCACGTGGTGCGGGTCTTCGAACCCGGGGTCCGCTACCCCGAGCGGGAGGTGAACGCGCTGCTCGCCGTCTGGCACCCCGACGTCGCGGCGCTGCGGCGCTACCTGGTCGACGAGGGGCTGCTCACCCGCCGGGCGGGCGTCTACTGGCGCAGCGGCGGCTACGTGGAGGTCTGAGCGGACCGCCCGCCCGTTGCCGACTCGTCGTGGTGTCCCAGGCGGTCGACACCACGACGAGTCGACAGGCGGTGGTGTCGACAAGTCGCTCGTCAGCAGCCCGCCGACGACGCAGACTGGCCGGGTGCCCAGCCCGTCACCCGACGCCTTCGCCGCCCTCGCGCGCTCCTCGCCGTGGCGCTGGAAGACGCTGCGCTTCTCGGTCAGCTGGCCGGGCGACCCGTGGAAGCCCGGTGCCGTCCGGGCGTGGCTGCGTCGTCCGGACCTGCTCCGCGTCGAGAGGACCGACGGAGCGCTGCTGCAGGTGGTCCGGGAGCCGCCGAGGGATGCGGTACCGCAGCCCCGGCTGGGGCCGGACGGCCTGGTGGCCGAGTGGCGCCGGTCGTGGGACCACGATCTGGACGACCCGATGCACCAGGACTACCACTGGGTGGCGATGCTCGACCCGGCGGAGCTCGCCGACGGCCGCGATCCGGAGACCGAGGACGTCGAGGTGCTGGTGACAGCGCTGGAGGTGGACTCCGTGGCGGAGGTCGAGCACGCCGGGCGGCCGGCGTGGGAGGCCCTCGTCCGGCCGACGGAGGCCTACGAGCCGCGCTGTGGCTGCTGCCCGCTGCTCCGCTCGCGCGAGGTGGACCTGGACGAGTACCGCGATCACCCGCAGCACATCCTGGCGGAGTACTCCGACGCCTTCCGGGTGCGGCTGGACGTGCGGACCGGCGTCTGCGTGCTCACCGAGGCCATCGGCGGCGACATCGCGGGACGGGGCCACGACCTGCGGATCGAGGCGGTCGACGAGCCGATGCCCGACGACCTGTTCACCGAGCCGCGGCGGAGCTGGTTCGGCCGTCAGTAGCCGGGGCCGACCTGGCCGACGGCGCCCAGCAGGACCCGCAGGGCGGCCAGCTGCTGCTCCCGGGCCGGCGGTCCCGCGGCCGCCCAGGCATCGAGCGCGCACCCGGGGTCCTCGGCGGTGTGCCCGCAGCCGGGCGGGCAGTCGGTGGCGGCCTCGGCGATGTCCTCGAAGGCGGCCAGGACGTCGTCGGCGGTGACGTGGGCCAGGCCGAAGGACCGGATCCCCGGGGTGTCGATGACGGTGCCGCCGCCGGGCAGGTCGAAGAGCACGGCGGACGACGACGTGTGCCGCCCCTTGCCGATCTTGCTCACGTCGCCGGTCGCCCGGAACGCGTCGGGCACCAGCCGGTTGACCAGCGTGGACTTGCCGACGCCGGACTGCCCGACGAACACGCTCATCCGGTCCCGCAGCCGGCTGGTGAGGTCGTCCAGCGGCAGCTCGAGCGACATCGGGACGGCGTCCAGGCTCAGCCCGGCGTAGCGGTCCAGCAGCGGCCGCGGCGACGCCAGGTCGGTCTTGGTCAGGCACAGCAGCGGCTCGAGCCCGCCGGCGTACGCGGCGACCAGGCAGCGGTCGAGGAAGCCCAGCGCCGGCTCGGGGTCGGTCACCGAGGTGACGATCACGAGCAGGTCGGCGTTGGCCACCACCACCCGCTCGGTGGGGTCGGTGTCGTCGGCGGTGCGCCGCAGCGAGGTCGTCCGCTCCTCGATCGCGACGATGCGGGCCAGGCTGTCGGTGCGGCCGCTGGTGTCGCCGACCACCCGCACGCGGTCACCGACGACGACGCCGTGCTTGCCGAGCTCGCGGGCGCGCATGGTGGTCACGTCGACGGCGCCGTCGGGCCCGTCGACCCGCACCGTCATGCGCCCGCGGTCCACGGCGATGACCAGCCCGGGGACGGCGTCGGCGTGCGCGGGCCGGGTGCGGGTGCGGGGGCGGGAACCGCGG
This sequence comes from Blastococcus sp. HT6-4, assembly GCF_039679125.1. Classification (NCBI taxonomy): domain Bacteria; kingdom Bacillati; phylum Actinomycetota; class Actinomycetes; order Geodermatophilales; family Geodermatophilaceae; genus Blastococcus; species Blastococcus montanus. Next base: position 3,479,079 of record NZ_CP155551.1, on the reverse strand, counting down.
CGGCTGGGCCGGACCCGGACGTCGTCCTCGTCCATCCGCCGGGCCCCGCGCTGGTTCCCGCTCAGGGGACGGCCCCGATCGGCTCGCCCAGCAGGCCCGCCCACCGCTCCCGGAAGTCCGGCAGCGTCTTGGTGACCGCGCCGGGGTCGGCCACCCGGACCCCGTCGACGGCCAGCCCGAGGACGGCGGCCGCCATGACCATGCGGTGGTCGGCGTAGGAGCTCAGCAGCGCGGGCCGCGGTCGTCCGGGCGTGATCACCAGCCCGTCGGGCAGCTGGCGGACGTCCGCCCCGACGGCGCCGAGCACCTCGTCGAGGGCCTGCAACCGGTCGGTCTCGTGCCCGCGCAGGTGCCCGATGCCGGTGAGCTCCGAGGGTCCGTCGGCCAGCGCGCACAGCGCCGCCAGCACCGGGGTCAGCTCGCCCACCTCGCCGAGGTCGGCGACCAGGGGCCGGATCGTGCCGGTGCCGGTCACCCGGAGCCCGTCGGCGGTGCGGGTCACCTCGGCGCCCATCGCGGACAGCAGCCGGTCCAGCTGCGCACCGGGCTGGGTGGTGACCTCCGGCCAGTCGCGCACCGTCACCCGGCCGCCGGTGACCAGGGCGGCTGCCAGGAACGGCGCGGCATTGGAGAGGTCGGGCTCGACGACCCGTTCGAGGGCGGCGATCGGCCCGGGGGCGACCCGCCACCCGCGGTCGGTGCGCGCGACGTCGACGCCGTGCTCGCGCAGCGTCGTCACGGTCATCTCGACGTGCGGCAGGGAGGGCAGCCTGCCCACCAGCTCGAGGTCCGCGCCGCGCTCGTAACGGGCGGCGGCGAGCAGGAGGCCGGAGAGCACCTGGCTGGACTCGCTTGCGTCGACCACCGCGGTGCCCCCGGGCACCCGGCCGGTGCCGCGGACGGTGAACGGCGCCCGGCCACGCCCGCCGTCGTCGATGTCGACGCCGAGGCCGCGCAGGCCGTCGATCAGCCCCGCGTTGGGACGTTCCCCCAGCCGCGGGTCCCCGTCGACGCGCACCGGGCCGTCGGCCAGGGCGGCGACCGGGGGGAGGAAGCGCAGGATCGTGCCGGCCAGCCCGGCATCGACCTCCATGCCGCCGCGCAGCGGACCCGGGGTGACCACCTGGTCCTCGCCGTCGTCGTCGATGCCGACCCCGAGGGCGCGCAGCGCAGCCGCCATGAGGTCGGTGTCCCGCGCGCGGAGCGGCCGGACCAGCCGGCTCGGCCCGTCCGCCAGCGCCGCCAGGACCAGGGCGCGCGCGGTGAGCGACTTGGACCCCGGCAGGGTCACGACGGCGTCGACGGGAGCCGGGTGGTGCGGCGCGGACCAGACGTCTGTCACGTCACCAGTCTGCCCGGTCGCCGCGCCGCACCGCCCGCGCACCCGATCAGCCGCCGAGCGGGCGGTCGGCCTTCTTCACCGGCACCGTGCGGACCAGCCGCCGGTTGGCGAACTCGAACATGGCCAGCTCGGACAGCTCGCGGCCGTAGCCGGACCGCTTGACGCCGCCGAAGGGCAGCTCGGGGGAGGAGCCGGTGGGCTGGTTGATCCACACCATGCCCGCCTCGAGCCGGTCGGCCACCGCCCGCGCGCGGTCGAGGTCGCCGCTCATGACGGTGGCGCCCAGGCCGTAGACGCTGGAGTTGGCCAGCGCGACCGCCTCGTCGGCGTCCTTCACCTTGTAGACGACGGCCGCGGGACCGAACAGCTCCTCGTGGTAGGCCCGCATCTCCGGGGTGACGTCGGTGAGGATGGTGGCCTCCACGAACGCGCCGGGGTGCTCGGGGCGCTTGCCACCGGCGACCACGGTGGCGCCCTTGTCGACGGCGTCCTGGATCTGCGCGTGCAGGTCCTGCGCGGCCCGCTCGCTCGACAGGGGGGCGAGCGACGTCGACGGGTCGGCCGGGTCGCCCGGGGCGAAGGTCGAGAACGCCTGCTTGAGGCCCTCGACGAACGGCTCGTAGAGCTCCTCGGTGACGATCAGCCGCTTGGACGCGGTGCAGGCCTGACCGGTGTTCTGCATCCGGCCCATGGTGGCGGCCTTGACCGTGGCGGCAAGGTCCTCGGCGTCGAGGACGATGAACGGGTCGCTGCCGCCGAGCTCGAGCACCGACTTCTTCAGGTGCTTGCCGGCCAGCGCCCCGACGGCGCTGCCCGCCCGCTCGCTGCCGGTGAGGGTCACGCCCTGGATGCGGTGGTCGGCGACGACCTGCTCGATGTCGTCGATCCGCAGGAAGGTGTTGGTGAAGACGCCCTCGGGAGCGCCGGCGTCGGCGAACAGCTGCTCGATGGCCACGGCGCACTGCGGCACGCTCTCGGCGTGCTTGAGGATGACCGTGTTCCCCAGCACCAGGTTCGGGCCGGCCACGCGGACGACCTGGTAGAAGGGGTAGTTCCACGGCTCGATGGCCAGCAGGACGCCGACGGGCTGGGTCTCCACGACCGCCTCGCCCTTGCCCATGAGCGGCTGGATGGACGTCGGCTCGAGGAAGCCGGGGCCGTTGTCGGCGTAGTACTTGAGGATCATCGAGCAGAGGAAGAGCTCGCCGGTGGCCTCCTCCTTGCGCTTGCCCATCTCCGTGGTGATCAGCGTCGCGAGGTCGTCCCGGCGCTCGTCCATCAGCTCGGCGGCGCGCCGGACGACGGCGGCGCGCTCCTCGACCGGGCGGTTCCGCCACTCCTGGTAGGCGGAGTGGGCGCGCTGGACGATCCCGTCGATCGCCGAGGTCTCGGTGAAGGGGAACTCCTTCTCCGTCTCCCCGGTGAAGGGGTTGACCGTCGCGTAGCGCCGCTCGGCGCTGTCGCTGGCCGTCTTCGGGTGCTCGGTGGCTGGGTTCTGCGTAGCGGTCACGCGGTGATCCTCGTCTCTCGTCGGCTGATCCGCCTAGGGGGCTACCCGATGCTTTCGGGCGCACGCCCGCGCGCAACCCGGTGTCGGTGGGCGCACCTAGAGTCGAACGGTCATCCCGGTCCGTCCCGGAGGAGATCCCATGTGCGGTCGCTACGCGGCCAGCCGCAGCCCTGACGACCTCGCGGTCGAGTTCGAGGCGGTGCCGGCCGACGGGCAGCCGGCGTTGCCCGCCGACCACAACGTCGCCCCGACCAAGGACGTCTACGTCGTCCGGCACGCCAGGGAGCGCGACGCCGAGGGCCGGCCCACCGGTGGGGGGCACCGCGAGCTGCGCGCGGTCCGCTGGGGGCTGGTCCCGTCGTGGGCCAAGGACCCGTCCGTCGGCAACCGGATGCTGAACGCCCGGCTCGAGTCGCTCACCGAGAAGCCCGCCTTCCGGACCGCGGCGCGGTCCCGCCGCTGCCTGGTACCGGCCGACGGCTGGTACGAGTGGGCGAAGCGGCTGGACTGCCCGGCCAAGCAGCCCTACTTCATCACCCCGGAGGACGGGTCGGTGCTCGCCTTCGCCGGGCTCTGGGAGGTGTGGGGGAAGGGCGAGGACCGGCTGTACACCTGCACCGTCGTCACCGCCCCCGCCACCGGGGCACTCACCGAGATCCACGAACGGATGCCCCTGGTGCTGCCGCCGGACCGCTGGGCCGCGTGGCTCGACCCGGCGCGGGAGGACGTCGCCGAGCTCGCCGCCCCCACACCGCCGGAGGTCGTCGCCGCCCTCGAGCTGCGGCCGGTGAGCGCCGCGGTGAACAACGTGCGCAACAACGGGCCGGAGCTCGTGGCCCGGGCCGAGACGGTCACCCCGCCCGCCGACCAGCCGGCGCTGTTCTGAGGTGGCCGCCGGACCCGGGCAGTCCCCGCCCACCCGTGACCTGCCCGCCGACGACCTGCCGCCGGAGCCCCCGCCCCCCGGCGGCGCGCTCCCGACGTGGGTGGCGGCGGCGCTGACCTTCCTCAGCTCGGGGGCGGTCCTCGTGCTGGAGATCGTGGGCCTGCGGCTGATCGCGCCCTACGTCGGCGTCACCGTGCAGACCAGCACCGCGGTCATCGGCTTCGCGCTGGCGGCGATCGCCCTCGGTGCGTGGATCGGCGGTGTGACCGCCGACCGCACCGACCCCCGCCGGCTGCTGGCCCCGCTGCTCGTCGCCGGGGGCGCGCTGATCATCGCCGTCCTGCCGCTCGTCCGGTTCACCGGTGCGGTGCTCTCCGGGGCCGACGCCGGCGGTGTGCTGCTGCTGGCCGCGGTCGCGGTGGTGGTCCCCGCGGCGCTGCTGTCGGCCGTACCGCCGATGGTGGTCAAGCTGCAGCTGGCGAGCCTGCACGAGACCGGTGCGGTGGTCGGGCGGCTGTCGGGCATCGGCACCCTCGGCGGGATCGCGGCCACGTTCGCCACCGGCTTCGTCCTCGTGGCGATCCTGCCGAGCAGCGTCATCCTCGTGGCCACCGGTGCGGTCACCGTGGCCACCGGCCTGGCCGTGGCCCTCCTGCTGCGGCGCGGCGCCGGCGCCCGTCCTGTGCCCACCGGCCTGCTGGTGCTCGCGGTCGTCGGGGGCGGGCTGGCCGCGGTGGCCCCCACCCCGTGCGCGGAGGAGACCGCCTACCACTGCGCCCGGGTGGTGGCCGACCCCGTCCGCGAGTCCGGCCGGGTCCTGATGCTCGACACCCTCCGGCACTCCTACGTGGACCTCGCCGACCCGACCTACCTCGAGTTCCAGTACGTGCGGGCGATCGCCGCGGTCACCGGAGCCGTGTTCCCGTCGGGCGAACCGGTCTCCGCGCTGCACATCGGCGGGGGCGGGCTCACGCTGCCCCGCTACCTCGCCGAGGTGCGGCCCGGGACGGAGAGCCTGGTGGTGGAGGTCGATCCGGGGGTCGTCGCCATGGACCGCGAGCAGCTCGGGCTGGACACGTCGGCGCAGCTGCGGGTGCGGGTCGCCGACGGCCGGGTGGGGCTGGCCGAGGAACCGGCGGGGACGCGCGACCTCGTCGTCGGCGACGCCTTCGGCGGGCTGTCGGTGCCCTGGCAGCTCACCACCCGGGAGGCGCTGGAGCTGATCGACCGCGCGCTGGCCGACGACGGCGTCTACGCAGTGAACCTGATCGACCACCCGCCGCTGGACTTCGTCCGCGCGGAGCTGGCCACCATGCGGGAGGTGTTCGACCACGTGCTGCTGCTCGCCCGTGCGCCCGTCCTCGCGGGCCAGGACGGCGGGAACCTCGTCGCCGTCGCCTCGCAGCGGCCGCTGCCGGCCGAGGAGATCGCCGCCGCGCTGGCCGAGTTCGACCTGGCCTGGCAGGTCGCGGACGAGGACGACCTGGACCGGTTCGTCGGCGACGCCCCCGTGCTCACCGACGACTTCGCACCGGTCGACCAGCTGATCAACCCTTACGGCTGAGCCCCCGCGCTCACCGCCCGATCGGTGCGGTGCGGGCGCGGGTCAGCCGGACCAGCTCGGCCGGCGGCAGCTCCAGCTGCAGCCCGCGCTTCCCGGCGCTGACCAGGACGGTGGCGAACTCCAGGGCCGAGGCGTCGACCACGGTGGGGAGTGCCTTGCGCTGCCCCAGCGGGCTGATGCCGCCCAGGACGTAGCCGGTGGAGCGCTCCGCGTCCGCGGGTTCGGCCATCGCCGCCTTCCGCCCACCGGCGGCCGCGGCCAGCGCCTTGAGGTCCAGCGTCCCGCTGACCGGGACGACCGCGACGGTGAGCGTGCCGTCGACGCGGGTGACCAGCGTCTTGAACACCTGGCGGGGATCGGCGCCGAGAGCGACGACGGCGGCCTCGCCGTGCCCCTGCTCGGCGGGGTGCTCGGAGTCGTAGGGGTGCAGGGTGTGGGCCACCTTCGCCCGCTCCAGCACCCGCACCGCCGGGGTTGCCGCCACGGCGCCGCAGCGTAGCCATTCCCCGCCTGCCGGGAATGGCCGCCGGAGCCGGTGCCGTTGCACCGGCCGTGAGCAGCAGCGTCTCGACCACCCGAACGCGGGCCGTGCACCGGCGTCCCCCGGGCCGCCCGGACGTCGCGCGGCTAGGATCGACCGACGTGGTGCCCCGCACCCGGGGGCCCCGGAGAGGACGGTCGGTGCCTGAGGATTCCGCGGTCGACAACACCGGACAGCTGCCCGAGCCCGCCCCGGTGGAGGTGCCGGAGGCGCGCGAGGGCGGTAGCCGCACGGAGCTCGCCGAGACCCGCGCCGAGCGGGACGCCCGGTTCGAGCGCGACGCCCTGCCCTACCTGGACCAGCTCTACCCGGCGGCCCTGCGGATGACCCGCAACCCGGCCGACGCCGAGGACCTGGTGCAGGAGACCTTCGTGAAGGCCTACTCCGCGTTCCACCAGTTCGCCGAGGGCACCAACCTCAAGGCCTGGCTGTACCGGATCCTGACCAACACCTACATCAACAGCTACCGCAAGAAGCAGCGCCAGCCGCAGCAGTACCCCACCGAGCAGGTGCAGGACTGGCAGCTCTACGCGGCCGAGGAGCACAGCTCCACGGGCCTGCGGTCGGCCGAGATCGAGGCACTGGACCACCTGCCGGACTCCGACATCAAGGACGCCCTGCAGCAGCTGCCCGAGGACTTCCGGCTGGCCGTCTACCTGGCCGATGTCGAGGGGTTCGCCTACAAGGAGATCGCCGAGATCATGGGCACGCCCATCGGCACGGTGATGTCCCGCCTGCACCGCGGTCGCCGGGGGCTGCAGAAGCTGCTGGCCGACTACGCCCGTGAGCGCGGATTCGTCCGCGCCGGAGCCGGTGAGGAGGCGAGCCACTGATGGGCGACGACGCTGCACGGGCCGGCGAGCCGATCCGGATCGACTCCTGCGACGACGTCCTGTCGCACGTCTTCGAGTTCCTCGACCACGAGACCGGGGACGAGCGACGCGCCGTCATCGCCGAGCACCTCGAGGACTGCTCCTCCTGTCTGCGCGAGTTCGGCATCGAGCAGGAGTTCAAGGCCCTGGTACGGCGGCGCTGCGGCGGGGACAAGCCGCCGTCGGGGCTGCGGGAACGCATCAAGATGCAGCTGACCAGCGTCTCCTTCGAGGAGGACGGCACCTCGGTCAGCGTCGAGCGGCTGACGATCGAGCGGTCGGGGGAGCGCCCCACCGCGTAGGACCGCTGAACGCCAGAGGCCCAGAACCCGACGGGTTCTGGGCCTCTCGCATCCGGCCCCTTCGCAGGGCGAAGGGGCACGTGCTCAAGCGTTCGGGCGCTTGCCGTGGTTGGCCTTGTTCCCCTTGCGAGAGCGACGCTTGCGTCCGCGCTTGGACATCGCTGCCCTCCTCTCACGCTGCCGGTGGCCGGTGCGGCCCTGGTTCTCGCGGGGCCGCGGCACCGCGCACGTAGGGTGCGCGTGGCCGAGGGACCCGCCAAGCTGACCCGACAAGCCTCTCACGGGGAAAGCCGGCCGTGCGCCGGGCAGGGCTACGCAGGAGGAACAGCAGTGCCGCAGCTGGGGATCGAGACCGTCCTGGTCGCGGGACGGGGCCCCGCGGGATGCGCCGCGGTGACCGCCTGCCAGCGGCTGGGGGTCAAGGCGGTCGCGGTGCACAGCGAGACCGAGCGCGCGGCACGGCACGTGCGGCTGGCCGACGACGCCGTCCTGCTGGGGCCGGCGCCGGCCGCCGAGTCCTACCTCGCCGTCGACCGGATCGTCGAGGCCGCCCGGCGCACGGGGGCCGACACCGTCCTCCCCGTCCCGCCCGCGCTGGCCGGGAACGCCCGGCTGGCCGGAGCGGTCCACGCCGCCGGTCTGCGCTGGGCGGGGCCCGATCCGGACGTGCTGGAGCGGCTGGGTGGGGACGGTGTGGAGCCGGCCAGCGAACGCGGGTTCCTGGCCTGGGTGACCGCTGACGGTCTCCGGTTCGCCACCGCCGTGGCCCGGGACCGCGCCGCGGGGATCGCGCGGGTCTCCTGGACGCCGGACGAGCCGGGGGAGCTGCCCGTCGCCGCTCACCGGCTGGCGGACGTGGGCTGGCGGGGGCTGGTCACCGTCGGCATCGCGCCGGACGGCGAGCTGGCCGAGGTGGCCGCCGGGTTCTCGCTGGACATGGCGGTCCTGGAGCGCGCGCACGGCGTCGGTGCGGTGGAGCTCGCGCTGCGCAGCGCGGTCGGCCCACGGGTCGCCGGGCCGGGTCCGCAGGGGCGTGCTGAGCCCTGCGCAGCCGTCGCCGTCCAGCTGCGCGCGACGTTGCCGCCCGGGACGGCGGGGCGGGTCTCCGGCCCGTTGCCGGGCTCGGGGCGCCTGCCCGCGCCGACGGCGGGCGTCGACCTCGTCGCGGTCAGCGGGTACGACCCCGGCGACCGGCTCGACGGGTGGTACGACGCCCTGCTGGCCACGGTGAGCGCCGGTGCCGACGACACGGCGACCGCCGCCCGGGCGGCGAGCGCGGCGCTGTCCGGGCTGTCCGGGCCCGGCGTGCCCCACGACGGTGCCGACGTGTGCGCGGTGCTCGGCCGACTCGCCGCGGTGCGGACCGCACCGGGGGCCTGATCCCGCGCCCGCGTGCTTGGATGGGCAGGTCAGGACGGTGGGCGTGGGAGGTTCCGGTGGCGGTCGAGGAGATCCATGCGGAGATGGTCTCCAGCGTCTGGAAGGTGCTGGTCAGCCCGGGGGCGCCCGTGGCCGCCGGTGACACGCTGGTGATCCTCGAGTCGATGAAGATGGAGATCCCGGTGCTCACCGAGCGCGCGGGCACGGTCGCGGAGCTCCACGTCGTGGAGGGCGAGGTCCTGCAGGAGGGCGACCTCATCGCCACCGTCTCCGACGGCTGACGTCTCCCGGGCGTCCGGGAGGGTCCGTTCAGAGCTCCCGCGAGTACACCAGCAGGTCGATGCCGGGGAACGGGCTCCAGTCCCGCTCGGGCAGCCGGGTGAAGCCCAGCCGCCGGTACATCCGCTGGGCGGTCGCCATCCGGGTGCCGGTGGAGATCACGACCCGCCGTTTGCCGGCCGTGCGGGCGCGCGTCAGGCAGGCCTCCACCAGGGCTGCGCCGACGCCCCGGCCCTGCACGAGCGGGTCGACCACCAGCATGCGGAAGCCGGCCTCGTCGTCGGAGGTCAGGACCTCGCCGAAGCCGCCCGCGGGCACGTACGCCACGCTGCCGATCACCCGGCCACTGCCGTCCCGGGCCACCAGCAGCTCGGCCAGCCGGGCGCGGCCCGCCACGTCGGCCAGCTCGGCGGTGTACCCGGGTGAGGAGAGGCCGCCACCGACGTACACCGCGACGGTGAGCTCGGCGATGCGATCGTGGTCCTCCGGGGTGGCGGTCCCGATGCGGAGGGCCGGGGCGGGCAGCACGCACGCAGCCTAGAGGCCCCTCTCTAGGCTCGGCACACGATGAGCAGCCTCTCCGCGCGCCTCACCCGGGGCACGGCGTCCAGCCCGGCCCAGGTCGACCACGCCCGCCGGCTGGTCGCCGACTGGCAACTGCTGGCCGACCTCGCCTTCGCCGACCTCACGCTGTGGGTCCCGCTGCCCTCGGGGACGTGGTGGTGCGTGGCGCAGGTCCGCCCGCTCACCGCCCCCACCAGCCGTCCGGAGGACATGGTGGGCGAGGAGGTGCACTCCGCGGCGGCCGAGCCGTTCGCCGCCGCCCTCCGCGACGGGCAGCCGGTCACGGCGGGGGAGCCGGACAGGTCCGGGGCGACCCCCCGCCGGCGGGAGGTCATCCCGGTCCGGCACGAGGGCGTGGCGATCGCGGTCCTGGCCAAGGACACCAGCCTGGCGGTCACCCGCTCGCCCTCGACGCTGGAGCTGACCTACCTCGACATCGCCGCAGACCTGAGCCTCATGGTGTCGGCGGGCACGTTCCCTCCGGCGAAGCTGCAGGACGCGGAGATGAGCCCCCGCGTGGGGGACGGACTGGTGCGGCTGGACGGGAGTGGGCGGGTCACCTACGCCAGCCCGAACGCGCTCTCGGCCTACCGGCGCATGGGGGTGGCCGGTGACCTGGCCGGCGCCACCCTCGCCGACGTCACGTGCCGGGCGGTCGTCGACCGCGTGGCGGGGGAGGCGGCGGCCGCCGGGATCGCCGCGGCGGTGGCGGGGCGGTACCTCGACCCCGTGGACGTCGAGGGGCCCAGCGCCACGCTCCTGCTGCGGGCGCTGCCGCTGCAGGCCCCGGGCGCCCCACCCGGGGCGCTCGTGCTCGTCCGGGACGTGACCGACGTCCGGCGGCGCGATCGTGCGCTGCTGACCAAGGACGCGACCATCCGGGAGATCCACCACCGGGTCAAGAACAACCTGCAGACGGTGGCCGCGCTGCTGCGGTTGCAGGCCCGGCGGATGACCGAGCCCACCGCCCGGGCCGCGCTCGAGGAGTCGGTGCGGCGGGTGGCGTCGATCGCGGTGGTGCACGAGACGCTGGCCGGCAGCCGGGAGGACGTCGTGGACGTCGACGACATCCTCGACCAGGTGCTGCCGATGCTCGGCGACCTCACGTCGGTGGGGCCGGCCGCCCGCACCCGCCGCGTCGGCTCGTTCGGGGAGCTGCCGGCGGCCGCGGCGACGCCGTTGGTGCTGGCGATCACCGAGCTGCTGCACAACGCCGCGGAGCATGCCTTCCCGGACGGGGAGCCGGGGGTGATCGAGCTGATCACCCAGCGCGACGGCGGTGAGCTGGTCGTCCGGGTCCGCGACGACGGGCGGGGGCTCCCCGCGGGCTTCGATCCCGCGGCGAGCGACGGCCTGGGGCTGCAGATCGTGCGCACCCTGGTGACCAGCGAGCTCGGCGGCAGCCTGACCATGGGGACGCCGGAGGGCCGGCCGGGCACGGAGGTCGTGCTGACCCTTCCCGGTAGCGGGATGCCCCGTCGCTGACCGACCGGTCCGGACGCGCCGAGGCCGGCCCGGGAGGTGTCCCGGACCGGCCTCGTGGCGGTCGGTGCGATCGCGCTGGTGCGGTGACCGCGGGGGCGTCCCCGCGGCCGGTCGTGCTCCTGATCAGGCGGTGTGCACCCGGGTACGAGCCTGCCGGCGCTTCAGCGCGCGCCGCTCGTCCTCGGAGAGGCCACCCCAGACACCGGAGTCCTGGCCCGAGCGCAGCGCCCAGTCCAGGCACGACTGCACCACCGGGCAGCGCTGGCACACGGCCTTCGCCTGCTGGATCTGGACCAGGGCGGGGCCGGTCGTCCCGATCGGGAAGAACAGCTCCGGGTCCTCGTCGCGGCAGAGCGCGCGGTGGCGCCAGTCCATGGCGTTGTACTCCTCGATGTCGTCAACGGTAGGTACGTCAGTCGCCCTTGCTCGGTCCGCCTTCGCCGGGCCGACACCGGTTACCCAGCGCCATGGCGGCAGCGACTGCCTGCACTTGTTACCGGCAGGTTGCGTTCCAGCAGCGATGTTTTCACGTGCCGGACGCGTGTCAAGGGAAACGGGGTCAGCGCAGACCCCCGCGTGAGCAACCTCACCACGGTCGTGATAGGCCGGCCACTCGGCGGAGGGATTGCCCCTCCCGAATGCTCGAGAAACGTCGTCAGGCGATGACCCGGAGCGCGTCCGGGACGTTGCGGACGCGCATCCCGGTGGCCGTGCCGAGGTGGTCGCCGTCGAGCTGCCACCCCTGCGGGCGGGAGGCGGTGAGCGTGAACTCCTGGAGGTCGTGGAACCGGTGCAGGCCACGTCCGCGCAGGTCCGGTTCCGGACGCATGGTCTGCCGCAGGGCGCGCAGCATCCGGACGGTGCCCGTGCGGCCCAGCGCGAAGACGTCGAGGCCGGTCTCGAACGACGCCTCGGGGGTCGGATTGACCGGACGGGCGCCCAGGTAGGTCCAGGGGCTGACGTTGGAGACCAGGCAGAGGAACAACTCCTCGAGGGGCGGCTCGCCCGGCAGCTGCAGCGTCATGGCCGGACGGCGCCGCTCGCGGCCGAACAGGAAGGCGTTCGTGCCTTCGCGGACGTACAGCGCGCCGGTGGAGCGGCGGCCCTGCGCCCGGCGGGCCTCCACGCGGGCGATCACCTCCGCGTCGAACCCGAAGCCGGCGGCGAAGACGAACCAGCGCGGCTCGCTCCACCCGGGGGCGTCGGCCGCGGCGTCGGCGCGCGCCACCGCCTCGGCCACCGCCGGCGCGACGCCGGTCACCGCGGCGGTGCTGGTGCCGGTGGCGCTCGCCGTGCCGAGGGACACCAGGCGGGTGCGCCCCGCGCGCAGCGACGCGAGCAGCTCCGCGGTCGCCTCGACCGGGTCGCGGGACCGGCCCAGCGCCCGGGAGAAGACGTTGGTGGAGCCGCCGGGGACGACGGCCAGCGCGGGCAACCCCGGTCGCGGCCCGTCGGTCAGCAGCCCGTTGACCACTTCGTTCACGGTGCCGTCGCCGCCGAGGGAGACCACGATGTCGATGCCCTCTGCGGCCGCCTGCGCGCTCAGCTCCCGGGCGTGCCCCCGGTGAGCGGTCTCGGCGACGTCGACCTTCAGCTCGCTGGCGAGGGCGCCGACCAGCACGTTCCGCATCTTGGCGGTCGTGGTGGTGGCCGCCGGGTTGACGACCACGAGCGCGCGCATGACGCCAGGCTAACCAGCGGCCCGGGGCGGTCGCCGGAGGAAGCCCGGGTCAGCGGCTCTCGGACGCCGGGCGCGCGCGTAGTCTCGCCGTCGTGACCGAGGACCGCAGCGCGTCGTCGCCGCCGCCGCGTCGCCTCGCCGACCGGCTGTTCGGCCCCGCGGCGGCGCAGCCGGCTCCGCGCCCCGCGACGCCGCACACCGAGGCGCCGCCGTCGCTGCGCCGGGCCGCGCTGGCGGTGGGGCTCGAGGCGGCGCTGCTCGGGCTGGGTGCGCTCGTGCTGCTGTTCCTCACGCTGACGGGCGCCCCGGAGAGCGTGCCCCGGGCCCTGGCCGAGGTGGTGCTGGTCGCGCTCGCCGCCGGCGTCCTCGGCGCCGGAGCGCGCGGCCTGTGGCGGGTGGCGGGGTGGGCCCGTGGCCCGGTGATCGCCCTGCAGCTGTTCCTGGGGCTGACCGGCTTCACCTTCGCCTTCTCGGCCCAGCAGCCGCTGATCGGCCTGCCGATCCTCGCGCTGGTCGGCGCGGTGCTGTACCTGCTGGCCACCCCCGAGTCGCGGCTGGCCTACCTGGACCGCTGAGCGACGCCACCCGCCCGGGCACAGGAACCCATGCCTGCGGAGCGGGCGGCGGAACCGCAGGCATGGCTTCCTGCGCCGTGGTCAGACCAGCTCGATCACGTCGGCGATGGAGTCGCACACCCGGCTGGGCCGGAACGGGAAGCGGGGCACGTCGGCCGCCGAGGTGGACCCGGACAGCACCAGCACCGTCTCCAGGCCGGCCTCGATGCCGGCGACGACGTCGGTGTCCATGCGGTCACCCACCATGATCGTGGACTCCGAGTGCGCCTCGATCCGGTTCATCGCGCTGCGGAACATCATCGGGTTGGGCTTGCCGACGAAGTAGGGCTTGGCGCCGGTGGCCGCGGTGATCATCGCGGCCACCGATCCGGTGGCCGGGAGCGGGCCCTCGGGGGACGGGCCGGTGACGTCGGGGTTGGTGGCGATGAACCGGGCGCCGTCGGCGACGAGCCGGATCGCCCGCGTGATCGCCTCGAACGAGTAGGTGCGGGTCTCGCCGAGGACGACGTAGTCGGGGTCGGTGTCGGTGAGCGTGTAACCGGCCTCGTAGAGCGCCGTCGTCAGCCCGGCCTCCCCGATCACGTACGCCGAGCCGCCGGGGAGCTGGGTGGTGAGGAAGTCCGCCGTCGCCAGGGCGGAGGTCCAGATGGACCCCTCCGGCACGGGCAGGCCGGATCGGCTCAGGCGGGCCGCGAGGTCGCGCGGGGTGAAGATCGAGTTGTTGGTGAGCACGAGGAACCGGCGGCGCCGCTCCAGCAGGCGGTCGAGGAACTCCCTGGCGCCGGGCAGGGCCTGCCCCTCGTGGACGAGGACGCCGTCCATGTCGGTCAGCCAGCACTCGATCGGTCCGCGCTCGGTGGTCACGGGTCGAACGCTAGCGCCTCCGGTCACGGCCAGTCGGTCAGCACCGCCGCACCGTGGTGCGCGGCCAGGGTCACGACCCGCTCGAGGTCGGGCGCGCCGTCGTCCGGCGGCAGCGACCGGGCGGGAGCCGGTCCCCCCAGCTCCACGAACAGCCGTTCCACCCCGCCGGGCGTGCACAGGGTGAGCATCCGCACCTCGTCGGACTCCACGGTCAGGAGGTGCGGGACGTCGCGGGGGCAGAACAGGAAGGAGCCGGGCGGGCGTGGAAGACGTCGTCGCCGACCCGGACGGTGAGCTCACCGTCCAGGACGAGGAACGACTCGTCCTCCCGGTGGTGCACGTGCGGCGGTGGCTCGGCGCCCCGGGGCAGCCGTTCCTCGAGGACGCTGAAGGCGCCGCCCGTCTGCTCCGCGGTGGCCAGCACGGTCATCAGCTCGCCCAGCGTCCAGTACGCGGGGGCGTCGTCGCGGTGTGTCACGAAGCCTCGGTCCATGACTCGCTCCTCGGGGAGGAACCGGTCAGGACAGGGTGGCCCGTGGGCCGGGTCCGGTCCAGGGGCCGGCGCGCGGTGTGGTCAGCGCCGGTCGGCGGCGAACGCGGACAGCGCCTCGTCGGTGAGCCGGAAGACGGTCCACTCGTCCATCGGGACGGCGCCGGCGGCCTTGTAGAAGTCGATCGACGGGGCGTTCCAGTCGAGCACCGACCACTCCAGCCGGGAGTAGCCGCGCTCCACGCAGACGGCTGCCAGCGTCCGCAGCAGCTCCCGGCCCAGGCCCGTGCCGCGGTGCTGGGGTCGGACGTAGAGGTCCTCGAGGTAGACGCCGTGGGTGCCACGCCGCGTGGAGAAGTTGCGGAACCACAGCGCCATGCCGACGACCTCGCCGTCCGCGGACTCGGCGACGTGGCCGAACAGCGCCGGGGACTCCCCGAAGAGGCAGGCGGTGAGCTGCTCCTCGGTCAGCCGCACCTCGTGCAGCGCCTTCTCGTACTCGGCCAGCTCCCGCACCAGGCTCACGACGGCGGGGACGTCGTCCCGACGGATCGGCCGCACCGTCATGACAGGACCTCCTTCACCCGCGCCGGCACCAGCCGGCCCAGCGGGGCGAGCACCGGGACGAGGACCGGCGCGAACAGGTAGCCGTAGGCCAGCGCGATACCGGTGACCACCGGCGCGACCGCGAACCCGATGACCAGGGCCACCGCGGTGGCGACGAGCCCGTAGGGACGGCCGCTCTTGGGGCTGACCAGCGAGCGGAAGGAGCGGAAGCGGACGTTGGTGACCATCAGCACCGCCGGGACCGCCACGATCAGCAGCACCCAGAGCCGGTCGCGGCCCTGCATGTCGTCGCCCAAGGCGAACACCGAGGCCAGCACGACGCCTGCGGCGCCGGGGCTGGGCATGCCGGTGAAGTACCGCTTGTCGGCGGTCGGGTCGATCGTGGTGTTGAAGCGGGCCAGCCGGATCGCCGCGCACGCCACCCACAGGAAGCAGACGATCCAGCCCAGCGGGTCCCACGCGTCCCGTCCCTCGGAGAACAGGGTGAAGGCCAGCAGCGCCGGGGCCAGGCCGAAGGAGACGAGGTCGGCCAGCGAGTCGAACTGCAGGCCGAAGGGCGTCACCGCGCCGACCAGGCGGGCGACGGCGCCGTCGGTGATGTCGAACAGCACCGACAGGCCGATCAGCACCGCGGCCAGGGTGTACTGGCCCCGGATGGACACCAGGATCGCGGCGAAACCGCAGAGCATGTTGGCGAGCGTGAACAGGCTCGGCAGCGTCGCCAGCGCCCGGCGGCGCGAGCCCCGGACCGAGCCCCGGACGAACTCCACGGTGGCCGTGCGGCGGGTCTGGGGCGGGCGTTCGCCGGATGCGGAGCTGGGCACGGTGCCCTCCCTCAGCGGGCCGAGGGCCAGCGGGCGATGACGGTCTCGCCGCCCCGCACGCGCTGCCCCTTGGTCACGGTGATCGTGCACTCGCGCGGCACGAACACGTCCATGCGCGAGCCGAACTTCATCAGGCCCATCCGCTCGCCCGTGGCCAGGTGCTGCCCGGGTCCGGTCCGGGTGACGATCCGCCGCGCCAGCACGCCGACGATCTGGCGGAAGACGACCGTGCGCTCGCCGTCGCGCAGCCACAGCTCGGTGCGCTCGTTCCGGTGCGCCGACTCCTTGCGGTAGGCCGCGAGGAAGCTGCCCTTGCTGTAGGAGCTCTGCACGACCTCCCCGTGGTAGGGCGAGCGGTTGACGTGCACGTCGACCACGGAGAGGAAGACGCTGACCTGCTGCCAGTCGCCGTCGGGGGCGACCCCCTCCTGCGGCTCGCCGGCGACCATCACCACGCCGTCGGCGGGCGACAGGACGTCGTCGGGCGCCGACGGCGCGGTGTCGCAGCGACGGTCAGGGTCGCGGAAGAACAGGGCCATGTACGCCGAGACGGCCAGGAACGGCCAGACGGCCCGTCGGCGTCCGGCCGCGCCGAGGACAGCGGCGGGGAGGAGGGGTCCGGTGATGAAAGGCCACCCGGCCCGGTCGATGCGCATCGTGTCCGAACGGTACCGGGCCGCCAGCGGGGCGGCCCGCAGGTCCGGGGTCAGGCCGGCGCGGAGGCGCGGCCGGGGTCGGCGCCGAACTCGGTGATGCGCCCGCGGGGAGGGCCCCCGTACCAGTCCAGGCACACCATCGTGGCGTCGTCCCGCAGGTCGCCCCCCGTGGCCTTCAGCACCGCCGCGCCCAGCTCGTGGACGACCTCCCGGGGGTGCAGGGCCGCGCTGCCGGCCAGGGCGGCCGCGACGTCGAGGGAGGCGGCGTTGCGCTCGAGCATGCCGTCGGTCAGGAACACGATCCGGTCGCCGGGCTCGAGCGGGAACGGCTGCACGGCGAACTCCCTGCCCGGGACCACGCCGAACGGGGGCTCCACGGCCAGCTCGACCTCCGTCACCTCCCCGTCCCGGAGGCGCAGCGGGAGCGTGTGCCCGGCGTTGACGATCGCCGCGACGCCCGTGTCCAGCTCCACCCGCAGGAGCTGCCCGGTGACGAACTGGCCCGGCTCGAAGCTCTCGGCGAGCGAGTCGTTGGCGTACCGGGCCTGACCCGCCAGGTCCAGGCCCTTGCGGCGCCCGTTCCGGAGCGCCCCGACCAGCAGCGTCGCGAGGAGCGCGGCCTCGACCTGGTGCCCGACCGCGTCGGTGATGGACAGCTGCAGGCAGTGGCGGTCCAGCGTGTAGTCGAAGGTGTCGCCACCCACCGAGCTGGCCGGCTCCAGCCACCCGGCGAGGGTGAACTGGCCCGCCTCGCAGGTGTAGGAGGCCGGCAGCAGCCGGCGCTGGATCTCCGCGGCGAGCGCGAAGGGCGTGGAGCGCTGCCCCCACTCGAAGACGTCGGTGTGCCGGCGCGCGGCGATGAGCACGTAGGCCAGCGCGTGGGCGGCGCTGCCGATGTCGGCGACCTCGTCGCTCGACGGGTAGCGCGGGAGGTCGAGTTCGAGCAGCCCGATGGCGTCCCCGCGGTCGGTCACCGGGACGACCATCCGGGCGCCGCCGTCGGTCGGCTCCACGTCGGCCTGCTGGGTGCGCAGGACCTGTTCGTACCGCGAGCCGGGCAGCGGGAGCGTCTCGGCCTGGTCCGTGCCGTGGCTGCGCGCGCCGTCCACGCGGCCCGCGGAGGTCAGGCGGACGACGGCCCGCCCGCTGAAGTCGGCGAGGAGCAGCGTCACCGCGGTCGCGTCGACCATGTCGCCCAGCTCGGCCGCGACGACCTCGACGGCCTCGATGGGGGCTGCCGCCTCCACCTTCTGCAGCACGGCGCCGACGTCGATCACGGAGACTCCTGACTCGGGCATGGGGACGCCCCGTCGCGCCCACGCGTTCGTCCTGGGTGCCCGGACGGCGCCGCGGGTGAACGTGCTGTTCACCACGGATGTCCGCGGTCCGGCGGGCGGACGACGGGCGGCGCCGGCCGACGGGAGTCGGCCGGCGCCGTCCGAGGCGGTGCGGGGAAGGTCAGGCCGCGGCCTTCGTCTCCCAGAAGATCTTGTCGATCTCGGCGATGTAGTCGAGCAGCTTCTGGCCCTCGGCCGGGTCCATGCTGCCCTTGGCGGCGGGGCCACCGGCCTGCTTGGTGGCCTTGTTGAACAGCTCGTGCAGCTGCGGGTACTTCTCGAAGTGCGGGGGCTTGAAGTAGTCGGTCCACAGCACCCAGAGGTGGTGCTTCACCAGGTCGGCGCGCTGCTCCTTGATGAGCACGGCGCGCTGGCGGAAGACCGGGTCCTCGTTGGACTGATACTTCTCCTGGATGGCCTTGACCGACTCCGCCTCGATGCGGGCCTGGGCCGGGTCGTACACGCCGCAGGGGAGGTCGCAGTGCGCGGTGGCCTCCACGGTGGAGAACATGCGGGTGAGACGCATGGAGATGCCTCCGAAGGTCGTGGGTTGTGTCCTCTGCGACCCTACTCGCGGTGACCGGTGCGGACAGTGTGGGAGAGCGCGGGACCGCAGGGGCGGCCCCGCTGCCCGGCGCGTGGGCGCTGGTGCGGGTGAGCGGCCCCTCGATGTCGCCGACGGTCCGGTCCGGGGACCGGCTGCTGGCCCGGCGGGTCCCTCCGGCCGGCGGTCGACGCGGCGCCGTGCGGCCGGGTGACGTCGTCCTGGCCCGGTTCCCGGCGCGCCCGGAGCTGCTGGTGGTGAAGCGGGTGCGCCGCGTCGTCCCGGGGGGCTACTGGGTCGAGGGCGACAACCCGTTCGTCACCGACGACAGCCGGGCGTTCGGCACCGCCGTCGTCGTCGGGCGGGTGGTGGGACGGGTCTGGCCGCGTCCCGGCCGGCTGCCCGCCCGCCCGTCAGACCCGGCGTAGCCGGGCGTACCGGGCGGCGCACTCGGCCATGGTCGGCAGCAGGCCCTGCTGCCGGGCCTCGGCCAGCGTCGGCGCGGCCCGGTCCTTGGCCGACAGCTCCAGCTCCAGGTCGGCCGGCCAGGGCAGGTCGAGCTCGGGGTCGAGCGGGGAGACGCCGAACTCCCGGGCGGGGTCGTAGCCGGAGGACACCAGGTAGGTGACCGAGCTCGAGTCGGCGAGCGAGACGAACGCGTGCCCGAGCCCCTCCGCGAGGTACACCGCACGCGGCTGCTCGCCGTCGAGGACGACGGAGTCGTGGACCCCGAAGGTCGGCGAGTCCACCCGCACGTCCACGACGACGTCGAGCACCCGTCCGGCCGGGCAGTACACGTACTTGGCCTGCCCGGGCGGCACAAGGGCGAAGTGGACCCCGCGCAGGGCGCCCCTGGAGGAGACGCTGTGGTTGGCCTGGGCGAGGGGCAGCGGGTGTCCCACTGTCTGGGACAGCACGTCGGCCCGGTACCACTCCGTGAAACGGCCCCGCGCATCCCCGTGCGGCACCAGGTCGAGCACGTAGCTGTCAGGGACGGCGAGCTCGCGGATCTCCACGGGGGCACCGTAGCGACAGGAACGCCGTCGGCCCCGGTTACTCTGCTGAGCCCATGAGCGGAAATCCGGGGCCCGAGCAGCAGTCCAGCGGCGACCGCTTCGCCGACGACCCGGCGTTCGCGGTGCACGAGGGTGGCAAGCTCTCGGTGGCCTCGACCCGGCCGATCGAGTCGATCGCCGACCTCGCGCTCACGTACACCCCGGGTGTCGCCCGCGTGTCCAGCGCCATCGCGGCCGAGCCCGCGCTCGCCCGCCGGTTCACCTGGGCCCCGCGCGTCGTGGCCGTGGTCTCCGACGGCACGGCGGTCCTGGGTCTCGGGGACATCGGGCCGACCGCCTCGCTGCCGGTGATGGAGGGCAAGGCCTGCCTGTTCAGCGAGTTCGCCGGCCTCTCCGCGGTGCCCGTCGTCCTGGACACCACCGACGTCGACGCGATCGTCGAGACCGTCGCCGCGATCGCGCCGTCCTTCGGGGGGATCAACCTCGAGGACATCAGCGCGCCCCGCTGCTTCGAGATCGAGGCCCGGCTGCGCGAGCGCCTGGACATCCCGGTGATGCACGACGACCAGCACGGGACGGCGATCGTGGTGCTGGCCGCGCTGCGCAACGCGGCGACGGTGGTGGGCCGGGAGATCTCCGACCTGCGCGTCGTCGTCTCCGGCGCCGGTGCCGCCGGTGTCGCCTGCACCAAGATCCTGCTGGAGGCGGGGGTCGGCGACATCGCCGTCGCCGACTCCCGGGGGATCCTGCACCCCGGCCGGGAGGCGCTGACCGGGACGAAGCGGTGGCTGGTGGAGAACACCAACGAGGCGGGCTTCGCCGGCTCGATGACGTCGGCGCTGGAGGGGGCCGACGTCTACCTCGGCGTCTCCGGCGGCTCGGTGCCCGAGGCGGCGATCGCGTCGATGGCCGAGAACTGCATCGTGTTCTCGCTGGCCAACCCGATCCCCGAGGTCGATCCGCAGATGGCGGCGAGGTACGCCGCCGTCGTCGCGACCGGGCGCAGCGACCTGCCCAACCAGATCAACAACGTGCTGGCGTTCCCCGGCGTCTTCCGCGGCGCCATCGATGCGGGCGCCACCTCCATCACCGAGGAGATGAAGCTCGCCGCCGCCACCGCGATCGCCGACGTCGTCGGGGACGACCTGCGGCCGGACTACATCGTCCCCAGCCCGCTGGACCGCCGGGTGGCCGCCGCCGTCGCCGAGGCGGTCGGGGCGTGCGCCCGGGAGCAGGGCGTCACCCGCTGACGGTGGGCCGGTAGACGCGGCCGAGCACGCCGGCCAGCAGGCGCTCGGCGACCGGCCGGGGGAGCGCGGACACCAGCGCGTGCACCGGCGCCATCCGCTCGGGCAGGGCCCCGCCGGAGATCCCGGCGAGCTCCAGCAGCCCCTCCACCTCGGCCACGCTCAGCGTCGCCGGGTCGATCGTGGCGGCCGCGGCCACCAGCTCCGGGTCGGCGACCGGGCGCGGCAGCGCGGCGGCCGCACGGGCGGCATCGGCGAGATCGCCCAGCAGCGCGTCGACCCGCCCGGCGGTGGCCGCCGTGACGGTCAGGTGCAGGGTCGCCGGCAGGTTCCCGCCGGGCTGGGCGAACGGCGGCTGCGGCTGCAGCAGCCAGCCGCGGGCGGTCATCTCGTCGGCCAGGTTCAGCACGTCGACGCCGTCCGGGCCGTCCTCGGCCAGCGCCACGAGCGTCGCGGCCGGCCGGCCGACGACGCGCAGGCCCGCGATGCCGGCGACGCCCTGGGTGAGCTCGACGGTGGCCCGGCGGGCGGTGCACGCCAGCTCCCGGTAGCCGGCGGTGCCCAGCCACCGGTGCACGGCCCAGGCGGCGGCCATGGCCCCGGCCGGGCGGGTACCGGCCAGCGTCGGGTTGACCACCGGGTAGCCCGGCCACCCCGCGGTGCTGAACCAGTGCGCGTGCCGGAGTTCCGGGGTGGCGGTGAGCAGCACCGAGACCCCCTTGGGCGCGTAGCCGTACTTGTGCAGGTCCACCGACAGCGACGTCACCCCGGGCACCGAGAGGTCGAACGGCTCGGGGACGTCGTCGAGGAAGGGCAGCACCCAGCCACCGATGCAGGCATCGACGTGGCACGGCACGCCGGCGGCGGCCGCCAGCCCGGCGATCTCGGCCACCGGGTCGAGCACGCCGTGGGGGTAGGACGGCGCGCTGACGACCACGAGCACGGTCCGCTCGTCCAGCAGGCGCACGACCGCCGCCGGGTCGGCCCGGCAGGTGCCGGGATCGACCGGGACGTCGACGGCCTCGATCCCGAAGAGGTGGGCGGCCTTGCGGAACGCGGCGTGGGCGGTGACCGGCAGCAGCAGCCGCGGGCGTCCGGTCCCGCCCCGGGCCCGCCACTGCTCGCGCGCCGCCAGGACGGCGAGCTGGCAGCTCTCCGTGCCGCCGCTGGTCAGCGTCCCCACGGCCTCCGGGCCACCGCCGAGCAGGGCCAGCGCCGCGCCGACGAGGTCGTTCTCGATGCGGGCGACGCTGGGGAAGGCGGTGGGGTCGAGGGCGTTGGTCCACTGGAACGCCGCCTGGGCGGCCGCGGCCAGCTCGTCGACGCCGGCCCGTCCGGAGTCGTAGACGTAGGCCATCGTCGCGCCCCCGTGGGTGGGCACGTCACCGGCCTGCAGCGCGGTCAGTTCGGCGAGCACGTCCTGCGGATTCACGCGGGGACCTCCTGGGTGGGGACGGGATCGAGCCGGTACCGGGCGAGCACGGGGATGCTGAGCAGCACGAGGACGGCGGGGACGACGGTGAACCCCGCGCGCACGGCGGCGACGGCGGTCCCCGACTGCGCGACCACCTCGCCGCCGACGGTGGAGACGTAGCCGGCCACGGCGAGCAGTCCGCCGAGCAGGCCCGGCCCGATGGCCAGGCCGAGGGTCTCCGCCGCGGTCCAGACGCCGGTGAAGACGCCGGCCCGGCGCTGCCCCGACGCCGCCTCGTCGGCGGCGATGACGTCGGGCAGCATCGCCAGCGGGAACATCTGCATGCCGGCGTAGCCGATGCCGACGACGACCACGAGCGCGACCGCCGCGCCGGTGCCGCCCTCGGGCACGACGGCGAGCATCCCCGCGCCCCCGGCGAACAGCAGGGACGCGGCGAGCAGGCCGGCGCGCTTGCCGGACCGGCGGCTGACCCGCAGCCAGACGGGCATGACGAGGATCGCCGGCCCCACGAGCGCGGCGAACAGCAGCGTCCCGGCGGCCGGGTCGCCGAGCACCTGCTGGGAGTAGTACGGCACCCCGGCGAGCATCACGCCGATGCCGAGCGCCTGGACGACGAAGCCGGCGAGCAGCACCCGGAACGGCCGCGAGGCCCATGCCAGCCGCAGCGTCGCCAGCAGCCGGCCCTCGCTGCGCACCCGGGTCAGCGTGGGCGCGTTGCGGGTGCCGATGACCGCGCCGAGCATGCCGCCGCCCAGCAGCAGGGCGACGAAGACGGACATGGCCAGGTAGCCGTCCCGCCCGCCGCCGAACGCGTCCACGACCGCCGGCGCCCCCGCCCCCGCCAGCAGGATGCCGAGCGCCAGGGCCGCGACCCGCCAGGACATCAGCGTCGCGCGCTCACCCGGGTCGTCGGTGATCTCCGCCGGCTGGGCGACGTAGGGCACCTGGAAGAAGCCGTAGGCGGTCGCCGCCAGCAGGAAGGTGACCGCGACCCAGGTGGCCGCCTGGGCAGGGGGAGCACCGGGACCGGCGAAGACGAGCACGAACAGCAGGGGCAGGGTGACCCCGCCGGCCAGCATCCACGGCCGGCGGGGCCCCCAGCGGCTCACCGTGCGGTCCGAACGGCTGCCGATCCACGGGTTGAGCAGCACGTCCCAGGCTTTCGGCGCGAAGAC
This sequence comes from Blastococcus sp. HT6-4, assembly GCF_039679125.1. Taxonomy (NCBI): domain Bacteria; kingdom Bacillati; phylum Actinomycetota; class Actinomycetes; order Geodermatophilales; family Geodermatophilaceae; genus Blastococcus; species Blastococcus montanus. Next base: position 3,455,943 of record NZ_CP155551.1, on the reverse strand, counting down.
CACCAGCCCGGCGATGCCGGCGGCCACCCCCAGCACGTCGGTCAGGTAGTACAGGAGCAGCAGCCCCGGCACCGTCCCGAACGCCGCCGTCCCGATCGAGCCCAGCGCGTAGCCCAGGTGGGTGCCGCGGCCGAGCCGGGCGGGAGAGACGGAGGTCACAAGATCCGCACCGTAGTCGGTCAGTCGCCCTTCACGTTGACCAGCTGCCGCAGCGTGTGCCGGACCTCCACGAGATCAGCGGCGTCGGCCATGACGACGTCCACGTCCTTGTAGGCCGCGGGGATCTCGTCGAGGAACGCATCGCTGTGCCGCCACTCGATGCCGCGCATCGACTCGTCCAGCTGGGCCCGGGTGAACGTCTTCCTCGCCCTCGTCCGCGAGAACACCCGCCCGGCCCCGTGCGGGGACGACTCCAGCGACTCGGGATTGCCGAGCCCGGTGACCACGTAGCTCGCCGTCCCCATCGACCCGGGGATGAGGCCGGCCTGCCCCTTCTCCGCCTGGATCGCGCCCTTCCGGGAGACCCACAGCTCATCGCCGAAGTGCTTCTCGTGCTGGCTGAAGTTGTGGTGACAGTTGATCCGTTCCAGCTCCGGCGTCGCGTCGGCGCGCATGTGCCGGGCCAGGCAGTCGGCGACCCGGTCCATCATCTCCTCGCGGTTGAGCAGGGCGAAGTGCTGCGCCCACCGCAGCTCGGCGACGTACCGGTCGAACTCCGGGGTGCCCTCGTCGAGCCAGGCCAGGTCGCGGTCGGGCAGGTCGAGCCCGTCGCGGCGGGCACGGTCCTGGGCGATCGCGATGTGCGTCTGCGCGATCTTGTTGCCGACCCCGCGGCTGCCCGAGTGCAGGAAGAGCCAGACGCGGTCCTGCTCGTCGGCGGTCACCTCGATGAAGTGGTTGCCCGAACCCAGGCTGCCGAGTTGCATCGGCCAGTTCGGCGCCGTCGCGGTGACCGACCGCAGGACGTTGTCGCCCAGCTCGTCGGCCGTGGCCTCGAGCTCGGCGACCCGGGGCCGGGCCGTCTCGGTCAGCTTCTTGTTGTACCGGCCGGCCGACAGGGGGACGGTGCGCTCGATGTCGCCGCGCAGCGGCGCCAGCGGGCCCCGGGCTCGCACCTCGTCCACCGACCACGGCGTGCGGACGGCGATCATGCCGCAGCCGATGTCGACGCCGACCGCCGCCGGGATGATCGCCGCCTTCGTCGGCAGCACCGAGCCGACGGTGGCCCCCTTGCCCAGGTGGGCGTCGGGCATCAGTGCCACGTGCGGGTGCACGATGTCGAGGGAGGCCGTGCGCTCGGCCTGCTTCAGCGTCTCGACGTCGAGGATGCTCGCCCAGTTCAGCAGTTTGTCCGAGAGTCTCTCCACCCCTGGAGTCTGCTGGGGGCCGGCGCATCCGGCGACCGGTTTCCGGTGCGCGCGGCGTGCTCGGGGGTACGGAAGCCGCCATGGGAGTGCGTAACGCCGCGGTGGCGGCCGGCGGCCAGTGGGTCGACCCCGACGACGGGATCCGCTACCCGGCCGGTGAGGTCCACGCCTGGGAGCGCGGGCGCAACGAGACGGCGTGCGGCCTGTCGCTGAGCAGGTCGCGGCTGACCCGCTTCCCGCACGTCGGCTGGCCCGACGTCCAGCCGGAGTCCGGCCGGCACGCGGAGGAGGTGCAGGAGGTGTGCCGCCGGTGCCGTGCCGCCCAGGGCGCCCGGCGCGACGAGCGCGGCTGGACGCGCACCAACCCCCGGCCGTGAGGGTCAGCCGGCGCTGAGCAGGCGGTCGACCAGCGGGTCGACGGCCAGGTGCAGCCCGGTGTTGCTGTAGACGAGCACGACCGTCGCCACCAGGAACAGCGGCACCAGCGCCGTCCGCTCCACGGTCGCGCCGGTGCGGATGGGGGAGAGGGCCAGCCGCTTCCGCCTGACCAGCCACAGCAGCGGCACCGGTACCCCGGCGGTGGTGATCGCGTCGCCGACGATGTGCGTGAGCACCCCGGCGGCGACCGCCCACGGCAGCCAGGACGGCGCGGCCATGTGGTCCAGCAGCAGCCAGGCGCCACCCCAGGACAGCACCAGGTTGCCCAGGATGGTCGTCTCGGCGCGCCCGGGGATGACGAAGTGCAGTGCCCGCAGCGCCAGCCCGATGGCGAGCGCCATGAGCAGCAGCGTGGACCAGAACGCGCCCGAGGCCAGCACGGCCAGGGCCCCGAACGCCAGGGGGGCCAGGACGGCGTCGTGGGTGCCCCAGCGGTGCCCGCCGGCGAGCGCGCCGATCGCGCCTGCGGGCACGTCGGTGACCGGGCCCCACATGTCCGACACCGTGGAGTTGCGGTGGTCGAGGTCCGGCAGCATGGCGAACCCGCCGACGGCCGCGATCCAGGCGCCCTGGGCGACCGCCCCCTGCACCGGGGCCCACGGCAGCGTCGCGGCGCCCGCAGCCAGGCCGGAGAGCGCATGGGAGTGACCGAGCATGATCACAGCGTGACCCCGGGACCGGCCCACGCCCGGGACGTGGCGGGTGCGGGCGTGTCCCGGTGCAGGTGCTAACGGTGCGGGACGGCTGGCTACGCCCGCCGCCCGCTCACTCGTCCTCGTCGTCGTCCGTGCCGCCGCGCGCCAGCCAGGTGGCCAGCCGCTCGACCGGCACCTCGAAATCGGGGTGCTGGTCGACGAACGCCTGCATCTGGTCGGCCAGCCAGGCCAGGGTCACCTGCTCCCCGCCCCGCCGCTCGGCCAGTTCCTCGAGACCACGGTCGGTGAAGTACATGCCCAGAAACTACGACGCCCGGCCCCCGAGCGGATCGGGGGCCGGGCGTCGAGAGGTGGACCGGGTCAGTCGGCGAAGGCCTCGGCGACCAGCTTGCGCTGCTCGACCTCGTGCACCTTCGCCGAGCCCACGGCCGGGCTCGCCGAGGCGCGGCGGCTGACCCGCCGGAGCTTCCGGCCCTCCGGCAGCTCCTCGGGCAGGTTGACCGCCATGAACTGCCAGGCGCCCATGTTGGCCGGCTCCTCCTGCACCCACACCACGTCGGCGGCGTCCGGGTACCGCTCCAGCTCGGCGCGGATCTGCTCGGCCGGCAGCGGGTACAGCTGCTCGACCCGCACGATGGCGGTGTCGGCGCGGCCGTCGGACTCGCGCTGCGCCATCAGGTCGTAGGCGACCTTGCCACTGCACAGCAGCACGCGCGTCACCGCGGAGGCGTCCAGGGGCTCGCCGCCCACCCCGGTGTCGGGCAGCACCGGGCGGAAGTTCTCCTCGGTGAAGTCGGCGACCGGGCTGACCGCCGCCTTCGCCCGCAGCAGCGACTTCGGCGTGAAGACGACCAGTGGCCGGTGCACGTCGGAGAGCGCCTGGCGGCGGAGCAGGTGGAAGTAGTTCCCGGGGGTCGTGCAGTTGGCGACGGTCATGTTGTTCTCCGCCGACAGCTGCAGGAACCGCTCGATCCGGCCGCTGGAGTGGTCCGGGCCCTGGCCCTCCATGCCGTGCGGCAGCAGCAGGACGACGCCGGAGCGCTGGCCCCACTTGGCCTCGCCGGAACTGATGAACTCGTCGATGACCATCTGGGCCCCGTCGACGAAGTCGCCGAACTGGGCCTCCCACAGCACCAGGGCCTTGGGGTCGGCCACCGAGTATCCGTACTCGAAACCCAGGGCGGCGTACTCGCTGAGCAGCGAGTCGTAGACGAAGAACTTCGCCTGGTCCTCGGTCAGGTTGGCCAGGGGGGTGTACTCCGCGCCGTTCTCCCGGTCGATGAGCACCGAGTGGCGCTGCACGAAGGTGCCGCGGCGGGAGTCCTGCCCGGCCAGCCGGACCGGCACGCCCTCCATCAGCAGCGACCCGAACGCCAGCAGCTCGCCCATCGCCCAGTCGACGCCGCCCTCGCTGGCCATCGCGGCCCGCTTCTCCAGCATCTTCTGGAGCTTCGGGTGCGGGGTGAAGTCCGGCGGGAAGGAGACGTGCGCGTCGCCGATGGTCTTGAGGACCTCCGGCGTGATCGCCGTCTGCACCGTGGACTCCTGCGGCGTGCGCGGGTCCATGACCGGCTCGGGCTTGGAGGAGTCCTGTGCGTCGTGGGTCTCGGCGAAGGCGCGCTCCAGCTGGCCGCGGTAGTCCTTGAGGGCCTCCTCGGCCTCCTCGAGGGTGATGTCGCCGCGGCCGACGAGCGCCTCGGTGTACAGCTTCCGCACCGAGCGCTTGCGGTCGATGATGTCGTACATCAGCGGCTGGGTCATCGATGGGTCGTCGCCCTCGTTGTGCCCGCGACGGCGGTAGCAGACGAGGTCGATGACGACGTCCTTCTTGAACTGCTGCCGGTACTCGACCGCCAGCCGGGCCACGCGGACGCACGCCTCGGGATCGTCCCCGTTCACGTGGAAGATCGGGGCGTTGACCATCCGCGCGACGTCGGTCGAGTAGAGCGTCGAGCGAGCCGAGCCGGGGCTGGTGGTGAAGCCGACCTGGTTGTTGATGACCACGTGCACGGTGCCGCCGGTGCGGTAGCCGCGCAGCTGCGAGAGGTTCAGCGTCTCCTGGACCACGCCCTGGCCGGCGAACGCGGAGTCGCCGTGCAGGAGGAGGGGGAGGACCGTGAAGCCCTGCTCGCCCTTGTCGATCATGTCCTGCTTCGCGCGGACGATGCCCTCGAGGACGGGGTTGACCGTCTCCAGGTGAGAGGGGTTGCTGGCCAGCGAGACGGCGATCTCGGCGTCGCTGCGGAACGGGTTGCGGAACTTCCCCGTGGCGCCGAGGTGGTACTTCACGTCGCCGGAGCCCTGGACCGTGCCCGGGTCGATGTTGCCCTCGAACTCACCGAAGATCTTGGCGTAGCTCTTGCCGAGCACGTTGGCCAGGACGTTGAGCCGGCCGCGGTGGGCCATGCCGATCGCGACCTCGTCGAGCCCGTGGTCGGTGCCGGCGATGAGCACCTCGTCGAGGATCGGGATGACCGACTCCCCGCCCTCCAGGCTGAACCGCTTCTGCCCGACGTACTTGGTCTGCAGGAAGGTCTCGAACGCCTCGGCGGCGTTCAGCCGGCCGAGCACGTGCTTCTGCTTCTCGCGGTCGGGCTGCTCGTGCTTGATCTCGATCCGCTGCTGGAGCCACTCGCGCTCCTCGGGATCGGTGATGTGCATGTACTCCACGCCGACCGTGCGGCAGTAGGAGTTGCGCAGCACGCCGAGGATGTCCCGCAGCGGCATGAGCCGCTCACCGGCGAAGCCGCCGACCGGGAACGTCCGGTCCAGGTCCCACAGGGTGAGACCGTGCTGGAGGATGTCGAGGTCGGGGTGGGTGCGGACCTTGAACTCGAGCGGGTCGGTGTCGGCCATGAGGTGGCCGTTGCGCCGGTAGGACTCGATGACCTCGATGACCCGGGCTTCCTTGTCGATCTGCCCCTCGCGCGTGACCCGCACGTCCGGCATCCAGCGCACCGGCTCGTAGGGGATCCGCAGCGAGCGGAAGACCTCGTCGTAGAAGCCGTCCTCACCCAGCAGCAGCGAGTGCAGCTTGCGCAGGAAGTCGCCGGACTCCGCGCCCTGGATGATCCGGTGGTCGTAGGTGGAGGTGAGCGTGATGATCTTCGAGACGCCCATGTCCGTGAGCACCTCGGGGCTCATCCCCTGGAACTCGGCGGGGTACTCCATGGCCCCCACGCCGATGATCGCGCCCTGGCCGGCGGTCAGCCGCGGCACCGAGTGGTTGGTGCCGATCGTGCCCGGGTTGGTCAGGCTGATCGTGGTGCCGGAGAAGTCCTCCATGGTCAGCTTGTTGTTCCGGGCGCGCCGGATGATGTCCTCGTAGGCGGCCCAGAAGGCGGCGAAGTCCATCTCCTCGGCGGCCTTGATCGACGCCACCACCAGGGAGCGCGAGCCGTCGGGCTTGGGCAGGTCGATGGCGAGCCCGAAGTTGACGTGCTCGGGCGCCACCAGCACCGGCTTGCCGTCGATCTCGGCGAAGGCGCTGTTCATGTTCGGGAACGCGTCGAGCGCCCGGATCAGCGCGTAGCCGATCAGGTGCGTGAAGGAGACCTTGCCCCCGCGTGCGCGGGCCAGGTGGTTGTTGATGACGATGCGGTTGTCGACCAGCAGCTTCGCCGGGACCGCCCGCACGCTCGTCGCCGTCGGCACGGTCAGCGAGGCGTTCATGTTCTTGACCACCGCGGCGGCGGCGCCGCGCAGCGGGGACTGCTTGCCGTCGCCGGCCGACGGCTTGGGCGCCGGCTTGGCGGCGGGGGCGGCCTTCTCCGCGGGGGCGGCCTTCTGCTCGGGGGTGGCGGGCTTCGGGTTGCTCTTCTGCACGGGTGCGCTCCGGGTCGGCTCGGACCCGGCGGCCGGGCGCTGGACGTCCGGCGCTGCCGCGCCGGCGGGCTGCGGCGCCGCGCCCGGCGCCGGAGCGGACTGCGGCGGGGACGCCGGTGCGGGGGCGCCCTTGGCGGACGGCGCCTGCTCGCGGTCGCCGCCGCCGACGGGGCTGCCCGGCCGGTAGTCGGCGAAGAACTCGTGCCACGCCTGATCGACGCTGGACGGGTCGGCGAGGAACTGCTGGTACATCTCCTCGACCAGCCACTCGTTGGTGCCGAAACCGGCGACCGGGGACGACGTGGACGACGGGCGGGATGAGTTCACGCTTGACACGGGGTCGAGTGCCTTCTTCGTCTTGGGGCTGCCGGCTGAGGGGCGTCGCTGGACCGGGTGTCGAGTCTACGCCCGTGCCGGGTCGCCGACCCGGCACGGATCGGGAACCGCGCGCCCGTCCCGCGTGGTGGTCAGTGGGTCGCGCCGTGGGCCACGAGCAGTTCGACCAGGGCGTCGTTGCCGCTGGCCTCGTGCTCGTCGGCCCGCCGGTGCCGGGCCGCCGCCACGCGGCTGATGTCCAGCGCGCTGGCGCCGTCGTGGGTGGTGGCGTTGACGTCGGCCCCGGCATCGAGCAGCAGCCGGACGATCTCGGGGCAGTCGCCGCGCGGCCCGGCCGCGACCGCCACGTGCAGCGGGGTGCGCCCGGTCTCGGGGTCGTGCCGGTCGGCCGTGGCGCCGGCCTCCAGCAGCAGGCGGACCAGCTCCAGGCTGCCCCCGGCGGCGGCGGCCTGGAGCGCCCCGCCGTCGGCGTCGGCCCCGCGGGCCAGCAGCAGCCGCGCGGCGTCGGCGGCGCCGCCGAGCGCCGCCCAGGCCAGCAGGTCGACGCCGGTGGCGGGGTCGGTCATCGGGGCCCCGGCGTCGAGCTCGGCGGTCAGCCGGTCGACGTCGTCGAGGTAGGCCGCGCTGGGCGCGTCGACGACGGCGCCCAGCTCCACGAGCACGGGCACCAGGTCGGGGGCGTGCTCGAGCGCCAGGTGCAGCGGGGTGCGGTGCTGGTCGGTGCGCGCCGACAGGTCGGCTCCGGCGTCGGCCAGGACCCGGACGACGTCGACGCGGTCGCAGGCGACGGCCAGGTGCAGCGGCGTCCAGCCGTCCTGGCCCTCCCGCTCGAGGGTTCCGCCGAGCAGGCGCGGGGTCTCGGCGACGGCGGAGCGGACCCCGTCCACGTCACCGTCGACGATCAGGCGGCCCAGCCGCTGGACGGTCATGCGAGTCGTCACGCTTTCTCCGATCTCCGTTCGCAGCTGCCCGGCACCTGCTCTCGGCCGGACGAGGATCCTGCGGTGTCCGCCGGCGCCTCAGACGATGTCGCGTCGGACGGCCAGGAACGTGCCGAGCACGGCGGCAACAAGACCGTAACCGAGGAGCAGGACACCGCCCTGCCACCGCTCCAGGACGTCGGGGCCCTGGAAGGTGGCGGTGAGCGCCTCGAGGGCGCCTCCGGGCAGCCACTTGTAGGCCGCGCCGAAGAACCCACGGATCAGCGACTCGACGACGAACAGGTAGACCAGCGCGCCGACGATCGCGCCGATCTGGTTGCGGATCAGCGCGCCGAGGCCCACCCCGATGACCGTGTAGATGACCAGCGCCAGCGCCGAGGTGGCGACCACGCGGAGGTTGTCGCCGGAGAGTTCGGGGACCGCGCCGCGGGCACCGGCGTAGACGGCCAGCACCGCGTAGTTCACCGCGGTGACGACGAGCGCGAAGGGGATCGCCACCAGCGCGTAGGCGATGAGCTTGGCGACGACCACCCGGCCGCGGCGGGGCGTGGTGAGGAAGGTGGGTGTGGCGGTCCGGTGCCGGTACTCCTGCGTCATCCCGATGACCCCGAGCACGAGCATGAGCACCACGGCGCTCGCCGGCCCCGCGAAGGCCTGCTGCTCGAACAGCGGCGTGCCGACCTCCGGGACGCCGGTGTCGGGGTTGCCGGCGAAGGCGGTGAGGAAGACCGTCGACAGCACCGCCAGCGCGACCGCGCCGAGCAGCAGCCCGATCCAGACGCGGGTGGTGAACAGCTTGGTCCACTCGGCGCGGACCAGGTGCATCATCGGGTGGCCTCCTGGGCGACCGGACCGGCCGACGGCGCGGCGAACTGCCCGCGCCCGGCGGTGAGCTGGAAGTAGATCTGCTCGAGGCCGCTGGTCTGCGCGCGCAGCTCGTGCAGCTCGACGCCGGCGGCGAAGGCGCGGGCCCCGATCTCGGCCGTCGTCCGGCCGCTGACGGTCAGGGCGTCGCCGTCCAGCGAGACGTGCGTCCCGTCGGTCCGCAGCGCCTCGGCCAGCCGGGCGGCCTCCGGGCTGCGCACCAGCACCGTCCCGGCGCCGTCGGCCCCGGAGCGCAGCTGCTCCATCGACCCCTCGCGCACCAGCTGCCCGGCGCCCACGATGACGACGCGGTCGACGGTCTGCTCCACCTCGGACAGCAGGTGGCTGGACACCAGGATCGTCCGCCCCTGCTCGTGCGCCAGGTGGCGGAGGAACCCGCGCAGCCACTGGATGCCCTCAGGGTCCAGGCCGTTGGCCGGCTCGTCGAGGACGAGCACGGCGGGGTCGCCCAGCAGCGCGGTGGCCAGCCCCAGCCGCTGCCGCATGCCGAGCGAGTAGCCGCCGGCGCGGCGGCGTCCGGCGTCCGCCAGGCCGACCTGGGCGAGCACCTCGTCGGCCCGCTGCAGCGGGAGCCCGGCGGCGCGGCAGTACACCCGGAGGTGGTTGCGGCCGGAACGGGCCGGGTGGAACGCCGTCTCCAGGACCGCCCCGACCGTGCGCAGCGGCTCGGCCAGCGAGGTGTACGTCCGGCCGTTGAAGGTGGCGGTCCCGGCGTCGGGCTCCATCAGCCCCAGGACCATCCGGAGGGTCGTCGTCTTGCCCGCGCCGTTGGGGCCCAGGAAACCGGTGACCGTGCCGGGCTCGACGGTGAACCCGAGGTCGGAGACGGCTCGTACGTTCGCGAATGACTTGGTGAGGCCGCGGATCTCGACCCGCACCGGGTCGACCCTCGCGGCCGTGCCGCTGGAAATGGCGCTCTCCCGTCGTACATGCTGGTGACGGCCCCATCCAAGCGCACCGGGTTCCCGCTGCGGGAGCCCCCGCGCCGTGGGTCCGTCCCGGACACCGCGCGGTCGGGTGGTCGTCGCCGGCAGGCCGGCTGCCGTCCACGCGGTCGCCATCTCCCGCGCCGTGCCGGCGGGATCGTCGGCTCCCCGTGGTCGACTGGGCGGGTGAACCGGCTGGGGTGGGCGCGTACCGCGGTGACGGCGGTGTTCGCGGCGAACGGGGCCCTGTTCGGCAACTGGGCGGTGCGGATCCCCGACGTCAAGGAGCGCCTGGACCTCTCGGACGCCGCGCTCGGCGGTGCTCTGCTGGTGCCGGCGGTCGGGGCCCTCGTCGCCATGCCGCTGGTCGGGGCGCTGAGCGCCCGGTTCGGCAGCCGCACGACGACCGTGTCGGCGGCCCTGGCCTTCTTCGCGCTGCCGGTGCTCCTCGGGTTGGCGCCGTCGCTGCCCTGGCTGGCGCCGGCTCTCCTGCTGTTCGGCCTGGCGTTCGGCGGGCTGGACGTCGCCATGAACGCCCAGGCCGTGACGGTCGAGCGGACCCTCGCCCGGCCGGTGATGTCCTCCTTCCACGCCGCCTTCTCCGCCGGTGCGCTCGTGGGGGCGCTGACCGGGTCGCTCGCCGCGGCCGCCGGTCTCCCGCTGGGCCTGCACCTGGGGGTGGCGGGGCTGGTCCTGCTGGTGGTGTGCGCGCCGCTGTTCCCCGCCCTGCTCCGTGAGGAGCGGGCGCCCGGGCCGCGGGGCCCGCTCGTGGCCTGGCCGCGTGGCCGGCTGCTGCCGCTGGCGTTCATCGCACTGGTCGTGCTCCTCGCCGAGGGGGCGGTGGGGGACTGGAGCGCGGTCCACCTCCGCGACGAGCTCGGCGCGTCCGCGGGAACCGCCGGCCTGGCGTTCACCGCCTTCAGCCTCACGATGGTGGCCGGGCGCCTGGCGGGGGACCGGGTGGTCGCCGCCTGGGGCCGGGTGCGGACGGTGCGGACCTCCGCCCTGGTGGCCATGGCCGGCGGGCTGCTCGTCGCCCTGGGCCCGACGGTCGGTGCCGTGCTCGCCGGTTTCGCCGCCCTGGGCGCGGGGCTGGCCTGCACCGTGCCGGTGGTGTTCTCCGCGGCGGCCGACGGTGAGCGGGAGGTCGGGCCGGCCCTCGCCGCGGTCACCACGCCGGGGTACCTCGGGTTCCTGCTGGGCCCCCCTGCGATCGGGGGCCTGGCCGAGGTGGTGGGTCTCTCCGCGGCCCTGGCGCTGCTCCCCGTCCTGCTCGCGGGCGTGGTCGTGCTGGCCGGTCGCACCGCTCCCGCGTCGGGTGCCCCCGTGACAGGAGGCACATCGGTCGCCCCGGTCACATAGAGTGCGCGCCGTGAGCGATCCGGGGGACGTCCCGGGCCCCGGCGCCCGGGAGGCGCTGGAGCGACTGCTGCTCGGTGGTCCGCGCCGCTACACCCGGCTGCAGGTCGGGCAGCTGGCCGGGATGCCGCCGGAGCGCACCCAGCGGCTGTGGCGGGCGCTCGGCTTCCCCGACGCGGCCGACGACGACCCCGCGTTCACCGACGCCGACATCGCCGCGCTGGGCGTGCTGTCCACCCTGATCGACTCCGGCTTCGTCGGGCCGGACAGCGAGGCGTCGATCGCCCGCGCGATGGGTCAGTCGCTGTCCCGGCTGGCCGACTGGCAGACCGACATGCTGGCCGACGCGCTGCTCCGCGGCGCGGACGCCGGGGAGGGCCGGGCCGTCACCGCCGACCGGGCCGTCGCCGCGGCGCAGGCGCTGCTGCCCCGGCTGCGCGAGGTGCAGGACTACGTGTGGCGCCGGCACCTGGCGGCCAACGTCGAGCGGCTGCTCGCCGGCCCGGGCGACCGGCGCGAGCTCGCCGTGGGCTTCGCCGACCTGGTGGGCTACACCTCGCGCAGCCGGGGCATGGGCGGCCGGGAGCTGGGCGCGATGGTGGAGGACTTCGAGAGCACGGCGGCCGAGGTGATCGCCCGGCACCACGGCCGGGTGGTGAAGACGGTCGGTGACGGGGTGCTGTTCACCGCCGGCTCGGCCACCGACGCCGCCGACATCGGGCTCCAGCTGCCCCATGCGTGGGCGGCCAGCGACCGGCCGCCGCTGCGGGTGGGGGCGGCCTACGGCGCGGTGCTGACCCGGCTGGGGGACGTGTACTCGCCGGTGGTGAACCTGGCCAGCCGGCTGACCTCGCTGGCCCGGCCCGGCGCGCTCCTGGTCGACGGCGCCCTCGCCCACCGGCTGCGCGGGGTGCCCGGCTACCGGGTGCGCCCGCTGCGCCGGGTGTCGGTGCGGGGCTACGACCACCTGCAGCCCTGGCTGGTGCGCCGGAGCGCGTCGGCCGACGACGAGAACGGCTACGACGAGGACGCCTTCGACGAACACCCCCTCGACGAGGACGCCGTCGAAACAGGTGGGGACGACCCCGATCGGTTGGACTGCTGACCTCCCCGAGGGCCGGCACGGCGCGCCGGCGGGCATCGGTCGCCGGTTCCCCGGAGCGGCTTGGCAGGCTGTCGGGGTGAGCGCCACCCTCGTCGCCCGCGGACTGGCGGCCGGTCACGGCGCCCGCGTGCTGTTCTCCGACCTCGACCTCGTGGTCGCACCCGCCGACGTCGTCGGTCTCGTCGGGGTGAACGGCGCGGGCAAGTCCACGCTGCTGCGCACCCTCGCCGGGGAGATCGCGGCCGAGGCGGGCAGCATCGTCCTCAGCCCGCCGACGGCCACCCTGGGGTACCTCCCGCAGGAGCACGAGCGCCGCGACGGCGAGACGGTGCTGGCCGCGCTCGCCCGGCGCACCGGCGTCGCCGCCGCGCAGGAGGCGATGGAGGCCGCCACCGAGGCGCTCGCCGCCGGGGAACCGGGTGCCGATGACGCGTACGGGGACATCCTGGAACGCTGGCTGGCCCTCGGTGGCGCAGACCTCGACGAGCGGGCGGCCGAGGTGGTCGCCGACGTGGCGCCCGGGGTCGCGCTCGACGCGCTCATGACCGGGCTCTCCGGCGGGCAGGCCGCGCGCGTGGGCCTGGCCTCCCTGCTGCTCTCCCGCTACGACGTCCTGCTGCTCGACGAGCCGACCAACGACCTCGACCTGGCCGGGCTCGACCAGCTCGAGCGCTTCGTCACCGGTTCCCGGGCCGGCGTGGTCGTCGTCAGCCACGACCGCGAGTTCCTCGCGCGCACGACCAACCGGATCGTCGAGCTCGACCTCGCCCAGCAGCTGGTGCGGGTGCACGACGGCGGCTACGAGGCGTACCTGGCCGAACGAGAGGTCGCCCGCCGGCACGCGCGCGAGGAGTACGAGGAGTTCGCCGACACCAGGGCCGGGCTCGAGGCGCGGGCCCGCATGCAGCGCAACTGGATGGCCAAGGGCGTCCGCGACTCGATCAAGAAGTCGAAGGACGGCGACAAGCACATCAGGGCCGCCAACCGGGCGTCCTCGGAGAAGCAGGCGGCCAAGGCCAGGCAGACCGAGCGGATGATCGAGCGGCTCGACGTCGTGGAGGAGCCCCGCAAGGAGTGGGAGCTGCGCATGGAGATCGCCGCGGCGCCGCGCGCCGGCGCCGTCGTGGCCACGCTGCGTGGCGCCGTCGTCCGCCGGGGCGGTTTCACCCTCGGCCCGGTGGACCTGCAGGTCGACTGGGGCGACCGGGTGGCCATCACCGGCGCGAACGGGTCGGGCAAGTCGACCCTGCTCGCGGCCCTCCTGGGCCGGGTGCCGCTGGACGAGGGGGCGGCCACCCTCGGCCCGTCCGTGCGCATCGGGGAGATCGACCAGGCCCGCGGGCGCTTCCTCGGTCCCGAGCAGCTGCTCGACGCCTTCGGCGCGGAGGTGCCCGACTGGCCCACGGCCGAGGTGCGCACCCTGCTGGCCAAGTTCGGGCTGACCGCCGACCACGTGCTGCGCCCCGCGCTCACCCTGTCACCGGGGGAGCGCACCCGCGCGGCGCTGGCGCTGCTGCAGGCCCGCGGCATCAACGTGCTGGTGCTCGACGAGCCCACCAACCACCTCGACCTGCCGGCGATCGAGCAGCTGGAGCAGGCGCTGGCCGGCTACACCGGCACGCTGCTGCTGGTCACCCACGACCGCCGCATGCTGGCGGCGGTGGCGACCGACCGGCGGCTCGAGGTCGACGGCGGGCGGGTCACCGAGCGCTGACCCCGCTCAGCCGGCCGGCGCGTCCAGCTCGTCGGCGACGCCGACGGTGTCCATGCCCGCCCACGTGTCGGAGACGTGGTGCGCCAGCACCATCAGGTCGCGCAGTTCGCCGCTGCGGTCGCGGATGTGGTCGCGCAGCAGGGCCTCGCCGCTGAAGCCGAGGTCGCTGAAGAGCGCCAGCGCCGGCCCCTGCTCGGCGACCACCTCGACCACGAGCTTCGACAGCCCGGAGGAGACCGCGCCCACCAGCGCCTGCCGGGCCAGCTCCCGGCCGAGCCCGCTGCCGCGGCGGGACGGGGCGACCACCAGGCGGACCTCGCCCACGTGGTCCGACCAGCCCGGGAGCGGCCGGACGGCGACGTAGCCGGTCACCTCGTCCGTGCCGTCGACGGCCACCCAGCGGCCTCCGGCGGAGTCACCGGTCGCCCACGACCGGACGGTCTCCGGGTCGGTGACCTCCTCCTTGATGAAGGTCAGGTCCCCCTCGGGGAGGTCACCGAAGAACCGCAGCAGCGCGTCGCAGCGCTCGGGCCCGAGTTCCACGACTGCCACGTCAGGCCCCCTGGTCCGTGTCGTCGGCATCCAGCGGGTCGCTGCGCCGGCGGACGAAGTCGATGATCGTGGGCACCGTCGTCCTCGCCGCGGTGCGGCCGACGACCAGCCCCATGTGCCCGGCGTCGAGGCAGAGCTCGTGCTTGTCGGGCGACCCGACCAGGTCGATCAGGGGCGCGGTCGCGTCCGGCGGCACGATGTGGTCGCGGTCGGCCCGCACGGTCAGGAACGGCACCCGGATGTCGGCGAGGTGCACCCGGTCCCCGCCCACGGCGAGCCGGTCGTTCACCATGCCGTTGTTCCGCACCAGCATCTCCGCCGTCTGCCGCGCGGCGGCGCCGGGGAAGGGCACGTGGTCGTCCGACCACCCGGTCATGGCCTGGTAGGACGCGACGTACTCGTCGTTCCAGAGGCGCTCCCACAGGTTGACGTACCGGGTCACCTCCGCGGTCGGGGTCAGCGCCCGGAAGCCCTGGACGACGACCGAGGGCGGGACGTTGCCGTCCGCGTCGAGGACGGCGCCGACGTCCATCCCGCCGACGGCGAAGATGTCGGCGAGCGGGCCCATGTGCCGGAAGTCGACGGGCGTCGCCAGCACGGTCAGGCTGCGCAGCGGCGCGTCGGGGTGGTGCGCGGCGTAGAGCAGGGCCAGGTCCCCGCCGAAGCAGTAGCCGAACAGGTTGACCTCGTCGGCACCGGAGATCTCGAGGACGCGGTCGATCCCGGCGGGGATGTAGTCGTCGACGTAGTCCTCGAGGCCGTTCCCCGCGTCGCGCTCGTCCGGCTCGCCCCAGTCGAGCATGTACACGTCGAAGCCGGCTTCCAGCAGTTGCTCCACGAAGCTGTTGCCCGGGGTCAGGTCGAGGATGTAGCTGCGGCTCACCATGCTGAACACGATCAGCAGCGGCGGTCCGTAGCGGACGCCGCCGTGGGTGCCGGGGTCGTTGCGGTAGTGCCAGAGCTGGGTGCGCCCCCGCTGCCAGACGACGTCCTTGGGGGTCTGCCCGACGCCGGGCCGGTCGACGCCGGCGACGAGCTTGATCCCGTTACGGGCTCGCAGGGTGTTGCGCTCGACGTCGCGCCGGACGCGGTCGAGCACCGTCTGCGGGCTGGGCACCGTCGGCATCGCTGTCCTCCGTGCTGCTGGTCGGTCGGGAAGGGCCGGGGCGGGACGTGGCGCCGCGTCGCCGCTCCTGCTCCAACTGGATGGTCAGCCGGCGCACCTCGCGGTCGAGCGAGCCGATCTGCGCGCGCAGCCGGCTGATGTCGCTGCCGGCGGGCAGGTTCAGCAGGTGCCAGGCGCGGGCGCTGAGGCCCTGGACCGATCCGCCCGCGACGTTCTGCGCGCGGCGGAGCAGCGCGGTGGCGAGCGAGAAGTACTCGCTGCGCACGAGGTCCTCGGCGCGCGGGGCGACCGCGCGCTCGGCGGCGTCGAAGGCCTGCCGCCACAGCGGGGGCGACGGCGGGGGCGTCCGGGGAGCCGGTGGCCGGGTCATCGGCGGCCCACCTCCTCGGGCACCTCCACGGCGCGGCGCAGGATCTTGCCGGTCGGGCCCTTGGGCAGGCTCTCGACCAGCCACAGGTGCCGCGGGTACTTGTAGCCGGCCACCCGTTCCTTGACGAACTCGCGCAGCTCGTCGGCCCCGGCGGTCATGCCGGGCTTGAGGGCGACCGCCGCGGCGACCTCCTCCCCGAGATCGGGGTGCGTGATGCCGACGACGGCCACCTCGGCCACCGCCGGGTGCTCGTAGAGGGCCTCCTCGATCTCCCGCGGGTACACGTTGTAGCCACCGCGGATGATCATCTCCTTCTTGCGGTCGACGATGAAGAAGTAGCCGTCGTCGTCGGTGCGGGCCAGGTCGCCGGTGCGGAACCAGCCGTCGGGGATGGACTTCGCCGTCTCCTCGGGCCGCTGCCAGTAGCCGCGCATCACGTTCTCGCCGCGGATGGCGATCTCGCCCACCTCGCCGGGGCCGACGTCGTTGCCGTCGTCGTCGACCAGCCGCATCTCCACCCCGCGGATCGGGGTGCCGATGGAGCCGGGCTTGCGCTCGGCGTGCGGGTGGTTGAACGAGGCGACCGGCGAGGTCTCCGACAGGCCGTAGCCCTCGAGGATCATGCAGCCGAAGCGCTCCTCGAACGAGCGCATGATCTCCACCGGCATCGCCGACCCGCCGGAGACGCACAGCCGGAGGCTGGAGACGTCGTGCCGGTCGGCGTCGGGCTGGTGCAGCATCGCCGCGAACATCGTCGGGACGCCCTCGAAGATGGTCACCCGGTCGCGCTCGATGACCTCCAGCGCCTTCCCGCCGTCGAACCGGGGGATGAGGGTGAGCAGTGATCCCCGCAGGACGGCGGTGTTCAGGCCGCAGGTCAGGCCGAAGACGTGGAACAGCGGCAGGCAGCCCATGATCACGTCGTCGGCGGTGTTCTCGGCGAGCGTCTCGGCGGTGGTCAGCGCGTTGCGGCCCATGTTCGCGTGGGTGAGCTCGGCGCCCTTGGGCTGCCCCGTCGTCCCGGAGGTGTAGAGGATGACCGCCAGGTCGTCGTCGGAGCGCTCCACCGGCGCGGTCGGCGGCTCGTCGGCCATCAGCTCCGCCGGCGACGCCGGGCCCACGACCACGGCCTCGATGCCGACGGTGCCGGCCGCCTCGCGCACCGGCTCGGCCGTGCTCTCGAGGGTGACGACGACGCGCGCGCCGGAGTCCTCCAGGAAGTACTGCACCTCCCGCGCCTTGAGCAGCGGGTTCATCGGCACGACCGCGGCGCCGGCCAGCAGCGCGCCGTAGAAGACGACCGGGAAGGCGATCACGTTGGGCAGCACCAGCCCGACGCGGTCGCCGGGCTGTACGCCCCGGGCCTGCAGCCCGGCGGCCACGCGCAGCGCGGCGTCGCGGAACTGGCCGTAGCCGAGGACGGCGTCGTCCATGCGCAGCGCGGGCCGGTCGGCTCCCTCGGCGGCGGAGTCGAGCAGGTTCTGCGCGAGGTTGGTCATCGATCCCCCTGGACCCGGTGGCTGGACGGCGGGCTCCTACCCGGCTCGGGGGGTGATGTACCGCACAGGCCGGATACGGTGGCCGGACCGCCCACCGTCCTCGAGGGAGAACTTCGCTCATGCCCGACCGCTCGATCCTCGACCTGTTCCGCCTCGACGACCGCGTCGCCGTCGTCACCGGGGCCTCGTCCGGCCTCGGGGCGGTGTTCGCCCGGACGCTGGCCGAGGCCGGGTGCGACGTCGTCCTGGGCGCCCGCCGGGTCGACCGGCTGGCCGACACGCAGCGGGCGGTGGAGGCGACCGGGCGGCGCGCGATCAGCGTGGCCACCGACGTGTCCCGGCCCGAGGACTGCCAGGCGCTCGTCGACGCCGCCATGGCCGAGTTCGGCAAGGTCGACATCCTGGTGAACAACGCGGGGGTCGGCACCGCGATGCCGGCGACGCGGGAGGCCCCCGAGCAGTTCCGGCAGGTCATCGACGTCAACCTCAACGGCTGCTACTGGATGGCCCAGGCGTGCGGCCGGGTGATGCAGCCGGGCAGCTCGATCGTGAACATCTCCAGCGTCCTGGGGCTGACCACCGCGGGCCTGCCGCAGGCGGCCTACGCGGCGAGCAAGGCCGGGCTCGTCGGGCTGACCCGGGACCTGGCCCAGCAGTGGACCGGCCGCAAGGGCATCCGGGTCAACGCCCTGGCGCCGGGCTTCTTCACCTCGGAGATGACCGACCAGTACCCCGAGGGCTACCTCGAGTCGCAGCTGTCCCGGGTGCTCGTCGGGCGCAAGGGCGAGCCCGAGGAGCTCGCCGCCGCCCTCGTCTTCCTGGTCAGCGACGCCGGTGGGTACGTCACCGGCACCACGATCCCGGTCGAGGGCGGGATGCTCACCAGCTGAGCGGTCCCACGGCGGCGGGGCCCGGCGCCGGGCCCTGGGGCCGGACGGGTGGCGTCGCCTCCCGGGCAGCGTCGTGCTGCCCGGGGGAGACGGCGGCGGCTGCCCGCGGCGCGGCTGCGGGCCGCAGGCCGGCGCCCGGGCTGTCCGGCCGACGGCGCTCGTCGCCCGGCGCAGCGACCGCGGCCTGCTCCGGCGGGGCGGGCCGCCCGAGGTGGTAGCCCTGCCCGTACCGGACGCCGAGCGACTCGAGGGCCGCGAGCTCGGCCGGCGTCTCGATGCCCTCGGCCACGAGGTCGAGGTGCAGCGTCTGCCCCAGCGCCACGATCGCCCCGATGACCGCCCGGTCCTCGGAGCTCGTGGCGACGCCGTCGACGAAGGACTTGTCGATCTTGAGGATGTCGATGGGGAAACGGCGCAGGTAGCTCAGCGACGAGTACCCGGTGCCGAAGTCGTCGAGGGCGAGCCGCACGCCGAGGGCCTTGAGCTGCTCGAGCTTGTGCGTGGTCCCCGTGGTGTCCTGGGCGAACAGCGACTCGGTGATCTCCAGGGTCAGCCGGTCCGGGGCCAGGCCGGAGGCCTGCAGGGCCTCGGTGACGTCGTCGACGAGGTCGGGGTGCTGGAACTGGCACACCGACACGTTGACGCTCATCCGAGGCGCCGCGCCGCCGGGCTGCTGCCAGGCGGCGGCCTGGCGGGTGGCCTCCCGCAGGATCCACCGGCCGATCGGGACGATCAGGCCGCTGTCCTCGGCCAGGGTGATGAACCGCGCCGGCGGCACCAGCCCCCGCTCCGGGTGCTGCCAGCGGACCAGGGCCTCGTAGCCGTTGATGCGGCGGGAGGCGAGATCGACGATCGGCTGGTAGTGCAGGACGAGCTCGTGCCGTTCCAGCGCCTGGTACAGGTCGGCCTGCATGCGTTCGCGGTCGAGGTGGTCGGCGTGGTGACTGGGCTGGAAGACCTCGCACCGGCCCTTGCCGCTGGTCTTGGCCACGTACATGGCGATGTCGGCTGCGCTCAGCAGACCGATCCCGCTGGCGGCGGCGCTGGCCGTGGTGGCGAGCCCGATGCTGAGGCTGGCGCGGACCGCGCGGTCGACGACGAGCACCGGCTCGCGGAGCACGGCGAGGATGCGCTCGGCCACCCGCGGGGCCATCTCGCTGCTCTGCGGTCCACCGATGAGCACGGCGAACTCGTCGCCGGCCAGACGTGCCAGGGTGTCCCCGGGCCGCAGGCAGCCCCCGACCCGCTGGGCCACCACCCCGAGCAGTGCGTCACCGCCGTCGTGGCCGAGCGTGTCGTTCACCGCCTTGAGGTTGTCCAGGTCCAGGAACAGCACCGCCGCGGGGGTGCCGGCCTCGCGCTCGCGTTCCTCGGCGGCGCGCAGCCGCTCCATGAACAGGGCCCGGTTGGGCAGGCCGGTCAGCGGGTCGTAGAACGCCTGGGTGCGCAGCTGCTCCTCCAGCTCCCTGCGGTCGCTGACGTCCCGGGTGGTGAGCACCACGCCGTTGACGGCCGGGTCGTCGCGGAGGTCGTTGACCACGGTCTCCGTCCACCGCCAGGACCCGTTGCGGTGCCGCATCCGGACCGCTGGGCAGGGCGCCAGGGAGAGGCCGCGGGCGACCGAGCGCAGCTGGTCGCGGAAGGAGGTCGCGTCCTCGGCGTGCACGAGGGTGTGGATGTCGGTGCCGATGAGCGTCCCGGGCGGGTAGCCGAGCACCCAGCCGACCGACGGCGTCTGGTAGGTGATCGTCCCGGAGGGGTCGACGACGGTGATGATGTCGGAGGCGTTCCGCACCAGCGAGCGGAAGTGCTCCCCGGCCTCCAGGGCGTCGAGCAGGCTGTTGAAGGCCTGCGCGGTCTCCCCGAGCTGGTCGTCGGAGTCGACGCGGATGCGCTGGGACGTCGACTGCGACCAGTCGCCGGTACGGCTCGCCTCGGCGATCCCCTGCGCCACCGACCGGAGGTGGCTGCTGAGCACGGCCAGCCGGCCGCCGACGAGGCAGCGGCACAGGGTGTAGCTGAGCGCGCCGACGAGGAAGCCGGCGCCGAGGCAGGCCGCCTTGAACAGCGGGCGCTCGGCGTACTCGGCGGGCACGCCGAGGCCGGTCGCGAACGGTGGGAAGACCAGCCCGACGGCGATGCCGAGCCCGATCATCCAGACTGCCAGGTCCCAGAAGACGCGCGACGTCAGCCGGAATCCCCGCTGCCGCCGGCTGACGGTGGCGACCTCCGTCGGTGATGGGCTCATGCCCGGTTCCTCGTCAGCCGGTGGCGGCGCGTTGAGCCCACCCGCCCAAGATCACCTCAAGGGGTTGGTGCAGGTCCGGCCGCCTTTTGCGCTTGAGAAACCCCGGCCCGCGGCCGATGGGATCACCATGCACGAGGCGAGTGACACGAAGCCGGGCCCGCTCGTCGGCGCGGACGTCCAGGTCCCTGCGCGCGACGGGCGGCTGTCCCGCTACGTCGACCTGGACGCCGCCGCGACCAGCTCCGCCTCCGTCCGGGTGGTCCAGGCCGTCCAGGACCTCCTGCCCTGGTACTCCAGCGTGCACCGGGGGGCGGGTGCGAAGTCCCGCTACACCAGTGCGCGGTACGAGGAGGCGCGGGAGAGCGTGCTGCGTCTGGTGGGGGCCGACCCGCGCACGCACGTCGTGGTGTTCACGCGGAACACCACCGAGGCGCTCAACGTGCTGGCCTTCCGGCTGGACCTGCGGCCCGAGGACGTGGTGGTGACCACGGCCGTCGAGCACCACGCCAACCTCCTCCCGTGGCGCCGGCACGCGCGGCTGCGGGTCGTCGACGTCGACTCCCGGGGGACCTTCGGCCCGGAGCAGGTCGTGGCTGCGCTCGACCGGCGCCCGGTGCCGCGCGTCCTGGCCGTCACCGGGGCCTCGAACGTCACCGGCTGGGTGCCCGACCTCGGTGCGATCGCCACCGCCGCACGCGACCGGGGGGTGTTCGTGGTGGTCGACGGCGCCCAGCTGGCACCGCACCGGCCCATCGACATGACCGCGCTCGGCGTGGACGCCCTGGCGATCTCCGGGCACAAGATGTACGCGCCCTTCGGCTCCGGGGCGCTCGTCGCGCCGCGGCACGTCTTCGGACGTGGCGAGCCGCTGCTCGTGGGCGGCGGCACGGTCAAGGCGGTCTCGTTCGACGACGTCGTCTGGGCCGACGCGCCCGATCGCGAGGAGGCCGGATCGCCCAACGTCCTCGGCGCGGTCGCGCTCGCCGCCGCGGCCGACGAGCTCCGGGAGGACTGGCCCGGCCTGCTGGCCCACGAGCGGGCGGTGACCGAGGCGCTGGACGCGGAGCTGAGCACGGTGCCGGGGCTGCGCCGGTACGGACCCACGTCCGGGGACAGGCTGCCGGTCGCGGCCTTTGACCTTGACGGTGTCCCGCACGGGCTGGTGGCGGCCCGGCTGTCCGCCGAGTACGGGATCGGCGTGCGGAGCGGCTGCTTCTGCGCCCACCCGTACATGGCCCGGCTGCTCGGCCTGACCGAGGCCCAGGTGGACCAGTTCCACCGGGATGCGCGGTCGGGGGACCGTCGGCTCCCCGGCGCCGTGCGCGCCAGCGGCAACCGCGCCACCTCGCTCCGCGACGTCGCCGTGCTCGGGGACGCCCTCCGTGCCATCGCCGCGACGCCGGAGGCCGCGCTGCGGTACCGGGTGGACGTGCACGGGGACCACGTGCCGGTCGACGGTCCGGACCGAGCGGCCCCGGGCCTCGACCGCGTCCCCACGGAGCTGGCGTCGAGCCCGTCGGCCTGACGAACGTCGGCGACTGTGCTGCCCGCCGGGCGACCACCTGCATCCACCCCGGAACGACGGACGCCCGGACCCACGGTGAGGGGGTCCGGGCGTTCGGGATGTCCCGCGACGTCACGGAGTGCCCCCGGCAGGATTCGAACCTGCGCACCCGCCTCCGGAGGGCGGTGCTCTATCCCCTGAGCTACGGGGGCTCGTGGTGGGGCAGCAGAGAAGTTACCAGCCCGCCACGACGGCGCCGACGGCGGCTCCGCGGCGGGTCAGGGCGCCGGGAGCGGGGTGCCGCCGCGGCCCGTGAGCATGCGCGTCATCGTCACCGTCTCGGCGCCCTGCGACTGCTCGATCGACCGCGCGAGCTCCTGCACGGCCCGCTCCTCGGCGTGCTCCGCGGCGTAGCTCGCCATGTCGAACCCGCCCTGGTGGTGGCGGATCATCAACTGCAGGAACTCGACGTCGAACGCCGTACCCGACAGGCTCCGCAGGTTCGCCAGCTCGGCCTCGGTGGCCATGCCGGGCATGAGGCCGCCCATGTCCGCGTCCATGTCGCCCATGTCGTGGCCGCTGTGCGCGTCCTCGCCCATCCACGCCATCATCTCGCCGCCGGTCGGCGGGATGCCCCACAGGGACAGCCAGCCCTGCATGCGGCCGGCCTGGTTGGTCTGGGTGGCGGAGATGTCGAAGGCCAACCGCTCCACCTCGGGGTCGTCGCTGCGGTCGTCGACGAGGTTGGCCATCTCGACGCCCTGCAGGTGGTGCAGGGACATGTCCCGGGAGAACCCGGCATCCACCGAGTCCGCCGCCGGATCGGCGTCCCGGCCGATCCCGAGCGCGACCGCCAGCCCGCCGCCGAGCAGCACGAGGGCGACGGCGATGACGGCGAGCAGCACGACGCGCAGCGGGCTGCGCCGGGCGGGCGTCGGGTCGGTCACGAGCTCACCTCCGTGGCGGGACCGCTGATCAGGGCGCCGAGGTCGTGCCGGCGTCGCTGTCCGCCTCGGTGTCCGCCGATGCACCGGCGTCACCGGCGAGCGCCGGGTCGGCGATGAACTGCGGGTTCTCGCAGGTGGCGCCGGGCTCGGGGAACTCGCCGGGCGCGTAGGTCATCAGGTCGGCGAACTGCCGGATCCGCTCGTCGTCGGCGCTGTCGACCTTCAGCTGGTCACCCCAGGACTGCACGCTGACGGGGGAGTCCTGGCCGACGTACGGCGAGAGCATCCGGCCGGACTCGCCCTCGACCAGCTCGGCGAGGGTGGCCACGTCGGCGTCGGAGACCTGGTCCGGGTCGTAGGTGATCCAGACGGCGCCGTGCTCCAGGCTGTGGACGGCGTTCTCGTGCCGGATGTCGACGTCGTAGACGGTGCCGGTGCAGTCGGCCCAGACCGGGTCGTGCGGGCCGCCCACCGGAGGGGACTGCTCGTAGTCGACGGGCGTGGTGACGTGCTGGCCGGCCTCGTACTCGTAGCTCGCGGTGCCGGCGATCTCGTCGATCGAGTCGACCCTCGACGCGTCGGCCTGCTGCACCTCGACGACGGCGTAGGTGATGACGGCGCCGGCGAACAGGACGACCGCGATGGCCGCGGCGATCAGGCCCCAGGGACGCTGCTGGGCCACGACCTGCGTCGGCGGCCGGTTGCGCCCGCCGGTGCCGCGCCCGCCGGACCGGGTGGCCCCGCCGGAGCGTCGGCTGCTGTCGGGCGTGCGGTCCTTGGCCAAGGCCTCTCCTCGTTACGGGGCGCGTCCGCGCCGGCGCGGTCGGGGCCCGGGCAGGCCCCTCGTACCGCGGGCGAGTCTAGGTCGCGAGCCTGTGCGGAAGCTGGGAGCCGGGCGGCCCGGCGGGCCGCCCGGAGCCGGTCAGTACGCTCGCCGGGTGACACCGGAGCAGCTGCAGGACGTCGTTCGTACCGCCGTGGCCGCGGTCGTCGAGCGAGGCGCGCTGCCCGTCGAGGTGCCCGCCGACGTCGTGATCGAGCGGCCGAAGAACCCCGAGCACGGCGACTACGCCACGAACGTGGCGCTGCGCCTGGCCAAGCCGGCCGGCCGGCCGCCGCGGGAGGTCGCCGACCTGCTGGCCGGGGAGCTGCGCGCGCACCCGGGCGTCGCCGGCGTCGACATCGCCGGGCCGGGCTTCCTCAACATCACCCTGGCCCAGGGCGCGCTGGGGAGGATCGCCGTCGACGCCGTGACGGCGGGGGAGGCCTACGGCCGCACCACCACCCTGGCCGGGCAGCGGCTGAACCTCGAGTTCGTGTCGGCCAACCCGACCGGCCCGGTGCACATCGGTGGCACGCGGTGGGCCGCCGTCGGCGACGCCATGGCCCGCCTGCTGCAGACCAGCGGCGCCGACGTGACCCGCGAGTACTACCTCAACGACGCCGGAGCGCAGATCGACCGGTTCGCCCGGAGCCTGCAGGCGGCGGCGAACGGCCGGGACGTGCCGGAGGACGGCTACGCCGGCAGCTACATCGGCGACATCGCGGCCGAGGTCGTCGCGGCCGAGCCCGGCCTCCTCGGCCGGCCCGAGGACGAGCAGCTGCGGGTGTTCCGCGCCCGGGGCGTGGAGCTCATGGTCGCCGAGATCCGCAGCACCATGGAGAGCTTCGGGGTCCACTTCGACGTCTGGTTCTCCGAGACCTCGCTGCACGAGAGCGGCGCCCTGGAGAAGGCGGTGGCCCTCCTGCGCGGGCAGGGCCACGTCTACGACGCCGACGGCGCGGTGTGGCTGCGCACCACCGACTTCGGCGACGACAAGGACCGCGTCCTGGTGAAGGCCGACGGCGAGCCGACCTACTTCGCCGCCGACTGCGCCTACTACCTCGACAAGCGCCAGCGCGGGTTCGACAAGGTCGTGATCATGCTCGGGGCGGACCACTCCGGGTACGTCGGGCGGTACAAGGCGCTGGTGGCCGCGGCGGGCGACGACCCCACGACCCACCTCGAGATCCTGATCGGCCAGCTGGTGAACCTGCTGCACGGCGGCGAGCCGGTGCGGATGAGCAAGCGCGCCGGCACCGTGGTCAACCTCGAGGACCTGGTCGACGCGATCGGCGCGGACGCCGCCCGGTACGCGCTGGCGCGGGCGTCGGTCGACCAGCAGATCGACATCGACATCGACCTCTGGACCCGGAAGACCAACGACAACCCGGTCTTCTACGTCCAGTACGCGCACGCCCGCATCTCCTCGGTGCTCCGCAACGCCGCCGACCTCGGTCTCGCGCTCGGCGACGCCGGCGACGTCGACGTCGCCCTGCTCGGGCACGAGCGGGAGAACGACCTGCTGCGCGCGCTCGGTGACTTCCCGCGCGTGCTCACCACCGCGGCCGAGCTGCGCGCCCCGCACCGGGTCGCCCGGTACCTCGAGGAGCTCGCGGGCACCTACCACCGGTTCTACGACTCCTGCCGCGTGCTGCCGCGCGGCGACGAGGAGGCCGGTCCGCTCACCACCGCGCGGCTGTGGCTGTGCGCCGCGACCGCCGTGGTGCTGCGCAACGGCCTGGCCGTGCTCGGTGTCTCCGCGCCGGAGCGGATGTGAGAGCGCACCCGGCGGGGCCGCTGCACGGGACCATCACCCCGCCCACGGCCGCCGGCGCGCCGCCGGCCGAGCTCGGCGGGCTCGACCCGCACGTGTGGCCGCGGTCGGCCGAGCGGATCGACGGCGAGCTGCACCTGGCCGGCCGCCCGGTCACCGAGCTGGCCCGCGCGCACGGCACGCCGCTGTTCGTGCTCGACGAGGCTGACTTCCGCGGCCGGGCCGCCGAGTTCGCCGAGGCGTTCGCCGGCGCCGACGTGCACTACGCGTCCAAGGCCTTCCTGTGCGGTCAGGTCGCCCGCTGGATCGCCGACGACGGCCTGCGCCTGGACGCCTGCAGCGGCAACGAGCTGGCGCTGGCGCTGGCCGCCGGGTTCCCGGCCGGGCGGATCGCGCTGCACGGCAACAACAAGTCGCTGGTCGAGCTGCAGCTGGCCGTCGACGCCCGGATCGGGCACGTCGTCCTCGACTCCTTCGACGAGATCGACCGGCTGGTGCCGCTCGCGGCGGCGCGGGTGGCCGCCGACGGCGGCCCGGTGGGGGTGCTGATCCGCACGACCGTCGGCATCGAGGCGCACACCCACGAGTTCATCGCCACCGCGCACGAGGACCAGAAGTTCGGCTTCTCCCTCGCCACCGGCGACGCGCTGGAGGCCGCCCGCCGGGTGGTCGCCGAGCCGGCCCTGCACCTGGCCGGGCTGCACAGCCACATCGGCAGCCAGATCTTCGACACCGCCGGCTTCGAGGCCGCCGCGCACCG
The DNA here is from genome assembly GCF_039679125.1 of Blastococcus sp. HT6-4. NCBI lineage: Bacteria > Bacillati > Actinomycetota > Actinomycetes > Geodermatophilales > Geodermatophilaceae > Blastococcus > Blastococcus montanus. The sequence continues at coordinate 3,429,898 of NZ_CP155551.1, read as the reverse complement.
CGTCGTCGGCCTGCTGGGCGCCGTCCGGGACGCCACCGGCCAGGTGCTCGGCGAGCTGAACCTCGGTGGCGGCTTCGGCATCGCCTACCTCCCCGAGGACGACCCGGTGAGCCCGGCCGACGTCGCGGCGAAGCTCCGCACCGTGGTCGCGGCCGAGTGCGCCGAGCTGGGGCTCCCGGTCCCGCGGCTGGCCGTCGAGCCCGGGCGGGCGATCGCCGGGCCCGGCACGGTCACGCTCTACGAGATCGGGACCATCAAGCCGGTGCGGCTGGGCGCGTCCGGTGCGCCGGGCACGCCGCTGGTGCGCAACTACGTGTCGGTCGACGGCGGGATGAGCGACAACATCCGCACCGCCCTCTACGACGCCGCGTACACCTGCGTGCTGGCCAACCGCACCTCCGACGCCCCGCCGGCGCTGTGCCGGGTGGTGGGCAAGCACTGCGAGAGCGGCGACATCCTGGTCCGCGACCTGTGGCTGCCCTCGGACGTGCAGCCCGGCGACCTGCTCGCCGTCGCCGCCACCGGCGCCTACTGCTGGTCGATGGCCAGCAACTACAACTACCTGCTCAAGCCTCCGGTGGTCGCCGTGCGGGACGGCGTCGCCACGGAGATCGTCCGACGTCAGACACTGTCCGACGTGTTCGCCCTCGACGCGGTCCTCGCCGACCGCCCCGCCCCCTCGCCGGCCATCGACCAGCCGGCGCCCGAGCACCCCGCGGGAGCGACCTCGTGACCGGACCCCTCAAGGTGGCCCTGCTCGGCTGCGGCACCGTCGGTGGCGCGGTGCTGCGCGTGCTGCAGGAGCAGGCCGGTGATCTCGGCGCCCGCGTCGGCCGTCCCGTGGAGGTGGCCGGCGTCGCCGTGCGGCGCCCGTCGCACCACCCCGACGTCCCGGCGCACCTGCTCACCACCGACGCCCACGGCCTGGTCACCCGGGACGACGTCGACCTCGTGGTCGAGGTGATCGGCGGCATCGAGCCGGCGCGCTCGCTGATGCTGGCGGCGTTCGAGGCCGGCAAGTCGGTGGTGAGCGCCAACAAGGCGCTGCTGGCCGACGACGGCGTCGCCCTGCACGCCGCGGCCGCCAAGGCGGGGGTGGACCTCTACTACGAGGCCGCGGTGGCCGGGGCGATCCCGATCCTGCGGCCGCTGCGCGAGTCGCTGGTCGGTGACCAGGTGTTCCGCGTCGTGGGCATCGTCAACGGCACGACGAACTACATCCTGTCGCGGATGGCCGAGACCGGCGCCGGGTTCGGCGAGGCGCTGGCGGAGGCCACCGAGCTGGGCTACGCCGAGGCCGACCCGACCGCCGACGTCGACGGGTTCGACGCCGCGGCGAAGGCGGCGATCCTCGCCTCGCTGGCCTTCCACACGCCGGTCTCGGCGGCCGACGTCTACCGCGAGGGGATCGCCACGGTCACCGCCACCGACGTCGCGCGGGCTGCGGAGATCGGCTGCACGGTGAAGCTGCTGGCCATCTGCGAGCGGGTGGCCGGGAACGGCGACGGCGAGTCGGTCGCCGTCCGGGTGCACCCGGCGATGATCCCGACCTCGCACCCGCTGGCCTCGGTCGGCGGTGCGTTCAACGCGGTCTTCGTCGAGGCCGAGGCCGCCGGGCAGCTGATGTTCTACGGCCAGGGTGCCGGGGGGGAGCCCACCGCCAGCGCCGTCCTCGGCGACCTGGTGGCCGTGGCCCGCAACCGGGTCACCGGCGCCCCGGGCCCGGGCGTCACCGGCTACGCCAACCTCGCCGTCCGCCCGATGGCCGAGACGCCGACCCGGTACCACGTCAGCCTCGACGTGGCCGACAAGCCGGGTGTGCTCGCCGCCGTCGCGCAGGAGTTCGCGCAGCACGAGGTGAGCATCTCCACGGTCCGTCAGACCGGCCGCGGCGACGCCGCGACGCTGGTCCTCGTGACCCACAGCGCCCCGGACGCGGCGCTGTCGGCCACCATTGCCGCGCTGCGGGAGATGCCCGCGGTCCGGGGAGTCACCAGCGTCCTGCGCGTGGAGGGGTTGTCATGACGGTCTCGTCGATCGTGTCCCCGGGCTGGCCGGGCCTCATCGAGGCCTACCGGTCCCGCCTGCCGGTCACCGGGACCACGCCCGTGGTGACCCTGCAGGAGGGCGCCACCCCGCTGGTGCCCGCGCGTGAGCTCTCCCGCCGCACCGGCTGTGAGGTCTACCTCAAGGTCGAGGGCGCCAACCCGACCGGGTCGTTCAAGGACCGCGGGATGACGATGGCCATCACCAAGGCCCTCGAGGAGGGCGCGCAGGCGGTCATCTGCGCCTCCACCGGCAACACCAGCGCCAGCGCCGCGGCCTACGCCGCCCGGGCGGGCATGACCTGCGCCGTCCTCGTGCCGCAGGGCAAGATCGCGATGGGCAAGCTCGCCCAGGCGCTCGTGCACGGCGCCCAGCTGCTGCAGGTCGACGGCAACTTCGACGACTGCCTCGCGCTGGCCAGCAAGCTGGCGATCGACTACCCGGTGAGCCTGGTCAACAGCGTCAACCAGTACCGCATCGAGGGCCAGAAGACCGCCTCGTTCGAGATCGTCGACGTGCTCGGCGACGCTCCCGACATCCACTGCCTCCCGGTGGGCAACGCGGGCAACATCACCGCCTACTGGCAGGGCTACCGCGAGTACTGCGCCGACTCCGACACCCCCGGCCCGGCCTCGCGCACCCCGCGCATGTGGGGCTTCCAGGCCGCCGGTGCGGCGCCGATCGTCACCGGGCAGGTCGTGGACAACCCGAGCACGATCGCCACCGCGATCCGGATCGGCAACCCCGCCTCCTGGACCAAGGCGCTGGCCGCCCGCGACGAGTCCGGCGGGCGCATCGACGCCGTCACCGACCGCGCGATCCTCTCGGCCTACCGGTTGCTGGCCCGGAGCGAGGCCGTCTTCGTCGAGCCGGCGTCGGCGGCGTCGGTCGCCGGCCTGCTGCAGGTGGCCGCCGCCGGGGAGCTCGAGCCCGGCCAGCGGATCGTCTGCACCGTCACCGGCAACGGGCTCAAGGACCCGGAGTGGGCCATCTCCGGCGCACCGGCGCCGGTGACCATCCCGGTCGACGCCGCGGCGGCGGCTGCCCAGCTCGGCCTGTGACGCCGCCGCACGAGGAGTCGGTGCGCATCCGCGTCCCGGCGACCAGCGCCAACCTGGGGCCCGCCTTCGACTGCGCCGGCCTCGCTCTGACCTGCCACGACGTCGTCGGGTTCGCCGTCGCCGCCGACGGTCTCGAGGTGGCGATGAGCGGGGAGGGGGCGCACACGCTGCCGACCGGCGAGGACCACCTCGTCGTCCGGTCGTTCCGCGCGGCCTGCGCCGAGCTCGGCTGGAGCCCGCCGGGGTTGCGGGTGGTCGCGGAGAACGCCATCCCGCAGGGGAGGGGCATGGGCTCCTCGGCCGCGGCGGTCGTCGCCGGTGTCGTGGGTGCCTGGGCCCTGTGCCCGGACGTGGAGGCGATCGACGGCGCCGCCGTGCTGCGGCTGATCACCGAGATCGAGGGGCATCCCGACAACGTCGCGGCCTGCTTCCTCGGCGGGGCGACCCTGTCGTGGATGACCCCGGAGGGGGCCAACGCCGACCGGCTCGACGTCGACCCCGAGGTGCTGCCGGTGGTGCTCGTCCCCACGGCCACGCTGTCGACGCACGTGGCGCGCGGCCTGCTCCCCGGGTCGGTGCCGCACGCCGACGCCGCCTACAACGCCGGCCGGGCGGCGCTGCTGGTGCACGCGCTCACCCGTGAGCCCGGCCTCCTGCTCGAGGCCACCGAGGACCGGCTCCACCAGCGCCAGCGCGGTGCGGCCATGCCCGACTCGCTGGCGGCCGTCGACCGGCTGCGCGCGGCGGGGCACGCCGCCGTCGTCTCCGGCGCCGGGCCGAGCGTGCTGGTGCTGACGCGGCGGCACCCGGACGACCCCCCGGGCGACCCGGCGTCGGCGGTGCGGGTGCGCGAGGTGCGGGCACTGGTCCGGGAGGGCTGGCGGGTGCTGCCGCTGCAGGTGGACCTCGGTGGTGCCCGGGTGCTGCCCGGTACGCCCGAGGTATCGTCTCGGTAACGAGGAACACGCCGAGATCATCCGGTGTTGTCCTGCCAGTGAGCTGCGACTAGGCTCACGGCGTAGCCGCCCACGTGGGCGAGCCTCGCGCGGGGCCGAAGCAGACGATCGATTCTCTTCGCCGCTCATCCGCCTCGCACCTCTCAACCCGTTCTCCTGACGCTCACCCGCCTCCGGGCCGGTCCGCCGGAGATCGGGGCACCCCCTGCGCCGAGACGGCGCAGGTCACCGCAGGGAAGGACCTGTACGTGAGCGAAACCACCGACCTCGGCGTGAACGGCGCGCCCGACGCCGCCACGTCCGCCGGGGACACTGCCGCTTCTGGGACGGCGGGCCGCCCCCGCCGCCGCGGCAACGGACTGTCGGGCATGCTCCTGCCCGAGCTGCAGCGCCTGGCCGCCGAGCTGGGCATCCCCGGTACCGGCCGCATGCGCAAGAGCGACCTGGTCGCCGCCATCTCCGCCCGCCAGGTGGGCGGCTCCGAAGGTGACGCCCCGGCGCCGCGCACCGAGAGCCCGACCACCGACGTGGCCGACACCGCGCGCGGTGCCGCCGCCACCGCGGCGCCGCTCGAGGCCCCCGTCAGCGGCGGCGCCAACGGTGGCCCGCTGACCGGTGAGAGCAGCCCGGCGCCGACGCGCACGCGTCGTGGCGCGAGCCGCCCGGCCGGGTCGCCCGGCACCGCGGTGCCCGCCGCGGACGCCGCACCGGCGGCGGCCGCACCGGCGGCGGCCGCACCGGCCGAAGCATCGGCGCCGGCCCAGGCCGCACCGGCCGAGGCCTCCGCGCCCGCCGACGCCCCGGCCACCACCGAACCGCGCGAGGACGAGCAGCGCGACGGTGACCGGCCGCAGCGCAACCGCGACCGCAGCCGCACCCGTGGCGAGCGGGACGGCGGCCGGGAGGGCAACGACCGCGCCGAGCGGGGCGCCGGCCGGGACAACGCCGGCCGGGACAACGCCGGCGGCGACCGCAGCGAGCGGGGCAACCGCGACGGGGCCGACCGCGCAGAGCGGGGAAACCGCGACGGGGCCGACCGCGCCGAGCGGGGCAACCGCGACGGTGGCACGCGTGACGGCAACCGGGGCCCCGACCGCGACCGCAACGACCGGAGCGGGCGTCCGGACAACCGGAACGACAACCGCAACGACGGCGGCCGCAACGACCGCCCCGCCGACGAGGACGACGACGACTTCGAGGGCGGCCGCGGCCGGCGAGGCCGTCGCTACCGCGACCGCAACAAGCGCGGGGGCAACGGCCGGGACCGCTTCGAGCAGGGCGAGCCGACCGTCAGCGACGACGACGTCCTCCTGCCCGTCGCGGGCATCCTGGACGTGCTGGACAACTACGCGTTCGTCCGCACCTCGGGGTACCTGACCGGCCCGAACGACGTCTACGTCTCGCTGTCGCAGGTCCGCCGCTACGGACTGCGCCGCGGCGACGCCATCACCGGCGCCGTCCGGCAGCCGCGCGAGGGCGAGCGCAAGGACAAGTACAACGCGCTGGTCCGGCTGGACACGGTCAACGGGCTGGACCCCGAGCAGGCCAGGAACCGGCCGGAGTTCACCAAGCTGACCCCGCTCTACCCGCAGGACCGCCTGCGGCTGGAGACCGAGCCGCACCTGCTCACCACCCGGGTCATCGACCTCGTCATGCCGATCGGCAAGGGGCAGCGCGCGCTCATCGTGTCGCCGCCCAAGGCCGGCAAGACGATGGTCCTGCAGTCGCTGGCCAACGCCATCACGACGAACAACCCCGAGTGCCACCTGATGGTCGTCCTCGTCGACGAGCGTCCGGAAGAGGTCACCGACATGCAGCGCTCGGTGAAGGGCGAGGTCATCGCCTCGACCTTCGACCGGCCGCCGGCCGACCACACCACGGTCGCCGAGCTGTCCATCGAGCGGGCCAAGCGCCTGGTCGAGATGGGCCACGACGTCGTCGTCCTGCTGGACTCGATCACCCGGCTGGGTCGCGCCTACAACCTGGCGGCCCCCGCCAGCGGGCGCATCCTCTCCGGTGGTGTCGACTCCACGGCGCTCTACCCGCCCAAGCGCTTCCTCGGCGCGGCCCGCAACATCGAGAACGGCGGCTCGCTGACGATCATCGCCTCGGCGCTGGTCGAGACCGGCTCGACGATGGACACGGTCATCTTCGAGGAGTTCAAGGGCACCGGTAACGCGGAGATCAAGCTCGACCGCCGGCTGGCGGACAAGCGGGTCTTCCCGGCCGTCGACGTCAACGCGTCGGGCACGCGCAAGGAGGAGATCCTCATGTCGCCCGACGAGCTGGCCATCGTCATCAAGCTGCGCCGGGTGCTCGCCGCGCTGGAGCCCCAGCAGGCGCTGGAACTGCTGCTGGACAAGCTCAAGAAGACGCGCAACAACGTCGAGTTCCTCATGCAGATCCAGAAGACGACGCTGGGCCCCGGCGGCGAGTAACCGGTACCGCCCGCCGGCAGGGTGCGGCGATCAGGGATACTGGTCGACCGAGCCCCGTCGGCGGCGCGGAATACCACCCACCGGCCGGCGTTCCACCTCGTGAACCGCACAGACTTCTCGGAAGAGGCAACAGGCATGAAGCCCGACATCCACCCCACGTACCACGAGACCACCGTGACCTGTGGTTGCGGGAACACCTTCACCACCCGCAGCACGGCGCCCAGCGGTCAGCTGACCGTCGAGGTCTGCTCGGCGTGCCACCCGTTCTACACCGGCAAGCAGAAGATCCTCGACACCGGTGGTCGCGTGGCCCGCTTCGAGAAGCGCTTCGGCAAGCGCGGCGCCGGCGCGGCGGCCGACGCCCAGTAGCACCTCCGACGGCGCCCGTTCCCACCTCGCGGTGGGGCGGGCGCCGTCGTCGTGTCCGGCCCCGGCGAGAGGAACCCTGTGACCAGCACCGAGACGTCGGCACCCGACCGGCTGGCCGGGTTGCTCGCCGAGCACGCCTCCCTGGAGCACGAGCTGGCCGACCCGGCGGTGCACGCCGACCAGGCCCGGGCCCGCCGGCTGGGGCGCCGGTACGCCCAGCTGGCCCCGCTGGTGGAGACCGCCCGCGCGCTCGACCAGGCGCGCGACGACCTCAGCGCGGCCCGTGAGCTCGCCACCGAGGACGCGTCCTTCGCCGTCGAGGCCACCGCGCTCGAGCAGCGGATCACCGAGCTGACCGACCGGCTGCGCGAGCAGCTGCTGCCCAAGGACCCCGACGACGACAAGGACGTCATCCTCGAGATCAAGGCGGGGGAGGGTGGCGCGGAGTCGGCGCTGTTCGCCGGCGACCTGCTGCGCATGTACCTGCGCTACGCGGAGCGCCGTGGCTGGGCGACCGAGGTTCTGGACGCCGTCGACGCCGAGCTGGGCGGGTACAAGGACGTCGCCGTGGCGATCAAGTCGCGCACCGACGAGGGCATCTGGTCCCGGCTGAAGTTCGAGGGTGGGGTGCACCGCGTCCAGCGGGTGCCGGCCACCGAGAGCCAGGGGCGCATCCACACCTCCGCGGCCGGCGTCCTGGTGCTCCCCGAGGCCGAGGAGGTCGACGTCACCGTCGACCCGAACGACCTGCGCATCGACGTCTTCCGGTCCTCCGGTCCCGGCGGGCAGAGCGTCAACACCACCGACTCCGCCGTCCGCATCACCCACCTGCCCAGTGGCATCGTCGTCAGCTCGCAGAACGAGAAGAGCCAGCTGCAGAACCGTGAGTCGGCGCTGCGCGTGCTCCGCTCCCGGCTGCTCGCCGCCGCGCGCGAGGAGGCCGCGGCCACCGCGAGCGACCAGCGGCGCAGCCAGGTGCGCACGGTCGACCGCAGCGAGCGGGTGCGCACGTACAACTTCCCCGAGAACCGCATCTCCGACCACCGGGTCGGCTACAAGTCGCACAACCTCGACCAGGTGCTCGACGGCGACCTCGACGGGGTGATCGACGCGCTGGTCGGTGCGCACACCGCCGAGCTGCTGGCGGTCGGCTCCTGAACGCGCGGACGCTGCTCGGCACCGCAGCCCGCCGGCTCGCCGACGCCGGTGTCGAGTCACCGCGGGTCGACGCCGAGCTCCTGCTCGCCCACGCCCTCGGCGTCCCGCGCGCGCGGCTGCTCACCCTCGCCGCCGTCGACGGCCGGGCCGCCGAACGGTTCGAGACGCTGCTCGCCCAGCGGGCCGACCGGGTGCCGCTGCAGCACCTCACCGGGCACGCGGCCTTCCGGTACCTGGAGCTGGCGGTCGGGCCGGGCGTCTTCGTGCCCCGCCCGGAGACCGAGCAGCTGGTGAGCTGGGTGCTGGAGCAGCTGACCGGGGTCGCCGAGCCGGTCGTCGTCGACCTGGGGTCCGGCTCGGGGGCGATCGCGCTGTCGATCGCGCACGAGCACCCGGGGGCGCGGGTGACCGCCGTGGAGCGCGATCCCGGGGCCATCGAGTGGACCCGGCAGAACGCCCGCGCCCGCGCTGCGGCGGGGGACACCCCGGTGGAGGTGCTGGCCGCCGACATGACCGATCCGGGGCTGCTGCGCGAGCTCGACGGCGCCGTGGACCTCGTCGTCAGCAACCCGCCGTACGTGCCCGACGGCGCCCGCGTGCCGCGGGAGGTGGCCGACCACGACCCGCCACTGGCGCTCTGGGGCGGGCCGGACGGGCTCGACGTCGTCCGTGGGCTCCTGCGCACCGCCGCCCGGCTGCTGCGCCCCGGGGGCGCGCTGGGCATCGAGCACGCCGACGCGCAGGGGGAGACGCTGCCGGCCGTCGTCCGTGCGCACGGCGGGTTCACCGAGGTCGACGACCACCCCGACCTCGCGGGCCGGCCCCGGTACACGACCGCCCGTCGCGTCGGCTGACGTCTGCGGAAGACTGCTGTCCCGTGGCCGAGATCTACGACTGTTCCCGACCGGAGGACCGGACCGCGGGCCTGGACGCCGCGATCGCGGCGATCGGTCGCGGCGAGCTGGTCCTGCTGCCCACCGACACCGTGTACGGCGTGGCTGCGGACGCCTTCACCCCGGCCGCGGTGACGCGGTTGCTCGCCGCCAAGAACCGGGGCCGCGCCATGCCGGTCCCGGTGCTGATCGGGGAGGCGTCCACGCTGGCCGGGCTGGTGATGCAGACCCCGGAGGTCGCCACCCGGCTCGCCCAGGCGTTCTGGCCGGGTGGGCTCACCCTGGTCGTGGAGCACGCGCCGTCCCTGGCCTGGGATCTCGGTGATGCCGAGGGCACCGTGGCGGTCCGGCTGCCCGACGACGAGCTGACCCGCGACCTGCTGCGCCGCACGGGGCCGCTGGCGGTCTCCAGCGCGAACCGCTCCGGGCGGCCCGCGGCCACCTCCGCCCAGGAGGCGGACATGCAGCTCGGTGCCCACGCGGGCGTGATCCTGGACGACGGGCCGCGGACCAGCTCGGCCGCCAGCACCATTGTCGACTGCACCGGGCCGACCCCGCGCGTGCTCCGCGTGGGGGCCATCCCGGTGGAGCGCCTGCAGGAGGTCGTCCCCGAGCTCGAGGACTGACGCAGGAGTGCGCGGACCCGCTCGGCGCAGCAGGGGACGGCAACTGGCCGCGGGTGCAGGGCGCCGACGAGGTGGGCCCGGAGGGTCCGGTGAGGAGTGCGTGGACTCGCTCGGCGCAGCAGGGGACGGCAACTGGTCGCGGGTGTAGGGCGCCGACGAGGTGGGCCCGGAGGGTCCGGTGAGGAGTGCGTGGACTCGCTCGGCGCAGCAGGGGACGGCAACTGGCCGCGGGTGTAGGGCGCCGACGAGGTGGGCCCGGAGGGTCCGGTGAGGAGTGCGCGGACTCGCTCGGCGCAGCAGGGGGACGGCAACTGGCCGCGATGCGACGCGGAGCGTCGCAATGTCATAGCGCTACCGTTGAGCGACCGCCGCGCCGCCCGAGCCCGGGCATCGCGGGCGCCCGCACCGACTCCTGGAGTGCGCCTGAGATGAGCACCCCCTACTGGGGCCCGGACTTCGACGCCCTGGCCGCCTTCGACCCCGACATCGCCGGTGTGGTCACCGGCGAGCTGGACCGGCTGCGCAGCGGCCTCCAGCTGATCGCGAGTGAGAACTTCACCAGCCCGGCCGTCCTCGCGGCGCTGGGCAGCACCCTGTCGAACAAGTACGCCGAGGGCTACCCCGGTCGGCGCTACTACGGCGGGTGCGAGGTCGTCGATCGCGCCGAGGAGATCGGCATCGCCCGAGCCAAGGAGCTGTTCGGCGCCGAGCACGCCAACCTCCAGCCGCACTCGGGTGCGAACGCCAACCTCGCCGCGTACGGCGCCTTCCTGCAGCCCGGCGACACGCTGCTGGCCATGGCGCTGCCGCACGGCGGCCACCTGACGCACGGCGCGAAGGTCTCCTTCTCCGGCAAGTGGTTCAACGCGGTGCAGTACGGCGTGAACCCGCAGACCGAGCACATCGACTACGACCAGGTGCGCGACCTCGCCCGCGAGCACCGGCCCAAGATGATCATCTGCGGCGGCTCAGCCATCCCGCGGCTGATCGACTTCCCGCTCTTCCGGGAGATCGCCGACGAGGTCGGGGCGATCCTGATGGTCGACGCGGCGCACTTCATCGGCCTGGTCGCCGGCAAGGCGATCCCCAGCCCGGTGCCCTATGCCGACGTGGTCACCTTCACCACCCACAAGGTGCTGCGCGGCCCGAGGGGCGGCGCGATCGTGTGCAAGGCCGAGCACGCCAAGGCCATCGACAAGGCCGCGTTCCCGATGATGCAGGGCGGCCCGCTCATGCACGCCGTCGCCGCCAAGGCGGTGAACTTCAAGGAGTGCCTGCAGCCCGAGTACCAGGCCTACGCCCGCCAGGTGATCGCCAACGCCCAGGCGCTGACCGAGGGCCTGGCCAGCGAGGGGCTCCGGCCGGTCGCCGGCGGTACGGACACGCACCTGGCCCTGCTCGACCTGCAGGAGACCGGTGTGACCGGCGCCGACGCCGAGTCGCGGTGCGGCGCCGCGGGCATCGTGCTCAACAAGAACGCGATCCCGTTCGACCCGCAGCCGGCCTCGGTGGCCTCGGGCATCCGGGTCGGCAGCCCGGCGGTGACCACCCAGGGCATGGCCGAGACGGACATGAAGGCGATCGCCTCTCTGATCGGCACGGCCATCCGCGACGCCGACGGCAGCCGCACGGCCGAGGTCGCCGCCGGTGTCCGCGAGCTGGTCGGCGCCCACCCCGCCTACCCCGAGCCCGCACGGACCGTCTGAGCCCGTGCGCGAGTACGTCGTCGTCCTCCTCACCGCCGCGCTGGTCACCTTCCTGACCACGCCGGTGGTTCGGATGGTGGCGATCCGGCTGCGCATGATGGCCGCCCCGCGGGAGCGTGACGTGCACGTCATCCCCACCCCGCGGGGCGGCGGCGTGGCCATGTACCTGGGGGTGGTCGCCGCCGTCCTGGTGGCCTCCCGCCTGCCCGCGCTGCAGCGGACGTTCGACGACACCCAGGTCCACGCGGTGCTGGTCGCCGGGGGGCTGATCTGCCTGCTCGGGGTGCTCGACGACAAGTGGGGCCTGGACGCCCTGACGAAACTCACCGGGCAGATCGCCGCGGCCGGCGTCATGGTGCTGCTGGGTGTGCAGCTGGCGTTCCTGTTCCTGCCGTTCGCCGACATCGGCACGCTGATCCTCGGCCCGGACGTCGGGGTGCCGCTGACCATCCTGCTGACCGTCTTCGCGGTGAACGCGCTGAACTTCATCGACGGGCTCGACGGGCTGGCCGCCGGGGTGTCGGCGATCGCCGCACTGGCGTTCTTCGCCTACAGCTACAACCTCGGGCAGATGCGGTACGAGGAGGCGGCGAGCGCCCCGGCGCTGATCACCGCGGTGCTGGCCGGCGCCTGCCTCGGGTTCCTGCCGCACAACTTCAGCCCGGCGCGCATCTTCATGGGTGATTCGGGCTCGATGCTGGTCGGGCTCATGCTGTCGGCGGCCGCCGTGACGGCGACCGGGGGAGTGGACGCCCAGACCTTCGGCTCGGCGGCCAGTCTGCTGCCGCTGACCCTGCCCATCCTCGTGCCGATCGCGATCCTCTTCATCCCCTTCATCGACCTGCTGCTCGCGGTGGTGCGGCGCACCCGCAAGGGCCGCTCGCCGTTCTCACCGGACAAGATGCACCTGCACCACCGGCTGCTGTCGATCGGGCACTCGCACCGACGGGCGGTGCTGGTCATGTACTTCTGGGCGGCGTTGCTGTCCTTCGGTGCGGTCGGGCTGTCGGTCACCGGCGGGCGGGTGGAGCTGGTCGTGGCCATCGGCGTGCTGCTGGTCGTCGGGGTCGTCGTGGTGCTGAGCCCGCGCGCCCGGCGGGCCGCGCGGGAGGCCCGGGCCGCCGAGCTGGAGGCCCAGCGACGGCGCAGCCGGGCCGACCACCCCACGGCCCGCGCCGTCCGTGCTGCCCTCGACACGTCGGCCCGCACCCGGGCCGCGGTACCTTCGTCCGACACCCGTGAGGCCCTCCGGTGACCGTCCCCTCCGCTGCCCGCACCCCGCCCGACGCGCCCTGGGACCTGTCCTTCCTCCGCGTCGGCGCGCTGGTGACAGCGCTGGCGGCTGCGGTCGGCGCCCCGGTCGCGGGACTGCTGGCCGGCTGGGCCGGGGCGGTGGGCGTCCTGCTCGGCGCCGTCATCGTCACGGCCTTCTTCGCGATGTCCAGCAGCGCCGTGGCCTTCGCCGGCAGGATCGGTGACACCCTCACCCTGCCGGCCGCCCTCCTCGCCTTCTTCGTCAAGGCGCTGCTGCTCTTCGCGATCCTCCAGGCGCTCCCGGCGGATGGATGGGTGGACCGGCGGGCCCTCGCGTGGGCGGTCGTCGTGGGTGCTCTCGTGTGGAGCGGGGTCCAGCTCCGCTGGGTGTGGACCCGGCCCCTGTACTACGTCACGCCGCCCCCTGCGCCCGCTCCACGGGCGCACCCGGACGGGCCCCGGGAAGGCGGCTGATAGTGTCCGGGCCGATGTCCGAGGACACCTCCGGGAACGGAGGAGGCCGAGCGCGCCCTGCGAGCCCAGCCCGTCAGCCCAGTGGTGCTGACGCCGGCTGGGCGGTCACCGGAACGATCATGTCCGGGATGGCCGTGTGGGGTGGGGTCGGCTGGCTGCTCGACCAGTGGTTGGACACCCGGGTGTTCTTCGCGGTCGGCGTCCTCCTCGGTGTGGCGGTGGCCATCTACGTGGTCGTCGTCAAGTACGGAACCGTCGATCCACCCACCGGGTCACGGACGAGGACGACCCCGGACGGGCGAGGCAGCCGGTCCGGAACGCAGAAGGGACAACGGTGACCTCAAGCGCCCGTGCGCTCGGCGATGTGCTCGCCGTCGAGAGCGACCCCGGCGGTGGCTTCACCCCTCCGGGCATCGGGGAGTTCTTCCCCGAGACGCTGTTCGGCTTCTCGGTCCTCGGCATCCAGTTCGACTTCGACCGGATCATCCTGGCGCTCTGGCTCGCCACGGCGGCCATGCTGGTCTTCCTGGTGATGGCGTCCCGGAAGGCCCAGATCGTGCCCGGGCGCCTGCAGTTCATCGGCGAGTCCGGCTACTCGCTGGTGCGCGACGGCATCGCCCGCGACGTCGTCGGCCCCAAGGGCCTTCCCTTCGCCCCGTTCCTGGCGTCGCTGTTCTTCTTCATCCTCGCCAACAACCTGCTGGCGATCATCCCGGGCATCCAGATCTCCCCGATGGCACGCTTCGCCTTCCCGCTGGTGCTCGCGCTCGTCTGCTGGGTCGTCTACATCGGGGTCGGTATCAAGAACCAGGGCCTGTGGCCCTACTTCCGCGACATCATGTTCCTGCCGGGCGTGCCCAAGGCCGCCTACATCCTGGTGACGCCGCTGGAGCTGCTGCAGAACTTCATTGTCCGGCCGTTCACGCTGGCGATCCGGCTCTTCGCGAACCTCTTCGCCGGCCACATGCTGCTGGTCACGTTCGCGCTCGGTGCCACCTACCTGTTCACGGTGGGGAACTTCTCGGCGGTGTTCGGCCCGCTGTCGGCGCTGATGGCCATCGTGATGACGTTCTTCGAGCTGCTGATCATCTTCCTGCAGGCCTACGTCTTCACGATGCTGATGGGCACCTACCTCAACGGTTCCGTCGAGGCCGCGCACTGACCTGATCCGGTGGCCGCGCCGCGGTCGCCCCACGCACTGCACCACCCGCACGATCCCGCCAGCCGCCCGGTAGCTACCGGGCGACCGACACAGGAGGAACACCCCGCAATGGACGTTACGGCAGAACTGGTCGGCAGCATCGGCTCGGTCGGCTACGGCATCGCCACGATCGGCCCCGGCATCGGTGTGGGTCTGGTCTGGGCCGCCTACATCCAGGCCACCGCCCGCCAGCCCGAGTCCGCCGGGCTCACCCGTACCTACGCGTTCCTCGGCTTCGCCCTCGCCGAGGCGCTCGCCCTGATCGGCTTCGTCGCGCCCCTCGTCTACGGCACGGGCAGCTGATCCGTACCCGTCGTACGGGTACGGATCACCGATTCCAGACAGGGACGTGCAGAGCATGAGCATCCTGGCCGCCGAACAGCCGAGCGTGCTTCTCCCGCCGCTCGGCGAGATCATCATCGGGCTGATCGCCTTCCTGATCCTGTTGTTCGTGATCTGGAAGTTCGTCGCGCCGCGGTTCGAGCAGGTCTTCCAGGCCCGCCGTGCCGCGATCGAGGGCGGTATCGAGCGCGCCCAGGCGATGCAGGCCGAGGCGAAGGCGGCGCTGGAGCAGTACCAGGCGCAGCTGGCCGAGGCGCGCACCGAGGCCGCCCAGATCCGTGACCAGGCCCGCGCCGAGGGGCAGCAGATCCTCGAGGAGCTGCGAGCCCAGGCGCAGGAGGAGTCGGCGCGGATCGTCGCCCGGGGCGAGGAGCAGATCGCGGCTTCCCGCCAGCAGGTCGTCCACGAGCTGCGCGGGCAGATCGGCACCCTCGCCGTCGAGCTCGCCGGCCGCGTGGTCGGCGTCTCCCTCGCCGACGAGGCGCGCCGCCAGGGCACCGTCGACCGCTTCCTCGACGAGCTCGACGGCATGTCCGCCGGCTCTCCGGACGGCCGGGGCGGCAGCACCGTCGCCGGGGGAACCCGCTGATGGAGGCGTCCAGCCGCGCGGCGCTGGTCCATGCGCGGGAGCGACTGGAGGAGCTGAGCCGGGACCCCTCGGGTCTGCTCGAGAAGGCCAAGGACAAGCTCACCGGTCAGCAGCGGGCGACCTCCGCGGACGACCTGCTCTCGCTGGCCGACGAGCTGTTCGCCGTGAGCCGGCTGCTGGAGTCCCAGCCCTCGCTGCGCCGGGCGCTCTCGGACCCGGCGGGCAAGCCGGAGGAGCGGGCCGCGCTCGCCCAGCGGCTGTTCGCCTCGCGGCTGTCGCCGGTGGCGCTCGACCTCCTCGAGGAGACCGTCCGGCAGCGCTGGTCGCGCCCGCTCGACCTGGTCGAGGCCGCGACCATCCTGGCCACCGAGGCCGCGCTCGACGCGGCGGACGTCCGGGGTGAGCTCGACGGCGTGGAGGACGACCTGTTCCGCTTCGGCCGGATCGTCGCCGGCGACCGTCAGCTGTCGCGGATCCTCAGCGATCGGACCGGCTCGCCGGAGGGCAAGGCGGAGCTCCTGGACCGGCTGATCTCCGGCCGGGTCAGCCCGGTCACCGAGCGGCTGCTGCGGAACGTCCTGACCAGCGCACACGTTGGTACGGCCGGGGTCGCGATCGAACGGCTCTCGGAGGCGGCCAGCCGTCGTCGGGGTCAGTCGGTCGCGCGGGTCACCACCGCGGTTCCCCTGACCCCCGCGCAGGAGCGGCGTCTGGCCGACGTGCTGGGTCGCCTGTACGGGCGGACCATCGGCCTGCAGGTGGTCGTGGACCCGACCGTGCTCGGCGGCCTCCTCGTCCAGGTGGGCGACGAGGTCATCGACGGCAGCATCGCCCATCGGCTGGAAGCCGCCAGACGGCAGCTGGCCGGCTGACCGCCCACATCACTGACACGACCCCGCAGGGAAGAGGACTCAGAGCCATGGCCGAGCTGACGATCTCCGCAGACGAGATCCGCAGTGCCATCCAGAACTACGTCACCGAATACTCGCCTGACGTCTCCCGCGAAGAGGTGGGGATCGTCACCGAGGCCGGTGACGGCATCGCCCGTGTCGAGGGCCTGCCCTCGGTCATGACCAACGAGCTGCTCGAGTTCGAGAGCGGCGTGCGTGGTCTGGCGCTGAACCTCGACGTGCGCGAGGTCGGCGTCGTCATCCTGGGCGACTTCGCGGGCATCGAGGAGGGGCAGCAGGTCCGCCGGACCGGCGAGGTCCTCTCGGTCCCCGTCGGCGACGGCTACCTCGGTCGCGTCGTCGACCCGCTGGGCAACCCGATCGACGGCGCCGGCCCGATCACCACCACCGGCCGCCGCGCCCTCGAGCTGCAGGCGCCGACCGTGGTGCAGCGGCAGTCGGTGCACGAGCCGATGCAGACCGGGATCAAGGCCATCGACGCCATGACCCCGATCGGCCGCGGCCAGCGTCAGCTGATCATCGGCGACCGGCAGACCGGCAAGTCGGCGATCGCGCTGGACACGATCATCAACCAGAAGGAAGCCTGGGCGACCGGCGACCCGACGCAGCAGGTGCGCTGCATCTACGTCGCGGTCGGCCAGAAGGGCTCCACGATCGCGGCGACCCGGTCCGCGCTCGAGGACGCCGGCGCGATGGAGTACACGACCATCGTCGCCGCCCCCGCCTCGGAAGCCGCCGGCTTCAAGTACATCGCCCCCTACACCGGCTCGGCCATCGGCCAGCACTGGATGTACGAGGGCAAGCACGTCCTGATCGTCTTCGACGACCTGTCCAAGCAGGCCGAGGCCTACCGCGCCGTCTCCCTGCTGCTGCGCCGCCCGCCGGGTCGCGAGGCCTACCCGGGCGACGTCTTCTACTTGCACTCCCGCCTGCTCGAGCGTTGCGCGAAGCTCAACGAGGAGCTGGGCGCCGGCTCGATGACCGGCCTGCCGCTCATCGAGACCAAGGGCAACGACGTGTCGGCCTACATCCCGACGAACGTCATCTCGATCACCGACGGGCAGATCTTCCTCGAGACGGGTCTGTTCAACTCCGGTGTCCGCCCGGCCATCAACGTCGGCATCTCGGTGTCGCGCGTCGGCGGCTCGGCACAGATCAAGGCCATGAAGTCGGTCGCCGGGCGGCTGCGGCTGGACCTGGCGCAGTACCGCGAGCTGGAGGCCTTCGCCTCCTTCTCGTCCGACCTCGACGCCTCGAGCCGCGCGACCCTCGAGCGCGGTCAGCGCCTGGTCGAGCTGCTCAAGCAGGGCCAGTACTCCCCGTACCCGGTGGAGCGCGAGGTCGTGTCGCTGTGGCTCGGCACCACCGGCAAGCTCGACCGCGTGCCGGTCTCCGACGTCCGCCGGTTCGAGGCCGAGTTCCTCGACTTCATCGGCCGCAGCCACGGCGGCGTCTACGACGAGATCCGGCAGAGCAAGAAGCTGGGCGACGACGCCGTGAACACCCTGGAGGGGGCGGTGGAGTCCTTCTACGGCCAGTTCACCACCTCCGAGGGCCAGTCGCTCGCGGGCAACGAGCCCGAGGCCGAGGCCATGGACGCCTCGGAGCGGGGTCAGGAGCGCGTCCAGGTCAAGCGGGGCAGCTGACCCATGGCCGGTACCCTCCGCGCGCTGCGGCGCCGCATCCGCTCCACGCAGTCGACGAAGAAGATCTTCTCGGCCCAGGAGCTGATCGCCGGCGCCCGCATCGTGCGCGCCCAGGCCCGGGTGGAGGCCTCCAAGCCCTACGCCCGGGAGATCACGCGGGTGCTCTCCGCGCTGGCCTCGTCGGCCTCGCTGGACCACCCGCTGCTGACCGAGCGGGAGGACGTCCGCCGGGCGGCGGTGCTGGTGATCACCTCCGACCGCGGGTTCGCCGGCTCGTACAACGTCAACGTGCTCCGGCGCACCGAGGAGCTGCTCTCGCTGCTGCGGCAGGAGGGCAAGGAGCCGGTGCTGTACGTGGTCGGCCGGAAGGGGGAGACCTACTACTCCTTCCGCGACCGCGCGATGGCCGAGACGTTCACCGGGTTCTCCGAGCAGCCGAAGTACACCGACGCGCAGGAGGTCGGCGGGGTCCTCATCGACGCCTTCACCGCTGGTGAGGACGACGACGAGACCGGCGGCGGTACCGACGGCATCGCCGGCGTCGACGAGCTGCACATCGTCTACACCGAGTTCCGCTCGCTGCTCGCGCAGGTCCCGGTCGCCCGGCGGATGGCACCGCTGGAGGTCGAGGAGGTCGAGGAGTTCGACTACGAGCGGGAGGACCGGGCCGCCGGCACCGCCGCCGACAACGGCATCCCGACCTCCTACGAGTTCGAGCCGTCGCCGGAAGGGCTGCTCGACGCGCTGCTGCCGAAGTACATCACCACGCGCATCTACGCGGCGATGCTCGAGGCGGCCGCCTCCGAGTCGGCCTCCCGCCGACGGGCCATGAAGTCGGCCTCCGACAACGCCGAAGAGCTGGCGAAGAACCTGTCCCGGCAGGCCAACCAGGCCCGCCAGGCGGAGATCACGCAGGAGATCAGCGAGATCGTCGGTGGCGCCGACGCGCTGGTCTCGTCCGGCTCGAACGACTGACCACACCGAACAGCAGACACCCAAGCCCCAGGGCAGGAGAGCAGTACAGATGACCGTCACCGAGGACCGTCCGACCACCTCGCAGACCACGGCCGCCGGCCGTGTCGTGCGGGTCACCGGGCCGGTCGTCGACGTCGAGTTCCCGCGCGACGCGATGCCCGACCTGTTCAACGCCCTGAAGGTCGATGTCACGCTGGCCGACCTCAGCAAGACCCTCACCCTCGAGGTCGCCCAGCACCTCGGCGAGAACGTGGTGCGCACCATCTCGATGGCGCCGACCGACGGCCTCGTCCGGGGCGCCGAGGTCACCGACACCGGGAACCCGATCATGGTTCCCGTCGGCGAGGTGGTGACCGGGCACGTCTTCAACGCCCTCGGTGAGTGCCTCGACACCCCCGGCTATGCCGCGGACGCCCTGCGCTGGTCGATCCACCGGCACGCGCCGCGGTTCGACCAGCTCGAGGGCCGCACCGAGCTGCTGGAGACCGGCATCAAGGTCATCGACCTGCTGACCCCCTACGTGGCCGGCGGGAAGATCGGTCTGTTCGGTGGAGCCGGCGTCGGCAAGACTGTGCTGATCCAGGAGATGATCCGCCGGGTCGCCCAGGAGTTCGGTGGTGTGTCGGTGTTCGCCGGTGTCGGCGAGCGCACCCGCGAGGGCAACGACCTCATCACGGAGATGACCGAGTCCGGCGTCATCGAGTCGACCGCCCTGGTGTTCGGCCAGATGGACGAGCCGCCGGGCACCCGTCTGCGGGTGGCCCTGTCGGCCCTCACCATGGCGGAGTACTTCCGCGACGAGATGAACCAGGACGTGCTGCTGTTCATCGACAACATCTTCCGGTTCACCCAGGCCGGCTCCGAGGTGTCGACCCTGCTGGGCCGCATGCCGTCGGCGGTGGGATACCAGCCGACGCTGGCCGACGAGATGGGCGTGCTGCAGGAGCGGATCACCTCGACCCGGGGTCGCTCGATCACCTCGCTGCAGGCGATCTACGTGCCCGCCGACGACATCACCGACCCGGCGCCGCACACGACCTTCGCCCACCTCGACGCGACGACCGTGCTCTCGCGGCCGATCTCGGAGAAGGGCATCTACCCGGCCGTGGACCCGCTGGACTCCACCAGCCGGATCCTCGACCCGCAGTACGTGGGCCAGGAGCACTACCAGATCGCCCAGACGGTGAAGCAGATCCTGCAGCGCTACCAGGAGCTGCAGGACATCATCGCCATCCTCGGCATCGACGAGCTCTCCGAGGAGGACAAGGTCACGGTCAACCGGGCCCGGCGGATCGAGCGCTTCCTCTCGCAGAACATGTTCGTCGCCGAGGCCTTCACCGGCCAGCCCGGCTCCTACGTGCCGCTGTCGGAGACCCTGGAGTCGTTCAAGGCCCTCACCGAGGGCACGTACGACCACGTGCCGGAGCAGGCGTTCTTCATGTGCGGTGGCCTCGAGGACCTCGAGAAGAACGCGAACAAGCTGAAGAAGTAGCAGGCGGAGGCCCCCCTGCGGGGGCCACCGGCACCTCACGACGGCCGGGTCCCCGTACGGGGGCCCGGCCGCCGCGCGTCGCCCGACGGGGTGAATTCCGTGCCGACGCCCTGCGCCGTCGCGGGTGATCTGCCGACCATCGTGTACGAGCGCGCCCGAGGACCGGGCGCCGGGACGAGGGGCGTCGTGGAGCAGGACATCGCGGTTGTTCGGTTCACGGGCCGGGAGACCGGTGACTGGACCTGGCCGCCGTACGCGCCGGTCGAGGCGCCCGAGGCGACCTTCCACACCGAGGGCTGGGCGCCGCGCACCTGCGTCCGGCACCCGTGGGTGCGGGTCGGGCGCTGGACCCTGCTCTACCGTCGCGCCGCCTGACGCAGGCCCGGGTCCCCCCACCGTCCGCGAGGCGCAGGGCGGAACCCTGGGCAGGGCGGATGCGACACGCCGCTAGAGTGGGCGCATCCGTCGCCGGCCCCGGGCCGGCGTACCCGTACGCACCGCACCCCTCCACCCGGTGGAGGGGCGGACCCCGAGGAGTGTCGTGGCGACCCTGCAGGTCGAGTTGGTGGCCGTCGAGCGCAAGATCTGGTCCGGCGAGGCCACGAGCGTCATCGCCCGCACCACCGAGGGTGAACTCGGTGTCCTGCCCGGCCACGCACCACTGCTGGGCCAGCTGGCCGACGGCGGGGTGGTGACCATCCGCACCGAGTCCGGCGAGGACCTGGTGGTGGCCGCCCACGGGGGCTTCCTGTCGGTCACCGAGCGCGGGGTCTCCATCCTCGCGGAGACCGCCGAGATCGCCTCCGAGATCGACGTCGAGCGCGCCCGCGAGGCGCTCCGCCGCGCCGGGGACGAGGACAGCCCCGAGGCGCTGGCCGCCGCCCGTCGTGCGCAGTCACGGTTGAGGGCGGCGGGCGAGTCCGCCTGATCCACCGACGACCGGCGGGCGAGCGCGCGTGATGACCACCGTCCTGCTGATCCTGGCCGGCGTCCTGCTGCTCCTGGTCGTCGTGGTCTTCCTGCTCCGCCGCCGTTTCCTGCTCTCCGGCCTCGGCGCGGTCACCATGTGGCTGCGCACCGAGGGTGCGCCGCGCTGGTCGGTCGGCGTCGGCTGGTACGGCGGCGACGCGCTGCTCTGGTACCGCGCGCTGTCGCTGTCGGTCCGCCCCCAGCAGCGGCTGTCCCGGTCGGAGTTCCGCGTCCTGTCGCAGCGGCCCGCCGGGCGGGAGGACCCCGCGCTGCCCGAGGACGTCGTCGTGCTGGCCTGCAGCACCGCCGCGGGGCCCCGGGAGCTGGCGATGGAGCCCTCGACGCTGACCGGCTTCCTCTCCTGGGTGGAGTCGGCGCCGCCGGTGCACTGACGAGGGCCCTCCGCGGGGCCGCCGTCAGCCCTTCGGCCCCCGGGCCGCCCGCTGGGCGTGCACACCGCTGTGCGCACCGGGCTCCCACAGGATGTCCCCGTCGGGGTTGGCGACCCGGGACAGGATGAACAGCAGGTCCGAGAGCCGGTTGAGGTAGCGCGCGGTCTCCGGGTTCGTGCGCTCGGCGTCGGTCTCCAGCAGCGCCCAGACGCTGCGCTCGGCCCGGCGGGCGACCACCCGGGCCTGGTGCAGCAGGGCCGCCAGCGGGGTGCCGCCGGGCAGGATGAAGCTGGTCAGCGCGGGCAGCGTCTCGTTGAAGCCGTCGCAGGCCGCCTCGAGCCGCTCGGTGTAGGCCGCGGTCACCCGCAGCGGCGGGAACTCCGGGTGCGTGGTGATCGGCGTGCAGAGGTCGGCGCCGACGTCGAACAGGTCGTTCTGGATGCTGCGCAGCAGCTCGGCGACCTCCGTCCCGGCCGTTCCCACCGCCAGGGCGACGCCGATCGCGGTGTTGGCCTCGTCCACGTCGGCGTAGGCGACCAGCCGGGGATCGGTCTTCGACACCCGGCTCATGTCGCCCAGGTGCGTCTGGCCGGCGTCGCCGGTCTTGGTGTAGATGCGGGTGAGCCGGACGGTCATGCGCCGAAGCCTAGGCGGCGCTCCGCCGCAGCGGCGCCGGTGCGCCCGCCGGGCACCGTAGGGTGGACCGGTGGAGTGCTTCGAGGTCACCGGGGGAGCGAGGCTCTCGGGCCGGGTGCGGGTCACCGGCGCGAAGAACAGTGCCCTGAAGCTCATGGCGGCGGCGCTGCTCGCCACCGGACGGACGACCATCGACGAGGTCCCCGACATCCTCGACGTCGCGATCATGAGCGAGGTGCTCCGCCGGCTGGGCTGCGCGGTGTCCTACGACCGCACGCCCGGTGGCGGTGGCGGCGGCCGGCTGGTCATCGACGTCCCGGAGAACCCGTCCACGGAGACCGACTACGACCTCGTGCGCCGGATGCGCGCGTCGATCAGCGTGCTGGGGCCGCTGGTCGCCCGCTGCGGCAGCGCACGGGTCGCCCTGCCCGGCGGTGACGCGATCGGGTCCCGCGGGCTGGACATGCACATCTCGGGCCTGGAGCGGCTCGGGGCCACGATCATCAGCGAGCACGGGTTCCTCGTGGCCACCGCGCCCCGGCTCACCGGGACGTCGATCTGGCTGGACTTCCCGTCCGTCGGGGCGACCGAGAACCTGGTCATGGCGGCGGTGCTGGCGCAGGGCACGACCGTGGTCGACAACGCCGCCCGGGAGCCGGAGATCGTCGACCTCTGCCGGATGCTGTGCGAGATGGGCGCCCGCATCGACGGCGCCGGCACCTCCACGATCACCGTGGAGGGCGTCGACTCCCTGGAGCCGGTGGCGTACACGACGGTGCCCGACCGGATCGTGGCGGGGACGTGGGCGATCGGCGCGGTCATGACCCGCGGGGACGTCGTCATCGAACGCGGCGTCGCCGAGCACCTGACCGTCGCCCTGGACAAGC
Organism: Blastococcus sp. HT6-4; assembly: GCF_039679125.1. Lineage (NCBI taxonomy): Bacteria > Bacillati > Actinomycetota > Actinomycetes > Geodermatophilales > Geodermatophilaceae > Blastococcus > Blastococcus montanus. Next base: position 3,406,877 of record NZ_CP155551.1, on the reverse strand, counting down.
TCGCCGACGCCGGGGCCACCGTCGAGCCGCTGCCCGGGGGCATCCGCGTGGCGATGGAGGACCGGCCGCGCTGCGTCGACGTCGTCACCCTGCCGTTCCCCGGCTTCCCGACCGACCTGCAGCCGATGGCCGTGGCGCTGGCCGCCGTCTCCACCGGCACGGCCCTGATCACCGAGAACGTCTTCGAGGGCCGGTTCATGTTCGTCAACGAGCTGGTGCGGCTGGGCGCCGACGTCCGCATCGACGGCCACCACGCCGTCGTGCGGGGGCGGGAACGGTTCTCCAGCGCGCCCGTGGTGGCCACCGACATCCGCGCCGGTGCCGGGCTGGTCCTCGCCGGGCTGTGCTCCGACGGGGTGACCGAGGTGCAGGACGTCCACCACGTCGACCGCGGCTACCCCGACTTCGTCGACCAGCTGTGCGGCCTGGGCGCGCAGGTCCGGCGCACCCAGCGGCCCGGCTGACTCAAGCCCGGCCGGTGAACGACGCCGCCAGCGCCGAGGCCCTCGGGGCGTCCTCGGGGAAGACGAGCACCTCGGCCCGGTGGGCCGCCGGCGAGCGCACGGTGGACCGGATGCCGGCGTCGGAGAGCACCGCCCGCAGCGCCAGGGCCGAGTCGCGCCGGGTCAGGGTGGCGACCCGGACCAGCAGCCCGTCGTCGGCGGGCGACGGAGGCCGGCGCTCCCCGCCGCCGCCGAAGGCCCACCGCGTGAACAGGACCAGCAGCGCGACCACCACGACGGCGACCAGCGGGCCCACCACGTAGCTCAGGCTGCCCGTGCCGACCGGCATGCCACCTCTCCCTCCGACCCGATCGAGTGTGCCACCGCTCACGTCGCCAGGGCGGGGCTGCTACCGGCCGGTAGCAGCCCTACACTCCGCCGGTATGCCGTTCCCTTCAGCGCCGAAGGAGCGCGACCGCCCCTGGGTCATGCGCACCTACGCCGGCCACTCCTCGCCGGCCGAGTCCAACGCCCTCTACCGGCGAAACCTCGCGAAGGGCCAGACCGGTCTCTCGGTCGCCTTCGACCTGCCCACGCAGACCGGCTACGACCCCGACGACGAGCTCGCCGTCGGCGAGGTCGGGAAGGTCGGCGTCCCGGTCACGCACATCGGTGACATGCGGGCGCTCTTCGACGGCATCCCGCTGGACGAGATGAACACGTCGATGACCATCAACGCGACGGCGATGTGGCTGCTGGCGCTCTACCAGGCGGTCGCCGAGGAGCACGGACACGACGTCACGAAGCTCGCGGGGACCACGCAGAACGACATCATCAAGGAGTACCTGTCGCGCGGGACCTACGTCTTCCCGCCCGGCCCGTCGATGCGGCTGATCACCGACATGGTCGCCTACACGGTGACGACCATGCCGAAGTGGAACCCGATCAACATCTGCAGCTACCACCTGCAGGAGGCCGGCGCGACGCCGGTGCAGGAGATCGCCTACGCGATGAGCACCGCCATCGCCGTCCTGGACTCCGTCCGCGACTCCGGCCAGGTGCCCGAGGAGCGCTTCGGCGAGGTCGTCGCCCGCATCTCCTTCTTCGTCAACGCGGGCGTCCGCTTCGTCGAGGAGATGTGCAAGATGCGCGCCTTCACCCAGCTCTGGGACGAGCTGACGAAGGAGCGCTACGGCGTCGAGGACCCCAAGCACCGGCGCTTCCGCTACGGCGTCCAGGTCAACTCCCTCGGGCTCACCGAGGCCCAGCCGGAGAACAACGTCCAGCGCATCGTGCTGGAGATGCTCGCGGTCACCCTCTCCAAGGACGCCCGGGCCCGGGCGGTGCAGCTGCCGGCCTGGAACGAGGCCCTCGGCCTGCCCCGGCCGTGGGACCAGCAGTGGTCGCTGCGCCTGCAGCAGGTGCTCGCCTACGAGACCGACCTGCTCGAGTACGACGACCTGTTCACCGGCTCGGTGGTCGTCGAGCAGAAGGTGGCCGAGCTCGTCGAGGGCGCGCGCGCGGAGATCGCGCGGGTGCAGGAGATGGGCGGCGCGGTCACCGCCGTCGAGTCCGGCTACATGAAGGGCCAGCTGGTCGGCTCCCTGGCCGAGCGCCGGCGCCGGATGGAGAGCGGTGAGGACGTCGTCGTCGGCGTCAACAAGTTCGACACCACCGAGCCCAACCCGCTGACCGCCGACCTCGACACCGCGATCATGGTCGTGGACCCGGCCGTGGAGGCCGCCGCGCAGGACGCGGTGCGCGAGTGGCGGGCCGGGCGGGACCCGGAGACGGTCGAGCGCGCGCTGCAGCGGCTGCGGGAGGTCGCCGGCACGACCGAGAACCTCATGGCCGCCACCCTCGACTGCGCCCGCGCCGGCGTGACGACGGGGGAGTGGGCCGGGGTGCTGCGTGAGGTGTTCGGCGAGTACCGGGCACCGACCGGCGTCGCCGCGGCGGCCGGTGGCGGCGAAGCGAACCAGTCGCTCACCGACGTCCGGGAGCGGGTGCGCGCCACGGGTGAGGAGATCGGCGGGCGGCTGCGGTTCCTGGTGGGCAAGCCCGGCCTGGACGGGCACTCGAACGGCGCCGAGCAGATCGCGGTGCGCGCCCGGGACGCCGGGTTCGAGGTCGTCTACCAGGGCATCCGGCTCACGCCGGCGCAGATCGTCTCCGCCGCCGTCGAGGAGGACGTGCACGTCGTGGGCCTGTCGGTGCTCTCCGGCTCGCACCTGCAGGTGGTCCCGGCGGTCCTGCAGGGGCTGAAGGAGGCGGGCCTCGACGACGTCCCGGTCGTCGTCGGCGGCATCATCCCCGACAGCGACGCCCGGCGGCTGCGCGACCAGGGGGTCGCCCGGGTGTTCACGCCCAAGGACTTCGGGCTCAACGACATCATGGGCGAGGTAGTCGACGTGGTCCGCGAGGCTCACGACCTGGACGGGAAGGTTCCCGCCCGGGCCTGACCACGGGGCCGAAGCGGACGTCGACGCCCGGGGAGAACAGGACGCTGTCGGGCGGGCCCGGGAGGTCCCCCAGGCCGGCTGCGGGCAGGAGCGAGTCGTCCAGGTCGACCAGCTCCGCCCGGTGCAGCGGCCAGGCCGGGTGCTCGTTGCGCCAGTAGGCGGCACCGCGACGTCCGGCCCGGTGCAGCCCCCACCGGGCGGTCAGGAACAGGGCCAGGGGGTCGGGCTCGGCCAGCGGACCGCCCACCTGGACGGTCAGCCTGCTGCGGGCACCCGCGGGGCCGGGCCAGCGCCGGCGGCAGCTGTAGGTCCAGCGGTCGCCGGCGCGCTCGATCCGCATGCGCGACCAGGCGTACGGCAGCCGTGCCGCCCAGCGCGCGGCGAGCACGGGAACCAGGCGTTCGGCGTCCAGCGACCGGAAGACGACGCCCCTGCGCCCCTGCGCGTCGACCGAGTAGAGGCGGACGTTGGTCTCGGCGAACGAGCCGAGGTAGGGGATCCCCGGCGTCCCGAGCAGCCCGATCCGCTGCATGCGGAACGGGATGAGCCCGACGTACGTGGCGCCGTCGACGACGTCCGGGCGGGTGCCGGCCGGCAGCAGGGGGGCGACGCGCGCCGGGTCCACCGCCCAGTGCAGGAACGCGACGTCGCGCCAGCCCTGGGTGAACACGGTGCGCCCCGCCGGTCGCGGGGCGGTCGGGCTGAGCGGTTCGGGATCGGCCACCGGCCCAGCGTCCCCCTCTCCGGGCACGTTCGTCGTTGCCGACCGCGGCCCGCGCATGGTGGGGTCGGGGCATGGCTGACGACGGCGCACCCCGGGTCGAGCGCGACGGCGACGTCGTCCGCATCACGATGACGCGCGCGGCGAGACGCAATGCGCTCTCCCGCGAGCACCTCACCCAGTTGCTCGCGGCCGTGACCGAGGCGGGGGAGAGCGACGCCGCGGGCATCGTGCTGGCGGCCGAGGGGCCGGTGTTCAGCGCCGGGCACGACTTCGCCGACGTGGCCGGCGCCGCCCTGCCCGAGGTCCGCAGCCTGCTGCGGCTGTGCACCGAGCTGATGCAGACCGTCCAGGACGTGCCCCAGGTCGTCATGGCGCGCGTGCACGCGCTGGCCACGGCCGCCGGCTGCCAGCTGGTCGCCTCCTGCGACCTGGCCGTCGCGGCGGAGTCGGCCGGGTTCGCCGCCCCGGGCGGCAAGGGCGGCTGGTTCTGCCACACGCCGATGGTCGCGATCGCCCGCAACGTCGGCCGCAAGCGCGCGATGGAGCTGGCGCTGACCGGCGACGTCATCGACGCCGCGACCGCGCTGGACTGGGGGCTGGTGAACCGGGTGGTGCCCGACGCCGACCTGGACACCGCCGTCGACGAGCTGATGGGCCGGGCGACCCGCGGCTCGCGGGCCAGCAAGGCGTGGGGCAAGCAGACGATGTACGCCCAGCTGGACCGGCCCGAGCGCGACGCCTACACGACCGCGATCGAGGTCATGGCCGCGGCCAGCCAGCTGCCCGGCGCCCGCGAGGGCATGGCCTCGTTCCTCGAGAAGCGCCGTCCGGTCTGGCCGGACTGAACCCCTTCGGGTGACTCCGCGCACACGCGGGATGGTGGGGCGCCCGTGCGGCATTGAGACCTGCCGTGCAGAACCTGTGGGGGCTCACGCGACGTCGTGACGTGGACTTCGGACGGCTGACGACCGCCGGCTGTTGACGCCGGCCGCTCCCGCCGTCCCTCTCCGCACGTCCCCCGAAAGGCACTCCTGTGCTCGCACGTCTCCGCCGCGTCCCGTTCGCGGCCCAGGTCCTCATCGGCCTCGTCCTCGGCGTCGCCCTCGGGCTCGTCGCCCTCGACATGGGCCCCGTCGGCCCGGACGAGCCGAACTGGCTGACCAGCACCCTGCAGACCGTCGGCTCCACCTTCGTCACCCTGCTCAAGGCGCTGGTGCCACCGCTGATCGTCACGGCGGTCATCGTCAGCATCGCCAACCTCGGGCAGGTGGCCAACGCCGCCCGGCTCGCCGGCCAGACGCTGCTCTGGTTCGCGATCACCGCCCTGATCGCGGTCTCGATCGGCATCGGCCTGGGCCTGCTCACCGACCCGGGCCGGAACAGCTCGGTCGACGCCGCGAGCGCTGCGGCCCCCGAGCGGACCGGTGGGTGGTGGGACTTCCTCACCGGCCTGGTGCCCGGCAACATCCTCGGCCTCCAGGGCTCCGCGGAGGGCGCGCTCTCGTTCAACGTGCTGCAGCTGATCGTGATCTCGGCCGCCATCGGCATCGCCGCGCTCAAGGTGGGGGAGGCGGCCGAGCCGTTCCTGGGCTTCGTCCGCTCGGCCCTGGCGATCGTCCAGAAGGTGCTCTGGTGGGTCATCCTCCTGGCGCCGATCGGCACGGTCGGCCTGATCGGCAACGCCGTCGCCAGCTACGGCTGGGAGTCCCTGGGCTCGCTGGGCATCTTCGCCGGTGCCGTCTACGCGGGGCTGGCGCTCGTGCTGTTCGTGGTCTACCCCGTCCTCCTGCGGCTGCACGGCCTGTCGCCGCTGCGCTGGTTCGCCGGCGCGTGGCCGGCCATCCAGCTCGCCTTCGTGTCGCGCTCGTCGATCGGCACGCTGCCGGTGACCGAGCGGGTCACCGAGCAGAACCTCGGCGTCCCGCGGTCCTACGCCTCGTTCGCCGTCCCGCTCGGGGCGACGACGAAGATGGACGGCTGCGCCGCGATCTACCCGGCGCTGGCGGCGATCTTCGTGGCCGGGTTCTTCGACGTGGACCTGTCGATCACCGACTACCTGCTGATCGTGCTCGTCTCCGTGGTCGGGTCGGCGGCCACCGCCGGGGTCACCGGCGCCGTGGTCATGCTGACCCTGACGCTGTCCACCCTGGGCCTGCCGCTGGCCGGCGTCGGCCTGCTCCTGGCGGTCGACCCGATCCTCGACATGGGCCGTACCGCGGTCAACGTCGCCGGCCAGGCGCTCGTGCCGACCATCGTGGCCCGGCGCGAGGGGATCCTCGACCTGGACCGGTTCCGGGGGGTCGCCGGCACCGAGCCGCTGGCCCGGGCCGACGAGCGCGGCGGTGTCGATGCCGACCTCGAGGCGTCCGTCCCCGCCTGAGCGCGGCGGGCCCGGATCCCACGGGGATCCGGGCCCGCCCGTCACCCCTGAAGCAGGTCGGCGCAGCCGGACTCGTGCGGCAGCAGCGGCCGGAGCACCACCGACCACCGGGTGCCGTCGTCCGACGTCCACGGGGTCGCGGACGAGGCCGACGCCGCGGCCTCGAGGACGGCGGCCGCGTCGTCGCCGGTGGCCGTGACGCACGTGATCCCCGGCCCGATCGGCTCCCCTGGCAGCGGCGGGCCGGGCCACGGCTGTTCGGGCTGGGCCGGCTCGGGCCCGGGCTCGGGGTAGGGGGAGACCAGCGCCGCCACCGCGTCGGCCACGTAGGGCTCGGGGCCGGTGACCCGGTCGGCCCCCAGCACCTGGGCCGGGTCGCGCAGCGCGTCGACGAGCTCGGACAACCGTTCCCGCGCGGCCAGCTGCTCCTCGGTGAGTCCCAGCCCGTCGGCCGGCCCCGGACCCTCTCCCGGACGCTCCTCCGGGCCCGCGCCGGCGATGCCCAGGGCGTAGACCTCCCGGGTGACCGTCTCGCCCCCCGTGCGGACGGTGAACCGGGTGCTGGTCGCGTCGGCGACCGGCGGGCTGCCGAGGTCGGTGTCCTCCGCGACCCCCGCGGCGAGCGCCCGGTCCACCAGCTCCCGCACGCCTCCGTCGTCGAGCCGGTGGACCTGCAGGTTGGGCAGCGCCGGGGCGGGCCACATGGCCACCACCGGGCCGTCGGTGAGCACCCGGCCGTCGGCGTACACGGTCACGGTCGGCACGCGGCCGGCCAGCAGGGCGGGGGTGGTGAACCCACCGACCTCGCTCACCTGGAGGACGACCGTCGCCGGATCGGCGGTCTGCGGTGTCGACGGCGAGGGCCCGGCGGGGGAGGCGTCGTCCGCGGGACGGGCGGCGCAGGCCCCCAGGAGCAGGGCCAGCACCGCGGCGGCGACGGCGCGCAGTCGAAGGGTCGTCATACGGGTATGACGGTGCCGGCGGCGCGAAAGGTTCCGGTGCCGTCAGTGGATGACGAGGTCGGCCAGGACGTCGCCGGCGGGGCGGGGCCGGCCGAACAGGTATCCCTGCCCGTACCGGACGCCGCGGGCGACCAGGGTGTCCCGCTCCGCGGCCTCCTCCACGCCCTCGGCGATCAGCCGGGCGCCGGTCTCCCCGGCGAACGCCACCATCGCCGACGTCATCGCCTGGCGGGCGCGATCGGCCTGCAGCCCCATCACCAGCCCGATGTCGAGTTTGATCACGTCGGGGTTCAGCCGCAGGATGTGCCGCAGGCTGGCGTAGCCGGCGCCGGCGTCGTCCACGCTGACGGCGACGCCGGCGCGGCGCAGCCGCCGCGTGACCGCGACGACGGCCTCGTAGTCGTCGACCGGGCTGTGCTCGGTGATCTCCACGCACAGCGGGCAGCCCGCGTGCGCCAGCAGCAGGTCGACGACGGTGGGGCAGAGCAGCGCGTCGGCCGAGAGGTTCACCGCCAGGCTCAGCCCGCCGGGCAGCCGGCCGGCGGCTCGGAGCGCGGCCCGGGCCGCCGCCTCCTCCAGCTCGACGCCGATGCCGATGGCGGCCGCCTCGCCGAACAGCTCCGCCGGCCCGTCCCCACCCCACCCGGGAAAGCGGCTGAGGGCCTCGTGGCCGGCGACCGCGCCGGTCACCATGTCGACCACCGGCTGCAGGACGACCTCGACGGCGCCCTGCGCCAGGAAGGTGCGCACCCGCTCGCGGCGGGCGGCGAGGTCCCGCGCGGATGCCGGGCGCGGGTGCTGCAGGTGGTCGCTGATCAGGTCGGCCAGCAGCTCGACCGTGCGCACCGCGTCGGCGTCCAGGTGCGTGCCCGGGTCCCGGCTCACGCAGCACAGCATCCCGACCGGGCGCTGGTCCACGCCGCGGAGCGGGGCGCCGACGTAGGAGCCGATGCCCAGGTCACCGGTGATCGGCAGGTCCCGCGTCCGCGGATCGCGACGGGCGCCGGTGACCACGGGCGGCAGCTGCCCGCTGAGCACCCGCACGCAGTAGGAGCCCTCCAGGGGCGCGGTCATCCCTTCCTGCACGTTCATGGCATCGAGCTCGCCGGTGGCCGAGGTGATCCGCTGGCTGCCCTCCGTGAAGAGGGACACCCAGGCGATCTCCATGCCGAGCCGCGTGCGGGCCGCGTCGAGCAGCCAGTGCACCCAGTCGCCGGCGAGCCCGCCGGCGCTCGCCGTGGTGGTTCCCCCAGCAGCAGGCACGCCGTCCATTCTGGGCGGATCCGGGGACCAGCACCACGATTTCCGGTCCCGCCGTTTCCGCAACCGGCGGGGCGGTCGGCTCCGTGGCGGGACCGGTACCGTCGTCGCCCGTGCGCCTGGTCCTCGCCCGCTGCTCCGTCGACTACATCGGTCGACTCACCGCCCACCTGCCGATGGCGCCCCGCCTCCTGCTGGTGAAGGCCGACGGCTCGGTGTCCGTGCACGCCGACGACCGGGCCTACAAGCCGCTGAACTGGATGAGCCCGCCGTGCAGCCTCGCCGAGGAGCTGACCGACGGCGCGGGCACCTGGACGGTCACCAACAAGGCCGGCGAGCAGCTGATCATCACGATCGACGAGGTGCTGCACGACCACGCCCAGGAGCTCGGCGTCGACCCCGGGCTGCAGAAGGACGGCGTCGAGGCGGAGCTGCAGCGGCTGCTGGCCCTGCACGTGGAGACCTTCGGCGCCGGCTGGTCGCTGGTCCGCCGGGAGTACCCGACGGCGATCGGGCCGGTGGACCTCCTGTGCCGCGACGCCGACGGCCGGGTCGTCGCCGTGGAGATCAAGCGTCGCGGCGAGATCGACGGCGTCGAGCAGCTGACCCGGTACCTCGAGCTGCTCAACCGCGATCCGCTGCTGTCCCCGGTGCGCGGGGTCTTCGCCGCCCAGGAGATCAAGCCCCAGGCGCGCGTGCTGGCCACCGACCGCGGCATCGACTGCGTCACCGTCGACTACGCCGTCCTGAAGGGCACCGACGACCCGTCGCAGCGGCTCTTCTAGCTCCGTTACCCCTGGGTAGCCCCCGGGCCCGGGAACGGCGGGTGAGAGACTGCCCGCGATCACCGGCGGTGGGAGGAGATGGCAACGTGGCCAGAGAACTGAACGAGGTCGGCGTCGTGGGGCTCGGCACCATGGGTGCGGGCATCACCGAGGTACTCGCACGGGCGGGCCTGTCGGTCACCGCCGTGGAGGTGAACGACGAGGCGCTGGCCCGCGGGCGAGGGCACCTGGAGCAGTCCACCGACCGCGCCGTGGCGCGCGGCAAGCTCGACCCGGCCGACCGGGACGCGATCTTCGAGCGCGTCCGCTTCTCCACCTCGCTGGAGGACCTGGGCGACGCCGAGCTGGTCATCGAGGCCATCCCGGAGCGGATGGAGCTCAAGGCCGACGTCTTCGCCAAGCTCGACAAGATCTGCCCGCCGGACACCATCCTGGCGACCAACACCTCGAGCCTGTCGGTCACCGAGCTGTCGGTGGTCACCGGCCGGCCGAGCAAGGTCATCGGGATGCACTTCTTCAACCCGGCGCCGGTCATGAAGCTGGTCGAGGTGGTGCGCACCGTCGTCACCGAGCCGTCGGTGGTCGAGGACGTCGAGGCCCTCGCCGACCGCCTGGGCAAGGTCGACGTGACGATCGGCGACAAGGCCGGCTTCATCGCCAACGCCCTGCTGTTCGGCTACCTCAACCACGCGGTCTCCATGTACGAGAACCGCTACGCCAGCCGCGAGGACATCGACGCGGGCATGCGGCTCGGCTGCGGCCTCCCGATGGGCCCGTTGGCCCTGATGGACCTCATCGGCATCGACACCGCCTACGAGATCCTCGACACGATGTACAAGCAGTCGCGCAACCGGCTGCACGCGCCCAGCCCGGTCATCAAGCAGATGATGACCGCCGGGCTGCTCGGCCGGAAGGTCGGCCGCGGCTTCTACACCTACGCCGAGCCGGGCTCCGCCGAGGTCGTCCCCGACGCGAGCACCCCGGTCCCGGGTGGGGCCGCGGAGGGCGCCCGCCCGGTGCAGACCGTGGGCGTCGTGGGCTCCGGGACGATGGCCACCGGCATCATCGAGGTCGTCGCCAAGGGCGGCTACGACGTCGTCTTCGTCGCGCGGTCGGCGGAGAAGGTCGAGGCCGTGCGCAAGGCGCTGGCCAAGTCGCTCGACAAGCAGGTCGTCCGCGGCCGGCTCGAGGAGGCCGCCCGCGACGAGATCCTCGCCCGGGTCACCGGCACCGACTCGCTGGACGACCTCGCCGACCGCGACCTGATCATCGAGGCCGTGATCGAGTCGCTGCCGGTCAAGGAGGCGCTGTTCGCCAACCTCGGCGAGATCGCCAAGGCCGGCGCGGTGCTCGCCACCACCACCTCCAGCCTCCCGGTCATCGAGTGCGCCAAGGCCAGCGGCCGCCCGGCCGACGTCGTGGGCATGCACTTCTTCAACCCGGCGCAGGTCATGAAGCTGGTGGAGGTCGTCTCGACCATCTCCACGGCGCCCGACGTCGCCGCCACGGTGCACGCGGTCTCGGCGAAGCTGAAGAAGCACGCGGTCTCCTGCACCGACCGTGCCGGCTTCATCGTCAACGCGCTGCTCTTCCCGTACCTGAACGACGCGGTGAAGATGCTGGAGGCGCACTACGCCACCGCCGACGACATCGACGCCGCCATGAAGGTCGGCTGCGGCTACCCGATGGGTCCCTTCGAGCTCCTGGACGTCGTGGGTCTGGACGTCTCGCTCGCCATCGAGCGGGAGCTCTACACCGAGTTCCGGGAGCCCGGTTTCGCCCCGGCGCCGCTGCTCGAGCACCTGGTGACCGCCGGCTACCTGGGCCGCAAGACCGGTCGCGGGTTCCGGGACTACGCCAGCCGCTGACGCGTGCCCCGTCGCCGTCCCCGGGCCGGCTCCCGACCTGCGCGTCGGGAGCCGGCCCGGACCGTCGACGCCGTCGAGGAGTCCGGTGACGGCGACTGGGTGGTCCGGCCGGTCACCGGCAGCTCGACCGCCAAGACCTACCGCTGCCCCGGCTGCGACCAGGAGATCCGCCCGGGGACGCCGCACGTGGTCACCTGGCCGGCCTACGTGCGGGACTCCGACCTCGATCCCTGGGACGTCGAGTCGGCCGCCGACCGGCGCCGGCACTGGCACACCGCCTGCTGGCGCTCGCGCACCCGGCGCCGGTAGGGCCGGCGGGGACCGGACTCAGCCGACGAGCCGCGCCGAGACGACGACGTTGTCGCGGTAGTCGCCCCGGTCGAACGGCCCACCGCAGGTGATCAGCCGCAGCTCGGCTCCGGGCGTCGGCGCGTAGACCGCGGTGCCGGGGAAGGCCGCCTTGCGGTGCTGCGCGACCCCGGTCACCCGGAACCGCGCCACGCTGCCGTCCGCCCGGTCCACGAGCACCTCGTCGCCGGGTACGGCGTCGGCGAGCCCCGCCAGGGCGCCGGGGCGCCCGGCCCAGTCCACGTGCCCGGTGAGCACCGCGGGGCCGGCCGCGCCCGGGCGGGGACCGGCGGTGAACCAGCCGGCGAGCGCCGGATCCGCCGGGGGCACGAGCGCGCCGGCGGCGTCCAGGCCCGCGCCGGTGACCGCGGCGTCGATCCCCGCGGCGGGTACCCGCACCCGCACCGGCACCGGCACCGCCACCGGCTCCGTCCACGTGGCCGCTTCGGCGACGTGGGCAGGCGCCGTGCCCAGCGCGGAGCGGACGCCCCGCAGCCACCCGCCCGCCGGGCGGGAGCCGCCTCCGGCCGCCACCCCGCCGACGGGGCGCACGGCCGGGCCGGTCGCGTCGACGACCGCGCGCAGCTCGACGCCACCTGCCGGCCGGTCCAGGGCGAGCAGCGTGACCACCGAGCCGGCCGGCAGCTCCACCGCGGTGTCACCGGCACCGTCGGCCCGCGCGAGGTACCGGCCGCCGGGCACGGTGACGTAGGGGCCGACACCGGGGGCGCCGAGGTCGGTGGCGAGCTCCGGGCCGCCGGTCAGCGCGACGTCCAGGCCGTCCGTGGTGGCGGCGACCACCCGCACCCGTGCGGCACCGGGCGGCGGGGCGCCCAGGTCGTCGTCCACCGGGGCGAGGGACAGCTCGGCGAACGCGCCACCGATCAGCACCGTGCGCGCCTGGCCGGGCGGGACGTCGACGCGCCGCGACAACACCGGCGGTGTGCCCGGCGGCGCACCGGCCGCACGGATGCTCACCGCGTACGCGCCGGCGGGGAGCTCCCGGTAGTGGCTGAGACCGCCGTAGCGCAGCCCCGCGACCAGGGTGGGCCCGGGATCGGTGAGCACCGTGCCGGGCGCCGCTGCCGGGGCCAGCGAGACGTCGACCGCCGGGGTGTCGGGGGAGAGGTGCGCCACGCGCAGCGACCCGGGCGCGGGGTCGTCGGTGGCTGCCCGGGCGGGTGCGGCCAGGCCGCCGATCAGCAGCGCCAGGACCACGGCCAGAACAGCCGACAGCCCGCGTGCCGAGCGGACCGGGGGGTCCGTGGGGACGCGGGCTGTCGCCGGGCGGTGCGGGGAGGTCAGGAGCGCCCCTGGCCCGCGGGCTCCTCGATCGCCGGGACGGCGGCCGGCTGGGTTCCTGTGGTCGGGCCCGTGGCGGTCGGCCTCGGCGGCAGCGGCAGCTGGCGCGTGGTGGGCTCGCCGGTGCGCTGCGGGGCGGCGGCCGGGAACGTGGCGGTCACCGGCTCCGGGCGGTGGGGCTGACGGGCCGCGGCGGCCTCGCCCTCGCCCTGACCCCGGGGAGCCTGGACCGCCGGCTGCTGGCCGGTCTGCGGCCCGGGGACCGGAGCCGGGGACTGGGTGGCCGAAGGCCTGGGGGTCTGTGCCGCGGGAGCCTGCGTCGCGGGGGCCTGGGCCGCCGGCCGGCGACGCTCGGACTCGGCGTCGTCCCGGGACTGCTGGGCCTGGTCGCTGAGGTCGGGAAGGCTGTCCAGCAGCCGGCGGGCCTGGACGAGCCGGCTGGTCAGCTCGTCGCGGACGTCGCGGATCGCCTCGGCGCGGGCCTCCGCCTCGGCGACCAGCTGGGCGGCGTGCTGCTCGGCGGCGGCGATCCGCTGCCGGGCGGCCTGCGTGGAGACGCGCTCGCGCTCCTCCTCGGCCTGGGCGGCCTCGGCGCGGCGTGCCCGCTGCGCGATCTCGAAGTCCTCCTCGACCTTCGTGCGCCGGGCCTGGGACTCGGCGTCGAGGCGGGCGACCCGCTCCTGGGCCTTGGCGACCAGTTCGTCGGCGCGGATCTGCGCCTTCTGGGCGATCTGCTCGGCGCTCTGCCGCGCCTCGGCGATCATCCGCTCGACCTCGGCCTGGCCCGCGGCGTGCCGCTCGAGCAGCGCCCGCTCCTCGGCGGCCGTCTGCTCGCGCACGGCGACGGCGTCGGCCTCGGCGGCGTGGCGGATCTCCCCGGCCTCCTCCTCGGCCAGCTGCAGCATGTGCTGGATGCGCTCGCTGATGTTCTCGAACGTGGGGGCCGAGGCGTTGGCGGCCTTGCGGCGCAGCGACTCGATCTCCCCGTGCAGCGCGGACAGCTGGCCGGCCAGGTCGGCCGAGCGGGCGACGGCGGCGTCGCGGTCGGCCAGGGCGATCCGGAAGTCGTCCTCGAGGCGTTCGATCGTGTCGGCGACCTGGCTGCGGTCGTAACCCCGCAGGACGACGTCGAACGAGTGCTGCGCCTCGTGCATCGGCAGATCGCGGCGGGGGTCGGTCATGCGTTCATCCTCGCAGAAGGGGAAGGGCTCGTCACCGTTGCCGGGGGAGTCGAACCACAGGTGTCCCGGACGCACCGGGCGACACGCCGGGCGGCGTGCCCGGGGGGCCGGACCGCGGCGCGGTCCGGCCCCCCGGTGACCCGGTCGTCGTGGACCGGGTCGTCGCTCAGACGCCGCGGAAGCGGTTGATCGCCTCGAGGTGCTTCTCGCGCTTCGCGGCGTCGGTGACGCCGAGCCCCTCCTCGGGGGCGAGGGTGAGCACGCCGACCTTGCCCTGGTGCGCGTTGCGGTGGACGTCGAGCGCGGCCTGGCCGACCTCCTCCATCGGGTACACCTTGGACAGCGTCGGGTGGATCAGCCCCTTGTCGATGAGCCGGTTGGCCTCCCACGCCTCCTTGTAGTTGGCGAAGTGGGAGCTGAGGATGTTCTTCAGGTTCATCCAGAGGTAGCGGTTGTCGTACTGGTGCATGTAGCCGGTGGTCGAGGCGCAGGTGACGATCGTGCCGCCCTTCTTGGCCACGTACACGCTGGCGCCGAAGGTCTCCCGGCCCGGGTGCTCGAAGACGATGTCGACGTCCTCGCCCCCGGTCAGCTCACGGATCTTCTTGCCCAGGCGCTGCCACTCCTTGGGGTCCTGGGTGTGCTCGTCCTTCCAGAACTTGTAGCCCTCGGCGGAGCGGTCGATGATCAGCTCGGCGCCCATCCGGCGCACGATCTCGGCCTTCTCCGGGCTGCTCACGACGCACACCGGGATCGCGCCGCCGTTGAGCGCCATCTGGGTGGCGTAGGAGCCCAGCCCGCCCGAGGCGCCCCAGATGAGCACGGTGTCGCCCTGCTTCATGTTGGCGCCGTTGCGGCTCACCAGCTGGCGGTAGGCGGTGGAGTTGACCAGCCCGGGGCTGGCCGCCTCCTCCCAGGACAGGTGGGCCGGCTTGGGCATGAGCTGGTTGCTCTTGACGAGGGCCAGCTCCGCGAGGCCGCCGAAGTTGGTCTCGAAGCCCCAGATCCGCTGCTGCGGGTCCATCATCGTGTCGTCGTGGCCGGCCGGGTCCTCGAGCTCCACCGAGAGGCAGTGCGCGACGACCTCGTCGCCCGGCTTCCACTTGTTGACGCCGGGGCCCACCCGCAGGACGACGCCGGCGAGGTCGGAGCCGACCACGTGGTAGGGGAGGTCGTGCCGCTTGGTCAGCTCGGAGACGCGGCCGTAGCGCTCCAGGAAGCCGAAGGTCGAGACCGGCTCGAAGATCGACGTCCAGACGGTGTTGTAGTTCACCGACGACGCCATGACGGCGACGATCGCCTCGCCCGGGGCGAGCTCCGGCGTCGCCACCTCCTCGACGTGCAGCGACTTGCGCGGGTCCTTCTCCCTGGTGGGCAGCCCCTCGAACATGTCCTGCTCGTCCTTGCGCACCAGCACGGCGCGGTAGGACTCCGGCACTGCCAGGCCTCCCAGTGCGTCCAGCTGGCCGGCGAGGATGGCATCCCTGATCTCGTTCACGCGTACTCCCGGGTCATCGGTGGCCGTCGTTGGCCAGGCTCGGAGGGCAGTGCGGGGCGGTGCGGGCGGTGCTGGCGGTGCGATGTTACCGACGGGTAACCGGATGGGTGGCGCCGGTCAGTGCGTGGCGGTCGCCGCGGGCTCGACGAGCTCGACGAGGACGCCGCCGGCGTCCTTCGGGTGGACGAAGTTCACCCGGCTGCCGGCGGTGCCGCGCTTGGGCACGTCGTAGAGCAGGCGCAGGCCCCGGTCGCGCAGCGTCGCGCTGACCGCGTCGACGTCCTCGACCCGGAAGGCCAGCTGCTGAAGGCCGGGGCCGGAGCGCCCGATGAACTTCGCGATCGTCGACTCGGGGGTGAGCGGGGCGAGTAGCTGGATGCGGGTGTCGCCGTTGCCGACGGCGAGCATCGCCTCCCGGACGCCCTGCTCCTCGTTGGTCTCCTCGTGCACCGACTGCACGCCGAACGCCTGCGCGTAGAAGGCGATCGCCTCGTCGAGGTCGGGCACCGCGATGCCCACGTGGTCGATGGTCGTGAACAGGCCCGCGGGCAGGCCTGCGGGAGCGCTGGCGTGATCGGCGTCGTTGGTGGTCACGCGGGGCATGATGCCGCAAGACGTCTGAGACGACAGGCGTGTGTGGTGCGCCTCACCCCCCATGCGTGACGGCGGCCACAGCTGTGGCCCTGCCGCGCGTCGGGGTGCCGTCCTATCCTTCCCGGAAGGCCCGACGCCGCGCCGGAACGCCGACGCGGTGCGTCCCGACAACGTGGCCGCCAACGGCGGCGGCCCGCCCTTGGAGGCAGCATGTCCCGCTCGGTCATCGTCAGCGGCGCCCGTACCCCGATGGGGCGGCTCCTCGGCTCGCTCAAGGACTTCTCCGCGGCCGACCTCGGTGGCGTGGCCATCAAGGCCGCCCTCGAGCGGGCCGGCATCTCGGGCGACCAGGTCGACTACGTGATCATGGGCCAGGTCATCCAGGCCGGGGCCGGTCAGAACCCGGCCCGCCCGGCCGCGGTCGCCGGCGGCATCCCGATGTCGGTGCCCTCGCTGACCATCAACAAGGTCTGCCTCTCCGGCCTCAGCGCGATCGCGATGGCCGACCAGCTGATCCGCGCCGGGGAGTACGACGTCGTCGTCGCGGGTGGCATGGAGTCGATGACCCAGGCGCCGCACCTGCTCGCCAACTCGCGCACCGGCACCAAGTACGGCGACACCAAGCTCGTCGACTCCATGGCGCACGACGGTCTGTCGGACACCTTCGACCAGGTGGCGATGGGCGAGCTGACCGAGAAGGCCAACTCCCGCTACGAGCTGACCCGCGAGGAGCAGGACGAGTTCGCCGCCGCCAGCCACCAGAAGGCGGCGCGCGCCGCCAAGGACGGCATCTTCGCCGAGGCGGTGACGCCGGTGCTCATCCCGCAGCGCAAGGGCGACCCGATCGAGTTCACCGAGGACGAGGGCATCCGGCCCGACACCACCGCGGCGAGCCTGGCCAAGCTGAAGCCGGCGTTCGCCAAGGACGGCACGATCACCGCGGGCACCGCCTCGCAGATCTCCGACGGCGCCTGCGCGGTCGTCGTCATGAGCGCCGAGAAGGCGGCCGAGCTGGGCATCACCCCGATCGCCGAGATCGGCGCGCACGGCGTCGTGGCCGGTCCGGACGCCACCCTGCAGAGCCAGCCGTCGGGGGCCATCAAGAAGGCCTGCGCGCGCGAGGGCATCGACCCCAAGGACCTCGACGTCGTCGAGCTCAACGAGGCCTTCGCCGCCGTCGGCATCGTCTCCACCCGCGAGCTCGGTATCGACCCGGAGAAGGTCAACCCGAACGGCGGCGCCATCGCGCTGGGCCACCCGATCGGCATGAGCGGTGCCCGCGTCGTGCTCGACGTCGCGCTCGAGCTGCGCCGCCGGGGTGGCGGCGTCGGCGCCGCGGCGCTGTGCGGTGGCGGTGGCCAGGGTGACGCGCTGATCCTGCACGTTCCCGCCCCGGCGTGACCGGGTCCCCGGAGGGGACCGCAGTCCAGAGCCCCGTCCCTGCCGCCCCGACCGGGCGGCGGGGACGGCGTGCGACCGACGTGCCCACCCTCGTGGCCGGTGCCCGTGAGGGAGACGCCCGTTCGGTGGCGCGGCTGATCTCGCTGGTCGAGGACGCCAGTCCCGCGCTGCGCGAGGTGGCGGCCGCGCTGGCCCCGCACACCGGGCAGGCCCAGGTGATCGGCCTGACCGGTTCGCCCGGGGTGGGCAAGTCCACGTCGACCACCGCGCTGGTCCGCGCGCTGCGGCAGGCCGGCAAGCGGGTCGGGGTGCTCGCGGTCGACCCGTCGTCCCCGTTCTCCGGCGGCGCCCTGCTCGGTGACCGGGTGCGGATGCAGGACCACGCGGGCGACAGCGGCGTCTTCATCCGGTCCATGGCCTCGCGCGGCCACCTCGGGGGCCTCTCCTGGGCGACGCCGCAGGCGCTGCGGGTGCTGGACGCCGCCGGGTGCGACGTCGTGCTGATCGAGACCGTCGGCGTCGGCCAGTCGGAGCTGGAGATCGCCTCCCTGGCCGACACCACGCTGGTGCTGGTGGCCCCGGGCATGGGTGACGGGATCCAGGCCGCCAAGGCGGGCATCCTCGAGGTCGCCGACGTCTTCGTCGTCAACAAGGCCGACCGGGACGGCGCGGACCAGACCGTCCGGGACCTGCGCTACATGCTCTCCCTCGGCGGCCGGCACTCCGAGGCGGGGCACTGGCGGCCGCCGATCTGCCGCACCGTCGCCGCGCGCGACACCGACAACGGCGTCGAGGAGGTGCTGGCGAAGATCGAGGAGCACCGCCAGTGGCTGGAGTCCTCCGGTGAGGGGCACCGTCGGCGCAGCGAGCGGGCCGCGCGGGAGATCGAGGCGATCGCACTGGCCACGCTGCGGGAGCGGATGGGCGACGTGCACGGCTCCGCGGCACTGGGGACGCTCGCCGACCAGGTCGTGAGCGGCGGGACCGACCCCTACCGGGCCGCCGACGAGCTGCTCGGCCGGCTGTAGTCGTTGGACGCGCAGGTCGGGCGCCGTCCGGCCAGGATGGACCGGTGAACGGACTACGGCAGTGAACGGCAAGGCGGACGCCGTCGTCGTCGGAGCGGGGCCCAACGGGCTGGCGGCCGCCCTGCGGCTGTCCGCCGCCGGGCTGCGCGTGCAGGTGGTGGAGGCGGCCGACCGCGCCGGCGGCGGGCTGCGCACCGAGGAGCTGATGCGCCCGGGCTACCACCACGACGTGTGCTCGATCGTGCAGCCGATGGCGGCCGCGGCGCCGTTCTTCCGCGAGTTCGACCCCGAGCGCCGCGGTGTGCGGTTCGTGCACCCGGAGATCAATTTCGCCCATCCGCTCGACGGCGGGCGGGCGGCGCTCTCGCTGCGGTCGCTGGAGGAGACGGCGGTGGGCCTCGGGCGCGACGCGGACTCCTACCGGCGGCTGTTCGGGCCGCTGACCGACCGGGGCGCCGACGTCGTCGACTTCTTCCTGACCAGCCGGCTGCGCCGCCTGCCGACGCGCAGCGTGCCGCAGATCGCCCAGTTCGGGCTCAACGGGCTGCCCAACGTGGGCTGGCTGGCGCGACGGCGCTTCGACACCGAGGAGGCCCGCGCCCTGCTGGCCGGCGCCGCGGCCCACGGGATGCTCGACCTGAGCCAGCCCCTGACCTCTGCCCTGGGGATGATCCTCGCGATGCTGTCCCACCACGTCGGGTGGCCGCTGATCGAGGGCGGGTCCCAGCAGCTCGCCGACGCGATGGTCGCCGCCCTGGAGGAGCAGGGGGGCGAGGTGGTGACCGGGCACGAGGTCACCGACCTGCGGGAGTTCGACGGCGTGCCGGCGGTGCTGCTGGACACCACGCCCCGGGCGTTCGTCGCGATGGCGGGGGACCGGGTGCACGAGGGCTACCGCCGCTGGGTCTCCCGGTACCGGCACGGCGCGGGCGTGTTCAAGATCGACTGGATCCTGTCCGAGCCGGTGCCGTGGGCGAACCCCGACGTCCGGCGGGCCGGGACCATCCACGTGGCCGGCGACCTGGAGGAGACGATCGCAGGGGAGCACGCCCCCAACCGCGGCCGGATCACCGACCGCCCCTACGTGCTCGCGGTGCAGCCGACCGTGCCCGATCCCACCCGGGCCCCGGAGGGTGGCCACATCCTCTGGGCCTACGCCCACGTGCCGCACGGGTCGGAGGTAGACATGACCGAGGCCATCGAGAACCAGATCGAGCGGTTCGCGCCCGGGTTCCGGGACACGGTCGTCGAGCGGTGCACGAAGAACGCCGTCGCGATGGAGCAGTGGAACCCCAGCTACCTCGGCGGTGACATCTCCAACGGCCAGGCCACCCTGCGGCAGATGCTGGCCCGGCCGGTGCCGCGCTGGAACACCTACAAGACGCCGGTGAAGGGCGTGTACCTGGCGTCGGCCGCCACGCCGCCGGGGCCGGCGGTGCACGGCGCCTGCGGGGACAACGCCGCGCAGGTGGCGCTGCGGGAGGTCTTCGGCGTCCGCGAGGTCCCGCCCCTGCGCTGACGCCCTCCGCCTGTCGTGCGCGCCGTCGTCGACCTGTCGTGGTGTTCCGGTCCTCGACACCACGACGAGTCGACAGTCAGCTGCCCAGTTCGGCTGCCAGCCGGAGCAGTAGCCGTGCGGGGTCACGCAGGTCCGCCGCCGTCACGAAGACGACCCGCCACCCGCACCCGGTCAGCCGGTTGAGCCGTGCCCGGTCCTTCCCGACCTGCTGACGCTCGCCGTGCCACGTGCCCTCGTACTCGAGCGCGATCCGGTGGTCGGGCCATGCGAAGTCGACGCGCGCCACGAACCGGCCGTCGGCATCCCGGACGACGTGCTGGGCGACGGGGTCGGGCACCACCGAGTCCCGCAGCAGCAGTCGCAGGCGCGTCTCCTGCGGTGACTCGGCCAGGCCGTCGGCCCGGGCGACAGCTCGGCGGGCTCGCGCGGACCACGGGCCGCGCGCGGTCGACGCCAGTGCACGCACCGCGGCGAGATCGGTCGCGCCCGAGCGCACCAGTCGGTCCACCAGTGCGGTGCCGTCGGATCCCGGGAGCCTCCCCGCCAGGTCGAGCGCGGTCAGCGCTGCGCTGGTCACCGGGACTCCGGAGCGCCTCAGCACCTGTGCGGGGTCGAGCGCACGCCGCCGCACGCGGACACCGGGCAACGTGCTGACCCCGGCTCCGGGCGGGACGGTGAGTTCGACGTCGTCGCCCGCACCGGCGGCATCCACGCCCCAGAGCACGGCGGCGCTGCGACCACTGATCGCCGAGCGGCGCACCGCGAGGGCGGCGCCCATGGCGCGTACCCGGTGCGTGACCGGCACGGTGGCGCACACGTAGACGTCGCGGTGCAGCCGGCGCCAGGCCGAGCTGCGGAGTTCGTTCTCGGTGAGCCGGCCTGACCGGACGACCGCGCTGCCCCGGAAGACGCGCCGGTGCAGCTCCGGAGGCCGGCGCGGCTGGGGACCCACGGCGTCAGCGTGGCCGACGGCAGCAGCCCCCGGGGCGGCTGTCCACAGGCGGCGCGGCCGTCGACCTGCCGTGGGGTCCGGGTCCGCCACCCCACGGCACGTCGACACCCGCGGCCGGTCGGGGCCGCCCCGGTACCGTGCCGCCCATGGTCCGACCGCTGGGGCTGCCCTACGACCCGATCGAGCGGGCAGGGGAGACGTGGGAGCAGCGCTTCGGGCCGGCGTCGGCCATGCGCGCGGCGACGTCGGTCTTCCGGGTGCAGCAGATCCTGCTCGCCCGCTTCGACGAGGTGCTCAAGCCGCACCGCCTCACCTTCGCCCGGTACGAGGTGCTCGTGCTGCTCACCTTCAGCCGGAGCGGTGAACTGCCGCTGAAGGTCATCGGCAGCCGGCTGATGGTGCACCCGACCAGCGTCACGAACGCGATCGACCGGCTGGTCGCGGCCGGTTACGTGGGCCGGCGGCCCAACCCGGCCGACGGCCGCGGGGTGCTGGCGGCGATCACCGAGCGCGGGCGTGCCGTGGTGGAGCAGGCGACGACGGCGCTCACGGCCCTGGACTTCGGTCTCGCCGACCTCTCCGAGGCCGACTGCGACCAGGTGTTCGACACGCTGCGGAAGGTCAGGCTGGGCGCCGGCGACGTCGCCGAGGAAAGGTCCGGGTGACGGTCGACACAGGATAGTTGGACGTCCTAGCATCTGGTCATGACCCAGGACGCCCGGCAGCGGTGGCAGCAGCGGTACGACACGGCGCTCGCCGGGGGGCGGGTGCGCGACGCCGACTTCACCACGCTCTCCGGCGTGGAGGTCGACCCCGTGTACGGCCCGGCCGACGAGTCGGCGGTCGAGAACTTCGAGCGGATCGGCTACCCGGGCGAGTTCCCCTTCACCCGGGGCCTGCACGCCACCGGTTACCGCGGACGGGCCTGGACGATCCGCCAGTTCGCGGGCTTCGGCAACGCCAGGCAGACCAACGAGCGCTACAAGATGATCCTGGCCGAGGGCGGCGGCGGGCTGAGCGTCGCGTTCGACATGCCCACGCTCATGGGCCGGGACTCCGACGACCCGCGGGCGCTGGGCGAGGTGGGTCACTGCGGCGTGGCCGTCGACTCCGCCGTCGACATGGACGTGCTCTTCGACGGCATCGACCTCGAGGCGACGACGACGTCGATGACGATTAGCGGCCCCGCCGTCCCGGTGTTCTGCATGTACCTGGTGGCCGCCGAGCGCCAGGGCGCCGACATCGGGAAGCTCAACGGCACGCTGCAGACCGACATCTTCAAGGAGTACATCGCGCAGAAGGAGTGGCTGTTCCCGCCCGAGCCCCACCTGCGCCTGATCGGCGACCTCATGGAGTACTGCGCGGCGAACATCCCCGCCTACAAGCCGATCAGCGTCTCCGGATACCACATCCGCGAGGCCGGCTCGACCGCGGCGCAGGAGCTGGCGTACACGCTGGCCGACGGGTTCGCCTACGTGGAGCTGGGCCTCGACCGGGGGCTCGACATCGAGCAGTTCGCGCCCGGGCTGTCGTTCTTCTTCGACGCGCACGTCGACTTCTTCGAGGAGATCGCGAAGTTCCGCGCCGCGCGCCGCATCTGGGCCCGCTGGCTGCGCGACGTCTACGGCGCGACCACCGAGAAGGCCCAGCAGCTGCGCTTCCACACCCAGACGGCGGGGGTGTCGCTCACCGCGCAGCAGCCGGACAACAACATCGTCCGGACGGCGGTCGAGGCGCTGGCGGCGGTGCTCGGCGGGACGCAGAGCCTGCACACCAACGCCCTCGACGAGGTCCTGGCGCTGCCCAGTGCGAAGGCCGCGCAGATCGCGCTGCGCACCCAGCAGGTCATCGCCGAGGAGACCGGGGTGCTGAACGTGGCCGACCCGCTGGGCGGCTCCTGGTACGTGGAGGCGCTCACCGACGAGATCGAGCGCCAGGCCGAGGAGATCTTCGCCCGGATCAAGGACATGAGCGCCGACGGCACGATGACCTCCGGCATCCTCCGCGGCATCGAGGACGGGTACTTCACCGGCGAGATCGCCGAGGCGGCGTTCGTCTACCAGCGGGCGCTGGAGAAGGGCGACAAGAAGGTCGTCGGGGTCAACACGCTGGTCGGCTCGGTCGACGCCGACGACAAGCTGGAGATCCTGCGGGTGAGCCACCAGGTGGAGACCGATCAGAACGCCGAGCTCGCCGAGCGCCGCCGGGCCCGGGACGACGACGCCGCGCGGGCGGCCGTGCAGCGGATGGTCGAGGTCGCGCGCACCGAGGAGAACATGGTGCCGGCGATGCTCGACGCCGTCCGCGCGGAGGCCACCCTCGGCGAGATCTGCGACGCGCTGCGCGGCGAGTGGGGCGGCTACACCGAGCAGGCCCGTTTCTGAGCACACTGTCGCGCTCCGCGCTCCGACCGCGGCCAGGGCTCGTTCCCGTCCTGCGCTGGCTGTGAGGCTGGCCGGGAGCCGTCCCCGCGGCGGGACCGGCCCCGAGCCGGGCGGCATCGCGCTCGGCGAGCCGGCCGGCACGGGCGGTGCGCTGGTCCTGCTCTTCTCCGCGGACCTCCCCCGCGGACGGCGGTTCGACTTCCGCGACCCCGGCGCCAACGAGCTGGGGGTCTGGGCGGAGGGCTGAGGCCCGCCCTCGCGGGGCGGGCCACCTCTGGGATCATGTCCGCATGCAGCCGACCCGACCCGGACGCCCCGACCCGCGCGCGCAGGCCCAGCAGGCCCAGGCAGCCGCTGCGATGGCCGGTGCCGTCGACCTCGCCGCCCTCCAGGCGCGCAACGAGGCCGCCGCTCGCGCCGCAGCCGCCCCGCCCCCGAGCGCCGCCGCCCCGGCCGGTGCCCCCGGCAGCGCCGTCGTGGACGTCACCGAGGCCACCTTCCAGGCCGAGGTGCTGGACCGCTCCTTCCAGGTCCCGGTCGTGCTGGACCTGTGGGCCGAGTGGTGCGGGCCCTGCAAGCAGCTCTCCCCGGTGCTCGAGGCCCTGGCGGTCGAGGGTGCCGGTTCCTGGGTCCTGGCGAAGGTCGACGTCGAGGCCAACCCGAACCTGGCCCAGGGCCTGCGGGTGCAGGGCATCCCCGCGGTCAAGGCCGTCTGGCAGGGGCAGCTGGTCGCCGAGTTCACCGGTGCCATCCCCGAGGAGCAGGCCCGCCAGTTCGTCACCGAGCTGGTGAGCGCGACCACCGGCGGGGCGGTTCCCGGGGGAGCGGCCCCGCAGGCCGAGGACGACGACCCCCGGCTCGACGCCGCGGAGGCCGCCCTCGAGCGCGGTGACCTGGCTGCCGCCGAGGCCGCCTACCAGGCGATCCTGGCCGAGGAGCCCGACCACCCCGACGCCGCCATCGCGCTGCGGCAGGTGCAGCTGTTCCGGCGCGCGGAGGAGGCCGGCCCCGAGGCCCTCGCCGCGGCCGACGCCACACCTGGCGACGTGGTCGCGCAGACCCGCGCCGCCGACTTCCTGCTGGGGACCGGCAACATCGAGGAGGCCTTCGACCGGCTGCTCGACGTGGTGCGGCGGACGGCGGGGGAGGAGCGCGACGCGGCCCGCAAGCACCTCGTCGAGCTGTTCTCGGTCGTCGGCGACCAGGACCCGCGGGTGGCCCAGGCCCGGCGTCAGCTCACCGCCGCGCTCTTCTGACCCCGCCTCAGCGGTCCAGCCCGCAGGCCTCGCCACCGTCGAGGAAGCCGGTGCGGAAGGCGCCCACCAGCTCGAAGCCGGAGGCGTCGACGTTCGGGAACACCTGGTCGTCGACGCCGTACTGCAGGAGGAACTGCACGGCCTCGTCGATGTCGCCGGGACTGATCTCGGCGGGGAGCAGGTCGGCGAAGGAGTTGGTGTACCACTGGGCCTGGTACCACCCGGTCAGGCACACGGCCGATCGGGTGGCCTCGCCGTCGTCCACCGACAGGCCCGCCTGCTCCCGGACCGCCAGGGCGTAGGGCAGCGCCATCGCCGTGGCCAGCGCGAAATCGCCGATCTCGTCGTAGGCGGGGACGGCGAGGTCGGCCTCGTCGATGTAGACGGTGCGCTCGGCCGGGCAGTACCCGAGATCGCGGTCGTCGAGGCCGTCGCAGTCGGGGGCCCGGACCTGGAACCCCTCGATCGCCGGTGCCCGGAACTCCGCGCCGGACGCGACGGGGAAGACCTCGCCGAAGAAGGCGGGCAACGTCGCGCCCACCCACTCGACGATGTCGTCGAACTCGGCGTTGCCCTGGTTGATGAAGTCGGGCTCGGTGAACTCCGCGGCGGTGAACAGCCGGTCCACGCCGAACGCGTCCCGGCAGGTGGCCAGCCCGGTGTCGAACCCGTCGTAGAACGCCGACACCCGGTCGAAGTAGGACCCGTGCGCCTCGCTGTCGTCCGGGTCGCTGCCGACGTCGTCACGCAGCAGCAGGAAACCGCGCACCACGTCGTCGAGCTCCGGCTCGCGCAAGGACAGGTGCTGGGCCCCGCCGTCGGCGACCCAGCGCGTCCAGGCGCCGGCCAGGCAGTCGGCCTGCGTCTCGTCCTGGATGCTGCGGCCGGACTCGGCGAACCCGAAGCGGCCCTGCATGGCGTGGCCGAACTCGTGCGCCATGACCACCGGGACCAGGAACCGGCCGTAGTCGTCGGACAGCTCCTGCAGCATCTCCCGGTCGTAGGCGATGACGTCGCAGACCGGGTCGTAGAAGGCGTTGCCGGCCACGTCCTCGGGTGCGGTGTACGACCCGTCGCACCCGATCCCGCTATCGGGGTAGAGGCTCTCGTCGAGGTCGGACGAGTCGACCGAGAAGTAGCCACCGGCCAGCGGGGTGTACTGCTCGCCGAAGTACTCGGGATAGGCCTGCGTCCAGAACTGCTCGAGGTCGGCCAGCGCGTTGCGGGCGAACTGGTCGATCGGGGCGTCGCCGACCCCGGTGATCGGGAACTCCTCGGCCGTGACGTCGACCGGCGCGCCGGCGAGCGGTGACGCCTCCCCGCGGACGACGTCGGTGGCACAGCCGGCGAGCAGCAGTACGGCGACGGCCACGGGGGCGGCGCGGTGCGGCAGCTGTCTCATCCCGGTGGTCCTCCACGTGCACGGGCGGGCGCCCTCCCGTGCCGGAGGGCCGGTCCAGCATGCCCGGTGCTGCGCGGTGCCCCCGCACCCGGCGCGCCGCGACGGCGGCGCGCCGGGTCTCCCGTCCGATCAGCCCTGGTGCTCGAACCAGACGGTGCCGAGCGGGGGAGCGGAGATGGTCGCCGAGTACGGCTGCCCGTGCCAGGGTTCGGCCACGGCCTCGACTCCGCCGTAGTTGCCGACGCCGGACCCGCCGTACCCCTCGGCGTCGGTGTTGAGCACCTCCCGCCACTGCCCGCCTCGGGGCAGGCCGATGCGGTACTCGTGGTGCGGGGCGCCGGAGAAGTTGACGACGCAGGCCAGCACCGAGCCCTCCGCGGGGGCCGGCTCGTCAGCGGCGTCGTCGTCATCCGCACCGGAGACCACGCCCTCGAGGGCGGTCCCGGCCGCCGGCGCGGCGCCGAACCGCAGGAACGAGAGGACGTTGCCCGACGCGTCGTTGGCGTCGATCCACTGGAACCCGGCGGCGTCGACGTCGAGCGACCAGAGCGCGTCGAGCTCCTTGTAGCGGCCGTTGAGGTCGCTGACCAGCTGGAGCACGCCGCGGTGGGCGGGGTCGTCCAGGTGCCACCAGTCCAGCGACCGGCTCTCCGCCCACTCGGAGTCCTGGGCGAACTCCGAGCCCATGAACAGCAGCTGCTTGCCGGGGTGCGCCCACATGTAGCCGAGGTAGGCCCGCAGGTTGGCCAGCTGCTGCCACCGGTCGCCCGGCATCTTGCCGAGCATCGAGCCCTTGCCGTAGACGACCTCGTCGTGGCTGATCGGCAGCACGTAGTTCTCGCTGTACGCGTAGTGCATCGAG
This sequence comes from Blastococcus sp. HT6-4, assembly GCF_039679125.1. NCBI lineage: Bacteria > Bacillati > Actinomycetota > Actinomycetes > Geodermatophilales > Geodermatophilaceae > Blastococcus > Blastococcus montanus. The sequence goes on along the minus strand of NZ_CP155551.1, from coordinate 3,380,266 downwards.
AACGTGAGCTGGCCGTGGTGGTAGCTGCGGTAGATCGGCTCCCGCTCCACGTAGGACAGCGAGTCGTGCATCCAGCCCATGTTCCACTTGAAGCCGAACCCCAGGCCGCCGAGGTGCGTCGGGCGGGTCACCCCCGGCCAGGCGGTGGACTCCTCGGCGATCGTCATGATCCCGGGGACCTCGCGGTAGACCGTGGCGTTGAACTCCTGCAGGAACGCGACCGCCTCGAGGTTCTCCCGGCCGCCGTACTTGTTGGGCAGCCACTCGCTGCGGGAGTAGTCCAGGTAGAGCATCGAGGCGACCGCGTCCACGCGGATGCCGTCGATGTGGAACTCCTTGGCCCAGTACAGGGCGTTCGCGACCAGGAAGTTGCGGACCTCCGAGCGGCCGAAGTCGAACACGTACGTGCCCCAGTCCAACTGCTCGCCCCGGCGCGGGTCGCCGTGCTCGTAGAGCGAGGTGCCGTCGAACCGGGCCAGCGCCCACTCGTCCTTCGGGAAGTGCGCGGGCACCCAGTCGACGATGATGCCGATGCCGGCCTGGTGGGCGCGGTCGATCAGGTAGCGGAGGTCGTCGGGGGTGCCGAAGCGGGACGTGGGCGCGTAGTACGAGGTGACCTGGTAGCCCCACGAGCCGCCGAAGGGGTGCTCGGCCAGCGGCATGAACTCGATGTGGGTGAACCCGGCGTCCCGGACGTAGTCGACCAGCTCGTCGGCCATCTCGCGGTAGGACAGGCCCTGGCGCCACGAGCCGGCGTGCACCTCGTAGACGCTCATCGGCCGCTGGTGCCAGCCGGCCTCGGCGCGGGTGGCCAGCCAGTCGTCGTCTCGCCACTCGTAGGTGGACTCGGTGACGACCGAGGCGTTCAGCGGCGGCACCTCGGTCTCGAAGGCGAGCGGGTCGGCCTTCTCGCGCCAGGTGCCGTCGGCGCCGAGCACGTGGTACCGGTAGCGGGTGCCGACCTTCACGCCGGGCACGAAGATCTCCCAGACGCCGGAGGAACCCAGCAGCCGCATCGGGTAGGCGCGGGCCTCCCAGTAGTCGAAGTCGCCGGTCACCTTGACGCCGCGGGCGCTCGGCGCCCAGACGGCGAAGGAGACGCCCTCGATCGTCCCGCCGGGCGTCTCGTACCGCCGGACGTGGGCGCCCAGGACCTCCCAGAGCCGCTCGTGACGCCCCTCGCGGATGAGGTGCTCGTCCACCGGGCCCAGCGTGGGCAGCCAGCGGAACGGGTCGTCGACGGTGTAGGTGGTGGTGCCGCCCTCGCCGTCGGGGTACCCGACCTCGATGCGGTAGTCCCCCGGCTGGCGGGGGAGGCTCGCGGCGTGGATCCCGCCGTCGTGCAGCCGGGTGGCCTCGTAGCGGCTGCCGTCCTCGTCGATGACGGCGACGGCGATCGCGTCCGGGCGCAGGGTGCGGACCGCCCAGCCCTCCGCGGTGCGGTGGGCGCCGAGGATGCGGTGCGGGTCGGTGGACCAGCCCTCGACGATCGCCCGCAGGTCCTCCTCGCTGAACTCCTCGACCTCCGGCCCGGTGGCCGCGTCGCCCTCGCCGGGGGACGCCGCCAGGCCACCGGCCGCGACCGGGGCCGCCGGCTCGGCCGCACCGGCCGACCGGTCACCGGCGCCGCCGTCCGGGGCCTGCGGCGTGCTGGGCTGGGCCGGGTCGGGGCTCGGTGCCTCCGGCTGGGGCGCCGGCGCGCCGGAGGGGTTGCCGGGCTCGGCGATCGGTGCCGGGGCCACGACGGGGTTGGCGGTGACCTCGGTCTCCTCGCTCCCCGGTTCGGGGGTGGCCTCGGTCGCCGTCGGCTCGGCCGCCACCTTCTTCGCCGTCGACCGCTTGGCCGCGGTCGCCTTCGTGCCCGGTGCGGCAGCCTTCTTCGCCGGCGCCGCCTTCTTGGCCGGGGCGGCCTTCTTCGCAGCCGCGGCCTTCTTGGCCGGCTTCTCGGCGGCCTCGCCGTCGGAGCTGGCGGGGGCCTTCTTGGCGGTGCGGCGGGTGGTCTTCTTCGCCGGTTCGGCGTTCACCACCGGCCCGCCGGCGGCCGCTTCGGCCTGGGACACCTTCTCGTCCACGGCGCGCTGGAGATCGTCCTTGTCGGCCACGGGGCTCTCGCCTCGGTCGTCGGTCGTCATCGTCTCGCCGTCCTCGTCCGTCTCTCGGTCTCTGGGCGCTCGGTTGGATGGCCTCGGTCGGTGCTCAGTCCCGGCCGACGAGCCGGGAGAGCGACTGCAGCGGGATCATCAGCCAGTTCGGACGGTTCCTCGCCTCGTAGACGCATTCGTAAACCGCCTTGTCGGCCTCGAACGCCCGAAGGAGTGGTGACTCCCCGCACGGGTCGAGGCCGCTCGCGTGGGAGTAGCCGGCGCAGAAGGCCGCCCGGTTGCGGGCCGCCCACTCCTGTGCGCGGTACTCGCGCTGCGAGTCCTCCGGCTGCTCGACGAGCATGTGCCGGGCGGCGTAGTCGAAGCTGCGCAGCATCCCGGCGACGTCGCGCAGCGGGCTGTCGAGCTCCCGGCGGGCGGCGAGCGGGCGGGCGGGCTCACCCTCGAAGTCGAGGATGATCCAGCCGCTGACCGTGCGGAGCACCTGGCCCAGGTGGAGGTCACCGTGCACCCGCTGGCGGACGACCTGCTCGCTGCTGCCGGCCACGGCCGCGTACACCTCGCGGAGGGCGTCGGCGTGCTCCTGCAGCTGCGGGACGACCTCGATCGCCGCCTGCAGCCGCTCGGTCATCTGCCGCGCCACGGTGGCGAACCACTCCGGCGCCGCCTCCTCCGTGGGCAGCACCCGCGCCATGTCGGCGTGCACGGAGGCCGTCGCCGCGCCGAGCCGCTCGCTGTCGGCGGCGAAGTCGCCGCCGACCTCGTCGGCGTGCAGGTCGCCCTCGGCGTAGAGGTCGCGGACGCTGGCCGTGGCGAGGCGCCAGCCGTCGCTGGCGTTGGGCACGAAGGTCTGCAGCATGGCGACGGTGGCCGGCTCACCCCCGTCGCGGTCGTCGATCTCGACGTGACCCAGCAGCCCGGCGATGTGCGGATTGTCCGTGCTGCGCAGCGCGCCGTGGATCTCGACGTCGGGGTTCAGGCCCGGCTCCAGCCGGCGGAACAGCTTGAAGATCGCTTCCTGGCCGTAGACCAGGGAGGTGTTGCTCTGCTCGGTGGAGACGATGTCGCCGGGCAGGCCGTCCGGGATGTCGCCCTCGGCGGCGGGGGAGAAGTGCATCGGGCCCACCGACGAGCCCTGGGCCAGGTGGATCAGCCAGGGGGTGGTGGAGTCGCGGTCCCGCATCGCGTCGTAGGCGAAGGTCTCCTGCCCGTCGTTGGCCACCGCCCCGACGAGCGCCGACTCCAGCTCCTCGGCGGGGTGGTCGCGCCAGGACAGCGGGACGAGGTAGGTCTCGCGGGCGCCGTCGGCGTACTCGATGCGCACCCGGTGCACCGAGAGCACCGGGTTGCCGCGGTCGAGGAAGAACCCCTCTTCGGTGACGCCCGCCCACTCCCTGCCCTTGCCGCCGAACCACCGCTGCTGGGGGATCCACTCGCGGAACAGGTCGGTCAGGGCACTTCGCGGTGCGGCGCTCATCGGGGTCCTCCGGACTCGTCGGACGGTGTCTCGTCGGCGTCGCTGACGACACCGGCGGCCAGCAGGGTGTCGGCGACGGCGCTCGACGTGGCGCTGGCCCAGTCCTCGTGCTCGTCGGACGCCGGCTCGATCGGCTTGGAGAGCTCGAACCAGTAGAAGCCGTGCCCGGCGAGCGTGAGCATGTACGGCAGGACGCCGATCTGCGGGAACTCCACCCGGCCAGTGAGCTCGACCGGCGTGTAGCCCTCGAACTCGCGCAGGTCGAGCTCCACCGGCTGCGGGAACCGGGACAGGTTGTTGACGCAGAGCACCACGTCGTCGCCGAACCGGCGGACGAACGAGAGGACCGTCGGGTTCCGGGAGCCGACCTCCTCGAAGCTGCCCAGGCCGAACGTCGGGTGCTGGCTGCGCACCTGGATCATCCGGCGGACCCACTGCAGCAGCGAGTTGGTGTTGCGCAGCTGCGACTCGACGTTGGTGACCTGGTAGCCGTAGACCGGGTCCTGGTTCAGCGGCAGGTACATGCGCTGCGGGTCGGCGGTGGAGAAGCCGCCGTTGCGGTCGGGGGTCCACTGCATCGGGGTGCGGACGCCGTCGCGGTCACCGAGCCAGATGTTGTCGCCCATGCCGATCTCGTCGCCGTAGTACAGGACCGGCGAGCCCGGCAGCGACAGGAGCAGGGCGTTGAACAGCTCGAGGGTGTTGACGTCGTTGTCCAGCAGCGGGGCCAGCCGGCGGCGGATGCCGATGTTGGCCTTCATGCGGGGGTCCTTGGCGTACTCGTCCCACATGTAGTCGCGTTCCTCGTCGGTGACCATCTCGAGCGTCAGCTCGTCGTGGTTGCGGAGGAAGACGCCCCACTGGCAGTTGTCGGGGATGTCCGGCGTCTGCGCCATGATCTCCGAGATCGGGAAGCGCTGCTCCCGGCGCACGGCCATGAACAGGCGCGGCATCACCGGGAAGTGGAAGGCCATCTGGCACTCGTCGCCGTTCTCGCCGAAGTACTCGACGACGTCGGCTGGCCACTGGTTGGCCTCGCACAGCAGGACGGTGTCGGGGTAGTCGGCGTCGACGACCTTCCGCACGTGCTTGAGGAACTCGTGGGTGCGCGGCAGGTTCTCGCAGTTGGTGCCCTCCTCCTCGAAGAGGTAGGGCACGGCGTCGAGCCGGAAGCCGTCGATGCCGAGGTCGAGCCAGAAGCGCAGGGCGTCGATGATCGCCTCCTGCACCTTCGGGTTCTCGAAGTTGAGATCCGGCTGGTGGGAGAAGAACCGGTGCCAGAAGTACTGCTTGCGCACCGGGTCGAACGTCCAGTTGGAGCTCTCGGTGTCGACGAAGATGATCCGGGCGTCGGCGTAGCCGGTGTCGTCGTCGGCCCAGACGTAGAAGTCGCCGTACGGCCCGTCGGGGTCGCTGCGGCTGGCCTGGAACCAGGGGTGCTGGTCCGAGGTGTGGTTCATGACGAAGTCGATGATCACGCGCATGCCCCGCGCGTGGGCCTCGGTGAGGAACTCGCGGAAGTCCTCGATGTCACCGAACTCCGGCAGGACGGCGGTGTAGTCGCTGACGTCGTAGCCGCCGTCGCGCAGCGGCGAGGCGAAGAACGGCGGCAGCCACAGGCAGTCGACGCCGAGCCACTGCAGGTAGTCCAGCTTGTCGATCATGCCGCGCAGGTCACCGACGCCGTCGGCGTTGCTGTCGGCGAAGCCCCGCACGAGGACCTCGTAGAAGACCGCGCGCTTGTACCACTCGGGGTCGGTCCCCGGTGGCGGGAGCGGTGTGTGGTTGCTGCGGGAGTCGGGGACGGGAACGCTCATCGACGCCAATGCCTCGTTCGGGTCGGAGGGTGCGGTCGGGGGAGGACCGGTCAGTCGACCGGCGGGGGGAACTGCACGGGCCGCGGGAAGGTGACCGCGAAGACGTGCGCCGGCTCCCGGTAGGGATCGAGCTCCACGTAGTTGAACTGGCCCCAGTCGTAGTGGGCGCCGGTGAGCTCGTCGGTGACCGCGAAGCGCTCGTGCCAGTCCAGACCGAGGGACGGCAGGTCCAGCGCCGTCGTCCCGATCTGGGTGTCCCGGCTGGACAGGTTGACGACGACGAGGACGGCGTCGTTCGAGCCGGGGTCGGTCTTGGTGAAGCAGAGCAGGTTCGGGTTGTCCACCTGGTGGAACCGCAGCGTGCGCAGCTGCTGCAGCGCCGGGTGGGCCCGTCGCACCTCGTTGAGCCGGCGCAGGTACGGCGCCAGGCTCCGCCCCGAGGCCTCGGCTCCGGCCCAGTCGCGCGGGCGCAGCTTGTACTTCTCGCTGTCCAGGTACTCCTCGCTGCCCGGCTTCACGGCCACGTGCTCGAAGAGCTCGAACCCGGAGTAGACACCCCACGTCGGGCTCATCATCGCGGCCAGCACGGCGCGGATCTTGAACATCGGCGGGCCGCCGAACTGCAGCGACTCGTGCAGGATGTCCGGGGTGTTCACGAAGAAGTTCGGCCGCATGTAGTGGCTGTTGGCGGCCAGTTCCCGGCCGTACTCCTCCAGCTCCTCGCGCCCGGTGCGCCACGTGAAGTACGTGTAGGACTGCGTGAAGCCGATGCGCGCCAGCTGGTGCATCATCGCCGGCCGGGTGAAGGCCTCGGCGAGGAACAGCACGTCGGGGTCGGTCTTCTTGACCTCCCAGATCAGCCAGTGCCAGAAGTTCAGCGGCTTGGTGTGCGGGTTGTCGACGCGGAAGATCCGGACGCCGGCCTCCATCCACACCCGGACGACCCGCAGGCACTCGGCGTAGATGCCCTCGGGGTCGTTGTCGAAGTTGATCGGGTAGATGTCCTGGTACTTCTTCGGCGGGTTCTCCGCGTAGGCGATCGTCCCGTCGGGCTTGGTGGTGAACCACTCCGGGTGCTCCTCGACCCACGGGTGGTCGGGGGCGGCCTGGAGCGCGAAGTCGAGGGCCACCTCCATGCCCAGCTCCCGGGTGCGGGCGACGAAGGCCTTGAAGTCGTCCATGGTGCCCAGCTGCGGGTGCACCGCGTCGTGGCCGCCCTCGGCGCTGCCGATCGCCCAGGGGGAGCCCACGTCGTCCGGCCCGACGTCGGAAGGGTTGCCGCCGGGGAACTGGCTGGAGTTCGGGCCCTTGCGGTTGACCTTGCCGATCGGGTGGATCGGCGGCAGGTAGACCACGTCGAAGCCCATGTCCGCGATCGCCGGCAGCCGGTCGGCGGCCGTGGTGAAGGTGCCGTGGGTGGGCTGCCCGCCGACGACGGGGCCCTCGGACCGCGGGAAGAACTCGTACCAGGAGCCGTAGAGCGCCTCGCGCCGGTCGACCCACACCTCGTAGTGCGGCGACCGGGTGACCAGCTCGCGCACCGGGTGCTCGTACAGGTACCGCTGCAGGCCGGCCGCGAGCGCGGGGGCGATGCGCACGGTCAGCTCCTGCGAGGTGTCGCGCAGCGAACCGGCGGCGGCGGCGACGCGGTCCCGCCACTCGCCGTCGGCCCCGGCGGCGACGCGGTCGAGCAGGCGCGCGCCATCCTCCAGGTCGTTGGCGAGCTCGTCGGGCCCCTGGCCGGCCTCGACCTTGACCTCGACGGCGTGCTTCCACGTGGCCAGCGGGTCGCTCCACGCCTCGACGCAGAAGGTCCAGCGGCCCTCCCGGTCGGGCACGACGCCGGCGATCCAGCGGTCGGGCTCCGGGGGCAGCTTCGCCATGCGCAGGAAGGGGGCGGTCGAGTCGTCCTCGCCGGGCGGGGTCCAGACGACGTTCGCCGCGACGGCGTCGTGGCCCTCGCGGAAGACGGTGGCGGTGATCGGCAGGTGCTCGCCGATCACGGCGCGGGCCGAGAAGGACCCGCAGGACACGACAGGGGCGACATCGGTGATGCCGAGGCGGAGGTCAGCGCGGCCATTCATCCCGGCCACGCTATCGAGGTGCCGCCCCACGAGCATCTCGGCTGCCGTCCGACCCCGGCCGCCTCACCCGTTGGGGCTGCCCCGGGGCGACGCGGCGAGACCCGCGGCGGCGGGCGCGCACGAGCCTGCCGCCGGGCCCGGCTCTGGTTAGTCTCGACCGATGCGTGCTCTCCGTCGGTTCACCGTCCGTGCGGCTCTGCCGGAGCCGCTCCTGCCCCTGTCCCAGTTGGTGATGAACCTCCGCTGGTCCTGGCACGCGGAGACCCGGGACCTCTTCGAGGCCCTCGACCCCGACCTCTGGCAGCGCTGCGGCGGTGACCCCGTCCGCGCGCTCGGGGAGGTGTCGGCCGAGCGGCTGGCCGCGCTGGCCAAGGACCGCCGGTTCGTCCGCCAGCTGACCGACGCGGTCGACGACCTGAACGAGTACCTGGCGACCCCTCGCTGGTACCAGTCGCTGGGCGCCGAGGCGCCGGCGACGATCGCCTACTTCTCCGCCGAGTTCGGCATCACCGAGGTGCTGCCGCAGTACTCCGGTGGGCTCGGCATCCTGGCCGGCGACCACCTGAAAGCCGCCTCGGACCTCGGGGTGCCGCTCGTGGGGGTCGGCCTGCTGTACCGGGCAGGGTACTTCAGCCAGGGGCTGTCGGCCGACGGCTGGCAGCTGGAGCACTACCCGTCGCTGGACCCGCACGGCCTGCCGATCAAGTTGCTGCGCGAGGCCGACGGCTCCGCCGTCGTCATCACCGTGCCGCTGCCCGAGGGGCGCACCCTGCACGCGCACGTCTGGCGCGCCCAGGTGGGTCGGGTCTCGCTCCTGCTGCTCGACAGCGACATCGAGGAGAACGCCCCGGCCGAACGCGGGGTCACCGACCGGCTCTACGGCGGCGACGAGGACCACCGCCTCCGTCAGGAGATGCTGCTGGGCATCGGCGGCGTGCGGGCGCTGCGGGCCTACTGCTCGCGCACCGGCACGCCCCAGCCGGAGGTCTTCCACGCCAACGAGGGCCACGCCGGGTTCCAGGGCGTGGAGCGCATCCGGGAGCTGACCGAGGCCCACGGGCTGACGTTCCCGGAGGCGCTGCAGGCCGTCCGCGCCGGCACGGTCTTCACCACGCACACGCCCGTGCCCGCGGGCATCGACCGGTTCCCGAAGGCACTCATCGAGCGCTACTTCGCCGGCTTCGGCGTCCCGCTGGACCAGCTGCTGCCGCTCGGCGCCGAGGACGACCCGGCGAAGTTCAACATGGCGCACATGGGCCTGCGCCTGGGCCAGCGGGCCAACGGCGTCAGCGAGCTCCACGGGCACGTCAGCCGCGGCATGTTCAACGACCTGTGGCCGGGCTTCGACGAGGGCGACGTGCCCATCGGCTCGATCACCAACGGGGTGCACGCACCCACCTGGACCGCGCGCGAGCTGGTCGAGATGGGCACCCAGACGTCGAGCCAGGGTGACCCGGTCGCGGTCGACGGCCCGGTCCACTTCGACGGCGTGGACCGGATCCCGGCGGCGGACCTCTGGAGCACCCGCCGCATGCTGCGCGCCCGCCTGGTCGACGAGGTGCGGCGCCGGATCCGGGAGACCGCCCTCTCCCGCGGGGCCGCCGAGGCGGAGGTGGGCTGGACCGACACCGCCTTCGACCCCGACGTGCTCACCATCGGCTTCGCCCGCCGGGTGCCCTCCTACAAGCGGCTGACGCTCATGCTGCGCGACCCGGCGCGGCTCAAGGCGCTGCTGCTGGACCCGGAGCGGCCGGTCCAGCTGATCATCGCGGGCAAGAGCCACCCGGCCGACGACGGCGGCAAGGGGCTGATCCAGCAGATGGTCGAGTTCGCCGACGACCCGGAGATCCGCCACCGGATCGCGTTCCTGCCCGGCTACGACATCGGCATGGCCCGCTACCTCTACTGGGGCTGCGACGTCTGGCTGAACAACCCGCTGCGGCCGCTCGAGGCCTGCGGCACCTCCGGCATGAAGGCGGCGCTCAACGGCGGGCTGAACCTCTCCATCCGCGACGGCTGGTGGGACGAGTGGTTCGACGGCCAGAACGGCTGGGCCATCCCCACCGCCGACGGCGTGGCCGACCCCGACCGTCGCGACGAGGTCGAGGCGCGGGCGATCTACGAACTGCTCGAGACCCAGGTGGTGCCCCGGTTCTACGGGACCGACCACGAGGGCCTCCCCACCCGCTGGGTCGAGATGGTGCGGCACACCCTGCGGGAGACCGGCCCCAAGGTGCTGGCCACCCGGATGGTCCGCGACTACGTGCGCGCCCTGTACGTGCCGGCCGCCGGATCGGCCCGGGCCATGGCGGCCGACGGCTACGCCCCGGCGCGCAGCGAGGCCTCGTGGCGGTCGCACCTGCTGCACCACTGGCACGACGTCCGCGTCGCGCACGTCGAGGCGACCGGCGCGAAGGACACCCCGGAGATCGGCTCGACCCTCGCCCTGCGCGCCGAGGTCGAGCTGCCCGGGCTCGAGCCCTCCGACGTCGAGGTCCAGGCCGCCTACGGCCGGGTCGACGACGCCGACGGGCTGCACGAGGTGACCACCGTGCCGATGAGCCACGAGCACACCGACGGGTCGCGGCACTGGTTCACGGCCACCGTGCCCCTGGAGCGGACGGGTGCCTTCGGCTACACGGTGCGCGTCCTGCCGTACTCGGAGTACCTGGCCGACCCGGCGGAGCTCGGCGTGGTGAGCTCGGCCTGACGACAGCCGCGGGAGCATCGCAGCGAGCGCCAGCGAGCGAGGAGCGGACCGGGGCGCGGAGGCAGGCCCATGAGCTCGGCCTGAGGAGCGTGTCGAGGGCGGTGCGAGCGCAACTCAGGGGCCACTCGGGCCACGCCGGTCCCAGTGACCTCCTGTGACCTCGTGACGCCCCGGCGTGGCGGTGGGCCGCGCCCAGCCAGACCCGTCGCGCATCACTAGGCTGGACGCCATGCCCGACCGTTGTGAAGTCCTCCCCGGAGATGCCGTCGTCGCCCGCCGTGGCGGCGGCCTGCTGTGGGTCGACGCACCCGGCTCGCCCGCCCTCGTGTCGGCCCTGCACGCCTGCCTGGGTGTGTCGGGTCCCGGTGCCGACCACGTCCTGGCCGCCGTGGCCGGCCAGGTGAGCTCCCTCGCCTCCGGCAGCGCCTCCTTCGCCCTCGTGCTCACCGGTGACGCCGGCAACGGCGTCGCGCTGTGGGCGGGCAAGGGGCAGCCGGCCGTCGACGGCGTACCGGTCTCCGGCTCGTCGGTGGAGGGCGGCACGCTGGCCGCCGGCTTCTCCCTGGGGCAGTCCCTCTACGTCGGCCCCGGCCAGTCGGCGCCGGGCACCCCGCCGGGGATCAGCTACGACCTCGTCGAGGGCACCGTCCCCGGGGCCGGCGCGACGCTGCACCTGGCCGGTACCGCTCCCGCGACCGCGGTGGCGGCCGCCCCCGTGCAGTCGCCGTTCTCGGCCGGCACCGACGCCGGCTTCGGCGGGAGTCGTGGCGCGGCCGCCGCGGCACGACCGGACTCCGGCGAGCAGACGGCGTTCTGGCGGCCGGACTCGGACGCGGCTGCGCCGATCCTGCGGTTCGACGACGGCATGGTCGTCACCGTGGACGAGGACCTCGTGCTCGGCCGGCGCCCCGACAACCACGAGATGGTGAGCAGCGGCTCCGCCCGCGCCGTGCCGATCGCCGACACCCAGAACGTGCTCTCCTCGGCGCACGCCGCGCTGACCCGCTCGGGCCGCGAGGTCTCGCTGGTCGACCTGGGCTCGCTCAACGGCACCCACGTCGCCGGCCCCGAGGCCACCGAGTGGACCCAGCTGGAGCCGGGCGTGGCCCACCCGCTCTCCGACGGCGACCGCCTGCTGCTCGGCTGGACGGTCATCACCTTCGAGCAGCCGCAGGAGTAGGCGCCGCAGGTGAAGCGCCGAGGCCCCGTCAGAGCGTGCGGACTCGGCCTCAGCGCACTTCGCCGTGAGGGTCGGACGCGATGGGCGGGGTGCGGGCAAGATGTCGTTGCACCTGTGTCCGTCCTTCGGCCGACGTGGCGTCATGCATGGGCTGTACCGATAGCCAACGGCACGACGAGTGAACGTGTCGTGGCCGACTCATACTCCCTCGAGAACGAGGGCAGGCGCCCTGTCGCCGCGGATCGTCGCCGCCCGACTCGACTCTCCAGGGCCGGGGTGCAGATCCCGACCTGACGACTGATCGGTCGCTAGGCCTCAGCGGCTAATCAACTCGCGCCAAGTCGTCCAGGCGCAGATCGTCGCGCGCGCACTCGTAATATGGGGCATAGGTCCTGAAGAGGTCAGCGCAAGTCATGTGCCATCTGCTTCGTATGTCCTCGCGAAGACCGCTTCGGTAGATGATCTCGTAGTGCATGTCGAACCAGTTGTTGCCGACCTCTGCTGGGCCCACGGAGAGGAGGTCCACGTCTGAAATGCTTGCCCAATGTTCGGTGTAGCCCGGTTCCTGGGTCTGGCGTAGGTCTTGAAACCCCCGCGTGGTCAGCTCGGCGCGAGCGCGACCTGGTTCCCCTACCGCCGTGTCGAAATAGTGGTTGGCGAACTCGATGACTTCACCGTTGCGGAAGGCTTCTGGCGAGCTCGTGATCGTATTGAGGCTGGCCACCATTGCTACGAAGGCGACCCATGCTCCCCCTATCGAGGCGGCGACCGCCGTCAGGCTGCGCAATGTGAACCGCCGGCCACCCTGAGGTGCAGGGGGGCTCTGAAGTTGCTCATTCAGCATGGGGCCGTCCTGACGTCCTCGCCCATCGAGGCTGAAGAGGCTTCTACTGCATCGGCCACGAATCGAGCCCTGCGTTCCTCGTGTCCGTACGGGCTCACCTGAGTCGGACATGTCGGTACGGCTCGTAGCTGGTCCGCTACGCCATGTGCGAGCAGGCCCGCGTTCTCGCTCCTCAACTCCTTGTCGGAGTCGGATGGCGGGTCCGGACGGTTGGTGAGGTTCCTGCCACCCATGACGATGATCTTCCGAGGGGACAGCAGATGCCTCAGGGGCGGCGTTCGACGCGGAGCAGCCAGATGCAGCGGCCGGGCATCACCAGCGGCCCCGGAGCCACGAAGGTCGGCTCCGGCGGGGCGCCGGCCGGGTACTCGGTGGACAGCACCAGCTCGTAGCCGTCGGCCCACGGCGGCCCGGGCAGCGTCACGGTCACCGGCTCGGGGCCGGCGTGCAGCTGCACGAGGTAGGAGTCGTCGAGCACCGGGTGGCCGTGCTGGTCGCGGTGCCGGATGCCGCGGCCGTCGAGGTACATGCCGAGGGTCTGCAGGCCGGTGTCGAACCAGTCGCCGGTCGTGAGCTGGCCGCCGGCCGGGGCGAACCACGCGAGGTCCCGGGTGCCGTCGCTGCCCGGCAGCTCGTGGCCCTCGAAGAACGCCTCCTGACGCAGCACCGGGGCGCCGCGCCGCAGCCGCACCAGGCGGGTGACGAAGGCGAGCAGGTCCGCGTCGACCGACGTCCAGTCCAGCCACGACAACTCGTTGTCCTGGCAGTAGGCGTTGTTGTTGCCCTGCTGCGTGCGGCCCAGCTCGTCGCCGGCCGTGAGCATCGGGACGCCGGTCGACAGCAGCAGCGTGGTCAGGAGGTTGCGCACCTGGCGGGCCCGCAGCGCGGTCACCGCCGGGTCGTCGGTCGGGCCCTCGACGCCGCAGTTCCAGTTCCGGTTGTGGCCCTCGCCGTCGCGGTTGTCCTCGCCGTTGGCCTCGTTGCGCTTGCGCTCGTAGGTGACCAGGTCCCGCATCGTGAACCCGTCGTGGGCGGTGACGAAGTTGATGCTGGCGAAGGGCCGGCGGCCGTCGGAGCGGTAGAGGTCGGAGGAGCCGGTCAGCCGGTAGGCGAGGTCGCGGACCCCCACGTGCGCGCCCGACCAGACGTCCCGGACGGTGTCGCGGTACTTGCCGTTCCACTCCGTCCACGGCGGCGGGAAGTTGCCCACCTGGTACCCGCCCGGCCCGACGTCCCAGGGCTCGGCGATCAGCTTGACATGGCTGACCACCGGGTCCTGGTGGACGACGTCGAAGAAGGCCGAGAGCCGGTCGACGTCGTGCATCGAGCGGGCCAGCGCGGAGGCGAGGTCGAACCGGAAACCGTCGACGTGCATCTCGGTGACCCAGTACCGCAGCGAGTCCATGAGCAGGCCCAGCACCGCCGGCCGCCGGACGTCCAGGGTGTTCCCGCAACCGGTGTAGTCGGTGTAGCGGCCGGGGTTCTCGCCGTCGAGGCGGTAGTAGCCGGGGTTGTCGATGCCCTTGAACGACAGCGTCGGCCCGGTGTGGTCGCCCTCGGCGGTGTGGTTGTAGACGACGTCGAGGATCACCTCGATGCCGGCGGCGTGCAGCTCCTTGACCATCGTCTTGAACTCGGTCACCTGCCCCCCCGCGCTGCCGGAGGCGCTGTAGGCCGCGTGCGGGGCGAAGTAGCCGAGGGTGTTGTAGCCCCAGTAGTTGGTCAGCCCGCGCCGGAGGAGGTGCGGCTCGCTGACGAAGTGGTGCACCGGCAGCAGCTCGACCGCGGTGACGCCGAGCGCGAGCAGGTGCTCCACGAACGCCGGGTGGGCCAGACCGGCGTAGGTACCGCGCAGGTGCGCCGGCACACCGGGGTGCCGGGCGGTGGCGCCCTTGACGTGGACCTCGTAGATGACGGTGTCCGACCAGGAGCGGCGCAGCGGCCGGTCGCCGTCCCACGGGAACGGGTCGTGCACGACGACCCCGCGAGGGACGAACGGCGCGGAGTCCCGGGCGTCGGGGACGGGGGAGTCCGGGGCGTCGGACGGGTGGCCGAACAGCGCGCCGTCCAGCCGCAGCTCGCCGTCGACGGCCCGGGCGTAGGGGTCGAGCAGCAGCTTGGCCGGGTTGCAGCGCAGACCGGAGAACGGGTCGTAGCCGCCGTGCACCCGGTAGCCGTAGCGCTGGCCGGGGCCGACGCCGGGCAGCCGGCCGTGCCACACCTGGTGGGTGGTCTCCTCGAGCCGGTGGCGGTGCTCGGTCCCGTCGGGGGTGAACAGGCACAGGTCGACGGCGGAGGCCCCGGCCGACCACAGCGCGAAGTTCGTCCCGCGCCCGTCCCAGGTGGCGCCGAGCGGAGCGGGCGTGCCGGGCAGCACGCCGGGGACCGGGGATCCGGCTGCGGAGGAATCGATCACCCGGTGATCGTGCCGTCTCCGCGACCGGAGGGGGCGCACCGACGACCGGCGGGGTTGGTTGGATGGGGGCGTGTCGAACCCTGACGCCCCCGAGGGGGCGGTCGTACGGATGGCCGGAGTCGACGTCGTCCGGGGGCAGAACCACCTGCTCAAGGGCGTCGACTGGGTGGTCGAGGAGGACCAGCGCTGGGTGGTGCTCGGTCCGAACGGGGCGGGCAAGACCACGCTGCTGCAGCTCGCCGCGGCGCAGCTGCACCCCACCCGCGGCGAGGTGCGGCTGCTCGGCGAGACACTCGGCGCCGTCGACGTCTTCGAGCTGCGGCCGCGGATCGGCCTCACCAGCGCCTCGCTGGCCCAGCGCATCGAGCCGGCCGAGCGCACCGGCGACATCGTCGTGTCCGCCGGCTACGCCGTGGTCGGCCGGTGGCGGGAGCAGTACGACGTCCACGACCTGACGCGGGCGGCGGTGCTCATGGAGCAGTGGGGGGTTGCCCCGTTCGCCAACCGGCCGTTCGGCACTCTCAGCGAGGGCGAGCGGAAGCGGACGCAGATCGCCCGCGCGCTGATGCCCGACCCGGAGCTGCTGCTGCTCGACGAGCCCGGCGCGGGCCTGGACCTGGCCGGCCGCGAGGACCTGGTCGCCCGGCTGTCGGATCTCGCGAGGTACCACTACGCGCCCGCCCAGGTGCTGGTCACCCACCACGTCGAGGAGATCCCGCCCGGCTACACCCACGCCCTGCTCCTGCGTGAGGGCGGGATCGTCGCGGCCGGGGCGGCCGACGACGTGCTCACCGCCGAGGTGCTCTCGGAGACCTTCGGGCTGTCGCTGTCGCTGACGCGGACCGACGGTCGGTTCACCGCCCGCCGGGCCGGCTGACCCTTCCCGGGGCTGCGAGCATGCCGGCATGGCAGTCCTCCGGGTGGTCCCCGATCTCACGAGCGCCGACCTCGACGCGGCGCGCCGGTTCTACGGCGACGTGCTCGGGCTGGAACCGGTGATGGACCACGGGTGGATCGTGACCCTCGCCGACCCGGCCACGGGGAGCCGCCAGATCAGCCTCGTGTCCCACGACGCGACAGCCCCGGTCGTCCCGGTGGTGTCCGTGGAGGTCGACGACGTCGACGCCGCCCATGCCGCCGCCGTCGCCTCCGGCGCGGAGATCGTGCACCCCCTGACGGACGAGCCCTGGGGGGTGCGCCGCTTCTTCGTCCGCGATCCCGACGGCAACGTGCTCAACGTCCTGGGCCACCCCTGACGGGGACGGATCCGGGCTGCCGGGGACCGGCCCCTGGCTAGGGTGCCCTGGACGACGTCGTCCGCACCTGGAGGAACCGCACCATGGCCGAGCCCGAGTTCGTGACCCTGCAGGTCGAGGACGGAGTCGGCACCATCCGGCTCGACCGCCCGAAGATGAACGCGATCGACGAGCAGCTGCACCTGGAGGTGCGGGCCGCCGCGCTGGAGGCTGGCGAGCGCGACGACGTCCGGGCCGTGGTGATCTACGGCGGGGAGCGGGTGTTCGCCGCCGGCGCCGACATCAAGGCCATGTCCCAGCTGGATGCCGGGGGCATGACCGCGTGGGGCCGGGAGCTGCAGGAGTCGTTCCGGACGGTCGCCCACATCCCGAAGCCGGTCATCGCCGCGATCACCGGCTACGCCCTGGGCGGCGGCTACGAGCTGGCGCTGTGCGCCGACTTCCGGGTGCTCGGCGCCTCCGCGAAGATCGGCCAGCCCGAGATCCTGCTCGGCATCATCCCCGGCGCGGGCGGCACCCAGCGGCTGGCCCGCCTGGTCGGCCCGGCCCGGGCCAAGGACCTGGTCTTCACCGGCCGGCACGTCGGCGCGGAGGAGGCCCGGGAGATGGGGCTCGCCGACGCCGTCGTCCCCGACGCCGAGGTCTACGAGACGGCGCTGGCGATGGCCCGGAAGCTCGCCGCGGGCCCGCCCCTGGCGCTCGCGGCCGCGAAGCGGGCGATCGACGGGGGGCTGGACCGCAGCCTCGACGAGGGCCTGGCGCTCGAGACCGAGCTGTTCGCCGGGCTCTTCGACACCGAGGACCAGGCCACCGGCATGCGCTCGTTCCTGGAGAGCGGCCCCGGCAAGGCCACGTTCACCGGCCGCTGAACCGAACGGTCCGTGGTCCAACGGTCACGTAACGGTCACCTGGCAGTACTGCACAAAGCGGTACCGCATCGGCGACAATCCCGGAGGCCGCCCGACCGGTGCCAACGGGGCACCGGTCGCGGCGCGGCACCACACCAGGAGGACACGTGCGACGAAGCACCCTGCGGACCACGATCGCGGTGGTCACCGCTGGGCTGACCCTGACCGCCTGCGGCTCCGGCGGCGACGCCGGCTCCGGCTCGGGCGGGGGCGACGGCAGCGACGCCGCGACCGCGACCTCGGTGGAGGACTTCGGCGGCATGGACGCCCTCGTCGAGGCCGCGCAGGCCGAGGGCGAGCTCAACGTGATCGCGCTGCCCCCGGACTGGGCCAACTACGGCGAGATGCTCGAGACCTTCAGCGAGAAGTACGACATCGAGATCAACAGCGCCAGCCCCGACGGTTCCAGCCAGGACGAGCTCAACGCCGTCGAGAGCCAGAAGGGCCAGGACCGCGCGCCCGACGTGCTGGACCTCGGCACCGCGTTCGCCCGCCAGGCGCAGGCGCAGGGCCTCACGGCGCCGTACCAGGTGCAGACCTGGGGTGAGATCCCCGAGGACCAGAAGGACCCCGAGGGCCACTGGTACAACGACTACGGCGGCTACATCTCCATCGGCTGCAACGCCTCGGTCGTCGACGAGTGCCCGACGACGTTCGCCGATCTGCTCGACCCGCAGTACGCCGGTCAGGTGGCCCTCAACGGCAACCCGACCCAGGCGGCGGCGGCCTTCAGCGGGGTCTGGGCGGCGTCCCTGGCCAACGGCGGCAGCCTGGACGAGATCGGCCCGGGGATCGACTTCTTCGGCCGGATCAAGGACGTCGGCAACTTCAATCCCGTCGAGATCACCCCGGCCACCATCCAGAGCGGCGAGACGCCGATCTCGATCGACTGGGACTACCTCAACGCCGGGCTCACCGAGACCCTCGCCGACCAGGGCGTCGAGTGGGAGGTGGCCGTGCCCTCCGACGGCCTGTTCGGCAGCTACTACAGCCAGGCGATCAGCAAGTTCGCGCCGCACCCGGCCGCGGCCCGGCTGTGGCAGGAGTTCCTCTACAGCGATGAGGGACAGAACATCTGGCTGAACGGCGGCGCCCGGCCGGTCCGGCTGCCTGCGATGGAGGAGGCCGGCACGGCCGACGCCGACGCGCTGGCCGCGCTGCCCGAGGTCCAGGGGACGGCGAAGTTCCCGACCGAGGAGCAACAGACCGCGGCGCAGGCGGTCGTCGCCGAGCGCTGGAACGCGGAGATGTCCGGCTGAGTACCGCACCAACCCACGGAGTCGCGCCGGTCCCTCGTCGCAGGGGCCGGCGCGGCCGCGTGCTCGTCGTCCTGGGGGCGCTGCCCTTCCTGCTCTACATCGCCGTGTTCCTGGTCCTCCCGATCGGCGTGCTCGCCGTGGAGGCGTTCCGGGCGACCGACCCGGTCACCTTCGAGGAGACCTGGTCCACGGCCTCGGTCGAGGCGATCACCGACGGCGCCTACCGGCGGGCCTACGTCGGGAGCCTGCAGCTGTCGCTGATCACCGCGGTCATCGGCGCGGCGCTGGGCCTGGCCCTGGCGATCGCCGTGCTCCGGGCCCGCCGCGGCCGGCTGCTGCGCCGGCTGGTGCTCACCGCCTCCGGCGTCCTGGCCAACTTCGGCGGCATCCCGCTCGCCTTCGCCTTCATCGCCACGATCGGTGGCAACGCCGGGGTGGTGACCGCGCTGCTCACCGACACCCTCGGCCTCGGGCTGGGCGGCTTCTCGCTGTACTCCATGACCGGCCTGGCGCTGGTCTACCTGTACTTCCTGATCCCGCTCATGGTGCTGACGATCATCCCGGCACTGGAGGCGCTGCGGCCGCAGTGGCGCGAGGCGGCGGACAACCTGGGCGCCACCGGCTGGCAGTACTGGCGCTACGTGGGCGGCCCGGTGCTCCTGCCGCCGGTCCTCGGCGCCACGATGCTGCTGTTCGCGTCGGCCTTCGCGGCGTACGCCACGGCCCGGGCGCTCGTCGGCAGCAGCATCCCGCTGGTCACCCTGCAGATCGCCGACGCCCTGTCGAGCAACGTCGTCGTCGGGTCGGAGAACGTGGGCAAGGCCCTGGCGCTGGGCATGGTCGTGCTCATCGGCCTGGTGATGGTCTTCTACGCCTGGGTGCAGCGCCGGACCCAGCGGTGGCTGACATGACCCTGCTCGCCGAGAACGTCGCCGGTGCCGGCGGCGTCGAACCGGAGACGCCGCAGCGCCGCGGTCGCCGCGGCCGCCGCGGGGCGGGGGCCTGGCGGTACGCCGTCCTCGCCGTCCTGGGCCTGTACTTCCTGGTGCCGATCGCGGCGTCGGTGTGGTTCACCGTGCGCGACCGCGGGCGCGGCGGGTTCAGCGGCCGGGTCTACGCCGGCATCCCCGGCGCCGAGGGCTTCGCGGAGGCGTTCACGCGGTCGCTGGCCCTCGGCGCCCTCACCGTCGTCCTGGTCCTGCTGCTCATGGTGCCGACCGTCGTGCTGGTCGAGCTGCGGCTGCCACGGCTGCGCACGACGGTCGAGCTGCTCACCCTCATGCCGCTCGTGCTGCCCCCGATCGCCCTCGTCGTCGGGGTGCGCAGCGTGCTGGCCTGGGCGCCGGAGCACTTCTACGGGACGGCGCTGGCCGAGGCGTTCTTCGCGCTCCAGGAGCCCGCGCTGCCGTGGATCCTCGTCTTCGTCTACGTCGTCCTCGCCCTGCCGTTCGTCTACCGGGCCCTCGACGCCGGCGTGCGCGGGGCCGGGTTGCGCACGCTCACCGAGGCCGCTCGCAACCTCGGGGCCTCGTGGCCGCGGGTGCTGGTCTCGGTGGTGCTGCCGGCGTTGCGCACCTCGGTGCTCAACGCCTCGTTCCTGACCCTCGCCCTGGTCCTCGGCGAGTACACGATCGCCGCGATCCTGGGCTTCGAGACCTTCCCGACGTGGATCGTCCGCATCTCGGGCTCCCAGCCCCAGCTGTCGGTGGCGGTCTCCGTGCTGTCGCTGGTCGTCACCTGGGTGCTGCTGCTGATGATCTCCGCGCTGGACCGCCGGCGCGGCACGAAGGAGAGCTCATGACCGCCGTCTCCGCGCGGGTGCCCGGGCCGACCGGCCTCCGGGAGCGCCCCGGGGTGCCCATCCGGCTGGACGGGCTGACCCGTCGTTACGGCTCCGTCGTCGCGCTCGACGGCCTGGACCTCGACATCGTCGGGGGCGAGTTCCTCGCCCTGCTGGGGCCCTCGGGCTGCGGCAAGACGACGGCGCTGCGGGCGATCGCCGGCTTCGCCCAGCCCGACTCCGGGCGGGTGCTCGTCGGGGGCCGGGACGTCACCGGGGTGCCGGCCAGCAAGCGCGACATGGGCATGGTGTTCCAGGCCTACAGCCTGTTCCCCAACCTGACGGTGGCCGAGAACGTCGCGTTCGGGCTGCGGGTCCGGCGGCGCGCGAAGTCGGAGCAGACCGCCCGGGCGGCGGAGCTGCTGGAGCTGGTGGGGCTCGCCGACCGCGCCACCCGCTACCCCCACCAGCTCTCCGGGGGGCAGCAGCAGCGGGTCGCGCTGGCCCGGGCGCTGGCCGTGTCGCCGCAGGTGCTCCTCCTCGACGAGCCGCTCTCCGCGCTCGACGCGCAGGTGCGGGTGCAGCTGCGCGAGGAGATCCGCCGCATCCAGCTGGAGCTGGGCATCACGACCGTGTTCGTCACGCACGACCAGGCGGAGGCGCTGTCGGTCGCCGACCGGGTGGGGGTCATGCGGTCCGGCCGGCTCGAGCAGGTGGCCTCGCCCGACGAGTTGTACGAGCGCCCGGCCACCGCCTTCGTCGCCGAGTTCGTGGGCACGATGAACCGGCTGCCGGCCACGCTCGCGGGGGGAGAGGTGCACCTGCTCGGCACCCGCCGGCCCCTCGCCGGCGCGGCGCCGTCCCCCGGCCCGGTGGTGGCGCTGGTGCGGCCCGAGTCCCTGGTCGTGCGGGCCGACCCGGCAGGTGACGGGCGGGTGGTGACCCGCACGTTCTCCGGTGCCGTCACCCGCGTGCTGGTCGCGCTGCCCGGCGCGGTGGAGGCGCGCGTCGACGTCGCCAGCGCCGAGAGCCAGTCGCTGACCCCCGGGGCCACCGTCACGGTGACCCCTGCCGACCGCCCGGTGCTGGTCGCCCCGGTCGAGCCGGAGGGCGCCGGGCGGGCCGGGGCGTAGCGTCGGGGTCGTCCTGGTCCACCTCGCGCACCGGCTCTCTGCCGGTGCCGGGACCGGGAGCACGTCACCGCGCGCCGGTCACCCCGGCTCAGTCAGGTCGTCCCATGATCTCCGCCCCGCCCCGCCCCGCCCGCCACGTGCAGAGCGTCGCGGAGGGCGCCTGCCCGGCCTGCCCGCACGCGCTGGACGCGCACGACCGGATCTCGCTGCGGTACTGCCGGGCCAGCGCGGGGCACGCCACCACCCGAGGGTGCGTCTGCCCACGGGCATGACGGCGTGGGGCACGGCGCACCGGGGGGCGCCGGTTCCCCGGTGCGCGATCATGCGCGGGTGACTCCCTCCGACCCCGCCGACGTCGACCGCTCGGACCCGGCCGGACGGGCGTGGGTCGACCGGGCCGTGGCCGCGGTCGAGGCCGACGCCCGGCGCAGCGCCGACACCCACCTGCTGGTCTACCCGCTCCCGCCGGAGTGGGGCATCGACCTCTACCTCAAGGACGAGTCGACGCATCCGACCGGCAGCCTCAAGCACCGGCTGGCCCGGTCGCTGTTCCTCTACGGGTTGTGCTCCGGGCAGATCACCGAGGGCAGCACGGTCGTCGAGTCCTCCAGCGGGTCGACGGCGGTCAGCGAGGCCTACTTCGCGCGGATGCTCGGCCTGCCGTTCGTCGCGGTCATGCCGCGGTCGACCAGCCCGGAGAAGATCGCGCTGATCGAGTTCCACGGGGGCGTGTGCCACTTCGTGGACCACGCGCCGGACATGTACGAGGAGGCCCGCCGGCTGGCGGCCGAGTGCGGCGGGCACTACCTCGACCAGTTCACCTACGCCGAGCGGGCCACCGACTGGCGCGGGAACAACAACATCGCCGAGTCCGTCTTCGAGCAGCTCGCGGCGGAGCGGCACCCGGTCCCGGAGTGGGTCGTCGTGGGTGCCGGCACGGGCGGCACGAGCGCCACCATCGGCCGCTACATCCGCTACCGCCGGCACCCCACCCGGCTGGCGGTCGTGGATCCGGAGAACTCGGCCTTTCTCCCCGGCTACGCGTCCGGGGACGCCGGCCGGACGACCGGGACGCCGTCGCGGATCGAGGGCATCGGCCGCCCGCGGGTGGAGCCGTCGTTCGTGCCCACGATCGTCGACCGGATGATCGGGGTGCCCGACGCCGCCTCGCTGGCCGCGATGCGGCACCTCGAGCGGGTGACCGGCCGCCGGGCCGGCGGATCGACGGGCACGAACCTGTGGGGGGCCTTCGGCCTGGTGGCCGAGATGCTCGCCGCGGGCCGGCGCGGCAGCGTGGTCACGCTGCTGTGCGACGGCGGCGAGCGGTACGCCCGCACGTACTACTCCGACGAGTGGGTGGCGGCGCAGGGGCTCGACCTGGCCCCGCACACCGAGACGCTGCGGCACTTCGCCGCGGCGGGGGAGTGGACGGCGTCCCGCTGGAGCCGGGCGTGACGTGCCTCACCTGCCCCTCGGCTCGCATCGGCGTTACCGCCCAGTAGCCTCCATGATCGGAGCCAGGCGGGTCTTCGTGCCCGCATCCTGAACGCGTCCTGAGGAAGGTTCAGCGCGATGAACATCGTCGTTCTTGTCAAGCAGGTCCCGGACTCGGGAAGTGAGCGCAAGCTGGACCCGGCCGACAACACCGTCGCCCGTGCGTCCGCCGACAACGTGATCAACGAGATGGACGAGTACGCCATCGAGGAGGCGCTCACCATCAAGGAGGCGCAGGGCGGCGAGGTCACCGTCCTGACCGTGGGCCCCGACTCCGCCACCGACGCCATCCGCAAGGCGCTGTCCATGGGCGCCGACAAGGCCGTGCACGTCGTCGACGACGCCATCCACGGCTCGTGCGCGGTGCAGACCTCGGCGGTCATCGCCGCGGCGCTGGGCCAGATGGAGTACGACCTCGTGCTCTGCGGCGCGGAGGCCACCGACGCGCAGCTGTCGGTCATGCCCGCCCTGATCGCCGAGCGCCTCGGCCTCCCGCAGCTGTCCGGTGCCCGCAAGGTCACCATCGAGGGCGGCACGGCGAAGGTCGAGCGGCAGACCGACGGCGGCTTCTGGGCCCTCGAGGCGCCGCTGCCGGCGATCATCTCGACCTGGGACACGATCAACGAGCCGCGCTACCCCTCGTTCAAGGGGATCATGGCCGCGAAGAAGAAGCCGGTCGAGACCAAGTCGCTGGCCGACCTCGGCGTCGACGCCGGCAGCGTGGGTCTGGCGAGCGCCACCAGCAAGGTGCTCGACTTCGCCGGCCGCCCGCCGAAGGGCGAGGGCGTCAAGGTGACCGACGAGGGCGACGGCGCGCAGAAGTTCGTCGACTTCCTCGCCAGCCAGAAGATCGTCTGACCCGGCCCGGATCGAAGGAAGAGGAGAACACCCCATGGCAGAGGTCCTGGTCCTGGCCGAGCTCGACCCGGCCGGCGGCGGAGTCCGCAAGACCACCCTGGAAGCCCTGACCGCGGCGCGTGCGCTCGGTGAGCCGTCGGCCGTCGTCCTCGGCGCGCCCGGCACGGCCGCCGGCGTGAAGGACACCCTCGCGGAGTACGGCGCCGCGACCGTCTACGTCGCCGAGTCCGAGGACGTCGACGCCTACCTGGTGGCCCCCAAGGCCGAGGTGCTGGCGCAGCTGGTGAGCGAGAAGTCGCCCGCCGCCGTCGTCATCCCCTCCTCGCCGGAGGGCAAGGAGATCGCCGCCCGCCTGGCCATCAAGACCGGCAGCGGCTTCCTCACCGACGTCACCGAGATCGCCGCCGACGGCACCGCGACCCAGGTCGCGTTCGCCGGGGCGACGATCGTGCACTCGCAGGTCACCGTCGGCACCCCGATCTACACCCTGCGCGGCAACTCGGTCGCCCCCGAGCCGGCCCCGGCCGCGGGCGCCGAGCAGGCCGTCGCCGTCTCGGTCAGCGACCAGGCCAAGCAGGTCCGGGTCGTCGAGCGGGTCGTCGAGCAGAAGAGCAACCGCCCCGAGCTGACCGAGGCCTCGATCGTCGTCTCCGGCGGTCGCGGCGTCGCCAGCGCCGAGAACTTCTCGGTCATCGAGGGCCTGGCCGACTCGCTCGGCGCCGCCGTGGGTGCCTCGCGCGCCGCGGTCGACTCCGGCTTCTACCCGCACAGCTTCCAGGTGGGGCAGACCGGCAAGACCGTCTCGCCGCAGCTGTACGTCGCCGTCGGCATCTCCGGCGCGATCCAGCACCGCGCCGGCATGCAGACCTCGAAGACGATCGTGGCCATCAACAAGGACCCCGAGGCGCCGATCTTCGAGCTGGCCGACTTCGGTGTCATCGGCGACCTGAACACGGTCGTCCCTGCTGCCACCGAGCAGATCAACGCCCGCAAGTAGCGGGCCGCACCACCCAGCCGTCGAGCGCCGGCCCCTCCGGGGGCCGGCGCTCGACGCATCTCAGGGGGGATCCGCCCGGTGCTCCACCCAGGTGAGCACCGCGCGGACCCGCCGGTCGGTGTCGGGTGAGCCGTGCAGCCCGAGCTTGGCGAAGATCGATGCCACGTGCTTGCTCACGGCGGATTCCGACACGTGGAGGGCCGCGGCGATGGCGCCGTTCGTGCGTCCCTCCGCCATGCCGCGCAGGACGTCGATCTCACGGGCGGAGAGGTCCCGCACGGGGGAGCGGGCGGTCCGCCGGCCCGCGGCCAGCAGGGCATCGACGACCTGCGGGTCCACCACGGAGCCGCCGGTGTGGACGGCCTCCAGGGCCCGGATGAGCTCGTCCCGGTCGCCGACCCGGTCCTTGAGCAGGTAGGCCAGCCCAGCGGTGCCCTGCCCGAACAGCGCGGACGCGTACGAGGCATCGGCGTGCTGGGAGAGCACGACCACCCCTACGCCCGGGTGCTCGGCGCGCAGCCGCAGCGCGGCGGTGATGCCGTCGGTCGTGAACGTCGGGGGCATGCGGATGTCGGTCAGCACGACGTCGGGGAGCAGCTCCCGGACACGCAGCAGCAGCTCGGGCGCGCTGGCGGCCGTGCCGACCGTCGTGACCTCGTCCCCCTCGTCGAGCAGCCGCCGCACGCCCTCCCGCACCAGGTAGTTGTCGTCGGCGAGGACGAGCCGCAGGCTCACCGCGGCCCCCCGGAGTCGGGGAACGTCGCCCGGACGACGGTGCCCGTGCCCGGGGCGCCGGTCACCGAGAAGCTGCCGCGGAGCGACTCGACCCGGTCCTGCAGGCCACGCAGGCCGCCACCGGCGGACGTACCGGGTCCCGGCCCCGGACCGTCGTCGGCCACGACCGTCTCCAGGCGGCCGCCGACCCCGGTGATCCGGACGGCGACCCGGCTTCCCGGCGCGTGCTTCAGGGCGTTGGTCACGGCCTCGGTGACGACGAAGTACGCGGCCGCCTCCACCGCGGCCGGCCGGCGTGCGGCGGCGTCGGGGTCGGTGTGCAGCTCCACCGCAGCCGGCAGCGAGCTCAGCCGGCTCTCGATCGCGGGTACCAGCCCGGCATCCTGGAGCACGGGGGGACGGATGCCGCGGACCAGCTCGCGCAGCTCCGTCATCGCCCCGCGCACCCGTTCGCCGACCTCGCTGACGGTGGCCCCGGCCACCTCGGGGCTGCGTTCCAGGTGCCGTGCGGCCAGCGCCGTGAGGGACAGCGCGGCGACCAGTTGCTGCTGCACGCCGTCGTGGAGGTCGCGCTCCAGCGCGCGACGTGCGGCGTCCTCCGCGGTGACCAGTCGCTCGCGCGACTCGACCAGCCGGGCCTCCAGGCTTCGCACCCGCCGGGTGATGCCGATGAGCAGGGCCACCGGGAAGAGGGCCAGGGCGAGCAGGAACAGCGGCACGAACACCGGTTCCGGTGGGACGGGCGCCCCGGCCACCTCCACCACGACGATCAGCGCCAGCAGGACCGCGAGCAGGCCGATGCTGCCCAGCGCCCAGCTGAGCTCCCGGCGCCGCTGGGCGCTGCCGTTGCGCCACCGCAGGAGCAGCAGCACGATCCCGAGGAGCACCCAGGCCGGTTCGGTGGCGCGGACGACGGTCCCGGCGGTCCCGAGGGGCTCGAGCCCGGCCAGGGCGACCGGGTTCTCCCGGGCGGGGGAGTCGGCATCGACGGCCAGCGTCGCGGCGCCGACGAGTTCGAGCACCGGCGCCGCGACGGCGAGGACGGCCAGCGTCCGGCCGAGCCGGACGTGCCACACCGAGTCGGCGACGCCGTCGGGCAACCGGGTCAGGGTCAGCACGATGGCGGCCACCGCTCCCAGGAAGGTGATCCAGCCGGCCGTGCGCCAGAGGGCGAAGCCGACCGGGGTGGCCACCTCGCGGGCGACCGACTCGGCGCCGGTGCTCGCAGCCAGCAGCAGCCCTGCGGCCAGCAGCGAGCGGGCGGCGGCGTTGCGTGGGGTCAGGCAGACGGCGGCCAGGCCGGACGCCACCCAGGTGACGAGGACGCCACCGATCAGGAGGCCGACGCCGGGCACCGGCTCACTGTGGCACCCGGCACGGTCTCCCGGGAGGGCGCGGGCTGCCGTCGGGGGCTGCAGTGCGCTGCAGCCGATCGGGCAGCCGGCTCCAGGGCGGGGACCGGTCGCGGCGCCGACGATCGCCGCACCGATCCGCACGACCCGGAGGACATCCGCCATGAAGCGTTCCCCGCTGCCCGTCCTGCTCTTCCTCGCCGGCGCCGCCTGGACCGCCGGCCAAGCCGTGCTCCCCGACATGGGGATGGAGTGGGGGCCGCGGCTGGCCGCGGTCGCCGGAGCCCGCCCGGCGCAGGCGCTGTCGGCCGGCTTGTTCGTCGTCGCGGGTGCCCTGCTGGTGACCGCGGCGGTCGTGGCGGCGCGCCGGCCGCTGCCCGGCCGGGGGGCCGGCACCGTCCGCACCGGTCTGGTCCTGCTGGCTCTCGGTGGGATCTGGCTGGCGGCCGGCCGGGGGGCGTTCAACCTGCAGATGTACCGGCTGACCGATCCTGCCGTCCCGGCGGCGCCGGCGGCCGATGTCCTCGCGGCGGACATCGGCCCGGGCTTCGTGCCACTGGTCCTCGCACTGCCCGCACTGCTGGTGGCGCCCGTGGTCCTGGCGGCCGGTGCCTGGCGGAGCGGGGCCGCCGGCCGGCTGCCGGTGCTCGCGCTGGCCGCCTGGGTACTCGGCATCGGCGGGTTCATGGCCAGCGAGTTCTCGGTCAAGGCCGGTGAGGTGGCGGGCCTCCTCGTGGCCTCGGTCGGGTTGGTCCTCGTCGCCGTCGCCGTGTCCCGCGCGGCCGTCCCGGGCGCCGGGGCGCCGGCCGGCACCCCGCTCGCCGCCACCGGGCACGTGCCCGCCGGCCGGGTGTGAGCACCGTCGTCGCCGGCCGCGGGAAGCCGTGGCCGGCGACGACTGTTGGGGGGTTCGTGGACACCCGCGCGGCGCCGTCGGTCTTCGACCGCGCGCACCGGCTCACCACTGCCGGCCTGCTGATGCTGGTCACTTTCGTGGCGTTCGAGGCGATGGCGGTGGCGACGGCCATGCCCACCGCCGTCACCGAGCTGGACGGCCTGGCCTGGTACGCGTGGCCGTTCAGCGCCTATCTCGTCGCCTCCGTCGTCGGCATGGTCCTCGGCGGCGACCTGGGCGACCGCCGGGGCCCGCGCACCGCCCTGCTCGCCGGCGTCGCGGTCTTCGCCGCCGGGCTCCTCGCCGCCGGCCTCGCGACGTCCATGGCGGTGTTCGTGGCCGCGCGGGCGGTGCAGGGCGTGGGCGGCGGGATCATCGCCGTCTCGCTCTACGTGGTGGCCGGGCAGGCCTACGCGGCCGCGCTGCGTCCCCGGCTGTTCGGTGCCATCTCGGCCGCCTGGGTGCTGCCGGCCCTGATCGGTCCGGTCGTCGCCGGGCTGCTCACCACGCACCTGACCTGGCGGTTGGTGTTCCTCGGGCTCCTCCCGCTCATCCTCGTCGGTCTCGCCCTCGTGCTGCCCGCGGTCCGGGGCCTCGCCGTCCCCGAGGCCGGGGTGGCGCCCGCCCCGGGGCGGCGCTGGTGGGCGCTGCTCGCCGGCGCGGGCATCGTGCTGCTGCAGTACGCCGGTCAACGGCTGGACCTACTGGCGGCCGGGCTCGCCGTGGTGGGGGTGGCCGCACTGGTCACCGGGCTGCGGCCCCTGCTGCCGCCGGGGGTGGCGACGGCGCGCCGCGGGCTGCCGGCGGTCGTGGGTGCCCGGGGCTGCTCGCCGGCGCCTTCTTCGGCATGGACGCGCTGCTGCCGCTGGCCCTGACCGCCCTGCACGGGTATCCGGCGGCCGCGGCCGGGGTGCCGCTCACCACCGCGGCGCTGGGCTGGGCGATCGCCTCCCAGCTGCAGGGCCGCCGCCCCGGGTGGCCGCGGGTGGCGGTGCTGCGCACGGGCTTCCTGCTGCTCGCCGCCGGGCTGGCGGGGACGGCGCTGATCGCGGTGCCCGGCATCGGCGGCTGGCCGGCCTACCTCACCTGGGCGGTGGCCGGTCTCGGCATGGGGCTCGGGATGCCGAGCCTCGGCGTGCTGCTGCTCGACCAGTCGCCGGAGCACCGCCGCGGCGCGGACTCGGCGGCCTTCCAGATCGCCGACGTGACCGGGTCCGCGCTGCTCGTCGGCGTCGTCGGGGTGCTCGTGGCCGTCTCGGTGGCCGGCGCACTGCCGCTGTCGGGCGCGGTGCTGGCCGGGGTGGCCGTGCTCACCGTCGTGGCGCTGGCCGGGGCCGCGATCGCCCCCCGTGCGGGTGCCGGTGTCCCGGTGACGGCGGCCCCCGCCGGCCGCGCGACTACCCTGAGCCCGTCATGAGCGACTCGGAACCGGTCTACCTCGACCACGCGGCGACCACGCCGATGCTGCCCGAGGTGCTGGCCGCGATGACCGAGCAGCTCGGCCGGGTCGGCAACGCCTCGTCGCTGCACGCCAGCGGCCGGGCCGCCCGCCGCGCCGCCGAGCAGGCCCGCGAGCGGGTGGCCGAGGCGCTGGGTGCCCGGCCGTCGGAGGTGCTGTTCACCGGCGGCGGTACCGAGAGCGACAACCTCGCCGTCAAGGGGCTGTTCTGGGCCCGGCGCGCGGCCGACTCCCGCCGTCGCCGGATCGTGGTGAGCCCGGCCGAGCACCACGCAGTCCTCGACAGCGTGGAGTGGCTGGCCAAGCACGAGGGCGCCGAGGTCACCTGGCTGCCGGTCGAGCCCTCCGGCCGGGTCACACCCCGCGCGCTCGCGGAGGCGCTCGGCGACGGCACCGACGTCGCGGTCGCGAGCGTCATGTGGGCCAACAACGAGATCGGCACGGTCAGCGACATCGCCGCCCTCGCCGCCACCGCGCACGACGTGGGCGTGCCCCTGCACACCGACGCGGTGCAGGCGGTGGGGCACGTCCTGGTCGACTTCGGCGCCACCGGCGCCGACGCCCTGACCATGACCGGGCACAAGCTCGGTGGACCCATGGGCGCCGGCGTGCTGCTGCTGCGCCGGGACGCCGAGTGCACCCCGTTGCTGCACGGCGGCGGACAGGAGCGCGACGTCCGGTCCGGCACCCTCGACGTCGCCGCGATCGTCGGGTTGGCCGTCGCGGCGGCCACCGCGGTCGAGGGCCGGGTGGAGCGGGCGGCCGAGCTGACCCGGCTGCGCAACCGGCTGGTCGCGGGCGTCGTCGGGCAGGTGCCCGACGCGCAGCTCAACGGCGCGCCCCTGGACGACGTGGTGCGCTCCGGCCCGGGCCGGCTGCCCGGCAACGCGCACCTGTCCTTCCCCGGCGCCGAGGGTGATGCCCTGCTCATGCTGCTCGACGCCCGCGGGATCGAGTGCTCGACCGGATCGGCGTGCAGCGCCGGGGTGGCCCGGCCGAGCCACGTGCTGCTGGCGGTCGGCGCCGACCCCGACCGGGCGCGCAGCTCGCTGCGGTTCAGCCTCGGGCACACGAGCACCGACGCCGACGTCGACGCCCTGCTCACGGTGATCGCACCCGTGGTGGAGCGTGCCCGCCGGGCCGGGATGGGACGTCGGTGAGGCGACAGGGAGCGAGCCTCGCAGCGAGGTCTGCGAGCGAGGAGCGGCGCGACCGCGGAGCCGAGCGAGGAGCGCGATGAAGGTGCTGGCCGCGATGAGCGGGGGAGTGGACTCCGCCGTCGCCGCGGCGCTCGCGGTGGACGCGGGGCACGACGTCACCGGCGTGCACCTGGCGCTGTCGCCGGACCGGCAGACCCTGCGCAGCGGCGCCCGGGGGTGCTGCAGCGTCGAGGACGCCCACGACGCCCGGCGGGTGGCCGACGAGCTCGGCATCCCCTTCTACGTCTGGGACCTCGCCGACCGCTTCCGCGAGGACGTCGTCGACGACTTCGTGGCCGAGTACGCCGCGGGGCGGACGCCGAACCCGTGCCTGCGCTGCAACGAGAAGATCAAGTTCACCGCGGTGCTCGACCGGGCCCGGGCCCTGGGCTTCGACGCCGTGGTCACCGGGCACCACGCCCGGCTCGCCGACGGCGAGCTGCGCCGGTCGGTGGACGCCGCCAAGGACCAGTCCTACGTGCTCGGGGTGCTGACCCCCGAGCAGCTCGCGGCGGCCCGGTTCCCGCTCGGCGGCATGACCAAGGACCGCGTCCGCGAGATCGCGGCCCAGCGCGGGTTCGCGGTGGCCACCAAGGCCGACTCCCACGACATCTGCTTCATCCCCGACGGCGACACCCGCGGCTTCCTGGCCCGCACGCTGGGCAGCCGGCCCGGGCCGCTGGTCGACGCGGCCACCGGGGCCACCGTCGGCGAGCACGACGGCACCTACGGCTTCACGGTCGGTCAGCGGCGCGGGCTGGGCGTCAGCGTCGGCGACCAGCGGCCGCGGTACGTCCTGAGCATCGAGCCGGTCAGCCGCACGGTGACGATCGGCACCGCGGACCAGGCGGGGATCGCCGAGGTGCGCACCGGACCGCCGACGTGGACCGGTGCGCCGCCGGCGCTGCCGATCGACGCCGAGGTCCAGTTGCGGGCGCACGGGAGGCCGGTGGCCTGCACGGTGTCCGGAGCCGGGGACGGCGGGTTGCGGATCGTGCTCGCGGCCGAGGAGCGCGGCGTCGCCGCGGGTCAGTCGGCGGTGCTGTACGCGCCCGACGCCGAGCGCGGTGATCGGGTGCTGGGCCAGGGCCGGGTGGTGCACGCCGGCTGACGACGGTCGCGCGGGCGGCTCGAGTGGCGGATGTCCCGTCGGGCTGGTGATGTTGATCAACCGTTCCGCGTCACCGAGGAGGCCGTGTGCTGCCGTGCCGTCGAGACGCGGCGATCGTCGTCGCGCTGTCGCTGTCGCTGGCACTGACGGCGTGCGAGGGCTCGACGGCTCCGTCGGCCGACGCCGCCACCGGGGAACGGGGCGGGATCGACCTCCCGGTCACCGAGACCGAGGTCCAGGTGCTGGCCATCAACGACTTCCACGGTCGCCTGGACGCACCCGTGGGACGGGACGGTCTCCTCGAGACGGGGGAGCCGGGGCCGGGGGAGGACGGGGTCCCGGGCACGCCGGACGACGGTCCCCAGCTCGCCGGGGGAGCCGCGCACCTGGCGAGGGCGTTGGCGGACCGGCGCGCGGACTTCGGCGGGAACGAGCAGGATTCCCTCACGCTCGCCGCGGGCGACCTGGTGGGCGCCTCCACGTTCGCCTCCGCGCACTACCAGGACGAGCCGACCATCGAGGTCCTCGATGCTCTCGGCCTGGACTTCTCCGCCGTCGGCAACCACGAGTTCGACTTCGGCAAGGACGAGTTGTTCCGCCTGTCCGGTGCGACGGACGGGCAGTTCTCCGACGACGTCGAGGCCTGCGACGGCGTCGACCCGGGGACGGACGGCTGCTTCCGCGACAGCGAGGGCACGACCTTCTCCGGCTCGAGCTTCGGGTACCTCGCGGCCAACGTCCGGGACACGGCCACGGGGGACCCGGTGCTCCCCCCGTACGCGGTGGTGTCCACCACCGGCGGCACGAGGATCGGGATCATCGGCGTCGTCACCCGGGAGACGCTCGACTACGTCCGTGCCTCCGCGGTCGACGGCCTGACGATCGAACCCCCGGCAGCGGCGGCGAACCGGTACGCCGCCGAGCTGCAGGACCGCGGGGTGGAGGCCATCGTCCTCCTCGCGCACGAGGGCGGCGTGCAGTCGGAGGGCGTGCGGCCGGACACGTGCGCCGGGGACCTCGCCGGAACCCCGGCCGGCCGGCTGAACGCCGATGTCTCGCCGGCCGTCGATGCGATCGTGGGCGGCCACACGCACGCGCCGTACACCTGCACGCTCGCCGATCCCGCGGGGCGCCCGCGACCGGTGACGCAGGCGGCCACGTACGGGCGGTCGGTCACCGACCTCCGCCTGGTCGTCGGCGTCGACGGGGACGTGGACCGGGAGCGCACCAGGGCGACCGCGGTACCGGTCCTGCGGACCGACGCCGACCCGCGGGTGGAGAGCATCGTCGACCACTGGGTGGCCCGAGCCCAGCCCGAGGGTGACCGGGTGGTGGGCGAGGTGCTCGAGGACATCCGGCCCGGGCCCGAGCCGGAGTCCCCCATGGGCGTGCTCGTGGCCGATGCCCTTCTCGCGGCCGTGCAGGACGAGCGCCACGGGCGTCCCGTCCTCGCCTTCACGACCGTGCCCATGCTGCGGGCCGGCCTGCTCACCGACGACGGCGATCCGCCGGGAGCGGCCGGAGTCGTGACCTACCGGGACGTCTTCCGCGCGCTGCCGTTCGGGTTCCGCGTCGAGACCCTCACCGTCACCGGCGCCGCCATCCACGAGGCGCTGGAACACCAGTTCACCCGCGGTGACGCCGTCGGCCTGAGCACCTCCGGTGGGCTGACCTACCGGTACGACCCGGCGCTGCCGGCGGGCGACCGCGTCGACCCCTGCTCGGTGCGCCTCCACGGCACGCGGATCGAGCCGGAGGGCAGGTACCGGGTGGCGATGACGGCCTATCTCCGGCAGGGCGGCGAGGGCTACACCTCCTTCGCCGGTGGTGAGGACGTCGTCAGAGGGGCGTCGGACAGGAAGGCCCTGCTCGGCTATCTCGAGGCCAACTCGCCCGTGACCCCGCCGGCGCTGGGTGCCGCCGTGCCGACGGACCAGCGGTCTGCGTGCTGACCTGACGCACCGGGCGGCGGGATACCGTCGCTGTCGTGGCCTCACCCTTCGACCGTGCCGACCGCGAGCCGGCGCCTGCCCGCCCCGACGACGGCCGGCCGGCCGGGACGGGGTGGGGGCCGGCCTCCGGCATCGGGTCGCTGCCCGGCAGCGACCCGGCCGAGGCGCTGCGCACGGTGGTGGGGGAGCTGCCGGACTTCGCCCACCTGCCCGAGCTGCCCGGCCGCGGCGCGGGCGCCGACATGCTCGGCCGCAGCGCAGCCCTCCTGGTCGACCTCGCCGTGGACCTGACCCCTGCGGGCTGGCGGCTCGTGCCCCGCCCGGGCGTCGACCAGCGCCGGGCCGAGGAGTTCCTCGCCCGCGACCTCGACGCGCTGCACGACGTCGCCGAGGGGTGGACCGGGCCGTTCAAGGTGCAGGCCGCCGGGCCCTGGACGCTGGCCGCCGGGCTGGAGCGCACCCGGGGCGACCGGGCCGTCGTCGACGCCGGCGCCCGTCGCGACCTCGCCCAGTCCCTCGCGGAGGGGCTGTCCGCGCACGTCGCCGCCGTCTCGGCACGGGTCCCCGGCGCCCGCGTCGTCGTCCAGCTCGACGAGCCCTCGGTGCCCGCGGTCCTCCAGGGGGGCCTGCCCACCGTCAGCGGGTTCGGCAAGCTGGCCGCCGTCGAGCCCTCCGTCGTCGAGCGGGAGCTCGCGGCGATGATCGACGCCGTCGGGGTCCCGGTGGTGGTGCACTGCTGCGCCCCCCGCATGCCGCTGGACCTGTTCCGCGCTGCCGGGGCGGCCGGGCTCTCCTTCGACCTGGGGCTCGTGCAGGACCTCGACGCGGTCGGGGGCGCCGTCGACGCGGGGGTGCACCTGCTGGCCGGCGTGGTACCCGGGACGGACTCGGCACTGCCGGCGCCGAAGGCCACCGCGTCCCGGGTGCAGGCCTGGTGGCGCGAGCTGGGCTTCCCCCTCGACCAGCTTCCGGGGGCCGTCACGCTCACCCCGTCGTGCGGCCTGGCCGGTGCCACGCCGGGGTACGCGCGGGAGGCCATGGGTCACGTCCGCGAGGCGGCGAAGTACCTCCGCCCGGACTGACCGTCCAGCGCGGCTCGCCCACGTCGTGGTCGCCGCGGTTCCGTGCCACGACGGGGTGAGCGCCGGTTGGCCGTCGTACCCGCCGGATACCGTTCTCGCCGTGACCGCGCCATCGCCGGAGCAGGAGCCCGCCGTCCTGGACGAGCCGTCGGTCGTCGTCGTGACCGACCGGGAGGACCTCACGGAGGTCCCCGACGACGCGCGCACGCGGCACCGCGACCTCGCCGAGGAGCTCGACCGCTACGCCTTCGCGTACTACGTGCGGGACGAGCCGCTGGTCAGCGACGGCCAGTACGACGAGCTGATGGGCGAGCTGAAGGCGCTCGAGGCGGCCCACCCGGCGCTGATCAGCCCCGACTCGCCCAGCCAGAAGGTCAACGGCGGGTTCGCCGCCACCTTCTCGCCGGTCCAGCACCTGGAGCGGATGCAGAGCCTGGACAACGCGTTCAACGGCGACGAGCTCTCGGCCTGGGCGGCACGGGTCGAGCGCGAGGGCGCCGCCGGGGCGAGCTACCTCTGCGAGTTGAAGGTCGACGGCGTCGCCGTCGACCTGGTCTACGAGTCCGGCCGCCTGGTCCGGGCCGCCACCCGTGGGGACGGCGTCACGGGTGAGGACGTCACCGCCAACGTCGTCACCATGGACGACGTCCCGCTGCAGCTGGTCGGCGTCGACGTGCCGGAGCTGCTCGAGGTGCGGGGTGAGATCTACTTCCCGGTGGCCGCCTTCGCCGAGGTCAACGCGACGATGGTGGAGCAGGGCAAGCCGCCGTTCGCCAACCCGCGCAACGCCGCCGCCGGCTCGCTGCGGCAGAAGGACCCGAAGGTCACCGCGTCCCGGCCGCTGCGGCTGGTCGTGCACGGCCTGGGCGCCCGGACCGGGTTCGAGCCGGACCGGCAGTCGGCGGCCTACGACGGGCTGCGCGCGCTCGGCCTGCCGGTCAGCGACCGGTTCGAGGTGGTCGACGACCTCGAGGGCGTGTGGGCCTACATCGAGCGCTACCGCGAGCAGCGGCACTCCGTCGCGCACGAGATCGACGGCGTCGTGGTGAAGGTCGACCAGGTGGCGCTGCAGCGGCGGCTGGGCTCCACCTCCCGCGCCCCGCGCTGGGCGATCGCCTTCAAGTACCCCCCGGAGGAGGCGACGACGACGCTCCTCGACATCCGGGTCAACGTCGGGCGCACCGGCCGGGTCACCCCCTTCGCGTTCATGGAGCCCGTCAAGGTCGCCGGCTCCACCGTCCAGCTGGCCACGCTGCACAACGCCAGCGAGGTGAAGCGCAAGGGCGTGCTGATCGGCGACACCGTCGTCATCCGCAAGGCCGGTGACGTCATCCCCGAGGTGCTCGGACCGGTGGCGGCGGCCCGCACCGGCGACGAGCGCGAGTTCGTGATGCCGACGCACTGCCCGGAGTGCGGCACCGAGCTGCGGCCGGAGAAGGAGGGCGACGCCGACATCCGCTGCCCGAACGCGCGGTCCTGCCCGGCGCAGCTGCGGGAGCGGGTCTTCCACGTCGCGGGCCGGGGCGCCTTCGACATCGAGAACCTGGGCTACGAGGCGGCGGTCGCGCTGCTGCAGAGCCACCTGCTGCAGGACGAGGGCGACCTGTTCTTCCTCGACGAGGAGCAGTTGCGGCGCTCGGCCTTCTTCACCCGGAAGAACGGCACCCTGTCGGCCAACGGCGCCAAGCTGCTGACCAACCTGCAGACCCGCAAGGACGTCCCGCTGTGGCGGGTGCTGGTCGCCCTGTCGATCCGGCACGTCGGGCCGACCGCCGCCCAGGCCCTGGCCCGGGACTTCCGCTCGATGGACCGGATCATGGCCGCGAGCGAGGAGGAGCTGGCGGCCGCGGACGGCGTCGGCCCCACGATCGCCCGGTCGGTGCAGGACTGGTTCGCCGTCGACTGGCACCGGGACGTCGTGGAGAAGTGGCGGCAGGCCGGCGTGCGCATGGCCGACGCCGCCGAGGACGCCCCGCCGGGGCCGCTCACCGGCGTGACCGTCGTCGTCACCGGCTCGCTGCGAGACCACAGCCGCGATCAGGCGATCGCGGCGATCCAGGAGCGCGGCGGCAAGGTGACCGGCTCGGTGTCGAAGAAGACCGGCTTCGTCGTCGTCGGCGCCGACCCGGGCAGCAAGTACGACAAGGCCGTGCAGGTGAAGGCGCCGATCCTCGACGACGACGGATTCCGGGTGCTGCTCGACCAGGGCCCGGACGCGGCACGCGAGGTGGCGACGATCGGCGACGGCAGCGACTCCTGACCGCCCGGCGTCGGAACGGTGGCGGGATGGTCCGGGCGACCGGGCCGGTGGGTGTGGTGGTGGTGAGCGTGCCGGCGCGGTGGGGAGTTGCTCAGTCCGGCGGCAGGTGGGTGACCGTGGCGGCGATCCCGGTCAGGTGCGCCAGCCGCAGCAGCTCCGAGCGCCGGAACGCCGGGCCGCCCGAGCGGCCGATCACGACGGCGCGGGTCCCGCTGCCGTAGGGCGCCGTCATCATCTCGATGGCCATCTCCTGCCAGCGTTCGGGCAGCCACGAGTCGTCGCTCGGGAGCAGCCGCGGCCCGGTCAGCGGCAGCCAGGGCAGGGTGAGGCCGAGGAAGGACGGGGCCGCCTCCGAGGCGGCCAGCACCGACTCCTCGGGGAGGGGGGCCGGCTGCCCGTCGCCGTCGAGGATGACCGCCCAGCCGCTGTGGAAGACCCGGGGCAGCTCGGCGGCGAGCAGCCGGGCCGCCGCCCCGTCCCCGCCGCGCGCCAGCGCGTCGAGGAGCTCCAGCTCGCGGTGGGTGTCCAGCGGGCCGGCGAAGGGTCGCAGCGACTCCACCTGCACCCCGGGCACCGACTGCGCGGCGGTGATCAGGCCGTCGGGCAACCGGTCGTCGGGCAGGTCGACGACGACGTCGTCCACGGCGATGCCGTTGCCCCGTTCCAGCACGTCCAGGGACACGATGTCGACGCCGGCGGTGCCCAGAGCGGTCGCCACGGCACCGAGGGCGCCGGGGCGGTCGGGCAGGACCAAGCGCAGGAGATAGGACACGGTTCCTCCGGGAAGTCCTCGCCGGTGCGGGCCGATCTCCGTCGATCGCGATCGGGGTCAGCCTCTCACGCTGACCAGCGACGGAGGCCCCCACGTACAGTGACCCGGTCACGTCCCGGGCCGAGAGCGGGCCGACGGGCACTGCCGAAGTGGAGTTCCACCGCAGCATGAGCACCCCCTCCCCGAAGGGCCAACTGACCCGCGACGAGGTGGCGCACCTGGCGCACCTGTCCCGGCTGGCGTGCAGCGACGAGGAGCTCGATCTCTTCGCCGGCCAGCTCGCCGCCGTGCTGGACGCGGTGGCGCAGGTCGGCAAGGCCGACGTCACCGACGTCGCGCCCACCACGCACGCGGTCCCGATGACCAACGTGATGCGGCCCGACGTCGCCCGGCCGAGCCTGCCCCGCGACGTCGTCCTCGCCGGCGCCCCCGCCGCGGAGGACGACCGCTTCCGCGTGCCGCGCATCCTCGGGGAGGAGTCGTGAGCGACGTGACGACGACCGACGTCGCCGAGCTGTCCCGCGCGCTCTCGGCCGGTGAGGTCAGCTCCGCCGAGGTCACCCGCGCCTACCTCGAGCGCATCGCCGCGGTGGACGGCGAGCTGGGTGCCTTCCTGCACGTGGACGCCGACGCCGCGATCGGGGCCGCCGAGGCCGTCGACGCCGCGCGCGCGGCCGGGAGCGAGCTCGGCCCCCTGGCCGGCGTCCCGGTGGCGCTGAAGGACGTCTTCGTCACCGAGGGCGTCCCCACCACCAGCGGGTCGAAGATCCTCGAGGGCTGGCGCCCGCCGTACGATGCCACGGTCACCGCGCGGCTGAAGTCCGCGGGCACCGTGCTGCTCGGCAAGACGAACATGGACGAGTTCGCCATGGGTTCGTCCACGGAGAACTCGGCCTACCAGGTGACCCGCAACCCGTGGGACCGCAGCCGGATCCCCGGCGGCTCCTCGGGCGGCTCCTCCGCGGCCGTCGCCGGTGGGCTCGCGCCGTGGGCGCTGGGCACGGACACGGGTGGCTCCATCCGCCAGCCGGCGGCGCTGACCGGCCTGGTCGGGCACAAGCCGACCTATGGCTCGGTCTCCCGGTACGGGATGATCGCGTTCTCCTCCAGCCTCGACCAGGCCGGCCCGATGACCCGCACGGTCCTCGACGCGGCGCTGCTGCACGAGGCGATCGCCGGGCACGACGCGTACGACTCCACGAGCATCGACGCGCCCGTCCCGGTGCTCGCCGAGGCCGCGCGCCGGGGGGCCGCGGGCGAGCTCGCCGGTCTGACGGTGGGCGTCGTCCGGGAGCTCGGCGGCGAGGGGCACGCCGACGGCTACGAGGACGGCGTGCTCGCCCGCTTCCAGGAGGCGGTGGCGCTGCTGGAGAGCATGGGAGCCGAGGTCCGCGAGGTCTCCTGCCCGGCCTTCGACCTGGCCCTGCCGGCGTACTACCTGATCGCGCCGAGCGAGGCGTCGTCGAACCTGGCCCGCTTCGACGGGGTCCGCTACGGCGTCCGCGTGGGCGACGACGGCGCCCGCGACCTCGACGAGGTCATGGCGCTCACCCGCGAGCAGGGCTTCGGCCCCGAGGTGAAGCGCCGGATCATCCTCGGCACCTACGCGCTGTCGGCCGGCTACTACGACGCCTACTACGGCCAGGCGCAGAAGGTCCGCACGCTGATCACCCGCGACTTCACCAGCTCCTGGGACGACGTCGACGTGCTGGTCAGCCCGACGAGCCCGACGGTGGCCTGGTCGGTCGGCGCCCGCGTCGACGACCCGATCGCCATGTACGCCGCCGACCTGTGCACCCTGCCGGCGAGCCTGGCCGGCGTGCCGGCCATCTCGGTGCCCTGCGGGCTGTCCGAG
This sequence comes from Blastococcus sp. HT6-4, assembly GCF_039679125.1. NCBI lineage: Bacteria > Bacillati > Actinomycetota > Actinomycetes > Geodermatophilales > Geodermatophilaceae > Blastococcus > Blastococcus montanus. The sequence continues at coordinate 3,341,279 of NZ_CP155551.1, read as the reverse complement.
GGCCTGCCGGTCGGCTTCCAGATCATGGCGCCGGCGCTGGCCGACGACCGCTGCTACCGGGTCGCCGCCGCCCTCGAGGCCGCACAGGACGCCGCGCGCGGGCACCGGCTGCTCGACGAGCTCGGCCGCACCGCGGCGGGTGGTGCGGCGTGAACGGTGCCCTGAAAGCGGCCTGGGCGCTCACCGCGTTCGTCGTCGTCGCCGGGCTCGTGCTCTGGCTGACCACCGGCGAGGTGATCTTCGCCGCGTTCATCGTCCTCGGCGTGCTGACCGGGATCGGCGCGTGGCTGACCGGGCGCACGCAGCCTCCCGGCCGCCCCGGCCCCAAGGAGAACACCCCCTCATGAGCACCGACACCCTGGTCGACTACGACGAGGTCCTCACCCGCTACGAGCCGGTGATCGGGCTGGAGACCCACGTCGAGCTGGGCACCGCGTCGAAGATGTTCTGCGGCTGCTCGACCACCTTCGGCGCCGAGCCGAACACCCAGACCTGCCCGGTCTGCCTGGGCCTGCCCGGCTCGCTGCCGGCGGCGAACGCCGCCGCGATCGAGGCCACCATCCGCATCGGCCTCGCACTGGGCTGCCGGATCGCCACCTGGTCGCGCTTCGCGCGGAAGAACTACTTCTACCCGGACATCCCCAAGGGCTTCCAGACCAGCCAGTACGACGAGCCGCTGTGCACCGCCGGGCACCTCGACGTCGAGGTCGACGGCGAGAGCTACCGCGTCGAGATCGAGCGGGTGCACCTCGAGGAGGACACCGGCAAGAACCTGCACGTCGGCGGCTCGACCGGACGCATCCACGGCGCCGACCACTCGCTGGTCGACTACAACCGCGCCGGCATCCCGCTGGTGGAGATCGTCACCCGGCCGATCCCGGGCGCCGGGGCCAAGGCCCCCGAGGTGGCCAAGGCCTACGTCACCGAGCTGCGCGAGATCCTGCTCGCCCTCGGCGTCTCCGAGGTGCGCATGGAGCAGGGCAACCTGCGCTGCGACGTCAACACCTCGCTCGCGCCGATCGGCAGCCTCGAGTGGGGCACCCGCACCGAGACCAAGAACGTGAACTCGCTGCGTTCGGTGGAGCGCTCGGTGCGCTTCGAGATGCGCCGCCAGGCCGCCGTCCTGGACGCCGGTGAGCGCGTCGTCCAGGAGACGCGCCACTTCCACGAGGACACCGGCACCACCTCCTCGGGTCGCAGCAAGGAGGAGGCCACCGACTACCGGTACTTCCCCGAGCCCGACCTGGTGCCCATCGCCCCCGACGAGGAGTGGGTGGAGAAGTTGCGGGCCGGGCTGCCCGAGCTGCCCGCCGCCCGCCGGGCCCGCCTCTCCGACGAGTGGGGGATCTCGCCGACGGAGATGGCGTGGCTGGTCAACGCGGGCGCCGTCGAGCTGGTCAGCGAGACGGTGGCCGCCGGCGCCTCGCCCGGCGACGCCCGCAAGTGGTGGCTCGGCGAGCTGGCCCGCCGGGCCAACGACGCCGGCACCGACCTGGGCGAGCTGGCCGTGACCCCGGCGCAGGTCGCCGAGCTGATCGGCCTCATCTCCGCCGGCACGATCAACGACCAGCTGGCCCGGCAGGCGCTCGACGGGGTCCTCGCCGGTGAGGGCGATCCGGCCGCCGTCGTCGAGGCCCGCGGCCTGGCGGTCATGGGGGAGTCCGACGAGCTGGTCGCCGCCGTCGACGCGGCGATCGAGAGCAACCCCGACGTCGCCGACAAGGTGCGCGGTGGGAAGGTGCAGGCGATCGGGGCGCTGGTCGGCGCGGTCATGAAGACGACCCGCGGCAAGGCCGACGCGGCCACGGTCAAGCGGATGCTGGAGGAGCGGCTGGTCAGCTCCTAGCCTGTCCGGCGTGGACCTGCCCGAGGTCGCGCTGCGGCCCCTCCGGCGTGCGGACTTCCCGCTGATCGCGCGCTGGCTCGCGGAGCCGCTCGTGGCCCGCTGGTGGGCCGACGACCCCGGCGCGGCGGCCGTCGAGGCGCAGTACGGCTCCAGCGTCGACGGCACCGATCCCACCGCGGTGTACGTCGGGGTGCACGCGGGCGAGCCGTTCGGGCTGGTGCAGGTGTACCGGCTGGCCGACGAGCCGGGCTCGCTCGCGGAGCTGAGCGCGGTGTGCCCGGTGCCGCCGGGCGCGTTGAGCATCGACTACCTGGTCGGCACCGCGGACGCCCGCGGCCGGGGCCTGGGGGCGGCGCTCATCGCGGCCGCCGTCGCGCGCGGGTTCGCCGGCCACCCCGACGCGCGGGACGTCCTGGTGCCCGTGGCGCTGGGCAACGAGGCGTCCTGGCGGGCGCTGCGCCGCGCGGGCGCCACCTGGTACGCCGAGGGCGACCTCGAGCCGGACAATCCGGTGGACCCGCCCGACCACGTCGTCCACCGCTTCCGGCGGTGACGGCGGGGACCGGTCTACAGCGGGGAGTCGGGCTGGCCGCCGGGCGGGCGGATGCGCAGCACCTTGTCGTCGTCCTCGGCGGGGGTGCCGATGCCGTCGCGGTTCGAGGTGGTGATCCACAGCGCGCCCTCGGTGTCGAGGACGACGCTGCGCAGCCGGCCGTACCGGTCGGCCAGCACCTCGCCGGTGGTGTCCTCGAGCGGCGCGCCGCTGCGGTCGAGGGTCATGACGTGCACGCGCTCGCCGTCCAGCGCCCCGAGGAAGACCGTGCCGTTGGCCACGGCGCAGCCGCCGAGCCCGCCCTGCTCGGCGGGGACCTCGAACAGCGGTGCGCCGTCGCCGCCCTCCTGGACGACGTCGAACTCGTCGGGGCCCTCGCGGGCCTCGTCCGTGGCGTACATCCGCTGCTGGTCCTGGCACAGCGCCGTGACGTCGCGGTGGCCCCGGCTGAACACCGGGCCGCCGGGCCCGGCGGGGTGGCCGAAGACGTCGATCCTCAGCACCTTGCCGGCCAGCGACGCCGGGTCGGCCGCCAGCGCGGGGTCGCCGGCGTCCCCGGTGCCGACGTAGAGGTACCCGTCGGCACCCGTGAGCAGCCCGCCTCCGTTGCCGACCTCGCCGCGGGGGATCCCGGTGAGGACCGGGTTGGGGGTGCCACCGATGGGGAAGCGGACCACCCGGTTGTCGGCGGCGGTGGAGACGTAGGCGAACAGCAGGCCGTCCTCGGGGAACGTCGGGGACAGCGTCAGCCCCAGCAGTCCGCCGTCGCCCGTCGTGTCCAGGCCGGGCAGGGTCATGAGCTCCCGCACCGGGGAGCGGTCGGGGAACACCTGGAGCAGCCGCCCGGTGTCCCGCTCGCCGACGATCGCCGATCCGTCGGGGAGGATCACCAGGCCGGTGGGGACGCTCAGCCCGGAGGCGACGACGTTGGGGTCGCCGGCCTCCTCGCCCGATCCCGGCTGGGCCGGCTCGGCGGGGGCCGGCACGGGGGCCGGGGGCGGCCCGACCTCCGGCGGTGCGCCCTCGGGCAGGGGGCGGAACGGGCCGGCGGGCTCGTACCCGCCGCCCCCGCAGCCGGAGAGCAGCACGCCGGCCAGCAGGGTGGCGAGCACCCGCGGTGCGCTCCGCGCCCTCGTCGGCCTCACCCGGCCCACAGTACGTGCGCCGGGGAGCCGGACGCCGTGTGCGCGAGCCCTGTGCCGCTGGCTAGCGTGAGGCCGTGACGACCCTGGAACTGCCGGCCGACGAGGCGCTGCACGTCCTGGTGCCCTCCCGCGCCCTCGGAGCCGCCGTGGAGGCGTTGTCCCCCCGCGTGCGCGCACACCGCGTCGACCCCGCGGAGGGCGCGCCGGCCGGTGACGCCGCGCTCGCGCAGGTCTGGGTGCCGCGCTCCGGTGGCGCCCCGGTGCCGGATGATGAGTTCTTCGCCGCGCTGCCCGGCCTGCGCCTCGTGCAGCTGCTCACCGCGGGCGCCGAGAAGTTCGCCGGACGGCTGCCAGCGGGGGTCGTCCTGTGCAACGCCCGGGGGGCGCACACGCCGTCGACGGCGGAGTGGGCGGTCGCTGCGACGCTCGCGGCCCAGCGCGGGCTGCCGTTCTTCGTCCGGGAGCAGGACGCCGGCCGGTGGTCGTTCAGCACCCACCGGTCGCTGGTCGGGGCCCGCGTGCTCGTGGTCGGCGCGGGCGACATCGGCCGGGCCATCGGCCGGATGCTCGCCGGGTTCGACGTCGAGCTGACCTACGTCGCGCGCACCGCCCGCGACGGTGTGCGGGCCATCAGCGAGCTCCCCGATCTGCTCCCGCAGGCCGACGTCGTGATCCTCATCGTGCCGGTGACACCGGCGACCACCGGCATGGTCGACGTGGAGTTCCTCGCCGCGATGCCGGACGGAGCGCTGCTGGTCAACGCCGCCCGGGGCGTCGTCGTCGACACCGACGCCCTCGTCGCCGAGCTGACCACGGGGCGGCTGCGCGCGGCGCTGGACGTGACCGACCCCGAGCCGCTGCCCGCGGGCCACCCGCTGTGGTCGGCCCCCGGGCTGCTCCTCACCCCGCACGTCGGCGGCGCGGTGCCCCAGACCGACGCGCGGGCGACCGCGGCGGTCACCGAGCAGCTCCGCCGGGTCCTCGCCGGGCAGCCGCTGATCAACGTCGTCGGCGAGTACTGAGGGGCCGGGCGCTACCGGGCCGGGGGAGGGGGACCTCCAGCCGGCCGCCCGAGGCCGCCGCCAGCCGGGGCAGGTCGCGCGACCGCAGCACCGGCAGGCGGATCTCGGTGCCCCGGGTGGTGACCAGCCAGAGCGCTCCGCGCTCGCCCACCCGCAGGCCGGCCGTCTCGGACCAGGGCACCGTGCGGGAACCGACCAGGGAGCGGGCGGTGACCCCGTCCTCGCCGACGTCGACCCCGGCCCGCAGCACCCATGCGGCGACGGCGACCGGGACGAGCAGCAGGAGCAGCAGCCACGGCGACGCGGCGGCCGTCGGGACGACGCAGACCGCGAGCACGACCACGGGCAGCAGCGCGGTCCGGCCCATCCGGAACCGGGCGGGAGGGGGCACGCGGAACGATGCTGCCACCCCCGGCCGCGCCCCCGGGGACGGGCACCGGCCTACCATCGCCGCTCGTGACGATCGGCGAGGACCTCATCCCCGGCAACGAACCGGCCAGCGAGACGCACAGCCCGCTCAAGCCGCGCAGCTACGAGGTGACCGACGGCCTGGCGAAGGCGCCGGCCCGGGCCATGCTGCGCGCGGTGGGCATGGGCGACGACGACTGGGAGAAGCCGCAGATCGGCGTCGCCTCGTCGTGGAACGAGATCACCCCGTGCAACCTCTCGCTGGACCGGCTGGCCAAGCGGGCCAAGGAGGGCGTGCACGCCGCCGGCGGCTACCCGCTGGAGTTCGGCACCATCTCGGTGTCCGACGGCATCTCGATGGGCCACGAGGGGATGCGCGCCTCGCTGGTCTCCCGCGAGGTCATCGCCGACTCCGTCGAGACCGTCATGTTCGCCGAGCGGCTGGACGGCTCGGTGCTGCTGGCCGGGTGCGACAAGTCGCTGCCCGGCATGCTGATGGCCGCCGCGCGGCTGGACCTCGCCAGCGTGTTCCTCTACTCGGGCTCGACGATGCCGGGCAAGCTCGGCGACCGCGATCTGACGATCATCGACGTCTTCGAGGGCGTGGGGGCCTGCGCCCGCGGCCTCATCACCCGCGACGAGCTGGCCGAGATCGAGAAGGCGGCCTGCCCCGGGCAGGGCTCCTGCGGCGGCATGTACACGGCCAACACCATGGCCAGCGTCGCCGAGGCGCTGGGCATGGCGCTGCCCGGCAGCGCGGCCCCGCCGGCTCCCGACAGCCGGCGCGACGCGTTCGCCGTCGCCTCCGGCGAGGCGGTCGTGAACCTCCTGCGCAAGGGCATCACCGCGCGCCAGATCATGACCAGGGAGGCCTTCGAGAACGCGATCACCGTCGTCATGGCGCTCGGCGGCTCGACCAACGCCGTCCTGCACCTGATGGCGATCGCGCACGAGGCGCAGGTCGACCTCACGCTCGAGGACTTCAACCGGATCGGCGACCGCACCCCGCACCTGGCCGACGTCAAGCCCTTCGGCCGCTTCGTCATGACCGACGTCGACCGGATCGGCGGTGTCCCGGTCGTGCTGCGGGCGCTGCTCGACGCCGGGCTGCTGCACGGGGACACGCTCACCGTGACCGGGAAGACGATGGCGGAGAACCTGGCCGAGATCGCCCCGCCGGACCCGGACGGCACGATCATCCACGCGATGAACGAGCCCATCCACCGGACCGGCGGCATCGTCGTCCTCCGCGGATCACTCTCGCCCGAGGGGGCGGTCGTGAAGTCGGCCGGCTTCGACGCCGAGGTCTTCGAGGGCACCGCCCGCGTCTTCGACGGCGAGCAGGGCGCCATGGACGCCGTCACCGACGGCACGCTGAACGCCGGCGACGTCGTCGTCATCCGCTACGAGGGCCCGCGGGGTGGTCCGGGCATGCGGGAGATGCTCGCCGTCACCGGGGCGATCAAGGGCGCGGGCCTGGGCAAGGACGTCCTCCTGCTCACCGACGGCCGGTTCTCCGGCGGCACCACGGGGCTGTGCATCGGGCACGTGGCCCCCGAGGCGGCCGACGGCGGCCCGATCGCGCTCGTCCGCGACGGCGACCGGATCCGGCTGGACCTGACGACCCGCACCCTCGACCTCCTGGTCGACGACGCGGAGCTCGCCGCCCGCCGCGAGAGCTGGGAGCCCCTGCCGCCGCGCTACACCACCGGGGTGCTCGGCAAGTACGCGAAGCTGGTCGGCTCCGCCGCGCAGGGTGCCATCTGCGGGTGACCGCGGGGGACGCCGGCGTCCGGATGTCAGATCTGGACGCCGGTGTCCACCTAGTGGGACGAGGTGGTTGACGCCGGGCCGCGAGGGGGCGCACAGTGACGGGGTGCCTCGCACCAGCATGCTCGCCGACGCCCGCACCCGCGGCGTCCTCGTACTCGCGTAGCGCGTCCGGTCACCGACCGACGCGCTGACCCTTCGTGCCCGTGGCACGAGGGGTTTTTTGTTGGCCGTGACCCGACGCCGGGTGAGCACGCCGCCCGTCGCACCAGCCCGTACCACGCCGCAAGGCACAGGAGATCCGCGAGATGACCAGCACCCCGAACGAGGCCCCGGGCTCCGAGGCCGCCACCCGCGAGGCCGCCGCGTCGCTGACCGGCGTCGAGACGACCGCCCGATCGGTGGCCGAGAGCGCCGCCGAGCCGGCCACCGGCATCACCGGGGCGCAGAGCCTCGTCCGCTCGCTCGAGGCCGTCGGCGTGGACGTCATCTTCGGTATCCCGGGCGGGGCGATCCTGCCCGCCTACGACCCGCTGTTCGACTCCCAGGTCCGCCACGTCCTGGTCCGCCACGAGCAGGGCGCCGGGCACGCGGCGACCGGCTACGCGCAGGCCACCGGTCGGGTCGGGGTCTGCATGGCCACGTCCGGCCCCGGGGCCACCAACCTGGTCACCCCGCTGGCCGACGCCTACATGGACTCGGTGCCCATCGTGGCGATCACCGGCCAGGTGCCGAGTGCGGCCATCGGCACCGACGCCTTCCAGGAGGCGGACATCCGGGGCATCACGATGCCGGTCACCAAGCACAACTTCCTGGTGACGACGGCGGCGGAGATCCCGCAGCGGATCGCCGAGGCCTTCCACCTGGCCGCCACCGGCCGGCCCGGCCCCGTCCTGGTCGACATCCCCAAGGACGTGCTCCAGGCGACGACGGACTTCGCCTGGCCGCCGCGGCTGGACCTGCCCGGGTACAAGCCCACCACCCGTCCGCACGGCAAGCAGGTGCGCGAGGCGGCCGCGCTGATCGCCGCCGCCCGCCGGCCGGTGCTCTACGTCGGCGGCGGGGTGCTCAAGGCGCAGGCCAGCGAGGAGCTGGCCGAGCTGGCCGAGCTGACCGGGGCGCCGGTGGTCACCACTCTCATGGCCCGCGGGGCGTTCCCCGACAGCAGCCCCCAGCACCTGGGCATGCCGGGCATGCACGGGACGGTCGCGGCGGTGACCGCGCTGCAGAAGGCCGACGTGATCGTCGCCCTGGGGGCGCGCTTCGACGACCGCGTGACCGGTGAGCTGTCGAGCTTCGCCCCGGAGGCGCTGGTCGTCCACGCCGACATCGACCCGGCCGAGATCGGCAAGAACCGCAAGGCCGACGTCCCGATCGTGGGCGACGCCAGGGAGACGATCACCCAGCTGACCGACGCCCTGCGCGCCGAGCACGCGGCCGGTCGCGTCCCGGATCTCGCGGCCTGGTGGGCCCAGCTCGACGACTGGCGGACGCGCTACCCGCTCGGTTACGACTGGCCCGAGGACGGCGCGCTGTCGCCGCAGTACGTGATCGAGCGGCTGGGCGCGATCGCCGGCCCCGAGGCGATCTACACCTCCGGCGTGGGCCAGCACCAGATGTGGGCTGCGCAGTTCATCCGCTACGAGAAGCCGGGCACGTGGCTCAACAGCGGCGGCCTCGGGACGATGGGTTACGCCGTCCCCGCCGCCATGGGTGCCAAGTACGGCTGCCCGGAGACCACCGTGTGGGCCATCGACGGCGACGGCTGCTTCCAGATGACGAACCAGGAGCTGGCCACCTGCGCCATCGAGGGCATCCCGGTGAAGGTCGCCGTCATCAACAACGGCAACCTGGGCATGGTCCGGCAGTGGCAGACCCTCTTCTACGAAGGCCGCTACTCCAACACCAAGCTGCACGCGCGCAACCCCGACGGCACCCCAAAGCCCGTGCGCATCCCCGACTTCGTGGCCCTGGCCGAGGCACTGGGCTGCGTGGGGCTGCGGTGCGAGAGCGCGGACGACGTCGACGCGGTCATCGAGAAGGCCATGGCGATCAACGACGCCCCGGTGGTGATCGACTTCGTCGTCGGCTCCGACGCCCAGGTGTGGCCGATGGTCGCCGCGGGCGCGAGCAACGACGCGATCCTGGCCGCGCGCGACGTGCGCCCGGTCTTCGGCGACAACCAGGTCTGAGAGGACGACGCAGATGACCCGCCACACCCTGTCGGTCCTCGTCGAGAACAAGTCCGGCGTGCTGGCCCGCGTCTCGGCGCTGTTCAGCCGCCGGGGGTTCAACATCGAGTCCCTCGCCGTCGGGCCCACCGAGAACGCGGACCTGTCCCGCATGACGATCGTCGTCGACGCGGAGAGCCAGCCGCTGGAGCAGATCACCAAGCAGCTGAACAAGCTCATCGAGATCATCAAGATCGTCGAGCTGGACGGCGAGGCCGCGGTCCAGCGGGAGCTGCTGCTGGTCAAGGTCCGTGCGCCCATGGCCGAGCGGACCCAGGTGCTGCAGACCGCGGAACTGTTCCGGGCCCGCGTCATCGACGTCAACCCCGACACGGTGACCCTCGAGGCCACCGGGACACCGGACAAGCTCCAGGCGCTCCTGGCGGTGCTCGCGCCGCTCGGGATCAAGGAGATGGCCCAGTCGGGCACCGTCGCCCTGGGCCGGGGCCCGCGGTCGATGTCCGGCGCCGGTACCTTGCGCCCGGTCGACCAGCGCTCCGCGTGAACCGCTCCACCCGTAGAACAACCCGAAGGGAAACCGCAACCAGCATGGCCGCCGAGATCTTCTACGACGACGACGCCGACCTCTCGATCATCCAGGGGCGCACCGTCGCCGTCCTGGGCTACGGCAGCCAGGGGCACGCCCACGCGCTGTCTCTGCGCGACTCGGGCGTCGACGTCCGCGTCGGCCTCCCGGAGGGCAGCAAGAGCCGCCCCAAGGCCGAGGCCGAGGGTCTGCGCGTGGTGACGCCGGCCGAGGCAGCCGCCGAGGCCGACCTGATCATGATCCTGGCGCCGGACCACGTGCAGCGCACGCTCTACGCGGAGTCGGTGGAGCCGAACCTGCAGGACGGTGACGCGCTGTTCTTCGGCCACGGCTTCAACATCCGGTTCGGCTACATCAAGCCCCCGGCCGGCGTGGACGTGGCGATGGTCGCCCCCAAGGGCCCGGGCCACCTGGTGCGCCGCGAGTTCGAGAACGGCAAGGGCGTGCCCTGCCTGGTCGCCGTCGAGCAGGACGCCAGCGGCAACGCGCTGCAGCTCGCGCTCTCCTACGCCAAGGCCATCGGCGGGTCGCGGGCCGGCGTCATCAGGACGACGTTCGCCGAGGAGACCGAGACCGACCTCTTCGGCGAGCAGGCCGTGCTCTGCGGTGGCGCCAGCGCGCTGATCACCGCCGGGTTCGAGACCCTCACCGAAGCCGGCTACCAGCCGGAGGTGGCGTACTTCGAGTGCCTGCACGAGCTCAAGCTGATCGTCGACCTCATGTACGAGGGCGGCATCGCCAAGCAGCGCTGGTCGGTGTCCGACACCGCCGAGTACGGCGACTACACCTCGGGCCCGAAGGTGATCGACGCCCGCGTCAAGGAGTCCATGAAGGAGGTCCTCGGCGCGATCAAGGACGGCTCCTGGGCCGCGGCCTTCATCGCCGACCAGGACGCCGGTGCGCCGGACTTCAAGGCCAAGCGCGCCGCGGCCGAGGCGCACCCGATCGAGGAGACCGGGCGCAAGCTGCGCGGGCTGATGAGCTGGGTGTCGGCGTCGGACGACTACACCGGGACCGCCGCGCGTAGCTGACGACGGACGAGAACGGCCCCCGCTGCCCGAGGCAGCGGGGGCCGTTCGTCGTCTGCGGGGCGCTCAGTAGCTGATGCCCCGGGAGGCGAAGTACTGCTTGGAGCTCTCCTGCCGGAGCAGGAACACGATGAGGCCGGCGATGACCAGGCTCAGGATGCCTGCGGGGCTGAACTCGAAGCCCTGCACGAGCAGGGAGATGACCCCGAGCAGCCACAGGGCCACCGTGGCGTAGGCGGCGTACAGCAGCAGCGTGGGCGACTTCCCCTGGAGGACCCGCACGCCGCCGACGACCATCGCGATGGAGACGGCGATCCCGAGGATGCCCAGGAGGATGTCGATACCGGTGATCTCGATCCCGAGGTCGTCGACCATCGAGGCCCCCACCAGCCCGAGCAGGCCCAGCAGGGCGCCGAGGCCGCCCCACACGAGGCCGATGACCCCTGCGGCGGTCACCTGCCCCGGGCGCTGGCTCTGGGGGGCCTGGCCGTAGCCGGCCGGGGCGGCGGGGTATCCGCCGGGACCCTGGCCGTAGCCCTGGCCGGGCTGCTGGCCGTAGCCCTGGCCGGGCTGCTGGGCGGGACCCTGGCCGTAACCCTGGCCGGGCTGCTGGGCGGGACCCTGGCCGTAACCCTGGCCGGGCTGCTGGCCGTAGCCCTGGTCGGGCCCCTGGCCGGGCTGCTGGCCCGCCGGCGGACCCCAGCCGGGCTGTCCCTGCGGCGCACCCCCCTGCGGGTAGTCGGGGTCGGAACCGGTGGGGCTGGACATCGCAGCGTCCTCCTGGTGGTGTGGCGGCCCGTGGTGGCCACCTGACGACCGATCGTAGGGACGATCACCCGCGAGTGGGTTCTCCGCGGCCGGCTGTGGATGCGCGCCGTCGGTGGATCACCCGGTTCAGCGACCGGCGCGGCGGAACCGGTGGGCGGCGTAGAACTGGGCCGAACTGCGGAGGGTGAGCAGCACGACCATGGCGATCGCGGCGGCGAGCACCAGCAGGAGGACGAGCATGCTGGCCGGCTCACCCTCCGCGAGGGCGCCGATGAAGATCAGGCCGGCGAAACCGATCGTGAGCGAGCCCCCGACGATCAGCGGCACCCGGCTGCGCCCGGTCAGGGCCCAGACCGATCCCCAGATCATCAGCGCCGTGTAGCCGAGGAACAGCAGGCCGGCGACGACGAGCCCGAATCCGACCGCCGTCTCCGCTTCGGCCCCGAGGTCGGCGAACGCCGGGTCGGACTCGGCGAGCTGCAGGAACGCCGCGCCGCCGACGACGACGCCCAGGACGGCCAGCAGGCCGAACGCGGCGAAGAGGAAGCCGAGCACCGCGGCGACGACGACGGGAGCCGGTCGTGCCGGCCGGCCGGGCGCGCCGTAGGGGCCGTGGCCCGGGTAGGGCTGCCCGTACCCCTGCTGGCCGTACCCCTGCTGGCCGTAGGGCTGTTGCCCGTACCCCTGCTGGCCCCAGGGCTGCTGCCCGTACCCCTGCTGGTCCCAGGGCTGCTGGCCGTGCGCCGGCGGGCCGCCGGTCGGGCCGTGCGGAGTGGTCTCGGGACGGCCGGGATCGTCGGACTGGCTCATGCTTCCCTCCGGTGGGCGCCGCTGGGGCCGGCGCAGTCGATCACCAGCATGTCCGCGTCCGGCGCGCCCGGGCAAGCCCACGGGCCGGGCTCGCGGGTGGACCGGTCGGCGGGGGCCCGCAGTGGACACGGAGGAGCGCTCCTACGCTGTGTTCCCGTGACCACGACCGCGCCCGTCGTCCTGATCGCCGAGGAGCTCGCACCGAGCGTGCTGGAGGTCCTCGGGACCGACGTCGAGATCCGTCATGTCGACGGCGCCGACCGGTCGGCCCTGCTGCCCGCGCTCGCGGATGCGGCGGCGGTGATGATCCGCAGCGCGACGCAGATCGACGCCGAGGCCCTCGCCGCGGCCCCGAAGCTCGAGGTGGTCGCCCGCGCGGGGATCGGCCTGGACAACGTCGACGTCGCCGCCGCCACCGAGCGCGGCGTGATGGTGGTCAACGCCCCGACCTCGAACATCGTGAGCGCCGCCGAGCACGCCGTCGCTCTCCTGCTCTCCGCCGCCCGGCACATCCCCGCGGCCGACGCCTCCCTGCGCGAGGGCACCTGGAAGCGCTCGGCGTTCACCGGCGTCGAGGTCACCGAGAAGACCGTGGGCGTCATCGGTCTCGGCCGCATCGGCGTGCTGGTCGCCCAGCGGCTCGCGGCGTTCGGTGTCGAGCTGATCGCCTACGACCCCTACATCCAGCCCGGTCGCGCGGCGCAGCTCGGCGTCCGGCTGGTCACGCTGGAGGAGCTGCTCGCCGAGTCGGACTTCATCACCATCCACCTGCCCAAGACGCCGGAGACCCTGGGGCTCATCGGCGCTGCCGAGCTGGCGACCACGAAGCGGGGCGTGATCATCGTCAACGCCGCCCGCGGCGGGCTGGTCGACGAGGCGGCCCTGGCCGACGCCCTCCGGTCCGGTCAGGTCGGTGCGGCCGGCATCGACGTCTACGCCACCGAGCCCTGCACCGACAGCCCGCTGTTCGGCCTGCCGAACACGGTCGTCACCCCCCACCTGGGCGCCTCGACGACCGAGGCGCAGGACAAGGCCGGCGCCGCGGTGGCCCGCTCGGTGCGCCTGGCGCTGCGGGGCGAGTTCGTGCCCGACGCGGTGAACGTGCAGGCAGGCGGCGTGGTGGCGGAGGACGTGCGTCCCGGTCTGCCGCTGGCCGAGAAGCTGGGCCGGGTGTTCACGGCCGTGGCCGGCGGCCTGGCCCAGTCGGTCACGGTGGACGTACGCGGCAAGCTCGCCGAGTTCGACGTCTCCGTGCTCTCCCTCGCCGTGCTGAAGGGCGTCTTCTCCGACGTCGTCGAGGAGCAGGTCACGTACGTGAACGCGCCGCTGTTCGCCGAGCAGCGCGGTCTGGACGTCGCCCTGACCAGCGACCCGGAGAGCCCGACCTACCGCAACTACGTCCGGGTGTGCGGAGCGATGGCCGACGGCACCCAGGTGACCGTCGCCGGCACGCTGTTCGGGAAGAACCAGGTGCCGCGGCTGACCGAGGTCGACGGGTTCGAGATCGACCTGGCGGCATCGGGCTACCTGCTCTTCTTCGTCTACGCCGACCGGCCCGGGGTGGTCGGCACGGTGGGCGCGGCGCTCGGGGAGGCCGCCGTCAACATCGCCGGTGCCCAGGTCAGCCGGGCCACCGAGGGTGGTGAGGCCCTCATGGCCGTGACCGTGGACAGCCCGGTGGGGCCGGAGCTGCTGCAGCAGATCGCCGGGCGCATCGGGGCGCGCGCCGCCCAGGCCGCCGACCTCACGAGCCTCTGACCTAGGGTCGCTTCCCATGCGCCTGGCAGTGATCCCTGGAGACGGCATCGGTCCCGAGGTCGTGGCGGAGGGCCTCAAGGTCCTCCACGCGGTCGCGCCGGACCTGGAGACCACCCCGTACGACCTGGGGGCGGCGCGGTGGCAGCGCACCGGCGAGCTGCTCCCGGACACGGTGCTCGACGAGCTGCGTCAGCACGACGCGATCCTGCTCGGCGCCATCGGCGACCCGAGCGTGCCGCCGGGGATCCTCGAGCGCGGCCTGCTGCTGCGCCTGCGGTTCGAGCTCGACCACCACGTCAACCTGCGGCCGGCGAAGCTGTTCGACGGGGTGCGCAGCCCGCTGGCCGATCCGGGCCCGATCGACATGCTCTGCGTCCGCGAGGGCACCGAGGGCCCCTACGTCGGCAACGGTGGCGTGCTCCGCAAGGACACCCCGCACGAGGTCGCGACCGAGGTCAGCCTCAACACCGCCTTCGGGGTGGAGCGCGTGGCCCGCTACGCGTTCGAGCGGGCCGCCGCCCGCCCGCGCAAGCACCTGACCCTCATCCACAAGACCAACGTGCTCACCCACGCCGGTGGTCTGTGGTCGCGCACGGTGGAGGAGGTGTCGGTCGAGTTCCCCGAGGTGACCGTCGCCTACCAGCACGTCGACGCCGCCTCGATGTTCTTCATCACCGACCCGGGCCGCTACGACGTCATCGTCACCGACAACCTCTTCGGTGACATCGTCACCGACGTCGCGGCCGCCGTCACCGGCGGCATCGGGCTGGCGGCCAGCGGGAACCTGGACGCGTCCGGCACCAACCCGAGCATGTTCGAGCCGGTGCACGGTTCCGCGCCCGACATCGCCGGCCGGGGCGTCGCCGACCCGACGGCCACGGTCCTGTCCGTCGCACTGCTGCTGGAGCACCTCGGCCGCACCGAGCAGGCGAAGAAGGTCGACGCCGCCGTCGCCTTCGACCTGTCCACCCGCGACCCGCGGGCGCCGATCCGCACGTCCGACGTCGGCGACCGGCTCGCGGCGCTCGCCGGCGGCTGAGCCCCCCGGCCGGCGGCTGCTCCCGCAGCAGACCGCCGGCCGCCAGGGCGGGGCCGAGCCGGGTTTCCGGGACCGGGGTTGCCGCGCACCGCGCCTCCCGTGCTTTCATGGTCGGCGATGCACAGCAGCGGCACGATCATCATCGCCTAGCGCGCAGTCACCTCCCCGACTGCGCGCAGACCTCCCGTACCCGGGGGGTCTTTTTCGTGTTCGGGTCGGCCGCCATCCCCGGGAGACACCGTGACCACCACCGAGACCGACTTCCACGTCTTCGACACCACGTTGCGCGACGGCGCCCAGCGGGAGGGCGTCAGCTACTCGGTCGCCGACAAGCTCGCCGTCGCCCGGCTGCTGGACGAGATCGGGGTCGGCTTCATCGAGGGCGGGTGGCCCGGAGCGCTGCCCAAGGACACCGAGTTCTTCTCGCGGGCACGCACCGAGCTGCAGCTCAAGCACGCCCAGCTGGTGGCGTTCGGCGCCACCCGCAAGGCCGGCGTGGCGGTGGAGGACGATGCCCAGGTGCGCGCCCTGCTGGACGCGCAGACGCCGGTCGTGTGCCTGGTCGCGAAGTCCGACGTCCGGCACGTGCGCGAGGCGCTGCGCACGACGCTGGAGGAGAACCTGGCGATGGTGGCCGACACCGTCGCCTTCTTCGTCGCCCACGGCCGGCGGGTGTTCCTCGACTGCGAGCACTTCTTCGACGGCTACGCCGCCGACCCCGACTACGGGGTGCGCGTGCTGCAGGCGGCGTTCGACGCCGGCGCCGAGGTCGGTGTCCTGTGCGACACCAACGGCGGCATGCTGCCGATGGGCGTGGGCCGCGTGGTCGCCGACGTGCGGGCTCGCACCACGGGCATGCTCGGCATCCACTGCCAGGACGACACCGGCTGCGCCGTGGCCAACACGCTCGCGGCGGTCGAGGCCGGCGTCACCCACGTGCAGGGGACGGCGAACGGGTACGGGGAGCGGGCCGGGAACGCCGACACTTTCGCGCTGATCGGGAACCTCGTCACCAAGATGGGCATCCCCGCCGTCCCGGCCGAGTGCCTGCCGGAGCTGCAGCGGGTCAGCCACGCGATCGCCGAGCTGGCCAACATCGCGCCCGACGAGCACCAGCCGTTCGTCGGTGCCTCGGCGTTCGCGCACAAGGCCGGGCTGCACGCCAGCGCGATCAAGGTGAGCCCCGAGCTGTACAACCACCTCGACCCGGCGGTCGTGGGCAACGACATGCGCATCCTGGTCACCGAGATGGCCGGCCGGGCGTCGGTCGAGCTCAAGGGCCGCGAGCTCGGCGTGGACCTCACCGGCCAGGCCGACGCCATCGGCCGGGTGGTCGACCAGGTGAAGGTGCTCGAGGCCGACGGCTGGTCGTTCGAGGCCGCCGACGCCTCGTTCGAGCTGCTGCTCCGGTCGCAGCTGCCCGGGGCCCCGGCGCCCCTGTTCGAGCTGGAGAGCTACAAGACCTCCGTCGAGCACTGGGGCAACGGCGTGGTGATCAGCGAGGCGACGGTGAAGGTGCACGTCGACGGCGAGCGGATCATCAGCACCGGCGAGGGCAACGGCCCGGTGAACGCGCTGGACAACGCGCTGCGGCAGGCGCTGGTGAGCCGCTACCCGCAGCTGGCCGACGTCGCCCTCGCCGACTACAAGGTGCGCATCCTCGGCTGGAAGGGCGGCACGAGCGCCACCACGCGCGTGCTCATCGACACGACCGACGGGGTGGGGGAGTGGACCACCGTCGGGGTGCACGCCAACATCGTCGAGGCGTCGTGGCACGCGCTGGTCGACGCGCTCACCTACGCCGTCCTGCGCCGTCCGGCGCCGTAGCGGGCGATGTCACCGGTACACGAGCTGGGAACCGTCGCCGCGGTGACCCGGACAGTCGACCTGTCGGAGCGGCGACCGACGGAGCGGGACTCCGCGTTCGAGGACTGGACCGTCGACGGTGTCCCGCTGCGTCGGCTGGTGGCCGACCGCTGGGGGGTGCCGGACCTGCCGTCCGAGCTCACCCGGCTGTGGCCGGAGGATCCTGGAGCGGCTGTGGCCGGTCTGCGTGCGTTGCTCGGCGAAGGGGCTCCGGACTTCGACGACGGCCGTGTCGCCCTGCTGGTCTGTTCGGTCGACCAGGACATCAACTGCCGCGCGCTCGGCACGCGGTTGGTGATCGACAACGACACCGTCCAGTGGCGCGACGTCGGCTGGCAGTGCGACTTCGCGGAGTTCGTCCCTGCGCCGGACGAGTACGGACCGCTACCCACGTACTCCTTCGACCGGCGGCAGTACGAGGGCCTGCTCGGCGAGCTGCTGCGCCGTTACGAGGCACTCGCCGCAGCGACTCCGGCCGCGCCACCGGCACGGCGACGGCGCCGTTGGGGCCCGTGGTCGCGCTGAGCGGCGCGGCTCAGCCGTAGCGGGCGACGAAGTTGGCCAGTAGCCGGCCCGGTGCGGTCACCGCCGCGCTGCCCAGCCTGCCGATGACCGCCTCGACCTCGGTGGCGGGGAAGTAGCCGGCGTGCTGGTAGATGCGCACCCGCTGCACGATGGCGGCGAGGTCGAGCTCCGGGTGGAACTGGGTGGCGTAGACGTTGCGGCCGACCTTGAACATCTGCACCGGGCAGGTCGCCGACGAGGCCAGCAGCACTGCGCCGGGCGGGAGCACGCGGCAGGCCTCCTTGTGCCCGACGAACGCCTCGAACCGGTCGGTGACGCCGGCCAGCAGGGCGTCGTCGCGGCCCTCGGGCGTCAGGCTGATCTCTACCGCTGACACCGGCTCCGCGTAGGTGCGGTCGACCACCCCGCCGCGGTGGGTGCCGAGGGTGCCGATCCCGTAGCAGGCGCCGAAGAAGGGCAGGTCCCGGTCGACGATCTCGTCGAGCAGGCGGCCGACGTCGCGCTCCACCCGGACCTGGACGGCGGACTTCTCGTCCGGCGCGTCGCTGGAGTTGAACGGGCCACCGCCGAGGAAGACCCCGGCGTAGTCGTCGAGGTCCAGCGCCGGCAGCGGTGCGGCCTCCAGCCGGATGCGGTGCAGCCGCCCGGCCGGCAGTGCGGTGCAGCTCAGGAACGACCGGTACTCGGCGTCGGCCGCGTCGGCCGCGTCGTCCTCGGGCCGGGAGGACAGCAGCAGGAACGGCTGCACCGGGTCAGCGCGGCTGGATCTCACCCATCGGGCCCCAGCCGGCGACGTCGGGCGCGTCCACGTAGATGATCTGCGGCTGCGCGGACACCAGGTCCGGCGCCTGCTCGACGAAGCGCTTGAAGGCGTCAGTGGCGACGTGGGCGGCGCCCGCGTCGGCGTCCCGGAAGCCCTCGACGCAGACGTAGGTGTTCGGCTCCTCGAGGCTCCGGGACCACTCGAAGAACAGCGAGCCCTCCTCGGCGTTCACCGCACGGGCGTAGTCGGCGGCCAGCCCGGTCCACTCGTCGGCGCGCTCGGGACGGACGGGGAACTTCACGACGATGAGGATCACGACGACATTGTCGGCCTCCGGCCGGCACCGCGGCCAGTTGCCGTCCCCCTGCTGCGCGGAGCGACGTGGCACGGCTGCCCGGGACCCTCCGGGCCCCACCCGCCGCGACACCGCGGCCGGTCGCCGACCCGCGGTGAGGTTCCTGCGGGCAGTCTGTCTCTGCCCACCTCAGCTGGGCAGAGACAGACTGCCCGCGGAACAGGTGGTGCGCCGGCGCGCGCCCGTCACACGGAATCCAGCCGGGTCCTCAGCAGGCAGAACTCGTTGCCCTCCGGATCGGCCAGGACGTGCCACCCCTCGTCGCCGGACTGGCCGACGTCGGCCGGCGTCGCGCCCAGGTCGAGCAGCCGCTGCAGCTCGGCGTCCTGGTCGCGGTCGGTGGGGTTGAGATCGATGTGCAGCCGCACCTTGCCCGGCGTGGGATCGGCGACCTTCCCGAAGACCAGCGTGGGCGCCGGGCCGCCGAAGCCGGCCTCCGGGCCGATCTCGACGCTGCCATCCTCCTCGCGGCCGAGCACCCGGTAGTCGAGCACGGCGGCCCAGAAAGCGGCCAGCGACTCGGGATCACGACTGTCGACGACGAGCTCGGAGAAGCGGCAGGCCATGGGCGCAGACGGTAGGTCGGGAGGCGGTCGCCCGCCGACGACTAACCTCGCGATGTGCGCATCGTCCGTTTCGCCTCTCCTCAGGGCATGTCCTTCGGCGTCCTCGACGGGGACGGCCAGGTCGCCCAGATCGAGGGCCACCCCTTCGGCCAGATCTCCTTCACCGGCACGCGCTTCGCGCAGGCCGACATCCGGCTGCTCTCGCCGATCCTGCCCAGCAAGGTGGTCTGCATCGGCAAGAACTACGCCGAGCACGTCAAGGAGATGAACACCGGCGAGGCGCCGAAGGAGCCGCTGCTGTTCCTCAAGCCCTCGACGTCGGTCATCGGCCCCGGTGACGCCATCCGCATCCCGCCGGGCAGCACCAACGTGCACCACGAGGTCGAGCTGGCCGTCGTGATCGGTGCCCGGGGAGCGCGCAACGTGACGCCGGAGCAGGCGCTGGGCAGCGTCTTCGGCTACACCATCGGCAACGACGTCACCGAGCGGGACATGCAGGCCGGCGACGGGCAGTGGACCCGCGCCAAGGGCTTCGACTCGTTCTGCCCCCTGGGCCCGTGGATCGAGACCGACCTGTCCGGCATCGGCCTGGACGCGACCGATCTCGAGGTCACCTGCGACGTCGACGGCGAGCGCCGGCAGTCCGGCCGCACCAGCCAGCTGCTCTTCGGCGTCCCGACGCTGATCTCCCACATCTCCCAGGTGATGACCCTGCTCCCCGGCGACGTGGTGCTCACCGGCACCCCGTCCGGTGTCGGGCCGATCCGGCCCGGTCAGACGGTGTCCTGCAGCATCCAGGGGCTGGGCACCCTGACCAACTCGGTCTCCGCTGCCGACGCCGTGTCGACCGCGGGCGGCGCCCGATGACGGAGGTCCCCGCCCCGCCCGGCGCCGTGCGCACGCGCTTCTGCCCCTCCCCGACGGGCCTCGTCCACGTCGGCCTGATCCGGACGGCGCTGTTCAACTGGGCGCACGCGCGGCACCACGGCGGCACGTTCGTCTTCCGCATCGAGGACACCGACGCCGCCCGCGACTCGGAGGAGTCCTACCGGCACCTGCTCGACAGCCTGCGCTGGCTCGGGCTGGACTGGGACGAGGGGCCGGAGGTCGGCGGACCGAACGGGCCGTACCGCCAGTCGGAGCGGCACGAGATCTACCGCGAGGTGGCCGCCAAGCTGCTGGCGTCCGGGCACGCGTACGAGTCGTTCTCCACCAACGAGGAGGTCGACGCCCGTCGGCGGGCCGCGGGGGAGGACCCGAAGCTCGGCTACGACAACCACGACCGGTTCCTCACCGAGGCCCAGAAGGCGGCCTTCCGGGACGAGGGCCGGATGCCGGTCCTGCGGCTGAAGATGCCCGACGAGGACCTCGTCTGGACCGACCTCGTCCGCGGTGAGGTCCGCTTCGCCGCCGGAGCCGTGCCCGACTTCGTGCTGGTCCGCGGCAACGGCGCGCCGCTGTACCCGTTCGTGAACCCGGTGGACGACGCCCTGATGGGCATCACCGACGTGCTCCGGGGCGAGGACCTGCTGCCCTCGACCCCGCGGCAGCTGGCGCTGTACTCCGCCCTGAGCGACATCGGCGTGGCCACCGGCACCCCGCGTTTCGGGCACCTGCCGCTGGTGACCGGTGAAGGGACCAAGAAGCTCTCGAAGCGCGACCCCACGTCCAACCTCGACGTGTACCGGGAGCGCGGCTTCCTGCCCGAGGGCCTGGTGAACTACCTGGCGCTGCTGGGCTGGTCGATCGCCGACGACCGGGACATCTTCTCCACGGCCGAGCTGGTCGAGGCCTTCGACGTCACGCGGGTGAGCGCCAACCCGGCGCGCTTCGACCTGAAGAAGGCGGAGGCGATCAACGCCACGCACCTGCGCGGGCTGCCCGTCGAGGAGTTCACCGCGCGCGTCGTCCCTCATCTGGCCGACGCCGGCCTGGTCGGCGACCCGCCCACCGCGGAGCAGGACGCCGTCCTGCGGGCCATCGCCCCGTTGGCGCAGGAGCGCATGATCGTGCTGTCGGAGGCCGTCGGGCTGCTGGGCTTCCTCTTCGTCGACGAGGTGGAGATCGACCCCGCGGCGGCGGAGAAGCAGTTGGCCGGTGAGAGCGCCGTCGAGGTGCTGGACGCCGCCACGGCGGCCCTGCGGGCGCTGGACGAGTGGACCACTCCAGCCATCGAGCAGGCCCTCAAGGAGGCGCTGGTCGAGGGGCTCGGCCGCAAGCCGCGGCAGGCTTTCGGCCCGGTCCGGGTGGCGGTCAGCGGGCGCACGGTCTCCCCGCCGCTGTACGAGTCGATGGAGTTGCTCGGGCGGGATCGGACGCTGGCGCGGCTCGCCGCTGCGCGCACGGTCGCCAGCGAGGGATGACCCGTCCCGGCGCCGGTGGCGGGCCGGCCGACGAGTGGTACGGCGGGCCGCCGCCGACGCACCGGCCGGGGCCGGGACAGCCACCGCCCGTTCCTTGGTCGCCCCCACCGCCGCCCCAGTGGGGGCCCTACCCGGCCCCGCCGCCGCAGTGGGGGCCCTACCCGGCGCCGCCGCCGCAGTGGGGGCCCTACCCGGGCCCGCCGCCGGTGGCCTGGGCCCTGCCCCCGGGGACGCCGCCGCACGACGTGCCGCAGCCGTTCCTGCTCGCGATGCGCTCCCGGGACTGGGCGTGGTGGCGCCCGGTGCTCGGGCTGCTGCTGATCGGCGTGGTCTTCCTGGTGGCGGGCGCCGTCGTCGGGGTGATCGGGATCCTCACCGGCGTGAGCCCGGACCTCGCCCTGCTCGATCTCACCGACCCGGGCGTGCTGCTGGTCACCAACGCCACGCTGATCGTGGCCATCCCGGTGGTCTGGCTGGCGTGGGCGGTGGCGCACGGCATGCGCCCGGGGTGGTCGTCGTCGGTGCTGGCCAGGCTGCGATGGCGGCTGCTGCCCCGGCTGACCCTGCTCGCCCTGTGCTCCCTCGGCGTCGCGGTGGGCCTGTCGGCCCTCCTGGCGTTCACCGTCGGCGACGCCCAGCTGGAGGGGCCGGTGGCGTCGTGGGGCTGGCTGCTCGCCGTCGTCCTGCTGACCACCCCGTTGCAGTCGGCGGCGGAGGAGTACCTCTTCCGCGGCTACCTGAGCCAGGCGATCGCCGGCTGGATCGGCCGCCCGGCCGCCGGGGCGGTGGTGGCCGCCCTCGTCACCGCGACGCTGTTCGCGCTGGCGCACCTGCCACCGACTCCCGTGGCCTTCCTCGACTACCTCGCCTTCGCGCTGGCCGCGTCGGCGGTGGTCTGGCTGACCGGGGGCATCGAGGCGGCGATCGTGCTGCACGCCGTGAACAACGTGCTGATCTTCCTGCTCGCCGGCCTCCTGGACGACGACCTGGCCGCCGCGGGACCGGTGCCGGCCGGTGTCGGCCTGGCCTCGCTCGCGCTGACGCTGGCGGGCACGGGCGCCTACGTGGCGCTCGTGGCGTGGTGGCGGCGGCGCGGGGGAGCGGAGACGTGCACGGCGGCCCAGGACCTGCGTGGTCCGGCGGTGGGGGCGCCGGTGCCGGCGCGCTGACCCGGCCAGGGGGGGTGGTGCGACCCGGGCCGGCGGAGTCAGGTATCGTCTTCTCCGGCGCCGCGAGGTGCTACCCATGGGGTATGGGGTAATTGGCAGCCCGACGGTTTCTGGTTCCGTTAGTCTAGGTTCGAGTCCTGGTACCCCAGCGAGGAAGCCTGGTTCCTCTCGCAGTACAGCAGTGACACAGCACGGCCCCGTCGTCTAGCGGCCCAGGACGCCGCCCTCTCACGGCGGTAGCGAGGGTTCGAATCCCTTCGGGGCTACGCGACCGAGAGCCCCCGACCACCCGGTCGGGGGCTCTCGCCGTCTCGGGCGTCGTCCTCCCGACCCCGCTGCCGGGGGCCGATCCGGCCATGGCAAAATGGTTCCTGCACGGCCCCGTCGTCTAGCGGCCTAGGACGCCGCCCTCTCACGGCGGTAGCGAGGGTTCGAATCCCTTCGGGGCTACGCGATCGAGAGCCCCCGACCACCCGGTCGGGGGCTCTCGCCGTCTCGGTCAGGCGAGGACCGTGACCGGGACCCGCTGCACGAGGTTGTTGGCCATGCCCTGGCGGTTCCACTCCTGCTCGACCGGTTGGGCGCCCTGCTCGTCGGTCGCGCGCACGAGCAGCTCGTGCGCTCCAGCGGTCGCGGTCCAGTCGTAGGTCCAGGCCCGCCACGCGAACGGGTGGGCGGGGTCGGCCGGCGCGAGGACGGCGTCGTCCCAGGTCCGCCCGCCGTCGGTGCTGACCTCGACCCGCGTGACCGGCGCACGACCGGACCACGCCCGACCGGACAGCGGCACGGCGCCGGCGCGGACGAACCGCTCCCGCGTCATGAAGTCCGGCCAGCCCGGCGGGGCGACGAGGGCGCGCGGCCGGATCCGGGTGACCGGCTCGCCCTGGTCGTCCGCCTCCACCTTGAGCCGGTAGGCGGTGGCGTTCTGGTAGCCGGTGAACGGCTCGGTCAGGACGTCGATCCGGGTCAGCCACTTCACGTGGGCCATGCCGTACCAGCCGGGGACCACCAGCCGGAGCGGGGCGCCGTGCTGCGGGGGCAACGGCTGCCCGTTCATCGCCCAGACCAGCAGCGCCTCCGCGCGCAGCGCCTCGGCCACCGGCAGCCCGCGGGCGTAGTCCTGCTCGACGCCGCGCTCCACGCCGTGGTCCGCGCCGGTGAAGACGACGTCGACGGCGGCGGGGGAGAGCCCGGCCTCCTCCAGCAGCGGCGCCAGCGGAGTGCCGGTCCACTCCGCCGTCCCGACGGCCTCGAGGAGCCAGGGCTGGCTGACCGGTCGAGGGTCGAGCCGGGCCCGGCCGTTGCCGGCGCACTCGAGCAGCACGCGGGAGGTGACGGCGGGGCGGCGCACCAGGTCGTCCAGGCCCAGGGTGAGCGGCCGGTCGACGGCGCCGCCGATCCGGAGCTCCCAGGAGCCGGGGTCGGCTGCGGGGATGTCGAAGTGCGTGAGCACGTAAT
Source organism: Blastococcus sp. HT6-4 (assembly GCF_039679125.1). NCBI lineage: Bacteria > Bacillati > Actinomycetota > Actinomycetes > Geodermatophilales > Geodermatophilaceae > Blastococcus > Blastococcus montanus. The sequence continues at coordinate 3,317,289 of NZ_CP155551.1, read as the reverse complement.
GCAGGCCCGGCGGGGTCACGTCGTACCGGAGCGCCTCGAGCGGCAGGCCGTGGTTGCGGGTGGCCAGGGCGAGTTCGTCGAGGCCGATGCCCTCGCCGGCCTCGGCGACGCGGGCCGACCCGCGGCTGTCGGTAGCGGTCATGGGTCAGTGTCCGGCCGGTCGGGCGGCGGCGTCCAGTGCTTAGCGGTTCTAGCGCGCCGCGCGGGAGATGGCGGCCGACGCGTCGAGCACCGCGCCGATGACCTCGGCGCCGGGTCGCCGGCCGAGCCGCTCCACCGGCCCGGAGATGGAGACCGCACCCAGCACCGCGCCGGTCGCGTCGCGGACCGGTGCGGAGAGCGAGGCGACGCCCGCCTCGCGCTCGGCGACGCTGTGCGCCCAGCCCCGGCGGCGGACGTCGAGCAGCGTGCGGGCGGTGAAGCTGGCCGACGGGAGCAGTCGGGTGACCTCGTCTGCGGGCATGAAGGCCAGCAGGGCGTGCGCCGCGGATCCGGCCGTCATGGGCAGGCGGGCGCCGACCGGGACGGTGTCGCGCAGCCCGCTGGTGCGCTCCGCCGCGGCGACGCAGACCCGGGTGGCGCCGTCCCTGACGTAGAACTGCGCGCTCTCGCCGGTGGCGTCGCGCAGGGTGACCAGGTGGCGCCCGGCGATCTCGCCGATGTCGGCGGTGGCGCGGCCGAGCTCGGCGAGCGCCGGACCGGGGGCCCAGCTCCCGGTGTCGGTGCGGCGCACGAGGCGGTGGCCCTCCAGCGCGACGGCCAGCCGGTGCGCCGTCGCCCGCGGCAGTCCGGTGCGCGCGACCAGCTCGGCGAGGCTCGCCGGCTCCTGCGCCACGGCGTGCAGGATCGAGACCGCTTTGTCCAGAACCGCGACCGGGTTAGGCTGTCCCACACAGCAATACTCGCATCCCGCGGAATGAGACGGCTACCTCGGGAGCGACCAGTCACCCGAAGGGGACGCCACCGTGCCGAAGACCCTGGCCGAGAAGGTCTACGACGCCCACGTGGTGCGCAGCACCGCGGGCGAGCCCGACCTCCTCTACATCGACCTGCACCTCGTGCACGAGGTGACGAGCCCGCAGGCGTTCGACGGCCTCCGGGCGGCCGGTCGCACCGTCCGCCGTCCCGAGCTCACGATGGCGACCGAGGACCACAACGTCCCCACGCTGGACATCCTCGCCCCGATCGCCGACCCGGTGAGCCGGGCGCAGGTGGAGGCGCTGCGGAAGAACACCGCCGAGTTCGGCATCCGGCTCGCCCCGATGGGCGACCGCGACCAGGGCATCGTGCACGTCATCGGCCCGCAGCTCGGCCTGACCCAGCCCGGCCTGACGATCGTCTGCGGCGACAGCCACACCTCCACGCACGGGGCGTTCGGGGCGCTGGCCTTCGGCATCGGCACCAGCGAGGTGGAGCACGTGCTGGCCACCCAGACACTGCCGCAGTACCGCCCGAAGCAGATGTCGGTGACCGTCGAGGGCGAGCTGGCTCCCGGCGTCTCGGCGAAGGACATCATCCTGGCCGTCATCGCCCAGATCGGCACCAACGGCGCCCAGGGGCACGTCATCGAGTACCGGGGCAGCGCCATCGAGGCCCTGTCGATGGAGGCCCGCATGACGATCTGCAACATGTCGATCGAGGCCGGCGCGAAGGCGGGGCTCATCGCACCCGACCAGACCACCTTCGACTTCCTGCAGGGCCGCCCGCACGCCCCGCAGGGCGCCGACTGGGACGCCGCCGTCGAGCACTGGCGCACGCTGCGCACCGACGACGGCGCGCTCTTCGACCGCGAGGTGACGCTGGACGCCTCGACGCTGACGCCGTTCGTCACCTGGGGCACCAACCCCGGTCAGGGTCTGCCCATCGACGGCGTGGTGCCCGACCCGGCCCAGTTCGACGACGAGGGCGAGCGGCGGGCCGCCGAGCAGGCGCTGGCCTACATGGGTCTGACCCCGGGCACCCCGCTGCGCGAGATCCAGGTCGACACCGTGTTCCTGGGCTCCTGCACCAACGGCCGGATCGAGGACCTGCGCACCGCCGCGGCCTTCCTCCAGGGCAAGAAGATCGACCCGGACACCCGCATGCTCGTCGTCCCCGGCTCGGTCGGCGTGAAGCTGCAGGCCGAGGCGGAGGGCCTGGACAAGGTCTTCACCGAGGCCGGCGCCGAGTGGCGGGGGGCCGGGTGCTCGATGTGCCTGGGCATGAACCCCGACCAGCTCAAGCCCGGCGAGCGGTCGGCCTCGACCAGCAACCGCAACTTCCAGGGTCGCCAGGGCAAGGGCGGGCGCACCCACCTGGTGTCGCCGTCGGTGGCCGCCGCCACCGCGCTGACCGGCCGCCTCACCGCCCCCGCCGACCTGATCGGAGCCTGAGCCATGGACGCCTTCACCACGCACACCGGCACCGCCGCGCCCCTGCGCCGCAGCGCGGTCGACACCGACCAGATCATCCCGGCCGAGTACCTCAAGCGGATCACCCGCACCGGCTTCGAGGACGGCCTGTTCATCGCCTGGCGGACCAACGAGCCGGACTTCGTGCTCAACCGCCCGGAGTACGCCGACGCCTCCATCCTGGTGGCCGGCCCTGACTTCGGCACCGGTTCCTCCCGCGAGCACGCCAACTGGGCGCTGCTGGACGGCGGCTTCCGGGTCGTCATCAGTTCCCGGTTCGCCGACATCTTCCGCAACAACTCGACCAAGTCCGGGCTGCTGACGGTCGTCCTGCCGCAGGCCGACGTCGAGGCGCTGTGGACGGCGATCGAGGCCGACCCGGCGACGCCGGTGACGGTGGACCTGCAGGCCAAGCAGGTCACCTGGGGGTCGGCGCGGGCGGGTGAGGAACGGACCGTGCCGTTCGAGGTCGACGACTACACCCGCTGGCGGCTCCTGGAGGGGCTCGACGACGTCGGCCTCACCGAGCGGCACCTCGACGACATCGAGACCTACGAGGCGGCGCGCCCGTCCTGGCTGCCGAAGGCCCTCCCGGCCCTCCCCGCCTGACCTGCCGGCCCCCGGCGCCCTCAGGGGGCGTCGGGGTCGGCCTCGAAGTCGCGGTAGTAGTCCGCGACCAGAGCCCCCGGCCGGCCGCCGAGGGCCCACACGCTGCCCTTGGCGGCCGGCGGCAGCAGCCCCCGGACGCCGTGGCCGTGCACCCCGAGCGCCTGCAGCACCGACGGGATCACCGCGCCCTGGCTGCACAGCACGGTGACCCCCGGGTCGGCCCGGGGCGCGAGCAGCTCCTCCACCACGGCCAGGCCGGCGTCGGGGTCGTCGGCGAACGCCTCCTCGCCCATCCGGGGTGACGGGCGCACGTCCACGCCGAGGCGCTCGGCCAGCGGCTCCACCGTCTGCGTGCAGCGCACCTTCGGGGCGCTGAGCACGTCGTCCGGGGCGAACCACGCCAGCGCCTCGGCCAGTTGCTGCGCCTGCCGCCGTCCCTTCTCGTCCAGCGGCCGCAGCTCGTCGGGCCCCTCGAACTCGTGCTTGCTCCCGGCCCGGCCGTGCCGGACCAGCAGCAGGCTCACCTCACGCGGGACGTCGGTGCGTGCCGCGTCGGTGATCACCAGCCGGTCGTGCTCGTGGGTGCAGCATGCGGCGGCCTCCTCGGGGGCGAGCCAGCGCAGCTCGTCCACCTCGTCGTTGGGGAGGAAGGAGCCCCCCACCCAGCGCATGAGCCAGTAGTCGACGTGCTTGGGCACGCCGTCGACCGCGTACTGCGTGGTCGGCCCGCGGCGTCCGGCGACGACGCCGAGCCCGGTCTCCTCGACGACCTCGCGGCACGCGGCGGCCAGGGCGTGCTCACCGGCGTCGAGCTTCCCCTTGGGCAGCGACCAGTCGTCGTAGCGCGGACGGTGGACGATCGCGATCTCGATGCCGTCGTCCCCGGCCGGGCGCCAGACGACCCCGCCGGCGGCCGCGATCGCCCCCGCGGGCTCAGCCGGCGGCAGCATGGATGCGGCGCATCAGCTCGGCCTGGTAGTCCCGTCCCGCCAGGCGTTCCCACTGCCCGTCGCTGCGCAGCTCCCAGGACCGCACCCCGGGGGCCATCGCCGGCGTGAGCGACTCCTGCAGCTGGGCGCGGGCCGACTCGTCGCAGACCCGCAGCAGCACCTCGACCCGGCGGTCGAGGTTGCGGTGCATCAGGTCGGAGCTGCCGATCCACCACTCCTGGTCGCCGGCGTTCTCGAACGAGATGACCCGCGAGTGCTCCAGGAAGCGGCCGACGATCGAACGCACCCGGATGGTCTCGGACAGGCCGGGGACGCCGGGGCGCAGCGCGCAGATGCCCCGGACGAACAGCTCGACCGGGACGCCGGCCCGCGAGGCCTCGTACAGCGCGTCGATGATCCGCTCGTCGACCACCGAGTTCGCCTTGATCCGGATACCGGACGGCTGACCCTCCGCCGCGTGCCGCGCCTCGCGCCGGATCTTCTCGAGCAGCCCGTTGCGGATGCCGTGCGGCGCCACCATCAGCGTGCGGTAGTTGGTCTGCCGGGAGTAGCCGGTGAGCGTGTTGAACAGGTCCGTGAGGTCCGCGCCCACGCGCGGGTCGGCGGTCAGGATGCCGAGGTCCTCGTAGATGCGGGCGGTCTTCGGGTTGTAGTTGCCGGTGCCGATGTGGCAGTACCGCCGGATCAGGCCCTGCTCGCGGCGGACCACCAGGGCGGTCTTGCAGTGGGTCTTCAGGCCCACCAGCCCGTAGACGACGTGGCAGCCGGCGCGCTCCAGCGAGCGGGCCCAGGTGATGTTGGCCTCCTCGTCGAACCGGGCCTTGATCTCGACCAGGACGACGACCTGCTTACCGGCCTGGGCGGCCTCGATCAGCGCATGCACGATGGGTGAGTCGCCCGAGGTGCGGTAGAGCGTCTGCTTGATCGCCAGCACGTCCGGGTCGGCGGCGGCCTGCTCGATGAACCGCTGCACGCTGGTGGCGAACGAGTGGTACGGGTGGTGGACCAGGACGTCGCCCTCGCGCAGGGTGGCGAAGACGCTCTTGGGGGTCTCGCCCTCGGAGAGGCGCGGGTGGGTGGCCGGGACGAACGGCTCGTCCTTGAGCTCGGGCCGGTCCAGGTCGTAGAGCGCCATCAGCGCGGCCTGGTCCAGCAGTCCGGGCACGTGGACGACGTCGTCCGGTGAGACCTCGAGCTCGGACATGAGCACCTCGAGGATCCGCGGGTCCATCGGCTCGGCCACCTCCAGGCGCACCGCCGGACCGAACCGCCGCCGGGCGAGCTCGCGCTCGAGCGCCTGGAGCAGGTCCTCGTCCCGGTCCTCCTCCACCTCCAGGTCGGCGTTGCGGGTGACGCGGAAGAAGTGGTGGTCCAGCACGTCGAGGCCGGGGAACAGCTGCGCCAGGTGCGCGGCGATGAGGTCCTCGAGCGGGAGGAACGTGGCGGTGGTCGCGCTGCCGGGGGGCACGGGCACGAAGCGGGGGACGTTGTTGGGCACCTTCAGCCGCGCGAAGCGGGGGGCGCCGGAGTCGGGGTCGCGCACCGACACGGCGAGGTTCAGGGAGAGCCCGCTGATGTACGGGAACGGGTGCGCCGGGTCGACCGCCAGCGGGGTGAGCACGGGGAACACCTGGTCGCGGAAGTACTCGCGCAGGCGCACCGCCGCCTCGTCCTCCAGGTCCTCCCAGTGGATGATCCGGATGCCGGCGTCCTCGAGCCGGGGGAGCACGTCCTTGTTGAAGACGTCGGAGTGCCGCTGCACGAGTTCCTGGGTGCGCGCGGTGACCCGCTCCAGCTGCTCCCGGATCGTCAGCCCGTCGGGGGAGCGGACGGTGAGCCCGGTGCTCTGCCGGCGCTTCAGCCCGGCGATCCGCACCATGTAGAACTCGTCCAGGTTGCTGGCGAAGATCGCGAGGAACTTCACCCGCTCCAGCAGCGGCAGCGAGTCGTCCTCGGCCAGTTCCAGCACGCGGGCGTTGAAGTCCAGCCAGGACAGCTCGCGGTTCAGGAAGCGGTCGGCGGGCAGAGCGTCCGTGGTGTCATCGGGGGGAAGGGGCACCCGGTCATCGTGCCGCACGCAGGTGAACGGCGAGACCCGGCGAGCGCCTGAGCAGGTCGGCCGTGTGCTCGCCGAGCCCGAGCGCGACCGCGGCGCGCAGGTCCCCGGCCGTGTCCACGTCGCGCAGCAGCCCCGGCCAGTCGCCGGTCAGGGGCACCGCCCCGTCGCCGCGGTGGGCCTGCGCCGAGCCGCGCCCGAACCGCGGGAGCAGGTCGGCGCCGGTGGCGGTGAGCAGCGTGGTGCCGGTGCCCTGCGCGTCCGCGACGAAGCAGCGCGGCGCCCCCTCGGCCGCCCGCAGCGCGGCGGCGAGCTCGGCCGGTCGCAGAGCGGGCAGGTCGGAGGAGAGCGCCGCGACCGCCGCGCCGCCCGCGTGCCGGGCGCCGTGCTCGAGCGCCGGGTTGAGCCCCCGGTCCGGTCGGTCGGGGACGGGGCGGGCCCCGAGCCCGCGCACGAGGTCCGCGGCGGCCGGCTCGTCGGTGACGACGACGACCGAGCCCACCTCCGGGCAGGCGAGGGCGGCCGCGACCGTGTCGGCGAGCAGGGCCAGGACCAGCCCGTCGTGGTCGCTCCCGGGTGCCGTGAGGGGCCGCAGGCGCGTCTTGGCCACGGCGAGCCGCTTCGCCGGGATCACGACCGACCAGCTGCCCACGACCACAATGTGAGCACACCGCCCCCGGGCGCGGTGCCGGTGCGGACCCCGGTGGCCCGCGATCGCCGGCGCGGGTCGATCATGGGCTGGCCGGCAGAGAGGGAGGCGGGACGGTGACGGAGGAGAGGTCCTCGCACGGCCCGGTCACGGGCGGGTCCACCCCGGGCGAGGGGGCCGTCGGCCACCGGCCGGCCCGGTGGCGCACCCGCGGCCGGCTCTCGGTCTCCCTGCTGCTGTGCATCCTGGTCATCTACCCGGTGTCGTCCCTGCTGTTCCGGCTGCGCTACCGCCACGGCGACCGCATCCCGGTCCGCGGGTCGGTGCTCCTGGTCGCCAACCACGTCTCGGTGCTCGACCCCCTGGCGTGCGCGCGGCTGGTGTTCGACCACGGCCGCATCCCGCACTTCCTCGCCAAGGAGGCGGTCTTCGCGGGGGTGGCCGGCACGATCCTCCGGTCGGCGGGGCAGATCCCGGTGGCCCGGTACACCACGGCCGCCCGCGGCTCCCTGGACGCCGCGCGGGCCGACCTGCGGGCGGGCAACCTCGTCGTCATCTACCCCGAGGGCTCGGTCACCCGGGACCCGGACTGGTGGCCGATGCGGGCGCGCACGGGTGCCGCGCACCTGGCGCTGACCACCGACGCCGTCGTCGTCCCGGTGGCCCAGTGGGGGCCGCAGCGGGTGCACGACTACCACGACAAGAAGCTGCGCCCGGCCCTCCGCGTGCCCGTCGACTCCTTCGTCGGCGAGCCGATCGACCTCTCCGCCGTGCGCGCGGAGGTGCGGGCCGGGCGCCCGCTGAACGCCGAGCTGCTGCGGGAGACGACCGATCTGATGATGTCGAGGGTGCGCGACCAGCTGGCCGAGCTGCGGGGCGAGCGTCCTCCGCTCGCCGTCCACCCGGGCCCGGGGCGCCGGCGTTCCGACGGCCCCGCGGGGAGTGCGGCATGACGCGGGCCGCGGTCCTCGGTGCCGGTTCGTGGGGCACGACGTTCGCCAAGGTGCTGGCCGACGCCGGCTGCCAGGTGATGCTGCACGCCCGGCGTCCGGAGCTGGCCACCGCCATCGCCGAGCGCCGGGAGAACCTCGAGTACCTCCCCGGCGTGCGGCTGCCGGAGCGGCTGCGGGCCACCGCCGACCCCGCCGAGGCGCTGCTCGACGCCGACGTCGTCGTGCTGGCGGTGCCCTCGCAGTCGCTGCGGGGGAACCTGGGCGAGTGGCGGGAGCTGCTGCCGCCGGACGCGACGCTGCTGTCTTTGATGAAGGGCATCGAGCTCGGCACCACCAAGCGGATGAGCGAGGTGATCTGCGAGGTCACCGGTGCCGGCCCGGAGCGGGTGGCGGCGCTGAGCGGCCCCAACCTGGCGCGGGAGATCGCCGAGGAGCAGCCGGCCGCCACGGTGATCGCCTGCTCCGACGCCGGCCGGGCGGCGGTGCTCCAGGAGGCCTGCCACACCCGCTACTTCCGGCCGTACACCAACCCCGACGTCGTCGGCTGCGAGCTGAGCGGGGCGGTGAAGAACGTCATCGCGCTGGCCTGTGGCATCGCCGAGGGGCTCGGGTTCGGTGACAACACACGGGCCTCGCTGATGACCCGCGGGCTCGCCGAGACCGCCCGCCTGGGACTGGTGCTGGGTGCGGAGCTGACCACGTTCGCCGGGCTGGCCGGGCTGGGCGACCTCGTCGCCACCTGCAGCTCGCCGCTGTCGCGCAACCGCACCTTCGGGGAGAAGCTCGGCCGCGGGATGACCGTCGAGGAGGTGCAGCGGAGCACGCGGCAGACCGCCGAGGGCGTGAAGAGCTGCCGCTCGGTGCTCGACCTGGCCCGGGCGCACGGCGTCGACGTGCCGATCACCGAGGCGGTCGTGCGCGTGTGCCACGAGGGGGAGGCGCCCGGGCAGATGGTGCGGGAGATCATGTCGCGGGAGGCGAAGCCGGAGTGAGCGGACAGGGGCGTGAGCATCGCAGCGAGGCGGCCGGTGACAGGGAGGGAGCATCGCAGCGAGGGACGAGCGAGGAGCGGACCGACCGCGGAACCGGCCTGGACCTCCGAGCGAGGAGCGGAGCGCCCCGCGGGAGCGAACAGGGTGCAGTGAGCGAGAACGGGTGGGGCGACGGGACCCGGTCGGTGCGGGCGGGGGAGGGCCCCGCGGTGCCGGGGTCCCCGCTGCGTCCCTCGCCGGTGTTCGCCGCGCCGTTCCACCTCGCCGACCAGCCGCCGCGAGCCGGTGGCGCCGATGCCTACGCGCGCACCGAGCAGCCCACGCTCCGGGCCTTCGAGGACGCCGTCGGCGAGCTCGACGGCGGGCGCTGCCTGTCCTTCGCCACCGGGATGGCCGCGCTCACCGCCGCCGTCCTCGCTTGCACCCGGACCGGTGACCGCGTCGTCTTGCCCTCGGACGGCTACTACACGACCCGGCTGCTGGCCGCCGAGGAGCTGGCCCGCTTCGGGATCGACGTTGAGTACGTGCCCACGCCGGAGATCGGGCGGGTGGCCGCCGGCGGCGGGCTGGCCGGGGCGCGCATGGTCCTGCTGGAGACGCCGAGCAACCCGCAGCTGGACGTCTGCGACATCGCGGCCGTGGCCGAGGCCGCGCACGCGGCCGGCGCCCTCGTGGCCGTCGACAACACCACCGCGACCCCGCTGGGCCAGCGGCCGCTCGCGCTGGGGGCTGACCTCACCGTGGGCAGCGACACGAAGGCGCTGACGGGGCACAGCGATCTGCTGCTCGGCCACGTGTCCATGACCGACGACGAGCTGCACGCCCGGGTGAAGGGCTTCCGGGACCGCACCGGCAGCACGCCGGGGCCGTTCGAGGCCTGGCTGGGGCACCGATCCATGAGCACCCTGGATCTCCGGCTGGCCCGTCAGGCGGCGAACGCGGCGGCGGTCGCCGAGGTGCTCGCCGGCCACCCCGCCGTCACGAACCTGCGGTGGCCGTGGCGCGCCGGCGACCCGTCGTCGGCGCTGGCCACCCGGCAGATGCTCCGGCCGAACGGGGTCCTGTCCGCCGAGCTGCCCGGCGAGGCCGCCGTCTCCCGGTTGCTGGGGGCGAGCCGGCTGTGGGCGGCGGCGACCAGCTTCGGCGGCGTGCACAGCACGATCGACCGGCGGGCGCAGTGGGGCGGGGACGACGTCCCGGCCGGCTTCGTCCGGCTGTCCTGCGGCATCGAGGACACCGCCGACCTCGTCGCCGACCTATCCCGCGCGCTCGACGCCCTCGGCTGACGCGGACCGGCGGCGGCTGCCGGCCACGGTCAGCCAGATGCTCACGCCGAAGTAGTAGACGAGGTACACCAGGCTCAGCGCGACGACCAGCGGGTGCGGGTCGGGGTACTGGACGATCAGCACCGCGAAGGTGACCAGCCACACGGTGGCCAGCCCGAGGTTCAGGCCGCGCAGCAGCTTGGTGCGCGACGGGTAGACGTACTTGACCGGGATGAACACCAGCACGGTCAGGACGGCGAGCGCGATGCCGACGCCGGTGGTGCCGACGTCCAGGACGATCGCGTAGAAGGCCACGACGTTCCAGTAGCTCGGGAAGCCGAGGAAGTAGTGGTCCTCGGTCTTCGCGTCGATCCGGCAGAACTGGTAGCAGGACGCCAGCAGGGGGAGCGCGGCCAGGACCCAGCCGAGGGCGCCGCCGGGGATCCGGTCGGTCGTCCAGAGCAGCACGATCGGGGCGAAGACGTAGGTCAGGTAGTCGACGATGTCGTCCATCCGGGCGCCGTCGAACCAGGGGATCGTCTCCTTGACCCGGAACCGCCGGGCCAGCATCCCGTCGGTGCCGTCGATGAACAGCGTCGCGAGGATGAGCCACAGGGCGGTCTCGACGGCGCCGTCGAAGGCCGCGAGGACGAGGAGCAGGCCGAGCACCGAGCCGCTGGCCGTGTACAGGTGCACCGCCGCTCCGGCCAGGCGCAGTCCTCGGGAGTGCCCGGGCCCGTCCGTGGTGCGCGCCGTCCCGGGTGCGGTCTGGTGGGCTGGGTCGTCGTGCACGCGACGAGGCTGCCACACCACGGGCCCCTCGGCGGCTCGACGCCGTGTTCGACGACGCGTCAGGGCGGCGGAACCGGGCTCGGTTAGGGTCGCGGGGATGAGCGGCGTGGGCGGCAAGGTGCGTGTGGCGGTCGTGTTCGGGGGCCGCAGCGAGGAGCACGCGATCTCCTGCGTCTCCGCGAGCAGCGTGATGGCCGCGCTCGATCCCGAGCGGTACGAGGTGGTGCCCGTCGGCATCGCCCGCGACGGCCGCTGGGTGCTGCCCGCGGCCGATCAGCGGCTGACGATCACCGACGGCGTCCTGCCCGAGGTGACCGGTGGCACGGCGGTCTCGCTGGTCGGCGATCCCGAGGCCCGCGGGCTGGCCGTCCTGGAGCCGGGCGCGGCGGTCGGGCGGGCGCTCACCGAGGTCGACGTCGTCTTCCCCGTGCTGCACGGCACGTTCGGCGAGGACGGCACGGTCCAGGGGCTGCTGGAGATGACCGGGCTGCCCTACGTGGGGTCGGGCGTGTTCGCCAGCGCGGCGTCCATGGACAAGGAGTTCACCAAGAAGCTGCTGGCCGCCGCGGGCCTGCCGCAGGGGGAGCACGTCGTCCTGCGCGACTCGCACGGCGCGGTGTGCGCCGAGCCGTCGGTCCTCGACGAGGCCGGGCGGGACCGCCTCGGGCTGCCGGTCTTCGTCAAGCCGGCGCGTGCCGGCTCCAGCATCGGCATCAGCAAGGTCACCGACTGGGCGCAGTTCCCCGCGGCCGTCGCCGCGGCCGCCGCGGTCGATCCGAAGGTGATCGTGGAGGCGGCCGTCCCCGGCCGGGAGATCGAGTGCGGTGTCCTGGCCGCCCGCGGGTCCGGTCTCCCGGAGGCGAGCCTGCCCGCCGAGATCCGGCTGCGGCCCGGCGTCGACTGGTACGACTTCGCGGCCAAGTACCTCGACGACGCCGCGGAGTTCGACATCCCCGCCGAGCTCTCCCCGGAGCAGGTGGCCGCCGTCCAGGACGCCGCCCGCCGGGCCTACCTGGCGCTGGACTGCCGCGGGCTCGCCCGGGTCGACTTCTTCCTCGGCACCGGCCCGGACGGGTCGGACCGGCTGGTGATCAACGAGGTGAACACCATGCCGGGGTTCACCCCGATCTCGATGTTCGCGCGCATGTGGGCGTCCACGGGCGTCGACTTCGCCGCGCTGGTGGACCGGCTGGTGACCGGCGCCCTCACCGGCGGTCCGCGGCCGGCCCGGTGATCCTCGGGCGGCGGGCCCGGCGCGCCGCCCGGTCCCCGCTCGCCGCGGGCGCCCTGGCCGCCGTGGCCGTGGCCGTCGCCGTGCTGCCGGGCTGCGGGCGCGCGGTCGACGGCGTGCCGACGGCCGTGGCGCCCTCCAACCGGCCGACGGACCCCGCCGAGCTCGAGCGGCTGATCGTCACCGACGTGCCCTCGGGCCGGCCCCGGCTGCCCGACGAGGACCTCGAGCCGCCGGCGGGGGAGAAACGCCTGGAGGACGTCGCCGGCTACTCCACCGACCCGGCGCGCGAGCGCGAGGTGCTCGAGAGCTACGGCTACCGCTACGGCTGGGAGCGGTTCTGGGGGCACGGGGACGGCCCCATCACCGGGGTCTTCGTCGACCAGTTCGACCGGCGGTCCGGCGCCCGGTCCTACGCCCAGGACCTGGCCCGCAACGACGCCGAGCTCTACCCGGGGGTGCTGAGCGAGGACCCGCCGGAGCTGCCCGCCAACTGCCGCCTGCTGACCGTGGACGCGCCCGTGCCCGAGGCCGGTCTGGTCGACCCGGCCGCCTTCGCCTGGTGCTGGCACGGCGTCTTCAGCGTCTCGGTGACCGCGGTGGCGGAGACGAAGGCCGACGCCGTCCGGGAGGTCGGCGCCGTCCTCGAGGAGCAGTTGGCGCTGCTGCCGCCGGCGTGAAGCCGTCCGGCGGCGCGCAGCGGGCCTCAGGGGCCGGGGTCGGGCTCCCGGTACGGCAGGGCCTCGGCCAGCGGCACGGTGAGGGCGGTGACCGGAGCGCTGTCGACCCCCGCCGGGAGGCGCATCTCGACGTAGACGGGGCGGTCCACCGCCGTCCACACCGTGGCCTCGGGATCGCTGGTGTCGACGTGCCACTGCACGCCGTTGATCTGGATCGCCGACGCACCGACGGTCCAGCCGGCGGGGCGCTCGACGCCGCAGGTCAGCACGACGGGTGGGTCGCCCCACGCGTACACGTACGGGGTGTCGGACTGCACCCGCCGGGAGGTCTCCCCGGCCAGCTCCAGCGGGAGGTTCGCCATGAGGGCCGGGCAGTGCGCCTCCGCCTCCGCGGTGACCGGCGGGGTGGCCAGCTCCAGCACGGGCAGGTCCTCGGGGCGGACGGGTTCGGCGCCGTCGACGACGGCGGGAGCGGCCGACCGGTCGGCGGCCCGGTCGCCGAGCACGTTGACCATGACGACGAGCGCGATCACCACCGGAACGGTGAGGACCGTCACCAGCAGCGCGGCCCGGCGGAGCGGGTCCACGGGGCGACCGCTCAGATGTTGACGACCGGGCAGGTCAGCGTGCGGGTGATGCCGTCGACCGACTGCACGCGCGCCACGACCAGCCGGCCGAGCTCGTCGACGGTCTCGGCCTCGGCGCGGACGATCACGTCGTACGGGCCGGTGACGTCCTCGGCCCTGGTGACGCCGCTGATCTCGCTGATGGTCGAGGCGACCTGGGCGGCCTTGCCGACTTCGGTCTGGATGAGGATGTAGGCGTGGACCACGGGAGATCCTTCCTCCGGAAGCAGTGCCGAGACGTCGTCCCCGCCGGGTGGCGGACTCGTCGGCAACCTACCCCAGCGACTGGAGTGCACCGATGAGCCGACCCCGCCCGCTGGTCCCGCGTGGTGATCCGGCCGACAGCGTCCGGGTCGTCGGCGAGTTCGGCGTGATCGCCCGGGTGCTCGCCCGCTCGGGCACGGCGACCGCGGCGGAGGTGGGCCCCGGCGACGACGCCGCCGTCCTCCGGACCCCGGACCGGCGGGTCGTCGTGACCGTCGACGTGCTGGTGGAGGGCCGGCACTTCCGGCGGGACTGGTCGTCCGCGGAGGACGTCGGGCACAAGGCGGCGGCGGCGAACCTGGCCGACGTCGCGGCGATGGGCGCCACGACGACCGCGCTCGTGGTCGGGCTGGCCTGCCCGCCCGACACGCTCACGAGCTGGCTGGAAGGGGTGGCTGCCGGGCTGGCCGCCGAGTGCGCCCCGCTGGGGGCCGCCGTCGTCGGCGGGGACACCGTGGCGGCCGCGCCCGACAGCGCCGGCGTCGTCCTGTCGGTCACGGCGCTGGGCGACCTGGACGGGCGGGCGCCGGTGCTGCGCTCCGGTGCGCGGCCGGGCGACGTCGTCGCGCTCGCCGGGCGCCTGGGCTGGTCGGCGGCGGGGTTCGCCGTGCTGCGCCGCGGATTCTCCAGCCCGCTGGCCGTGGTGTCGGCGCACCGCCGGCCCACCCCGCCGTACGCGGCGGGGCCGGCAGCCGCGGACGCGGGCGCGACCGCGATGTGCGACGTGAGCGACGGCCTGGTCGCCGACGCCCGGCACATCGCGACCGACAGCGGCGTGGTGATCGACCTGGACCGCGCCGCGCTGGAGCGGGCCTGCCTGGAGCCGGTGGGCCCGCTGCAGCAGGTCGCCTCGGCGCTGGGCACCGATCCGATGGCCTGGGTGCTCAGCGGTGGGGAGGATCACGCCCTGCTGGCGACGTTCCCGGCATCGGCGTCCCTGCCGGACGGGTGGACGGTGGTCGGCACCGTCCGGGCCGGGAACGGGAAGCCCGGGGTGCGGGTGAGCGGCGAGGACGCGGAGACGGCGCTGCACGGCGTCGGGGCGAGGACGGCGGGTCATGTCCACTTCGGCTGAGCGGGTGCTCGGGGACGGCGCCGCGGTACGGCTGCGGCCGGTTCCCTACGACGACCCCCTGGCGCAGACCCTGGTCGAGGCGGTGCAGCAGGAGTACGTCACCCGGTACGGCGGCCGGGACTCCGCCGTGGTGGACCCGGCGGAGTTCTCCCCGCCGGACGGGCTGTTCCTGGCCGCGGAGGTCGACGGCGTCGCCGCGGGGTGCGGGGCCTGGCGGGTCTACCCGCCCGGGGGTGTGGAGATCAAGCGGGTCTACGTGGCGCCGGGCTTCCGGCGGCGGGGGCTCGCGCAGGTGCTGATGGCGGAGCTGGAGTCGACGGCCGCCCGGGCGGGCCACCGGTCGGTGGTGCTCAACACCGGCCGGAAGCAGCTCGAGGCCGTCGCGCTGTACGCGCAGCTGGGCTACCGGCCGGTGCCGGGGTACGGCGTCTACGCGTGCTCCCCGGATGCCGTGTTCCTCGGCAAGGAGCTGTCCGCCGCGGCGGACGAGGGGGAGGCGACGTGGGTGTCGTGACGATCTCGGCCCCTTACGGTGCGGCGGGCGCGGAGATCGCCCCGGCGGTCGCCGAGCGGCTGCGGCTGCCGTTCCACGACCGGGCGATCCCCGCCCAGGTGGCCGGGCGGCTGGGCGTGCCGGTGGCCGAGGCGGAGGCCAACGACGAGACCGTCGTCCGCGGGCTGTGGCGGCTGGTCGCCTCGCTGGGGACGATGCCCGACCCGGTGGGTGGCGTCGTGCCGGGCGCACCGCTTCCCGACGCCCGGGCCTACCGGGAGCAGACCGAGCGGATCCTCACCGAGATCGCCACGGGGGACGGCGGTGTGGTGCTGGGGCGGGCTGCGGCGATGGTGCTGCGGGGCCGGGCCGATGCCCTCCACGTGCGGCTCGACGGCCCGCGCGACCGGCGCCTGGCCGCGGCGGTGGCGCGGTCGGGCCGCCCCCGCGACGAGGTCGCACGGGAGATGGCGGCGGTCGACCGGGGGCGGGAGGCATACGTGCGGCACTTCTACCGCTGCGACCCCGCGGCGGCCGGGAACTACCACCTCGTCGTGGACACCACGGCGCTGCCGCTGGAGACCTGCGTCGAGCTGGTCGTCGCCGCCGCACGCGGGCGCGGCCTCGGCGGTCGATGACGGCGCCCCGGCCGGTGACCACCGAGGACGTGGCGGCGCTGTCTGAGCTGCGCGAGTCCCGCGCCTGGTGGATGGTCGGGACGGGCATCCGGCAGTGGCTCCCGGGTGAGGTGCGGCTGGCGGAGATGGCCGCGCAGGTGGTGGCGGGGGAATGGCACGTGCTCCGCGCCGGTGCCGCGGTGGTGCGCTGCGCCTCCTGTGGTCCGATCCCGACGTCTGGGCGGCGCGTCCGGACGACGCCGCCCACGTGCACGGCCTGATGGTCTCTCGGCCCACGCCGGTGGTGGGCACGGTGCGCGACTGCTGGACTGGGTTGCCGGCGAGGCGGTCGGGGCCGGCCGGGCACACCTCCGGTTGGAGTGTGTGGAGACCGATGACCGACTGCGCGGCTACTACCGGGATCACGGGTTCGCGGAGGTGGGCCGCCGGATCCTCGACACGGGTGGGACCCGGTCGTCCTGCTGCTGCAGCCCCCCGCCATGCCCGCCGTCAGTACAGCTGACGGCGGGTACCTGCTCCCACCTGTGACACCGGGGCGGGGAGGCGGGACCCCTAGTCGAGCTGCGCCGTTCCGACACCTTTCACGACCACCCGCAGGGTTCTGCCACCTGTCGCCGCAGCCCCCGGCGCGACGACGGACGTGATGGCAGACAGGCTTCCAGCTATGGCGTGGCCAGGTGGAAGGGATGTGTCGTATCCGATCTGGAGCTCGAGGGTGCCCTGCTCGTCGGCATCGAGAGCGATCGTCGGGAGCAGAGATGGGCTGCCCCAGGTCACCAGGGCCAGGAGTGCACCGTCATCCAGCCATCCGATCCACGTATCGACCCAGTGCTCCTGCCCCGGGTACGGCGGCAGCGGGAACGGGGGTGCGGCCTCCGGGCCGACGCCTGGGGGAAGCACCGGCCGGAGCGCTCCCACAGCGGGAGGGAAGCCGATGAACTGCCTCACGACGGACGCTTCACGCACGATTCCTCCTCGACGAGCCTCAGTCTCTCCCCTTGGCCCGAGTGCAGCGGGGTGCTCGACCCGGTGGAGCAGGAGGCGGCGGGGACATCCGGTGCACCCTGCCGCCTCCGCGCTCACCTGACCTTCACGTTCCAGCCGGTTTGGATCGCGATGGACGAGACGGCGCCGGCATAGACCGTGGCGCTGCACAGGCGACCGGCGCCCCCAGGCGTTGCGGTGGTCGCGCAGGCTTCCGCCGTGGCCGTCATGGGCATCGCCGAGATGATTCCCACGGCGGTCCGGGTGCCGTCGTTACGGATGGTGTAGACCGGTCCGCCGCTGTCCCCATTTCCCGCTGCGGCGTTGCCATCCGCCGACACCGTTTCGAAGACGCGGACATCCTGCAGGTCGGGCTGCCCGCTCAGCGCGATCCGCCGGTAGGTGTTCTGGACGATGCTGTCGCACCTGGTTCCGGTGAAGGCGCCGCTGTAACAGACGCGGTCACCCGGATTGGCGTACGCCTGCCCTGAGATGGGGGAGATCGTGGTGCTGCGCACTCCACCTACATGCACATATGGATAAGAGTATGTGGAGCTGATGATGGCACCGTCGTAGCTGGTGTTCCGCAGGATCGTCTTCCCGTAGTACTGCGCCACGCCGGGGTTGTTCACGCGGTCCGAGATTATCCATTGCATGGATTCGGGGCCGCAATGGGCAGCGAACATCATTCCATCCACGCCGTCCTTCTCGACCGCGAAGCCAGCGGTGCAGGAATGGAACGAGTATCCGGCTACGTAGTCGTGCAGCAGACCGCCGCCCAAGTGGTACTCGTCGAAACCGCGATCCGCTGCGGCGAGCGCCTCGTCCTCATGCGTGACCTCCACCGGGAAGTCGACGGTCGTCTCGATGAAGCGCTCGACCACCTCCAGGCGGCTGGCTCCAGCGGCTTGGCCGATGGACACTTCGATCCCCGACCCGTCGAAGTTGACGGCGACGCCGGTCACCTCCGGCACCGAGTCCATGAGCGTGTCGGCGGCACTCCGCAGATCTCCTGGGAGATGCGCCGTCTGGTGGTAGATGACGGGCACCTTGGGATGCCGCTTGACCATCTTCCTCAGAGCAGAGTCGATCTCTCCATGCCAGTGAACGATGATCTTCTCGTTGTTCTTGCCGATCTCGGCGGCCGAGAACCTGGGGTCCTCGCTGAACGTTGCGGTTATCTCGTCGGCCAGGTCATCCATCTCCGGCGACACCAGTGGGATGGCGCCGATCGTCGATGTCTCCTCGGGGGTGAGACCGATTTCTGTGTCGCCGCCGGGAGGGGACTCACCTGGCCGAGCCGGAACACCTGCTTCTACGGGCACGGGCGGCTTCGTCGGATCGGCCGAGGCGTGGGGTGCTCCCAGGACGAGAGCGCCGATGGTCAGCAGTGAGATCGAGGAAAGCTTGTGCGAGCGCGCATTCATCCACTCCGACCCGTGAGGACCTTGCCACCCCTTGTGGCCTGCAATTCCTACCGCACGGGAGCGGGGCGGTTCCGCTACGTGATCGGAACGCCGGTAATCGAGTCGGCAAACACCGGGTTAACACGGACCGAGGACCTGGAGGCGCTCTCCTTGGCCACCGCGACCGCTAGGAGCGAACCAGTTCCGCCCGGCCGTGAACGGTCAGCCAGGCCTGGGCGTGAGACGCGGGACCTCCGGGTCGTCGGTGAGGCGTCGGCACCCACACCTTCGCCCGGAGGTCCTCCTGCTGTCGCATCCCGCCATGCCGTCGACAACGCTCGTGGCACTACAGCTAGGTGGGCGCCGAGCACGCGAGGAACCCCGGAGGCCGGTGACCTCCGGGGTTCGTCGTGCTCAGTTCGAGGGTCAGGCCCCTCGGCTCAGCCGCGGACGACCTTGCCGGCGCGGATGCACGAGGTGCACGCGTTGATCCGGCGACGGTTGCCGGGGGCGATCAGCGCCCGCACGGACTGGATGTTCGGGTTCCAACGGCGCGGCGTGCGGCGGTGCGAGTGCGACACCGACATACCGAAACCGGGGCCCTTGCCACACACATCGCAGTTGGCAGCCACGGTTGATCACTCCCAGAAGAATCGTTCACAGACGGCGGGGCAAGGCAGCACCCGCATCAAGACCGTCGTCGAGTCTAACCGCTTCCCGGACGGGGCGTCGCGGTGGCCTCCGGACGCGCCCCGATCCGGGTGCCGAGCGCCCCGCGGCGCCGGGACCTGTCGCCCCGGGTGGGTAGCCTCCCACCCGTGCTGCCGGCGCTGGACGACGCCGCGGTCGGTCAGTGGTGCCGCGCCGCGGTCGAGGCGCTGTCCGACTCCCGGAGCCGGCTCGACGACCTCAACGTCTTCCCGGTCCCCGACGGCGACACCGGCACCAACCTGCTGCACACCGCGGAAGGCGCCCTGGCCGCCCTGGAGTCGGCGGAGGCCCACGAGCCCGCCTGGGCCGTCATGGCCCGCGGCGCGGTCCTCGCCGCACGCGGCAACTCCGGCACGATCCTCGCCCAGCTCCTGCGCGGGCTGGCCGACCAGCTAGCCGACCAGCCACCGGCCGACGGCCCGGCCCTCGCGGGCGCGCTGCGGAAGGCCGCCGAGGGCTCCTACGCGGCGGTCGCCGATCCGGAGGAGGGCACCTTCCTCACCGTCGCCCGGGCCGCCGGGGAGGGTGCCGTCACCGCCGTCGACGAGAGGCGCACCACGCTCGCCGACGTCGTCCGGGCCGCCGCCGACGGCGCCCGCGCGGCCCTCGACCGCACCCCCGGGCAGCTCGCCGTCCTCCGCGAGGCCGGAGTGGTCGACGCCGGCGGTGCCGGGCTGTGCCTCGTCCTCGACGCCCTCGTGCGCACCGTCACCGGCGTCCAGCCGGTCCGGCCGGCCCTGGACGGTCCCGACCGGCACCGCCGGCGGCACGGCCACGAGCACGCACCGCACCAACCGCCGCCCGGCCCGGGCAGCGAGGTGCAGTACCTGCTGGCCGACACCGACGAGGCCGCCGTGGCCCGCCTGCACCAGCGGCTCGCCGCGCTCGGTGACAGCCTCGTCGTCGTCGGGGTCGACACGCCCACCGGCCGGGAGTGGAACGTCCACGTGCACGTCTCCGACGTCGGCGCCGCCATCGAGGCCGGCATCGAGGCCGGCCGGCCGCACCGCATCTCCGTCACCCCGCTCGCGCCGGTGCCCCCGCCGGCACCCGTGGCGGGGCTGCGCGCCGTCGTCGCGGCCGTGCACAGCGACGGCCTGGCCGAGTTGTTCCGCGCCGAGGGCGCCCGCGTCCTCGTCTGCGGCCCGGGCGGCATCACCGAGGACGACTTCGTCGACGAGATCGTCGCCTCGGGTGCGCAGGAGGTCGTCGTGCTGCCCAACGACGTCGGCCTCCTCCCGGACGCATCCCGGGCGGCCACGCGGGCCCGCGAGGCCGGTCGCGAGATCGGGGTGGTGCCCACCCGGTCCCCGGTGCAGGGGCTCGCCGCCGTGGCGGTCACCGACCCCGGACGGCGCTTCGGCGACGACGTCATCGCCATGGCCGAGGCCGCCGCGGCCACCCGCTGGGCCGAGGTCACCGTCGCCGACCAGGAGGCGCTGACCTCCGCCGGCCGCTGCCACCCGGGCGACGTCCTGGGCTCGGCGGAGGGCGACGTCGTGGTGATCGGGGCGGAGCCGTCCGCCGTCGCCTGCGACCTGCTCGACCGGCTGCTCTCCGCGGGCGGGGAGATGGCGACCCTCGTCGTCGGCACGGACACCGGCCTCGGTGACACCGTGTGCGGCCACCTCTCCTCGGCCCACCCCACCATCGAGGTCGTCCGCTACGACGGCGGTCCCAGCTCGCTCCCGCTGCAGATCGGGGTGGAGTGACCGTGGCGGTGACGCTGGAGACGCCGCTGGCCAAGGTGCTCGGCCCGAAGACCGCCACCGGCATGGCCGAGCAGCTCGGCCTGCACACCGTCCGCCACCTGCTCCGGCACTACCCCCGCCGCTACGCCCGGCGGGGCGAGCAGGCCGACCTCGCCGACGTCCAGGTGGGTGACCGCGTCACGGTCCTGGCGCAGGTCAGGAGCGTCACGACGCGCCCCATGCGCAACCGCCGGGGCAGCCTCACCGAGGTCGTCGTCGGCGACGGCAGCGGCCGGATGAAGCTGGTCTTCTTCAACCACCGCCACGCACACCTGAAGGTGAACGCCTGGGGCATGTTCGCCGGCACCGTCGGCGAGTACCGGGGGGAGAAGCAGTTCGCCCACCCCGACATGCACCTGATCGACGCCTCGGACGACGACACCGACTGGGCGCGCGCGCTCGTACCGATCTACCCGGCGAGCAAGGACGTCTCCAGCTGGGTCATCCAGAAGTCGATCCGGCTGCTGGTGGGCGGCGGCGGGGGGTTCGGCGACCTCGTCGAGGACCCGCTGCCCGAGGAGATCCGCGTGCGGCACGGCCTGCTCCCGCTCGCCGCGGCCCTCCTCGACATCCACCGGCCCACCACCACGGAAGACGTCGAGCGCGCCGAGCACCGGCTGAAGTGGGACGAGGCGCTCACCCTCCAGCTCACCCTCGCCGCCCGCCGGCGGGCCGCCGCGCTGGAGCCGGGCACCGCCCGCCCCCGGAAGGCCGGCGGCCTGCTCGACGCCGTCGACGCCGCCCTGCCCTTCGCCCTCACCGACGGCCAGCGGGCCGTGGGGGAGGAGCTGGCCGCCGAGCTCGACCGGGACCAGCCGATGCACCGGCTGCTCCAGGGCGAGGTGGGGTCGGGCAAGACCGTCGTCGCCCTGCGCGCCATGGCCCAGGTCGTCGACGCCGGGGGACAGGCCGCGCTGCTCGCTCCCACCGAGGTCCTCGCCGCCCAGCACGCCCGCGGCATCCGCGCGCTGCTCGGCCCGCTCGGCCGTGCCGGGGAGCTCGACGGCGACCCCGCCGGCACCCGGGTCACCCTGCTCACGGGCTCGCTCAGGACCGCCGCCCGACGCGAGGCGCGCGCCGAGGTCGCGGAGGGGCGGGCGGGCATCGTCGTCGGCACCCACGCCCTGCTGCAGGAGGGCGTCGAGTTCGCCGACCTCGGCCTCGTCGTCGTCGACGAGCAGCACCGCTTCGGCGTGGAGCAGCGCGACGCGCTGCGCGCCAAGGGCAGCCGGCCGCCGCACGTCCTCGTGATGACGGCCACGCCGATCCCCCGCACGGTGGCGATGACCGTCTACGGCGACCTGGAGATCTCCACCCTCCGGCAGCTCCCGAGCGGCCGCGGGGGCGTCACGAGCTCGGTGGTGCCGGTCGTCGAGAAGCCGGCCTGGCTGGACCGCGCGTGGGTGCGGCTCCGGGAGGAGATCGCCGCCGGCCGCCAGGCCTACGTGGTGTGCCCGCGCATCGGCGACAGCCCGGACGACAAGGCCGGCCCCGACGACGAGCCCGAGGACGCCGACGGCGCCCCCGCCGAGGAGGAGGGCCGCAGCGACCGGCGGCCACCGCTGGCCGTCCTCGACGTCGCCGAGATCCTGCGCAGCGGCCCGCTGGCCGGCCTGCGGCTCGACGTCCTGCACGGCCGGATGACCCCCGAGGAGAAGGACGCCGTCATGCGCGCCTTCGCCGCGGGGGAGATCGACGTGCTCGTCGCCACCACGGTCGTCGAGGTCGGGGTGGACGTCCCGAACGCCACGGTCATGGTCGTCATGGACGCCGACCGGTTCGGCGTCAGCCAGCTGCACCAGCTGCGCGGCCGGGTCGCCCGCGGCGCGCACGCCGGTCTCTGCCTGCTGGTCACCGAGGCGCCGTCGTCGTCGCCCACCGGGCAGCGGCTGGCCGCCGTCGCGTCCACCTCCGACGGCTTCGAGCTCGCCCGGCTGGACCTCGAGACCCGGCGGGAGGGCGACGTCCTCGGCGCCGCGCAGTCCGGCCGGCGCTCGGGCATCAAGCTGCTGTCGCTGCTGGCGGACGAGGAGCTGATCGCCGGGGCCCGCGCCGAGGCGACCGCGCTGCTGTCCACCGACCGCGGGCTCGCCGACCACCCCGGCCTGGCCGCGGAGGTCGCGGCCCTCGCCAGCGACGAGCGCGCCGAGTGGTTGGAGAAGGCGTGACACGGGTGATCTCGGGGCTCGCCCGCGGGCGGCGGCTCGCGGTGCCGCCGGCCGGCGTGCGGCCGACCGGTGACAAGGCCCGCGGGGCGCTGTTCAACTCGCTCGGCTCGCTGGTGGACCTCGACGGCGCGGCGGTGCTCGACCTGTACGCCGGCTCGGGAGCGCTGGGCCTCGAGGCGCTCTCCCGCGGGGCGGCGTCCGTCGTCTTCGTGGAGTCCGGCCCCCGCGTGCTGCCCGTCCTGCGGGCCAACCTGGCCGCCGTCGGGCTGCCCGGGGGCCGTGTGATCGCCGGTTCGGTGCCCGCGGTCCTCGCCGGCGCGCCGCCGGCTGCCTTCGACGTCGTGCTCGCCGACCCGCCCTACGACGTCGCCGCGGACGAGGTGCAGGACGTGCTCCGCACCCTGGTCACCGGCGGGTGGCTGCTGCCCGGCGGCGTCGTCGTGGTCGAGCGGTCCAGCCGCGAACAGCCCTGGGAATGGCCGACACCCCTGGAAGGTCTGCGCGATCGCCGCTACGGCGAGGCCGTGCTCCGGTACGGTCGGCGTCCGTGAGGCGTGCCGTCTGCCCAGGTTCCTTCGATCCGGTCACCAACGGGCACGTCGACGTCATCAACCGGGCCGCCGGGCTCTACGACGAGCTGGTCGTGGCCGTGCTGGTCAACCCGGGCAAGGCCGGGCTCTTCCCGGTCGAGGAGCGCATGGAGCTGCTGCGCGACGCCGTCTCCGAGCTGCCCAACGTCACCGTCGACAGCTTCTCCGGCCTGCTGGTCGACTACTGCCGCAGCCACGACATCCCGGTGATCGTCAAGGGGCTGCGCGCGGTCAGCGACTTCGAGTACGAGCTGCAGATGGCCCAGATGAACCGTGAGCTGGCCGCCGTCGAGACCCTCTTCGTGCCCACCGCACCGCAGGTGGGCCACCTGTCCTCCAGCCTGGTCAAGCAGATCGCCACCTTCGGCGGTGACGTCTCGCGGCTGGTGCCCAAGGCGGTGCACGACCGGCTGGCCGAGCACGCCCGGCGGGCCGGCCGATGACCCGCCCGCCGCGCAGCTCCACGACCGAGGTCGTCTACCGGCTCTACGAGACGGTCGACGAGCTGACGACGGTCATCGAGAACGCCCGCAGCATGCCCATGTCGAGTTCCTGCATGGTGCCGCGCGACCACGTGCTGGACCTGCTCGACGACCTGCGGGAGTCGCTGCCCGAGGACGTCCAGGCCGCCGGCGCCATCGTCGAGCAGCGCACCGAGATCCTGTCCGCGGCGCAGGCCGAGGCGGAGCGGCTGACCGGCAGCACCCGGGCGGAGGCCGAGCAGCTGATCGCGCAGGCCCGCCGCCAGCGCGACGAGATCCTCGGCACCGCTCGCCGTCAGCGCGACGACCTGCTCGCCGCGGCGCAGGCCGACGCCGATCAGATCGTCCTCGATGCCGAGGCCGAGGCCGAGGCGCTGGTCGCCGAGGGCCGCCGGCACCGCGCCGCCCTCATCGCCGAGGCCCACGCCGAGCACGAGCGGCTGATCACCGAGACCGAGGTGTACCGCACGGCGGTCGACCGCGCCGACGAGCTCGGGGCGCAGTCGCACGCCGACGCGGCCCGGATGCGGAGCGAGGTCGACGAGTACGTCGACACCCGGCTCGCCGAGTTCGGGGCGACGCTGGAGCGGATGCTCCGCTCCGTCGACAAGGCCCGCACCACCCTGCGCGAGCCCTGAGACCTTCCGCACGGACCGACCCGCAGGGCGATCGGGTAGTCTCGATCCCTGGTCCGGCCATCGGTGGCTCTCCGCCCCGGCCGGCCATCCCCCCGCTACCGACCGCGAGTACCGACATGCCTAGCGCTCAGCCGAACCGCCCCGGCGCCGCGTCCTCCGAGGACCGGCGTCCCGCCGCCAACCCCTGGAAGGTCGACCTCCGGGAACTGGGCCGGCGCGCGGGCTCGCTGCACGAGATCGAGCGGACCGCGCCCGCGCCGGGTGACTGGCGGGTCGAGCTCATCGGGGTCCCCGAGTCCGCCGAGGTCCGCGTCCGGCTGCGGCTCGAGTCGGTCATGGAGGGCGTGCTCGTCACCGGCGAGCTCGACGTCCCCGTCGTCGGCTCCTGCGCCCGCTGCCTCGAGCCGATCGAGGACACGCTCTCCCTCGACGTCCAGGAGCTGTACGCCTACTCGGGCAGCACCACGGAGGCGACGAGCGAGGAGGACGAGGTGCGCCGGGTCGAGGGCGACTTCCTCGACCTCGAGCCGCTGGCGCGGGACACCGTCGTCCTGAGCCTCCCGCTGGCGCCCGTCTGCACCGACGACTGCGGCGGCCTCTGCGTCGGCTGCGGTCAGCGGGTCGACGACCTGCCGGCCGACCACACCCACGAGGTCACCGACCCGCGCTGGGCCGCCCTCGCGGACCGTTTCGCTTCCTCGCCGGACACCCCCGGCGAATCCACCACCCCAGAGGAGAACTGATCGTGGCCGTTCCGAAGCGGAAGATGTCGCGGGCCAACACCCGCATGCGCCGGTCGCAGTGGAAGGCCACCGCGCCGACCCTGTCGCCGTGCCCCAACCGCGCCTGCGGCGAGCTCAAGCCCCCGCACCAGGCCTGCCCCACCTGCGGCCAGTACGACGGCCGCCAGGTCCTCTCCGTCTGACCTCTCGCACCACCACCGCCATGGGGACGACGGCCGCCGCCACGCATCCTGCCGAGGATGCCGGAGGCGGCCGCGCCCCCGGCACGGTCCCCGACCCCGGGGGAGCGGCGCACACCGAGCGGGCCGCCGCCTGGCTGGACGACGCCCTGGGCGTCGCACTGCCGGGTGACCTGCTCGGGCTGACGCTGACCCACCGGTCGTTCGCGTACGAGAACGGCGGCCTGCCGACCAACGAGCGCCTGGAGTTCCTGGGCGACTCGGTGCTCGGGCTGGTCGTCACCGACGAGCTCTACCGCAGCCAGCCCGACCTCCCCGAGGGTCAGCTGGCCAAGCTGCGTGCCTCGGTGGTCAACATGACCTCGCTGGCGAAGGTCGCCCGCCGGCTCGGCGACGGCGGCCTCGGCCCGCACCTGCTGCTCGGGCGCGGCGAGGAGACCACCGGCGGCCGGGAGAAGGACTCGATCCTCGCCGACGCGCTCGAGGCGCTGATCGGCGCGATCCACCTCGGCTGCGGGCTGGACACCGCCGCGGCGATCGTGCACCGGCTGTTCGACCCGCTGCTGGTCGAGGCGGCCACCCGCGGGGCCGGCCTGGACTGGAAGACCAGCCTCCAGGAGCTCGGCGCCGCCCAGGGCCTCGGTGCGCCCGTCTACCGGGTGGACGACGAGGGCCCCGACCACGCCAAGACGTTCACCGCGGCGGTGCTGCTGGCCGGCCTGGTCCGCGGCACCGGCCACGGTCGCACGAAGAAGGCCGCCGAGCAGGAGGCCGCCGAGGCCGCCTATCGCTCGTTGTCGGAGGACTGAGCCATGCCGGAGCTGCCCGAGGTCGAGGTGGTGCGCCGGGGCCTGGAGCAGTGGGTGGCCGGCCGCACCGTGGCCGCCGTCGAGGTGCACCACCCGCGCGCCGTCCGCCGGCACCTCGAGGGCCCCGACCACTTCGTGCAGGTGCTCACCGGGCGCACGCTCGCCGCGGCCCACCGGCGCGGCAAGTACCTCTGGCTGCCCCTCGCCGAGCCCGACGGCGCCCCGTCGGGGCGGTCGCTCGTCGCCCACCTCGGCATGAGCGGTCAGCTCCTGGTCGAGAAGCCCTCGGCGCCGGACGAGACCCACCTGCGGGCCCGGTTCACCTTCACCGACGGCGGCCGGGAGCTGCGCTTCGTCGACCAGCGCACGTTCGGGGGCCTGGCCGTGGAGGAGAGCGAGGGGGAGAGGATCCCGGCCCGCCTCGCGCACATCGCGATCGACCCGCTCGACCCCTCCTTCGACGTCGACGCCTTCTCGGCCGCGCTCCGCCGCCGCCGCACCGAGGTCAAGCGGGCGCTGCTCGACCAGACCCTCATCGGCGGCGTCGGCAACATCTACGCCGACGAGGCGCTGTGGCGGGCCCGCCTGCACGGCGCCCGCCCGACCGACAAGCTCACCCGCGCCCAGGTCGCCGACCTGCTCGACGGCGTCCGCGACGTGCTGGGCGAGGCGCTCGCCCAGGGCGGGACCTCGTTCGACTCGCTGTACGTCGACGTCAACGGCCAGAGCGGCTACTTCTCCCGGTTCCTGGCCGTCTACGGGCAGGGCGACCGGCCGTGCCCGCGGTGCGGGACGGCGATCCGCCGCGAGTCGTTCATGAACCGGTCGAGCTACAGCTGCCCGGCCTGCCAGCCCCGCCCGCGGACCCGGCGGTCATGAGCCGCCGCGCGGTCGCCGTCGTCTCGGGGCACGTCCAGGGCGTCGGGTACCGGTGGTTCGTGCGCGGCCGCGCCGAGCGCGCGGGGGTGTCCGGCTCGGCCACCAACCTCCCCGACGGCCGGGTCGAGGTCGTCCTCGAGGGCGACGACGACGCCGTGGCCCGGGTCCTGGGCGCACTGGACGGCCCGGACGCACCCGGCACCGTGACGCGGGTCGACGTCCGCGACGAGCAGCCGCGCGGGGTGCGGACGTTCACCACGGAGTGACGAACGCGACATCACCCGGACACGTGAGCCTCGCTGTGGCGCCGTTGCCAAGGCAGGCGGTGACTGTCACCCTGGGAGGACCAGCACCGCGCCGACCGGTTCCCGGGGCGCCAGTCACCCCCTCTCGCTCGTGAAAGGCCGTCACAGCCATGGCCAAGGCCCTGTTCGGTTCGGTCGTCACCCTCGCGGAACTCCGGATGGTGGAGGAGAACGCCGCTCTCCGGGCCAAGGTGCGCCGGCTCGAGGAGGAGCTCGCCGAGATGCGGGCGCAGCGCGACCACGCCATCGCCCACGAGCTGCTCTCCCTGGCCGGCGACAACGCCGAGCCCGCGCTGGCCTGACCGGCCCCGTCCCACCGGCACCACCGGCCTCGCCGTTCCCCTGACCGGGGAGGATCGCGGCTAGAGTCCTCTTCCCGTGCACCTGTCGAGCCTCACGCTGAAGGGCTTCAAGTCCTTCGCGTCCGCGACCACACTGCGGCTCGAGCCGGGGATCACCGCCGTCGTCGGCCCCAACGGGTCGGGCAAGTCCAACGTCGTCGACGCCATCGCCTGGGTGCTCGGCGAGCAGGGCGCCAAGAGCCTGCGCGGCGGCAAGATGGAGGACGTCATCTTCGCCGGCACCGCCGGCCGCCCCGCGCTGGGCCGGGCCGAGGTGACGCTCACGATCGACAACGCCGACGGCGCCCTGCCGATCGAGTACACCGAGGTGTCGATCACCCGCCGCATGTACCGCTCCGGTGAGAGCGAGTACGAGATCAACGGCGACAAGGTGCGGCTGCTCGACGTCCAGGAACTGCTCAGCGACTCCGGCATCGGCCGCGAGATGCACGTCATCGTCGGTCAGGGCCAGCTCGACGCCGTCCTGTCCGGCCGTCCCGAGGACCGCCGCGCGTTCATCGAGGAGGCGGCCGGCGTCCTCAAGCACCGCAAGCGCAAGGAGAAGGCGCTCCGCAAGCTCGACGGGATGCAGGCCAACCTCGACCGGCTCGCCGACCTCACCGCCGAGCTGCGTCGTCAGCTCAAGCCGCTCGGCCGGCAGGCGGAGGTGGCCCGCCGCGCCGCAGGCGTCCAGGCCGACCTGCGCGACGCCCGCCTCCGGCTGCTCGCCGACGACCTCGTGCAGCTGCGCGACGCCCTCGACCGGGACGTCGCCGACGAGACCGCCGCCCGGGCCCGGCGCACGCTCGTCGAGCGCGAGCTGGCCGAGGTCTCCCGCCGGGAGGGGGCGCTGGAGAGCACGCTGGCGGAGACGGCCCCGCAGCTGCAGGTCGCCTCCGACACCTGGTACCGGCTCTCCGCGCTCGGCGAGCGCTTCCGCAGCGTGGCGCAGCTGGCCGCCGAGCGGCACCGGCACCTGTCCGCGGCCGCGCCGGCCGCCGCGGCCGGGCGTGATCCCGACCAGCTGGAGGCCGAGGCCGACAGGGTCGCCGCGACCGAGGCCGAGCTCGCCGCCGGTCTGGCTGCCGAGCGGGAGCGGCTCGGCAGGGTCGTGGCCGGCCGCGCGGAGCTGGAGCGGTCGCTCGCCGACGCGGAGACGGCGTGGGTCGCCGCGGCCCGCGCGCTCGCCGACCGGCGCGAGAGCCTGGCCCGGCTGTCGGGCGAGGTCGCCGCGGCGCGGTCCCGGGTCGGGGCCGGTCAGGCCGAGATCGACCGGCTGACGCTCGCCGCCGCCGAGGCCGCCGACCGCGCCGAGGTCGCCGCCGAGCGGCTGGCCGACCGCCGCGGCCGGGTCACCGAGCAGGAGGACACCGACGTCGCCCTCGTCGCCGCGCACGAGGACGCCGTCGCCCTGCACGCCGCCGCGGCCCGCCGGGTCACCGAGCTGGCCGAGGCCGAGCGCGCCGCCGAGCGCGACCGCGCCTCCTGGCAGGCCCGCCGGGACGCCCTCGCGATGGGGCTCGCCCCGGCCGACGGCGCCGCCGCCGTGCTCGGCGCCGACCTCGCCGGCGTGCTCGGCCCGCTGACCGAGCAGCTGACCGTGGCGCCGGGCGACGAGGTGGCGGTCGCCGCCGCGCTCGGGGGCATGGCCGACGCCGTCGTCGTCTCCGGGGTCGCCGAGGCCGCCGCCGCGCTGACCCACCTGACCAGCACCGGCGGTGGGCGGGCCGGCCTCCTGGTCACCGGCGGACTGCCCCCCGTGCCCCGTGACGGCTGGCCGGAGCTGCCCGAGGGCATCCGCTGGGCGCTGGACGCGGTGCGGGCGCCCGAGCCGCTGCGCCCCGCGCTGGCCCGGGCCCTCGAGCGGGTCGCGCTCGTCCCCGACCTCGCCGCCGCCGTCACCCTGGTGCGCACCCACCCCCGCGTGCGGGCGGTCACCGCGACCGGCGACCTGCTCGGCGCCGACTGGGCGCTCGGCGGGCAGACCGATGCGCCGTCGAACCTGGAGGTCCGGGCCCGCGTCGACGAGGCCGAGGCCGAGCTCGCCACCGCCAGCGCCGCCGCGGCGCGGCTCGCCGACGAGCTGGCCGAGGCCCGCCGTACCGCGCAGGCCCGCTCCGCCGACGTCGAGGCGGCGCTCGCCGCCCGGCAGGCCGCCGACCGCACCCGCTCGGCCGAGGCGACCGCGTTGGCCGAGCTGGGCGCCGCCGCCCGTTCGGCGTCCGCGGAGGCCGACCGCCACGCGGCCGCCCGCGTGCGCGCCGAGGAGTCGCTGGAGCGGGCGGGCGCCGCCTTGGCGACGCTGGAGGCGCGGCTGGCCGGGGCGCAGGCGGCGCCGGTGGCCGACGAGCCGCCCACCGAGGACCGGGACCGGCTGCGCGCCGAGGTCGCCACGGCCCGGCGGGCCGAGACGGAGGCGCGCCTCGCCGTCCGCACCGCGGAGGAGCGGGCGCGGGCCCTGCAGGGGCGGGCGGAGTCGCTGCGCCGGCAGGCCCGGCAGGAGCGGGCGGCCCGGGAGCGGGCCGCCGCGGCGCGGGTCGCACGGGAACGCGGCGCGGCCGTGGCCGCCGCCGTGCGCCGGGACGCCGAGTCCGCGCTGACCGCGCTGGGTGCGTCGCTGGCCCGCGCCGCCGCCGAGCGGGACGCCCTCGCGTCGTCCCGGAGCACGTACGAGGCGGAGCTGCTGGAGGTGCGCGGCCGGGTGCGCGCGGCCACCGCCGAGCTCGACCGGCTCACCGACGAGGTGCACCGCGACGAGGTGGCGCGCACCGAGCAGCGCTACCGCATCGAGTCGCTGGAGAACCGGGCCGCCGAGGAGTACGGCGTCGACCTGCCGACCCTGCTCGCCGAGTACGGGCCCGCGACGCCGGTGCCGCCGTCACCCCAGCTGGTCGCCGAGGCCGAGGCGGCCGGGCAGCCCGCCCCCGACGCCCGGCCCTACGACCGGGCGGTGCAGGAGCGCCGGGTCGCCCGTGCCGAGCGCGACCTCGCCACCCTGGGCAAGGTCAACCCGCTGGCGCTGGAGGAGTTCGCGGCGCTGGAGGAGCGGCACACCTTCCTCGCCACCCAGCTGGAGGACCTCAAGAGCACCCGCAAGGACCTGCTGACCGTCGTCCGTGAGGTCGACAACCGCATCCACGACGTCTTCGCCGCGGCCTTCGCCGACGTCGCCCGCGAGTTCGAGCAGGTGTTCGCGACGCTCTTCCCCGGTGGCTCCGGACGGCTGGTGCTCACCGAGCCCGACAGCATGCTCACGACCGGCATCGAGGTCGAGGCCCGCCCTCCGGGCAAGAAGGTGAAGCGGCTCTCGCTCCTCTCCGGCGGCGAGCGGTCGCTGACGGCGGTCGCGCTGCTGGTGGCGATCTTCCGCGCCCGGCCCTCGCCGTTCTACGTGCTCGACGAGGTCGAGGCCGCGCTCGACGACGTCAACCTCGGCCGGCTGCTCGTCCTGGTCGAGCAGCTGCGGTCGACGTCGCAGCTGATCATCATCACCCACCAGAAGCGGACGATGGAGATCGCCGACGCCCTCTACGGCGTGAGCATGCGGGGCGACGGCATCACCGGGGTGATCAGCCAGCGGCTCCGCGAGGCGGAACCCGCCTGATCCCCGCGCGTAGGCATAGGAAGCCATGCCTACGCATTCGGGGCGGGAACCGCAGGCATGGCTTCCTATGCCTCAGACGCCGCTGCGGACCTCGAGGTCGACGACGACCGGGAGGTGGTCCGACGCACCCTCGGCGTCGAGCACGTATGCGCCGGCGACGGCGACCCCGGCGGACACCCAGACGTGGTCGATCCGCTTGCTCGGTGAGTGGGCCGGGTGGGTCAGCCCTTCGTCCTTCTGCCAGAACTTCCAGCCCGCCTGGTCGTCCCGGGCCCGCGCCAGCCGCCAGGCGTCGGTGAACCGCTGCCGCAGGACGTCGAGCTCGGGGGCGTCGGGCCCGGTGTTGAAGTCGCCGACCAGGACGCCGGTGTCCATCGGCTCGGTGTGCAGATCGGCCAGCGCCGCCACCTGCGTCCCGCGCACCTCCGCCGACCGGGTGGTCAGGTGGGTGGCGGTGATCCACAGCGCCCCGCCGTCGAGCTCGATCATGGTGCGGAGCGCGCTGCGCGGCTCCCCGCTGCCGGGCAGCCGGTGGACGTCGCTGATCAGGATGGGCAGCCGCGACAGCAGCGCGTTGCCGTACTGGCGCCGCGGCTCGTCGCCGGGGCGGGGCTCGTCGATGGCCGGCCCCCAGGCCAGCTGCATGTCCAGCGCGCGGGAGAGCAGCAGCGCCTGGTCGACGTCCTCGCTCCGCTCGCCGAAGTAGCGGTCCACCTCCTGCAGGCAGATGACGTCGGCGTCCACCGACGCCAGCAGGGTGGCCAGCCGGGGGAGGTCGTGCCGCGCGTCGTCGCCCACACCGTGGTGGGTGTTGAAGGTGACCAGCCGCACCGGGATGGGCGGCTGGTCGGGACCGGGGGCCGGCTTCGTCACCGCTCCACCCTCTCAGGCGTCCGACAGCGGCATGTCCACGACCTCGGTCAGCTCCTGCGATCCCCGCTCGCTCACCGACAGCACGAAGCGCGCCTCCCGCCCGGTCAGGACCAGCTCACCGATCTGGTTGCCGAAGTAGGGGCCGACCTGCTTCTCCCACTCGATGCTCCGCGGTGCGGCGCCGACCAGGCGGGCCAGCCGCTCGGAGAGCCGCCGGGCCCGCTGGCTCCACCCGATCCGGAAGGCGACCTTGATCGGGTGCGGCGCCTGGTTGTGCAGCGGCGACACGGTGAGCTGGTGCACCCGCCCCTGCAGGTCGCCCGGCTCGACCACCTGGGCGGAGTAGGCGTGGTGGACGTCGCCGGAGATCACCAGCGTGGTCGCCGGTGCCCGGCCGTGCTCGCCACGGGCGACGCCGGTGATCGCGCGGCCGAGCCGGTCGAAGGAGTGCCCGAAGGCCGCCCAGTGCTCGAGATCGGCCATCTGCCGGAGCGCCTCGGCCAGGCGTCCGCGCCACCGGCCGTGGTGCGTCAGGTTCAGCGTCGCGTTCCACCGCTCCAGCGAGTCGACGGCGTGGGGGAGCAGCCACGGCAGCGAGGTGCCGAGGACGAGGTGCTGCACCTCCTCGTCGGCGGCCCGCCGCATCGCGGCCTCGACCCACTCGAACTCCGCGTCGTCGAGCATCCGGCGGCCGGTCTCCTCCAGCACCCGGCCGGCCCGGCTGTCGATCATGACCAGCCGGACGTCCCCCCAGTGCCGCACGTAGCTCCAGCGCACGCTGGCCGGGTCCTCGTCGGCCCGCGCGGCCATCTCGCGCAGGAGCGGTTCGGCGTCCACGGGGCCCGACGGGGAGGCGTCCGAGAGGTCCTGGATCGCCCGCCAGATCTTGTTGTCGGCCAGTTCCTGGGGGCTGAGGTTGCCCAGGTGCTGGTAGACCCAGTAGCTGACCAGGCCGCCGCAGATCCGGCCGGTCCACCAGTCGTTGCGGATGATCTTCTCGCGCCAGGCGGCCGAGCTGTTCCAGTCGTCGATCATCTCGTGGTCGTCGAAGATCATCGAGGACGGGACGGTCGAGAGCAGCCACCGGACCTGGGGGTCCTGCCAGGACTCGACGTAGAGCTGGGTGTACTCCTCGAAGTCGGCGACCTGGGCGGCCGGGGCCGTCTCCTCCGCGGCTCCGCTCCGGCGGCGGGACAGCCACCCGCGGGTGTGCTCGGTCAGCTCGTCGGCGTACACCTGGTCGCCCAGGAGGACCAGCGCGTCGGGCCAGCGGTCCTCTGGCTGCGCCACCAGCCGCTTGGCGTAGAGGTCCAGTGCGTCCGGCGGGATGCCCTCGGAGTCCTCGACGGTCTGCGGGCTGGCGTACCGGCACGATCCGAATGCCAGCCGGAAGGGGCCGGGCCGGCCGGGCGTGCGGATCCGGCTGGGCGGGAACTCCGAGTCCCGCGGCGGCCACACCCGCGTGCCGTCGAGGCGCACCTCGTACGGCGTGGTGCTCCCCGGGGCGAGGTCCTCCACCAGGACCAGCGCGTAGTGGTGGCCGCCCACGGTGAACGTCCGGGCGCGCCGGCCCAGCACGTCGACCTCGCACGGCCGGTCGGTCTCCACCCAGACGGTGGCGGAGACGGGGTCGACGTGCCGCAGGAGCGGGCCCAGCACGAGGGCGGGGTCGCTGGAGCTGGGGTGCGGCATGGGCACAGCCTGTCCTACGCCGGGGCCGGAGGGGAACGGTGTCCCCGCGGAGCTTCCCGGAGGAGTGCTGGGAGACTCGGGTCATGGAATTCGTGCTGATCGCGATCGCGATCCTGGTGGTCGCGGTGATCCTCGGAGTGGGCCTGCTGGTGGGGCGCGGCCGGCGGACCTTCCGGCTCGACGACGACGCCACCGCAGGCACGACCCTCACCCGCCCGCGGCCGCCCGCGCCCGTCGAGGAGCCGCGCCCCACGGGCGCCACCGCGTCGGGGCTGGGGCTCCCGCCGGAGACCGAGGCGCCGGTCGAGCTGCCCCCGGCCGAGCCCGAGCCGGGGCTGGTGTTCGAGACGCCGCCGCCCTCGGCCGGCCGGCTGATCCGCCTCCGCTCGCGGCTGGCCCGGTCGCAGTCCTCGCTCGGGCGAGGGCTGCTCACCGTCCTCGCCCGGGAGAAGCTCACCGAGGACGACTGGGAGGAGATCGAGGAGACCCTGCTGGCCGCCGACGTCGGGGTGGCGGCCACCACCGAGATCGTCGACCGGCTGCGCACCCAGACGATGGTCCTGGCGACCGCCTCCGGCGCCGAGCTGCGGGAGCTGCTGGTCCGCGAGCTGACCGCCGTCCTGGGGCCCGACCTCGACCGCACCCTCGGGACCGGCCGGCACGAGGGGCGGCCCGGTGTGGTGCTGGTCGTCGGCGTGAACGGCGCCGGCAAGACCACCACCGTCGGCAAGATCGCCCGCGTCCTCGTCGGTGACGGCAAGAGCGTGATCCTCGGCGCCGCCGACACCTTCCGGGCGGCCGCCGCCGACCAGCTCGAGACCTGGGGCGAGCGGGTCGGCGTGCTCACCGTTCGCGGCCGCGAGGGCGCCGACCCCGCGGCGGTCGCCTTCGACGCGGTGCGCACCGGCGTCGAGTCGGAGGCGGACACCGTCGTCGTCGACACCGCCGGGCGGCTGCACACCAAGTCGGGGCTCATGGACGAGTTGGGCAAGGTCAAGCGCGTCGTGGAGAAGCAGTCGCCGGTCACCGAGGTGCTGCTGGTGCTCGACGCCACCACCGGCCAGAACGGGGTCGTGCAGGCGCGGGTGTTCACCCAGGCCGTCGACGTGACCGGCGTCGTCCTCACCAAGCTCGACGGGACGGCCAAGGGCGGCATCGTCATCTCCGTGCAGCGCGAGCTCGGCATCCCGGTGAAGCTGATCGGCCTCGGTGAGGGCCCCGACGACCTGGCGCCGTTCGAGCCGCGCGCCTTCGCCGAGGCGCTGGTGGGCGGCGAGGCGTAGCCCGCCCGTCGGCGGGCCGCGCCTAGAGCCGCGTGGGGTCGAACCCGTAGGGCAGCTCGAGCCGGTGTGCGGCGAGCAGGCCGGCGTCGGTCAGCACCTCCGGCGTCGGGCCGTCGGCGACCACCACCCCGCCGTCCAGGATCACCGACCGGGGGCACAGCTGGGCGGCGTAGGGCAGGTCGTGGGTGACCATCAGCAGGGTCACCGGCAGCTCGGCCAGCACCTCGGCCAGCTCCCGTCGGCCGGCCGGGTCCAGGTTCGACGACGGCTCGTCGAGGACGACGATCTCCGGCTGCATGGCCAGGACCGTGGCGACGGCGACCCGGCGGCGCTGGCCGAACGACAGGTGGTGCGGCGGGCGGTCGGCGGCGTCGGCCATCCGGACCTGCTCGAGGGCGGCCGCCACCCGCTCGGCGACCTCGGGCTCGGGCAGCCCGAGGTTGCGCGGGCCGAAGGCGACGTCCTCGCCGACGGTCGGCATGAACAGCTGGTCGTCGGGGTCCTGGAACACCACGCCGACCCGGCGGCGGATCTCCTGCAGGGTGCGCTTCTCCACCGGCAGCCCGGCCACGTCCACCCGGCCGCGGCCGGCGCGCAGGATGCCGTTGAGGTGCAGCACGAGCGTCGTCTTCCCCGCACCGTTGGGGCCCAGCAGCGCCACCCGCTCACCCCGCTCGACCCGCAGGTCGACGCCGAACAGCGCCTGGTGCCCGTCGGGATAGGCGTAGGCGAGGTCCTCGACCAGCAGGGACGGCGGGGGAGAACTCACCCCAGCAGCATCCCGGCCGCCAGCACGGCGGCCGCCGCCAGGGGGAGGGTCAGCGCCTGCGCCCACGCGCGCGGATCGGCCGCGGCCGCCGGGCCGGTGGGCAGGCTGCCGGTGTACCCGCGGCTGAGCATCGCCAGGTGCACCCGCTCGCCGCGCTCGTAGGACCGGATGAACAGCGCGCCCGCGGTGGCGCCCAGCACGCGGAGCCCGCGCAGGCCGCCGCCGCTGAACCCCCGGGACTCCCGGGCGATCCGCATGCGGTGCAGCTCGCCGCCGACGACGTCGGCGTACCGGATCATGAACATGAGGATCTGGACGAGCACCTGCGGCAGCCGGAGCCGCTCCAGCCCGCGCAGCAGCGCCCGCGGCTCCGTCGTCGCCGCCAGCACGGTCGCCGCGAGGATCGACAGCGTCGCCTTGGCCAGCAGACCGCCCCCGGCGGCCAGGCCGGTCTGCGACAGCGAGAGCCCCACCACCTCCACCCGCGGGCCTTGGGCCACGAACGGCAGGAGGACGGCGAAGGCCACGAACGGCACCTCCACCACCAGCCCCCGTGCCAGCCGCCCGGGCCCGACCCCGGCGACGGCCGCGGCGGTGAGCACGGCGAGCAGGTACCCGCCGTAGGCGGCCGGCGCCCAGGGGGCGTGCACCGGCGTCGAGACGACGACCACCGCGAACGCCAGGACCGACACCAGCTTGGTGTGCGGCTCCAGCCGGTGGACGGCGGTGCTGCCCGGCGCGTACCGGGCGAGCAGCGAGCCGCCGTGACCGGCGCCCACGTCAGCCCACGTCGGCGGTGCTGCCGCGGCGGCGGATCACCATCGTCAGGCCGCCGGCCAGCGCCAGGGTGACGACCACGCCGATCACCCCGGCGGCCCCGGCGGAGAGCCGGTTCTCCTCACCGTCGACCAGGTAGTCGGCCAGCGGGGAGCCGGCGGTGGCGCTGTCCTCCGCGCTCTGGGCGAACCCCGCCTGCTCGGCGGCGTGCTCCAGGCCGTCGGGGGAGGAGCTCGCGTACCAGCTGAGCACGCCGGCCACGACGAGGGCGGCGAGCAGGCCGGCGATCCAGAGGGTGCGGCCGCGGCGGGTCATCGGGCCACGCCCGTGGCCGCGGTGGGCCGGCCGGCCAGCGGTGCGGTGCTCCGCAGCCGCGCCGCGCCGTGCACCAGGTCGGGGCGGACGGCGAGCACGGCGCCCACGACGGCGACGGTGATCGCCGCCTCGCCGAGGCCGATGAGCAGGTGGACGCCGGTCATCGCCGCGGCGACCGTGCCGATCGGGATGTCGACGCTGCCGCCGAGGGCGAACAGGCCGACGAAGGTCAGCGCGGCGGCCGGCACGGAGAGATAGGCGGCGATCCCGGTGGCGGTCAGGATCCCGGCCCGGGTCCGGGGCAGGACGGCGGCCAGGCCCCGGAAGGCGCCGTAGCCCAGCACCACCGCCAGCAGCGCCATCAGCGTGACGTTCGTGCCCAGGGCGGTGATCCCGCCGTCGGCGAAGAGGACGGCCTGCACGAGCAGGACCACGGTCATGCAGAGCACCGCTGTCCAGGGGCCGACCAGGACGGCGGTGAGCACCGCCCCGATCAGGTGCCCGCTCACCGGCAGGCCGGGCAGCGGGAAGTTCATCATCTGACCGGCGAAGACGAACGCGGCGGCGAGCCCGGCGAGGGGCGCGGTGCGGTCGTCGAGCTCGGTGCGGGCCTTGCGGAGGGCGAGCGCCACCGTGCCGGCGGCCACCGCTGCGGTCGCCACCGAGGTGGCCGGGTCGAGGAATCCATCGGGCACGTGCACGCCGACGACCTTATTGCACATCGTTCGCAACTGGCGCGCCGTGCTCCGCCCGTGGAGCGGGGATGCCCCCTCGGAGGGCGGCGCAACATGCCCGCAACGCGGGGACGGGAAACGCGGCGGGGAGTTCACGGCTCCGAAACGTGGCACGGCCGCCCCCGGAAACACGCGGCGGGCACGGTGAACGCCGAGTCGCCCCTCCCGCACGGAGGACGGGGCTTCACCGATACGGCCGCCCGGCCGACGACCCGACACAGGAGGTTGCCGTGGTCAACACCGGCGACACCGCCTGGATCCTCACCAGCGCCGCGCTCGTGCTGCTGATGACCCCCGGCCTCGCACTCTTCTACGGCGGCATGGTCCGCGCGAAGAGCGTGCTGAACATGATGATGATGAGCTTCGGCGCCCTGGCCCTGGTCAGCGTGCTCTGGGTGCTCTACGGCTACTCGATCGCCTTCGGCGACAGCGTCGGCGGCGGCGGCCTGCTCGGCAACCCCGCCGAGTTCTTCGGCCTCGCGGGTCTGATGGAGGACGCGACCAGCGAGGGCGGTGGCCTGCCCGTCATGGCCTTCGTCGGCTTCCAGGCCGTCTTCGCCATCATCACCGTCGCGCTCATCTCCGGCGCCATCGCCGACCGCGCGAAGTTCGGCGCGTGGATGGTCTTCGTCGGCATCTGGGCGACGCTCGTCTACTTCCCGGTGGCGCACTGGGTGTTCGCCTTCGACGTCGACGACGTGATCGGCGGCTGGATCGCCAACGACCTCGCCGCGATCGACTTCGCCGGTGGCACCGCCGTCCACATCAACGCCGGTGCGGCGGGCCTCGCCCTCGCCCTGGTGCTGGGCAAGCGGCGCGGCTTCGGTCGCGACGCCATGCGGCCGCACAACCTGCCGCTGGTCATGCTCGGCGCCGGGCTGCTGTGGTTCGGCTGGTTCGGCTTCAACGCCGGCTCCGCCCTCGCCGCGAACAACACCGCCGCCGTCGCCTGGGTGAACACCCTGGTGGCCACCGGCGCGGCCATCCTCGGCTGGCTCCTGGTGGAGAAGCTCCGCGACGGCCACTCGACGTCGCTGGGCGCCGCGTCCGGCGTCGTCGCCGGCCTGGTCGCCATCACGCCGGCCTGCTCGTCGGTCTCGCCGATCGGCGCGATCATCATCGGCGTGATCGCCGGCGCGCTGTGCGCCCTCGCCGTCGGCCTCAAGTACAAGCTCGGCTACGACGACTCGCTCGACGTCGTCGGCGTGCACCTCGTCGGTGGCCTCTGGGGCACCATCGCCATCGGCTTCCTGGCCGACCCGGCCGCCCCGGCCGGCGTGGAGAGCCTCTTCTACGGCGGCAGCGTCGACCAGCTGTGGCGCCAGGTCGTCGGGGCGGTCGCCGTCCTCGTCTTCTCCTTCGTCCTTACGCTGGTCATCGGCATCGTCATCCAGAAGACGATGGGCTTCCGCATCACGGAGGAGGACGAGGTCGCCGGTATCGACACCGTCGTGCACGCCGAGTCGGGCTACGACCTCGCCTCCCTCGGTAGCAGCGGTTCCACCGCACCACTGAGCGGCCAGGCACGCGCCGAGGCCCGAAACACGGAAGGGATCCGGGCATGAAGCTGGTCACCGCGATCGTCAAGCCGTTCAAGCTCGACGACGTCAAGAACGCCCTCGAGCTGATCGGCATCGCCGGGCTCACCGTCAGCGAGGTCCAGGGCTTCGGCCGTCAGCGGGGGCACACCGAGGTCTACCGCGGTGCGGAGTACCAGGTGGACTTCGTGCCGAAGGTCCGCATCGAGGTCGTCGTCGGCGAGCTCGACGCCGCCCGTGTCGTGGACGCCGTCGTCGAGGCCGCCTCCACCGGCCAGATCGGTGACGGGAAGGTCTGGGTGACCACGATCGACGAGGTCGTCCGGGTCCGCACCGGCGAGCGCGGGGAGGACGCGGTCTGAGCCGTCCGCGCTGAGCGCACCCGTCGGCCGGGGTGGTGGGATCGCCCGCCGCCCCGGCCGACTGCACTTTCGGAACCGCACTGGGCGAGGACGCCCGACGGAGGGGGACGCGTGCTGGACACCGAGGCGCTGCCGGGGCTGGGCCGGGTCGAGCGCGGAGCGGCCCTCGAGGCGTGGCTCGGCCGCCTGCTCGACGACGCCGTCGCCGGGACGCCGCCGGCCCGCGCCGCGCGCGGCGGGCCGCCCCGCACGGGCACCGACGGGGTGGCCCTGGTGGCGGTCGGCAGCCTCGGCCGCCGGGAGCTGCCGCCCTACGGCGACCTCGACCTCGTCCTGGTGCACGACGGGCGGCCGGAGATCGCCGCGGTCGCCGACGCGCTCTGGTACCCCGTCTGGGACACCGGCCTGCGGCTGGACCACTCGGTGCGGTCGGTCGCCGAGGCCGTCGCCGTCGCCTCGACCGACGCCAAGGCCGGTCTCGGGCTGCTCGACGCCCGGCTGGTGGCCGGGGACGCCGAGCTCGCCGCCCGGCTGCGGGCGGCCACCCTGGCCAGCTGGCGCCAGCACGCCTCGCGGTTGCTGCCGCAGCTGCGCGACCTGCGCCGGGAGCGGGCCGCCCGGCTGGGGGAGCTCGCCTTCCTGCTGGAACCCGACCTCAAGGAGGCCTACGGCGGGCTCCGGGAGGGGCAGGTGCTCCGGGCGGCGGCCGCCGCCCAGCTCGTCGACGAGCCGGCGGCCGAGGTCGAGCGGGCCTACGCCTTCCTGCTCGACGTGCGCGACGAGCTCCGCCGCCGCTCCGGCCGCGCCACCGACGTCCTGGTCCGCCAGGAGCAGCGCCCGATCGCCGTGGCGCTCGGCCTCGCCGACGAGGACGTCCTGCTCCGCGAGGTCAGCCTCGCCGGGCGTCGCCTGGCGTTCGTCGCCGACGAGACGTGGCGTCGCGTGGAGGCCGCCCTGGTGCGGCGTCCCCGTGGCCGGTACCGCCGGATCCGCCGCGAGCCGCTGGCCGAGGGTGTCGTCCGGCAGGGCGACGAGGTGGTCCTCGCCCGCGACGCCCGCCCGGCCGCCGACCCGGGGCTGCTGCTGCGCGCCGCCGCGGCCGCCGCGCGGGCCGACCTGCTGCTGTCGCCCTACACGTTGAAGGTGCTCGCGGTGCACGGCCCGCCGATGCCCGAACCCTGGCCCCCGGAGGCCCGCTGGTCGTTCCTCCGGGTGCTCGCCAGCGGCCGGTCGGCCGTGCCGGTCCTGGAGCAGCTGGACCAGGAGGGCCTGCTCTCCCGGCTCCTTCCCGAGTGGGACCGCGTCCGGTCGCTGCCGCAGCGCCACCCGTGGCACCGGTACACCGTCGACCGGCACCTGATCGAGGCGGCGGCCGCGGCGTCGGAGCTGACCCGGGACGTCGACCGGCCGGACCTGCTGCTCGTGGCGGCCCTGCTGCACGACATCGGCAAGGGCTGGCCGGGGGACCACAGCGTGGTGGGGGAGCCGATCGCCGCCGCGATCGGCACCCGGATGGGGTTCTCCGAGCCCGACGTCGCCGTCCTGGGGACCCTCGTCCGCCACCACCTGCTGCTCCCGGCCACGGCGACCCGGCGGGACATCGACGACCCCGCGACGGTCGAGCGGGTGGCGGCGACCATCGACGGCGACGCGAGCGTGCTGCACCTGCTGCACGCCCTCGCCCAGGCCGACGGCGCCGCGACCAGCGCCTCGGCGTGGTCGCCGTGGAAGGCGCACCTCGTCGCCGCGCTGGTCGCCCGCGTGCAGGCCGAGATGGGCGGGACCCAGCTGTCCGAGCCGCAGCCGGTGCTGCACCCGACCCGGCCCCAGGTCACCGCACCCGCCCCGGACATCCCCGGGGCCACCCGGTCGGTCACGGTGGGGATCGAGGACGTCGCCGACGGCCAGCAGGTGACCATCGGGGCCCCGGACCGTCCCGGCCTGCTCAGCACCTGCGCCGGGGTGCTGGCGCTCAACCAGCTCGACGTGCGGGCGGCGAAGCTGACCGTGGTCGACGGCTACGGCACCGGGGTGTTCGCGGTGCGCCCCCGGTTCGGCCGGGCGCCGGTGCCGGAGATCCTGGCCGACGCCGTGCGCGCGGCGCTGGAGGGGACGCTCTCGCTGGCCGAGCGGCTGCGGCAGCGGGAGGCCGACTACCACCAGGACACGCGGTCGGCGCCGCCCCGCATCTCCTGGCACAACCACGAGGTGAGCGGCCGGGCGACCGGGATCGTGGAGGTCCGGGCCGGCGACCGCGCGGGGCTGCTGTACCGGCTCACCGCCGCCATCGCCGGTGAGGGGCTGGACGTGACGTCGGCCCTCATCGAGACCCTGGGCGGGGACGCGGTCGACTGCTTCTACGTCGCCAACCCGTCCGGCTCGCCGGTGGACCCAGACCAGCGCGCGCGGGTCGATGCGGCGCTGGTGGCCGCCACGCGGGGCGCCGGCGTGCTGACCGCGGGCGACACGCCGCCCTGATCTCCCGGGTTCTGTCGGTGGTGCGTGCGACGGTCGTGGGCAGTTCGGGACGGACCGGTCCCGCTTTCCGAGAGGAGCCTGCCGTGGACAGCCGCCAGTGGCCCTGCCCCAGCTGCGGGGACGACCGGGAGTTCGTGCAGCCGCCGTGCGTCGACGGGCACACCGAGGACGGCGGCGAGTGCCCCGAGTGGATCTGCGCCGACTGCGGCTCCGCCGTGGTCACCGGGGAGGCCGCCGTGACGGCGGTCGCCCCCCGCCTCGACCGCGCGGCCTGACCGGGCTCGACTTCCCTCGATACGCTGGGAGCCAGGTGGCGCGGCGAGCCCGTGCCCGTGACTTCTGAGGACGTGCTGTGTTCGAGACCCTCTCCGACCGCCTCGACAAGGTCTTCACCGGCCTGCGAGGCAAGGGTCGGCTCTCCGACGCCGACATCGACGCGACCGCGCGCGAGATCCGGATCGCACTGCTGGAGGCCGATGTCGCCCTGCCGGCGGTGCGGGCCTTCATCACCGCCGTCAAGGAGCGCGCCCGTGGTGCGGAGGTCTCCCAGGCGCTGAACCCCGCGCAGCAGGTCATCAAGATCGTCAACGAGGAGCTCATCGAGATCCTCGGTGGCGAGACCCGCCGCATCCGGCTGGCCAAGCAGTCGCCGACGGTGATCATGCTCGCCGGTCTGCAGGGCGCCGGTAAGACCACGCTCGCCGGCAAGCTCGGCCGGTGGCTGAAGGGTCAGGGCCACACCCCGATGCTGGTCGCCGCCGACCTCCAGCGGCCCAACGCGGTCAACCAGCTCTCGATCGTGGCCGGGCAGGCCGGGGTCGACGTCTACGCGCCGGAGCCGGGCAACGGCGTCGGCGACCCGGTGCAGGTGGCCCGCGACTCGATCGACCACGCCCGCCGCACGATGCACGACGTCGTCGTCGTCGACACCGCCGGCCGGCTGGGCATCGACGCCGACCTGATGGCCCAGGCCGCCTCGATCCGCGACGCCGTGCAGCCCGACGAGACCCTGTTCGTCGTCGACGCGATGATCGGCCAGGACGCCGTCACCACGGCGCAGGCCTTCCAGGAGGGCGTCGGCTTCTCCGGCGTCGTCCTGACCAAGCTCGACGGCGACGCGCGCGGTGGTGCGGCGCTCTCGGTGCGGTACGTGACCGGCCAGCCGATCATGTTCGCCTCGACCGGTGAGAAGCTCACCGACTTCGACGTCTTCCACCCCGAGCGGATGGCCTCGCGCATCCTCGGCATGGGTGACGTGCTGACCCTCATCGAGCAGGCCGAGCAGGCTTTCGACGCCGACCAGGCCGAGAAGATGGCCGGCAAGTTCGCCTCCCGCGAGGGCTTCACGCTCGAGGACTTCCTCGAGCAGATGATGGCGATCCGCAAGATGGGCCCGATCGCGAACCTGCTGGGCATGCTGCCGGGCGCCGGCCAGATGAAGGAGCAGCTCGCGCAGGTCAACGACCGCGACCTCGACCGCACCGCGGCGATCATCCGGTCGATGACGCCGCAGGAGCGGGTCGACTCGAAGATCATCAACGCCTCGCGGCGGGTGCGCATCGCCAACGGTTCCGGCGTGACGGTGACCGAGGTGAACTCGCTGCTCGAGCGGTTCGCCCAGGCCCAGAAGATGATGGGCCAGATGGCCGGCAGCATGGGCCTGCCCGGCATGGGCCCGATGTCGAAAAAGGCCCGCGGCCGGCAGATGCAGGCGCAGTCCAAGAAGGGCAAGGGGAAGAAGGGCAAGGGGAAGGGCGGCCCGGCCCGGCGTCCCGTGGGCGCGCCCGGCCTGCCGCCCGGCGCCGGCTTCCCGGGCGGTGCCAACCCCTTCGGCGGCGCCGGGATGCCGGGTCTGCCGCCGGGGCAGGGCCTGCCCGACCTCACCAAGCTCAACTTCGACCAGCTGAAGGACGAGCGCGGCCGGTGAGCACGCTGCCGTCGCTGCACCTGTCCGGGGTGGTGCTGCCCGAGGGGGAGCACCGCGACGTCTGGGTGCGCGACGGGCGGTTCACCTTCGAGCCGGTGCCGGGCGCGGAGACGGTCATCAGGGGCGGCTGGCTGCTCCCGGGGCTGGTCGACGCGCACTGCCACGTGGGCATCGCGCGCGGCGGCGGGCACGTCGAGGACCTCGCCCACGCA
Source organism: Blastococcus sp. HT6-4 (assembly GCF_039679125.1). Taxonomy (NCBI): domain Bacteria; kingdom Bacillati; phylum Actinomycetota; class Actinomycetes; order Geodermatophilales; family Geodermatophilaceae; genus Blastococcus; species Blastococcus montanus. Next base: position 3,273,076 of record NZ_CP155551.1, on the reverse strand, counting down.
CGGCAGCAGGCCCTGACCGAGCGGGACGCCGGGGTGCTGGCGCTGCGGGACTGCGGGTCGCCGGTCGACACCCGGGCCCTGGACGACGACCCGGAGCTGCCGACGATCATACGGGCCGGGCGGCACATCGCCCGCCCCCGCCGGTACATCCCGGGGCTGGGCATCGAGATCGAGCCCGACGACCTCGTCGAGCAGACGCGGATCCAGGCCCGCCGGGGTGACGGCTGGGTGAAGCTGGTGGGGGACTGGATCGACCGGTCGGTCGGTGACCTCGCGCCCGAGTGGCCGGCCGACGTCCTCGCGGCGGCGATCGCGGCGGCCCACGAGGAGGGTGCCCGGGTCACCGCGCACACCTTCGGCACCGACGCGCTCCCGGGGCTCATCGAGGCCGGGATCGACTGCATCGAGCACGGCACCGGGCTGACCGAGGAGCTCATCGGCGAGATGGCCCGCCGCGGCACCGCCGTCGTCCCGACGCTGGTCAACGTGGAGAACTTCCCGGGTTTCGCGGCGGCGGGGGAGAAGAAGTTCCCGAGCTACGCCAGCACGATGCGGCGGCTGTACGCGAACTCCGGCGCCGTCGTGCGGGCCGCCTACGAGGCCGGGGTGCCGGTGTTCGCCGGCACCGACGCCGGCGGCGGCATCGACCACGGCGTGATCGCCGACGAGATCCGGGCGCTGTGCGACGCCGGGATCCCCGCCGAGGCGGCGCTGGCCGCGGGGTCCTGGCGGGCGCGCGAGTGGCTCGGGCTGCGGGGGATCGAGGAGGGGGCGACGGCCGACGTCGTCGTCTACGAGACCGATCCGCGCGCCGACCTCGACTCGTTGCGGCGCCCGCAACGAACCATCCTCCGCGGCCGCCTCGTCGGCTGAGCGCCCGCGGCCGGGAGCGGCCGGCGGGTCAGTTGATGCAGCCGGTGTCGGCGGCGGTGCGGGCGTCCTCACCCTCCACCGGTTCCGCCGGCGGCTGGGCGTCGGTGGCCTCCCCGATGCCGTTGAAGTCCGCGCCGAGGACGAGCTGCACGGTGCCCGGCGTGGCGTCGTCGACGAGCCGCGTGACAGCGCCGGGGACGGCGGCGGCGACCGTGGCGGCGAGGGCCTCGTCGCCGGCGGCGTGCCGGATCTCGGTCTGCTCGTAGTCGGCGGAGTCGGCGTTGCCCGTGGACGCCACCGTGAAGCCGGCGGCCTCGAGGTCGGCCTGGGCCTCGGCTGCCAGCCCGCTCGTCCCCGAGCCGTTGAAGACGGCGACCGCCACCTCGGAGGGGTCCACGGGGTCCGCCGGGGCGGCGTCCTCCGGTGCGGCGTCCTCGGGTTCGGCCGACAGCTGCGCGAAGAACTGCCGCAGGGTCGCCTCGTCCTCCAGCCGGACGATGGAGGCGCTGCCCTCCCGGTCGATCCCGAGGTTGGGCACGGTTTGGAACTCGATGCTGCCCGTGGTGACCGACTGCATCTGCTCGGCGAGCTGGAGCAGGTTCAGGTCCTCGTCCACGGTGAGCGACTCGGCGGCGGCCTGCACGAGCTCCCGCTGCTTGCTGAGGTCCAGCAGCACGTCCTCGGAGAGCATCTTGCGCAGGACCCCGGCGATGAAGACCTGCTGGCGGACGATGCGGTCGAAATCGCCCCCGGGCAGGCCGTGCCGCTGGCGGACGAACCTCAGCGCGTCGGCGCCGCTGATCGTCTGCGGGCCGGCCGGGAAGACCGCGCCCGACCACTCGCGGTCGTCGACGGCCTCGCAGAGGTTGACCTCGACGCCGCCCACGACCGAGCTGAGCTCGAAGAACCCGAGCAGGTCCACCTCGGCGTAGTGGTCGATCTGCAGCCCGGTGAGCCGGCTGATCGTCCGCACCAGCAGCTGGGCGCCGGCCGCCTGGCGGGCCGCCTCGTCCGCGGCGTCGTCGGCGGCGGCGTAGCCGTAGGCGTAGGCGGCGTTCAGCTTGTCCTCGCCGTGGCCGGGGATCTCGACCCACGAGTCGCGGGGGAAGGAGACGAACGACGCACGCGACCCGTCGGCGGGGACGTGCACCAGGATCATCGTGTCGGTGTTGGTGCCGGAGTCGGTGCCGGCGTTGAGCTCGGCCAGCTGCTCGTCGGTGAGGGCGCTGCGGCTGTCGTTGCCGACCAGCAGCAGGTTCATCGCCTCGCCGACGTCCCCGCTGTCCTCGTTGCCGTCGGCGGGAATGGCGTCGGTCCGGTTCACCGTCGCGTCGGCGACCTGGCCGAGGTACCAGCCCCAGCCCGAGCCGGCGAGGAGCAGCACCGAGAGGACGCCGGCCAGGACCCGGCTCCCGAGCACGAGGCGTCGGCGGCGGTCCGGCGGTCGCAGCCCGGCGGCGCTCGCGCCGGCACGGGACCGCGGCTGCGCACCGGCGCGCGGGTCGAGCCGCGGGGGCAGCGGCCGGCCGGCGCGATCGTCGTGCTGACGGTCTCGGCCCACGGACTTCCTCGCTCCCGGGATCGGCCCCGCGGCGGGGGTGTGTCGATGCGCCTCCGACCTGCCCGATCGTAGCCACTCGACGCTCCCCGCCGGGGCCCGTGGCCCGAGGGGGCGACCGCCGCCCACGAGGTCGTGCCCGGTCCGGGGCCCGGCCGGTGGACGTGTCGGGAAACCGCTTCGACGGGCCTGGGAGACTCCTGGCGTGCTGTTGCGGATGTCCTCCCTGTTCCTGCGGACCCTTCGGGACGACCCGGCCGACGCCGAGGTCGCCAGTCACCGCCTCCTGGCCCGTGCCGGCTACATCCGGCGGGCCGCCCCCGGCGGGTTCACCTGGCTGCCGCTGGGCTTCCGCGTCTTCCGCAACGTCGAGCGCATCGTCCGCGAGGAGATGGACGCGATGGGCGCGCAGGAGGTGCACTTCCCCTCGCTGCTGCCCAAGGAGCCCTACGAGGCCACCGGCCGCTGGACCGAGTACGGCGACAACCTCTTCCGGCTCAAGGACCGCCGCGGCGTGGACCACCTGCTCGGCCCCACCCACGAGGAGATGTTCACGCTCCTGGTGAAGGACCTGTACTCGTCGTACAAGGACCTGCCGCTGTCGCTGTACCAGATCCAGACCAAGTTCCGGGACGAGGCGCGACCCCGGGCCGGCCTGCTGCGCGGCCGCGAGTTCACGATGAAGGACAGCTACTCCTTCGACGTCGACGACGCCGGGCTGGACAAGTCCTACGCCGCGCACCGCGACGCCTACATCCGGATCTTCGACCGGCTCGGCCTGGAGTACGCCATCGTCTCGGCGATGTCCGGGGCCATGGGCGGCTCCAAGAGCGAGGAGTTCCTGCACCCGACGGCGATCGGTGAGGACACCTTCGTCCGCTCGCCCGGCGGGTACGCGGCCAACGTCGAGGCGGTCACCACCGTCGTCCCCGACGAGATCCCGCTCGAGGGGCTGCCCGAGGCGCACGTCGAGGACACCCCCGACACCCCGACCATCGAGACGCTGGTCGCCGTCGCCCAGCAACTGTTCCCCGACGCCGGCTACACCGCCGCCTCGACGCTGAAGAACGTCGTCGTCACCCTCGTGCACCCCGACGGCACGCGGGAGCCGCTGGTCATCGGCATCCCCGGCAACCGCGACGTCGACGCCAAGCGCCTGGAGGCGCAGGTCGCCCCGGCCGAGGTCGAGCCGTTCACCGAGTTCGACAAGCACCCGGCGCTGGTCAAGGGCTACATCGGCCCCCAGGTGCTCGGCAGCGAGAGCGAGTCGAGGATCCGCTACCTGGTCGACCCGCGGGTCGTGACCGGCAGCCGCTGGATCACCGGCGCCAACCAGCCCGGCAAGCACGTGTTCGACCTGGTGGCCGGCCGCGACTTCACCTGGGACGGCGTCATCGAGGCCGCCGAGGTGCTCGCCGGCGACCCCGCGCCCGACGGCTCCGGCCCGCTGGAGCTCGCCCGCGGCGTGGAGATGGGCCACATCTTCCAGCTGGGCCGCAAGTACGCCGAGGCGCTCGACCTCAAGGTGCTCGACGAGAACGGCAAGCTCGTCACCGTCACGATGGGCTCCTACGGCATCGGTGTCTCCCGCGCAGTCGCGGCGATCGCCGAGTCCACCCACGACGAACTCGGCCTGGTCTGGCCCCGCGAGGTCGCCCCGGCCGACGTGCACGTCGTCGCCACCGGCAAGGACCCGGCGATCTTCGAGGCCGCCGAGGGGCTGGCCGCCGAGCTGGTGGCCGCGGGGCTGACCGTGCTCTACGACGACCGCCCGAAGGTCTCGCCCGGGGTCAAGTTCAAGGACGCCGAGCTGCTCGGCATGCCGACGATCGTCACCGTCGGCCGCGGCCTGGTCGACGGCGTCCTGGAGCTGCGCGACCGGGCCACCGGCGAGCGCGAGGAGATCCCGGTCGACGGCGCCGCGACCCGCGTGCTGGCCGCCGTCCGGAGCTGAGGACGTGCCGCGGGACGTCGAGGAACAGGTGGCGCTCGGTGCCCAGCTGGTCGAGGAGCGCCTGAGCCTGGGGGATCAAGCGCACGAGCCCCGCCCGATCGACCACCTCGCCGGGTTCCGGTCGCGGAAGGCAGCCGAGGCGGCGGGGGGCGAGCTGGTCGCCGCCGGCTACCGGATCGACGGGCTGCGCCGCCGGTTCCTCACCGTGTGGCTGGAGTTCAGCGCGATGACCGCCGTCGACCACGACACCGCCGCCGCCTTCACCCGTGAGGTGGTGGGCATCGTGAACCGGCACGGCGGCACCTACGACGGCTGGGGCGGCTTCCTGGTAGCGGCGGAGGACGGGGCCGACGCGGACGGGTGATCCCGCCGTCGACGACCACCCGCTGCCGCTACCGGCGCGGGACCGGGTGCGCTGCTCCAGGGCCTGATCCGGCGGGACCCCGCATCTGGCACAATGGATGGTCGAACACGTCGGGTGCGGCCCTCTCACCATGCCCGCGCGTGTCCATCGCTCCGCCCCGGCGTACCCCCACACGCCGCCCGGCGAGCAACCACACAGCGTTCGAGGAGAACACCACACACCGTGGCCACCAAGATCAAGCTCATGCGCCTGGGCAAGATGCGCGCGCCGTACTACCGCATCGTCGTCGCCGACGCCCGCACCAAGCGGGACGGCCGCTCGATCGAGACGATCGGCAAGTACCACCCGAAGGAGGACCCGTCCTTCATCGAGGTCGACAGCGAGCGCGCGCAGTACTGGCTGGGTGTCGGCGCGCAGCCGACCGAGGCCGTCGCCGCCATCTTCCGGGTCACCGGCGACTGGCAGAAGTTCAAGGGTGAGGCCGCGCCGCCGCCCATGAAGGTCGCCGCCCCGAAGCCGGACAAGAAGGCCCTCTACGAGGAGGCCGTCCGCAACTCCATGGGCGAGGAGCCGGCTGCCGGCGCCACCACCCCGAAGAAGAAGGCCGCCCCCAAGGCCGAGGCCCCCAAGGCCGACGCTGCCGAGGCCCCCGCCGCCGAGGCCCCCGCGGCCGAGGCTGCCCCGGCCGAGACGCCGGCCGAGTAAGACGTGCTCGAAGAAGCGCTCGAGCACCTGGTCAAGGGCATCGTCGACAACCCCGACGACGTCACGGTCGACCTGCTCACCAACCGCCGCGGCAAGACCCTCGAGATCCGGGTGCACCCGGACGATCTCGGCAAGGTCATCGGCCGCGGTGGGCGCACCGCCAAGGCGCTGCGCCAGGTGATGACCGGGGTCGGTGGACGGGGCCTGCGGGTCGACGTCGTCGACACCGACGGGCGCTGAGCACGAGCTCTTCGAGCGCCAGCACGTGACACAGAGCGAACCCACCGACACCGTGGTGGTCGGCCGCATCGGCCGGCCCCACGGTGTCCGTGGTCTGGCCACCGTCGAGGTCCGCACCGACGACCCCGACCTCCGCTTCGCCCCCGGGTCGGTGCTGGCCACCGACCCGCCCGAGCGCGGGCCGCTCACCGTCGTCGACAAGCGGTGGCACAGCGGCACCCTGCTGCTGCAGCTGGCCGACGCCTCCGGCGCGGTCTACGACATCCGCGAGGCCGTGGACGAGCTGCGCAACACCCTCCTGCTCGTCCCCATCGCGGACCTGCCGGAGATCGAGGAGCCCGACTCCTACTACGACCACCAGCTGGTCGGCCTCACCGCGCGGCTGACCGACGACTCGGTCCTCGGCGAGGTCACCGCGGTCCGCCACGAGGCGCAGGACCTGCTGGTCGTCCGCCGCGCCGAGGGCGGGGAGACGCTGATCCCGTTCGTCTCCGCGATCGTCCCGACCGTCGACGTCGCCGGCGGGTTCCTGGTGGTGGACCCGCCCGAGGGGCTGCTCGACCTGTGAGCGGCGCCTTCCGCATCGACGTCGTCACGATCTTCCCCGAGTACCTGGCGCCGCTGCGCCAGTCGCTCCTGGGCAAGGCCATCGAGCGCGGGCTGCTCAGCGTCGGCGTGCACGACCTGCGGCAGTGGACCGACGACGTGCACCGCACCGTCGACGACGCCCCCTACGGCGGTGGCCCCGGCATGGTGATGAAGCCCGAGCCGTGGGCCCTGGCGCTGGAGGCGGTCCGGCCACCCGGAACCCGTCTCGTCGTGCCCACGCCTGCCGGCCGGCCCTTCACCCAGCGCATGGCCGCCGAATGGGCCACCGAGCCCGGGCTGGTCTTCGCCTGCGGCCGCTACGAGGGCATCGACCAGCGGGTCCCCGACTGGGCCGCCGACGCCGGGCCGGTCTCGGAGGTCTCCATCGGCGACTACGTGCTCGCCGGCGGGGAGTCCGCCGTCCTGGTCATGACCGAGGCGGTCACCCGGCTCATCCCCGGCGTCGTGGGCAACCGGGAATCGGTCGAGTTCGACTCGCACGCCGACGGCCTGCTCGAGGGCCCGTCCTACACCCGCCCGGCCACCTGGCGCGGGCACGAGGTGCCTCCCGTCCTGCTGTCCGGCGACCACGCGGCCATCGACCGCTGGCGGCGCGCGGAGTCGCTGCGCCGCACCGCGGCCCGCAGGCCCGACCTGCTGGCGGCGCTCCCCGACGACGCGCTGACCGACGCCGAGCGCGCGGCGCTGGCCGGTGACTGACCGGGCGATCGTCCGGCCCACCGCCCGCGTCGTCGTCCTCGACCCGGCCGGCCGGGTGCTGCTGCTGGGTGCGCGCCTGACCGACCCCGAGCGGCCACCCGGTGACGTCCTGTTCTGGTACACGCCCGGTGGGGGAGTGGAGAACGGCGAGACGCCGCGGACGGCCGCCGTCCGGGAGCTGGCCGAGGAGATCGGACTCCGCGTCGACGCCGCGGCGCTGGAGGGGCCGGTCTGGTTCCGCCGGCACGTCGGCGCGTTCGGCAGCCAGGTGTTCGACTCCAGAGAGACGTTCTTCGTCCTCCGGGACGTCGTCCACGAGGTCGCACCCGGGGCGCGCACCGACCTCGAGGTGCTGGCCGACGAGCCGCACCGGTGGTGGACGCCCGACGAGATCGCCGCGAGCGCCGAGGCCTTCGCGCCCCTCGAGCTCGCCGCCGTGCTGCCGGAGGTCCTGGACGGCCCGTGGACGGGCCCGCCGCGCATCGTGACCTGAAGGTGTGGCACAGTAGAGAGTCGCTGCTGACCGACGGCTCCGTCGTCGATAGCTCCTCGCGGAGCCGCAGCTCCCCGGGAACGGACAGCCGGGGCGTTTCGCTGTCCGGACCGAGATCGACCCGCTGCTGAGTACCCGCTGCTGAGTACGTAGCCAGAACATGAGGACTGCCGAGATGAACACGCTGGACGCACTCGACGCCGACTCGTTGCGCGACGACGTCCCCCCGTTCCGCGCGGGTGACACCGTCAAGGTGCACGTCCGCGTCATCGAGGGCAACCGCTCCCGCATCCAGGTCTTCCAGGGCGTCGTCATCCGCCGCCAGGGCGGTGGCATCCGCGAGACCTTCACCGTCCGCAAGGTGAGCTTCGGTGTCGGCGTCGAGCGGACCTTCCCGGTGCACACCCCGGTCGTCGAGAAGATCGAGGTGCTCACCCGCGGTGACGTGCGTCGCGCCAAGCTGTACTACCTCCGCGAGCTGCGCGGCAAGGCCGCCAAGATCAAGGAGAAGCGCGAGACCGTCGCGCGCTGACCTCCCGCGAGGACACGCCTGACAGCCGGCTCCACCGGCTGGATCTCGGCGGGCCACCCGCGTCGTACGCTGGCTATCGATGAGCAGCGACCGGCCCGGGGGGCCCGCCGACGTCGTTCCGGGACAACCGGGCGAACCGGACCCCGACGAGACGTCCACCGCCGGGGGCGCCGTGCCCGCCACGGGCCGCCGCCGTGACCGGGCCGCCGGGAAGGGCTCGCTGCTGCGCGAGCTCCCGATCCTGCTGCTGATCGCCTTCGTGCTGGCGCTGGTGGTCAAGACCTTCTTCGTGCAGGCGTTCTTCATCCCGTCCGGCTCGATGGAGCAGACGCTGCACGGCTGCACCGGCTGCACCGGCGACCGCGTGCTCGTCAACAAGGTGCCCTACTGGTTCGGTGAGCCCGAACCCGGCGACATCGTCGTCTTCCGCGGGCCCGACACCTGGACGCCGGAGATCGCGGTCGACGAACCCGACAACTGGGTCAGCGGGGCGCTGCTGTGGCTGGGGCGGGCGATCGGTGTCGCCCCGCCGCGCGAGGATGACTTCGTCAAGCGGGTCATCGCCACCGAGGGCCAGACGGTGGCGTGCTGCGACACCGAGGGCCGGGTCACCGTGGACGGCGAGCCGCTCGAGGAGCCCTACATCTTCGAGGACAGCCCGATCGAGCGCCGCGCGTTCGGCCCGGTGACCGTGCCCGACGGGCGGCTGTGGGTGATGGGTGACCACCGCGCCGCGTCGGCGGATTCGCGCGAGCACGTGACCGACGAATACGCCGGGACGATCGGCGTCGACGACGTCATCGGGAAGGCCGCGGTCATCGTCTGGCCGCTGGACCGGTTCGGGTTCCTCGATTCCCCGGACATCCAGAACACCGAGGCCGCCGGTCCTGTCCCCGTGCTGCCCGCCGAGGGCGGGGTGTCCGCGGCCGGCGCGGTCGCCGTCCTGCCGTACGCGGTGGGCCTGGCCGGCGCGGTCCCGGTGGGCGCATGGCGCCGGCGCCGCCGGTCGCGCACCATTCCCGCCGAGGCGTAATGGTCGACATGGTTACTCGTGTGACTCGCGCGTAGTCGCGAGTGATGCGCGCTACCAGTCGCAAAAATAGCTGGAAAAGCATTCAAGCAACCGTTTCACCCTTCCGATGGAGACATTGCATCTTCCCGGAGTGAAACGGAGTCAGTTGTGTCTGCACCTATGGCGAGCACCGCCCGCGGAGTCACCCGCGTGCTCCTCCTCGCCGACGCGCCCGTCCTGCGTCGGGGGCTGGTCAGCATGATCAACGAGACCGCCGGCATGCAGTCGGTCGGCACCCCCGGCGAGCTGCGCCGCGCGCTCACCCTCGTCGAGACCGCCCGCCCCGACGCCGTCGTGGTGGAGCTGGGCTCCGGCCGGGCGGCGACGCTGAACGCCTGCCGCGACCTGCGCCGCCGCTTCCCCCGGGTCACGATCGTCGCCCTGGCGACCTCCGAGGACCCGGCCGTGGTCAACGAGGCCCTCGCCGCCGGTATCCGCGGTTACCTGATGATCAACACCTCGCCGACGCTGCTCGGCTGGGCCATCCTGGCCGCCCGTGCCGGCCGGGTCGTGGTCGACCCGCAGATCCGCCGGGTGGAGCCGTCGGCCGTGCCGGCCGCGAAGCCCTTCACCCCCGAGGTGCCGCTGACCCGACGGGAGCAGGACGTCCTCGACGAGCTGCTGCAGGGGCAGTCCAACCGGCAGATCGGGCGCAACCTCTTCATCAGCGAGGACACCGTCAAGTCCCACGTCAAGGCCATCCTGCGCAAGCTGGGGGCCCGCGACCGGGCGCACGCGGTCTCCCTCGTGCTCTCGTCCCGCTCGCCGGGCTGCACCTGCGGTGCGCACTCGCTGCAGGCCGCCGAACCCGACATGGCCGCCGACGTCTGATCCGTCGGCTCCCTCGGCACCGCACCGCGGGCCGGCCCCGTCACGGGGCCGGCCTGCGGTGCGTTCGGCGCGGGTGTCCGACCGCGACGTGTCCCCGCCGCGTCGTACTGTCGTGCAGCGATGGCTGCTCGTCCCACCCACCTCCGCTCCGCCCCCGCGGCCAGTGCCCGGCGGGTGCTCGCCGACGAGCGGCCCGACGCGCTCTGGGACATGGAGCGCACGCTGCGCCGGCGCGGCTTCGAGGTGATCGCCGGGGCCGACGAGGCCGGGCGGGGCGCCTGCGCCGGCCCCCTGGTCGCGGCCGCCTGCATCCTGCCGGCCGGGCGCCGGGGCCGCGTTCCCGGTCTGGCCGACTCCAAGCTGCTCAGCCCGGCCACCCGGGAGCGGGTCTACGCCGAGGTCGTCGAGCGCGCGGTGTCCTGGTCGGTGGTCGTCCTGCCGGTCGAGGACCTCGACGCCCGTGGCATGCACGTCACCAACATGGAGGCGCTGCGCCGCGCCGTCAGCACCCTGGACCCCGGCCCGGACTACGTGCTGACCGACGGCTTCCCGGTGTCCGGGCTCGCCCGGCCGGGGCTGGCCGTCTGGAAGGGCGACCGGGTCGCGGCGTGCATCGCCGCCGCCTCCGTGCTGGCCAAGGTTACCCGCGACCGCATCATGCTCGACCTGCACGAGCGCTGGCCCGAGTACGACTTCGCCGGTCACAAGGGCTACATCACCGACGTGCACACCGCCGCCCTGGAGCGCCACGGCCCGTGTCCCGAGCACCGGATGCGCTACGTCAACGTCGCCAGGGCGCACGCCGCGCACGCCGCGCGGACGGCCCGGCTGACCGGTTCGGGTGCCATGGTCGATGATGGGGCCATGCGCCCTGTGTCCCGAGCCCTGCTGAGCACCGAGGACCGATGAGCACCGAAGACCTCGAGAAGTACGAGACCGAGATGGAGCTCCAGCTCTATCGCGAGTACCGGGACATCGTCCGGCAGTTCACCTACGTGGTGGAGACCGAACGCCGGTTCTACCTGGCCAACTCCGTCGACCTGCAGGTGCGGGAGGCCGGGGGAGAGGTCTTCTTCGAGCTGAAGCTCTCCGACGCCTGGGTGTGGGACATGTACCGGCCGGCCCGGTTCGTCCGGAACGTCCGCGTGCTGACGTTCAAGGACGTCAACGTCGAGGAGCTCGACAAGCCCGACCTCGAGCTGCCGGACGGCCCCCGCCTGCCGTAGCGGCATCCGTCCACAGGCGCCGGCGTCGTCCACAGACGAGCGCCGGCCCTGGGTCCGGGCGCGTCCGCGCGGCACGGTCGGGGAGTGCCTCCCACCACTGATCTCGGTGCCCGCGGTGAGCGGATCGCCGTCGCCTACCTGACCGATCGCGGGCTGCGCGTCCTCGACCGCAACTGGCGCTGCCGGGAGGGTGAGCTCGACGTCGTCGCCCGCGACCGGGACGCCCTCGTCTTCTGCGAGGTCAAGACCCGGCGGGGCACCGGCTACGGCCAGCCCGCCGAGGCGGTGACGCCGGCCAAGCAGCGGCGGCTGCGGGTGCTGGCCCAGCGCTGGCTGGCCGCGCACGACGAGCACGCCCCCGAGGTGCGGTTCGACGTCGTCGGCGTCCTGGTGCGCCCGGAGCGCCCGGAGCGCCCGGCCCTGGTGACGCACCTGCCGGCGGCGTTCTCGTGACGCTCGCGCGCACCTGGTCGGTCGGCCTCGCCGGGGTCCAGGGCGCGATGGTGGAGGTGGAGGTCGACATCGCGGCCGGGTTGCCCGGGGTGGTCCTCGTCGGCCTGCCCGACGCGGTGGTGCGGCAGTCGGTGGACCGGGTCCGCGCGGCCGTGGTCAACGCCGGCGGCGAGTTCCCGGCCCGCCGGATCACCATCGGGCTCTCCCCCGCGTCCATGCCGAAGCAGGGCAGCGGCTTCGACCTCGCCCTGGCCGCGGCGGTGCTGGCCGCCGCGGGCGCGGTGCGCCGCCGGGCGGTCGACCGGCTGGTGCTGCTCGGGGAACTCGGGCTCGACGGGTCGGTGCGGGCGATCCGCGGCGTCCTCCCGGCCGTGCTCGCCGCCGCACGGGCCGGGCACTCGCAGGTCGTCGTCCCGACGGCCAACGCGGCCGAGGCGGCGCTCGTCGACCACATCGAGGTGCTGGCCGTGGAGAGCCTGACCCAGCTGGTCGAACACCTGCGGGGCGCCTCGGTGCTGCAGCCCTACGAGCGCGGCCCGCTGCCCGCGCAGCCGCCGGTGCCCGACCTCGCCGACGTGGTGGGGCAGGCGGCGGGACGTCGTGCGGTCGAGGTGGCCGCCGCCGGTGGTCACCACCTCTTCCTCACCGGCCCACCGGGGGCCGGGAAGACGATGCTCGCCGAGCGGCTGCCCGGGCTGCTGCCGGCGCTGGACGAGCAGGCGGCCCTGGAGGTCACCGCCATTCACTCGATCGCCGGGACGCTGCCGCCGGACGCGCCCCTGGTCACCCGGCCGACGTTCGAGGCCCCGCACCACTCCGCCACGATGGCGGCGCTCATCGGGGGTGGCTCGGGCCAGATCCGGCCGGGTGCGATCTGCCGCGCGCATCGCGGGGTCCTCTTCATGGACGAGGCATGAGAACGGTAGGTCCCCCGGGAAGGGGCGTCACGCAGAGTCATCTGGGAGACCTTCGGCGCCAACGCCGACAAGAACGGCACGCCGCTCGGCCCGCGTCCGGCGCGACCGGTGCCGCAGCTGACCGAGGGCGAGCGGACCCTGTACCACCAGCTCATCGCGGCCGACTAGACGCGGCACCGCCGCGTGAAACAGGAGCGGATTCCGCCGTCCGTCGCCCCGAAGTCTTGTGCGCCGCCGCACCGCCGGCCTAGCTCGGTCTGGAGCAAACGGCGCGTCGAACTACCAGCCGCCCAGACGAGGAGCCGGTCTTGCCGATGGGCCGCCGACCCTCCGACATCGGAGCCCCGGACCGCGTTGGGCTTGGCGGCCGCCGCCGACGGCGGCCGGGAGTGTCCCTCGGCGGAGCACCGTTTCCTGCGCCGGCGCCGTGGAACATTTTCACTCCGGCCAGGCGTGTGGCTGCTAGCTTGACGGCTCCGGCACCATCCGGATCCTTGCGGGAGGGGGCGCCCGTGCCGTTGAACAGGAGGCGCCGACCCGCTGTCGCTGTGGCTGTGGCCGTGGCTGTGGCCGTCGCTATCGGCTTGGCGGTGTTTCTCCCCACTGGCGAGCTTGGCGACTCTGACGGTGCCACGGCGGATTCGGCGCCAAGCTCCTCGGGCGCGGGTACGTCGTCGCCCACCAGCTCCCCGAGCAGCCCCCCGGGCCGCAACACCGTCGCGCATGACGAGGACGCGATGGCCGTGGACGATCAGGCGCTCGGGGGTGGGAAAAGCCGCTCTGCGGGGGCGCTGGATGCCGCCCGCGCTGAGGAGATTTCCGCAGGGGTGACTTCGGGCACCGAGGCCGGGCTGCGGGCGGTCCTCGACGTGGCTTCTTCTCAGCCGCTTGATCCTGCCGCGGTCGATGCGTTGGCCGATCTTGGGTCTTTAGACATCGACATCGGCTCCTTCGAGAGCCTCGGGGATGGGGTGGCCACGGTCACCGCCATCACCGGAACGCCGCCGGCAACCTGGTCGCTCCTCCTCGTCATGAAGGACGGTCAGTGGTACTTGGCCCAGACGGAGCCGGCATGAGACGGCGGGTGGCCTCCCGCCGCCGGTGGGCGGTGCTGGTCACCGCGGCGCTCAGCGCCATGCTGGTCCTCACCGGTTCCGCCGGGCTGGCCACGGCCGCGCCAGGCTCGGCGTGCTTGGACCCACGCACGCCGACGCCGGCAGCACCACAGGTCTCCGATGCCCGGCCGGTCGTGCTCGTGCACGGCTGGACGGGGAAGCCGTTGACCGAGCTGGCCGGCCGCATCGAAGGACGCCTCGACGGGCACATCGCCACCTACCTGTTCGACTACGGCAAGTACTCCTCTTACTGGGCGAACAACGGGCACATCGCCGCCTGCCTCGCTGAGTTCGTCCGCGCGGTGTCGCAGGTCTCCGGTGGTCAGCGAGTGATCGTTGTGGCGCACTCGATGGGCGGCATCGCCACCCGATACGCGTTCATGAGCCGATACGCCTCGCCGCCGTTGACCGCCGCGCATGTGGGGGCCGTGGTCACCCTCGCCACACCGTGGACCGGATCACCGTTCGGCGGGACCAACTGGGCGAAGGCGAAGGAGGCGTTCTTGTCCGGCGGGGCGGACTTACCCAACATCTTCACCGGCACTGGTGACGGCGGCTTCTGTCTCGGTGTTCACCTCGAGACCCAGAAGCTGGCCGACGGGGACGAGGGCGGCTGCGGCTCCGTGCCCGCGTACTTCCCCGCCGGAGTACAGCTGACCTCCATAGCCGGGGACGTCACTGTCGAGCGCACCGCGTTCGGGCACACCTTGTACACGCTGCCGCTCGGCGGTGACGGCATCGTCGATCGGTCCTCCGCGCAGGGATACCTGTTCAGCGGCCCTGACCGCCGCCCGCCAGCAGGCCAGACCGACCTCACCAATGGCATCACGCCCTGCCGGGTGACAACCGACACCTGGTACCAGCTGGGCCTGGGGGCACTGGTTGTGCCCTGGCTGGACAACGCTGGCCTGGACGACGTGGGCACCGGAACGATCTCGCCAACCGGCGTGGCTCCCTACCTGCTGGCCACCGTCGCGGCCAGCTGCGGCCATGTGAAGATCGTCGAGCATGGCCCGGCCTTGGACGAGGTGGTCGCAGCCGTCCGCGTCGCGGACACCCGCCTAGACGCCGGGTACACCGGCCCGTCGACCCTGTCGCTGACCGGATTCGCGGGCAAGTTCGACTGGGGCGACACCCGCGCGGTCGCCGAGGCCGCACTTGGGCAGCAGTTCACCACCGTCGACATGGGCGGCGGATGCCTGCAGGCGACCCTGCCGGGGTTGCCGGCGGTCACCTTCGGCATCCTGGGCGGCGAGGTCACCGTCGGCGCGGCGCTGGGCGGTAGCGCCTCTGGGCCCACCCCGGCCACAGACACTGGCCTTCGACTGGGTGATCCGGTGACCCGGCTGCTGGCCGACTACCCGGCGGTGGCCGCGGACGCCGACCCCATCGACGCGATGACCACCCGCTTCACCGAGATCCGCGATGGCATGCAGGCCCAGTTCTTCAGTTCCGACGGCCAGACCGTCGACGCTATGCAGTTCGGCCGGTCGGGATCGGTCGGCGAGGCCCCCTGCGTCTGATTGACGGCTGCCGGCCGCACGAGCCGACCGCAACCACGGGCCAGGGCGATCATCCTCGGACGGCCCGGCAGCCGGCCGAGGTTCGGGTCAACTCGGCAAGACCCGTGCAGGTCTCCCAAAGCCGGTGAGCCACTGCGCGGAGCGCTGCCGGGCAGCGGCGTATCGCTCATCCCGGCCGCGCCCCCACCACGGTGGTGACCGGTATCGGCTACGTCGACGGCGGGCAGGCGACCCCGGCCGGCTCGGAGTGAAAGATGCGCGGCACACTGCCGCTGAGCTCGGGGCGGTCCAGGTTGCAGGTCGGTCCCGCACCGTCGATCTGCACGTCTCGCGGAACGCCATCGACGATCGCGACCACGAACGCCGGCGCGGCGAGGTCGGCCATGATCGCCGGCACGTCCTGCTCAGGAACGCTATGGAAGCTGGTTCGATCAGTGATCTTGTTGGCCAGCGAGAAGTAGCAGTGTTCACCGGCGGTCGGCGCCTCGAGTGTGACTTGCGTGGTGTATCCCAGCCCGTAGGCGTAGGTGCAGAACGGGCCGTCGGCGCGGTACAGCGCCCCCACCCCGAATCCGACGCCGGGTCCGGGTGCGTTGCGTCCCGGGGTGGTGTTGGAGACGTTGACCGTTTCGGTGCCGTTCCAAATGATCTCGGCCTCGCCAGGCGGTGAGTTCTCGATGCTGGTCGCCGGCTCGAGCATGTCCAAGTCGAGCCGGACGTCGTAGGTGTAGCCGGCGGCGTCCTCGATCGCGAAGGTGTTGTGGTAGCTCACCGCACCGGTTGCTGCCGGGGTCGGTGACGGCTCCTGTGCCGCCGGTGGCGAGGGCTCCGCCGAGCTCGACTCGGCTGGCGCAGCAGCCTCCGGCTCGGCCGGCTCTGAACCTTCTCCGCCGCAGGCCACGAGGACGGAGGCGATCGAGGCTACCACGGCCGACCGGAGGGTTCGGGTCATGTCAACGCCCATCTGAGTGTCGGTGCCGAGTTGGCAATCAGGGACGATCGAGGGTTCTACCGGGTTTCCCGGTCGAGGATTCGGTGCCGAAGACAGCCGCGGCCGCGGGGCACGTCTTCCGGGTCGACGGACGAGCCGGCGAACCGGAGGCACTAGTGGCACCTCGGAAAGACTCCAACGCGTGCAACGTCAGCCGACGGCGAAGGAGTCGACCAGCTGCAGCTGGGTGCCGTCGTAGCGCAGAGTCCCGGCGAAGAGCAACGGATTGCCGCCGGCGCCGTCGTATCCGGCCCATGTGACCGCCACATCGGAACCGTCAGCCGTCAGACCGGATACGTCGGCGTGCTCGAAGCCGGCGGTGTGCGGGCCGAGGTCGACCGCGCCGAGGAACTCCGGGCCTGGGCCGTAGAGCAGCAAGTGCATCGGCCACGACACTCCACCGGCGCTGCACTCGGCAACCACAACAGCATCCGTGCGCCCGTCTCCGGTGACATCGGCCAGCAGCGGCCCCGGCACGCCTCCAGCCGGCTGCAGCACCAGAGAGACGAACCCGGCCGACGGGTCGTCCACCGGCAGTCTGCCGTTGGCCAGCTGTCCGGGCTCGTGATCGCACAGACTCGGAACCTCGGCGATGGCCAGCTGCGCGATGTCCACCTCTGCGATGTTCGCTCCGACCGCGGCGCTACCGTCCAGCTCACCGGTGGTGCCCGATCCTGCAGGGCCGCCGCCGTCGACGAGCGCGTCGAGGGTGGCGCGATCGACTGTCGTGAACATCCAAGCGCAGCCGGGCTTATCCCGCGCCTCGCGGTAGAAGGCCAACGACCCAGGACTCGCGATGACCTCCTCGGTCAATCCGTTCCCGGGGGCGGCGCCGTCGACGATGACCTCTTTGGCCGCGATGATCTGCAGGAGCGGCAGCGCCACCCCCAAGAAGCCGATGGCCTGCCCGGTGAGCCGGAACCCGTAGTCGGGAGCGGCCGGATCAAGGGAGCGGATGGTTGCGCTGATCTGGCGGGCGAGCTGCTCGGCGTCTGCCAACAGCCCAGCGGTCCGCTGGGCTAGCTCATCCCCACCTTCGAAATCTGGGGACGTGCCGTCCACGGAGTCCCGGAGCGTCGACAACACCGTGGTCACCTCGTCGGAGAACGTCTGCAGGGCCACCGCGTCCGCCGGGTCCACATGCTCCACATTGGAGAGATCCATACCCTCCATGCGTTCGGTGGTGGCGGTCAGTTCACCCAGCCCGGCGCACAGCACTGTGACGTAGTCACCGGCACCGGCGTCAGCCATGGGGGACTGCGCGTGGCCCTGCTCATCGTCCGCCGGGACCGCTGGCGAAGTGACCACCGAAGACTCCGTGCTTGGTCCCGCAGCTTCGTCCTCCCGCGTTGCCGGCGCGGTGTCCTGGCAGCCGGAGATCAGTAGCGCGACGACCATGCCTACACCGAGCGAGGTTTTACGTTCGGCCGCGGCGCGGCTGGGCCGCACGTCCCCTGCTCGGCGCGGTGGCCGTCGGAGATGCTGCGCAATCGGCACCAGGAACCCCCGCGAGCTGAAGGGCCGGCCCGGCGCCAGCCTTCGGGCGCCACCATTCGGGGCCAGAACAGCGGCCGTCAATAACTTCATCCCCGACCGCCTAGCGGGGTGCGAGTCGGGACGGAACGTTAGAGGCTCGGCACGGGTGGTAGCTGGGTGTCCATCCGCTCGCTGCCGGAGCCCCTACCGCGCGCGTCGGAGCTGGTCTGGAGTCCGGCCCACCAGATAGGTGAGCGATGCTCCCGACGGTGGTGGTGCCCGGTGGATGCGCCCCACCAGGGCCTGGCACCGGTGGGGTCGGCGCGACCTGTGAGGCGCCGCGGCTGACGCGCGGTCCCCGATCGGATGCCCTGAGTGCTGCGTCCCCTACCGTCGACACGCTGCCCCCAGCAGGATCGGTGCGGCGGCGTCCGGCGAACGGCACGGTACCGCCGGTGACTACGGGGAGGAACCTGTGACGAGCATGCCCAGCGCGCTGCCCGAGGCGGGTGCGCAGGTGACCGTCGACGGTGAGCTCGTCACGGTAATCGCGGCAACGCCCACCCCGTCCGGGGCAGAGCTGATCTTCACCCGCAGCGACGGGTCGCTGGACCGGGCGTCGTTGGACGCCGCCGACCTGGCCCGCGCGCACGTGCCGATCAACGACGCCGGCGGGCATCCCGAGCGGGCGCTGACCGGTCTGTGGGGCCGGTGGATGCAGCACGCCGTGCCGCGGATCCGGTCTGCGGTGCTGGCCACCCGGCCGCTGAAGCCCTTCGCCCATCAGGACGAGGCCGTCTTCACCCACATGCTGGCCCAGCCCCGGCTGCGGTTCCTGCTGGCCGACGAACCGGGCACAGGCAAGACGATCATGACCGGCATGTACCTCGCCGAGGGCACTCGGCGCGGCCTCATCCCCGGGCGGACGGTCATCGTCGTGCCCGCGCACCTGGTCGAGAAGTGGCGGCGGGACCTGCGCCGCTACTTCGCCATCGAGGCCGACCGGCTCACCCCGGAACTGGCTCGCGATCCGAAGGAGCTCGACCCGCGGGTCAGCGTGTGGGTGGTGTCGGTGGACCTGTTTACCTACAACAATGACGTCCGCCGCAAGGTCGCCGGCGCCCGCGCCTCCTGGTCGCTGGCGGTGTTCGACGAGGCGCACCGGCTCACCCCGACCTCGCAGTACCTCACCGCCGCGCGTGAGCTGTCGGTGCGCACCCACCACCTCCTGCTGCTGACCGCCACACCGCACCGGGGGAAGGAACACTTCTTCCGCGGGCTGCTGAACCTGCTGGACCCGACGCTGTACCCCTGGGATCCACGGCAGACCGAGTACGACACCGCGCTGCGGCCGAGCACCCTGTCATTCCTGCGGCGGATGAAGGAGGAGCTCAAGGACCTCGAGGGCCGGCCGCTGTTCCCGCCGCGCTACGCCGAGACCATCGAGATTGACCTCACCGGGCCGGAGGAGGCCGCGTATGTCGCGGTCATGGACTACGTCGACAGCTTCTACGGCGAGAACGCCACCCTGGCCCGGTCCATCTACGGCAAGCGCGCCGCGTCCTCCATCGTCGCGGCCGCCTCCACCATCCGCCGCCGGGAGGCGGCGCTGCGTGGTCCGGCCAGCGGCCGCACCGACGCCCCGGTCCCCGAGGAGTTCGTCGACGGCACCGGCGGCGACTGGCAGTTCGAGGTCGCCGACGACGACGCCTGGCAGCGCGCCGAGGAGACGGTCGTCGGTGCCCGCAGCAAGGACAAGGGCAAGGAACTCGAGCGGATCACCGGGGTCCTGGACACCCTGGAGAAGGCCGCCGTCGCATCGCCGACGAAGTGGGACCGCGCCTGCGAGCTGATGGAGCGGCACGGCATCCGACCCGGCGAGGGCCAGCTGCTGGTATTCACCGAGTTCGCCGACACCGCCCGCTGGCTGACCGGCATGTTCGCCGACGCTGGGTTCACCGTCGACACCCTCGAGGGCGCCGTCGGCCACCGGGAACGCGACCAGCTGCAGCAGCGGTTCCTCGACAACCAGTTCCAGGTGCTCGTCAGCACCGACGCCGGCGGTGAGGGCATCGACCTGCAGTCCGCTCACGTGATGCTCGACTGGGACATCCCCTGGTCACTGGTCCGCCTCGAGCAGCGCATGGGCCGACTGCACCGCATCGGCCAGAAGAACCCGGTGCACATCTACCATCTGGTCGCCCCAGCCACCCGCGAAGGGCGGGTCCAGGAGGTCATGCTGTCCAACCTTGAGGCGGCCGGGCAGTCGCTGGGTGGACGGATCTTCGATCTGCTCGACGCCACCGCTGCCCGCGCCGGCTTCGACTACGGCCGCGCCCTGGTCGAGGCCCAGCGCGGCGGCGGAGCGACGCACGTGCCGGTGCCCGGCGCGCAGGAACTCCTCGACGTCGCCCGCGAGCTCGTCGCCGACGAGGACCGGCTGCACACCCCGGCCAACACCGCCGAGGCGATGGCCCGGTTCCGCGCCGACCGGTTAGAGGCGATCAACCCGGTCATCGTCGACGCATTCGTCGACCAGCTGGCCCGCGCCCGCACCTGGGCGCTGGGCCCGGGGCCGGCCAAGGGCATCCGGGAGGTCACCGCGCCGGTGCCCCTGCCGCCCGCGCTCGGCGGTGGCCTTGAGCGACTGGTGGCCGCCGACGGCGCCTCGGTGCGGCAGGCGATCAACGATGGCGCCCAGGGGCTCGACGACGTCGTCGTGCTCGGGCCGACCGAGGAGCCGTTCGCCGAGCTGGTCGACCTGGCCCTGGCCGAGGGCGCGACCGAGCTCATCCGCGGCACCCAGCTGGTCGACACCGCCGCGCTGACCGGCTACACGCTGCTGCTCTACGACGCTGACGTTGAGGCGCACGACGGTGTCCGCCGACACCGCCGCAAGGCGCCGCTACTGGTCCGATTCTCCGGCGCAGGCGCGTTCGAGATCGCGTGGGAGTCGCTGATGACGCTGCGCCCGGACACCACCGGGACGCCGGCGTCGCCGACCCTGCCGCCAGCGATGCGCACCGAGGGCATGGCGCAGGCGCAGGTCGCACTGACCCGTGAGGTCGAGCGCGTCCGCACCGAGCGCACCGCCTGGGTGGTGAAGGCCCGCGAGCAACTGGACCAGGTCGAGTACCGCTACCTCGACGAGCTCGACGAACTGCCCGCCGACGTCCGCCGCGAGCGACGCGAAGCCTTCGCCGCGCTCAAGGCCGACCGCCTGCGGCAGCTGGAGGACATCGGCAAGGTCACCAGCACCGCGCCGCGGCTGATCGGCTGGGCGCAGGTAGCCGCCGGCGCCCGCAGCACCGAGCTCGGCTACGACCCCGACAGTGAGACGGTCGCCATCGCGACCGTGCTGGAGGAGCTCGAGCGGCTGGGCTACGTCGTCGACGACCGGCAGACGGCCGGTGTCGGGTACGACCTGTTCGCCCGCCACAAGCACACCGGCGAGCAGCGGCTGGTGGAGGTCAAGGGCTTCCAGGCCGACCTGGCGCCGGTCTGGCTGGAGCAGCACGAGTGGGCCCAGGCGCAGCAGCGGGGCGAGGACTACTGGCTGTACGTGGTGACGAACTGCGCCACCGCGCCGACGGTCGTCCTCCGCGCGCAGGATCCGGCCGGGCAGCTGGTCGCCGGGCCGCGTCGAATCGAACGGTTCCAGATCAAGGTCACCGACCTGAAGCGACTGATGAAGGGCGAACAGTGAGTATCGACGAACTCGCGCGGACGACTGACACAACGAGCGACGTCGGCACTGTCCCCGGCATGCAGGAGCGCCTGATCGACCACTGGTTTCCAGTCGCCGCCGTTGATGATGCGGTCCGGTCCCCGGCCGGATCTGGTCTCGCGGAGAAGGCGCTGTTCACGTGGTTCGCGTCCCGACCTACCGCCCAGGCCC
Source organism: Blastococcus sp. HT6-4 (assembly GCF_039679125.1). NCBI lineage: Bacteria > Bacillati > Actinomycetota > Actinomycetes > Geodermatophilales > Geodermatophilaceae > Blastococcus > Blastococcus montanus. The sequence goes on along the minus strand of NZ_CP155551.1, from coordinate 3,251,547 downwards.
GTGCCGCCGTGCTCACAACACTTCTGCCGAGCAGCCAGGCGGTGCAAGAGGACGTTGTCTCCGCGCTTGCCGGATCCGCAGACGCCCTGCGGCGGCTCCAGACCGTGATCGCCAGCGAGTTCGGCGGTAAGCCTCCGGTCGTCCTGGACCTGTTCTCCGGACGCGGAATCATCCCGTTGGAGGCGACCCGTTGTGGCGCCCGGGCTGTCGGAACCGACCTCAGCCCTGTCGCAACTCTGGGCGGGCGCCTTCTTGCGGACTACCCGTTCCGCGACTGGTCCGGTGAGCCCGACTTGCCCTTTGGCGATCGTGGCGACGAAGGGTTATTCAGCTCCGACGAGCCCAAGCTGTTGCGTGATGTCCGTAGCGTGCTCGCCGAGGTCGGTCGGCGGACCGCGGCGGCCGTCGAGCCGCTTTTCCCTCGGAATGCCGACGGGCGTTTTCCCTGGGCCTACCTGTGGGCGGTGACGATTCCTTGTGATCAGTGCCGTCGGACTTTTCCCCTTCTCGGCTCTCTCGTGTTGCGGCACCCGTACACGCGAACTGAGGATCCGGGGCAGGCGCTCCGACTCGTCGTCGACGGCGAGTCATGGTCGACCGAGGTGATGGAGGGGCAGCCCGATCAGCAGCCGCCGTTGGCGGCTGTGCCGGGGCGCAAGGGGAAGACGGCGCGCTGCCCGTTCTGTCAGCACACCCACTCCCTCGACGTGATCAAGGCCAAGGGCAACAACGGACAGTTCGGCGACGCGCTGGTAGCCGTCGCTGATGGGGACGACACCCCGAGGAAGACGTTCCGGGCACCCCGCGCGGACGAGCTGCGGGCGATCAACACCGCGGACCCGTCCGCGCTGCCGCGGACCGGAGCGTTCTCCGCAGTTCCCGACGAGGCGATCCCGCCCAACAACGTCAACACGGTGGAAGCCCTCAGTTATGGCTACCGCCGCTTCGGCGACCTCATGAATCCGCGCCAGCAGGTGTACTTCGCGAGTCTCGTCAGCAGCATCCGAGCAGTGCACGAGGACCTGGTTGCCGCTGGTCTGTCACAGGCCTACAGCGTCGCCCTGACCTCGTACGCCGCTGCCAACCTGCAGCGCCGGTTGCGGCGGGCGACCCGAGGCAGTCGTCTCAACAAGCATGGCAAGCCCACCGGTGCGGAGCAGAACCGGGTCGACACGCACGACATCTTCGCCGGCGAGGCGCAGCTCCGCTTCAGCCTCGACTACCTGGAGGCAGGGCCCGGGGAGGGGCCAGGCACCTGGAGCAGTGTCGCCAAGTCGGGTCTGAACGCGCTCGGGAAAATCCTGGCTACCCAGCCCACACCCACGCCGGGCACGTTCCGCCGCGCCTCCGCGGTCGCCCTCCCGTTCCGGGACGGCAGCGTGAACGCCGTGATCACCGATCCGCCGTACTACGACATGATCCCGTACGCCGACGCGTCCGACCTGTTCCACGTGTGGTTCGTCCGCGCCCTTCATGACGTACACCCGGACCTTTTCGGAGTGGGCGGCCTTCAGGACAAGACCGACGAGATCGTCGTCAAGGGCAAGGACCGACGAGATGGCGGTGAACACCGCACTGTCGAGTTTTACGAGCGCATGCTGAGCCGCGCCTTCGCCGAAGCGAAGCGGGTCCTCCGGCCGGACGGTCACCTCGTGGTTGTGTTCGGGCACTCCGACCCCGACGCCTGGCTGCGGCTGCTCGGCGCGCTGCGCGACGCCGGCTTCGTCGTCACGAGCTCGTGGCCCTCTCGCAGCGAACGGGCAGTGACCGGCGTCGCAAGCATCAAGGTGACCGTGACGATCGGCTGTCGGGTTGCCGCGGTGCAGCGGCCGGTCGCCACCGCCGCCCAGGTGGACCGCGAGGTGACTACCGCGGTCAAGGCAGCCGTGCGGGAGTGGGACGCCGACGGCCTGGCGCTGACGGACCAGTTGATGGCCGCCTACGGTCCGGCCATGGAGGTCTACGGCCGGTACAGCAGCGTGCTGTTGCCGACTGGGGATCAGGCTGGCCTAGAGCGCTACCTCACTCTCGCCCGCACCGCGGTTCGCGACGCAACCGCACTCAAGCTCGACCAGTTGCCGCTGGAGACGTTCGATGCCCCGACCCGCTTCGCTGTGTTCTGGCAGCGGCTCTACGGCCGCACGGACGTCCCGAAGGGTGAGGCGCGGTTCCTCGCCCAGGCCGACAATCTCCGCCTGGAGGACCTGCGGGGGGCGCTGCTGACCGAGAGCAAGAGCGGCTTCAAGCTGCGGCTGGACGCTCCTGCAGCGGTTAGTGAGCGGTCCTCGAACTTCGAGGTCGCCCGCGCCATGGCGAAGGCCTGGGACGACGGTGGCACTGAGGCGGTCGCCGGTGTCATGGCCACCGCGGACCGACAGGCCAATGACGCACACCTGTGGGCCATCGTCGCCGAGATCGTCCGGCAGCTGCCGGCCAGCGATCCGGTCGCCAGGGCCCTTACGGCGGTTCAGCGCAACGCCGGAACCATCGGAACCATGATCGAGTACGCGGCCGCTACGGCCGTGGCAGACGCGGACGCGCGGGCACAGCTCACGATGTCCTTCGGGGAGGACCAGGCGTGACCATCAACGGCACCGCCCAGCACTGGGCGGACATTCTTGAGCTGCGGCCCGAGGTCCGCGCCTCCGACGGGTCGGTCGGCGAGCTGCAGATGAGCCTGCACAAGGCCGTCTACCAGACGGTCGACGTGCCCTACCGCAAGGTCGAGTACTACGGCGACATTACTGAACCCACCCCCAACCTCGTGGGCTTCTTCGCCCGGGTCGCCCGTCGGCTGGGCACCACCGCTGACGCACCCGCGCTGTTCCACCTCGACCAGGGGATGGGTGGCGGTAAGAGCCACGCTCTGGTCGGGCTCCACCACATGGCCGCCAGTCCCGAAGCGTTCTTCGCCACCGACCTCGGCCAGCAGGTGTACGCCGACGCGGCCCGCGGCACCGGCGAGGTTGACCTCACCGGCGCGGTCACCGTCACGCTCACCGCGGACTACTTCAGCCCTGGGGCCACCAACGAGGTGTTCGGCCCGGCGACCAACCTGTTTGAGCGGTTTATCTGGGCGCTCGTCGGCGGCGACATGGACCGCTACAAGCGGTACGTCGCCGCCGGCGCCAACAAGGGGACACTCCAGCAGGCCCTCACCGAGACCGGCCGGCCAGTGCTTATCTTGCTCGACGAGCTCATGGACTACGTCATGGCGCTCGCCGACGCCGCCCACATCGCCACCATGCCCAGCGAAAAGGCATTCCTCAACGCCCTGATGGACGCCTGCGACGACGTCCCGCGCGTCGCGTTCGTCGTCGTGATGATCCGGTCGGAACTCGACGAGCGCGGCTACTCGCCGGCGGCCGTCGACTTCCGCGACTACGTCGGCGCCCGACTTGTCCGAAACGGCCAGACCGTCGCCGTCACCGAGGCGCAGGACTTCTCCGCGATCATCCGCCGACGGTTGTTCGAGCTCCCCGACACAGAGCTGCCCCTGCGGGATCTCACCCGTCGGTACACCGCGGCGGCCGACGACGCCTGGAAGAACCAGGTACTGGACAAGCTCGGCGCCAACCGCAGCCTGCCCGGATTCGAGGAAAGGGTGACGTCCAGCTACCCGTTCCACCCGGAGCTGATGCGCCTGGTCCGCGAGGAGTGGTCCCAGGTCGCCGGCTTTCAGCGGGTCCGCTCGACCGTGGCCATTTTCGCCCGCACCACGCTGCACTGGGTCACCGAGCACAAGGCCGACCGCTGGGCACCTCCGCTGATCGGCGTCGGCGACATCCCGCTCACCGTCGCACTCGAGCAGCTGCTTTCCTCCGGCCTGCTGCTCGGCAACGACCGCGCCATCCAGGGCTACCGGGCCGTGGCCAACACCGACATCACCAGCACCGACGGGCAGAGCGGCCGCGCGGTGAACGTCGATGAGGTGCTGCGCCGCGCCGGCGTCACCGTCGGCCAACCGGCACCCGCGGTCCGGATGGCCACCGCGTTGCTGTGCTACTCCATCGTGAGCCGCGCGCAGGCCCGCCGCGGCGCAACCAAGGCAGAGCTGATGCTCGCCATCTTCGGGCCCGCAGGCTCCCAGGCGCCCTACCCGGCGGCCGAGGAGGTCTTCAACAAGCTCACCGGCGACGAAGGCCTTGGCGCGCTCGAGACGACCACCCCCACCAACGCGCCGGCCCGCTTCCACCTGTCGATCAAGCAGACGCTGCGCATGTACTTCACCGCGGCGATGGCCGTCGTGCCCGCGGAGGCGCGCGGTGAACTGGTGTGGGAGCAGGCGCAGAAGCTGGCGTCCAAGGGCGTCTTCGACAACCTCGTGCCGGTCGACAAGCCCAGCGGCGAGGAGCCGCTGGAGAAGACCTTCGACGCCGTTGACAGCAACGAGACGCGGCTGGTGCTGCTCGACCCGCGCCGCTGGACGCTGCTCAACGGCAAGGATTCCGCGAGCCGGGAGGACATCACCGCCCTCCTCGGCCTCGGAGACAAGGCAATGCGCGTGGACAACGCCGCCAGCTGCGTCGTCGCCTGCGTCAACACCCAACGCCGGGACGTCACATTCAAGCGCGCCGCGGAGGTGTTGGCCTGGCGCGAGGTGATCAAGCAGCTGACCACGGACACCGAGGACGAACTGAAGGACGCCACCGCCAAACACGACGAGGCGCTGAAGAAGCTCCGCCGCGACATCGAGCGGGCTTACCAGCACTACGCCTACCTGGTGCGCGCCGGTGAGCTGCACGTCGAGTACAAGCGGTTCGACGAGGACAGCCGCACCTCGCTCAACGGTGGTCACGTCTGGACTGCTCTGGTCGCTGCCGGTCGCGCGATCCAGCCGGCCGGGCTGGGCGCCGAGTACCTGGCGGCGCTGCTCGACGACTTCGACCGGGCACTCACCCCGCGCGAGATCGTGCAGGCCTTCTACAAGAACCCGGCGTTCCCCCTGCTCACGTCCACCGACGAGATCCGCCGCGTGCTCTACGCGCTCATCACCGGCGATTGGGAGCTCGTCGACGCCGACGGCAACCGCCTGGCCGTAGCCAGCCCGGCGCAGTTGTCCATCAACTCCATCAACCAGACGCTGCGCCGCCGTCAGCGCGACCCGGCACCCCCAGTTCCCCCGCCGGGCGGCAGCGACCAGCCCGGCGGTGGCGACCAGCCCGGTGGCGACGGCGAGCAGCCGCAGCTGCCCGGTGGCGGTGGGCAGCAGCCTGGTGGCGATGGGCCGACGCCGCCTTCTCCTCCGCCCGCCCCCGGGCCAGCGGTCTACAAGCGGTACCAGGTGCAGCTCACCAACAAGAGCATCACCAGTGGCGACGCCAGGGAGCAGGCGTGGCAGCTGCTCCAGGAGCTGCGCAAGGTCATCGACCCGGCCACCCAGGCCGACCACCAGCTGCTTACCCTCAACCTGACTCTCGTCACCGCCGAGGGGCAGCAGGGCGCGATTGAGGCCAAGGCGCAGGCGCTCGGCGCGCAGGTCACCGTGGAGGACGACGACTTCTGACGGACAGACCTCCGCTGCAGCACGGCCAACTCCCTTTCGGGGGCCGGCCGTGCTGCGTTGCGGCTGATCGAGCGCCCACGCTCCCATTCCTTGAGGCGTCTCAGCGGCCACGGCAGTGACGACTGGATTCTCGCCGAGTACATCAGGTCACTCCGTAGGTCACGAGATTCGGTCACGGTTTCGGACGGTGCGGTTCTGTCCGAACGCCGCCGATGACAGAAGGCGGGGCCGCAGGGCGGCTGGCTCCCTTACGTCAGGCCGCCGCGCAAGGCAGGGGTTGGGGCTAATGACTGAGTCGGTTTCTGCGATTGCCGCAGTGCTGGCGCTTGGTGTGGCGGCAATCGTGTACTGGGGACAGCGATACCAGTCGCACATGGAGATCGCCCGGTTGCTGCATCTCGACTTGACCAGCGGTGAGGTGGCGATGGCGCGGGAGCTGCTGGGCACGCTGCGCTACGGCAACGAGGCGGCTCGAGCGCAGATCGATCCCGCGGCGTCGTTGACCGCGTACTTCACCCTCCTGTGGTGCTTTGAGCGGATTCGCGCGGGCCGTGTGTGCTTGTTGAGTGGGCTGGGCCGGCTCGGCAGGCCGCGTGCGGTGCGGTATCTGGACGATTTGCTGCAGTGGCACTTGGTCGAATGGCAGGCCGGGCTACCCATCGTGCGGCAGCGGATCGGGGAGCGGATCGGGTCGCCCGTCGACGACGGGCAGTCCGCTCTCGCCTTCGAGCGGCTGCTGATCGAGCACGGCAGCGGGCGCGTGCAGCGCGGAAGTCGTTCCGCTGGGCGGCCCCGCGAATCCGCTCGTCCACGGCTGGAGAACGACTGTGTTCAGCCTGCGGGCCGCGTCGAGCTGCTTTGAGCAGTGGTCGCGCAGATTCAGAGCGTCGGTCGGCAGTTCGGTGTAGCAAGTCCCCGGAATGGCCGCGTGGCGGCCGGGGGAGCCGGTGCCTGACCTGTGGTGGGACGCCGAAGCGGAGGGCCAGGGCCGGCCCCCAGCAGATGGGGGCCGGCCTGGAACTGCAGGCGGTCAGAACGGGACGTCGGTGGTGAAGTCGCTGTGCTCGGGTCCGCCGAGTTCCCGGAGCGTGTCCCAGGGGATCTCCCAGTACGCGATCGGGTTGCTGGTCCCCGTGGCGTGTCTGTCGCGCTTCTTGCCGATCATGTGGACGCCGGTCCAGCCCTTGAGCTCCTGGGTGAAGTCGTGGTCGTCGGGCAGCGGTGTTCCGATGGCTTGCGTATGCCGGCGTAGGCAGCTGAGCACCTTCATCGCATTGACCGCCAGCCCGGTGGGTGCGAGGCGGTACTCGGAGCCGTCCCGAGGGGTATGCGGCCCGTCTCCGGTCGACAGCACCGCCAGCCATTGCAGCACCCCGAGAGCACCGGTGACGGTCTGGCGGGACACGAGCTCGTCGGCGAGGAGCGCGATGCCGCGGGCGGCGAACTCCTCGGCGAGCTCGAGAACGACTGGCGCTGCTGTGGGTGCGGCGACCGTGCAGAACTCGGCGTAGGCGTAGAGGCCGGCGAGGACGACCTCGAAGTTGGATCGCTGCCGTGAGCCCAGCTTGAGGTCGCCGCCGGCGAGCCGCTCTCGGGCTCGCCGCAGGGGGCTGCTCAGGTCCGTTCCGGCGGCGAAGGTGAACCAGGCGGCGGCGACCGGTGCCATCCGTTGGTCGGCTGTCGCGAGCTTCAGCCCGTTGAAGCCATCCTGGATCCGGCGTTGGACCTCGGTGGGGTAGGTCTTGAGCCGCTGCCACGGCACGACGACGAGTCGGTCGAGGACGGCCTGGTCCTGTGGCGGGGAGCCCTCGGAGTTGAAGGCGACGGTGGGGCAGAGCGGCACGAGGCGTTGGCGGAACATCGGTCCGGCGTTGCGGCCCCCGACTTCGACGGCCTGCCCGTTGTAGGCGATCTTCAGCATCCGCGGCAGGTCCTGCTTCACAGGCGGCGGTAGGTAGGCGAGCTTCACTTCGTCGCGCATCTGGGGCACGTCGATCGTGGCGCTGAGGCAGTCGCGGAGTTGTGTGGTCGTAGCGAATGATCCGGCGAGGTTGAACGGATCGACCCCGAAGGGTGTGAGGATCCGGGAGCCGCGCTCGGTCTTGCCGCTCTCGGGCGGGCCGGCATTCCAGAGCAGCGGGTGCCCGCCGATCAGGTCTGACTTGATCGACACGGACGCGAAGCAGGTGGCCGCACCCCACCCGAGCAGTGCCGCGGTCTGGACGGTGCTCGGGCTGGGGTCGGCCGCGAGGGCCGCCTGCAGGTGCCCGGTGATCGGCTGGTCGAGGTTCGCGCCCCGGACTGGGGACGCGCTGACTCGGCTGGCGTTGGTGTTGGGCCTCTCGGGCAGGTAGCTGGGTTCGGGAACAGGTCCGGCTGCGCCGAGCGTGACGTCGGGCAGGGCGAAGAAGGTCTGCCCGGCGTGCCGGATTCGGCCCAGCGTTTCGACGGTGACGACGGTCGGGGCCCAGCGGGGGCTGTTGATGAGCGCTCCGAGCTGGGTCAGTACGCCACCTTCGGTGGTTGTTCCGCCCGGCCAGGTCGCGATGGGGCCAGCGGCGGCGAACGCCTGCCGTAGGTCGGCGAGGTCGGCGAGGGCGGTGCCGTGGACCCGTAGCTGCTTGCTGTTCCGGCCGTCGTCGGTCGTCACCGAGTAGAGGTCGAGCGGGGCGCCGTCGACGTCGAGGTGCCGGCGGTGCTGCACGTCGGTGATCTCGAAGGGAGCGAGCAGTTCGCGCCTGGACTCTCCGTCCTTGCTCCGGAACCGCCAGAACATCGCTCTACCGGTGCACTTCGCGCCGTGGGCGGTGTAGGTCCGCTCCGCGACGCTGATGTTGGCGGTCAGCTTGGTGGTGTGCCGGTTGGTTGCGCGCTCGGCGCTGCGCGGCACATTCTTGGTCGTTGCCACAGGGAGTCCTTGCTCCTACCGCCGCGCGGGGCTGCGCGGCGCCGGTGAGTCCCGGGCCGCGGTTGCGGCCCGGGGCGCCGCCGGTCGGCAGCGCGGAGCAATCGGTGTCGAGGCTCCGGAGATGCGCAATGAGGTCCCGGGCCCGTCGCGGCCGGCCCAGTCGACCGTCACCGCCGACAGCGCAGCGTGCAGGTCCCAAATGCCTACGTGCCGGCGCACCGGGAGCCGGCCGGCGTCGAACGTGCAGCCGGTACCGGCGGCCTCGGCGCCGCCACCCAGGACGCCGCCCGCGCCAGCTGCTCGACCGGCGGCGTGTGCGGCCGCGCGCCGGCGTGCGGGCGGTCCGAGGGCGCTCAGGCAGCGTCCAGGAGTAGTAGACGTTGGTCACCACCCTCGTCACCTCACCGACGCGATGACGGCTACAGTTCCAGGGGATACGAAGGCGGCTGGCGCCCGGGACGGCCGTCGCGGGCCCGAAGCGTCTCGCGTCCGACAGACGCCTGCCAGAATGCGCCGTGGCGCCATCCACGGGGGTTCGGCGCATTGCTGGGGAGCCAATCCGAATGCGTCTGCGACTGTCTGTCATAGCGATGTCCGCTGCCGTCCTCACAGCCGGCTGCAGCACTGATTCCGGTTCCGACCCGGGTTCCGGTTCCGCCGAGCCGGCCGCTTCGGATTCCCCGGCGCCGGCCGAGCCGAGCGCGGACACCTCTCTGCAGGATGCCCTGAGCGTTGCAGGCGTCAACGACGCTCTTGTGGCTGACCTCGGCAGGGTTGCTGGCGCCAGTGGCTACGGGTTGCAGCCCGACATGCCACTGACCGGCGATGACGCGATCCGCTTCGCCGTCGTGCAGCTGGACACGTGCAGGGAACTTGCCTCTGGGTTCCGCACCCTCGAGGAGGTCGTCGCCCGGGACGTCGCGGACGGCGCGTCCCGCGCGGACGCACAGGCCATGGCGGACTTCCTCAGCAGCACGTACTGCCCCGCCGTCAGGTCTCCAGAGGACAGCGCACTCCCGGGTCCGGGTGCTGGCTCGGCGACGCCGCCCGCTGATGGCACCCGCGGGTTGATGAGCCCCGTGGACTACCTGGACGCGACCCTGCCCGCCGGTTCCCTCACCGAGTGCGCGGCGGCGACCGGTGAACCCTACGGCGAGCCCCGCGCGTACACGCTGCCCGGCGGGCAGCTGGTGTGCGGCTCAGTGAACGACACGTGGGACCGGCACTTGATCGGATTCGACGTCGTCTTCCCTCAGCCCGTTCCGGTGGACCAGGCGCTTCCGGCCATCGAGGCGCTCCTCCCGGATGACATCGGGCAGCCGGACACCCGCCCCGGCGAGAACCCGTCATGGAGCCCGATCCGGGGCAGCTGCCTGAGCGTCGCCTGGTCCTCGCCGACCATTGGTGCCGCCGTCGCCCGGCTCAGCACGAACTTCGACGACGAGAACGCGGCCAGCGCAGTCCTGTACTCCGATCGTCAGACCGATGAGGGAGCCAGCGCGCCGTTCGACGGCACGGTGCGCATGGCGTCAGTGGGCTTCGGGAGCCATACCGAGATTGAGTCCAGCATCAACTGCTGACCACTGAGGCCCGACTACAGGCGAGCTGACACGTGACCCGGCGGGCCCTCGTTGGCCAGGTCCGCGGACGTTGTGCAGCAGCCTGCAGCACAACGATCGTCGGGGTGTCGGCGGCGGCCCGAGCGCCCAGTCGCCGAGTATCGGAGCATGTCCAGCTCGCACACCGCACCGGTGGCGTACGCCGATGGGCTGATGGGCGAACTCGACGCCACCGAGAGGGCCTACCTGGCGGTACTCGAGACGTCGGCGATTGAGCGCTACGACCCTGTGCCGGGCGTTATCGGACTCCCTCCCTGGGCCTGGGCGGCCAGCGAGGCGCCGCTGGAGGCGGCACGGATGAGGCTGCTGGCGCAGGTGCGGGACTTCCGGCCCCGCTTCCAGCTGCTGTTCCGCTATCCGACGCCCGAGGTGGCGCAGCGGCACACCGACGCCTTCGAACTGCTGGAAGGCTGGCTCGTGCGCGCCGGCGGGGACCTCAGCGCTCCGGGCAGCATCGACTCCGCCGTCGTGCAGCTCCGAGCTGCGGTGCAGGTGCTGCGCGACTCCCGCCGGCTTCTGCCCGCAGACGTTCTGGCGGTGCGCGTCGTCGCCGACACCAACGCCCTCATCGACTGCCCCGACCTGACCGCCTATGCCGGGCAGCTGGGGAAGCGGTACCGAGTGCACCTGCTGCCGGTGGTGCTCGGCGAGTTGGACGACCTCAAGCGGTCTGGCCGCACACCCGAGATGCGCGAAGCCGCACGCTCCGCCGTCCGGCGCCTCAAGGCTCTCCGCCAGAGTGGCGACGTGCGGTCCGGCGTTCGAGTCGCTGGCGACATCTCCGCGGTCTTCGAGCACGTCGAGCCCCGCGGCGAGAAGCTGCCCGGCTGGCTGGACCTGAACGTGCCCGACGACCGCCTCGTGGCCTCGGCTCTGCTGCTGCAGAGCGCACACCCCGGCTCGGCGGTGTTCGTAGCCACCGGCGACCTGAACCTTCAGACCAAGTTGACCGCCGTGCGGCTGCCGTTCGTCGAACTGCCGGACTGACCAGCTGCCGCGGCCGCTGACGAGCCGCTGCGGCGGACGCGCAGTCGGCAACGCGCGTCCGCTCTGACCGGACGCAACTTCTCATCGGTGTTCCACGGTGTTCCGTAGTTCCGGTGAATCAGTGACCGCTACGGTTCGTCCGGCTCTCTTGCCCGAGGTTTGTGTAGGGGCCGGCACACCGGAACATTCCGGAACATGCTGACCGGGCCGAAGGGCGCCGCGTTGTCGCTTGCGGCGCCGACTCCGCTCAGCCTGGTACCTGCTCAACCGGGTGACTGACGGGGGCGGTGCAGTCCGCACGGTGGAGGGCATGACGAACAATCCCGGGTCGCCGGCCACGATCGTGGCGCGAGCGCAGAACCCGCCGCTGATCATGTCGGTCCAGACCGCACGCCTGCTGGCGTCGGTGGCCGACGTCGTTCCCACGCTGCTGCTCGACGCCGCTGGCGCCGTCCTCGAAGCTGTTAGCGATCAGGTTTGGGCCGAGGTGCTGGCTCATCCCGGCCGACGGGGGAACGGGGCGCTGCGTGCGCGGGCCAATGCTGATCTGGCTCTGTGCGGGGGGCTGCGTGATGAGCTCGGCTGGCGCCTACCGGGGCATCCGTGCCGTGTAGACGAGGTCACCGACATGGAGGAACTGCCGCCCCTGGGTCCGCAGCAATGGGCCGTGGTGGCGGCGAATCGGCGTTCCTGGGCTGGGACAGTCGGGGAGCTGTTCATGGTGGCTCAGGCGACAGTTCTGGACGAGCCGCCGATCGACGTGGCGCCGTGGGCGCGGTGGTGCCGCCGTCGGCGGTGGGCCGGGGTGCTGGGGGAGGTTCGCAGGGACCTTCAGTTCGAGGTGTGGGCGGAGGACTCCAGGATGCGGGAGGCGGCCGCCGCGCTGGACCAGGCGGAGAAGAAGCGACAGTCTGCGGCGGCGGCCCGGGAGGCCGCGGAGAACCTGACGGCCACGTGCCGGATGTATGAGATGGTCGCCGCGCTCGACGACGAAGCGCTGGCCGTTTTCGAGGAGGCGGTGGACTCCGGCCCGTCCCTGGAGGAGGCGCTGCGCCTGGCGCGCGGCATCGAGTGAGCAGGCATCCCTCGATGGCCGGACGTCCTGGCGCCGTACCCGGGGGGCGTCGGGTGTGACCCGGCTATGCGGTCCTCGTGTGGACCCGGGATGAGGCCACGGTGCCTAGCCGCGTCGGCGGGACCGGCGCGACCGGCGCGACCTGCGGGGCGGGGGCACCGGCAGGTTGTTGCGTACACGCCAGGCGCGCACGGCTTCGGATCGGCTCATCCACGCCGGGTAGAACAACGAGGTACTGCGTCCGGACGGCCCTTGGATGTGCGTGTGCCGGACACGGGTCGGGCCCCGGGAGTCCCGCTCGCGGGTGGCGAGGTCTCGGCGGACCGTCGCGTGGGGGTCGCCATGGTTGTGGATTGGCACCCCACGCTTGAGTGCCACGGCGACGATCTCGGTCGTGAGCATGGGGCCGCCGGTGCGGACCAGCCGCAGCAGCTGTTCCCGGATCGGTCCGCCGGTGGGGGTGCCTTCGGCGCCGGCGGGCAGGATGCGGCCGGTGATGAGGTGGAGCAGTCGCTCGGTGAGCCACAGGCCGTAGGTGAGCTGGTGCCGGGTGAGACGGCTACCTGCGGTCGGGCAGCTCGAGACGGTGTTCAGCATGGTCCAGCGCAGCCATAGCTGACGGATCAGGAAGGTCTCGCACCAGCGGAGCAGTTCGGGGTCGAGGGGCCGTCCGGCGCGCCGGATGAGGATGGCGAGCCTTGGGTCGAGACGTTCCTGGCGGTTGCTCCACTGCTGCAGGGAGACGCCGGCGCGCAGCTCTTCGCGCAGGGCGGCGGACATGCCGACGTAGAAACCGCTGCCGGTGGGTGTGCGGAACTCCCACTTGTTGATCGGCGGTGCGAAGGTTTCACCCCACAACAGGTAGAGGTCGGCGTGGTAGGCGGCCGCGCGGAGCACCTTGACCGGTGTGGTGCCTGTCAGAGGGACGACCGTCACGGTGATGCCGCCGGGCAGACGGATGGTGCGGTGGCCTTGCCTCACAGTTCGCTTCCTTCCTGGTCCCGCGAGCGGGACCAGCACGATGTGTCGTGACCGCGCCGGGCGGCGGGCCGATCAAGATCGTGAGGGGAGTCGCCGACAGCGATAGATCATTGGGTCGCGCTGGCGGCGTGGAGCACTGCGGTGAGGGGTCTCCGAGGCTGCAGTCAGCCTGTGGCGACGTTCGACAAGCGATAGCCGGGTCTGCTCGGCAGCGGCGGCCAGTACTCCGAGGTAGGAACGGGTGGTGAGTGCAGCGGAGGAAACCGCGCAGGCCTTCGTCGATGTGTGGGCCGGCGAGGTGCGTCGGCTAGTCCCCGAGGTCCGGGCGGCGCGGCAGCGTCGCGACGACCTTGACCGGGCTTACGAGCGCGGCTGGAACTACGCCATCACCGAGCACGACGTCTACGAGCGGTGGCAGCGGCTGTGGGCCGCGCAGCATCACCTGGTGTGGGCGGCCCACCAGCTGGAGTGGTGGGTGCGCCGCGTAGCCCGGGAGCGCGGTGTGCCGGAACCGGAGCCCGACGCCGTCCTCGCGGATCTGCGCAACGCGTTGGAGCACCTCGACGAGGCCAAGCTCGACGACTTCACCGCCTCAGCGGGTGACCATCCGAGGCGTAATCGCTCCTTGCGGAACCTGCCGGGCGGACAGCTGTCCATCGGCACGACGGGGGACGCCCGGCGGCTGTTCGACCTCATCGACTCCGATGAGGTGGAGCAGCGGGCGCTGGCCATCACCACGACCACTGACCGCCTGGAGGAGGAGGGCGCAGCGTGGGCCGAGGAGCTGATGGCTCGCGGGGAGTGGCCACCGTGGCAGGACGGCGAGCCGCTGGGGACGATGACGCGCGGCGGTGACTGTCGGCAGCGGCCCGGCGGCTACTTCCCTCGGCTGCCCATCCGCAAGATGCCGAGTACGGCGATCGGGATCGGCGCCGCCATGTTGAAGGCCTCGGAGACGGGCTTGTCGGCGTCGTTGACCAGCCACGCCGCGAGGACGAACGTCGCCGCCAGCGCGATGAACATGGCGAGCGTTTCCCGGGCCGCCTTGTGTCCGTAGACGCGGCGGATCTGCCGGACGGTCAGCAGCCAGGCAGCCGTCGCGATGTCCTTGCCCGCTAGGGCGGCGGCGATGAAGGCGTCGAGGGTACCCCCGAGGTCGTCCCTGCGGAGGTCACCGTCGTCGTCCTCTGCGGCGGCCGGCCACTGGGCCGGCTCGGCTACCTGTTCGGAGTCGGCCAGCGCGCGGCCCGCCTCCTCGATGTGGGCGAGCAGGGCGGAGGGCACCGCGGAATCCAGGTGCCCGATGATGTCGGGGTACTGCTCGGCCATCACCCGGCTGGTGCCCCGGAGGGCGGGCACAGCGAGGAACTCCAGGATCCGGTCGTTCTCCTTGGCGCGGGCTCGGCTCGCAGTCTGGACGGCCGGCAGCTTGAGGTGCCTGACCGCGGCGTCGTACTGCGCCGCCGCCCAGCCGGCGGTTCTCAGCGCCGCCTCGACCCCCGCCGTCTGCCGCTCCTGCATCGCGACCAGCCGCCGGACGGGCTTCGCCTGTCGCTCGTAGGCGGCGAGCGCTCGGGGGGTCGGCTCCCGTTGGCGCTCATCGGCGGCCAGCATCCGCAGGGTCGGCTCGACGGACCGGCGGGCCAACTCCGCGAACGCGTCCGCCGGGCGCCGGTTCACCGATGGGTTCACGTCGGGTGCCCCGCTTCTTCATCGCGCATGGCACATCGGTCCTCGATGGTGGTGACCGCCGTCAGGCTTCGCGGTCGATTCCAGCACCCGCTGCTTCGGTGTCTCCACGCCAGGATCCCCGGCACACGTCCGGAGTCGCATTAGCGCAGGTCAGGCCGCGTATGTGCCAAGAGAAAGACCAACTGGTGAGTCCTTACGGGGAGAGCCGTTCTCGGCGCAGATTCCGGTGAGAGTGTCCCGGCCTGACCTGGGCTCTCCGGCGACGGACACTGTCGGCCTCGTCCGACGACGGACACTGTTGGGCCGATCGATTCCGCTCACGGACACATCGCTCCGCCGAGGGACACTCCCGGCGACGACCCGCTGACCCAGCAGTGGCTGCACTACCGGAACCCAGGAGCCTCACCGACGAGACCGCCGCCCGTCGGCTGCGGATCAGCCGGACGCGGCTGACCGACTTCGAACAGGGCCGGAGGTTCTTCGAGTGGGACCTTCCCTGGCGGATCAAGGCCCTTATCGACCCGGCTCCTGACCTGCCGGAGACCGGGACGCAGGTACCCACCCGTCGCTGACCCGACGCTTTCGCGCCGCACCCCGCCGACGTCGGCGCATCCGCTTCCCCGGCCGACATCGCTGCGGTACCGGCGCACTGCCTCCTCGCCCCTCCGGGGGAAGTTGGGGTGCCGCTGGCCTGCGAGGCGGCAGGATGGCGGTCATGGGGCGAGTCAGGCTCACCGCGGGCGGCGTCAGCCCCGGACAGGTGCGACTCAAGCCGTCCGGCGCGAGCGAGCGGCTACGCCGGCCAGAAGACGACATCAACTACACGACCCGCCCCGGTATGCGGTGCCGGGTCTGTGACCGGCGGGCGCCCGTGCCCGAGAGTGGCAAGCTCAAGCTGTGCGAGGTGTGCCTCCCGGACGGGCGGATCGTGGCCGACGTCGCCGCCGCGCTCAAGGCCGCCGGCCAGCCGCCGCTGAGCGCATCCGTGCCGGCCGGGGGCACCCTGCACAAGCTCCGAATCCGTGGTCTGCAGGCGAAGGCGCGACTCGACAGCCGCCGCCGGACCAGCACGGAGGTGACCCCCGCGGCGAAGCAGCCGAGAACGTCGACCGCCGCGCAGGGGCCGGGGGCGCGTGGCTCGCGCCGGCTGAGCGAAAAGGACAAGCGGTCCGGCGTCCCGCGTCTTCGGGCGCGTGTCCGCAGCATCGAGCGACGGCTGCGCGAGGACGTCCTGCGTCCACACGCCCGCGCCAAGCTCGAGGAAGAGTTGGGGGCGGCGCGACGGCTCCTGGCCCGCTGGGACGACACCCATTGAGCCTCGGCGGCGGTCACGTTCCCGCCCGTCGCGCCTCGATCCGCTTCACCGCTGAGGGCTCGCTCACCCCTCGCCCTAGCCCTGCATGTCGGACCCCGGCGGCATGATCATCGGCCGGAGGTGAGCAGTGCCCGCACACGCCGAGCCGCACATCCCGATCGGCCGCCTGGACGACGGCACGCCGGTGTACGGACCACCGGGCCGGCTGACCGCCGTCGACGGCCAGCGGCGCGTGCGCTGCCACATCTGCGGGGCACTGCTGGCGCACGTCTCCGCCGACCACCTGACCCGCCACGGGCTCACCCCGGGCAGCTACCGCCGCCGCTACGGGCTCCCGCCCGGCCCGTCGCTGACCGCCCCGGGCGTCGGGCACGCACCGCCAACGACGCCCACGCCGCCCAGCTGGCTTCCTCGGCGACGTGACCGGCTGCCTGCGCGACCGGCAGTCTCGCTGACCAGGTAGCGGCCGCGCTCGAGACGGTGGACGCCGGGAAGATGTCGACGTCGCCCCCGGTCCGCCGGTCCGTCGACGCAGCTCACCCGCGCGGAGGACGACATCCGGAAGGAGGGCGCATGTGGCGCTGTCCCCGGTGAAGATGCCGACGTGTCGACCTACGCAGTCCGCACTGCGCTGCCGTACCCCCAGCACCGCGAGCGCGCGGTTGCACTGCGCGCGCAGCTGCGGTACCTGCTGCCGCCGGGTGAGACGGCGGACTGGGCCACGTTCACCGTCTCCGGGCCGACCGAGGTGCCCGACGCCTGCGGGCACACTTGGTTCGAGTACGTCGCCGAGATAACGACTTTCGCCGGCTGAGGGCACCGGTCGGTGCCCTGAGAGTCAAGGAGGGCTGGCCTGTGGCGCACTGAGCGCGCCGTCGGGCGGTCGTTGTGGTCGTCCTGAAAGACTGTTGAACCCGGTCAGAAGAACTGCCGACCGCCGACGACGATGCGACCCAAGTCGGTCACTTGGGTTCCATCTGCGGACATCGACACCGAGCAGCTCCACTCCGAACGGATGAGCGCGCCGAATCCATTCTGGGAGTCGACGTAGCTGTACACCCGCACGTCGTGGTATCCGCTGGGGTCCGGCGTCTCGTAGCGAGCCGTGGGCGGATCAGGGAACACGGCAGTCAGCGGTGCCTTCAACAGCGGTGTCACGTCCTCCACGCACGCCTCGAACATGAGGGTTTCGGGGTCGGGCTGCTCGGCGGTGACGACCGCCGCCGCGGCGGTGTCGGCCTTGTCGGCGGCGCTCCCACCGCAGGCGGTGAGAACAGCAGCTGCGGCGCCGACGACGAGGACGAGCACGCTTTTCTTCACGTCGACATGCTCCGATGTTGCCGCGGCTGCCGTCGAGAGCGCCAACCCATTGTGGGTAGGCGGCTACATCACTCGCAGGGCCCGCAGGCAGTCGGCGCGTGGATGAGCGCGCCGATAGATCCGGCCGACCAGCAGCGCCGGCCGGCTGTTCTCACCCGACCCTGCGCAACAGGCTCCAGCATCGGGTCGCAGGATGTACTCGACGCAGCAGTCCGTGGCGATGGCCCGGAAGGTTAGATGCGCACCATCGAGGCCTGCGCCTGATACTGCACCGCGATTTCAACGATGGCCGGGTCGGTGACCTCCACGGCATGCGGAGCGCGAGCCCGTCGTCGCCCACTGCTACTTCCGCGATCATCCGATGTCCGGGGCCTAGCTCGCGGTGATGTACCAGGCCGTCGGGCGCTGCGCGCAGAACAGCTGCGCCCCTTCGCGCAGCTGCGGTACCGCTGCGGGTAGACAGCGGCAGAGTTGGGCGAGCTGTGCTGCGCGCTAGGGAGGATGGCTCATCGCGGTAGCTCCCCCTGGTCGGGTGGACGAGAGCGGGTCAGGATGTCCCGATGTCCGAGGACGACGTGACGCCGGCCACGGCACGGCAGATCATCCGGTCGTGGTTGCAGCGCCACGGCGCCGTCGAGGCCACACGGCTCGACGAAGCTGCCACCGGCCTCGAGCGCGAGCTCGGGCCGTGGCTGCGCCGGCATCCGTACGTGCCGCTGGCCGAGCGGTGGGCCACCGACGGACCGCAGTTCCAGATCATCCGAGCGGCCCGCGACGGGAACGGCCCGCGGACAGGTACGCCGACGTCCGTAGCGCCGCCGGCAGCCAGCACCCCGCCGGTCGTCGATGAGCTCACCGCGCCGCGGGAGGATCCGGATGCGGCCGAGTTGTCGGCCATCCGCCTGACACAGGCAGTGCTGGCCGCCCGAGACGCGCTGCCCGAGCACCGCATGGCGCTCCTGGCCGCGGCGGTGCGGCAGTGTCAGGCCGCCCGCGGCGCCCGCTGGACGACGCCCGCCGCCGCAGCTGCCGATCCGTTGGATCGGCACCGGGAGCCCCTCGTCCCGCTGCGCGGCACCGTGGAGGAGCTGCTGCGCGGCGGACCGAGGCTGGCACCGCTTGTCCTGTCCGCGGCGGTGACCTGTGCGGTGACCGGCAGCGAGTGCCGCCGCCTGGCGCGGGTATCCCCGGAGCTGTACGGCTGGGAGCGCTTCGCCGCCGCCGGGCTCACCGTCGTCGACGCGCTGACCGGTGAGGAATCCGACCCCGCGGACCTGCCACCAGGAGATGCGCCCGGGGAGGACCTGTCCGCGCTGAGCGAGCTCGTGGGTGGCGGGCCGGCGCGCATCTGCGTTCTTCTCGCGTGCCGGGTGCAGCCGCCGGCACCCCTGACGGCGTGGGCGCTGGAGGCCGCCGCGCGGGATTCCGCCAGCACCGAAGGATGGTGGCTGGAGCACAGGCTGCAGCAGCTCGGCGATGCGGAGGCTGCGCCGCTGGACCAGGCGGTCCCGGCGCTGGCCCTGGCGGGTGCGGCCTTCAACAGCCCGGCGCTGCAGGCGGCGGCGGTGGTGCTGACCCGGCACACGTCCTCGATAGCCACGCCGGACACCGCGGCGCTCGCCGCGGAGGTCGTGCGCTGCGCCGAGTTGGAGGCTCCGCGCCGGGGCAGCCGGGCGTGCGCACCGCTGGCGCGGGCGTTGCTGGACGGCATCGAGGCGGCCGATCCGCGAACCCGGTCCTGGGAGGAGCTCACCGCAAGCGCCGCCGGGGGCCGGTTTTCGCCACTAGCCGGCCGCGGGGACACGTACCCGACCATGCAGGCGGCCGCGCGGCTGTTCGACGACCCCATCTTCAGCCTCACGGTCACGATCTTCGAGAAGCGGTACCGGGCCGCGCTGCCGGAGGTCCCTCACCCGGCGGTGACCGGCTGGCTGCGTGACCGCTGGCAAGACGATGACGCGGGAGGGACGGTCGCGTGAGCGGCAGTACGCCGGTGTGGCAGGAAGAGCCCGAGGAGGAGGCCGCCCGCGTGCGGAGCGCGGTTGCGCTTGCCGAGTTCGCACTGACCGACCCCCGGGTGCACTCCGACCAGCGGAAGCGGCTGCTCAACGAGGCGATCTGGTTCGTCACCGAACGCGGCAGCGTGACCCGCAAGTACCTGCTGCGGTACCGCAGCGAGGCGGCGCTGGAGATCCAGGGGCGGATGAGCGCGACCGCCGCGGCGAAGCTGCTTCACCATGAGCACGTTCATCCGCGCAAGGAGCTCGTCGCCCGGCTGCTCGCGCCGGGCGCCGACGTCGCCGCCATCCTGACCGGCGCGGACGCCTGCGTGGTGACGCGCGCAGAGCACGAGCTGCTCACCGCCCAGCAGAACAAGTTCGGGTGGGCGCGGTACACCGCCGCGGGCATCACCGTCATCGACCTCGCCACCGGTGCGCCGTTGGACCTGCCTGGCAGAAGGCAGGAGGAGTGCACCGGAGCTGGTGCGGCGGCCGCCGGTCACCCCGCACCCTGACCCGTCCGCCGGGGCCGGAGCTTCAACGGATCCATCGGCTCGTCATCCCCGGACGATCGGCGTGGACCTACCGGGCAGGCCCTCTCGAGGTTCCTCGGCCAGCCGGGCCGTACTGACCCCGCGGCGCTGGCTGTAGGTGCGACTGGCCACCGGCCAGGACGCCCTTGAGCACGCACCAGGAAGCCGCATGCGGTTGTCGTACCCCATCGGGATGATTCCGTCTGTGTTCCGCCTCCCGGAGCCCTCGCTGCCGGACTGCTGCGGCGCCTGCGACCAGGCCCGGCCGCTGCACCTGCTCGAGGGAGCCGATGGCGACCATGTGCACCGCTGCATCGACTGCCTTCGGGAAACCGTCGCCGGCGAGCTCATAGAGCGGCCGTGCGAGGTGCTCGCCCTCGCGGCCGGGGAAGGCGATCGGCTGCGGCAGGAGCGGGACGAAGCCCGCACGTGAGCCCCAGGGAATGTGGGTGACCAACGGTGCCCCTGGCTGCGCAACCGGCCCGAGTGCCGCGGGATGCGACTACCCGTGAGGGTGAGCTGATCGTCGCGAGGCCCACCGGCTGAACACGCCGCGGGGCAGACTCAGCCCCGACCTTCCGGTCCCTCACCGCCTCAGTGCGACATGTCAGGTCGCCAGTGCTCGCTACCTCGCCACACCGCCCCACCGCCGCACCGCCGCACCGCCGCAGGGTGGGTCCGCGGCTTGATCCGTCTGGAGGACCCGTGCCTCGCATGGCCGCTGCTACTGGTGCGCTTCTGGTCACGCTGCTCACCGCCGGCTGCGCCGGCACGTCCTCGGCCGACCCCAAGGCGGCAGACCGCACCTCCGCGACTGCGCCCACCTCCGAGCCGGCCGACCCCTACCTGGCGCCTGGCTACCCGACACCGGCCGATGCGGACACCGCGTTCGTCAGCGAGGTCGCCGCCCTCGACGGCGTCCGGGCGTTTCTGACGCGCGACCCGTTCATCCTCCCCACCGACCTGACCGCCGCGTCGGCCGGCATCGCCCGGCTCGGCCGCGGCGTCTGCTCCTCCTACACCGGCGCCAACATCGACTCGGTCGCCGGGAAGCTGTTGACCACCTACGAGGTCGACAACACCATCGACCCGATGACGCTAGACCCGATCGACGTCACCGCCTTCGTCGTCGCCGCGGTCGGCGTCTACTGCCCGCAGAAGCTCGTCGACCTCGCCCAAGGGGCCTCGATGACGGACGGCGTCGAAGTTCAGCCGGTGACCCCGCGGTGCCCCACCGAACTGCCGGTCACCGTCACCGCCAGCCCCATCACGCTCACCGGGGAGTCGAACACCGAGCTGTACGGCGACCTCGGCGAGGACAACGACCTGGTCTACGGCGACACCGACGGCATGTACGACGGCGACTGGACCTACACGATCACCAACACCTCCGACTACGACGTGCTCGTGATGCTGGAGGAACAGGTCGCCTCCCCCCGGTACACCACCGAGTGGCGTGCCCCCGAGGGCGACCTCGGCCCCAGCCCACATGCGCCCTTCTACGTGCCGGCCCGCGGCACGGCGACCGGCACCGGCAACATCTCCGGCGTGTACGCGTGGCAGTCCGCCGCCTACCGCGTCGCCACCTGGCTGCCCGTCACGTGCCAGGTGACGCTCCAGTAGCCGAGCTGACGGCCGCACCCACCAGGAGACATCAGTGCCGTACCCACCGCGCCCGCAGCTGCGCCCGCTGCCGGAGTTCGCCGGCACCGCCAGCCCGCGGCCGGACCAGGCGGTGCAGGCGCGGGTCGAAGGGTTCACGTCGAGCAGTACGCAGCCGGGCGAAGCCTGCGCGAACTCTCCGAACTGGCCGACAGGTCTGTTCTCCGCGGTCCGCAACATCCTCGACAAGCACGGCGTGCGCCGTAGAGATGCGGGAGCCGCAGCGCTGCGGCTCGAACCCGCCTCCTGACGGGGCGCTCCCGCGCAACCCCTCACCGCCTCCGTAGGTCGCCGGGCGCGGGCCGCCCGCGGCGGCGACGACACCGTCGGCACCAGACCGAATGTGTCCGCACCTGCTCGGACACTGGGTGCGTGCTGGACTGGGCGGAGTTGGATCCGGAGAAGCTGGAGCGGGTCGCGCAACTGCTCGTGCGCGAGGCGTGCGGTGCGACCAGCGTCGACGGCAAGGGCGGGGACCTCGCCCAGGACCTGCGCCACGACGGCCCCGACGGACTGACGATCTACGAGGTCAAGTCCTTCACCAAGCGCCTGAACAACAGCCGACAGCGGCAGATCACCAAGTCGCTCGCTCGTGCCGTGGAGCTTCACGCCCCGCGACGGTGGGTGCTGGTCATCCCGCTCAACCCCACCCCGGCCGAGCTGGCGTGGTTCGACGGGCTCCGCGGGAAGTTCCCCGACGTCGAACTCGACTGGTACGGCCTCGACTGGCTCGACGGGCAGATTGCTGGCCGTGATGGGCTGCTCAGCTACGTCGAAGGCGCTGACTCCAAGCTGCTGCGGCGGGCCCAGCAGTACAACATGGAGCGGGCCGCGCTCACCTCCGGCGCCGATCTGACGCAGCGCATGCAGGACCTGGTGGAACTCGGGGCGACCATCTCCCCGTACTGGAAGTGGCACTTCGGTGATACGCCTTGGGGGCCGGGCCGAATCCTCACCGCGCAGCGTCCCGAGGCCGCCGACGACGACCCGGTGCAGCTCACGCCGTACTTCTCATTCCCTCCGGACGACCCCGAGGCGCAGGCGACCGCCGAGCGCCTCGACCGGGCCCTGCGGCTTGGCGGCGACGTCGACATCCCCGGGCGATACGTCGAGGACTTCCGTGTCACCGCCGCGTCGGAGGCGACCCAGCGGCTCTTGGGCGAGCCCCGCCAGCAGGTCGCCCAACTCCGCCTGATCAGCATCCCGGACAACACCGGGCTGCCCCTGCGCGGCTTCCTCGTCCTCGAACGAGGCGGCGGGCAGTCAGGGCTGTCCGTACCGTTCACCTTCACCGATGGTGTGGCTGGGACCCACGGCCGGACGCTGACCGGCACCGACCCCAGCGGGCTGCTGGAGGCGCGGCTCGAGATCGAGGCCGGGGATCCGGTGCGGGGCCGCATGGAACTCAACCTCAAGCCCCTGGCCGGTTCTTATCCGCACGACGTACTCCCGGCCGTCCGGCTCCTGGGGGTCTGCACAGCCGGGGACAGCCTGCACTTCCGCCGCGGCCCGGTGACGATCGCATCCTTCAACGCCGACGCTCCAGCACCCGAGGGCCTGCCGGGGTTGCACCACCTCGTCGCCGCCCTCGAGGTGCTGCAAGACCATCTCGGCACCCTGATCCCTGTCCCGGCGGGACCGGTGCCCGACGAAGACTTCCGCGAACTGCTGGCCATCGCCCGCGCGCTGTCCGGCCGGCGAGCGCGCCTGCCCCACACCGGGCTGAGCATGGACCTACAGCCCGGAGCCATCGGCGAGTTCCTCACCAAGGTGCCGGAGGAACCGGGGGCCCTCTACGGCACCCAGCACAGCATCGACATCACCCTGGACGGCCGACGCTACGACGTTCCCGGGCTGGCTCTGTGGGCGCCGAACGTGGTGCTCCAGAACCGCGCAGAGCTCGAGGTCCTCTCGGCCGACGCGAGAGCTGAGGCGGTGGCCACCTTCTCCAGCCCGGAGGACACCGGCATCTTCTTGATCCGCGCAGTCGACGACCCTGGGCCGGCGTACCGGCGCGTCGTCGAGATGACCTGACCCGCGCGTCGCGGCCGGCCGTGCTACAGGTCCCGCCTGACACCGCACCCCACACCGGCTCAGCGGCCATCGAGCGGCCAGTCGAACCAGCGGTGCTCCGGACAACGGGAACCCGCCTCAAGGGCTTCTACGCCGAACCCGCGACGGCCGGATGCGCCGGTGCTGGGAGTGTCCTTGCCGAAAACGAAGTGTCCTTCGGCGGAGATGCACGCCTCGGGGAGTGTCCTTGCCCGGAGCTAGGACGCTTCCGCCGGAATCCGCGCTCGGTGATTGCCGCGCGTCTGTGCGCGCGCACGGTGCGACATGCCAGGTCACCCGAGAGAAGGAGCACGGCATGTTGGACAACAGCGAGGCGAAGTCCCACCACGTCGTCATCTACGCACGGACGGCGGCCGACGGCCGCCGCGCGCTGGAAACCCAGATCACCCAACTGAGGGCGGTCGCCGCACGGTACGGCTGGACCGATCCCCACGTCCTCACCGAGATCGGTGAGCGCGGAATCACCGATGAAGCGCTGCGCACCGTCCTCTCCTGCGATGTCGTGCTCGTCCGTGACATCACCCGGCTCGCGCGCGACGTCGATCGCCTGATCGAGATCCGCCGGTCACTGATCGGCCGGGGGGTGGTCCTGGCCATGCCTGACCGGCTGGAGTCGCCGGACATGGCGCAGCAGCACCTGGACGTGATGATGCTGCTGCGCCCCGGGTCGGCCGCCGGCCCCCGCCGTGGCGACCACGCCGAGTCGAGCCGGCAGGACATCACGTCGGCGCGGGCTGGGGGCCGGCGGCGCATCGTTCAGCCGCGCCGATCGACGCCGCAGGAGGAGCCCTCCGCCGCCGTCCACGGGCAGGTGGCGTGGCTGACCGAGGAGCTGCGTCGGCTCGACCGGGCAGCGCACGCGGAGCGGACGCGGTGGGGCATCGCGGCGGCGAAGGCACGGCGGGAGGCGCAGCAGTGAGCACCGCTTCGCTGTCGAGGTACTACCCGCTCGGGGAGTGGTCGGTCCAGCTCGGGCGGCCGCTGCGTGCTGCCGTGCTGAAGCGGCGCAGCAAGTGGGACGACGACACGAAGTCGTTCGAGGTGCAGGAGAAGGCGAGCTTCGGGTTCCTCGACGGACTGCCAGCGGGTAGCTGGGTCTGCGACCGCCGGCTGGCCGAGCACGGGGGGGACGTCTACGAGCAGGTGGTCTCTGCCTGGAGCGGGGACGGCAAGCACAAGCTGCTTCGTCGCATCCTGTCGGAGCTGTCCCGCTACGACATCGTCGTCGTCCACCGGATGGACCGCTTCGGGCGGAACCTGCTGGCCATCCTGACCGCTCTGCAAGACATGCGGGAGGCCGGCGTGCGGCTGTACGTGGTCGACCCTGGTATCGACACTGCCGACCCGTCCCAGCAGTTCAGCACCCACCTGTTCGCGATGCTCGCGCAGCAGTCCTCGGATCTCTCCAGCGCCCGCATCAAGGAGAACAAGGCGCTGGCCAGGCAGCGGGGCGGCTGGCGGGGCGGGGCCATCACCTACGGCTTCCAGAAGGCGATGCGGCCCGGGCCGGATGGGGAGCTGGTGCCGGTGCGCGACGCCCATGGCTACAAGACCCTCGAGCACGACCCGGAGGAGGTGCCGCATCTGCTGGCGGTGATCGACCGGATCATCGACTCCGGCTGGTCGGTGGCCGCGGCGGTCCGCTGGCTCAACGCTCAGGAGATTCCCTCGCCGCGCGCGTTCCGCCGGCTGCCCGACGGCGGCACCGAGCGGATCGCCTGGGAGGTGACCGGGTTGAAGCGGATCCTGACCAACCCGATGCTGATGGGCTTCGACGTGGTCGGGACCGACGAGGAGCGGTTCAAGATCCTGGAGGTCGGTGGCCGCCCGCACCGCCCGCATCCACCGGTGGTCGCCGACGAGCGCTGGCATCGGCTGCAAGTCCGTCTGGCCAATCCGGCCGGGGGTCGCCGCCCGGCGAGCGAGGCGCTGCTGGCCGGTCTGGTGGTGTGCCGGGCGAGCCGCGGGGACGGGGAGCCGTGCGGCCGGCGGTTGTACGGCCCGGGAACGATCACTTCGAACTCCGCGTCGTACGCGTGCCGGACGAGCAACAACCTGCCCGAGGAGCATCCACATCGCTGTTCGGGCAACGCCATCAGCGCCCGAATGCTGCACCGGCTGGTCGAGCTGACGGTCCTGGGAATCGCCGGGAATCGGCGCTGGCAGGCGGCGCTGCAGGAGTCGTACCGCCGTGCTCGTGCGGCCGCGGCGGCGAACACGACCGATCTCGGTCAGGAGCTGGCGCAGCTGCAACGGGAGATGTCGGATCTGCGCGGGGAGCGGAAGCGGGCCAAGTCGGCGACCCGCCGCGCCGAGCTGGAGCGGGAGATCGACGAGCTGGACGGGCGCGTCGCCGAGCTCGAGCAGCTCCGAGAGGTACCGGCCGCAGTCGCCGAGGTCGACGTGGACTTCGCCGGGAGGTGGGAGGCGATGACTGTTCCGGAACGCCGGGCGCTGCTCACCGATCTGGTCGAGCGGATCGAGGTGGGGCCGGCCGGGGGGCGCGGGCGCGGGTTCGACCCGTCCCGGGTACGGATCCACCTGCGCAACGTCGGTGTCCTGCACATCCGCGAGCCGGTCGACCTGGCCGCCGGGCAGGTTCGGGCGTGCCCTGAATGCACCGCGACCTTTCCGACGCCGGCGGCGCTCGGCGTGCACCGGCGGCACAAGCACGGCGTCGTGGGGGCCACGTCGAGGCGGCCGCCGGGCCGGGTGACGGCGTACGAGTGCCCGGAGCCCGGCTGCGACCGGCGCACCACCAGCGCCGGGGGGCTGAAGCGTCATGTGGCGGTCGCGCACGGCCGTGCGGGCACACTGCTGTGCGACTACGGCTGCACGAAGGTGTTCGCCGCGCCGCAGGACCTGGCTTCCCACGTCCGCCAGGCGCACGGTCGGGACGCCGACGACGCACCGGTCGCGTGCCCGGACTGCGGGAAGGTGCTGCACGGTGCGCACGGCGTGCGCGTCCACCGGGGGCGTGCGCACCCAGCTGTGTGAAGTCCTTTCACCCGGAATGCAGGAGGCCCCGTCCGCCACGGACGGGGCCTTCTGCATTGCCGGTTCGCGCCCACGGTCGGCGGCGAGGAAAGGGGACGGTGGTGGATCAGCACACCGAGGACGGGCTGGCAGTGGCTGTGTGGCGTGAGCTCGAGCGGCTGTTCGGTGATCTCATGGCAGCAGCGGGGTCCGTGCCGACCGGGCCGGCCGACGTCTCCGCACGCAGGGACGCGCGGTCCCTACCGGCCGACGGGTGAGGACGCGTCGCCCGAGCGGTCGCGGCGCCGGTGGCGGGTTCCGGGTGGTTGTCGAGTGCGGCGAGGCGCCTGGCGGCCACCGCGGCACCACGCTCGACCGGCAGGTCCTGTAGCGCCGCGCGGACCGCGCGGCCCAGGGGGTCGCTTTCGGTGCTCAGGGATTCGCTCTTCACCAGGCGACGATGCCGCCGGCCACCCCGGCGGCATTCGCCCGCGGTGTGTGACGGCGTGGCGCAGACCGTGAACGTTGACGACTTAGCTACGTCAGCGAGAATCGCTTGTTGACGCAGCGATCACCGTATGGCAATCTTGTTGGCGTCAGCGACAGTCACTTGCTGGCGGGAGGAGAGTCTGATGAGCAAGCACTTCACGGCCGTCCTGCAGGCCGCGCAGCAGAAGACCGGGAGCCTCGAGGAGGCTCTCCGCGACCTCGCGAGCGACCTCAGCAGGCTGGAGGCGCTGTATGCGCAGGAGCAGTCGGACAAGCGCAGCGAGCTGATCGGCGCTGCCGATGCGCGCCTGGCGGATCTGGCGGAGGTGAGCTTGCCGGCCTACACCGTCCCGAAGGAGCTCGATGACGTGCGGGCGGCCTATGTGCTGCAGAGCTACGTGAACCTGGGCCGTCCTGCGACACAGCAGGAGGCTGCCGAGATCGCCAGGCGCGCCGGCTACAGCAGCGGCCGCGGCGCCAACATCTTCTTCACCCACGGGTGGCTGACCTCCGAGAAGGACGAGCACGGCGCGGTCACGAACCGCCGGATCAGCCCGGCCGGTCAGCAGTGGCTGGAGGAGAAGGGGCGCGCGGCGCTGCTCACCTGGCTCGGCCAGTGACGGCCGGCGGCGCCGCGATGCGGTGCGAGGAGTGTGATGCGCAGGCGGCTGAGGTCGTCGGTTTCACCGATGATGCCCGCACCGAGATCCGGTGTTCGGCGTGCGGCTTCCACTGGGTGCACGGTCCCTCCCCGGAGGACCTGCGCGCGGGTCGGACCGGCGGCCGCAAGTTCCACTGCCCGGTCTGCCCCTCCGCCTTTCAGGACCAGTCCGCGCCGATCATCACGATCGGCACCCCGAGCAGGGCGGGTCACCGGTGTGACCGCACCAAGTCCTTCCGGTTGGGGGTGACCTACGGCGCCGACGCCGGGGCGCTGGACCGGCGGCTCGCCGAGGTGGGGGACGCCGAGCTGGCCGAGTGGCCGCGGGTCCTCGAGATGAAGCGCGAGCGCCGCACCCGGGAGTAGCGAACGATCTCTCTCTCGCATTCGAACACGACGAAGGGCGCCCAGCCATGCCGGCTGGGCGCCCTTCGTCGTGTTCGGTCAGGTGTGCAGGATGCGGGCGACCCCCAGTGCCACCTCCATGGTGAGCGGCTGGGTAGCGGCGGCGGACCGGGCCGCCGCCTGCGCGTGTGCGCGGATCTGTTCGTTCCGGCTGGGCTTGGACATGTGGTTGCTCCCGCGTCTGGGTGTTCGGACGCGGGAGCACGGTCGGTAGCCGGGACGGGTCGGCAATCGGCTGAGAAAGATCGTTCGGGGGCGGTGTCCGGCGGGCGATCAAAGATCAACTCTTCGCGATCGGTGACAGGGGCGGCGGTGATTGCCGTTCGTCGGGACGGCGTCACGGTCGCCGGTGTCCGAGACGAGGAGGAACCGATGGACATGCAGATGGCGACTGAGACGGTTGCGGGGGTCGAGGCCGGCGCGACGGCGGCCGAACGTTCTGCACCGAAGCCGGTGCCGGGCTACACCGAGGAGCTGATCTTCGACGAGGCGTCGGGGGAGGTGAGGACGATCTACAGGCGGCCGGGCCGCTGCCGGCAGGGCAAGACCTGGGCGAACTTCACCGAGTACGCCGGGGTGACGGTGTGCGAGGGCACGAAGCCGATCTACCTGTACCTGCGGCTGAGCAAGTACCACAGGGACGGGTCGGACGCGATCGACCGCCAGCGGGTCGACCTCACCCGGCGGCTGGGGGCTGAGGGCTGCTGGACGATCGTGGGGGAGTACGTGGACAACGACTCGGCGTCGCCGTACGCCGCCCGGGATCGGAAGGGCTATACCCGGCTGAAGGCCGACGTGGCGGCGGGCCGTGTGCGGGCCCTGGCCTTCTGGAAGCTCGATCGGCTGGATCGGACCGCGGACCAGAACATCGCGTTCGTGGGTGAGTGCATCGCCAAGGGGGTCGATCTGCGCAGCCACCAGGATTCCACTGAGGAGCTGAACGCAGCCCGCGGTGTGGGCAAGGCGATGCGCGCGATCAAGGCGGTGTTCGGCGAGATGGAGGCTGACACCATGTCCGATCGGCAGCTCGGGTCGAAATCGCACCTGGCCGAGAACGGCTTCTACCACGGTGGGCAGCGGCCGTTCGGGTGGATGCCGGGGCCGCGGGTGGAGCTGGCCGACGGCCGGCGGGGGCGGCCACTGGTTCCGCACCCGCTGGAGTTTCCCGCGGTGGTGGACGCGGTGCGGCTGGCGGCGTTCGAGGGGAAGTCGACGGCCGACATCGCCGAGCACTGGCGGGACCGCTACGGCATCGTCGGCAACGACGGCGAGCCCATGTACCAGGGGACGGTGCACCGGACGCTGACCTCGCCGAGGCTGCTCGGCTATCGCATGAGGAGCGTGCCGGAGGTCAACCGCGGGGACCTGATGCAGTGGGTGGTGCGCCACGAGCAGGACGTGGTCGGTATGTGCCGCTGCGCGCTCTGCACGGATGACCCGACGAAGCCCAGGGTGGCAGTGGGGGAGGTGTTCCACAAGGTCGGCGATCCCCTGGTGGCGATGAGGCCAGCGTGTGACCTGGCGACTTTCCTGGCGCTGCAGGCGGCGCTGAAGGCCCGCGATTCGGTGGGCGTGCGCCGGACGAAGGCCAAGTACGGCAGCAAGGTCCGTCCGCTGTCCGGGCTGCTGTACTGCGGTCACTGCGACCACAAGATGACCGCACAGCCCCGCAAGCTGGCCGGTGGCCGGGCGGGGGTCCGCTTCCGGTGCAAGACGCGGCAGAACCGGGGCAAGAGCGTCTGTCCGGGCATGACGCTGGGCGGGGAGGGCGCGGAGCTGTGGGTGGAGGAGTTCGTGCTCACTTACCTCGACGATGACAAGCTCGCCGAGGCCAGGCGGCTGGTCGATGAGGAGACGACCCGGCGGACCGGCGTCTCGTCGGTGCAGACGCGTCTGGCCGAGGCCCGCCGGGAGAAGGACGGTATCCGGGCGATGAAGGAGTCCGGGTTCAGCTACAAGGGGACCGAGGGCGTGAAGGACTACCGGGTGGACATGGATGCGGTCAACGAGCGCATCGAGGCGCTGACGGCCGAGCTGGCGGCGAGCACCGGAACAGCAGGCCCGGTGGTGGAGGCGGGGTCGAACGAGGAGCTGCGGCGGCTGTGGGCCGGTTTCGACGACGCGCGACGGCGGGCGGTGTACGACCAGGTGATCGACAAGATCGTGGTGCTGCCGGCGAAGCCGGGCGTGAACGCCTTCGACAGTGGACGGCTGCAGGCTCAGCTGCGCTTCTGATCCATGAGGTCAGCTACCGGTGCGTTCAAGGCGAGGACGTCCACTATCGACTCCGTGTGCCAGCGCTGCGTAGGCCGCCGGGGGCGTGGGCCGCTTCGGCTCACGGAGCGGGGATACGGGCACGTGCGTAGGCGGCTGCTCGTTCCAGCAGGCCCGGCAATCCGGTGGGAGCGTGAGGACGGCGCCGCTCGAGGCGGGCTTGCGCTGGTCGCGCTGGCATCGCAGCGGCAGGCCCCGGGTCCGTCACCAGGACGGGCCCGGGGCCTGTGGCGCTCTCATTCGGCGCGGCACCCTTGGGAGGTGCGGCGGCTCCACGGTCCGGACCGTTTCGCCGCTACAAGGTCCATCGGCCGTGCCGGCGTAGACCTTGAGTGGGCGCCGACGATGTCACTCCCTGGGGGGGTCGGTTGATCCGTCCGAGGTCATGGTCGCCCAGGCTCTGGACGGACGGGATGTGCCGACTCGGCGGTGACGGGACGTCGGAGCCACCTGCCTGCTTCAGTGGCCGGTCTCCGGTCTTGAACGTCGGAGGCGCTGCCGCGGTTGGTCGCTCGACCCTGGTCGTGTTGGTCACCCGGTGGGGGGATCGCCACGGTCGTGTGCGCGTCCGGGCTGTGGGCACCCGGCCACGATGACAGTGTGCCCATCTACTCGGCCCGGACCGCTCTGCCGTATCCGCACCGGGAGCGGGCGGGCGCGGGTCTGCGGGCGCAGCTGCGATGGCAGTTCGCCTCGGGCGAGGTGGCGGACTGGTCCACTCTTGCGATCTCCGGGCCGGTCGAGGTCGTCGGCCGGCAGGGACGATTCTGGTACGAGTACTCCGCCGAGGTCACGGCCGGCGTCGGCTGAGGGCCACGGGGCCGCGTGGGCATGCTTCGGTGCCGCAGGTTCAGGGCGGTGAGCTGCTGAACGCCCCCCTGTCGGGGGAGGTTCGTCGCCGCGTCCTGCCGCTACCGTGCGCCGGTGCCTTACCCGCCCCGGCCGCAGCGACGACCGTTGCCTGAGTACGCGGGCGCTGCCAGCCCACGTCCGGACCCGGTGGTGCAGGCCCGGGTGGAGGAGTACATCGTCGCGCAGTACCGGTTGGGCCGGTCGCTGCGTGAGCTGGCTGAGTTGACCGATCGGTCGTTCAGCTCAGTCCGCAACATTCTCGATCGGCACGGTGTGCAGCGCCGGGCTGCCGGGGCTGTGGTGCTCAGGGAGCCGGGCGCCTGACGCGTCGGCTTCGACATTAGGCCTGACGCCGGCCCCGGGTGCCCGGCTCCGAGCACCGCTCGGTGGCGTCGTACCGGATCGGTGCGGCGCCAGCTCAGTCCTCAGCGTTGGTCGCGGGGCGGGCCGCCGGCGGTCGCGGTCGCCGCCGGGCGGTGACCACGCGCCTCTTTTCGAGGCCCGAGGGAACCGCTACGTTCAGCTCCACCGACGGGGCGGGGCAAGCATGGCGCGCGGCAGGACAAGACAGGCGTTGCAGATCGTCGCGGTCGCCGCCGCCGGCGTAGGGCTGTTGCTCGTGGTCGCGGGGTTCGCAGTCGGGGTCTCTGCCGGGCTGGCCATGCTTGGCCTCGTCGGGCTCGTCGTCGCAGTGGTCGCCGCGATCCGCGGCAGGCTGCCCGGCATCCGTAGCCGGAAGGTCGCCGGCGGGGTCGCCGTCCTCGCGGTCGTGACGATCATGGCCGGGGTGGCGACCGCGCCGCCCACTGCCACGGACACCGACACGACCAGCGCGGCATCCGAGGCCGCCCGCGAGGCTGCCACCGCGGCGCAGACCGCGAGGGAAGCCGAGGCCCAGGCTGCCGCGGACGCTGAGGCGGCGGCCGCCGTAGAGGCAGAGGCGGCGGAGGCGGAAGAAGCCGCAATCACGGCAGCCGAGGAGGCCCTCGCCGCGGCCGACGAGCAGCCCGCCAGCGGCCAGAGCGCGATCTCCGGCGGGCTGACGGACGCCGCCACGGACGAGGCCGTCACCGCCGCAGCGCCGACCTCGGCGCTGGCGGCGCTGGCCGTGATTGAGGTGAAGGGCCGGGCGCCGCGCACCGGCTACGACCGGGACCTGTTCGGCTCCGGCTGGATCGACGTCGACCGCAACGGCTGCGACACCCGCAACGACATCCTCGAACGCGACCTGACCGGGGAGACGTTCAAGCCCGGCACCCGCAACTGCGTGGTGCTCACCGGCACCCTCGCCGACCCCTACTCGGGGACCACGATCCTGTTCCAGCGCGGACAGGAGACGAGCGACGACGTGCACATCGACCACGTCGTCGCGCTGTCGGACGCCTGGCAGAAGGGCGCCCAGCAGATGAGCGAGGCGCAGCGGCGGCAGTTCGCCAATGACCCGCTGAACCTGCTTGCGGTCGACGGGCCGCTGAACATGCAGAAGGGTGACGGGGATGCCGCCTCCTGGCTGCCACCGAACAAGAGCTACCGCTGCCCGTACGTGGCGCGGCAGGTGGCGGTCAAGGCGACCTACGGCCTGTGGATGACGCAGGCGGAGAAGAACGCGATCGCCACGCTGCTGAACGCCTGCCCGGACGAGCCCCTGCCGAGCGGGATGACCGTGCAGTTGCCGCAGCGGACGATGGCCCCACCGCCGCCGCCACCCGCGCCCGCGCCGGCCGCGGAAGAGCGCGCCCCGGCGCCCGTGCCGGTCCCCGTTCCGGTGCCCGCGCCCGCTCCGTCCGCTCCGCCCCCTCCACCGCCGCCGCCGCCCCCTCCACCGCCGCCACCGCCGCCGCCTCCGCCGCCGCCACCTCCGCCGCCGCCGCCGCCTCCGCCGCCGCCACCGGCACCGGCACCGGCACCGGCACCGGGGGTCTACTACCAGAACTGCGACGCCGTCCGGGCGGCTGGAGCCGCGCCGATCTTCCCGGGGGATGCGGGCTGGCAGGACAAGTTCGACCGGGACAAGGACGGGATGGGCTGCGATCCCTGACCCACAGGCGGACCGCAGTGTGCAACGGAGGGGTGACCGTCCTGTGGGCCCTCCGGCCGGCAGGCCAAAGGAGGTCCCGCCGCTCCCGCAACGGGACAGCTAGCAGCTGGTGGCCTGCACGCTGTGACGGGCGGTTGGCGAGCCGGGGCGACTGGCCGGCACCAACCTGATGGCCGGGTACACCTAGCCGCCCGTCGGTGCGGCAGGCGCGGGGTCGGGCCGATACTTGTGCCAGCACCAAAGTGCACGGTCGAGCCGGCGTAGGTCGGTGCCGACCTCTTGTGCGACGGCGCGGCAGCGCTGCAGGTAGCCGACGTCGTCCGGCCAGCCTGCGTTGAGCTCCCGTGGGCCTGTAGGGCCTCGACCGAGCGGTAGTCGATCACCGTGAACCGGTCGGGATCGGCGGCCATGAGCAGCGCGCTGGCGGTCGGTGTCCTCACGCCAGCAGGGCCGCCCCCATTAGTGCCACCGTCGCCAAGACCGTCCTGCGCCACATCGTGCATCCCCCGTTTGCGTCGCTGCCTTCCGTACCGAGCGTCAGTCGTCGCGAATGCGCTGGTCAGTCCACCAGCCGACCGCGCGCCGCGATCTCTACGTTCAGCAGGACGGGCGCCAGCAGGTCCTCGTTGGAGAGCCGGTCTGGTTCTGCGGACCCATCCGCGGGGCGGTCGCAGGCCGGGTAGGCGTACCACTGCTTCGTCGCTTCCCCGTTCCTGGCCGCATCCGTGTACGTCGGATCCAGGTGTCGGCCTGGTCGATGGAGACCGTCCGGTCTCCGATCATCAGATCACCGCGGTTGGGCACAGCGGAAATCATCGGTGCCCAGCCGGGCCGGCCGGATCGTTGACCGGTTGTCGCGGCGGCACGCGGTGACTGGACCGGCTCGCGGCATAGGCGTCAACCCCGCTTCCTGCAGGCGATTGCGTATCCGCAGAGGCGGCGGACGGTCCGGGGGCAGAGGAGCGGCAACCGTCTGCTCCCGGAACCGGAGGAGACTCCCGTGACTGCCATTGAGGATCTCGCTTGCCTGTCCTGCGGCTCGTACGTCGAGCTGAGCCCCGCGCTCGCGGTGTGCACGCGGTGTCAGTCAGCTGCCGTGCAGCGGGTTCATGCGGCGCTGGCCGCCGAGAACCTGCCCAGTGGGTCCTGGGCGCTGACCGACGCCGCCCTCCTCGTCGAGGCCGGCGTGGGCTATCGATCGGAGCAGGAGACCCGGCCGCGGGCGGTGGAGGGCCCGGAAGAGCTGGCTCGGCACCGGGGTCGCCTGGTGTGGCTGTTGGCCGACCAGGTCACCGATCTCGAGGCCCAGCTGGCGGAGATCGGGAAGGAGCTGGACGCGGCGGGCTATGCACAGTTGGCCGTGAATGATCTCGAGGCACTGCAGGTTGCGCTCGCCGACGCGGCCCAGGCGCAGCACGCTGGCGACATCATCGCCGGGAACGAAGCTCTGTTCGACGATGACGACATTGCCGAGGCGCTGCACCAGGCGGTCGCGGTGATGGGTGAGCATGAGCGGGTTCTCGAGCAGCTCTACGAGCACCAGGTGTGGAGCGGCGGCGACCCGGTGGTCGAGGTGGTCCAGGACGTGGTCGTCAGCGCGGCCCAAGCCGAGCGGGCGCGCGAGCTGCTGATGGAAGCCCGCCGGATGCAGGACACGGATGACGTGCCTGCGGCGGTGCTGCGACTGA
This sequence comes from Blastococcus sp. HT6-4, assembly GCF_039679125.1. Lineage (NCBI taxonomy): Bacteria > Bacillati > Actinomycetota > Actinomycetes > Geodermatophilales > Geodermatophilaceae > Blastococcus > Blastococcus montanus. The sequence continues at coordinate 3,216,493 of NZ_CP155551.1, read as the reverse complement.
TCGAGGACGCACGTCAGTCGCAGGAGGACCTGGCCCGGGAGCGGCAGCGCACCCTGCAGCTCGCCTCTATCAGCCGCCGGCTCCTGCTCGACGCGCACGTCGGCGCCCACCCCGGCGAGATCGACAACTGCCCGTCCTGCGGCCCGGACTGGGCAGCAGTGCGCGACAGCTACGTGGCGTTCGACTGAGCTTGAGCCGCCGCGCAGCGGGGCCCGCACCGACCCGGTGCTGGCCCCGCTGCTGTACGTCGTCGGGCCGAATCTCCTCCACCGCAACGCATGTCGGCGGCCCGCAGGTGGGTGCGCATGGGCACCGTGGCGGCGGCCACCGTGGCGTCCGTAGGCGGTGATCCCCGACTGCAGGCATGCAGGCAGAGTGCGGACCATGGCCTCGAACTGCTGCGGGCCGCCGGCTGTTCAGGGCGTACCGCCGCCGCCATGCCCGCCGAAGGGAGGCGGAGGCCGTCGTGGGGGTCGGGAGCGAGCCGGAGCCTTGGGCGCTCGGGCACGGCCACGGGTGTTTGGTCAGAACGCCTGCGTGACGTGCACCGCCCCACTTCTTCGGGTACGAGCAACCCCTCCGGTCTGCCGAGAAGGGAGCCGAGAGGAGGGCACCGTGCCGCACATCGACGTCGTCGCCGACCTGAACTTCGAGGGTGACGGGGCGGGCGTGCTCCTTGCCCGCGTCCCCGCTGGATGCGTTTCGACTGTCGGCACGGTCCTCGCCGCCAGCACACTCACCGCCTGGTCCCAGGTACGGGTGGAAGCCGTCGGCAAGGACGGTTGGCTGGGCCTTCGGCTGCGGCACGGGTCGGAGGTCGGATGACCGAGCCGGTCCGGCTCGTCGATCAGCGCCGCTATGACCCGGCGCGCCAGGTGGAGGTCGAGCTGGGCGGGTGCTGGTGGCCGGGCCTGCAGCATGCCTGGCGGCTCACGTCGGACCGCGATCGCTGGGTCGCCGACGTCGAGTTCAGTGTCCGGTACGGCTGGGGCACAGGGAAGCACGTGCAGTGCGTGCCGCCGGAACGGGTGCGGTTGGCCGCCGGGGAGGAGCGCCGCGGCTGAAGCGGTCGACCACATCGCTGCCGTCGGCGACAGCACCGGGGTTCGCCAGGCTCAGCGCTGGCAGCCTGGGGCGGCACCGCGGCGAGAGCTCGGATGTCCCGTCACACCTACCGGGCACTATCCGCCCATGCCGCGTCTCCCGGAGCCCTCGCTGTCGCCGGATGTGTGTGGCTGGTGCCGCCGTGAGCGGCCGGTGTACCGCCTGGAGGGAGCTGCCGGGGAGCACGTGCACCGCTGCGCCGGCTGTTTGCGCGACGGTCTCGTCGAAGCGCAGCTGGCCGTCGCGCACGAGCGGCGGCTGGCCGCCCACGAGGAGTTTCTCGCCGAGTACGGCGACGCGGTGCAACCCGCCGACGTCGGCGACACCACCGCCGGCTCGCGGCCTGTGGCGGACCCCGGCGTGTTCCTCATCGGCGCTCTCTACCAGCTGGCCGGCAACGCACCTGAGTCGTTGCTCAGCCGAGCGTTCGCGGCCCTGGCTGAGCTGGAGCGGCAACGTGAGGAGGCCAGGACGTCGCTGCGGATCGCGGAGGAGTCGGTTGTGCGGCAGCGGCAGATCGTCGAGGTGGCCATCGAGAGCACCGAGGAGGCTCGTCGGTGGTCGTTGGCCATGTGGGGCAGTTGCGGCACGCCGTGGGCTTCGAACTGCGCTCCGGAGCTGCCGGTGCCGGCCTGGTTGCCCACCGATGGTCTGGAGCCGCAGTTCCGGGGGATCGAGTTCCGGGACGGGCCGACCGGTCGGCGGGCCGCCGTCATCGGCGGGCCCGACGTCCGGGAGATCGTCCGTGCCGTAGATGAGGCCCGGGCGGCGGAGCCGGACGTGTCCGACGACGAACTGCTGACCGTGGTCGAGAGGAATGCCGGGGTTTCGCGCCCGAAGATCCGCACCGCCCTGGACTTCCGGCGCGCGTGGCCGCGGATCGAGTGAGGGGAATCGTCTCGGCCCCGCGACAGCGGCCGGACGGTGGCCGCTGTCCGCAGGGTCAGTCGGTGATGTGAACCAGGCTGGCCCACGGCCGGCTTCGATGCTGACACCGCCGGGCGCTGGCTCCGACCCGGCGTCTACTGCGGCGAGGCTGACCTTCGGCTGGCCGTATCCCTGGAGAACCAGGGATGGTCGCCCTTCGACCTTGCGGCACTCACGCTGCTGGCCGATCACACACGAACCGACGACTGGGCCAGCACAGCCCGCGACTGGGTGGAGCTGTCATCGCCAAACGGACTCGACTACGCCAAGGCCGGGCTGACCCCGGCCGAGGCAGCAGCGTTCGACGCGCTGGACTTGCACCCGGACGCCCTGCGCATCGAGTTGCGAGCCAGGGTCGACAAGCGCCCGCCGATCGACCTGTTCGCGGCGATGCACTTCAATCACATGCTCTACGCGGTGGGCGGCTTCTACGAGGTGCCAGACGAAGAGCTGCCCTGGTGGGCCCAGCACCTGCGCGACCTCAACGATGAGGCCGAGGACCGTCAGCAAGGGGAACGGGACCGGCAACAGGCACTGGAGGACGAGGCGAACGCAGCCCGGCAGGCACAGTTTCAAGTCATGCTTCGAGAGGACGGGCTCTGCCGCGACAGCGGCCGCCACGGGGCCATGGATGAGATCCCAGGCTCCGACGAGTGGTACGTGCGTTGTAAGACCTGCGGCCTGAAGCTCGCCGGCGGCAGCACCGAACTCCCCGACCACACACCGCCCGGCTACAGCTCCCAGCACCCGGCCGGCTAGCGCCTACCAGTCACCGCCGGGGCCGGAACCGGCTACCAGGAGGTCTTCGAGCTGCGGATCCACTCGATCAGCGCGATGCGGAGGCCGACCTAGGCGGCCGGGATCCCTGCGACCCAGATGACAACCGCTCGGTGGTGGTTTCGCAGTGGCGCAACGAGTGCCGTCCTCACTGGCCAAGCTCAGGTCAGGTCGATGCCTACCGAGGGGGGATGCCGAGCGGCGGGGTGCCCATCTCGACGTCGAGGTGTCCCGAGCCCGAGACCGTTTCCAGGAGCGGCGTCGAGGCGGTCGATTGACGAAGTCCCGGGACGCGGGACCAGTCCCGGCATGACCAAGAGCACCTCGATCAACCGCCCGTCCACTGCCTCCCTCCAGGGCACCGTCCACTACATCGGCCACTTCTCCGCGGCCCTGGGGGGCGAGCTTCTCCTGCGCGCGGAGAACGCGCTGCGCTGCCGGTTCGGCGAGGACACCGACCGCAGAGTGCGGTTCCAGTTCGGCGAACCGCCGTTCTACAGCTTCGAAGAGGCGGTGCTGACCTACGGACGGCTCTTCGACCGCGCGCTCATCCCGGATGGCCGTCGGCTCGGTCCGCAGAAGCAGTGCTACCGCAACGCGCTTACGGCCGCCTTCCGTAGCGTGGGAAGGGACAACCCGCTGACCTACTGCGAGGGCTTCGCCATGCCGTTCGCCCTCGGCATCGTCGTCGAGCACGCCTGGCTCGTCGACCGGGACGGACGGGTTATCGACCCGACATGGGACGACGCGGACTCCTGCGGCTACGTGGGCGTCCCGCTGACGCTCGAGCACATGGCCGCCTCGCAGCGGCGGAAGAACTTCTACGGCCACCTCGGAGTGCCCTACCAGCGGTTGTACGAGTCCGGACTGCCGGCGACCGCTCTGGCGCAGGTGACGCTGGCCTCCGATCTCCTGGCCATGGAAGACCAGGACTGACCACTCAATCAGCTGTGGGGACGTCGCGCGGATCGCTTGCGCGGCGTCCCCACCAACGCTGCTGCGGTTGAACGTGGACGGCCGAGCGTCGGCAAGCCCCACCGCGGCCTGACCGCCGAGGCCGCAGGTGTCCAGCGTGCCCGCGTGGAGTCCCACCGCAAGCCGGGGTGGTGGCCTCCGGAGACGTGCGCAGCCGGCTCACGATGCTCACCGGCCAGCGATCGGCCGGGGCGAGCTGCATGGGGCGAGCCCCGGATCTCGTGGGAGACGAGATCCGGGGTTCGGGTCGCCTCTCATCGGGCGCGGCACCCTCGGGGTGTGCAGGCGGCTACGCGGTCCGGAGCCGCTGTGCCGCTGTGTCGAAGTTCGGTCGGGCTGGAGCCGTTCTTGGGTTCGACCCGGTGATCTACCCCGGCAAGCGACGCGGCGTGTTCAAGGCGGCCGCGATGGCTGTCCGCTTCGGTCACCGCGGCTGAGGATCGGCGACGTCGTGCTCGGCGAGGTACTTCTGCTTCGCCGTCTTCACCGCCATCTGGGAGATCGCTTCCTTGAGCTCCTTCCCGCCGTCCAGGCGCACCGTGGCCGCGACTTCGGTGACGAAGGTCAGTGCTCCGTCGAAGCCGGCGGACGTGCCGATCTGAATGCCTTCTTCCAGTCCCTGGACGCGCCCGCGGGTGAATCCCTCGCGTTGGCCGGCCTCGTAGCCGTCCCGGTGCCCGATCAGGTAGGCGTCGGTCGGGTCGGGCCGCGGGCCTTGGATTGTCGGCGGGTACCGGCGAGCCCGCGCTTCGCGGTTGCGCTTGGGGTAGTCCATCCGGGTCATTTGTGCCTCCTCGATGCGCAGCGTGTTGGGAGCCGGAACGGTACGGCTCTGCGGGCGCGGCGTCTGGCGTCACAACGCGGGGGTCTGCGATGGTGGGCGGGTGGTGCGCTCGGGGCCGTCTGTGGCCGATGCGGCGCTGATCGCGACCCTGGCGCAACACCACGACGTCGTGGTGAGCCCAGAACAGCTGGAACGGTGGCGCGCATTCGGACTGTTGCCGCGCGCCCAGATCACCTTCCCCGGGAACGGCGGATCGGTCGCCTCTTTGCCGGAGGGAACCCTCGACCAAGCGCTCTTCCTCGCCCGCCGCGTCCGGCGCGGCAAGCCCTGGCAGCTGGTGGCTCTGGAGGCCGCGCAGGCGGGGTGCTGGCTCAGCGACCGGGCAGCGCATGACGCCCTGATCTGGGTCGCCGAGCGCTACCGCGAGGAGTACCTCCGGCGTGCGCCGACGATCACTGCCGTCGTGAAGGAGGCGCTCGCTGGCGAGGAGTCGGGTTCCCTCCACGACCTCCTCATCGCCGTCGCCGACGCTGTGGCGCACATGACGCTCCGGGAGGCGGGCGCCGCGACCGGGTTGCGAACGTTCGTTCAGCGTGCGGACCCTCGCCTGGTGGGGGAGGAGCTGGACAGCGAGGTCCACGACACCTACGTCGCCTTTCTCCAGGCGGTCGCCGGCAACGAGCTCTCCCCGGAGAACCGCCAGAAGGCACTGCGGGCTTCGGGCATCAGCGAGCCCGAGGACGGGGGGATCGACCCGTTCTCCCCGCTCAGGCTGCTCGGCGACCCGGTAGCGCTGCAGCGATTCGCCGGGCACATCGCTACCGGAGAGGCGCTCTTCGGGTGCTGGCTCACCGGCCGGCTCGTCCAGCACGAACCCGTGATGAACGCCCAGGGCTTCGGACTGCTGGCACTGGTGAACGTCTACGCCAATCGGCGGCGGAAGCTCTGGACGTCCGCCGGACCGGCTGAGGCAATCGACCTGGTGGAGGGCATCCGGCGAGGACTCGATCCACGCGCCCTCGTCGACGTCCTCCTCGTCCCCGACTCGACTGCATGACCGACCGCAGCCGCTGTCCCAAGGCGAGATCCGACTCGACCGGCCAGGGTCGTGGTCGCGGACGAGGTGACCGGCCCACCTACAGTCCGGGCATGGCCGACGGCGGCGACCTGGACGCCTTCAACGGGGCGTGGCGCTTCATGGAAAGCCTTGCTGGAGGGATCACCGGCGCCAAAGGCATCGACGGCGCGATCGACCAGTTAGCCCGCCGCGGTGAAATAAGTGAGCGTGAGCGCAGTCAGCTGCACGGCGCCCGCCAGATTCGCGCTAGCCGAACTGCTGCAGATCGTCGGCAGCCGACTGAGCCACCAGCCGCCGCTGATTGGTGATGTCGCTGTCCCGGCGCACCAAGTGGCCGGCGAGATGCCGGTGCACGCCGTGCTGCAGGACCTCTACGAGCGGGACTTCAGCCAAGCGCCCTACCGGACGGCCAGCGGCGAGTGGCTGTTGTTCACGTCCGAGCAGGTGGCGCGCTGGCTCGCGCTGCAGGACGGGCCGGTGGACCTCGGCAGCGTGACCGTTGCCGAGCTGGCCGCCTTCGGGCCGGCCACCCCGGCGGCCGAGGTAAAACCCACCAGGCCCACGCAGGCGGCCGTCGATCTGCTCGTCAAAGCGCTGAGCGGGCAGCCATCCGGCGTCGTGCCGGTCCTGCTCGTGCGCGATCGCCGGGCCCCGGAGCTGCAGCTGTTCACCCTGGCAGACCTTCCGCGGGCTCAGCCGCTCGTTCGTCCGATCGGCCCGGCTCCGGGAGAGGCCTGACGGCGTCTGCCGTGGGCCGGTGCGCCATCCCAGCACCTGGCCGTTGGCGGAGGGCGGCCAGCGTCACCTTGAGCCGCTGGAGGACTGAAGACACCCGTAGATGCCCTTGAGGTGATCTGCCATCTCCCTAATCGCTGCCGCCAGCCGACGGACGTCTGGGGCCATCTGCTCGGCAGCGTCGGCGATGAACCGGAGGTCCTTGAGGAGTCGAGGATGAACTGGCGCTTCATGTGCAACTTCCTGCTCCTTCGGGGCGTGGCTGCGTTGGACTCCTGGGGGCCAGAGGACGCGCGGTGGTACGTTTCACGCGTTTCCCGTGATGCTCACCGCCGACCTCGACGTCCTGACCGGCTACCTCACGATGCACCGGGAACGGACGTGGGCGCAGTGCCAGGCCGGTGTGGCCTCCCGCTTCCCCGGCGGCATGAACGAGGCCAAGGGGCGGCTGCTGAAGGAGCCGGCCGAATGGCGGCCGCTGTGCTGCGACCCGGCGGCGGTGGGAATCGCCCGCCGCGCCCTGCGGGACTTCGCATTCCGAGCCGGGCTGTGCGACCGGACCGATGACGAGGTCGAGGCCGCGCGGCGCGCCTTCCTCGCCGAGCTCGGCGCGGGTGAGGCGGCCGCCGTCCGCACCGATGACACTCTCGAGGTGACCCGCGGTGAGATCCGCCTGGTGCTGTCCGCGGACCAACAGCGCGTGAACCGTGCCCTCTGGCCACGTCAGGCGGAGGACTCCGCGGACGCGTAGGCGTGGTGCAGTGCGCCGTCGACCCCGCACCTGGTCATCGGGTGCGGGGCTCGGCGGCTCCTGGCGTGCGGGTCAGCAGCCGATCAGCCGGGCGTAGGTGGACGCCGGGGGATAGCCGAGCACCACCCAGCCCTCGCCGCTGTGCTCGTCCCACCACGGCAGCTGCAGCATCTCCCCGCGCTGGACCGGCTGCTGCGCCAGGTTGAGGGAGAAGGCCCGTTCCAGGCCGCGGTCGATGACGGGGCGCGGCAGGTGGCCCCGTGCGCGTTTGGCATCGGCGGCGATGAGGGCGTGCCAGGTAGCGGTCAGCGCCTCGCGGTCCACGCGGTCGCAGAGCCTTGGCCGGAGTGATCCACACGCGGGTGGTCCAGTCGCGGTGGACGAGCGCGTCGAGCCCCGCGGCGCGGGCGGTGGCCGACGCGGCCTCGACATCGACGTCGGCGCCCCTCGCTCGGAGAACTGCTGGGAGCCGACCCCGCGGCCGAGCTGATCGAGTCCTTCCTCACCATCCGACCTGAAGGCCGCCGCGTCTGGGTCGATAAGGACGAGGACGCGGTCACCTACGTCGACGGGTCCTCACCTGCCTGGGGTGACTAAGTCCCAGCCCACATCTGTATGCAGTCGTGTGGGAAGTAGTTCTCCGGGGGGTTTTCCGCTGATACGTTCCGCGGCCTCGGGGAGCTCGTGGGTGCTCGCCGTCGGAATCGGGGGACCATGAGCTTCCAAGGCCGAGCCGCGTTTCTTCGTGCGTTCGTTTCCGTACTCTTGCTGGCGGGGCTGCTCGGCGGCCCGGGTGCCGGAGGGGCCTCCGCGAGCCCCGTGGTGGCACCGCGGGCCGGGTCGCTGGTGGACGTGGCGATGGTGTGCTCGTCCGGCCAGGTTGACATCAACCACGCCTCCATCGGCCAGCTGATGTCTGCGCTCCGCGTGAGCCGGCCCGTCGCGGAGCGGGTGGTTAGCGCCCGACCCTATCTCCAACCGTCGGACGTGCTCGTGGTCGAGGGGATCGGCGCGGGCGCGCTGAACCGCATCCTGAGTGCGCGGACGGCGTGCGCGACGCCGACGACGACGCCACCACCGGCCATCCGGCCGTGCACGGACGGGCGGGTTGATCTCCAGTCCGCAACCGTCCAGGAACTGTCCGAGAGCCTGCGGTTGTCCCGCCCGAACGCGCAGCGGATCGTCGACGCCCGACCGTTCGCCTCACCGGCCCACGTGACGCCTGAGCGCGTGCCCGGGATCGGAAAGGGACAGCTGGCCGCTCTGGTGGAGGCGTCGTGCCTGACACCCATGCCCGTGCGGACGGCCGAGACGTCATGGCGCTGGGCCTACCAGAGCCACACGACGGTGATCTCCCGAGGCGACTACCGGCTCACCGTGCCCCCGGGCGTCCTCGACCAGGCCGGCGCGTGGGGCTCGGTGACGCCGCTCGCCAGCTCGGGCATCCCGCTGGAGGGGCCCACGGCGGACTTCACCATCCACGGGCCGTGGGCCGACGGCCAGCAGACGGTCGACGTGACGCTTCCGGTCGATCCGGAGCTCGCGTCGCTCGCCGACGACGGGTTCGAGCCGGTCACCATCAACCACGCGAGGGACGACCTGGAGGTCTACCCGCCCGCGCTGACCCGTCTCTCCGCGGACGGACGAGTGCAGACGGTCTCGGTCGCCGGCCTGTCGAAGAAGACCAGCTCGTTGCTCCACCGGAGCCTGCTCGTCCCGTTGACCAGGCCGACCGTCGTGAACCCACGCAAGAGCCTGCTGAACGAGCTGGTGCGGGAGTTCACCGGGATCAGGGCCGACCAGCCGTCCTGCGCACCCGATCTGACCAACCACACCCGGGTGCACACGGCGGGCGACGTCTTCGAGAAGAACGAGCTCCTGGGGCGGGCGACGATGCGCTTCTGCGTCACGCAGGGCGAGGGCTCGGCCGAAGGGCGCTGGAAGCTGGCCAACAACAGCGGTGCGGTGCTGCATGTCAACACCCAGGGTGAGGCGCGTCAGGTGAACCTGTACCCGACCGGCGACCTTCTGACCGACATCTCTTACGACGTGTGGAACGACATGACGGGGGTTCCGGAGGACTCCAGCCGCGTGCGCGTCGATGTGCCCCCGGGCGGGACGGTCTGGGTGGATCTGCCCGAAGGAAGTCGCGCCGACGACGTGGAGATCACCCAGTCGACCTTTCTGTCGCTGTCGTCGTTCGTCGTGCGGAGGATCGACAAGATCCTGCCCGACTCCGAGGTGAGGACCGTCTACACGAAGATCCTCAACACATGCGGGTATGCACTCGGACTCAACCCTCAGCGTCTCGTCGGGTGGCTCAACTGCGCGATGGAGCACGCCGACGACGTGGTGACGGTGAAGGCGCTCAGCAACCTGCTCTTCGTGGCCGAGGGGGCCCTGGTGGCAGGTGACGTGTTCGGCACCGCCGTGAGCGGCGCACAGCACGCGTACCTGACGTATCACCAGGCGGTCGTGCTCCCCCCTGTCGGTGGAGGCGGTGGCAGCGGAGGCTCCGGCCAGGGGGTGGACGGCTCCCTTCCCGCTCCGGGCCGGCAGATCACCAATGCCATCGTGAAGATCCCCGGCTATCACGCCCAGGCCACGTTCCGCGGGGACGGCATCGGCTACGCGATCCTCGACACGTCCACGTACACCTGCCTGGCCCAGCGATACCCGGTCCGAGACTGGCTGCCCGACAACCAGATCTTGCTCGTCGTCCCGCAGGTGAGCCAGAGCCCGGCCACGTGCAACCGGGCCGATCCCGTCTTCACGCTCCCGCAGGGTTCGCGGAACTGGATCTTGCGCCAGCCTGACGGCACCGCCTGGCTGCTCGATGCCAACGGCGAGCGGCGGTGGATCCAGGACGAGCCGACGTACATCTGCCTCGCCCAGAAGTACTGGGTGGCCGACGCGCGGACTTGGGACCAGGTGTCGGCCTTCGCGGGCGCGGCGGACGGCCAGCACGCGTCGTGCAGCTGAGGGTTCTGCGGACGACGCTCCTGAACCGTTGCCCCCCGTGCAGGGTGCACCGGTTCAGGGGCGCGCAGGAGGTCCTTTAGGACTACAGCCGCATCTACGGTGGTGCATGTACTCCTGGCGGAGTGGCCGGCCGCCGGGTACGGCCCCCGGTGCGGCCGTCGACCCTGATTCGGCGGCGGCGCTCGACGTTGTGTCGGTGACTCGCCCCTGGAGCGTGACCGACGTCCCCGTGGGGTGTCGCTGGCCCCCTGCTTGGGGCCGGAACTGGGGCGGAAGACGGCGGACGTCGCCCGGTCGATCGGCCACGTCCGCCAGCTGGAGGCGATCGCCCCGGCTGCTGGTCGCGCTGGCGCAGCGGACGCCGCTGCTGCCCGGCGCCGACTTCGGCGCCTTCCTGGATTTGGACGACACGATCCGGGAGACCCACGGCTACGCCAAGCAGGGCGTGGGCTACGGCTACTCGAAGGTCAAGGGCCTCAACGCGCTGCTGGCGGTGGTCTCCACTGCGCGGGCGGCGCCGTTGATCGTGGCGACCCGGCTGCGCAAGGGGTCGGTTCATTCCTGCCGGGGCGCGCCGCGGATGATCGCCGACGCGCTGACCACCGCCCGCAAGGCCGGCGCCACAGGCGCGGTGACAGTGCGCGCCGACAGCGCCTTCTACAACCGGGACGTGGTCGCCGCCGCGTCCGCGGCGGGGCGCCCTTCTCGATCACCGCCCGGATGGACCCCGCGATCCCCCGTCAAGACCTCAACACAGCTGTCGAGTGGACGGTCGCGGACCGACTTGACCGCAGCCAAGGTGTACCGATTTGACGGCTACTCCCGCGACGGGGTCGATCTGGACGGCAAGCCAGACCTGGTACCGCATCCTGGACGAGCAGCGCCGATACGCGTGGGTGCACGCCGGCCAGGTGGATGTGCCGGCCTGTCCGCGCCCGGCGGGCCGTGTCGGTGCCGGCGGGCACACTGACCCGGGTGACCACCCCGGCAACCACCTCGGCGCTCCCGTTCACCGCGTTGACCCCCGCCGCCGACCTGCTCGAGGTTGTCGCGCCCTACCTGACCGTCGGGCAGCTGACCCGCACCGAACTGGAGTTGCGTGCGACGCTCCTCGACGTCCAGCGCTGCCGCTGCGCCGCGTGCGGCGGCGATCTACCGCGATTGCGGGAGAAGACCGGCCGCGCGCGAACCTTCCTGTGGAAACACCCGACCGAGACCGTGCCCGGCCGGCTACGTCTGCGGCCGCTGGGCCTGGTCTGTGGGCGCTGCAAGCAGTTGATCGTCCTGGGCGCCCGGCATCCCGAGGGTCTGCGAATGTTCGAGCAGCTGCGCGCCGCCGACCCGTTCGGGCACCTGCCAAGGTCGGCGCAGCGAAGCCTGACTCGTGGGCCCGACGACGGGGCGCTGCGCTCGCTCACCGTGCAGGATGCCGCCGCGCGCGAACTCGCTGACGACACCCCCGGCGCGTTGTTCACCCGTGACGGGCGCATCGCCATCCACCAGCAGCTCACACGGGACATTCGCGGCGCCGCCGTAGTGCGGGGGCTCGATGTGCGAGTTTGGTACGTCTTGCAGGACGCCGGTTTCGTCCTGGGCCCTGACTTAGTCACCGTCGAAGTGAAGACCCTGCCGGCGGGCCGGTCGCCGGATCCGCAGCTGCGCAAGGGCGCCGAGCAGGTGCTGCGCTACGTGCACACGCAGCAGGCCGACGCCGCCGAGGAACCGTGGTTCCACGTGGCGGGCATTACCCGGATCGTGCCGGTGCTGGCCGTGGACCGGGTCCGGCCAGTGCCTGCGGCATGGCATGACGTCTTCGCCGAGCAGGGCATCGTGCTCATCGGCGCCGGTGAGCTGTGCGCGGCACTGCAGGCAGGCGACGACTCCTGGCTGCCGGCAGGCGCCCGCTTCGTCCCCGCGCCGCTGGCTGACTGAGCGTCCCACCGGGGACATCCGGGTCAGCATGCGCACTGGCCGCCGAGCCCGTGTCGCGCGCGGCGGCCGGAACGGCGCAGCGCTGACTGCCCCGACTGGCGAGAGCCTCGGGCGTGCCACCGGCAGCTGCGCGGCGCTCTGACATCCGGTCCCAGCCGGCGTCTACCGGCGGGGGACCTATCGTTCCCACGACGAGGCCCGTGAGTTCGCCAGCACACGGCTCTCGGCGGAAACCAGTCGATGCAGGAGCGAGCGGGTCAGGGCCCGCCGAATCGACAGCCACTGGGGCGCTGGGGGAGGGCTCGTGGAAGCGTGGCGGACGGGCCTTCCGGCCGGCCCGTCTCGGCCACTGCCTCGCCGACGTCGAAGGCCCTCGGGCAGGGCCTGTTTCGAGCAGAACAGCCGATCGCCTTCAGCTGCAGCCTCAACCTGCCGACTGCTCTCGCAGGAACATTGCAGCAACGCACATGGAGGTCCCGATGACGTTCGCGTACGGGGGGCCGTCGCCTAGCGCGCCGCTCAGTCTGTGCCAGCTCTTCAGCCGAGAAGGCAGCCGCTGCACGAATGAGACACGGCGCAGGCTCAGGGCGTCGCTGGATGGAGATCGGCATGCGCGCTGACCGCACCCCTCACGAGATCCTCGGTGTCGCAGAATCGGCGACGCCCGACGAAATCCGGAGCGCTTACCGCAAGCTCGCCCGGCAGCTCCACCCCGACGCGGGCGGCTCCGCGGCCGTGTTCGACCTGGTCCGGGAGGCGTACGAGGAGCTGCGGGACCCATCCCGCCGCACAAGATCGGCTTCGGCAGGAGAAAGAGGCCGGGCCGCCTCCGAACCACCACCGCCCGCTGAGCACGCGAGAGCCCCGCGGACTTCGCCACCACCATCTCCTCCGCCGATGCCGACTGCAGAGCCACCAATCCCTCCACGGCGGCGGGTTCTGCTCGCGGTCTCGTTGGCGGCCCTAGCCGTCATTGCCCTGTGGCGCCTGGCCATCAACGAATCGGCCGAGGAAGCCCTTGCTACATCGGGCGGTGAAGCAAGTAGCGGCAACTCGGTCATGGTGGCCCCGGCCGAGCCGACCCCGGCACGCGCCGAGATCCCGACATCGGCGTCGCCCAGTGTGGCGAGGCCGACCTGCGCCGACTTCACGTCGGTGCAGGTGACCTATCAGATGGTCTCGGAGACCGACTACGGCATCGAGCAGTACCGGCCGCGCGTGACGGTCGTCAACGGTACTGCTCACCCAGTGGAGGTCACCGTCAACGGCTGGGCCAAGGCCAGCAACTCCATCGTTCCCGACTTCCCGCAGATGGCCATGTGGGCAAACCACGATCTCGACGTTCCTTTGGGCGGCACAGGAACGGTCGAGCTAGGGCAGAGGACGGGTGACTACCTCGGTCTGACTCGAGGCGAGGAGATCTTGGGAGTCCACCTCAACGCACAACTGCGCGCGCCAGATGCAAGCTTGATGGGCCAGTGCGAGGTCGACGTCGTACCGTCATGAGGTCGCCCGGCCGCCCGGTTAGCCGTCTGATTCAGGGGACCTAGCGTTCTCCCCACGTGGCGCATGAGTTCGCCGATGACCGGACAGGACGCGAGCGTGCTGCTACGGGACCAGGCGCGACAGCTCGCTAATCGGTCTCCCAGAACTCGATTTCGCTGACTGCCAGATCGGTCGCCCGATCGGCTCCTTGGCCGGCGCGTGCCTCCACGATCGTCAGACGAAGGAAGGTGGTCGTCCCCTCGGGTACCGCCAGCTCCTGGTGAACGGCGAAGGTATCGGGCGTCTTTTCTGGGAGCCCGACTTCCTCGCTGTCACCCTGTTGAGTCTCGACATCCAACAGGCGCAGTCGGGCATTCTCCTGGTAGGTCTCCCATGAACGTCCGTAGCCGTTCACTACGCAGGCGAGGCGCAGGTCTGTTTCATCGGGAAACCGGAACTCCAATGACACCCCTCGGCCGTATGGATTGTCCTCGTCCAGGACGCCCTCAACCCATGCGGTCCCCGAGTCGCCATCGAGCATTCGCGCGAGTTCGTATGATTGCTGACCCTGGGGCGCGAGTTCTGGATGAGTGCTCGTGACCTCGAGCGGGCGAACCAGTTCCAGGCCCCGCGGGTCATCGCAGGTCGGTTCGCGCAGTGCTTCTTCTACGCGTGGTGCGAGCACCAGCAACAGAAGAGAGCCCAGCACGGTGCTGAGTACGCCAGTCACGAGCCCTGTGACCAGACCGCTCCAGAACTGTCGGCTCTGTCCGGACCCGGCCGGAGCCTGCCCCCCCTGGCACTGCGCCCGTCGCAGAGGATGCGGTGGCCACCGTGGGACCTCCAACGGTCGTGCGGGACGCTCATTCTGGACAAGGTGGCATCCGCGCCCGCCCAGGGAAACCCTGTCCGGCACGCACTTCAAGACGTGCCGCCCGACGCGCCGTCAGGAGCGGGGACCTACGGTTCTCACGACGAGGCGCGCGAGTTCCGTAGGTCCCGCGCCGCCGGGTGGCTGACCGTCGGCGGGCTACTGCGGGGCGCCGGTGCCGGGGCCGTTTCCGGTGAGGACGCCGCGGATGAGGGTGGCGATGGTGCTGTCGCGCATGGCCCGTTTGTGGACGCGGAGTTTCCAGCGGCCGGTGTCGGTGCGGGTCCAGTCGACCTCGGTCTGCAGGACGGCGAGGACCAGGCCGCCGATGAGCAGGGTCATCGGGTCGAAGCGGGTGGTGCCGGTGTCGGGTTCGTTGGCCAGGCGGAGGGCGCGGGGCAGGACCCGGGCGGCTTCGGGGTCGGTGGTGACCAGATAGCCCAGGGCGGTGCGCGCCAGTGCGGTGTCCGACGGGGCGGTCGAGCCGGTGTTCAGGTCGCTGGGACTGGCGTCGGCGGGGCCGGTCTGCTCGTCGACGATCTCCAGGGGCGCCGGGTCGGCGGCGGCGGCGGAGAGGCGTTCGCAGGTCTGCTTGGCGGTGGCGGCGTCGGGCAGCCTGCGGCGGGCGTCGAGCACCAGGGCCAGCACCGGGATGACCTGCTCATCGGGAATGGACTGCACGGATGTCTGGGGGTCACTGGTCATCGTGTTCGGCCGCTTCCTCGGAGATGTCGGACGGGGGCTGCAGCCGGATACGGCCGGCGAGGGCGTCGAGCAGCCGGGTGGTGATGGCGGTGTCGGTCGGGTCCAGGCCGACCAACAGCGCCTCGGGGTTGCGTTCACCGGCCAGGATGCGGCGCAGCACCCCGGTCAGCGCCGCCCAGGCCTCGGTGTCGGCCAGCTGGTCGAGCAGTTGCTCCACCTGGTCGCGGGCGGCCTGGTCGCCGCTGGTGGCGGCGACGATGCCGGCGAGCACCGGCTTCCACCGGGAGATGAGTTCCTCGGTGCTGGGCGCGGGCTGGGAGCTGGTAATGAGTTGGATGCGGCCGGCTAGAGCGTCGAGCAGCCGGGTGGTGATAGCGGTGTCGACCGCGTCCAGGCCGGCCAACAGCGTCTCGGGGTCGCGCTCGCCGGCCAGGATGCGGCGCAGTGCCCCGGTCAGCGCGGCCCAGTCCTCGGTGTCGGCCAGTCGATCGAGTAGTTGCTCGACCTGGTCGCGGGCGGCCTGGTCGCCGCCGGCGGCCGCCACGATCGCGGCCAGCCGCGGCTCCCAGCGGTCGAGGTGCTTCTGGACGTCGAATGCTTGGTCGGAGGGCATGGTGCGGGCGGTGTAGAGGATCTCGTCGAGGGCGGCCTGCTGGCGCCCGGGGTCTGGCTCTAGGGCGCCAAGGAGGGTGCCGAAGTGGACGCCGTCGACCTGTTCGACGGTGTTCTGGACCTGCGCGATGGTGGCGGAAAGAACCGCCGCGGTGGCCGGGTCGGTGAGCTTCCGGGTGAGGATGCGCAGGGTCTCGGGCAGGCGTCTGTCGCCGATGAGGTGGCGCAGCAGGGCGGCGGCGAGCAGGTGGGGCAGCCACATTGCGGGCGTGTGGGCGGCCCGCTGCTGCCCGATGGCCAGGTTATGGTGACCGGTCGCGATTTCCCGGGGGCGCCCGGAGACATAGAGGTAGCGCAGGGCGACCTGTGTGTGGCCCTGGGCCGCCTCGCGGTGTCCCTGCCGGTCGGCGAGGTCGGCGCGGGCACCCAAAACCATGCCGACCCTAGCGGTGTCCCCGGCCTGTTCGTACTGGTTCTGGCAGGCGCGCAGCAGCTGGTCGGCCTGGGCCAGCCGGTCGAGGCGCAGCAGCGGCCCATAGTCGCTAAACCGGGTACGGGCAAGGCCGTGCGGGCCGGCGCCGCGTCGCCGTTGGCTGTCGAGGATTTCGGCGTTGAGGTCGAGCGCGTCCTGCCAGCGGCCCAACGCCAAGGCTGCCATACGCCCGGTGTCGAGGATCGTCTCGCGGACGTTCCACGGGTTGACGGCTTCATTGTCGCCAGGCTGGTCGGGCAGGTCGCGCATGCGCTCACGGAGTCGTTGCACTTCGTCGAAGGTCGTCTGGGCGTCGCCGGTCACGACAAGGAGCTGTAGGCGTCCAGCGTCGTCGGCCAGTTGGGTCCACGGGCCGAGCCCGGCGCGGTGGGTCAGGTCCGCCTTCTGGTCGGTGATCGCGAGAGCCTCGGACAGACGTCCCCGAGCTGCCAGAAGGTTGATCAGGTCGCCGGCAGCCGCGTATGCCACCCTGTACTCACCGCGGTCGTCGGCCTCCGCGAGGTTGGCGCGTATCCGTCGTTCGCCCTCGAGGGGGTCGAAGTAGGCGACGGCAGTGGCGAGGACGCCGCGGTCGATGAGTTCACGGTCGGTGCCGGTGGTGGCGTCGGCGACGGTCTGAAGATGGGGCAGGGCGGCGGCGACCGCGCCGAGGGTTTCATCGCGGTGCAGGGCCGATTCGAGAAGCTCGCTGGCGGTTGCCCAGTCGTGGAGGCGGAGCAAATAGGGGGCGGCGGCGAGCGCGGCGTGCACAACGAGCCCTCCGGTCGCCTGGTGTGGCTCCTGCTCAAGTGCAAAGCGGAACGCCGCCCCCCAGTAGGCGGCGAGTTCGGTGTCGATGGCGGTTCTGGTCTCGGCGGGGGTGTCGGCGCGGATGGTGTCGGCGACGCCGGGGTGCAGGTGGTAGCGCACCGGCCGGTCGCGTTCGTCGGACCCACCAATCGGCTGGGGGTCGATGAGGGCGGCGGTGGTCAGCGGGGCGAGGGTGTCCGGGATGGGGGGTGGGTCGCCGGGGCGGTTCAGCCGTCGCCACAGGTCGGCCCAGTTGCCGTCGAGGACGGCGCTGGTGCGGTCGGCGGGCTCGGCCCCCGCGAGCAGTTGCAGCAGCAGTCGGGCGGCCTCGGGCAGTGCGGCGGTGGTGTTGCGGGTCCAGCTTTCCAGGGCGTCGAGTAGCTGGTCGGGGTCGGCCTGGCTGTGGCCGGTGTCGAGGAAGGCGGCCAGCGGGGTGCCGCGGTCGGCGGCGGCGGCTTCGGCGGCGGTCACCCGTTCCTTGAGCAGCCCGGGGTTGGCGGCGGTGGCGTCGGCGAGCTCGAGCAGCTTGGGGTGGCCTTGGACGACGGTGAGGGTGCGGGCCAGCAGGGCGCGGTCGGCGGCCACCTGCGGGTCGGTGGTGCGGGTGGCCGGTTCGGTGTCGTGGGCCAGGGCGTGCAGGTGGGGCAGTTCGCGGGCCAGCAGCAGCGACTCGTCGCGGGCCAGCGCGTGAACGGGACGCTCGATGACGCGGTCGCGGTCGAGGTCGGCGGGGATGGTGCGGCTGGTCAGCACCACCCGGGACGCGCCGCGATGCCCGGTCAGCGCGGTCACGAGCCGGCCGAAGCGCGGGTCGAGCCAGCTGCCCTGGGCGGTGAGCAGGGTCTCCAGGTTGTCCAGCACGATCAGCAGCCGGGCCTGCTTGATCAGCTCGGTCAGCCGCGGCAGGTAGGCATCCAGCCGGGTGTCGGTGGCGGTGTTGCCCACCAGCTGGACGTGTGGCACGTTCGGCAGCCCATCGGGGTTGAGCGCCGGGTTCAGCTGCCTCTCCAGCTCTCCGGCGAGGTCGGCCAGCGCTGCCTGCCACTGCGTGTCCTTCGCGCTCCACCAGGCAGCGGCGGTGAAGGTGGCGGCAGTCTGATAGGCCAGTTCCAGGGCGGCGGTGGTCTTGCCGGCGCCGGCCATACCGTGCAGCAGCACCCCCGCCCGACCGGAGCCGGCCAGCAAGGCGTGCCGGGCCTGGGTGAGGATGGCGGTGCGGCCGACGAACCGCTCCGGCTCGTCCGGAAAGCCCGCCATGACCAGGCTGATCTGCTCCGCACTGCCGGGCGGGGGCTGCAGCGTCAGGCCGGTGGCCGGGCCGAGCAGCGCCGGGGTGGCCAGCGACACCGCGGGGGCCCCCAGCGAGGGAAGGCCAGGTGCGGCGCGGGGCAGCGCCCGGGCCAGCGCCACGTCCACGCTCTGCTCGTGCTGGAACAGCCCACGGTAGAAGTGTCCGGTGAGGGTTATGGCGAAGTCGTCGATCACCGGATAGCGCATCGCCAGCACCGCACAGCCCAGCCGCTGGACCAGGGCCCGGCCCAGTCCGGGCCAGCCCGCATCGGCAGCATCGCCGCTGGCTTCCTGATCGGCCTGCTGCGCCAGCTGCTCGGCCGGCCGGGTCTGGTTGAGCAGGCGCAGCATCTCCGCGGCGGTGGCCGCGCCGGACTCACACGCCGAGAGCACCGCCAGCCGCAGCCGGCGGCGCATTGGATACAGCAGCTCGACCAGTTCACCGGACTCGAGCGGGTCGGACGAGCCGTCCTCCCGTTCGAGGACCAGCACCCCGGCGCCGCCGTGCCCGGAGACGTGCAGCACGTCCCAGCCGTCGGCGTCGTCCACGGCGGCGGTCAGCGCGTCGCGGGTGACGCCGTACTGCAGCACCCGCAGCTGCACCGCCCGCGCCGACTGCCCCTGCCCGAGCTGGCGCACGAGTTCCTGCAGGGCGTGGCGTTCCCGACGCAGGCCCAACGGCGTGCCGCCGGTGGGCAGGCTGAACAACGCCAGCACCCGCACAGGTCGCGCATCTTTGTCGTTCAGGGCGGTGCGGGGGGGCCGGCGGGTGTCGGGCAGGTCGAAGACGAACCCCACCTGCTCCCGACCCAGCATCGCCTGCTGCCAGGCGGCGATCTCCCACGGCCGGTAGGGCAAGAAACCCAGCGGCTCGGGCACCAGCACGCGGACGGTCACCGGCGCCTCGTCCAGCAGCGCCGCCATCACCTCCGGCCCCAGCAGATGCTCACCCATCCACGCGCCCACCCGGGCGGTCAGCTCCGCCTCCGAAACGACTCGCCGGTCCGGGTCGGCCTCCCACCGCAGCCACCGGTACAGATCGACGAATCCGCCGTACTCGTAGTCGCCCTCCGGCACAACAACCTGATGGGAGGCCAGCGGCTCACCGTCCTCGGTACGCAACAGCCACCGCCACCGACCGGCGCCGTCAACCTCGACCGGCTCAAGCACCAACCTCGCCATCACGACCTCCCCCAGGCCAGGCTCACGCGCGGCCTCGCAGGGGGTCCGAGCGTCCGCCCACAGTAGGAGACCCGACCCTCCCGCATAAGGGAGGTACGCCGCGCGGTCCGGCGCGCCACTCCAGCCTCGCGGAACCATGAGACGCCGACCCGACAGTGCGGTCGCTACGGCCCGGCCTTGTCCTGGGGGACCTACCGTTCTCACGACGAGGCGCCTGACTTCCGTAGGTCCCTCACCGGCAAGCTCCGTCCTTCAGCCGGCCAGCTCTTCGGCCTCGCGCTCGACCAGCTCGGCTTCCGCGTCGCGGTCCAGCTTCCGAAGGCCGATCGCGAGGTTGCGGAGGGCGAACGCCAGCGCGTCCCGGTACCGGTCCGGATAGCTGCTCGATAGTTGCCGGTAGAGGTCGGTGGCCTCGTCGATGGCGGCGAGGGCGTCTTCGCGGCGGCCGAGGTCGCCCAGCCGGAGCGACAGGTTGTTCAGCGAGGTGGCGAGGTCGGGGGTGAAGGCGTCGGGGCGGGCGGCAGCCAGCGCCCGGCGCAGGGTGACGGCCTCGTCGATGGCGGTCAGGGCGTCCTCGTGGCGGCCGAGATCGGCCAGCGCGTTCGACAGGTTGTTCAGCGCGCCGGCGAGGTCGGGGGTGAAGGCGTCGGGGCGGGCGGCGGCCAGCGCCCGGTAGGCGGCGACGGCCTCGTCGATGGCGGCGAGGGCGTCCTCGTGGCGGCCGAGATCGGCCAGCGCGTTCGACAGGTTGTTCAGCGCGGTGGCCAGGGCGGGGGTGAAGGCGTCGGGGCGGGCGGCGGCCAGCGCCCGGTAGGCGGCGACGGCCTCGTCGATGGCGGCGAGGGCGTCCTCGTGGCGGCCGAGGTCGCCCAGCCGGTTCGACAGGTTGTTCAGCGCGGTGGCCAGGTCGGGGGTGAAGGCGTCGGGGCGGGCGGCGGCCAGCGCCCGGTAGGCGGCGACGGCCTCGTCGATGGCGGCGAGGGCGTCCTCGTGGCGGCCGAGATTGGCCAGCCGGTTCGACAGGTTGTTCAGCGAGGTGGCGAGGTCGGGGGTGAAGGCGTCGGGGCGGGCGGCAGCCAGCGCCCGGCGCAGGGTGACCGCCTCGTCGATGGCGGCGAGGGCGTCCTCGTGGCGGCCGAGGTCGCCCAGCGCGTTCGACAGGTTGTTCAGCGCGGTGGCGAGGTCGGGGTGAAGGCGTCGGGGCGGGCGGCGGCCAGCGCCCGGTAGGCGGCGACGGCCTCGTCGATGGCGGCGAGGGCGTCCTCGTGGCGGCCGAGGTCGCCCAGCCGGTTCGACAGGTTGTTCAGCGCGGTGGCCAGGTCGGGGGTGAAGGCGTCGGGGCGGGCGGCGGCCAGCGCCCGGTAGGCGGCGACGGCCTCGTCGATGGCGGCGAGGGCGTCCTCGTGGCGGCCGAGATTGGCCAGCCGGTTCGACAGGTTGTTCAGCGCGCCGGCGAGGTCGGGGGTGAAGGCGTCGGGGCGGGCGGCAGTCAGCGCCCGGCGCAGGGTGACCGCCTCGTCGATGGCGGTCAGGGCGTCCTCGCGGCGGCCGAGGTCGGCCAGCCGGCCCGACAGGTTGTTCAGCGAGGTGGCGAGGGCGGGGGTGAAGGCGTCGGGGCGGGCGGCGGCCAGCGCTCGGCGCAGGGTGACCGCTTCGTCGATGGCGGTCAGGGCGTCTTCGCGGCGGCCGAGATTGGCCAGCCGGTTCGACAGGTTGTTCAG
The DNA here is from genome assembly GCF_039679125.1 of Blastococcus sp. HT6-4. Lineage (NCBI taxonomy): Bacteria > Bacillati > Actinomycetota > Actinomycetes > Geodermatophilales > Geodermatophilaceae > Blastococcus > Blastococcus montanus. The sequence continues at coordinate 3,195,300 of NZ_CP155551.1, read as the reverse complement.
CGAGGTGGCGAGGGCGGGGGTGAAGGCGTCGGGGCGGGCGGCGGCCAGCGCTCGGCGCAGGGTGACCGCTTCGTCGATGGCGGTCAGGGCGTCCTCGTGGCGGCCGAGGTCGCCCAGCCGGAGCGACAGGTTGTTCAGCGCCATGGCGAGGTCGGGGGTGAAGGCGTCGGGGCGGGCGGCGGCCAGCGCTCGGCGCAGGGTGACCGCCTCGTCGATGGCGGCTAGGGCGTCCTCGCGGCGGCCGAGGTCGGCCAGCCGGTTCGACAGGTTGTTCAGCGCGCCGGCGAGGTCGGGGGTGTGCGCGTCAGGATTGGTCGCGACAAGCTGGCGGTGGTGGGCGACGGCTTGGGCGGTGAGGGTGGCGGCCAGGGGGGCCAGTCCGGTGCTGTGCTCGGGCAACCGGTTGAGCACTGCCACGGCCGCCGATCGCTGCGGGCAGATGGCCAGCGCAGTATCGAGCAGGTCGGGCAGCGGGCCGGTGGGGGCGGCGAGTGCAGCGTCGAAGAGTTCGGGCAGCCGGGCGGCCAGCAGCCGGTCCAGGGCGGTACGCACCGGGTGGCGGCCGGCGGCGCGGACCAGTTCGGCGAGTAGCTGCTCAACTTGGATGCCCGCCGGAGAGTCGTGGTGGTTGGTGAGCCGGGCGTGGCCGGTGAGCACCAGGCCGGTCAGGTCGGGGCAGCTGGCCAGGAGTTGTTCCGTGAGCAGGTCCGGGCGCAGCGGGGCGACCCAGGGCGGCTGGGCGCCGGGGTAGCGCTGCCGCAGCCAGTCGGCGACGGCGCCGCGTGTGGCGGCGGCGGCGTCGGCGAAGTCGTCGATGACGGTGAGCAGGGCTGCGGTGGCGGGTTGGTCGGTGGGGGCGAGCAGGGTGGCGGTGGCGACGGCTTGTTGGTGGGTGGCGGGGCTGCTGGTTGTCACCGTGGCGGGGAAGGTGTCGGCCCAACGGCGACGTTCGCGATCGAGGACTGCGTTCACCAGCCGTTCGCGCACGGCGCTGCCGCTGGTGGGCGCGGAAACGCCGCTGGCGGCGAGTAGCGCGTGCATGTGTATCAGCAGCGGGTTGGCGAAGGCATCGTCGGCCAGGTCGGGCACCTGGTCGCTGTTCGGAGTCGCAGGTCCGGTGGCCGGCGGCAGGTGGTGGGTGAACGCGGCGCGGGCCGCGGCGTGGTGGGCGGGCCGGTCGCCCGAGGCGAGGTCGCCGGTGTGCAGGGTGAGCGGGGGGTCGGCCAGTTCGGCAGCGAGCTGGTCGGTGCGCTGGTTGAGGGTGTGCCACCAGCCGGTGGTGTGGCGGGTGAGCAGCAGCAGCCGTATCGGCGGCGCGTCGGGTGGCCAGTAGCCCAGGGTGTGCACCAGTCCGGCGAGCAGGTCGACGTGCAACTCGGCGTCGTCGATGGCGAGCAGGGTGGGCCGGTCGAAGGCCAGCACGGGGTCCCCGCCGGGGGCGTCGGGGTCGGCCAGGCCGGTTTGCCAGCCGTGCCCGGCCATCCGCAGGCAGACCTCCGCTGCGAGCCGGGTCTTGCCCGCGCCGCCGGCGCCGAGCAGCAGCCGCAGCCCGGCCCCACCGCCGCCCAGGCACCAGTCCTGCAACGTCTGTAGTTCGGTTCCGCGGCCGAGGAAGGGGACGATGCCGTGCTCGGGCAGCAGCAGCCGGGATGGTTCCCGGCCCAGCCGGCCCGAGGCCGCCCGGTAGGGCGGGGCCACTGCCACTGAGGTGCCGGCGGTGATGGCTAGCCGCAGTCGCGGCCCGACTTGCGTGACGGTGTCGGCGGAACCACCCAGGAGCCCGGCTAGGTCGGGGTCGGCCAACAGTGGGGCGACAGGGGTGGAGACCACACGGGCGGTGCCGAACCGTGCCGGGTCGACGACCACGACGCCGATCAAGAAGGGCCCGGCGAAGAGGGCGGCACCCGACATGCCCGCCCACGGCGAGCCGCTCGTCCGGTCACCTGGTGGGGAGGTGAGCACCGTGATCGCCAGCTGCCCGGTCCTGCTGGTGGTGGCGGGGGCCAGGAAGCCGTGCAGGTGCTCGGTGTCCCGCCTCCGGTCGGTACGTTCCTGCGCCCAGGGGAAGCCGACCGCGTCGACCGCGATCGGCTCGGTGCCCTGAATGCGGCCCCAACGTGGGTTAGGGCTCCCCGTTGGCGGCGGCGGTGCGCCATCGCCCAGCCGAAGCACTGCGACGTCGGCGCCGGCGTTGCGCCAGACCACCACGAACGGGGCCCAGTCCGTCGTCCCGAGGGGACGGGCCTGGCATACCCCGGGCGCGTCCACGCTGTCGGGCACCGGCGACCCCGGCGCGGCAGTCGGCAGCCCGGTGACCACGTGCGCGGCGGTGAGCACCAGTTGCTCGGTCAGCCGGTAGCCCGACCCCACTCGCCCGCCGTCTCGGTCCCCACCGGGGGTGTAGAGCTCGACCACCCGTGCGAGGTCCACGCCCACCTCCGGTTCTCCGCGCCCGACCCACCGTCAGACAGCGGTCAGGGAGGCGGCCCAGACACCTGGTCGCTGATGAACGTGGGGTCACCGTGCTTGTCGACCGGGGTCAGAGACAAGACGACCTTCTGGGTCTCGGCCGTCGACCACTTGGCCGACCCGCCCGCCTCGACCACCCAGAACCGCACCTTGCCCTCCGGCCCGCCCTCCCGGCCGGTGACAACGGTGAACTCCACCTGCACCGGCCCGACCGCGAACTGCAACCCCGGATCCCGGGTGGCCTGAGCCTCCTTCAGCTCGGCGCGCAGCCCCGCCACGAACTCAGCGATCGGCACCCGACCGTCCGTATCCCCCATACGCCGAACCCTGACACAACCCTCACCCACCGGAAACCCGAGCGGACATCCTCTCGCCACTCGACCCGGGCAGGGGACCTACCGATCTCACGACGAGGCGCGCGAGTTCCGTAGGTCCCCTACTCGGCGCGCTTGGGCGCTCCGTCTTCCAGTGCTGCACGCTCTCGCTCGACGTGCGCAGCCTCCGCCTCGCTGCCCAGCGTCCGCAGGGCGGTCGCCAGGTTGGCGAGGGCATTCACGAGGGCGTGGCGGTACAGATCGGGATGACAGTTGTACAGCGCCCGGTAGAGGCCGGTGGCCTCGTCGATGGCGGCCAGGGCGTCCTCGCGGCGGCCGAGGCTGTCGAGCTGGTTCGACTGGTTGGTCAGCGAGGTGGCGAGGTCGGGGGTGAAGGCGTCGGGGCGGGCGGCGGCCAGCGTGCGGTAGAGGCCGACGGCCTGCTCGATGGCGGTGAGGGCGTCCTCGCGCCGGCCCAGGTCGCCCAGTGCGGTCGACAGGTTGTTCAGCGAGGTGGCCAGGTCGGGGGTGAAGGCGTCGGGGTGGGCGGTGGCCAGGGTGCGGTAGAGGCCGGTGGCCTCCTCGATGGCGGTCAGGGCGTCCTCGCGCCGGCCCAGCTCGCCCAGCTCGCCCAGTGCGGTCGACAGGTTGTTCAGCGAGCCGGCGAGGGCGGGGGTGAAGGCGTCAGGCCGGGCAGCGGCCAGCGTGCGGTAGAGGCCGACGGCCTCCTCGATGGCGGTCAGGGCGTCCTCGCGGCGGCCCAGGTCGGCCAGCCGGATCGACAGGTTGTTCAGCGACATGGCCAGGTCGGGGGTGAAGGCGTCGGGGTGGGCGGCGGCCAGCGTGCGGCGCAGGCCGGTGGCCTCCTCGATGGCGGTCAGGGCGTCCTCGCGGCGGCCCAGGTCGCCCAGTGCGGTCGACAGGTTGTTCAGCGAGCCGGCGAGGGCGGGGGTGAAGGCGTCGGGGCGGGCGGCGGCCAGCGTGCGGCGCAGGCCGGTGGCCTCCTCGATGGCGGTCAGGGCGTCTTCGCGGCGGCCCAGGTTGGCCAGCCGGATCGACAGGTTGTTCAGCGAGCCGGCGAGGGCGGGGGTGAAGGCGTCGGGGTGGGCGGTGGCCAGGGTGCGGCGCAGGCCGGTGGCCTCCTCGATGGCGGTCAGGGCGTCTTCGCGCCGGCCCAGGTCGGCCAGCCGATTCGACAGGTTGTTCAGCGAGCCGGCGAGGGCGGGGGTGAAGGCGTCGGGGTGGGCGGCGGCCAGGGTGCGGCGCAGGCCGGTGGCCTCCTCGATGGCGGTCAGGGCGTCTTCGCGGCGGCCCAGGTCGGCCAGCCGATTCGACAGGTTGTTCAGCGAGCCGGCGAGGGCGGGGGTGAAGGCGTCGGGGTGGGCGGTGGCCAGCGTGCGGCGCAGGCCGGTGGCCTCCTCGATGGCGGTCAGGGCGTCTTCGCGGCGGCCCAGGTTGGCCAGCGCGGTCGACAGGTTGTTCAGCGAGGTGGCCAGGTCGGGGGTGAAGGCGTCAGGCCGGGCGGCGGCCAGCGTGCGGCGCAGGCCGGTGGCCTCCTCGATGGCGGTCAGGGCGTCTTCGCGGCGGCCCAGGCCGGCCAGCCGATTCGACAGGTTGTTCAGCGACATGGCCAGGTCGGGGGTGAAGGCGTCAGGCCGGGCGGCGGCCAGCGTGCGGCGCAGGCCGACGGCCTCCTCGATGGCGGCCAGGGCGTCCTCGCGCCGGCCCAGGCCGCCGAGCTCGTTCGACAGGTTGTTCAGCGAGGTGGCCAGGTCGGGGGTGAAGGCGTCAGGCCGGGCGGCGGCCAGGGTGCGGTAGAGGCCGGTGGCCTCCTCGATGGCGGTCAGGGCGTCCTCGCGGCGGCCCAGCTCGCCCAGTGCGGTCGACAGGCTGTTCAGCGAGCCGGCGAGGGCGGGGGTGAAGGCGTCAGGCCGGGCAGCGGCCAGCGTGCGGTAGAGGCCGGTGGCCTCCTCGATGGCGGTCAGGGCGTCCTCGCGCCGGCCCAGGTCGGCCAGCCGGACCGACAGGTTGTTCAGCGAGCCGGCGAGGGCGGGGGTGAAGGCGTCAGGCCGGGCAGCGGCCAGCGTGCGGTAGAGGCCGGTGGCCTCCTCGATGACGGTCAGGGCGTCCTCGCGCCGGCCCAGGTCGCCCAGTGCGGTCGACAGGTTGTTCAGCGAGCCGGCGAGGGCGGGGGTGAAGGCGTCGGGGTGGGCGGTGGCCAGGGTGCGGCGCAGGCCGGTGGCCTCGTCGATGGCGGTCAGGGCGTCCTCGCGGCGGCCCAGGTCGGCCAGCCGGATCGACAGGTTGTTCAGCGACATGGCCAGGGCGGGGGTGAAGGCGTCGGGGTGGGCGGTGGCCAGGGTGCGGTAGAGGCCGGTGGCCTCCTCGACGGCGGTCAGGGCGTCTTCGCGGCGGCCCAGGTTGGCCAGTGCGGTCGACAGGTTGTTCAGCGAGCCGGCGAGGGCGGGGGTGAAGGCGTCGGGGTGGGCGGTGGCCAGGGTGCGGTAGAGGCCGGTGGCCTCCTCGATGGCGGTGAGGGCGTCCTCGCGCCGGCCCAGCTCGACCAACCGGACCGACAGGTTGTTCAACGACGTGGCCAGGTCGGGGGTGAAGGTGTCGGGGTCGCTGGCAACGAGCTGGCGGTGGCTGTCGACGGCTTGGGCGCTGAGGGTGGCGGCGAGTCCGGCCAGACCCGTGCTCTGCTCGGGCAGCCGGTCCATTAGGGCGGTGGCGATTCGAGGCTGCGGGCAGGCAGCGAGGGCCCGGTCGAGCAGGTCGGGCAGTCGGCCGGCGGGGTCGGCGACCGCGCCGTCGAGCAGGTCGGGCAGTCGGTCGGCGAGCAGTCGATCTAGCGTCTGGCGGACGCGATCGCGACTGGCGGCGCGGGTGAGCTCGGTGAGTAGCTGCTCGACCTGTGCTCCGCCGACAGCGCCGCCGTCGGTGATCCACTGGTAGCCGGTTAGCACCAGGCCGGTCAGCCCATCGCAGGTAGCCAGCAGCTGCTCGGTGAGCAGGTCTGGGCGAAGTGGGGCCGCCCACGGCGGTTCGGTGCCGGGATAGCGCTCGTGTAGCCAGTTGGCGACCGAGCGTCGGTCCACGGCGTCGGCGTCGGCGAGGTCATCGACCAGGGTGAGCAGCGTGGTGGTGGCCGGCTGATCGGGTGGGGCGAGCAGGGTGGCGGTGGTGACGGTCTGCTGCGGGGTGGCGTCGCTGCTGAGGCGTACGTGGCGGGGGAAGCTCCTCGCCCAGCCGTTCCGTTCTTGATCGAGGACACCTTGCAGGATCTTCTCGCGCAGAGCCGCACCGGTGGTGGGTACGTCGGCGCCGGCGACGGTGAGCAGTGCACGCATCTGCACCAGCAGCGGATTGCCGAAGGCCACATTCCGCAGGTCCGGGGGAGGCCCGATCGCGGCCGGTGGCTGCGGACCGTAGGGGGCGAAGGCGGCGATCGCCGCGGCGTGGTGGGCGGCCCGTTCACCGGGGTGCAACTCGCCGTTGTGCAGAGTCAGCAGGTCATCGGCGAGGTCATCGGCGCGGTCTTGGGTAAGCCGAGTGAGCGTGTCCCACCAGCCGGTGGTGTGCCGGGCCAGCAGCAACAGTCGTACGGGTGGGGCGTCGGGCGGCCAGTGGTAGAGGTGGCCGATTAGCTCCACGAGTCGGTCGACCTTGAGGTCGGCGTCGTCGACGACGAGCAGGGTGGGCCGGTCGAAGGCTAGGACTGGATCTCCGCCGGGGGCGTCGGGGTCGGCTAGGCCGGCCTGCCAGCCGCGCCCGGCCATACGCAGGCAGGTTTCGGCAGCCAGCCGGGTCTTGCCTGCCCCGCCGGCGCCGAGGATCAGCCGTAGCGCGGCCCTGTCCCCACCGAGGCACCAGTCCTGCAACGTCTGCAACTCGGCCTCCCGGCCGAGGAAGGGGACGATGCCGTACTCCGGTAGCAGCAGCCCGGCCGGCTGTCTCCGCCCCAGTCGCGCGGGAGCGCGCTGGTACGGCGGGGCGATCGCCACGGAGGTGTCGGCGGTGACGGCCAGCCGCAGCCGCGGCCCCACCGCCGTGACCGGCGCGGTAGGGGCGCCGAGCAGCCCAGCCAGGTCCGGGTCGGCCAGAAGCGGGCCGATCGGGGCGGCGGCCACCCGGTCGGTGCCGAACCGGGCCGGGTCCACGAACACCACACCGACCAGAAACGGCCCGGCGAATAGGCCGGCGCCGGACATGCCCGCCCACGGCGACCCGCCGCGGCACTCCGTCGGAGCCGCGCTGAGCACCGTGACCGCCAGCTGGCCGGCCCTGACGGTCGTGCCCGGGGTGAGGAAGCCGTGCAGGTGCTCAGTGTCCCGGATCCGGTCGGTGCGTTCTTGCGCCCAGGGGAACCCGACCGCATCGACCGCGATCGGCTCGGTGCTCTGAATGCGGCCCCAGCGTGGGTTGGGGCTGGCCGGTGGCAGCGGTGGCGCGGAGTCGGCGAGCCGCAGCACGGCCACATCAGCATCCGGGCCCCGCCACGCCACCACGGCCGGGGCCCAATCCGCCGTCCCTAGGGGGCGGGCCTGGCATACCCCGGGCGCGTCCACGTTGTCGGGCACCGGCGACCCCGGCGCGGCGGCCGGCAGGTCGGCGACCACGTGCGCAGCGGTGAGCACCAGCTGCTCGCTCAGCCGGTAGCCCGACCCGACCGTGCCGGATGACCCGGTTCGGTCCGGCGCGTAGAGCTCGACCACTCGTGCTACGTCCACGCCTGCCTCCGGTTCCCCGCGCCCGCCCTGCCGTCAGATGGCGGTCAGGGAGGTGGCCCGGGCGCCCGGTCGCTGATGAACGTGGGTTCACCGTGCTCGTCGACCGGGGTCAGAGATAAGACGACCTTCTGGGTCTCGGCCTTCGACCACTTGGCCGATCCGCCAGCCTCGATCACCCAGAACCGCACCTTGCCCTCCGGGCCGCCCTCGCGGCCGGTGACCACGGTGAACTCCACTGTCACCGGCCCGACGGCGAACTGCAGCCCCGGATCCCGGGCTGCCTGCGCTTCCTTCAGCTCGGCGCGCAGTCCCGCGACGAAATCCCCAATCGGCACCCGGCCATCTGCGTCCCCCATGCGCCGCACCCTGGCACAACCGGCACCCGCCGGAAACCCAGAGCGGCGCGCCCGCCATACAGCTCGCGTGGGGGGACCTACCGGTCACACGACGAGGCGCACGAGTTCCGAAGGTCCCTGCACACTTCCGCAGCTGACCGGATGCTGTGGGGATAGCGCCGCCATCGGCTTGCTCGGCGGTGGAGTTGTCCTCCACGGTCGAGAAGGAGCGGAACCGATCGTTGCCATGTAGTCGTCGGTGGTCGGCGCTACGGTCCGCGCCATGGGGACCGACCGGGTGGAGGAGCCTCGCTGGCGGTGGAGGCGAGTCGGCGTGCCCGGCGTGCCTGAGTGGGAAGCCCTGCCGCCAGCCGGAGATCTCCGAGAGGCGGGGGCTGTCGTCACAGTCGCGGACATCAGCACGGGCCTCGGGCGGTGTGGGGTCTGCGGCCGCCGGGGCAGGATGTGGCACGGCATGGTTGAGGTGCCACTGTTTGGCGACTTCGTCCCGCTAGGTCTTGGCTGCACCCGGGCCCACGCGGTGGCTGCAGCACCGACGAGTTGGGCGGCGCTGGCCGCGACCTTGACGGATCGAGCCACAGCACTGCGTGCCAATGGCGTCGCGCACACGCGCTTCGACGAGACTGTGCAGTTGGTCAGCAGGCAGGCCGACATCTGTGCCTTCCTTGCGGATGCGTCTCTGGCGGAGCGCCAGCTGGCGCTTCGGCTGTGGGCCGACCGCCGCGACCTCAGCGTGCCCGATGTCGCCACGGTGACCGCCGGCGTGCTTGCCGACGTCGACGGGTAGGAGACGCGGGTAGCCGGAGGCTTTGGATTTATGCGCGGGCCAGGTGCGGGCATCTCCTCGCGACCGGCGGGCGGCTTCTTGACCGGGACTTGCCGTTCTCACGACGAGGCGCACGAGTTGCTCAAGTCCCTGGACTGTGGCCGTTCCTTGGCTCGCCGGTGCGTCAGTTGTCTGCCAGCTTCGCGGCCTCGTCGTCGGCCTGCGCCGCTTCCTGCCCTCGGTCCAGGTTCCGCAGATCGATCGCAACGTTCCGTAGGGCCTTCGCGAGGGCCTCGCGGTACAAGTCCGGATGACGCTGGCACAGAGCTCGCAGCAGATTGACCGCTTCCTGGTCGAGGGCGAGCGCGTCCTCGTGGTGGCCCAGATCGGTGAGGACCACACCATAGGACTGCAGGCTACCGGCGAGGTGTGGGGTGAAGGCGTCGGGGTGGGCGTCGGCCAGCGCGCGGTAGAGGCCGGTGGCCTCCTGGACGGCGGTGAGGGCGTCCTCGTGGCGGCCGAGGCCGGCCAGCTGGATCGACAGGTTGTTCAGCGCCGTGGCGAGGTGGGGGGTGAAGGCGTCGGGGCGGGCGTCGGCCAGGGCGCGGCGCAGGGTGACGGCCTCGTGGGCGGCGGTGAGGGCGTCCTCGCGGCGGCCGAGGTGGGCCAGCTGGTTCGACAGGTTGTTCAGCGCCGTGGCGAGGTGGGGGGTGAAGGCGTCGGGGCGGGCGTCGGCCAGCGCGCGGTAGAGGCCGGTGGCCTCCTCGATCGCGGTGAGGGCGTCCTCGCGGCGGCCGAGGTCGGCCAGCTGGACCGACAGGTTGTTCAGCGCCGTGGCGAGGTGGGGGGTGAAGGCGTCGGGGCGGGCGTCGGCCAGCGCCCGGTAGAGGCCGGTGGCCTCCTCGACGGCGGTCAGGGCGTCCTCGCGGCGGCCGAGGTCGGTCAGCCGGACCGACAGGTTGTTCAGCGCGCCGGCGAGCCGGGGTGTGTGCGTCTCGGGGTTGTCGGCGGTGACGATGCGGTGGTGGTCCACGGCCTGGGCGGTGAGGGTGGCGGCGAGCGCAGCCAGACCGGTGCTGTGCTCGGGCAGCCGGTCGAGCAAGGCCACGGCAGCCGATCGCTGCGGGCAGAGCGTGAGCGCGGTGTCGAGCAAATCAGGCAGCGGGCCGGCGGGGGCGGCGAGTGCCGCGTCGAGCAGGTCGGGCAGCCGGGCGGCGAGCAGCCGCTCCAGCGCCTGGCGGACCGGGTCGCGGCCGGCAGCGCGGACGAGCTCGACGAGTAGTTGCTCGACCTGGGTGCCCGCAGGAGACCCGTGGTGATCGGTGAGCCGGGCATGGCCGGTGAGTACTAGGCCGGTCAGGTCGGGGCAGCTGGCCAGCAGTTGTTCGGTGAGCAGGTCAGGGCGCAGCGGGGCGATCCAGGGCGGCTGGGCGCCGGGATAGCGCTGGTGTAGCCAGTCGGCGACGGCGCCGCGCGCGGCCGCGGTGGCGTCGGCGAAGTCGTCGATAATCGCGAGCAGCGCGGCGCTGGCGGATTGGTCGGCGGGAGCGAACAGGGTGGCCGTGGCGACGGCTCGTTGGTGGGTGGTGGGGCTGCTGGTGGTCACCGTGGCGGGGAAGGTGTCGGCCCAGCGGCGGCGTTCCCGGTCGAGGACTGCGTCCAGGAGCCGTTCGCGCACGGCGCTGCCGCCGGTGGGCACGGCCACGCCATGGGCGGCGAGCAGCGCGTGCATGTGCACCAGCAGTGGGTTGGCGAAGGCGTCGTCGGCGAGATCGGGGACCTGGTCGCTGTCCGGGGCTGCAGGCCTGGTGGCCGGCCGCAGGTGGTGGGTGAAAGCGGCGCGGGCCGCGGCGTGATGGGCAGGCCGGTTAGCCGAGACCAGGTCGCCGGTGTGCAGGGTCAGCGGGAGGTCGCCCAGTTCGGCGGCGAGGTGGTCGGTGCGCTGATTCAGCGTGTGCCACCAGCCGGTGGTGTGGCGGGTGAGCAGCAGCAGCCGCACCGGGGGGGCGTCGGGCGGCCAGTAGCCCAGCGCGCGCACCAGTCCGGTGAGCAGGTCGACGTACAGGTCGGCGTCATCAACGGCGAGCAGGGTGGGCCGGTCAAAGGCCAGCACCGGATTTCCGCCGGGGGCGTCGGCGTCGGCGAAGCCGGCCTGCCAGCCGTGCCCGGCCAGCCGTACACACGCCTCGGCGGCGAGCCGGGTCTTGCCCGCTCCACCGGCGCCGAGCAGAAGCCGAAGCGCCGCCCCGCCGCCGTTCAGGCACCAAGCCTGGAGCGTCTGAAGCTCGGTGCCGCGGCCGAGGAAGGGCACGATGCCGTGCTCGGGGAGCAGCAGCCGGGACGGTTCCCGGCCCAGCCGGGCCGAGGCCGCCCGGTACGGCGGTGTCACGGCCACGGAGGTGTCGGCGGTGATGGCCAGCCGCAACCGCGGCCCGACCCGCGTGACCACAGCTGGAGGGCCGAGCAGCGCGGTTAGCGCAGGGTCGGCCTTCAGTGGCGCCGTCGGGGCGGCGACCACCCGGTCGGTGCCGAACCGAGCCGGGTCGACGATCACCACCCCGACCAGGAACGGGCCGGCGAACAGCGCGGCGCCGGACATGCCTGCCCACGGCGAGCCGCCATCCCGGGCGGACGGCGGGGAGGTGAGCACTGTGATGGCCAGTTGACCGGCTCTGACGGCGGTGCCCGGGGTGAGGAAGCCATGCAGATGCTCGGTGTCCCGTCTGCGGTCGATGCCCTCCTGGGCCCAGGGGAAGCCGACCGCGTCGACCGCGATCGGCTCGGTCCCCTCGACGCGGCCCCAGCGCGGGGCGGGGCTGCCCGGTGGCGGCGATGCAGACGCGGCCAGGCGCAGCACCGCCACGTCGGCGTCGGTGTTGCGCCAGACCACTGCGGCCGGCACCCAGTCCGTCGATCCGAGCGGCCGGGCCCGGCACATCCCGGGAGCGTCGACGTCGTCGGGCACCGGCGCACCCGGGGTCATGATCCGGATGTCAGCGACCACGTGGGCGGCGGTCAGCACCAGCTGCTCGGTCAGCCGATAGCCCGACCCCACCTGCCCAGCTTCGCCGCCCGCACCGGTCGCGTAGAGCTCGACCACCCGTCCGACGTCCACGCCCACCCCCTACTGGCCGCTACCGCTGCTGGAAGGCGACCAGTCACGGGGGTGGCCCGGGCACCCAGTCTCCGACGCGCACGTCCTCGCCGCGTTCGTTGACCGGGGTCAGGGTCAAGGTCACCGTCTGCGTCTCGGCCTTGGACCACTTGGCCGATCCGCCGGCCTCGACGACCCAGAACCGCACCTTGCCCTCCGGGCCGCCTTCGCGGCCGGTGACCAAGGTGAACTCCACCTGCACCGGCCCGACCGCGAACTGCAGCCCTGGATCCCGGGCCGCCTGAGCCTCCTTCAGCTCGGCCCGCAGCCCCGCCACGAACTCCGCGATCGGCACCCGGCCATCCGCATCCCCCATACGCCGCACCCTGGCACAACCACCGCTGGCCGGACACCTTCAGCGGCGCGCCGACCGCACGGCCTCGGTGGGGGACCTACCGTTCTCACGACGAGGCGCACGAGTTCCGTGGGTCCCCTACTCGGCGCGCTTGGGTGCTCCGTCTTCCAGCGCTGCACGCTCGCGCTCGACGTGCGCTGCCTCCGCTTCGCTGCCCAGCGTCCGCTGGGCGGTCGCCAGGTTGGCGAGGGCCTTCACGAGGGCGTGGCGGTACAGATCGGGATGACAGTTGTACAGCGCCCGGTAGAGGCCGGCGGCCTCCTCGATGGCGGTGAGGGCGTCCTCGCGGCGGCCGAGGCTGCCGAGCTGGTTCGACTGGTTGTTCAGCGAGGTGGCGAGGTCGGGGGTGAAGGCGTCGGGCCGGGTGGCGGCCAGCGTGCGGTAGAGGCCGGTGGCCTCGTCGATGGCGGTCAGGGCGTCCTCGGGCCGGCCCAGGTCGAATAGCCAGAGCGACAGGTTGTTCAGCGAGCCGGCGAGGTGGGGGGTGAAGGTGTCGGGCCGGGCGGCGGCCAGCGTGCGGTAGAGGCCGCTGGCCTCCTCGATGGCGGCCAGGGCGTCCTGGGGCCGGCCCAGGTCGCCCAGTGCGGTCGACGCGTTGTTCAGCGACATGGCCAGGTCGGGGGTGAAGGCGTCGGGCCGGGCGGCGGCCAGCGCGCGGTAGAGGCCGACGGCCTCCTCGATGGCGGCCAGGGCGTCCTCTCGCCGGCCCAGGTCACCCAGCCGGATGGACAGGCTGTTCAGCGACATGGCGAGGTCGGGGGTGAAGGCGTCGGGCCGGGCGGCGGCCAGCGCGCGGTAGAGGCCGGCGGCCTCCTCGATGGCGGTGAGAGCGTCCTCGCGCCGGCCCAGGCCGGCCAGCCGGATCGACAGGCTGTTCAGCGACATGGCCAGGTCGGGGGTGAAGGCGTCGGGCCGGGCGGCGGCCAGCGTGCGGTAGAGCCCGCTAGCCTCCTCGATGGCGGCCAGGGCGTCCTCGCGCCGGCCCAGGCCGGCGAGCCGATTCGACGCGTTGTTCAGCGACATGGCCAGGTCGGGGGTGAAGGCGTCGGGGCGGTGGGCGGCCAGCGTGCGGCGCAGGGTGACGGCCTCCTCGATGGCGGCCAGGGCGTCCTCGCGCCGGCCCAGGCCTGCCAGCCGGATCGACAGGTTGTTCAGCGACATGGCGAGGTCGGGGATGTAGGCGTCGGGGCGGTGGGCGGCCAGCGTGCGGCGCAGGGTGACGGCCTCCTCGATGGCGGCCAGGGCGTCCTCGCGCCGGCCCAGGCTGCCGAGCTGGTTCGACAGGTTGTTCAGCGACATGGCCAGGTCTGGGGTGAAGGCGTCGGGGCGGGCGGCGGCCAGTGTGCGGTAGAGCCCGCTAGCCTCCTCGATGGCGGTGAGGGCGTCCTCGCGCCGGCCCAGGTCGGCCAGCCGATTCGACGCATTGTTCAGCGAGGTGGCCAGGTCGGGGGTGAAGGCGTTGGGCCGGGCGGCGGCCAGCGTGCGGCGCAGGCCGACGGCCTCCTCGATGGCGGTGAGGGCGTCCTCGCGCCGGCCCAGGCCTGCCAGCCGATTCGACAGGTTGTTCAGCGACATGGCCAGGTCGGGGGTGAAGGCGTCGGGGCGGTCGGCGGCCAACGTGCGGTAGAGCCCGCTGGCCTCCTCGATGGCGGTGAGGGCGTCCTCGCGCCGGCCCAGGCCTGCCAGCCGGAGCGACGCGTTGTTCAGCGAGGTGGCCAGGTGGGGGGTGAAGGCATCGGGGCGGTCGGCGGCCAGCGTGCGGTAGAGGCCGCTGGCCTCCTCGATGGCGGCCAGGGCGTCCTCGCGCCGGCCCAGGTCGGCCAGCCGGTTCGACGCGTTGGTCAGCGAGGTGGCCAGGTCGGGGGTGAAGGCGTCGGGGCGGTCGGCGGCCAGCGTGCGGTAGAGCCCGCTGGCCTCCTCGACGGCGGCCAGGGCGTCCTCGCGTCGGCCCAGGCCGGCCAGCCAGAGCGACAAACTGTTCAGCGACATGGCCAGGTCGGGGGTGAAGGCGTCGGGCCGGGCGGCGGCCAGCGCTCGGTGCAGGGCCACGGCCTCCTCGACGGCGGTCAGGGCGTCCTCGCGCCGGCCCAGGCCGGCCAGCCGATTCGACAGGTTGTTCAGCGCCGTGGCGAGGGCGGGGGTGAAGGCGTCGGGCCGGGCGGCGGCCAGCGCCCGGTAGAGGCCGCTGGCCTCCTCGATGGCGGTCAGGGCGTCCTCGCGGCGGCCGACGTGGTCCAGCCGGATCGACAGATTGTTCAGCCATCCGGCGAGTTCGTCCTGCGGGCCACTGCGGCGGAGGTGCTGGACCCTGCGGGCGGTGAGCACCATGGCGGCCTCACGCAGCGCGATGGTGTGCTCGGGCAGCGCTGCGGCGAGGCGCATCAGCAGGTCCGGCTCGACGGCCAGGTCCGGCTCGGCGAGGGTGTCGGTGAGAACTCGGTCGAGCGGGGAGCCGGTCTCGCCGGCAACGGTGATCGCCGGCCGGCCGAGGTTTGCCAGGTCGGAGCGCAGCGCGGTGCACAGCAGTTGGTGGGCGGCCGGTTGGTAGCGGGCGGCGCGGGTGAGCACGGTCAACGCCCGGCGGGCTTGGGGTTCGGGCAGCCCGCCCAACAGGCTGCTCGCGACATCCGGATCTGCGGCCAGCACGGTGGTGATGTGGCTTTCCGCGAGTAGGTCCGGCTGCAGTCCGCGGAGCCAGTCGTCGCTGCGATCAGGCGGGTAGTGGCGGCGCATCCACCGGGCCAGCGCACGCCTATGTCCCTCGGCGCCTGCGAGGTCGGGTACGCGGGCCAGCGTGGTGGAGGCATCGGTCTCAGTGCCGGCGCCCAGCAGTGTGAGTGCGGCGACGGTGCGGGACAGAATGGTGTCGTCGACGGGGGCGAGGTGGTCGATGGTGGCGGTGCGCCGCCAGTGCCGGCGTTCTCGGGTGAGGACGTGGTCCAGGACGTCGGCGGGGGAACGGGGCCTACCGTCGGGATTGGGGCGGCCGGGTTCGTCGGGGGTGCCCACGGCGTCGAGGGCGGCCAGGTGCGCGGACAGGTACGACCATGTCTCCGCGGTAGCGAGAAGCGGCAGCTTGGCGGGGGAAGTCAAGTTCTGCCGCTTGGCAAGAGCCGCGGCAGCATCCTGGTAAGCGGGGGTGGGGTCCGAAACCAGCTCGTCAAGTTGGCTGAGAGCAAATGGGCGCGCTCCGACCAATGCCTGGGCAGTCCGGTGGGGGTCGTCGCCGCTGGCGGGTAAATCCCGCCACCAGTCCCCGGCGGCGCGGGCGAGCAGCAGCACGCGCACCCCCGCGACGTCCTCGTCAAGGGCGGCGACTGCGGCGAGCAGGTCGGGTAAGTCGGTCTGGGTTTCGGCGTAGTCGACGACCAGGAGCAGGGAATCTGCGCGGCGGGCTAGGCGGTCGCAGACCGCCGCCGGGTCATCGCTCGGCGCCAGAAATCCGGTGAGCCACCCGGCGTCTGCGGCCCTCTGTGCGAGTTCGGCGGCCAGTCGGGTCTTGCCGGTGCCGGCCGGGCCGGTCAGCAGCCGCACCTGCGGAGCGGCCGGGTTGGTGCACCAGGTGAGCAGGTCGTCGAGGTCGGGCCGGCGGGCGGGGTGGAAGGGCACCACGCCGTGGCGGGGCAGCAGCAGGGTGGCCGGAGTGCGCCGGTCGGGCAACGGCTCGTAAGGAGCGGTGAGCAGGTCGCGCAGCCCGGCGGCGGCCAGCCAATCTTCAGCGTTTTCCTCCCACGCCTGCCTCCGTGCCTTCCAGGCAGAGGGGTGTGGACGGGCAAGATCCAGCAGGTCGTTGAAGCCGGGCAGGGCGGTGAGTGCCGGGTGGGCGTGGACGGCCCAGCCCCCGGCGTCGGTGTCGGCGTCACGGGTGCGGGTGAGCAAGCCGAAGAGCCGGCCGGTGGCGGGGTTGATCAGTCCGGTGCCGGACATGCCCGGGGCGGCCTGGGCGGCCGAGAGCTGCCAGCGCTGGCCGACTCCGGTGTCGACCGGGCCGTCGACCCGATAGCTGCCCCACTGCCCGGCCGGCACCCCGGCCTGGAAGGCCTCGCTGAATCCGTACCCGACCAACTCCTCCCCGCGCCCCGGGGTGGCGGTGTCGAGTTCGGCCCAGGGGTGGTCGGTTAGGCCCGGCACATCCAGCCAGGCCAGGTCCGGCCAGCCGTAGGGCGACGGCAGGGTCCCGCCAGTCGGCGGGGCAGGCTGCATGGCCCTGAGTTGGGCCGCCCAGGTTCTGCCGCCGTAGACGACGCTGATCGCGGCGCCTTCCTGCGCGGCCGCGGCGAGGACATGGGCGCAGGTCAGCACCTGCCCGGGGGCGACCAGGACCCCGGAGCCGGCGAAGTCCTCGGCGGTGTTGATGCGCACCGCACAGTCAGCCACCAGGCTTGGTAGATCCCTGTGGGCCACCGTTGCCTCCGCGGGCGCGCCGGTCTCTGTTTCAGTCCCGGTCCTGGTTCTGGTCGCGGATGTCCCCGCCCCAGCCGAGGGTAATCTTCAGGCTGGCCCCGGCCGACCCGCCGACCAGCAGCGCGGTCAGCTTGCCGGACTCCACCTTGACGTCCATGCCGAACTCCACCTCCGCAGAGTCCGGCGCCACCTTCACCAGCGCGTCCTTGACCAGGGTCGCCATGCCCTCCAGCGCCGCCCCTAGCTCACCGAGGTCCAGGGCCCGGCCGCGGGAGACGTCCTGCGACCCGCCGGCGTCGACCGCTTCCACGCCGATCTGCACCCCGTTGGGCAGCACCGCCGAGACCACCCGCCGCTTCTCCACCACGACCATCCCCCGCTCACCTGTGACCGACCCGCTCGTCCTCGGCACCGTAAATACTTCCGCGCCGACACGCCCACCATCTCCTCCCCGCTACCACGGCAATGGCCAGACCCCCGCCCACGCGAAGCTCCGCCTCCCGGCCTACAGCCGGGGGACTCACCGATCTCACGACGAGGCCCCGGAGTTCCCGCGTTCGGTCCTCGACACGCTGCGTCAGCCGCTCGAACGCGGGCAGGTCACCATCCTGCGCGCCTCCGGGGCGGCCACCTTCCCCTGCCGGGCGCAGCTGGTCCTCGCGGCGAACCCGTGCCCCTGCGCGAGCGCCGCGGGCGACACGGCCTGCACCTGCAGCCCGCTGGAGCGGCGGCGCTACCAGTCGCGGCTCTCCGGCCCGCTGCTCGACCGCGTCGACCTCCGGGTGGACCTCCCGCCGGTCACCCGCGCCGCCTGGCTCGACGGCCTCGGTGAGCCGGAGTCGACGGCCGTCGTCGCCGAGCGGGTCCGCCGGGCACGGGCGGCGGCGGGGGAGCGGCTGGCCGGTACCGGGCTCGGCCTGAACAGCCAGGTCCCCGGTCGGCTGCTGCGCGAGCGGTTCGCCGTCCCGCGGGGGTCGCTGCGGCTGGCCGAGCGGGCCCTGGAGCGCGGCTCGCTCTCGGTCCGGGGTTTCGACCGGGTGGTCCGCGTCGCGTGGACGCTGGCAGACCTGGCCGGACGGACCGTGCCCGGCACCGACGAGGTGGCCGAGGCCCTGGGCATGCGCCTGCAGCGGGGTGCGGCATGAGCCTCGACGAGGACCTCGAGGAGGCGGCGGCAGGCACCGCCGTTCCGGGGACGGCGCATCCGGGGGTGCGCCGGGCGCGGGCGTGGCTCAGCCGGGCGGTCGAGCCGGGCACCGTCGATCTCTGGCGCTACGTCGAGGACGTGGGGCCCGTCGAGGCCGTGCGCCGCCTGCGGGCCGGCACAGCCCCCGAACGGATCCGGTCGCTGGTGGGCGCGCGGGTGCACGAGGACGCCAGCCTGGCCGACCTGCGTCGCGCCGAGCGCTGCGAGGCCCGGTTGGTCGTCCCCGAGGACGACGAGTGGCCGGCCTACCCGCTGCACGCACTCACCGTCGCCGTGGCGGGGGAGCCGCTCTCGCACAAGGACCAGTCCGACCGCACACGGGCCCCGGTGCCGCCGCTGGGGCTGTGGGTCCGAGGCCCGGCCCGCCTGGACGTCGTGACCGACCGTTCGATCGCGGTCGTCGGCTCCCGCGCCTCCTCCGCGTACGGCGAGCACGTCGCCGCCGAGCTCGGCCACCAGCTGGGCGAGCGCGGCTGGACGGTGGTCTCCGGCGGGGCCTACGGCATCGACGCCGCCGCCCACCGCGGAGCGCTCGCCGCGGAGGCGCCGACGGTCGCGGTGCTCGCCTGCGGCGTCGACCGCGTCTACCCCGCGGCGCACGGTGCGCTGTTCGCGCGGATCGCCGAGTCGGGCCTGTTGGTGAGCGAATGGCCGCCCGGCTGCGCACCCCTGCGGCACCGGTTCCTCGTGCGCAACCGGCTGATCGCCGCGCTGACCCGCGGCACGGTGGTCGTGGAGGCCGCGGCCCGCTCGGGGGCGCAGGCGACGGCCATGCGTGCCCGGAGACTCGGCCGGCCGCTGATGGTGGTGCCGGGGCCGGTCACCTCGGCGCTGTCGGTCGGCTGCCACGAGCTGCTCCGCGACGAGGAGGCAGGGGCCGTGCTCGTCACCTCGGCGACCCACGTCATCGAGGCGGCGGGCGGCATCGGCACCGACCTCGCCCCACCCGTCGAACGGCCGGGATCCCCGCGCGACGGCCTCTCCGACCTCGCCGCGCGGGTGCTCGATGCCTGCCCGGTGCGCATCGGCGTCGGCCCCGAGCGGCTGGCGAGCATCGCCGGGTGCGATGTCCTCGACGTGCTGAAGGTGCTGCCGTCGCTCGAGCTGGCCGACCTCGTGCAGTGGACCGGCACCGGCTGGCGGCTCGCGCCACCACCGAAGCGCCCCGGCGCGGCGCCTTGACCCGCGCCGGGCGCGGACGGACCGTGGTTTCGTGGCCACGACCAGTACCGCCGACGTCCGCGCCGGGCTGCCGCCCGCGCTGGCCGAGGCGCTGGCCGGCTACGAGGAGCACCTGATCGGGCAGCGCGACCTCTCCGCCAACACGGTGCGCAGCTACGTCGGTGACGTCGCCCGGCTACTGGACCACCTGGCCCGGCGCAGCGGAAGCCAGCCCCACGACCTGGACCTCGCCACCCTCCGCAGCTGGCTCGCGCAGGGCCGCACGCGGGGGCACAGCCGGTCGACCACCGCCCGGCACGCCTCGGCCGCCCGGTCGTTCACCGCCTGGCTGCGCCGGTCGGGGCTCACGCCCGAGGACGTCGGCCAGCGGCTGGTCAGCCCCAAGGCGCACCCGACCCTGCCCGACGTGCTCGCGCCCGAGCAGGCGCGGGCGCTGGTGGAGACCGCCGCCGGGGCCGAGGAGCCGGTGCAGCTCCGCGACGCCGTCGTCCTGGAGCTGCTGTACGCCAGCGGCATCCGGGTGAGCGAGCTCGTCGGCCTCGACGTCGACGACGTCGACCGGGGGCGCCGGCTGCTCCGGGTGCTGGGCAAGGGCAACAAGGAGCGCAGCGTGCCCTACGGGCTGCCGGCGGAGCGCGCGCTGGACGCCTGGCTCACCCGGGGCCGCCCCGCGCTGGCGGCACCCGGCTCGGGCCCCGCCCTCCTGCTCGGGCTGCGCGGACGGCGACTGGACGCCCGCGAGGCCCGCCGCACGGTGCACGCCGCGACCTCCGGCGTCCCGGGTGCGCCCGACATCGGCCCGCACGGCCTCCGGCACTCCGCCGCGACGCACGTGCTGGAGGGCGGCGCGGACCTGCGCTCCGTCCAGGAGTTGCTCGGCCACGCTAGCCTCGCGACGACGCAGATCTACACGCACGTGACGGTCGAACGGCTCCGTGCGGTCCATGCCCAGGCGCATCCCCGTGCCTGAGGCGGACGGCCGGGGAGCGGGCTGGACGGCGGCAGTCATGACCACGCGGGACCACGGACGGTGCCCGCGCAGCACGACCGAGGAGCGCGACCGTGTCTGAGGCAACCATCCGCCGCATCGACGAGTCGGGTGAGGACGCCGACGCCCTGCTGACCGATCTGTGGTCCCGCTACGTCGCGGGCCGGGACTCCGCGCTGCGGGACCGGCTGATCCTGCACTACGCGCCGCTGGTCAAGTACGTCGCCGGCCGGGTGGGCAGCGGCCTGCCCGCGCACGTGGAGCAGGCCGACCTCATCTCCTACGGCACCTTCGGGCTGATCGACGCGATCACCCGCTACGAGCCCACCCGCGAGGTGAAGTTCGAGAGCTACGCGATGGCGCGCATCCGCGGGGCGATCATCGACGAGCTGCGCAACACCGACTGGATCCCCCGCTCGGTCCGCGTGAAGGCGCGCGCGTTCGAGCGCACGGTGGCGGAGCTGGAGAGCAAGCTGCACCGGACGCCGACCGACGAAGAGGTCGCCGACGCCATGGACATGGACGTCGAGGACATCCGCAAGTTCCTCGGCCAGCTCTCCCTGGTCAACGTCGTGGCCCTGGACGAGCTGCTCACCGACGACGACGGCGGTTCGCCGCGGCTGGGCGACACCCTCAGGGACCCGAGCGCCCTCGACCCGCAGGCCATGGCCGAGCACGGTGAGGCCCGCCAGCTCCTCGCCCGCGCCGTCGAGCAGCTGCCCGAGCGGGAGAAGGTCGTCGTCTCGCTCTACTACTTCGAGGGCCTCACGCTCGCCGACATCGGCCGCGTCCTCGGGGTGACCGAGAGCCGGATCTGCCAGCTGCACACGAAGGCCGTCCTCCACCTGCGCACCAAGCTCGCCGACATCGCATGACGACGGGCCCGGGAGTGTCGCAGCGAGGAACGCGCGAGGAGTGGACCGGGGCGCAGAATCGCGACACGAGCACCGCGTAACCCGCACGGCCCGGGTCGAGACATGGGACGCCGACCTCGACACCTGGCTCTACCGGCGGCAGGGTGTCATGGGGACCGGCCGCACCGAGGCGTGCTCTCACCGGCCAGGCCGACGTGCGCTTCGTCAAACCCATGGCCTGATCGCAGCGGGCGCGCGCCGATCGGCGTCCGTCGGTGGATACCGTCCTGCTGGTGGACGACGTGTTCGCCGTGCTCGCGGAGCGGCACGGCCTGGAGGATCGGGCGGGCACGTCTTCCGATGGACTGTCGGAGCGGTACCTCTACTCGGCCGACATGGGCTACCGGTACGGATTCGGTCGGTGGTGGGGGCACCCGGACGTCGCGACCACCGACGTGTGGGTCCTGCTCAACCCCGCGACGGGTGACACCGAGCGGCGCCGCCGCCCGACGCTGGACCGCTGCATCGCCCACAGCCGCACCGTGGGCAGGACCGGGGTCGTGGTCGTGAACATCTTCGCCCTGCGGCACACGGATCCGAAGGTCCTGCGGCGGGCAGGGGATCCGGTCGGATCGGCGAACGACGACGCCCTGCGGCTCTTCACGGCCGCTGCGCCGAGGACCATCGCCGCCTGGGGTGCGGGAGGAGCATTCCATGCCAGGTCGCGTGTCGTCGCGCCCCTTCTGGACCAGCCGCTCTGCCTGGGCACGACAGCCGGGGGCGAGCCGAGGCACCCGTTGTACGTGCCCTCCGACGCCGAACTTCGTCCCTGGACCGCACCCGTGGGTCCCGGGGCCTGAACGGCAGTAGCCGGATCCGCGGCGGGGCCAGCAGCGCCAGCGGGTCGAGGTAGTCCTCGTCGCGGCGCAGCCCCCAGACGCCTCGCCTCGACTCCGTCGAACTGATGGATGGGACTCGGCTTCATGGCGGTGCCCGCTGTGCCGATGAGTGATGCGACGGGTGACGAACGCGATCGGGAGAGGAGGCGGGATGTCAGCTCGGAATGGGCACCTCCACCTCGCTGGCCGGTCCCGCCGCCCGGATGGACGTCGCCCTCCGGGTGGCAACATCCAGGGGCCGTGTCCCGCGGCGGCCTGGTCCAACGCTGACGGCAGCAGGCAGATCTACACCAGGGTGGGACGCCGCTGGTTTCTCATGGCGCTGACTCTGTTCGTCGCTGTGATCGGGTTGGTGGGCCCAGGTGCGGAGTTCGAGGTCTACGACGACGCGCTGACGGCCACGGTCTTCGTCTCCGTGCTTCTGACCGCTACGGCGGTTGCGGTGTGCGGTGTCTACTGGGCGGCGATCCTCGTAGAACCTGGCTGGGTCACCGTCCGCAGAGCGCTCTGGACGCATCGCGTCCCGGCGTCCGAGGTCGACCGCTTCGAGCCTCCGCGGACCTACGGGTCGTTCCGCCAGACGGGCCTCCGGGTCGTCCTGCGGGACGGTCGCGTGTTGTCCGGGACGGCTTTCAACAAGGGCCCGATCGACTCCGACTCCGTCGGGCGCGCCGAGGCCGCCGAGCTCAATGCGTGGCTCGCGATGCAGGGGGCGTTCGTCGTCCGGTAGCCCGGACGGTGCGCTCCGCCCTGCCGGGGGCGGAACCGTCGGCGCGCACGTTCATCCGAGGGGCAGCAGCCGGAGGCGCGGCGGACGCAGGAGCAGCAGGGGATCGAGGTAGTCCTCGCCGCGGCGCAGCCCCCAGTGCAGGCACGCGGCGGCGGGGCAGCCGTCGTGCCCGGACGCCAGCACCCCGATCGGCGAGCCACGGGCCACCGCCTGGCCCGCGCCGACGACGGGGCCGACCGGCTCGTACGTCGTCCGCAGGCCACCGGCGTGGTCGACGCTGACCACGGGCCGACCGGCCACCATCCCGGCGAAGACGACGACGCCGTCGCCGGCCGCGAGGACGGGCGAGCCGGGCGCCCCGACGAGGTCGGCCCCACGGTGGCCGGGCCCGTACGGGTGCGGCGGCGGCTCGAACGGCCGGCCGACCACCGGCTCCCCGGGCAGCGGCGCCACCCAGGCGGCCCGGGCAGCCGGCGCTGCGACCGGCGACGCGGCCGGCGGAGCCGGTTCCGCGGTGGCCGCGGCCGGCGCCAGCACACCGACGGTGACCACTGCGAGCACGACTGCGACCCCGGACCTCATGCGGCCACCCTGAGCGGGGGAGGAGCGACCGGGCGAGGGGCGGACCGGAAGTGTGGAAGAGCCCGCTGGCTGGGGAAAAGCCGCAGCGAGCGTCGCGTATGCTGTCCGGTGCGGCCCGTCCGACGGGTCGACTTCGCGCGTCCTTCTCCCGCCGATCGGCGGGGCAGTCGCCACCTCGGTCCCGGCCCAGCGCCGGG
Organism: Blastococcus sp. HT6-4; assembly: GCF_039679125.1. Lineage (NCBI taxonomy): Bacteria > Bacillati > Actinomycetota > Actinomycetes > Geodermatophilales > Geodermatophilaceae > Blastococcus > Blastococcus montanus. The sequence goes on along the minus strand of NZ_CP155551.1, from coordinate 3,172,113 downwards.
GGAGTGGTGCCGCAGGACGCCAGGGCGGGCGCCACCCGGTGCCCGCGACAACCGGAATCCGCGCGGCCCTCGGCCGCGCGCGAAAGCAGAGAGGCTGCGATATGGCAGTCGTCAGCATGAAGCAGCTGCTCGACAGCGGCGTCCACTTCGGGCACCAGACCCGTCGCTGGAACCCGAAGATGAAGCGCTTCATCTTCACCGAGCGCAACGGCATCTACATCATCGACCTGCAGCAGACGCTCGGGTACATCGACAACGCCTACGAGTTCGTCAAGCAGACCGTGGCCCACGGCGGCTCGATCCTGTTCGTCGGCACCAAGCGCCAGGCGCAGGAGGTCGTGGCCGAGCAGGCCACCCGGGTCGGCATGCCCTACGTCAACCAGCGCTGGCTGGGCGGCATGCTCACCAACTTCCAGACCGTCTTCAAGCGCCTCGAGCGGCTCAAGGAGCTCGAGGACATGGAGCAGACCGGCGTGCTGGTCAGCCTCTCCAAGAAGGAGCAGCTGGTCCTCAGCCGCGAGAAGGGCAAGCTCGAGCGCAGCCTCGGCGGTATCCGCGACATGAAGAAGGTGCCCAGCGCCATCTGGATCGTGGACACCAAGAAGGAGCACATCGCCGTCGGCGAGGCGCGCAAGCTCAAGATCCCGGTCGTCGCGATCCTCGACACCAACTGCGACCCGGACGAGGTCGACTACAAGATCCCGGGCAACGACGACGCGATCCGCAGCATCACCGTGCTGACCCGGGTCATCGCCGACGCCGTCGCCGAGGGCCTCATGGCCCGTTCGGCCGCGCAGGCCAACGCCGGCCGCGAGGACGGCGCCGAGCCCGCCGTCGGTGCCGGTGAGCCGCTGGCCGACTGGGAGCGCGAGCTGCTCACCGGTGGTGCCGACGCCGCTGCCGCGCCGGCCGCCGACGCTGCCGCGCCGGCCGCCGACGCTGCCGCGCCGGCCGCCGACGCCGCCGCACCGGCCGCCGAGGCCACCCCGCTGCCGGAGACCCCGGCGCAGCCGGCCGAGGTCACCGTCGGCGAGGTCGCCCCGGTCGAGGACGTCCCCGCCACCACCGGTGGCAAGGAGAACAACGTCGTCTGACGGATCGGCGCCGTCCTCCCGCTGACCGGCGGGAGGACGGCGCCGCCGCGCGGCCGTTCCACAGCAAGCACCACCCGACCAGAGGGAAGAGACATGCCTGCCTTCACCGCAGCCGACGTCAAGCGTCTCCGGGACGCCACCGGCGCCGGCATGATGGACGCCAAGAAGGCCCTGACCGAGGCCGACGGCGAGTACGACAAGGCCGTCGAGCTGCTCCGGGTCAAGGGCGCCAAGGACGTCGGCAAGCGCCTGGAGCGCTCGACGACCAACGGCATCGTCGTCAGCAGGGACGGCGCACTGCTCGAGCTCGACTGCGAGACCGACTTCGTCGCCAAGAACGCCGACTTCGTCGCCCTCGCCGAGCGGCTGCTCGCCATCGGCCTGGAGCACAAGGCGGCCGACGCCGCCGCGCTGCTGAGCACCGAGGTCGACGGGCAGACCGTCGAGAAGCTCGTCGAGGGCGAGTCCGCCCGCATCGGCGAGAAGCTGGTCCTCTCGCGGTTCGTCGCCTTCGACGGCACCACCGCGGTCTACCTGCACAAGCGGGCCACCGACCTGCCGCCGGCCATCGGCGTCGCCGTGCAGTACTCCGGTGGCAGCGAGGACGCCGCCCGCAGCCTGGCGATGCACATCGCCGCCGCGCGGCCGCGCTACCTCACCCGCGAGGAGGTCCCGGCCGAGGCGGTCGAGACCGAGCGCCGCGTCGCGGAGCAGACCGCCAAGGAGGAGGGCAAGCCCGAGCAGGCGATCAGCAAGATCGTCGAGGGTCGGGTCAACGCCTACTACAAGGACTTCGTCCTCCTCGAGCAGCCGTCGATCACCGAGCCCAAGCGCACGGTCAAGCAGATCGTCGACGAGGCCGGCCTGACCGTGGAGCGCTTCGCGCGCTTCGAGGTCGGCCAGGCCTGAGCCGCATCCGGTACCGATGACCGGCCCCGTTCCCCTCGTGGGACGGGGCCGGTCGTCTGTCCGCGCCTGCGCGCGGAGCGGCGCTCGGCAGGAGCCGGGCCCCGCGATGCGGCAGGATCACACTCCATCGACCCACGACTCCAGGGATGACTCGTTGACCGACATCACCGCGCCGCTCTCCGCCCCCACCGCCTTCCAGCCCGCCGACGGCAACGGCTACCAGCGCGTGCTGCTCAAGCTCTCGGGTGAGTCCTTCGGCGGTGGCAAGGTCGGCGTCGACGCCGGCATCGTCAAGGGTATCGCCGAGCAGCTCGCCGAGGTCGTCGCGAAGGGCACGCAGATCGCCGTCGTCATGGGCGGTGGCAACTTCTTCCGCGGCGCGGAGCTCTCCCAGGCCGGCATGGACCGCACCAAGGCCGACTACATGGGCATGCTGGGCACGGTCATGAACTGCCTGGCGCTGCAGGACTTCTGCGAGAAGGCGGGTCTGGAGACCCGCGTGCAGTCGGCGATCACCATGGGCCAGGTGGCCGAGCCCTACATCCCGCGCAAGGCCATCCGGCACCTCGAGAAGGGGCGGCTGGTCATCTTCGGCGCCGGCGCCGGCATGCCGTACTTCTCCACCGACACCGTGGCCGCCCAGCGCGCGCTGGAGATCGAGTGCCAGGTGCTGCTCATGGGCAAGAACGGTGTCGACGGCGTCTACGACGACGACCCGCGCACCAACGCCTCGGCCGTCATGTACGAGGACCTGGACTACGGCACCGTGCTGGCCAAGCAGCTGAAGGTGGCCGACGCGACCGCGATCAGCCTCTGCATGGACAACCGCATGCCGATCGTCGTGTTCAACCTGCTCCGCGACGGCAACATCGCCCGCGCCACCGCAGGTGAGAGGATCGGCACGCTGATCAGTCAGCCGGCCTGACCGACCGGCTGGCGGCGCAACGACGAGGACGACGGCCCGACGAGCTCCCCAGCGTGGGGAGCGAGGCCGCAGGAGGGACACCCCGTGATCGACGACACCCTGCTCGACGCCGAGGACCGGATGGACAAGGCACTCTCGGTCGCGCGCGAGGACCTGGGCTCGGTCCGCACCGGGCGGGCCGCCCCCTCGATGTTCAACAAGATCGTCGTGGACTACTACGGGGCGCCCACCCCGGTGCCGCAGATGGCGTCGATCACGGTGCCCGAGGCGCGCATGGCGGTCATCAAGCCCTACGACACCAGTCAGATGTCCGCCATCGAGAAGGCCATCCGCGACAGCGACCTGGGTGTGAACCCGACCAACGACGGCCAGCTCCTGCGGGTGGTGTTCCCGCAGCTCACCGAGGAGCGCCGCCGCGACCTGGTGAAGATGGCGCGGTCCAAGGGCGAGGACGCCAAGGTCGCCATCCGCAACATCCGGCGGCGGTCGAAGGAAGAGCTCGACCGCATCGTCAAGGACGGCGAGGCCGGTGAGGACGACGTGCGCCGCGCGGAGAAGGAGCTCGACGACCTCACCGCCAAGCACACCCAGGCCATCGATGACGCGGTGAAGAACAAGGAGAGCGAGCTGCTCGAGGTCTGACCTCCGCGCCGCCGCCACGTCCATGACCCCTCCCTCCGCCGACCGCCCGGGCTCGCTGCGCCCGGGTGCCGAGCCGTTCCCGCGGGTCGGCGATCGCGGGCCCGCCGCCCCGCGGCGCGACGGCGACACGGGGCCGGTGCCCGTCACGGCATCCCGCCCGGTCCCACCGTTCCCGCCGCGCCCGCCGGTGCCCGTGCCGGACGACAGCCCCGCGCCGGACGACAGCCCCGCGCCGGACGACAGCCCCGCGCCGGACGACAGCCCCGCGCCGGACGACACGGCTGCCTTCCCCGTGCCCGACGACGCCGCCACCTCGACGGCGATGTCGGCGCCCGAGGAGATGGACCAGCTCCCCACGACCGAGCAGCCGGTGAGCCGCGCGGGGCGGAACCTGCGCGCCGCCATCGGTGTGGGCGTGAGCCTCGTGGCGGTGATCGTGGCGTCGCTCCTGGTGTGGCGCCCGGCCTTCCTCGGCGTGCTCGTGGCCGCGATCCTGGTGGCGGTCGTCGAGCTGACCCGGGCGCTGCGTGCCGGGGGCTTCTCCGCGCCGCTGGTGCCGCTGCTCGTCGGGGCGCTGGCCATGGAGGTCCTCGCGTGGACGCGGGGCCCCACCGGCCTGGTCACCGGCTTCCTGCTGACCGCGCTCGCCGTCCTGGTGTGGCGGCTGGCCGGCGGCCCGGTCGGCTACCGCAGGGACGCCGCCGCCGGTGTCCTCGTGGCCCTCTACGTGCCGCTGCTGGCCGGCTTCGCCGTCCTGCTGCTCGTCCCCGACGACGGCGCGGCGCGGGTGCTGGCGTTCATCGCCACCGTCATCGCCAGCGACGTCGGCGGTTACGCGGCCGGGGTCATGTTCGGCAAGCACGCGATGGCGCCGTCCATCAGCCCCAAGAAGTCGTGGGAGGGGATGGCGGGGTCGGTGCTGGCCTGCGTGCTCGTGGCGACCCCGATCCTGGTCCTCGCCCTGGACGCGCCCTGGTGGGGTGGGCTGATCTTCGGCGCGGCCATCGCGGTCTCCTCGACGGTGGGCGATCTCGCCGAATCGCTCATCAAGCGCGACCTGGGCATCAAGGACATGGGCGACCTGCTGCCCGGCCACGGCGGGATCATGGACCGGCTGGACTCCCTGCTGCCCTCGGCTGCCGCGGCCTACCTGCTGCTGACGGTGTTCGCGCCCGTCTGACTCACGCCGGGCGGTCCACCAGCCACGTCGTGCCCACCGTCTCGAATCCCCGCCGGGCGTACCAGTGCCGCGGCCAGTCGTCGGCAGCCGCTTCCAGGACGACGAGGTCGCAACCGGCGTCGGTGGCCAGGTCCAGGCACCGGGCGAGGACGGCGTCGGCGTACCCGCGGCCGCGTACGCCGGGATCGGTCATCACCGACTCCACGGCTGCGGTCGCGCCGTCGACGCGCAGCTGACCGCCCGCCACCACCCGCCCCTCCTCCCGGACCACGACGTCGGTCACCGCCACCACCCGGTCGTTGAGCCGTTCCCGGCCGATCAGCTGGGCCACCACCCGGTCCAGCTGCGGCCCGGTCTCCGGCAGCCCCGCCCGCCACGAGCGCTCCCACAGAACGTGCACCTCGCGCTGCCCCACCACCTCGGCGCGCTCGCCACCGGTCAGCCGGCCGGCCGGCCGCACCATGACCAGCAGTTCCTCGACCTCCCACCCCTGGGCGGCCAGCTCCCCGGCGACCGAGGCCGCGCCCGGCCAGAGCAGCGACGCCGTCCGGTGCGGCCACCGGGCGTCGCGGGCCACCTCGGCGGTGGCTGCGTCGACCGTGGCGGCGTCCACGGGCTCGGTCAGCAGCAGCCGGTTGTTGTCGCGGGAGTCCGGGAAGTCGGGATCCAGAACGGCCACGCCGCCCGGCACGTCGACCACGCCCACCGCCCGCCGGACCGGCAGAGACGCGGAGAAGGCCAGCGCCCGGCCCAGGACGTCCCCGGGCGCGGGCAGCACGACGGGCGCCGGTGGGCGGTACGGGACGACCGCGACGACAGCGGTGGTCGGCAGCGGGCCGTAGAGGTGGGGGAAGAGGAGACCGGCGGGGTCGTCGGGGTGCCCGGGCTCGAACCGCACGGGATCGGCCAGCCGGGTCGGGTCGACGACGAGCAGCGCGAGGTCGCGCCGGCCGGGGAACAGCCGCCGGGCGGGCAGGTGCACCTGCTCCGGCGTCGAGAGGTGGACGAACCCGTCCGGGCCCGGCCGGATCGCTCCCTGCCCCAGGGCGGCGCGCCACCGCGCCGGCTCGACCAGGTGCACGAGGACGTCGGCGCTCACCCTGCGATCCTGCCGGGCGGGCGCCCAGGGGTCCGTGCGGATCCGAGGTCAGTCGCCGGAGAGCGGCGGGTCGGGGTCGATGCCCCGGGCGTGCAGCGCCGCTTCGACCGCCTCGCAGACCGTCCGGACGACGGCCACCCGGGCCCACCGCTTGTCGTCGGCGGGGATCACGTGCCACGGCGCGACGGAGGTGTCGGTGCGCTCGAGCATCTCCTCGACCGCCGCCTCGTACTCGGGGCGCTTCTCCCGGTTCCGCCAGTCCTCGTCGGTGAGCTTCCAGGCCTTGTACGGATCGGCGCGGCGGCTCTCGAAGCGGTGCAGCTGCTCCTCGGGGGAGACGTGCAGCCAGAACTTCACCAGCACGGTGCCCTCGGCGGCCAGGGACGTCTCGAGGTCGACGATCTCCTGGTACGCCCGCCGCCACGCGTGCTCCTCGGCGAAACCCTCGACCCGTTCGACCAGCACGCGGCCGTACCAGGACCGGTCGAGCACCGCCATGCCGCCCCAGCCGGGCAGCACCGGCCAGAAGCGCCACAGGAAGTGGTGCCGCTTCTCGTCGCGGGTGGGGGCGGCGAACTGGGCGACCCGCACGTGCCGGGGGTCGAGCTCGCCGACCAGCCGCTGGATCGCACCCCCCTTCCCCGAGGCGTCCCACCCCTCGAACAGGACCAGGAGCGGCGGGCCCAGCTCGCCGGGACCGATCTGCCCGCCCAGCAGCAGGCGCAGGTGGACCAGCCGCTCCTGGGCCTCCTTCAGCTGCGTCTTGCCCTCCTTCTTGGAGAGGGATCGGCTCAGGTCGACGTCCGCGAGGCGACTCATGAGGCCAGCCTGTCAGGCGCCGGTCAGCGCGGCGCGCCGTCGGCCACCAGGCCGCACTCGTGGGCGAGCACGATGGCGCGCGCCCGGTCCCGCAGGTCCAGCTTGGCGAGGATGTGCCGCACGTGGCTCTTCACCGTCGCCGGCGAGATGAACAGCTCCGCGGCGATCTCCGCGTTGGACCGGCCGGCCCCGACGAGGGCCAGCACGTCGCGTTCCCGCCCGCTGAGCGCGTCCAACCGCCCTGCGTCCGCGATCGGCCCCGGGGGGCGCCGGACGTAGGATGCGACGAGGCGCGCCACCACCTCGGGAGCCATGGGCCGCTCGCCCGCGGCCGCGGCCTCCACGGCGGCGACGAGCCGGGCACCTCCGGCGTCCTTGAGCAGGTAGCCGGCGGCACCCGCCTGGAGAGCGCGGAAGGTGAGCTCCTCGCCCTCGAAGGTGGTGAGGGCCAGCACCCGCGTGCGGCTGCCGGCCTCGACGATGCGCCTGGTGGCCTCGATGCCGTCCATCGACGGCATGCGCAGGTCCATGAGCGCGACGTCCGGCCGCAGGTCCAGGACCAGGCGGACGCCCGCCGCCCCGTCGGCCGCCTCCCCGAGGACCTGGACGCCGGCCAACTCCAGGATGAGCCGCAGGCCGTCTCGCACCAGCCGCTGGTCGTCGACCAGCACGACGGTGGTCACCGTGGTGCCGGCAGCTCGAGCGGCAGCCGGGCACTGAGCAGGTAGCCGCCTGCCTCCGTCGGGCCGGCATCCAGCCGGCCGCCGAGCATCCGGACCCGTTCCCGCATCCCGACCAGTCCGAAGCCGGTTCCCTCGACGCTCTCCCGCGGGCAGGGCACGGCGGTGGCGGGCCGGCTGGACACCTCCACGAGCACCGCGGTGCCGTCCCCGGTGACCCGCACGTCGACCGGTGCGCCCGGTGCGTGGCGGCGGGCGTTGGTCAGCGCCTCCTGGACCAGCCGGTAGGCGGCGAGCTCGACGCTGGCGTGCGCCGGCCGTGCGGGGGGCTCGAGGGTCAGGTGCACACGGGTCCCCGCGTTGCGCGACTGTTCGACGAGCGCAGGGACGTCGTCCAGGCCGGGTTGCGGGTGCAGGTCCTGCTCCTCTGCGGTGCGGAGCATGACGACGACGCGGCGCATCTCCGCCAGGGCCTCGGCGGCCGACCGCCGGATCGCCTCGACCGGGGCGCCCGCCCGCTCGGGGGCCTTCGCCAGTGCCGCTGCGGCCGCGTCGGCCTGCAGGGCGATGACGGTCACCTCGTGACCGATGACGTCGTGCAGCTCACGGGCGATGCGCGAGCGCTCCTCGCCGATCGCCGCCCGCTCGGCGGCCGCGCGCTCCCGCAGCAGCTCGGTCGTCAGCTCGTGGAGCCGGGCGTTCTGCTCCCGGACGTGCGCGACCAGCCGGCCGGCTGCGGCGGGTGCCGTCACGGCCAGCACCGCGCCGATCGCCACCGGCGGGTCCTGCGGGCCGCTCAGGACCGCCGCGACACCGACGGTGGCACCGAAGGCGGTGACGAGCAGGATCCGCCCGAGGCTCCGGGCGTGCGCGCCGACGGAGAAAAAGAGCACCACGGCCACGACGAACCCCAGGAAGAGGAATCCCCGTGGCGTGGGGACCAGCCAGATGGCGGTGCCGGCGAACGCGGCGGCCGTGGGTGCGGTCCGACGCCACGCCAGCGGCAGCGTGGAACCGGCCGCGACGACGACCGAGGTCACCGGGCCGGCGATCGGCTCGACGAGCACCTGGGCCAGCGACACGGCGAGGAACGCGCCGGCGAGGACGACGTCGGACCACGGTGGCAGTGCCGGACGGAGCCTCGACGGGTCCACGGGCGGCAGCGTAGGCCGGTCCTGCCCGTCTGCCATCAGCCCGTGGGCTGACGTCGCAGGCCGCCCGTGGATCGATGTGCCGGCCGGTCGGCGCTCCTACCGTTCCCGCCGTCCGCGCGATCCGACCGGAGGCCCCACATGTCCACCACCACGCCCGACCGCCCGACGACCCGCCGTCCGTGGCTGCTCACCGTCACCCGCGGGGTGCTCGCCCTGTTCGGCGCGTTCAAGCTCTACGGGACCGCCTACTTCACCTTCTTCGCCACCACGGAGCAGGGCGGGGTGCAGACCCCTGGCGACTGGGTCGTCGCCGGCTGGTCGGCCGCCCTGGCGATCGCCTTCCTGCTCACCGCGGTCCGGCTCGGCCGGGACCGCTGGGTCCTGCCCGTCCTCGGCACGGTTCTGCTGCTCGACCTCGCGTTCAGCCTGGTGAAGCTGACGGTCTACGGCGAGAACGAGGCGGTGGGATTCCTGGCCGTCGACCTCGTCGTCCTCGTCCTGCTGGGGCTCCTCAGCCGCCGTTCCGGCGGGCGTGCTGCCTGATCCAGGCATGCATCGCGATGCCCGCGGCCACCCCGGCGTTGATCGACCGGGTCGAGCCGAACTGGGCGATCGACAGCAGCCCGTCGGCCGCTGCCCGCGCCTCTGCGGAGAGCCCGGTCCCCTCCTGGCCGAAGAGCAGCACGCAGGCACGGGGGAGAGCCGCGGTCTCCAGGGCCTCGGCTCCGGGCAGGTTGTCCACCGCCAGCACGGGCAGGCCCTCCGCGCGGGCCCACGTGATCAGGTCGGCCACCTCGGCGTGGTGGCGTACGTGCTGGTACCGGTCGGTGACCATGGCGCCCCGCCGGTTCCACCGTCGCTTGCCGACGATGTGCACGCCCTGGGCCAGGAAGGCGTTCGCCGTCCGGACGACCGTGCCGATGTTCAGGTCGTGCCGCCAGTTCTCGATGGCCACGTGGAAGGGGTGCCGGCGGGTGTCGAGGTCGGCGACGATCGCCTCCACGGTCCAGTACCGGTAGCGGTCCACGACGTTGCGCCGGTCACCGTGCTCGAGCAGTTCGGGGTCGAGCCGGGGGTCGGTCGGCCACGGGCCGGTCCACGGGCCCACCCCGACGGAGTCGAGGACGGTCTCCGGAGGGGTGAGGTCTGTCTCGCGGTCCGCCACCGGGCGCAGGCTAGTGGGAGCATGGACGTGCCATGACTGCCCTCCCCCTGGTCTTCGACGCCCCCCGCCGCGGCACGCCGCCCCGCCATCTCGCCGACCTCACCCGCGAGGAGGCCCGCGCGGCCGTGAGCGAGCTCGGCCAGCCGGCGTTCCGGGCCGATCAGCTGGCCCGGCACTTCTACCGCGGCGTCACCGATCCGGCGCAGATGACCGACATCCCGGTCGCCGCCCGCGAGAGCCTGCGCGAGGCGCTGCTGCCGGGGCTGCTCACGGTCGTGCGGCACCAGACCGCCGACAACGGCCGCACCCGCAAGACCCTCTGGCGGCTGCACGACGGCGCGCTGGTCGAGAGCGTCCTCATGCGCTACCCCGACCGGGCCACGGTGTGCATCTCCAGCCAGGCCGGCTGCGGCATGGCGTGCCCCTTCTGCGCCACCGGCCAGGCCGGGCTCACCCGCAACCTGTCGGCCGCGGAGATCATCGGCCAGGCGGTCGCGGCCGCCGCGGCCATGGCGAGCGGTGAGGTCGCCGGCGGGCCGGGCCGGCTGTCCAACGTCGTCTTCATGGGCATGGGCGAGCCGCTGGCCAACTACGCCCGCGTGCGCAAGACCCTCGACGCCCTGCTGGGCGACGCCCCGTACGGCCTCGGGCTCTCGCAGCGCTCGGTGACCGTCTCCACCGTCGGCCTGGTGCCGGCGATCCGCCGGCTCACCGAGGAGGGGCGCAACGTCACCCTCGCGGTGAGCCTGCACGCCCCGGACGACGAGCTGCGCGACACGCTCGTGCCGATCAACACCCGCTGGAAGGTCGGCGAGGTGGTCGAGGCCGCCGACGCCTACGCCGCGCGCACCGGACGTCGGTACTCGGTGGAGTACGCGCTGATCCGCGACGTCAACGACCAGCCCTTCCGCGCCGACCTGCTCGGCAAGCTGCTCGCCGGCAAGCTCGCGCACGTCAACCTGATCCCGCTCAACCCGACGCCGGGCAGCCCCTGGGACGCCAGCCCGCTGCCGGCCCAGCGCGAGTTCGTCGCGCGGCTGCGGGCCGCCGGCGTGGCGACGACGGTGCGCGACACCCGCGGCCAGGACATCGACGGCGCCTGCGGGCAGTTGGCCGCCAGCGACCGGGTCGACGGCGTGCCGGCCGTCGCCCTGCCCGCCCCCAGCGTCGAGACGCCGGTGCCCCTGGGTGCCGAGGTGGACGAGGGGTGAGTTCTCCCGCCCTCCCCGGCGCCGAGGCGCACGAGCACTCGCACGCCGACGTCTCCGGCGGCTGGCTGCGGGCCGCCGTCTTCGGCGCCATGGACGGGCTGGTCACCAACACCGCGCTGGTCGCCGGTGTCGGCGGTGGCGGTGCCGGGCCCCGGGCCATCGTCCTGGCCGGTGTGGCGAGCCTGGTCGCCGGCGCCGTCTCCATGGCGCTGGGCGAGTACACGTCGGTGAAGACCCAGAACGAGCAGCTCGACCTCGAGGTGGAGAAGGAGCGGCGGGAGCTCGAGCACAACCCGGCCGGGGAGCTCGCCGAGCTGACCGCGATGCTCCAGGCCCGCGGCGTCGACGCCCGCCTGGCCCGGAAGGTCGCCGTCCAGCTCTCGGCCGACCCGGAGTCCGCGCTGCGCCTGCACGTCCTGGCCGAGCTGGGGATCAACCCCGAGGACCGGCCCTCCCCGCGGGTGGCGGCCGTGTCGTCGTTCCTGACCTTCGGCACCGGGGCCGTGCTGCCGCTGCTGCCGTACTTCCTCGGGGTCCCCGTGCTCTGGGTGGCCCTGCTCTGCGGGGGCGCGGGTCTGCTGCTGGCCGGGGCGCTCTCCTCCCGGTTCACCCCCCGTTCCTGGTGGTACGCCGGGCTGCGGCAGCTGCTGTTCGGCGCGGCGGCGGCCGGGGTGACCTACCTGATCGGCTCGGCGATCGGCGTCAGCATCACCTGAGTCCCAGGCTCCGTCGCGGCCGCTGCAGGCGGCCCCGAGCGCGCGACGGGAGGGGAGGGATCCTCTACCGGCTGCGCCAGGAGTTCTTCCGACGGCGCCAGTCCATGAACAGGACCAGCGCGCCAAGGGCGGTGATGGTGATGGCCCAGACGTGCCCGGTGCTGATCAGCGGCTCGTTGCCGGCCAGCATGAGCAGGAGGAACCCGAGCGCGACCACGGCGCCGATCCGGCCCCACTTGCCGGTCTCCCCGTGCCAGCCCCAGTCCTCCGGGCGCTCGTGCTCGACGGGGTGCGAGCCGGCGCGGACGACGCCCTCCTCGCGGCCGGGCTGGTTCACCCGGGCAGTGGCGGGGTTGTCGTGCGCGACGCGGCTGTGGTGGGTTCCCTCGGTCACCCGACCATTCTGGCAGCAGCCGGTCGGCGACACCCTCCGAGGTGGGTCCCGCCCGGCGGGTCGGGGAGGATGCGGGGGTGAGCGGACGGGCGCGGGACGACCACGGCGGGGAACGAGCGAGCAGGCGACCAAGCCGCGGAGCGGGGGCGGCGTGAGCGCTCCGCGCGAGGTGACCGTCCTCGGCTCGACCGGCTCCATCGGCCGGCAGGCGATCGAGGTCGCCCGGCAGAACCCCGACCGGCTGCGCATCACCGGTCTGGCCGCCGGCGGCGGGAACGTCGCCCGGCTGGCCGAGCAGGCGCTGGCGCTGGGGGTGCGCACCGTCGCCGTGGCCCGGGCCACCGCCGCGCAGGACCTCCAGCTGGCCTTCTACGCCGCGGCCTCCCAGCGCGGCTGGGCCACCGGCGGGTACGCGCTGCCGGAGATCCTGGCCGGGCCGCGGGCGGCCGAGGAGCTGGCCGCCCGCCCCGCCGACGTCGTGCTCAACGGGATCACGGGCTCGATCGGCCTGCGGCCCACCCTGTCGGCGCTGGAGGCCGGCCGCACCGTCGCGCTGGCCAACAAGGAGTCGCTGGTCGCCGGGGGAGACCTGGTCCTGGCCGCCGCCGCCCCGGGTCAGCTGGTGCCCGTGGACTCCGAGCACTCGGCCCTGGCGCAGTGCCTGCGCGGCGGGTCGCGCGCGGAGGTCTCCCGCCTGGTCCTCACCGCCAGCGGCGGGCCCTTCCGCGGGTGTTCGGCCGAGGAGCTCGCCGGCGTCACCGTCGAGCAGGCGCTGGCCCACCCGACCTGGGCGATGGGGCCCGTGGTCACGATCAACTCCGCCACCCTGGTGAACAAGGGCCTGGAGCTGATCGAGGCGCACCTGCTCTTCGGCGTCCCCTACGCCGACATCGACGTCGTCGTGCACCCGCAGTCGATCGTGCACTCGATGGTCACCTTCGCCGACGGCGCCACCATCGCCCAGGCCAGCCCGCCGGACATGCGGCTGCCCATCGCGCTCGGCCTGGCCTGGCCCGACCGGCTGCCCGACGTGCAGCCGGCGCTGGACTGGTCGACCGCGAGCACCTGGGAGTTCCTGCCGCTGGACTCCGACGCGTTCCCCGCCGTCCGGCTGGCCCGGACGGCGGGGGAGACCGGCGGCGTCGCCCCGGCCATGTACAACGCCGCCAACGAGGAGGCCGTCGCGGCGTTCACGGCGGGTCGGCTCTCGTTCCCAGGAATCGTCCAGCTCGTCGCGCGTACCCTCGACGCCGCGCCGGATCTCGGCGCCCCCACCTGCGTCGACGACGTGCTGGCGGCGGAGAAGTGGGCCCGGGAACACGCCCGGGGAGTCATCGCCGGAGGCTGAGCTGAGCGGGATCCTGCTGACGGTCCTGGGCATCGTCCTCTTCGCCCTGGGCCTGATGTTCTCCATCGCCTTCCACGAGGCCGGCCACTTCTGGTGGGCCCGGAAGTTCGGGATGCGCGTCCCCCAGTTCATGGTCGGGTTCGGCCCCACCGTGTGGTCGCGGCGGCGCGGGGAGACCGAGTACGGCGTCAAGGCAGTGCCGCTGGGCGGCTACATCCGGATCGTCGGGATGATCCCGCCGGCCGAGGAGGGCGAGAGCAAGCGCGCCACCCGGATGCGCAGCTTCATCGCCGAGGTCCGCGGCCAGGCGCTCAACGACGTCCGGCCCTCCGACCGCGACCGGGTCTTCTACAAGAAGCCCTGGTGGCAGCGGGTCATCGTCATGTTCGCCGGGCCGTTCCACAACCTGGTGCTGGCCGTCGTCTTCTTCACCGTGGTCCTCGTCGGGTTCGGCATCCCGGAGATCACCGCGACGATCCGCGACGTGCCCGAGTGCGTGCTGCCCGCCGGCGCGGCGACGGCACGGGCGGACGACCCGTGCTCGATCCCGATCACGCCGGAGGGGGAGCGCTGCGAGGCGGGAGCCCCCGGTTGTTCCCTGCCGCCGCGCAGCCCCGCCGCGCGGGCCGGACTGCAGCCCGGCGACACGGTGGTCGCCCTGGACGGCGACCCGGTGCCGCGGGAGACCGACGTCGGCTGGGAGCAGGTGCAGGAGGCCATCCGCACCAGCGCCGGCGAGCCCGTCGTCTTCACCGTCGAGCGCGACGGCGAGCGGGTGGACCTGACCGTCACCCCGATCGAGAACCTCGTCTACGCCGACGAGGACGGCGAGACCACGCAGCGGGTCGGTTTCGTGGGCATCAGCCCCGCGCTGCGCGAGGTGCGGCAGACGCCGGCCGAGGTGCCGGGCCACATCGGGACCATCGTCGTCCGCTCGGTGGACCGGCTGGTGGAGATCCCCGAGCGGATCCCGCAGCTGTTCCGCGCCGCCTTCCTCGGCGAGGAGCGCGATCCGCTGGGGCCGGTGGGCGTGGTCGGCGTCAGCCGCATCTCCGGTGAGGTGTTCGCGTTCGAGGACTTCTCGGCGACCCAGAAGATCGGCTACTTCATCCAGCTGCTGGCCGGGATGAACCTGGTGCTGTTCCTGTTCAACCTGCTGCCGATCTACCCCCTCGACGGCGGGCACATCGCCGGGGCGCTGTACGAGAAGGCTCGCGCCACCGTCGCCCGGGTGCGCGGCCGTCCCGACCCGGGCCCCTTCGACATCGCCCGGCTGATGCCGGTCGCCTACGCGGTCGCCGGGCTGTTCCTGGGGCTCTCGCTGCTCCTGCTCGTCGCCGACATCGTCAACCCGATCACGCTGGCTGGGTGATCGGCGCGGCCGGCACGGAACTCCGCGGGCGGGCCGGCCGCGAGGCGAACAGCACGCCGAGCACGACCACACCGCCGGCGACCAGCTCCACGGGGTCGAGCACCTCGCCGAAGGCCAGCCACGAGGCCAGGACGCCGACGACCGGCACGAGCATGGAGAACGGAGCCACCACGTTCGAGGGGTGGCGGGACAGCAACGTGTTCCAGATGCCGTAGCCGACGAGCGTCGCGACGACCACGACGTAGAGCAGCCCGAGCACCGCCGGCAGCGCCTGCGCCGTGAACGCCGTCGTCAGGGAGCGCCCGATGCGGGCGGGGCCCTCGACGACCAGCGCCAGCGCCAGCATCGGCAGGGGCGGGATCGTCGCGGACCACAGCGTGAGGTGCAGCGCGTTCGGGGCCTCCGCCCGCCGGCTGCAGACGTTGCCGATCGCCCAGCCCAGCGCGCCGCAGAGCGTCAGGACCACGGGCATCCACGCGGCGGTCTGGGCCCGGTGCACGGCGATCGCGGCGAGCCCCAGGACGGCCAGCGCCACCCCGGCGAACTGCCGTGCGGACAGCCGTTCCCGCAGCCATACCCCGGCGATGAGCACGGTGAACGGGGCCGATGCCTGCAGGACGAGCGAGGCGAGACCGCTGGGCATCCCCGTCGCCATGCCGAGGTACAGGAAGGCGAACTGCAGGATCCCGATGCCGAGCCCGACGCCGATCAGCCAGCGCAGCGGGACCCGCGGGCGGGGCACCAGCAGCAGCGCCGGGATCGCCACCAGCGCGAACCGCAGGGCGACCATGAACAGCGGAGGGAAGTGCTCGAGCGCGAGGGCGGTCGCCGGGAAGTTGATCCCCCAGCACACAGCGACGAAGCAGGCGAGGAGGCGGTCGCGGATCGGCACCCCGGCAGCCTGGATCCCCCCGTCGGTGAAGGACAAGCGCGAATCCAAGAACCATCGATGTAGGTTGCCTTCATGGTCGTCTCCGGGTCGGGCCTCTGGGAGAGGGTGGATCCGGCTCAGCTGCTCCTGCTGCGCGAGCTGGCCGAGCACGGGTCGGTGACCGCGGTCGCCGGGGCCACGGCGCGGACGCCCTCCGCGGTCTCCCAGCAGCTGAAGGTGCTGCAGCGGCGGGTGGGCATGCCCCTGGTGGAGCGGGTGGGTCGCGGCGTGCGCCTGACCGATGCGGGCCGGGCGCTCGCCGGGATCGCCGACGGTGTCGCCACCGCGCTCGCCGTCGCGGAGGCGGACTGGGAGGGCTACCGGGGCGGCGCCGGCGGGACGGTGCGGCTCGCGCTGTTCCACTCGGCCGGTGAGCTGCTGGTGCCCGGCCTGCTCGACCGGCTGGCCGCCGTCCCGGCGATCACCGTCGAGACCCACGACGAGGACGTCTCCCAGG
Source organism: Blastococcus sp. HT6-4 (assembly GCF_039679125.1). Taxonomy (NCBI): domain Bacteria; kingdom Bacillati; phylum Actinomycetota; class Actinomycetes; order Geodermatophilales; family Geodermatophilaceae; genus Blastococcus; species Blastococcus montanus. The sequence continues at coordinate 3,156,017 of NZ_CP155551.1, read as the reverse complement.
ACGACTTCGCGGCGCTCACCGCCGACTACGACATCGTGGTCGCGCACCGGTCCGACGACGTGGTGCCCCCGGCCCGGCCGCGGATCGACGTCCGGCTGCTGCTGCGCGAGCCGCTGGACGTCGCGCTGCCGCTGGACCACCCGCTGGCCGGGCGTGACCGGGTGAGCCCGCTGGACGTGATCGGCGAGGCGTGGATCGCCCCGCCGGCGGAGTTCCCCATCGACCGGGTGCTCACGGCGATCGCGGCCCGGGCCGGCTCCCCGGTGCGCGTCGTCCGCCGGACCACGCACCTGCCGCTGATGGAGAAGCTGGTCGCCCGGGGGCACGGCATCGCCCTGCTGCCGCGGCACACCACCAGGGAGCGCACCGAGGGGCGGCTGGCGCTGGTACCCCTGGCCGACCTCCGCGCCGGGCGGATCGTCGAGGCGCTCGCGCGCCCGGACAAGGCCGCCCGGCGCGCCGTGCGGACGGTTCTCGGCGAGCTCGTGGCGGAGGCCGCCGCCTACGCGCCCTGAGGCCTGCCCGGCCGAGGTGCGCACGTCACAGCGTCTCCACCGGCGGCGATCGCGCGTCGGGGGATACTGACCGTATGGCGATCCCCGTCGGCCTCGGCATGCCCGCTGCGCCCCCGCCCGTCCTCGCGCCCCGCCGCAAGACCCGGCAGCTGGACGTCGGTGGCGTCGGCGTCGGCAGCGACTCCCCGGTCAGCGTCCAGTCGATGTGCACCACCAAGACCGCCGACATCAACGCGACGCTGCAGCAGATCGCCGAGCTGACCGCGTCCGGCTGCCAGATCGTGCGGGTCGCCGTCCCCGACACCGACGACGCCGAGGCGCTGCCGATCATCGCGAAGAAGTCGCAGATCCCGGTCATCGCCGACATCCACTTCCAGCCGCGGTACGTCTTCGCCGCGATCGACGCCGGCTGTGCCGCGGTCCGGGTGAACCCGGGGAACATCAAGAAGTTCGACGACAAGGTCGGCGAGATCGCCAGGGCGGCCAAGGCCGCCGGCACCCCCATCCGCATCGGCGTCAACGCCGGCTCGCTCGACAGGCGCCTGCTGGCCAAGTACGGCAAGGCCACCCCCGAGGCGCTGGTCGAGTCGGCGCTGTGGGAGTGCTCGCTGTTCGAGGAGCACGACTTCCGCGACATCAAGATCTCGGTCAAGCACAACGACCCGGTGATCATGGTGCGCGCCTACGAGCTGCTCGCCGCGCAGTGCGACTACCCGCTGCACCTGGGCGTGACCGAGGCCGGCCCCGCCTTCCAGGGCACGATCAAGTCCGCGGTCGCCTTCGGCGCGCTGCTGAGCCAGGGCATCGGCGACACCATCCGGGTCTCCCTCTCGGCGCCGCCGGCCGAGGAGGTCAAGGTCGGCAACCAGATCCTCGAGTCGCTGAACCTGCGCCAGCGCGGCCTGGAGATCGTCAGCTGTCCGTCCTGCGGGCGAGCCCAGGTCGACGTGTACAAGCTCGCCGACGAGGTCACCGCCGGGCTGGAGGGCATGGAGGTGCCGCTGCGCGTGGCGGTCATGGGCTGCGTCGTCAACGGCCCGGGCGAGGCCCGGGAGGCCGACCTCGGCGTCGCCTCCGGCAACGGGAAGGGCCAGATCTTCGTCAAGGGCGAGGTCATCAAGACCGTGCCGGAGTCCCAGATCGTCGAGACCCTCATCGAGGAGGCCATGCGCCTGGCCGGCCAGGCGATGGACGACGGCACGCCGTCGGGTCCGCCCGTCGTCAGCGTCAGCTGACCGACCTCCCGCACCCGTGCTCCGAACGCCCGCCGCCCGCGTCCTCGACGAGGCCGACGAGCCGGCCGTGCAGCGCCTGCTGGCCACCGACCCGGTCGCCGGCTGCGTGATCGCCGGGCGGGTCGAGGTCGCGGGCACCGCGGCGGTCTCGGTCGGCGCGCCGCTGTGGGGCATCGGCACCGACGGGGAGCTCGACGCGGTCTGCCTGGCCGGGGCCAACCTCATCCCGTTCGCGCTGCCCGGCGCCGAGCGTGCCGCCGCGGACGCGTTCGCCGAGCGGGCCCGGCGGGCCGGCCGCCGGTGCTCCACCATCGTGGGGCCGTCGGCCGTCGTCGAGCCCCTGTGGGAGCTGCTCGCCCCGCAGTGGGGCCCCGCCCGCGACCACCGCCCCCGGCAGCCGCTCATGGCGATCGACGGGCCGCCCGCCGTGCGTCCCGAGCCCCGGGTCCGCCCCGTACGGGCCGAGCAGATCGACCTGCTGATGCCCGCCGCGGTGGCGATGTTCACCGAGGAGGTCGGGGTCAGCCCCCTGCGCACCGACGGCGGCGCCGGCTACCGGGCGCGGGTCGACGAGCTCGTGCGCGCCGGGCAGTCCCTGGCCTGGATCGAGGACGGCGCCGTGCTGTTCAAGGCCGAGATCGGCGCCGTCTGCCGCGGGGCCTGCCAGATCCAGGGCGTGTGGGTGGCCCCGGCGCTGCGCGGCCGGGGCATCGGCACCACCTGCACCGCCGCCGTCGTCGACTACGCCCGCGCCGTGATCGCCCCCGTCGTCAGCCTGTACGTCAACGACTACAACACCCGGGCCCGGGCGGCCTACCGCCGCGTGGGATTCCGCGAGGTCGGCGAGTACGCCAGCGTGCTGTTCTGAGACCGTCGGTCCGTCTGGCAGCCTGTGCCCGTGCGCAGCCGTCCCGCTCCGGTCCTCCTGACCTCGCTCGTGCTCGCCGTCCCCGTGCTGGCCGGCTGCTCCGGCGACAGCGAGGAGGACGTCCGCGCGGCCGCGGAGGCGTTCCTGGAGGACTGGGCGGCCGGGGACACCGCGGCCGCGGCGCGGTCCACCACCGACGTCGACGCCGCCGCGGCGCTGCTCGAGCAGACCGCCGCCGACCTCCCCGGCGCCACCCTGGAGGCGCAGCTGGGCGAGGTGACTGTCGAGGACGACACGGCCACCGTCGGCTGGACCGCCACCTGGGACCTCGCCGCCGCGCCGGAGTGGACGTACGACGGCACGCTGCGGCTGCGCGAGGGCGAGGAGGCGTGGGAGGTCGTCGCCGAGCCCGCGCTCGTGCACCCCGAGCTGGGGGAGGGGCAGCACCTGGCGCTCGAGCGACGGCTGCCGGAGCGCGCGCCCGTCACCGACGCCGCCGGCGCCCCGATCTTCACGCCGACGGAGGTCGTGAACGTCGGCGTGGACCCGGCACAGGTCACCGACCTGCCCGCGCTGGCCGCGAGCCTCTCGGCGGCCACGGGCATCGCGGCGGAGGAGATCGCCGCCGACGTGGCCGCTGCGCCGGAGGGCCAGTTCGTCCCGGTCATCACGCTGCGCCGCCCCGACTTCGAGCGCATCCGGGCCCAGGTCTACGACCTCCCCGGCGCGGTCTTCCCCACCGAGACCCGGCTGCTGGCGCCCACCGCGCGGTTCGCGTCCGCCCTCCTCGGGCGGGTCGGCGCCGCCACGGCAGAGGTCATCGACGAGTCGGCCGAGGACGGCGTGCCCCGCTACGCCGCCGGCGACCAGCTGGGGCTCTCGGGGCTCCAGCGGGCGTACCAGGAGCAGCTGGCCGGCACCGCCGGCTTCACCGTCTCCGTGGTCAGCTCCGACGAGGCGACGGCGGACACGGGGCTCGAGATCGCCGCGGTGGAGCCGGTGCCGGGCGAGCCGGTGCAGACCCCGCTGGTGCCGGAGATCCAGACCGCCGCGGACGCCGCCGTCGCCACCGAGTCGCGGCCTACGCACCTGGTCGCCGTGCGCCCGGGCACCGGGGAGATCCTCGCTGTCTCCTCCAACGAGGCCGCCGACGCGAGCAACGCCCTGCGCGGCCAGTTCCCACCGGGCTCGAGCATGAAGACGATGACGGCCACCGCCCTGCTGTCCGCCGGCACGGTCACGGCGGCCACGCCGCTGCCCTGCCCCGGGACGACGACGGTCGAGGGACGCGAGTTCGAGAACGAGGACCAGTTCGACCTCGGCACGGTGCCGTTCACCGAGGCCTTCGCCCACTCGTGCAACACCACGTTCATCCGCCAGGCGCTCGAGCTGCCCGACGCCGCCCTGGCCGAGGCCGCGGCTGCCTACGGCGTGGGCACCGACTGGCAGCTGCCGGTCGACGTCTTCAGCGGGAGCGTGCCCCGTGACAGCGTCGGAACCGGCAAGGCGGCCGACGCGATCGGGCAGGGCCGGGTGCTGATGAGCCCTGCGCAGATGGCGCTCGTCGCCGCGGGCATCGCCGGCGGCACCCCGGCCGTCCCCGTGGAGGTGGTCGGGGCCGAGCCGGCCGGGCCGGCGCCGGCGGGGCCGGGAGCGCAGGTGCTCGAGGCGCTGCGCCCGATGATGCGGCAGGTCGTGCTCTCCGGAACGGCCACGGCGCTCGCCGACCGGGGCGAGGTCTACGGCAAGACCGGCACGGCCGAGTACGGCACGGGCACCCCGCCGGACTCCCACGGCTGGTTCATGGGGTACCAGCTCGGCGGGCCCGCCGGCGACGTCGCCTTCGCCGTGCTCGTCGAGGGCGGCCAGTCCAGCAGCGCCGCCGTCGCCGTCACCGATGCCTTCCTGGGAGCCCTGGGCTGAGCCGACCCGGCGCTACAGCCCGGGGAGCGCGCGGGTGACCGAACCCTGACCGGCGGCGGCGCGCCAGCCGACGGCCCGCACCTCGGCGCCGCTCAGGACCTCCATCGCCAGCTCCCGGGTGGGCCGTCCGGCGGCCTCGGCCATGACCCGGACCCATGCCCGCGTGACGCCCTCCTCGAGGACGGCGGCGAGGGCCGCGGCGTCGACGGCGGACAGCACCGGGAACGGGAGCGCGTACCCGGCCTCGGGCTGCACGGGCTCGACCCGCCGCTCGGCGAGCAGGGCGAGGAGCCCGTCGCGAGCGGCGCGGTGGGTGATCTCCGCGGCGACGGCCCCCTCCCGCGCGTCCGGTCCCAGCGCGGCGCCGACCACGCCGTACCCCCAGACGGCGGCGTGCTCGGCGGCGAGCGCGGCGTCGAGCGCCTCGTTCTCGGCGGTGGTGCCCGCGATGTCCTCAGCCATGGTGGTGTCCCGTCATGCCAGTCGTGCCTCGTGGCCACGCAGTCCTGCGGCGACGGACCCGAGCAGGGCGGCCCGCGCACCGGACTGGTCCAGGGCGGCGGTGGCGTGCGACGTCGCCGCGACGGCCACCTGTGCGCGCAGCCAGTCCTGGCCCTGGCCGGGCGGCGGGGTGTCCGGCGGCGCGGGAGCCGTCGGCGTGCTGCCCGGTGCCGCGGCGCGCAGGCGGTCCAGCTGCTCCCGGGCCTGACCGGCGAGGTCGTCGATCACGGCGGCGAGGGCGGGATCCGCGTCGAAGGCCAGCTGGTAGGCCCGTACGAGCGTCTCCTGCACCGCCACCTGAGCGGCCAGCTCGTCGGCCTGCTCGCTGGTCACGGCGTTCCGCTCGTCGACAGGAGGCGACGAGGTGCAGCCGGTGGCGACGACCGCCAGGCCGGCCGCGGAGACCGCGAGGAGGGTCCGCCGGGTGAACGTCCGCGGGCCGAGGGGGCGGGGAGGAGACATCGCCTCCATCCTCGCAGCCGGGGGCGTCGCCGGCCGCGCCTGCCGCCGGGTCGCCCCGCCGAATCGGTCCCCGGTTCCCGTCCGGCCCGTCGGCCCCTCCCGTCCCAGGGGCGTGGCCGGGCCGCCCGGGATGCTGCCCGGGCCGGTGTTCCCCGCCGGGCGGTAACCTGGGCCCTTCCCCTCGACCCCGGGACCCGCCGGCGGTGCCGGCGCGCGGCACCGGGGCGCAGGGGTGCGCGCACGGCATCGTGCGGCCGACCGAGCCTGAGGAGGCAAGCGTGTCCGCCTCTCGCGGAAACCAGCGGAGCGACCCCGCCACCGCGCGGCTGACCGGCTGGATCCAGCCGGTCGTCACCGAGGCCGGCTTCGACCTGGAGGAGCTCGTGGTCACCCCCGCCGGCCGGCGGAGCGTCGTCCGGGTGGTGGTCGACCACGACGAGGGCGTGACCCTGGACGACATCGCCGAGGTCAGCCGGGCGGTCTCCGAGGCGCTCGACCACAACGACGACGGCATGGGTCGCACGCCGTACGTGCTCGAGGTGACCAGCCCGGGCGTCGACCGGCCGCTCACCGAGCCGCGCCACTGGCGGCGCAACACCGGTCGGCTGGTGGTCGTGGCCGTCGGGCCGGCGGGAGCGAGCGAGCAGCTCACCGGCCGGATCGCGGCGGTCGACGACGCCGGGGTGACCCTGGCCGTGGAGGCGAAGGGCAAGCCGGGGGCGAAGAAGCGCCCGCCGCAGCCGCGCCAGATCCCGTGGGGCGAGCTCGGGGACGGGCGGGTCCAGGTGGAGTTTGGCCGAGCCGGCGCCACCGACGACCTCGCGGACGACGCCACGGACAGCGCCACGGAAGACGACATCGCGGAGCACGACACCGCGCAGGACGACGCCGCTGAGCACGACGGCCCGGACCGGGCCGAGCTCGCGGACGACGACGGAGGAGACACGTGAACATCGACGTCACCGCGCTCAAGGCGGTCGAACGGGAGAAGGGCATCCCGGTCGACACGGTGATCGAGGCGCTCGAGACCGCCCTGGTGACCGCCTACCGGCATGCCGACGGGGCGGCCAAGCACGTGCGGGTGCACGTGGACCGCAAGAGCGGCGAGGTCGCCGTGCTGGCGCAGGAGCTCGGCCCCGACGGCGAGGTCGTGCGTGAGTGGGACGACACTCCCTCGGACTTCGGCCGCATCGCGGCGAGCACCGCCAAGCAGGTCATCGTCCAGCGGCTGCGCGACGCGGAGCACGAGCAGACCTTCGGCGAGTACGCCGGCAAGGAAGGCGACATCGTCAGCGGCATCGTCCAGGCCGACCAGCGGCGCAACGCCAGCGGCGTGGTGATGATCGACATCGGCAAGGTCGAGGCGGTGCTCCCGGCCGCCGAGCAGGTGCCGGGGGAGAGCTACCAGCACGGCAGCCGGATCAAGGCCTACGTGGTCTCCGTGTCCCGCACCTTCCGCGGGCCGCAGGTCACCGTGTCGCGCACCCACCCGCACCTGGTCCGCAAGCTCTTCGCCCTGGAGGTGCCCGAGATCGCCGACGGCAGCGTGGAGATCGTCGCGGTCGCCCGCGAGGCCGGGCACCGGTCGAAGATCGCCGTCCGCACCAAGGTGCCCGGGCTCAACGCCAAGGGGTCCTGCATCGGCCCGATGGGCCAGCGGGTGCGCAACGTCATGAGCGAGCTGCACGGCGAGAAGATCGACATCGTCGACTGGACCGACGACCCGGCGTCCTTCGTGGCGTCCGCGCTGAGCCCGGCGCGCGTCAGCAGCGCCCAGCTCGTCGACCCCCAGGCCAAGGCGGTGCGCGTCGTCGTCCCCGACTACCAGCTGTCGCTGGCGATCGGGAAGGAAGGGCAGAACGCCCGGCTGGCCGCCCGGCTGACCGGCTGCCGGATCGACATCCGCAGCGACGCACAGGCCGATGACGCCGACGCAACCCCCTCGCCGGGGGTGGGCCGTCCGCCGCTGCGCTCCGCGCCGTCCGTTCACCCGGGCGGGGGACGTGGGGGCGCCCCGGGGGCCCGCGGGCAGGGCCCGGGCGGGGGTTCCCGGTCCGGGCCGCGCCGCGCGGAACACCGCGGCCCGGCCACGCGCTAGGATTGCAGGTGGCCGACACGTCGAATCCGGTCCGCACCTGCGTGGGGTGCCGGAAGCGAGCCTCGGTCAACGATCTGCTGCGCGTCGTCGTCGTGGCCGGGGCACTGGTTCCCGATCCTCGACGGCGCCTTCCCGGTCGCGGTGCCTCGCTGCACCCGACCGCGGAGTGCCTGCGCGCAGCGGAGCGACGCCGGGCCTTCCCGCGGGCGCTGCGCACCAGCGCCCCCGTGGAGGTCGGTCCGCTCCGGGCCGTCGTGCTCGGTGCCTCCCCGGAGGTGCCGGAGACGCCGGACCGGGTCGGGCAGCACCAGCAGGTCCCAGTCGGATCGGCGCCAGGCCGATCCGCACGTCGACAGGACACCGTCGGATGACTCAGCCGTGAAGTTCTCACGATGACCATGCGCCACTAACGACGAGGTCGAGCGGGCAAGCCGCCGGCCTCACCAAGAGGAGACCCGTGCCAGGCAAAGCCCGCGTACACGAACTCGCCAAGGAGTTCGGTGTCGACAGCAAGACCGTGCTCGCCACGCTCAAGGAGCAGGGCGAGTTCGTGAAGTCCGCGTCCTCCACCGTCGAGGCCCCCGTGGCCCGGCGGCTCCGTGAGGCGCTCGGCGCCAAGACCGGCGGTGGGAACGGTTCGGCCGCCCCCGCTGCCCCGCGCCCCGGTGCGCCCACTCCGGGTCCGGTGGCTCCGGCGGCTCCCGCCGGCCCCTCGGCTCCGGCCGCGTCCGCTCCGGCCCGCCCGGCGGCGCCCGGACCGCGACCGGGTCCCCGTCCGGCCGCGCCCGCTCCGCAGGCTCCGGCCGCCGCGGCTCCGCCCGCGCAGGCCCCCGCTGCGCAGGCTCCCGCTCCGCAGGCTCCCGCCGCGCAGGCCCCGGCTCCGGCGGCTCCGCCGCAGCAGCCGGCCGCTCCGCGTCCCGCGCCCGCCCGTCCGGCTCCGGCCGGGGGGGCCGCGCCCGGTGGTCCGCGCCCCGGCCCCCGGCCGGCTCCGCGGCCGGGCAACAACCCCTTCAGCAGCGCACCTCGTCCGGCCCCCGCGGCCGGTGGTCCGCGTCCCGGCCCGGCTGCGGGCGGCCCCCGTCCCGCGCCCGGCGCCGGTGGCCCCCGTCCGGCGCCCGGTGCCGGCGGCCCCCGTCCGGCCGGGCCCGGTGGCCCGCGTCCCGGTGCCGGTCCGGGCGGTCCCCGTCCCGCGGCCGGTCCCGGCGGTCCGCGTCCCAACCCGGGCATGATGCCGCAGCGCCCGTCGCCCGGCATGATGCCGCCGCGGCCGGCCGGTGGCGGCCGTCCCGGTGGTGGCCCCGGCGGTGCCGGTCGTGGCCGTCCGGGTGGTCCCGGCGGCGGCGGTGGCGGTGGCTTCCGTCCCGGTGGCGGCGGCGGTGCCCCTGGTGCCGGCGCGCCGGCCGGTGGTGGCTTCCGTGGTGGCGGCGGTGGCCGTGGCCGTGGCCGCGGTGGCTCGGGTGCCGGCACCGCCGGTGCCTTCGGCCGTCCCGGCGGCCGGGGTCCGGTCCGCGGGCGCAAGAGCAAGAAGCAGCGGCGTCAGGAGTTCGACTCCATGGCGGCGCCGAGCATGGGCGGCGTCAGCCTGCCGCGCGGCAACGGGCAGACCGTCCGGCTGCCCCGCGGCGCCTCGCTGACCGACCTGGCCGAGCGCATCAACGCCCAGCCGGCCGCGCTGGTGACCGCCCTGTTCCACCTGGGCGAGATGGTCACCGCGACGCAGTCGGTCAACGACGAGACGCTGCAGCTGCTCGGCGCCGAGATCGGCTGGAACATCCAGGTCGTCAGCCCCGAGGACGAGGACCGCGAGCTCCTCGAGACCTTCGACCTCACCTTCGGTGACGAGGAGGGCGACGAGGAGGACTGGTCGGCCCGCCCGCCGGTCGTGACCGTCATGGGTCACGTCGACCACGGGAAGACCAAGCTGCTGGACGCGATCCGCGACGCCAACGTCGTGGCGCGCGAGGCCGGCGGCATCACCCAGCACATCGGCGCCTACCAGGTCGTCACCGAACTGGACGGCAACGAGCGTCCGGTCACCTTCATCGACACCCCGGGTCACGAGTCGTTCACCGCGATGCGTGCCCGCGGCGCGAAGGTCACCGACATCGTCATCCTGGTCGTCGCGGCCGACGACGGCGTCATGCCGCAGACGGTCGAGGCGCTTAACCACGCCCAGGCCGCCGAGGTCCCGATCGTGGTCGCGGTGAACAAGGTGGACAAGGAGGGGGCCAACCCCGCCAAGATCCGCCAGCAGCTCACCGAGTACGGCCTGGTCGCCGAGGAGTACGGCGGCGAGACGATGTTCGTCGACGTCTCGGCGATCACCCGCCAGGGCATCGACGACCTGCTCGCCGCGGTCCTCCTGACCGCGGACGCCTCGCTGGACCTGCGCGCGAACACCGAGCAGGACCCGCAGGGTGTCGTCATCGAGGGCAAGCTGGACAAGGGCCGGGGTCCCGTCGCCACGGTGCTGGTCCAGCGCGGCACGCTGCGCCAGGGCGACTCGATCGTGGCCGGCGACGCCTACGGTCGCGTCCGGTCGCTGCTCGACGAGCACGGCAACAAGCTGAAGGAGGCCCTGCCGGCCCGCCCCGTGCAGGTCGTGGGTCTCACCTCGGTGCCGCGTGCCGGTGACACCTTCCTCGTCGTCGACGAGGACCGCGTCGCCCGGCAGATCGCCGACCGCCGCCAGGCCCGCATCCGCAACGCGCAGAACGCCTCGATGCGCAAGCGGATCAGCCTGGAGGACCTCGACGCGGCGCTCAAGGAGAACCGTCAGCTCAACCTGATCATCAAGGGCGACAACTCGGGCACCGTCGAGGCGCTCGAAGAGGCGCTGATGAAGATCGAGGTCGACGACGAGATCTCGCTGCGGGTCATCCACCGCGGCGTCGGTGGGATCACCAAGAGCGACATCGACCTGGCGCTGGCCGACGACGTCATCGTCCTGGGCTTCAACGTCCGGGCCGAGGGCCAGGCCACCGAGCTCGCCAACCGCGAAGGGGTGGACGTCCGGTACTACACGGTCATCTACCAGGCGATCGACGAGATCGAGGCCGCGCTCAAGGGCATGCTCAAGCCCGTCTACGAGGAGGTCCAGCTCGGCACGGCGGAGGTCCGCGAGGTCTTCCGGGTGCCCAAGATCGGCAACGTCGCCGGTTCGCTGGTCCGCAGCGGCACGATCGTCCGCAACTCGAAGGCGCGTCTGATGCGGGACGGCGCCGTGGTGGCCGACAACCTGACGGTCGACTCGCTGCGCCGGTTCAAGGACGACGCGACCGAGGTCCGTGAGGGCTACGAGTGCGGTATCGGCCTGGGGTCGTTCAACGACATCAAGGTCGACGACGTGATCGAGACCTTCGAACTGCGCGAGAAGCCGCGCGAGTGACGAGACCCCCTGCCGCCCGCCGTCCGGCAGGCGGCAGGGGTGGCACGATGATCACGTCGCCAGCAGCAGGTCCTCGGGAGGTGCTCCGGTGTTCACCGGCTCGCTGACCGCGGACCTGCTGCTCGGCGACGTGCACTCGCTCAAGGGCAAACGGGCCGTCGTCCGGCCGATCGTCGCCGAGCTCCGGCGCCGGTTCGCCGTCGCCGCCGCCGAGGTGGGCGACCAGGACCTGCACCGCCGGGTGCAGGTCGGTGTCGCGGCCGTGGCCGGAGAGGCCGGTCAGGTGAACGACGTCCTCGACGCCTGCGAGCGGTTGCTGGCCGAGCGCCCGGAGGTGACGCTGCTGTCCACGCACCGGCAGTTGTTCAGCGACACCGATTGTTGAAGCACCCCCTCGCCCCCCGCCGCGCGCAGGCTCGCGGCGGGGCCCGGCGAGTGGGCCGTTGCATCTAGGCACCAGGAGGTCCTCCGATGGCCGACCCGGCCCGCGCCCGCAAGCTCGCGGTGCGCATCCGTCAGATCGTCTCCGCGGCGATCGAGTCCCAGATCAAGGACCCCCGCCTGGGCATGGTGACCGTCACCGATGCCCGCGTGACCAGTGACCTCCGAGAGGCCACGGTCTTCTACACCGTCTACGGCGACGACACCCAGATCGCCGACTCGGCCAGGGCGCTCACGAGCGCGACCGGCGTGCTGCGCAGCACGGTGGGGCGGCAGACCGGCATCAAGTTCGTGCCGACGCTGACCTTCGTGGCCGACATCGTGCCCGACACCGCCCGTGAGCTGGAGGAGGCGCTCGAGCGCGCCCGGCACGCCGACGCGGAGCTCGCCCGTGCCCGTGAGGGCGCGCGCTACGCCGGTGACGCAGATCCCTACCGCAAGCCGGCGGAGGACGACGACGAGGACGACGACGACTCCGCTGCGCCCGCAGCGCGGGACGCCGCCGGACCTGCCGACGAGCCCTCCGACGACATGTCCGTCCAGACCAGGAGCCTGCCGTGACCGAGAACGACCCCGATCCGTACGAGGCCGACCAGGGGTACGGCAGGTCCGTCCTGGGTGGCAGGCCCGTGCCCGACGCCGGTGACCCGACCGCCGGTGGGAAGCACGGGGAGATCGGCGACGTGCCGAGCATCGCCGCCGACGAGCCCGACGACGGTGGCCCTGGCTACCCGGTGGGCGGCGGCGACATCCGCGAGCACCAGGGCGGCCGGGTCGCCGACCCCGACCCGGGCGAGTGAGCGCCGCGACCCCGTCCGGGCGCGCGGGCGAGGACCTCGCCGTCGCGTCCCGGTCGGCGGCCGCGGTGCTGGCCGAGGCCGCCGACGCCCGGGCCACCGTCGTCCTGTCCGGCCACGTGCAGCCCGACGCCGACGCGCTCGGCAGCACGCTGGCGCTCGCCGAGGGGCTGCGCCGGCGCGGGGCGCGGGTGCTGGCCACCTTCCCCGGCCCGTTTACGCTGCCGGCGTCGCTCGGCTGGATCCCCGGCGCCGTGGGGCTGGTCCCCTCGGGCGCCGTGCCGTCCTCGCCGGACGTGTTCGTGAGCCTGGACGCGGCCTCGCCGGGGCGGCTCGGCGAGCTGGCCCCGCTGCTCGACCGCGCGCGCACGTCGGTGGTCGTCGACCACCACGCCAGCAATCCCGGCTTCGGCCGGGTGCGGCTGATCGACCCCGTCGCGCCCGCGACGGTGACCCTCGTCGCCGACCTGCTCGACGGGCTCGGCGTCCCGCTGGACCCCACGCTGGCCACCTGCCTCTACGCCGGCCTCGCGGCCGACACCGGGTCCTTCCGCTTCGGCAGCACCCGGCCCGAGACGCACGCGCTGGCAGCGCGCCTCCTCAGCACCGGCATCGACCACGCCGCGATCAGCCGGCGGCTGTTCGACACCGCCCCGTTCGGCTGGCTCGGCCTGCTCTCGGTCGTCACCGGGCGGGCCGTGCTGGAGGCCGAGGTGGGCGCCGGTCTGGTCTGGACCTGGTCGAGCACCGCCGAGGCCGGCGAGCACGGCCTGCCCGGTGAGCAGCTCGAGGCGCTGGTCGACGTCGTCCGGTCGACCCAGGAGGCCGACGTCGCCTGCGTGCTGAAGGGCCAGGACGACGGCTCGTGGTCGGTGTCGTTGCGCTCCCGCGGGGCGACCGACGTCGCCCAGGTGGCCATGGCCCTCGGTGGCGGCGGCCACCGTGCCGCCGCCGGCTACACCTCCTGCCTCGACCGCGAGAAGACGATCGCGGCGCTCCGGGCACAGCTCGCCCTCCGCTGACCCGGGGGAGAGATGGCCGTTCCTGCCCCTCGGCGCGGTCCGTCCGTGCTGTCCCTGGCGCTGCCGGCGCTCGTGGTGCTGGCGGCCGAGCCGCTGTACCTCCTGGTGGACACCGCGGTCATCGGCAACCTCGGCACGGTCGCGCTCGGCGGGCTCGCCGTCGGCGGCGGCCTCCTGGCGTGGGCCGCGGCCCTGCTGAACTTCCTGGCCTACGGCACCACCGCGCGGGCCGCCCGCCGGGCAGGGGCGGGCGACCGGCAGGGCGCGGTCACCGAGGGCGTGCAGGCGACGTGGTTGGCGGTCGCGCTGGGCCTGCTCGTGCTGGTCCTGTTCCAGCTGCTGGCCGGGCCGCTCACGCGCGTGCTCGCGGGCGGCGCCGGGCCCGTCGCCGAGGCGGGGGAGCGGTGGCTCCGGGTCGCCTCCCTGGGCGCTCCGCTCCTGCTGATCTCCCTGGCCGGCAACGGCTGGCTGCGCGGGGTCCAGGAGCTGCGCCGCCCGGTCCGCTACGTCCTCGCCGGCAGCGCCCTCAGCCTCGTCCTGTGCCCGGTGCTGGTGCACCCGGTCGGGCTCGGGCTGGTCGGCTCGGCCGTGGCCAACGTGGCCGGGCAGGGGCTCACCGCGGCGCTGTTCGTGCGCGCGCTGCTGCGCGAGGGGGCCGCCTGGCGGGCGCGCCCGGTGGCGATCGTCCGCCAGCTGGTCATCGGCCGGGACCTGCTGCTGCGGGCGGCGGTCCTGCAGCTGTCGTTCCTGGTCGCCGCCGGGGTCGCCGCGCGCGCCGGGACGGCGGCCCTGGGCGCCCACCAGATCGCCCTGCAGCTGTTCTTCTTCCTGGCCCTGGTGCTCGACGCCTACGCCATCGCCGCGCAGACCCTGGTCGGCCACGCGCTCGGCGCGCGCCGACCCGGCCACGCCCGGGCGACCGCCCGCCGGGTGACGCTCTGGGGACTGGGCACCGGCTGCCTCGTCGCCCTCGTCCTCCTAACGCTGCGGGACGTGCTGCCACCGCTGTTCACCGACGACCCGGCGGTGCTCGCCCAGGCCGGAGTCGTCTGGTGGTTCCTGGCCGGGTTCCAGCCGCTGGCGGGCGTCGTCTTCGCGCTCGACGGCGTGCTCATGGGCGCCGGTGACGTCGGGTACCTGCGGACGCTCACCATCGGCGCCGCCCTGGTGGGGTTCCTGCCGCTGTCCTTGCTGTCGGCGCCGCTGGGCTGGGGCCTCGCCGGGATCTGGACCGGGCTGACGCTGTTCATCGTGCTGCGCCTGGTCGGGGTGCTGGTCCGGGTGGCGGGGGACCGCTGGCTCGGCGCGCCTGAGACGGTAGACGCGTGAGCCCCAAGCGCCCCGACGCCGACGTCCCGCCCGGTCTGCTCCTGGTGGACAAGGCGGGGGGCATGACCTCGCACGACGTCGTCGCCCGCGCCCGCCGCGCGCTGTCGGTCCGCAAGGTCGGCCACGCCGGCACGCTCGACCCGATGGCCACCGGGCTGCTGGTCCTGGGCGTCGGGGCGGCCACCCGGCTGCTCGGCCACGTCGGCGGGCACGACAAGACCTACGAGGCCACGATCCGCCTCGGCCAGTCCACCGTGACCGACGACCGCGAGGGCGAGGTGCTGGCCACGACGTCGGCCACGCACGTCGGTGACGACGCCGTCCGGTCGGCGCTGGCCGCGCAGACCGGTCCGCTGCAGCAGGTCCCCTCCGCGGTCAGCGCGGTGAAGGTCGACGGCCGCCGCTCCTACGACCGGGTGCGTGCCGGCGAGACGGTGGAGCTCGCCGCCCGCTCGGTCACCGTGCACCGGCTCGAGGTGCACCGGATCACC
Source organism: Blastococcus sp. HT6-4 (assembly GCF_039679125.1). Lineage (NCBI taxonomy): Bacteria > Bacillati > Actinomycetota > Actinomycetes > Geodermatophilales > Geodermatophilaceae > Blastococcus > Blastococcus montanus. Next base: position 3,140,947 of record NZ_CP155551.1, on the reverse strand, counting down.
CGACCGACCCCCGAGCTGGTCGACGTCGACGTCACCGTCGACTGCACCGCCGGTACCTACATCCGCGCGATCGCGCGCGACGCCGGCGCCGCGCTCGGCGTCGGCGGGCACCTCACCGCGCTGCGCCGGACCGCCTCCGGGCCGTTCACCGTGGCGCAGGCCGGCGTGGTCGAGGACGCCGCGGCCTCCCTCGTCGCCGGCGGCGGACCAGGATTTCTGGGGCTCACCGAGGCGGCGCGGCTGGTCTTCCCCGAGCGGGTCCTCACCGCCGAGGAGACGCGGGCGCTCGGCTACGGCCAGCGGATCCCGGCGACGGGCGCCGACGGCCTGCACGCCGCCATCGGCCCCGACGGCCGCCTCGCGGCCCTCGTCGAGGACGCCGGGAGGACGGCGCGGGTCGCGGTGGGCTTCCCGCCCGGCTGAGCCGGCGCCGGCTACCGCTGGGCGGAGCGTGCGATCCGCGCGGCCGCCACGCCGGCGCCGAAGCCGTTATCGATGTTGACCACGAGGACGCCGGGGGCGCAGGCGGTGAGCATGGTGAGCAGCGCGGCCAGCCCCCCGAACGCGGCGCCGTAGCCGACCGAGGTGGGCACGGCGACGACCAGCCGGTCGGTCAGCCCCGCCACCACGCTCGGCAGGGCGCCGTCCATCCCCGCGACGACCACGACCGCGTCGGCCGCGGCCAGGTCGGGGGCGACGGCGAGGACCCGGTGGACGCCGGCCACGCCGACGTCGTCCACCCGCCGGCAACCGACCCCGCAGGCGGCCAGCGTGGCGGCGACCTCGGCGGCCACCGGCCCGTCCGACGTCCCGGCGGTGAGCACGAGGACCTCGCCGACCGGCTCTGGCAACGCCCCCACGACGGCGCAGCGCGCCTCCTCGTCGATCACCGCGTCGGGCCACCTGTCGCGGATGGCCGTGGCCGTGTCGCCGTCCACCCGGGTGGCCCAGGCGCTACCCGCCCCGCCCTCGAGCAGGCCGGCCAGGCAGGCCACCGTCTGCGCCGGGGTCTTGCCGGCGGCGTACACCACCTCCGGTGTGCCGGTGCGGGCGGCGCGGTCGACGTCGAGGCGGGCGAAGCCGAGGTCGACGGTGCGGTCGGACGTCACGCCCCCAGGGTGCCGCACCCGCGGTTGACCGCCGCGCGCCCCGGGAAGGTGAGGGCCATGAGCGTCGTCAAGATCAACGCGATCACCGTGCCGCAGGACAAGCAGGAACGCTTCGAGGAGCGCTTCCGCGGGCGGGCCGGAGCCGTCGAGAGCACGCCGGGGTTCGAGTGGTTCGAGCTGCTCCGCCCGGTGGAGGGCACCGACCAGTACCTGGTCTACACCCGGTGGAGCAACGTCGAGGCCTACGAGGCATGGCAGTCGAGCCAGGACTTCGACCGCGCCCACGACGGGGGCGGTGACACCCTGGCCTCCGCCGCTCCGCACTCGGCTCACGTCTGGACCTACGAGGTGCTCGAGTACGCCGGGCCGAAGGCCAACCAGGAGCACCAGGCCTGACCGGGGCTACTGTGACGGCGCCGGTCCCACACCCCCGTGGGGCCGGTGCCGGTCCGGTGCGCCGCCGAACCGGCGCCATGACGCAGCACGCCCAGGTGGGAGCCATGACCGACACGCTCGCCGACAGCCGTACCTCCTCCCGGTTCTTCACCGAGGGCGTGCCGGTGGTCGTGGAGGACGTGCGCCGCCGCTCCACCACGGAGCGCGAGGAGCTGCTGGCCGACCCGGGCTTCGGCCGCTACTTCACCGACCACATGTTCGTGGCCCGCTACCGGGTCGGCGAAGGCTGGTACGACGCCCGGCTGACCCAGTACGGGCCACTGCAGATGGACCCGGGTACCGCCGCGCTGCACTACGCGCAGTCGATCTTCGAGGGGCTCAAGGCCTACGCCCAGCCCGACGGCAGCGTGGCCACGTTCCGGCCCGAGGCCAACGCCGCCCGCTTCGTGCGCGGCGCCAAGCGGCTGGCGATGCCGCCGGTGCCCGAGTCGGCCTTCCTCTCCGCCGTCGACGCCCTGGTCGACGCCGACCGCGACTGGGTGCCCACCGGTCCCGACCAGACGCTGTACCTGCGCCCGTACCAACTGGCCAGCGAGGCCTTCCTCGGTGTCCGGCCGGCCCACGAGTACCTCTTCCTCGTCATCGCCAGCCCGGCCGGCGCCTACTTCCCGCGCGGGGTCCAGCCGGTCTCGGTCTACCTCTCCGAGGACTACATCCGGGCCGCGCCCGGCGGCACCGGCGACGTGAAGTGCGCCGGCAACTACGCCGCCAGCCTGCTGGCCCAGGAGCAGGCGATCGACGCCGGCTGCGACCAGGTCGTCTGGCTCGACGCGGTGGAGAAGAAGTACGTCGAGGAGATGGGCGGGATGAACCTGTTCTTCGTCCTCGGCTCCGGCGACGACGCCGAGCTGGTCACCCCCGAGCTCACCGGCACGCTGCTGCCGGGCATCACCCGCGACTCGCTGATCGCCCTGGCGCGCGACCTGGGCCACCGGGTGAGCGAACGGAAGGTCAGCGTCGAGGAGTGGCGCAGCGGGGTGGCCGACGGCTCGGTCAGCGAGACGTTCGCCTGCGGAACCGCGGCCGTCATCACCCCCGTCGGCGAGGTCAAGGCCCGCACCGGGGACTTCACCGTGGGCGACGGGACGCCGGGGCCGCTGACGATGCGGCTGCGCGAGGCCCTGCTCGACATCCAGCACGGGCGGGTGGCCGACACCCACGGCTGGCTGCACCGGGTCTCCTGACCGGGGCGGGAGCGGGTCGCGTGCTGCGCTGGCGGGGGTTGGAGGCCACCCCCGGTGATCTCGGCCGGACGGTGGTCACCGTCGGGATGTACGACGGCGTCCACCGCGGTCACCAGACACTGATCGGGGCGGCCGTGGCGCGGGCGCGGGCGATGCGCCGTCCGTGCCTGCTGCTCACCTTCGACCCGCACCCGGCCGAGGTGGTGCGGCCGGGCTCCCACCCGGCGATCCTCACCTCGCTGGACCGGAAGGCCGAGCTGGTCGCCGACCTCGGGGTGGACGCGATGTGCGTGCTGCCGTTCACCGCCGAGTTCATGAAGCTGCCGCCCGAGACCTTCACCCACACCGTGCTGGTGGAGCGGCTGCACGCGGCGCAGGTGGTGGTGGGGGAGAACTTCACCTACGGCCACCGCGCCGCCGGGACGGTCGCCAGCCTCACCGAGGAGGGCCGCCGGTTCGGTTTCGCCGTCGAGGGCGTCCCCCTGGCACAGGACTCGTCGGAGGACGGCGAAGTCACCATCTCCTCGACCTACATCCGGGCCTGCGTCGCCGCCGGTGACATGGTCCCCGCCGCCCGGGCGCTGGGACGCCCGCACCGGGTCGACGGCGTCGTCGTCCGTGGCGACCGCCGCGGCCGGGAACTCGGGTACCCGACCGCCAACGTGGAGACCCCGGCCTACACCGCGATCCCCGCCGACGGTGTCTACGCCGGGCACCTGGTCACCCGCGACCCGCGCAGCGGCGCCAGCCGGGAACGGTTGCCGGCCGCGATCTCGGTCGGCACGAACCCGACCTTCCAGGGCAGCCGGCGCACGGTGGAGGCCTTCGTCCTCGACTACGACGGCGATCTCTACGGGGAGCACGTCGGCGTGGAGTTCGCCCGTCGGCTGCGGCCGATGGCCGCCTTCGCCGACGTCGACGGCCTGCTCGCCGCGATGGCCCAGGACGTCGCCGACACCCGCCAGGTGCTCGGGATCGCCTGAGCGCCGTGCCGAGCGGGGGACCGGAGGTCCCCCCCGGGAACGGCGGGGGCCAGCCCCGCGAAGCGGGTCTCGAAGAGCGGGGGCCGGATGCTCCCCGACGCGAGACGGGGCGCGCTCAGCGCGGGCCGGGACGGCACCTGGCCGCGGTCCTGCCCGGAGGGCAGGTAGTGTGATACCCGACGTCGGGCGACCGACGTGTGTGAGACCTGCCCTCGTGAGTCAGACCGGGGGCCACACGAGATCCGCCCAGGAGGCGAACCATGGCGCTCGACAGCGCGCTCAAGCAGCAGATCATGACCGACTACGCGACGGTCGAGAGGGACACCGGTTCGCCCGAGGTGCAGGTCGCGATGCTGACCCGCCGGATCAGCGACCTGACCGAGCACCTGAAGATGCACAAGCACGACCACCACAGCCGCCGCGGGCTGCTGCTGCTGGTCGGCCGGCGCCGCCGGCTGCTGAACTACCTGGCGAAGACCGACATCAACCGGTACCGCTCGCTGATCGAGCGGCTCGGCCTGCGCCGATAGCACGTCGAGGGGACCATCCCGGGTCACACCGGGACGGTCCCCTCTCTCGTGCGGCACCCGCCGCACGGGCCACGGCCTGCCCGCCCGGCGCACTCCGCGAGAGGGCCGGTCCTCGGTAGTGGCCTCCGGGACGCATCGGTTCCCCTTCATCGGGGAACCGGAGAGCCCGAGGGCTTCGATCGAAGACCGGTCGCCCCGGACGTACGACGGCGTGCATCGCCGCAAGAGGAAGTCGCACCCGGCAAGGGGCCGGGCGCGACCAGACGAGAGAAGGACAACGTGTCCGCACCCACCACCAGCGGCCCCATCGCCGCCGAGTTCGACCCCGAGGACGGGGTCACCACCGCCACCGCCGTCATCGACAACGGCACCCACGGCAGCCGCAGCATCACCTTCGAGACCGGCCGGCTCGCGCGCCAGGCCGCCGGCTCCGTCGTCGTCACCATGGGCGACACCATGCTGCTGTCGGCCACCACGGCCGGCCGCCAGCCCAAGGAGCAGTTCGACTTCTTCCCGCTGACCGTCGACGTCGAGGAGCGGATGTACGCCGCCGGGCGCATCCCCGGCTCGTTCTTCCGTCGCGAGGGCCGGCCGTCCGAGGACGCCATCCTCACCTGCCGGCTGATCGATCGCCCGCTGCGCCCGACCTTCGCCAAGGGGCTGCGCAACGAGGTCCAGGTCGTCATCACCGTCATGTCGCTGGACCCGGCCCACCTGTACGACGTCCTCGCGATCAACGGGGCGTCCGCGTCCACCCAGCTGTCGGGCCTGCCGTTCTCCGGCCCGGTCGGCGGCTGCCGCGTCGCGCTCATCGACGGTCAGTGGATCGGTTTCCCGACGCACGCCGAGCTCGAGGACGCCGTCTTCGACATGGTCGTGGCCGGCCGGGTGCTGCCCGACGGCGACGTCGCAATCATGATGGTCGAGGCCGAGGCCACCGAGAAGACGATCGCGCTGGTCGCCGGCGGCGCCCCCGCGCCGACCGAGGAGGTCGTGGCCCAGGGCCTCGAGGCCGCCAAGCCGTTCATCAAGGCGCTGTGCGACGCGCAGTCGGCGCTCGCCGAGAAGGCCGCCAAGCCGGTGGCCGAGTTCCCGCGGTTCCTGGACTACCAGGACGACGTCTACGCCGCGGTCGAGGCGCAGGTCGGCGACAAGCTCGCCCAGGCGCAGCAGATCGCCGGCAAGCAGGAGCGCGAGGACGCCACCGACGCGCTCAAGGACGAGGTCAAGGCCGCGCTCGCGGGCCAGTTCGAGGGCCGCGAGAAGGAGATCTCCGGTGCCTTCCGCGCGCTGACGAAGAAGGTCGTCCGGCAGCGGATCCTGCGCGACAAGGTCCGCATCGACGGTCGTGGCCTCACCGACATCCGGCCGCTCTCGGCCGAGGTCGAGGTCGTGCCCCGCGTGCACGGCTCGGCGCTGTTCGAGCGGGGCGAGACCCAGATCCTGGGGATCACCACGCTGAACATGCTCCGGATGGAGCAGCAGCTGGACACGCTGTCGCCGGACAACCGCAAGCGCTACATGCACAACTACAACTTCCCGCCGTACTCGACCGGCGAGACCGGCCGCGTGGGCTCGCCCAAGCGGCGCGAGATCGGCCACGGTGCGCTCGCCGAGCGGGCGCTGCTGCCGGTGCTCCCCGACCGCGAGGAGTTCCCCTACGCGATCCGGCAGGTGTCCGAGGCGCTGGGCTCCAACGGCTCGACGTCCATGGGCTCGGTCTGCGCCTCCACGCTGGCGCTGCTCAACGCCGGTGTGCCGCTGCGCGCCCCGGTGGCCGGCATCGCCATGGGCCTGGTCTCCGACGAGGTCGACGGCAAGACCGAGTACGTCGCGCTGACCGACATCCTCGGGGCCGAGGACGCCTTCGGTGACATGGACTTCAAGGTCGCCGGCACGAAGGACTTCGTCACGGCCCTCCAGCTGGACACGAAGCTCGACGGGATCCCCTCCGACGTCCTCGCCGGTGCGCTGACCCAGGCCCGCGCGGCCCGGCTGCACATCCTCGACGTCATGGGCGAGGCCATCGACGGCCCCGACGAGATGAGCCCCTACGCCCCGCGGGTGACCACGGTGCGCATCCCGGTCGACAAGATCGGCGCGGTCATCGGCCCCAAGGGCCAGATGATCAACGCGATCCAGGACGAGACCGGCGCGGACATCACCATCGAGGACGACGGCACCATCTACGTCGGCGCCTCCGACGGCCCCTCGGCGCAGGCCGCGGTGGACCGGATCAACGCCATCGCCAACCCGCAGATGCCCAAGGTCGGCGAGCGCTTCCTCGGCACGGTCGTCAAGACCACGCCGTTCGGCGCCTTCGTGTCCCTGCTCCCGGGCAAGGACGGCCTCGTGCACATCAGCAAGCTCGGTGGCGGGAAGCGGATCAACAAGGTCGAGGACGTCGCGAACGTCGGCGACAAGATGCAGGTCGAGATCACCGACATCGACGCCCGCGGCAAGATCAGCCTCGCGCCGGTCGCCGCCGACGGCGGGGACTCCGCCGCCGAGGGCGCCGACGCCGAGGCTCCGGCCGAGGCCGCTCCTGCAGGTGAGTGATCACGACTGATCTGATCCGGGCCGGGGCGGGTGCGCAGGCACCCGCCCCGGTTCCCGTAGGGACGACCGCGCTGCTCGACCTCGACGAGGTCGGCGGCCGGGTGGAACGCACCGAGCTGCCGGGGGGCCTGCGGGTCCTGACCGAGACGATGCCGGGCGTGCTGTCGGCGACGCTCGGCATCTGGGTGGGCGTGGGCTCGCGGGACGAGACGCCGGCGGTTGCCGGGTCGTCGCACTTCCTCGAGCACCTCCTGTTCAAGGGGACCTCCTCCCGCGGTGCGCTGGAGATCGCGACGGCCATGGACGCGGTCGGCGGTGAGATGAACGCGTTCACCGCGAAGGAGCACACCTGCTACTACGCGAACGTGCTCGCCAGCGACCTGCCCCTGGCCGTGACGCTGCTGGCGGACCTGGTCACCGACGCGACGAACACCGCGGCCGATCTCGAGTCCGAGCGCACGGTGGTGCTGGAGGAGATCGCCATGCGCGACGACGAGCCCGCCGACGCCGTCCACGACCTGTTCGCCGAGACCCTCTTCGGCGACACCCCGCTGGGGCGCTCGGTGCTGGGCACCGTCGAGTCGATCGAGGGGCTCACCCGCGACGACGTCGACGGCTGGTACCGGTCCCGCTATGCGGTGCCGTCCATCGTGGTGACGGCGGCCGGGCGGGTGGACCACCAGCAGGTGCTCGACCTGGTCACCGCCGCGTTCGGGGACCGGCTCACCGGATCGGCGCGCCCTGCCCCGCTGCGCACCGGGGACGTCGAGCTGACCCGCCCGGCGAGCCCGGCCGGCTTGATCTCCCGGCGCACCGAGCAGACGCACCTGCTGCTCGGCACGCCGGCGATGGGCCGGCTGGACGACCGCCGGTACGTGGCCGCCGTCCTCGACACCGCCGTGGGTGGAGGGATGAGCTCACGGCTGTTCCAGGAGATCCGCGAGAAGCGCGGGCTGGTCTACAGCGTCGGCTCGGCGCTGAGCCACTACGCGGGTGCGGGGGCCTTCTCCGTCTACGCCGGCTGCTCGAAGAAGCGGGTCCCCGAGGTGCTGCGGCTGGTCCGGGAGGAGCTCGACCGGGTCGCCGCCGACGGGCTGACCGCCGAGGAGGTGGCGCGGGCCCGTGGCCAGCTCCGGGGCGGGCTCGTCCTCGGCCTCGAGGACACCGGCTCCCGGATGAGCCGGCTGGGCAAGAGCGAACTCTCCTACGGCGAGTACGTGCCGGTGCGCGACGTGCTGGCCCGGATCGACGCCGTGGAGGAGTCGCAGGTGCGCTCCGTCGCGGGCGGGCTGTTCGGCCAGGAGATGTGCCTGGCGGTGGTCGGCCCCTACCGCGAGTCCGACCTCGATCGTCTCTGAGGGGACCGTGGGCGCCGTCGGCGGGACCTTGTCCCGCGTCGTCCTGGCGCTGGTCCTGCTCGTGTCGGTGGTGGTGCTCTTCGCTCCCGCGTCCGACGTGCCGTCCGCCCCGGCGGGGGTCGACAAGGTCGTGCACCTGCTCCTGTTCGCCGGTCTGGCGATCAGCGCCCGGTGGGCCGGGGGGCGCGGTACGCCGGTGGCGGCGGGGCTGGTGCTCTACGCCGTCGCCAGTGAACTGGTGCAGGGCCTGACCCCGCTGGCGCGATCGGCGTCGCCGGCCGACCTGATCGCCGACGTCGTGGGGGTCCTCGTCGGCTCGCTGGCGTGGGCCTGGGCCACCCGACGGAAGCGGTGACCCGTCCGCTGTCTTGCGTCCGCGACGCGGGCCGGGAAACCTGACCGGGTGACCACCAGCGACGCCGACCAGCAGCCCACTGCCGACCGCGACCCCGCCCTGATCCCCGTGGGGGTGCTCGGCGCCCGTGGCCGCATGGGCACGGAGGTGGTCAAGGCGGTCAACGACGCCGAGGACCTCGAGCTGGTGGCGATGGTCGACGACGGCGACTGGCTGTTCAACGTGGCCGACGCCGGGGCCCAGGTGGTCGTCGACTTCACCCGGCCCGACGTGGTCATGGACAACATCCGGTTCTGCATCGACAACAACATCCACTGCGTGGTCGGGACCACCGGCTTCGACGAGGCCCGGCTGGCCACCGTCGCGGAGTGGTTGGAGCCGAAGCCCGACCTGGGCGTCGTGATCGCGCCCAACTTCGGCATCGGCGCGATCCTGCTCATGCGCTTCGCCCGGGAGGCGGCCCGCTTCTTCCCCTCGGTGGAGATCGTGGAGCTGCACCACCCCAACAAGGTCGACGCTCCCTCGGGGACCGCGTTGCGTACCGCCCGCCTGGTCGCAGCCGCCCGTCGCGCCGCCGGCCTGCCGCCCGCGCCCGACGCCACCTCCGACCAGCTGCCGGGGGCCCGGGGCGCCGACGTCGAAGGGGTGCCCGTGCACGCCGTGCGGCTGACCGGGCTGGTCGCCCACCAGGAGGTGCTCCTCGGTGCGGCGGGGGAGAGCCTCACCCTGCGGCACGACTCGTTCGACCGGGCCTCCTTCATGCCCGGCGTCCTCCTGGCCGTCCGGGAGATCGGACGCCGCCCGGGTCTCACGGTGGGGATCGAGAGCTTCCTGGGGCTGTGAGCGGATCCCGCGCCGAGCAGCACCCGCAGGTCCAGCACGGGTCTCCCGAGAGGTCCACCCCGGACGCGGGCCGCGTGGCGCGCGTCACGACCCCCGGGTTTGACACGGTCTTCACCGCCGCGTAACTTTCTCTTTGCGCCGCGCGGCCCGGGAGGGCCGCCGGACCGGATGGCCCCTCTAGCGGGCCTCTGGAAACCGGCGTAGAGTTGGACATCCAGCCAGGGACGAAGCCCGCGAGGGTCTACTTCCTGCGCGTCCGCTCCTTGAGAACTCAACAGCGTGCCGAAAGTCAGTGCCAAGTAATACCCCGTGCCATGGCTCTTGTGGTTGTGGCAGGGATTCCTTTGGTTGATTGATATCGCGAGTGTCAGCTCGCGGTTCTCAGCTGTGATCAAATCATCTACGGAGAGTTTGATCCTGGCTCAGGACGAACGCTGGCGGCGTGCTTAACACATGCAAGTCGAACGGTGAACCTCGCTTGCGGGGGGATCAGTGGCGAACGGGTGAGTAACACGTGGGCAACCTGCCCCTGGCTCTGGGATAACTCCAAGAAATTGGGGCTAATACCGGATGTGACCGCTGACCGCATGGTCTGGTGGTGGAAAGATTTATCGGCCAGGGATGGGCCCGCGGCCTATCAGCTTGTTGGTGGGGTAGTGGCCTACCAAGGCGACGACGGGTAGCCGGCCTGAGAGGGTGACCGGCCACACTGGGACTGAGACACGGCCCAGACTCCTACGGGAGGCAGCAGTGGGGAATATTGCGCAATGGGCGAAAGCCTGACGCAGCGACGCCGCGTGGGGGATGACGGCCTTCGGGTTGTAAACCTCTTTCAGCAGGGACGAAGCGAGAGTGACGGTACCTGCAGAAGAAGCACCGGCCAACTACGTGCCAGCAGCCGCGGTAATACGTAGGGTGCAAGCGTTGTCCGGAATTATTGGGCGTAAAGAGCTCGTAGGCGGTTCGTCGCGTCGGCTGTGAAATCCCGAGGCTCAACCTCGGGCCTGCAGTCGATACGGGCGGACTTGAGTGTTGCAGGGGAGACTGGAATTCCTGGTGTAGCGGTGAAATGCGCAGATATCAGGAGGAACACCGGTGGCGAAGGCGGGTCTCTGGGCAACTACTGACGCTGAGGAGCGAAAGCGTGGGGAGCGAACAGGATTAGATACCCTGGTAGTCCACGCCGTAAACGTTGGGCGCTAGGTGTGGGGGCCATTCCACGGTCTCCGTGCCGCAGCTAACGCATTAAGCGCCCCGCCTGGGGAGTACGGCCGCAAGGCTAAAACTCAAAGGAATTGACGGGGGCCCGCACAAGCGGCGGAGCATGTTGCTTAATTCGATGCAACGCGAAGAACCTTACCTAGGCTTGACATGCACGGAAATCCTCCAGAGATGGGGGGTCCGTAAGGGCCGTGCACAGGTGGTGCATGGTTGTCGTCAGCTCGTGTCGTGAGATGTTGGGTTAAGTCCCGCAACGAGCGCAACCCTCGTCCTATGTTGCCAGCGAGTAATGTCGGGGACTCATAGGAGACTGCCGGGGTCAACTCGGAGGAAGGTGGGGATGACGTCAAATCATCATGCCCCTTATGTCTAGGGCTGCAAACATGCTACAATGGCCGGTACAAAGGGCTGCGATACCGCGAGGTGGAGCGAATCCCAAAAAGCCGGTCTCAGTTCGGATTGGGGTCTGCAACTCGACCCCATGAAGTTGGAGTCGCTAGTAATCGCAGATCAGCAACGCTGCGGTGAATACGTTCCCGGGCCTTGTACACACCGCCCGTCACGTCACGAAAGTCGGTAACGCCCGAAGCCGGTGGCCCAACCCCTTGTGGGAGGGAGCCGTCGAAGGCGGGATCGGCGATTGGGACGAAGTCGTAACAAGGTAGCCGTACCGGAAGGTGCGGCTGGATCACCTCCTTTCTAAGGAGCACTGGCCGCGCCCCTCGTGGGTGTGGTCCAGAGCCGCGCTCGGACCGTGATGGTTCACCAGTCCTGGTGGGTCACGGGTGTTCGGGGTGGTGCTCGAGGGTGGAACGCTGACCAGTTCGGCCGGCAGCCTGGTGCTGCTCCTAGTACGGCCGCGCGCTCCTCTTGGGGGGTGTGTGGTGGGGAACGGGGTGGTGGGGGTTGGTCGGTTCGTAGGCACGCTGTTGGGTCCTGAGGGAGCGGGGAACCGGTCTCTTGTGTCAGGGCCTCCTGGTTCTCGTACCGTCGTCGCCCCTGTGGGGGTGGCGGGTCTGGCGGGACGGTGTGGGGGGTGGCTGGTCGTACGTTGAGAACTGCACAGTGGACGCGAGCATCTTCTGACTCTGAAGCAGAGTTTCAGTTTGTAGGCCCGTTTCTTGTTTCCTTCCGGGGGCGAGGAGCGGGATTTTTGTGTGGCCAAGTTGTTAAGGGCACACGGTGGATGCCTGGGCACCAGGAGCCGATGAAGGACGTAGGAGGCTGCGATAAGCCTCGGGGAGCTGTCAACCGAGCGTTGATCCGAGGATTTCCGAATGGGGGAACCCCGCACCAGTCATGTGGTGTGACCCGCGCCTGAACACATAGGGCGTGTGGAGGGAACGTGGGGAAGTGAAACATCTCAGTACCCACAGGAAGAGAAAACAACAGTGATTCCGTGAGTAGTGGCGAGCGAAAGCGGATGAGGCTAAACCGATCGCATGTGATAGCCGGCAGGCGTTGTGTGGTCGGGGTCGTGGGACAGTTCAGCACCTCCTGCCGGGGGTGCAGGGAGTCATAAAAGACTTGTGTTAGTGGAAGGCCTCTGGAAGGGGTCGCCGTAGAGGGTGAGAGCCCCGTACACGAAAACTCAGTCTCTCCCGAGCTTGCTCCCAAGTAGCACCGAGCCCGTGAAATTCGGTGTGAATCTGGCGGGACCACCCGCTAAGCCTGAATACTCCCTGGTGACCGATAGCGGACTAGTACCGTGAGGGAAAGGTGAAAAGTACCCCGGGAGGGGAGTGAAATAGTACCTGAAACCGTGTGCCTACAAGCCGTGAGAGCCTTATCCACTTCGGTGGAGGGGTGATTGCGTGCCTTTTGAAGAATGAGCCTGCGAGTTAGCGGTACGTGGCGAGGTTAACCCGTGTGGGGTAGCCGTAGCGAAAGCGAGTCCGAACAGGGCGATTGAGTCGCGTGCCCTAGACCCGAAGCCGAGTGATCTACCCATGGCCAGGTTGAAGCGCGGGTAAGACCGCGTGGAGGACCGAACCCACCAGGGTTGAAAACCTGGGGGATGAGCTGTGGGTAGGGGTGAAAGGCCAATCAAACTCGGTGATAGCTGGTTCTCCCCGAAATGCATTTAGGTGCAGCGTCACGTGTTTCTTGCCGGAGGTAGAGCACTGGATGGCCGATGGGCCCCACAAGGTTACTGACGTCAACCAAACTCCGAATGCCGGTAAGTGAGAGCGTGGCAGTGAGACTGCGGGCGATAAGGTTCGTAGTCGAGAGGGAAACAGCCCAGATCATCGGCTAAGGCCCCTAAGCGTGTGCTAAGTGGAAAAGGATGTGGGATCGCAGAGACAACCAGGAGGTTGGCTTAGAAGCAGCCACCCTTGAAAGAGTGCGTAATAGCTCACTGGTCAAGTGGTTCCGCGCCGACAATGTAGCGGGGCTCAAGCACACCGCCGAAGCCGTGGCATTCACACGTTAGCCCGCCGACACCTTTTGGGGTGCCGGCCAGGTGTGTGGATGGGTAGGGGAGCGTCGTGTGGCGGTGGAAGCGGCGGAGTGATCCAGCCGTGGACGCCACACGAGTGAGAATGCAGGCATGAGTAGCGAGAGGGGAGTGAGAACCTCCCCCGCCGGAAGACCAAGGGTTCCTGGGCCAGGCTAATCCGCCCAGGGTGAGTCGGGACCTAAGGCGAGGCCGACAGGCGTAGTCGATGGACAACGGGTTGATATTCCCGTACCCGCGAAGGAACGCCCATGCTGAACCCAGCGATGCTAACCCACCGACGCCGGTGCGCCCACTTGTGGGCAATCCGGACTAGCTGGGGACCCGGACTGGTAGTAGGCAAGCGATGGGGTGACGCAGGAAGGTAGTCCTACCGGTGAGTGGTAGTACCGGGGCAAGGGTGTGGCCCGTCCGATAGGTAAATCCGTCGGACATACAGGGTGAGGCCCGACGCATAGCCGAATGAGGCGAATTGGATGATCCTATGCTGCCGAGAAAAGCCTCTAGCGAGTTCCGAGCGGCCCGTACCCCAAACCAACTCAGGTGGTCAGGTAGAGAATACCGAGGCGATCGAGCGAACTGTGGTTAAGGAACTCGGCAAAATGCCCCCGTAACTTCGGGAGAAGGGGGGCCATCTACTGTCAACACCCTTGCGGTGGGCAGCGGTGGGTGGCCGCAGAGACCAGTGAGAAGCGACTGTTTACTAAAAACACAGGTCCGTGCGAAGTCGTAAGACGATGTATACGGACTGACGCCTGCCCGGTGCTGGAACGTTAAGGGGACGGGTTAGTGCCTTCGGGCGCGAAGCTCAGAACTCAAGCGCCAGTAAACGGCGGTGGTAACTATAACCATCCTAAGGTAGCGAAATTCCTTGTCGGGTAAGTTCCGACCTGCACGAATGGCGTAACGACTTCTCAGCTGTCTCAACCACAGGCTCGGCGAAATTGCACTACGAGTAAAGATGCTCGTTACGCGCGGCAGGACGGAAAGACCCCGGGACCTTTACTATAGCTTGATATTGGTGTTCGGTTCGGCTTGTGTAGGATAGGTGGGAGACTGCGAAGCGGGCACGCCAGTGTTCGTGGAGTCGCCGTTGAAATACCACTCTGGTCGAATTGGATGTCTAACCTCGGTCCGTGATCCGGATCAGGGACAGTGTCAGGTGGGTAGTTTAACTGGGGCGGTTGCCTCCCAAAATGTAACGGAGGCGCCCAAAGGTTCCCTCAGCCTGGTTGGCAATCAGGTGTCGAGTGCAAGTGCACAAGGGAGCTTGACTGCGAGACCGACGGGTCGAGCAGGAGCGAAAGCTGGGACTAGTGACCCGGCACCGGCATGTGGAAGCGGTGTCGCTCAACGGATAAAAGGTACCCCGGGGATAACAGGCTGATCTTCCCCAAGAGTCCATATCGACGGGATGGTTTGGCACCTCGATGTCGGCTCGTCGCATCCTGGGGCTGGAGTAGGTCCCAAGGGTTGGGCTGTTCGCCCATTAAAGCGGTACGCGAGCTGGGTTTAGAACGTCGTGAGACAGTTCGGTCCCTATCCGCCGTGCGCGTAAGAGACTTGAGAAGAGCTGTCCCTAGTACGAGAGGACCGGGACGGACGAACCTCTGGTGTGCCAGTTGTACCGCCAGGTGCACTGCTGGTTAGCTACGTTCGGCAGGGATAACCGCTGAAAGCATCTAAGCGGGAAGCTCGCTTCAAGATGAGGTCTCTCACCGGGTCAACCGGGTAAGGCCCCCGCCCAGACCAGCGGGTTGATAGGCCGGAAGTGGAAGCACCGCAAGGTGTGGAGCTGACCGGTACTAATAGGCCGAGGGCTTGACCACACACACCTACCTTCTGGTGCTGTGAACGAGCTCGGATAACAAGATGTCACGCGTCCACTGTGCGGTTCTGAACGCACGAACCAGCCGGTTCGTACATGTTCACAGAGTTACGGCGGCCATGGCGAGAGGGAAACGCCCGGTCACATTCCGAACCCGGAAGCTAAGCCTTTCAGCGCCGATGGTACTGCCCTGGAGACGGGGTGGGAGAGTAGGACGCCGCCGGACAACCATTCCCGAAGGGGCCCCAGCATCCGTGCTGGGGCCCCTTGCGGCATGCCCGGACCCGGTCGCACCAGCGCCATGCCCGCGCTCCGCCGTGCGCGTCCGTCGGCGTGCGCCCGGGACCGGTGAGCGCGGCGGAGCATTGTCGTCCGCCGTTCCCGGCGGCGTCATGAGCGCACGGCGCCGTCCGAGTGCGGGGTGGTGAGTGCCGTGGTCAGCGGCGGGGGCGTGGTTCCTTCGTCGTCGCCCCGACGTTGTCGGCGAACCACGCGTTGAGCTGCTGCAGGTCGCGCCACCCGGCGCGGACGCGGTCCAGGGTCTCCCGCGTGTGCAGCCAGTCGTCGGGCTCCCAGTGGCGGGTGGCGTGCAGCGCCTTGTGCTTCAGGAGCTCGAGCCGGTCGTCGTCCGCGGAGTAGCCGGCCGGCACCCGTACGAGACGGTCGCCCTGGATCTCCCAGCCGGTCGCGCGCAGGCGCTCGACCTCTGCCTCCAGCCGGGGACCCTGCACGGGGTCGGCCACGGCGCGGCGGTACCGCCCGATCTGGTCCGACTCGAGCCGCCAGGTGCCACCGGAGATCAGCAGGCCGTCGGCGGAGATCTGCACGTACCAGGCGCCCGCCCCGCGGCCCTCGGGGTTCACCACGGCGCCCTGGTGGGTCTTGTACGGCGTCTTGTCGTGGCTGAACCGCACGTCGCGGTACGGGCGGAAGACCTTGCCCGGGCCGAACTCGGCGGCCAGCTCGTCCAGCAGGGCGAGCATGGGGGTTCGGACGCAGATGTCGTACGCGTCCCGGTGGGCGGTCCAGTAGGTCTTGCTGTTGTCGGCCTCGAGCCCCTCGTAGAAGACCAGCCCGTCGTCCGGGAAGCCGGTGAAGGTCACGGTGTCGGGTCCTCCTCGTCCTCCAGCAGCGTGTGCCATCGGAGCTCGCGCAGCGGTGCGTCGCCGGTGTCGAGCGTGCGCGCCCAGCCGTCGGGCACCCACCCCGCAGACTCGAAGAAGGCCGCGGACGCCTGGTCCGATTCCGGCAGCCAGACCTCCAGCCGGCGGGTCGCGTCGATGGCCGCGAGGTCGGTGACCGCCGCCAGCAACCGACTGCCGTGCCCGCGGCGCCCCCAGCGCGGCTCGACCAGCAGCGTTGCCAGCTCGGCGGTGCCCGCGTCCTCGCCCGTGGGGACGACGGCGGCGAAGCCGACGACCGTGTCGGCCTCGACGGCCACCAGCACCCGGTGAGCGGGTGAGGGAGGTGCGGAGATCGCCGCGCGCCAGGTGCTCTGCACCTGTTCGTCGTCCCAGGCGTCGAGCACGGCGGCGGGCAGGACGGCGCGGTACGCCGTCCGCCACGTCGTCCCCTGGACGCGCGCGACGGCGACGGCATCGTCCGGGCGCGCCGGGCGGACCGACACCTCGGCCGAGCCCGTGAGGCGGGGGAATGGGAGATCCGACGTCACCGGGGCAGCGTAGGGCCGCGCCCGCGGGCGTCGTACCCGGCGGGCAGTATCTGCCGACGTGAGCAGCGTCGAACGGTTGCCGGCCGCGCTGGCCAGGCGCATCGCCCTGGCCGCCCAGGGTTTCGCCGAGCCGCGGCCGGACACCGCCGTCGGCACCCGGCAGCTGCGCCGGCTCACCGACCGGCTGGCCGTCGTGCAGATCGACTCGGTCAACGTGCTGTCCCGCTCGCACTACCTGCCGGCGTTCAGCCGGCTCGGCCCCTATCCACGGGCGGCGCTCGACGACCTGTCCAACCGGCGGCACGACCTGTTCGAGTACTGGGCGCACGAGGCCTCGTTCCTGCCGGTGCGCCTGCACCCGTTCCTGCGCTGGCGCATGGCCGCGGCCGAGCAGGAGGCATGGGGCTCGATGACCCGGGTGCAGCGGGAGCGGCCGGAGTTCGTGGCGGCGCTGCTGGAACGGGTGCGCACCGACGGCCCGCTCAAGGCCAGCCAGCTCCAGGAGGAGCGGCCCAACCGGCCGGGGAGCATGTGGAACTGGCACGCCGGCAAGGCGGCGCTGGAGTACCTGTTCTTCACCGGCGCGCTCACCGCCACCGCGCGCACGGCCGGCTTCGAGCGCGTGTACGACCTGCCCGAGCGGGTGCTGCCGGCCGACGTCCTGCACGCCCCCACCCCCGCCCGGGGCGACGCCGTCCGGGAGCTGGTCCGCACCGCCGCCCGGGCGCTGGGGGTGGCCACCGAGACCGACCTGCGCGACTACTTCCGGCTGAGCCCCGCCGACGCGCGGACGGCGATCACCGAGCTGGCGGACGCCGGTGAGCTGCTGCCCGTCGAGGTCGTCGGCTGGAACCGTCCCGGCTGGCTCGACCCCGAGGCCCGCCGTCCCCGGTGGATCCGGGCCCGTGCGCTGCTCAGCCCCTTCGACTCCCTGATCTGGGAGCGCCCGCGGGTGGAGCGGATCTTCGGCTTCCGCTACCGGCTGGAGATCTACACCCCGGCGGTCAGGCGGGTGCACGGCTACTACGTGCTGCCCTTCCTCCTCGGTGACCGGCTGGTCGCCCGCGTCGACCTCAAGGCCGACCGCCGGGCCGGTGTGCTTCGCGTGCAGGCCGCGCACGGCGAGGAGGGGATCGAGCGCCCCGAGGTGGCCGCGGCACTGTCCGCGGAGCTGCGGGACATGGCCCGCTGGATGGCGCTCGACGACGTCGTCGTCGTCGAGCGGGGCGACCTCGCCCCCGAGCTCAGCCGTGCGGTGGGAGGCCCTCCGTTCGCGGGCTGAGCCCGGCCAGGCGGCGCACCACGGCCAGCCCGGCCGCCTCCCCGGGCCAGTGCCGGACGAGGGCCTCGTCGCCGGCGCGGCGGACCACCGCGCGCAGCGCCCAGGCGGCGACGACCACGTCGTCGGCGTAGCCCAGCACCGGCACGACGTCGGGCACCAGGTCCACCGGGGAGAGCAGGTACGCCAGCAGGAGCCACAACCGCACCCGCACCCCGCGCGGGAGCGACCGGTCGGCGGCCAGCCGGCGCACCAGGCGCACCAGGTCGGGCAGCAACCGCAGCGCGTCCCGCGCCGTCAGCCCGTCGGGGCGGGCCCGCCACAGGACCGCCAGCATCAGCAGCCAGAGCAGCAGGAGGCCGCCGGCGACGGCGATCAGCACGCGCAGCCACTCCACGCCGCCCAGTCTGCCGGGCCGCCGGCCGTAGGCTCGACCCGTGCCACCGATCGCGCCGCTGCGGGTCCAGGTCATCGCGCAGACGCAGTTCACCCCTCCGGCGGACGTGCCCTGGGAGACCGACGCCGACGGCGGTCAGGCGCTGGCCGAGTTCGCCGGTCGCGCCTGCTACGAGTCGTGGGGCAGGACGGTCCCGGCCACGGCGACCAACGCCGGCTACCTGCGGCACATCCTCGAGGTCGGCCACCTCGCGGTGCTCGAGCACGGCACGGTGAGCATGTACCTCGCCGGCGTCTCCCGGTCGCTCACCCACGAGCTGGTCCGCCACCGGCACTTCTCCTACAGCCAGCTGTCCCAGCGCTACGTGCCCGAGCGGGACGCCGCCGTCGTCGAGCCGGCGGTCATCGCCGCGGACCCGGAGCTGCACCGGCGGTTCCTCGCCGCGACCGACGCCGCCCGGGCCGCCTACGACGAGCTCCTCGACGGGCTGGAGGAGCGCCTCGCCGACGTGCCGAACGCCACCCTGCGGCGCAAGCAGGCCCGGCAGGCGGCGCGCTCGGTGCTGCCCAACGCCACCGAGACCCGCATCGTCGTCACCGGGAACTACCGCGCCTGGCGGCACTTCGTCGCCATGCGGGCGAGCGAGCACGCCGACGTGGAGATCCGGGAAGTGGCGATCGCCTGCCTGCGCGAGCTGCAGCGCGTGGCCGGCAACGTGTTCGGCGACTTCCGGATCAGCGCCCTGGCCGACGGCACGGAGGTCGCGGCCAGCCCGTTCGTCGCCGAGGGCTGAGCGCCTCGCGCGCACCTCTGGTCCCGGTGGCCGCAGGGCCTCCGGAACCGTCCCCGGGCCGTCGTACCCTCGGGCGCGTGGCAGCACCGATCGACACCCAGTACGAGGACCTCCTGCGACGCATCCTCGAGCAGGGGACGCCGAAGCAGGACCGCACCGGGACGGGCACGGTCAGCCTGTTCGGCGAGCGGCTCCGGTACGACCTGTCGGAGAGCTTCCCGCTGGTGACGACCAAGAAGGTGCACTTCAAGTCGGTCGCCGTCGAGCTGCTGTGGTTCCTGCGCGGCGACAGCAACGTCGGCTGGCTGCGCGAGCACGGCGTCACGATCTGGGACGAGTGGGCCTCCGCCGACGGCGAGCTGGGCCCGGTGTACGGGGTGCAGTGGCGTTCGTGGCCGACGCCCGACGGGCAGCAGATCGACCAGATCTCCGCCCTGCTGGACACGCTGCGGTCGGACCCGGACTCCCGCCGCATGATCGTCTCGGCGTGGAACGTCGGCGCCCTGCCGGAGATGGCCCTGGCACCCTGCCACGCGCTGTTCCAGTTCTACGTCGCCGACGGCAGGCTCTCCTGCCAGCTGTACCAGCGCAGCGCCGACATGTTCCTCGGGGTGCCGTTCAACATCGCCAGCTACGCGCTGCTGACCCGCATGGTGGCCGCGCAGGTCGGTCTCGAGCCCGGCGACTTCATCTGGGTGGGCGGCGACTGCCACATCTACAGCAACCACGTCGCGCAGGTGACCGAACAGCTCTCCCGTGAGGTGCTGCCCTTCCCGACGCTGGAACTGGCGCCGGCGCCGTCGCTGTTCGACCACGCCTACGAGGACTTCGCCCTCCGGGACTACCGCCACCACCCCGCGATCCGGGCAGCCGTGGCGGTGTGACGCAGCCGTCGAGCTCGCCGGACGGCCACAGCGGGATCGCGCTCATCTGGGCCCAGGCCCGGAACGGCGTGATCGGCGCCGGAGGCGGCCTGCCCTGGCACCTGCCCGAGGACCTGGCGCTCTTCCGCCGGCTCACCACCGGGGCCACGGTGGTGATGGGCCGGCGCACCTGGGAGTCGCTGCCCGAGCGCTTCCGCCCGCTGCCGGGCCGGGTCAACGTCGTCCTCACGTCGGACCCGACCTGGTCGGCCGAGGGGGCGCGGCGGGCCGGCTCCGTCGAGCAGGTGCTCGCCGAGCACGGCTCCTGCTGGGTGATCGGCGGGGGAGCGGTGTACGCGGCATTCCTGCCGCACGCCGACCGGCTCGTGGTCACCGACGTCGACACCGCCGTCCCGGGGGACACCTGGGCCCCGTCGCTGGACGGCTGGACCCGGACGGCACGCACCCCGGCCGAGGGCTGGTCGGAGTCGGCGCCGGCGGGGCTGCGCTACGCGCTGTCGGAATACCGGCGCCCTGCCGTGGGCGGGACCGGGTCCGCTGGCACGGCTCGGTAGATTCGGCGTCATGACCACCGACCCCGCCCGGCCGTTCGGGCGCGTCCTGACGGCCATGGTCACCCCGCTGGCCGAGGACGGCTCGATCGACCTCTCCGGCGCGCAGCAGCTGGCCGCGCACCTGGTCGACCGGGGCGGCAACGACGGCCTGGTCGTCTTCGGCACGACGGGGGAGTCGCCCACCATCAGCGACGCCGAGCAGCACGCCGTGCTCGAGGTCGTGCTCGACGCCGTGGGCGACCGGGCCACGATCCTCGCCGGCGTCGGCACCTACGACACCGCGCACTCCATCGACAAGGCCCGCGCGGCCGAGCGCCTCGGGGTCGACGGGCTGCTGGTCGTGACCCCGTACTACAACCGGCCACCGCAGGCCGGGCTGCTCCGGCACTTCACCTCGATCGCCGACAGCACCGACCTGCCGGTGATGCTCTACGACATCCCCGTGCGCACCGGGATGCCCATCGAGGTCGAGACCCTCGTGCGGGCGGCCGAGCACCCGCGGATCGTCGCGGTCAAGGACGCCAAGGCCGACCTGGGCGCGATCGCCTGGACGCTGGCCCGCACCGACCTCGTCTACTACAGCGGCGAGGACATGCTGAACCTGCCGATCCTGGCGTTGGGTGGCGTGGGCGTGGTCAGCGTCGTCGGCCACCTCGTCGGCCACCGGCTGGCCGAGCTGATCGCGGCCGTCGAGGCCGGCGACCTCGCCACCGCCCGGGCGATCAACCAGAGCCTGCTCCCGGTTTACACCGGCATCTTCCGCACCCAGGGCGTCATCACGGTGAAGGCTGCGCTCAACGCGCTCGGCCTGCCGGCCGGACCCGTCCGGCCACCACTGGTCGACGCCACCCCCGAACAGATCGCGCAGCTGCGCGCCGACCTCGCCGCTGGAGGCGTTTCCCTGTGAGTGGTCAGGTCACCCAACCCCACCTCGACCTGAAGGCGCCCCCGCCGCTGGCCGAGGGCGGCCTGCGGGTGATGGCGCTCGGTGGGCTCGGCGAGATCGGCCGCAACATGGCCGTCCTGGAGTTCGACGGATCGCTGCTGGTCATCGACTGCGGCGTCCTCTTCCCGGAGGCCGAGCAGCCCGGCGTCGACCTGATCCTCCCCGACTTCGGCGTGATCGAGCACCGCCTCGACGACATCGCCGCCGTCGTCCTCACGCACGGGCACGAGGACCACATCGGTGCCCTCCCGTACCTGCTCCGGCTCCGCGGGGACATCCCGCTGGTCGGCTCGCGGTTCACCCTCGCCCTGGTGGCCGCCAAGCTGCGCGAGCACCGGCTGGACCCGACGCTGGTCGAGGTCGCCGCCGGCGACGACCACCTCGCCGGGCCGTTCCACTGCGAGTTCATCTCGGTGAACCACTCGATCCCGGACGCGCTCGCCGTCGCCGTGCACACCCCGGCCGGCGTGCTGGTGCACACCGGCGACTTCAAGATGGACCAGCTGCCGCTCGACGGCGTGCTCACCGACCTGGGGGCGTTCGCCCGGCTGGGTGTCGAGGGCATCGACCTGCTGCTGTCGGACTCGACCAACGCCGAGGTGCCCGGCTTCGTCACCCCGGAGCGGAGCATCGGGCCGGTGCTGGACGACGTGTTCGCCCGCGCCTCGCAGCGGCTGATCGTCTCCAGCTTCGCCAGCCACGTCCACCGGATCCAGCAGGTGCTCGACTGCGCCGAGAAGCACGGCCGCAAGGTCGCGTTGGTCGGCCGTTCGATGATCCGCAACATGGGGGTGGCCCGCGACCTCGGGCTGCTCCGGGTGGCGCCGGGCCTCATGGTCTCGCTCGACGACGCCGCCGCGATGCCGCCGGAGCAGGTGGTGCTGGTGAGCACCGGTTCGCAGGGCGAGCCGCTCTCGGCGCTCGGTCGCATGGCCCGCGGCGACCACCACCACGTCACCATCGAGGCCGGCGACACCGTCGTCCTCGCGTCGTCGCTGGTGCCGGGCAACGAGACCGCCGTCTACAAGGTGATCAACGGGCTGGCCCGGCGCGGGGCCACCGTGGTGCACAAGGAGACCGCGCGGGTGCACGTCTCCGGGCACGCCCCGGCCGGTGAGCTGCGCACGCTGCTCAACGTGGCGAAGCCGAAGTACCTCATGCCGGTGCACGGGGAGTGGCGGCACCTGCGGGCGCACGCCAAGCTCGCCGAGGAGACGGGCATGGCCACCGACCGGATCCTCCTGGCCGAGGACGGCGTCGTCGTGGACCTGGTCGACGGCAAGGCCTCGATCGTGGGCAGCGTGCCCATCGGCGACGTCTACGTCGACGGGCTCAACGTCGGTGACGTCGGCGAGGAGTCGCTGCAGGCACGGCGGATCCTCGGCGACGAGGGCTTCGTGGCGCTCACCGTGGTGGTCGAGCCGTCGACCCGGACGATCGTGCGGCCGGTGCACCTGTCCACCCGGGGGTTCTCCGACGACCCGGCGGCGTTCGACGAGGTCCTCGCGCTGGTCGAGGAGAACCTCAAGCGGGCGTTGTCCGACGACGGCGCCGACGCCCACCGGCTCTCCCAGATCATCCGGCGCACGGTCGGCAAGTGGGTGTCGGACAAGCACCGCCGTCGCCCGATGATCATCCCGACGGTGCTGGAGGTCTGACCTCTCGTCGCATGGCCGCGCGTGGCCAGCGGTCCAGGCCGTGGTCGGCCTCCGCGCGGCGGACCCGCCGCAGGCCGGGAGACAGCTCGGCGTCGGTCAGGACGCGGAAGCCCAGCCGCTGGTAGTACGGGCCGTTCCAGGGGACGTCGGTGTACGTGGTGAGCGTGATCGCCGGCAGGTGCCGCCCCCTCGCCCACTGCTCCAGGCGCGACAGGAGTTCCTGGCCCAGACGGCGGCCGGCGTGGTCCGGGTGCACGCTGACCTGTTCCAGGTGGGCGCAGCCGTCGACCTCGGCCGCGAGGAGGTAGGCCACCGGCCGGTCCAAGTCGTCGGTGCGGACCCAGGCCCGACCGCCGTCGGCGTACTCCCGCAGCGTCTCCAGCGAGGGCGGTTCGTCGTCGGCCACCAGGTCCATCCCGAGCCGGGCGAACAGGTGTCCGGCGGCGCGCTCGACGTCCCGGAGGGCGCTCAGGTCGTCGTGCCGGGCCTCCCGGACGACGCCGGTCATCCCCGCACCACCGCGATCGGCGCGATGCCCTCCTCGGACGGCAGGTCGAAGCCCCACACCTGGGCGTAGAAGGACAGCTCGCCGTCCAGCGCCGCGCGGATGTTCGCCGCCTTGCGGAAGCCGTGCTGCTCGCCGGGGAACAGCAGGTAGGCGTGCGGCACGCCCTTGTCGCGCAGCGCCGCGACGATCGCCTCCGCCTGCGACGGCGGGACGACGGCGTCCTCCTCGCCCTGGAACACCGCCAGCGGGGTGTCGAGGGTGTCGACGTGGGTGATCGGGGAGCGGTCGGCGTAGACGTCGGCGCCCTCCGGCCACGGGGCGACGAGCCCGTCGAGGTAGCGCGACTCGAACTTGTGCGTCTCGGCGGCCAGCGCCGCGAGGTCGGCGACGCCGTAGTGGCTGGCGCCGGCGGTGAACACGCCCGGGCGCATGGCCAGCGTCGCCAGCGTCGTGTAGCCGCCGGCCGAGCCACCGCGGATGGCCAACCGGTCGGGGTCAACCCGCCCGGCGTCGGCGAGGAACCGGGCGCAGGCGACGACGTCGTCGAGGTCGACCACGCCCCACCGGCCCTGCAGCGCCTCCCGGTAGCGGCGGCCGTACCCGGTGGAGCCGCGGTAGTCGACGTCGGCGACGCAGAAGCCGCGCGAGGTCCAGTACTGGACGCCGAGGGCGAGCACCGGCGTCGCGGCCGACGTCGGCCCGCCGTGCACCACGACCAGGAGCGGCGGGAGGGAGCCCTCCGGGGCGGTCGCCTCCGGGTTCGTCGGCGGGTACACGAGCGCGTGCGCGACGCCGATGCCGGTGCCGCGGTCCTCGGTGGGGAACGTGACCTGCTCGGGACGGGAGAACCAGGCGGGGTCCAGGCCGAGGTCCCGCGCCGGGCGCAGGACCTGCGCCTCCCCGCCGTCGACGTCCACCTGGAGCACCACCGGCTCGGCGTCCGGACCGCCGGCCACGCACACCACCGCGGTGCCGTGCGCCCGCAGCTGGGCGTAGGCGGCGTAGGGCAGGTCGAGCTCGCGGACCGCACCGTCGGCCTCGAGCACCGCGAGCCGGTCGAGCCCGTCCCGGGGGTAGGCCACCACGGCCCGTCCGTCGCCGAGCAGCGCGTACCGGCTCTGCCCGAACTGCCACTGCGGGCCGGCGATGTCGGTGCCCACGTCGAGCACCAGCTCGGGCTCGGCGTGCGGCCGCTTGCGGTACAGCGACCAGACGTCGGTCCGGTCGCTCAGCCACCACAGCGCGAGGTCGGCACCCCACTCGGGCTGGACGACGGCCTCGCCGGGACCCCCGGCCAGCACGTGGTGCGACCCGTCGGCGGCGCGGACGAGGAGCTGGGCGGCGTCCCACGGCATCTCCGGGTGGTCCCACTGCAGCCACGCGAGCGTGACGCCGTCCGGCGCCGGCCGGGGGTCGGAGACGAAATCCGGTCCGGAGACGAGCACCTCGGTCGCGCCGTCGGGGCCCACGCGCACGGTCTCGTTCACCACGTCCGCCGCGGCGCCCGACGCGGTGTGGGTCTCCCGCACGGCCAGCACGCCCTCCGGGACCACCGTCAGGTCGGCGTACCGGACACCGGACGGGAGCTCCGGTTCGGGCGTGACCGGGACCGGGGAGCCGGCGCCGGGATCCAGCCGGTACAGCCGCTGGTCGGAGAACTCGGTGAACCACAGCGTGCCGTCGGAGACCGTCCACGCGCCGCCGCCGTACTCGTGCACGCGGGTCCGCGCGTTCCACGGTGCGGGCAGCGCGTCGGCCACGGTGCCGTCGGCGGAGCGGCGCACGATCACCGAGCGCCCGCCCTCGTCGGGGCGGGCCTCGGACCACCAGACCTCGTCGCCGTCCACCATGACCTCGCCGAGCCGCGCGGCCGTGCGGACGACCAGCTCGGAGGTGATCGGGGTGGGCCAGCTGCCGTGGGGGAGCGGGGTCCTCATGCGTGTGACGTTATGAGATGCGGGGGCCGCGCGGGGGGACACGACGCCCGGCCTGCCCGTCCGCGGCCCTCTCCGGGCTTACCGTCTGACGCATGCCTGCCCGCAGCACGTCGACCCGCCGGCCGGCCCCGACCCGCAGCCGATCGGGTTCGACGGCGGCGAGCAAGAAGCGGCCCGCCGCCAAGGGGGCCCCGAACCGCCGTCCGCCGGCCAAGAAGAAGGCTCCCGCCGGCCCCGGTTTCTGGCGCATCGCCAGCGGCGGCTGGAACCTGCTCGCCCGCGGCGCGGGAGGGCTCGCCCGGTCGGTCGCGAAGCCGGAGCAGGCCGAGCCGCTCGCGCCCGAGCACCGCAGGGACGGGGTCGGTCTCGCCGTCCTCGGCCTGGCGATCGTGCTGGGCGCCGCCGCCTGGAGCAACGGGATCGGCCCGGTCGGGGCGGCGCTCACCGAGGGCGTCCGCTGGATCGTCGGCTCGCTGGTGATGGTGCTGCCCGTCGTCCTCTTCTTCGCCGCCCTGCGGCTGCTGCGGCGCGGCCCCCGCCCGGAGGCCCGCGGCCGGCTGGCCATCGGCTGGCTGTGCGCGGTCGCCTCCGTGCTGGGCATCGCGCACCTCCTCGGCACGCCGGCCGATCCGCAGCAGGGGCGGCCCGGCTCGGGGGGGCTCGTCGGCTGGGCCGTCGGCACGCCGCTGGCCGCCGGCATCGGTGTGGTCGTCGCGGTGGTCCTCCTGGGCCTGCTGGCCTTCTTCGGCCTCCTGGTGATCACCGCGACGCCGGTGCACCAGATCCCCGAGCGGCTGCGCGAGTTCACCGACCGGTTGCTCGGCCGCGACGACTACGACGACGGGTACGACGACGAGGACGACGAGGAGCCGGAGGAGGCCCCGGTCGGCCGGCGCTCCCGCCGCCGCTCCCTGTCGGAGGACCTGCTCACCACCGGCCCGATCGACCACGGCGCGTACGCCGATGCGCCCGAGGCCACCCGCACCACCGAGCCGGAGCACACCGAGCTGGCGCCGTTGCCGCCGGTGCCGCCGGTGCCGACGGTGCGGCGGCCGGTCGAGGACCGCACCTCCCCGCCGGAGGACCTCCCGCCCATCACCGAGCCGGAGCAGCTGTCCATCCAGCCGGTCGAGGGCGACTACGTGCTTCCCTCGCTGTCCACGCTGCGGCCGGGCGACCCGCCGCGGGCGCGGTCCAAGGCCAACGACGTCGCGATCGCCGCGATCAGCGGGGTCCTGGACCAGTTCAGCATCGACGCCGCCGTCACCGGTTTCACCCGGGGACCGACGGTCACCCGCTACGAGGTCGAGCTCGGCCAGGGCGTGAAGGTCGAGAAGATCACCGCGCTGACCCGCAACATGGCCTACGCGGTGGCCAACGACAACATCCGCATCCTGGCGCCGATCCCCGGCAAGTCCGCCGTCGGCATCGAGGTGCCGAACACCGACCGCGAGAAGGTCAGCCTCGGCGACGTGCTGCGCTCGCAGGCGGCCAAGCAGGACCCGCACCCGATGCTGGTCGGCCTCGGTAAGGACATCGAGGGCGGGTTCGTCTGCGCGAACCTGGCCAAGATGCCGCACCTGCTGGTGGCCGGTGCCACCGGTGCCGGTAAGTCCAGCTGCGTCAACTCGATCCTGACCTCGCTGCTGCTGCGGGCGACGCCGGACCAGCTGCGGATGATCCTGGTCGACCCGAAGATGGTCGAGCTGACGCCCTACGACGGCATCCCGCACCTGATCACGCCGATCATCACCGACCCCAAGAAGGCCGCCACCGCGCTGGCCTGGCTGGTCGAGGAGATGGAGCAGCGCTACCAGGACATGAAGTCCACCGGCGTCCGGCACATCGACGACTTCAACAAGAAGGTCGAGAAGGGCGAGATCACCGCGCCGCCCGGCAGCGAGCGGGTGTACCGGCCCTACCCGTACATCCTGGCGATCGTCGACGAGCTCGCCGACCTGATGATGGTGGCTCCCCGCGACGTCGAGGAGCACATCGTCCGGATCACCCAGAAGGCCCGCGCCGCCGGGATCCACCTGATCCTGGCGACGCAGCGCCCGTCGGTCGACGTCGTCACCGGCCTGATCAAGGCCAACGTGCCCTCGCGGCTGGCCTTCTCGACCTCCAGCCTCACCGACAGCCGGGTCATCCTCGACCAGCCGGGCGCCGAGAAGCTCATCGGCATGGGTGACGCCCTGTTCATGCCCATCGGCGCGGGCAAGCCGATCCGCGTCCAGGGCGCGTTCGTCACCGACGCCGAGATCGAGGCGGTCGTCGAGTTCACCAAGCGGCAGGCCGAGCCGGAGTACCGCGAGGAGGTCTTCTCCGCGGGCGGGGCCGGCGAGAAGAAGGAGATCGACGAGGACATCGGCGGCGACCTCGACCTGCTGGTGCAGGCGGTCGAGCTCATCGTCACCAGCCAGTTCGGGTCGACGTCGATGCTGCAGCGCAAGCTGCGCGTCGGGTTCGCCAAGGCCGGCCGCCTCATGGACCTGATGGAGAGCCGCGGGATCGTCGGGCCGTCGGAGGGCTCCAAGGCCCGCGACGTGCTCGTCAAGCCCGACGAGCTCGAGGCGACGCTGTTCACCCTGCGCGGTGGTGAGGGCTAGCCGGCGGTACGGGATACGTGCGGGATCACCCCCGTCCGAGGTGGGCGTGGCCGCTCAGGCGACTACGATGGCCGGGTGACAGCCGCGCCCAGCCCTGCCCGGACCGTGGCCGTGGTGACCCTCGGATGCGCCCGCAACGAGGTCGACTCGGAGGAGCTGGCCGGCCGGCTGGCCGCCGAGGGCTACGAACTCGTCGAGGACGCCGAGGGTGCCGACGCCGTCCTGGTCAACACCTGCGGCTTCATCGAGAGCGCGAAGAAGGACTCGGTGGACGCGATCCTCGCGGCCACCGACTCCGGGGCCTCGGTCGTCGCCGTCGGTTGCATGGCGGAGCGGTACGGGGCCGAGCTGGCCGGTGCGCTGCCGGAGGCCACCGTGCTCGGCTTCGACGACTACGCCGAGATCGGGGGCCGGCTCGACGACGTCCTGACCGGCCGCCCCCTGGTGCCGCACACCCCGCGGGACCGGCGGACGCTGCTCCCGATCAGCCCCGTCGAGCGCTCGGCCGTGCTGGCCGGCGCCGGGGGGAGGGTGCGGGAGGACGGCGCCGCACCGGCGATCCCCGGCCACGACTGGCTGCGCCGTCGTCGGCTCGCGTCGGGCCCGTCGGCGGCGCTGAAGCTGGCGTCGGGCTGCGACCGGCGCTGCGCCTTCTGCGCGATCCCCACCTTCCGCGGTGCCTTCGTCTCGCGGCCGCCGGAGGAGGTTCTGTCCGAGGCCACCTGGCTGGCCGCCCAGGGCGTCACCGAACTGGTGCTGGTCAGCGAGAACTCCACCTCCTACGGCAAGGACCTCGGCGACCTCCGGTCCCTGGAGAAGCTGCTGCCCCGGCTGGCGGCCGTCGAGGGCATCGTCCGGGTGCGGGTGGCCTACCTCCAGCCGGCGGAGCTGCGGCCCGGCCTGCTGGAGATCATCGCGGGTACCGACGGGGTGGCTCCGTACTTCGACCTGTCCTTCCAGCACTCGTCGCCGACGCTGCTGCGCCGCATGCGCCGGTTCGGCGGCACGGAGGACTTCCTGCGGACCATCGAGCGGGCCCGTAGCCTGGCTCCGGGCGCGGGATTCCGCACCAACGTCATCCTCGGCTTCCCGGGGGAGACGGAGGCGGACGTCGCCGAGCTCGAACGTTTCCTCACCGAGGGCCGCCTGGACGCGGTCGGTGTGTTCGGCTACTCCGACGAGGAGGGCACCGAGGCGATGCGGCTGCCCGGCAAGCTCGACCAGCCCGAGATCGACGCCCGCGTCCGGCGGATCACCGACCTGGTCGAGGAGCTCACCGCCCAGCGCGCCGAGGACCGGATCGGCGAACGGGTCGAGGTGCTGCTCAGCGAGGACCTCTCCGGCGAGGACGGGCCCGGGACGTGGCTCGGTCATGCCGCGCACCAGGATCCCGATGCCGACGGCACCACGACCGTCACCGGGGTGCCGGCCGACGCGGTCGCCGGCCGGCTCGTGCACGCCGAGGTGGTCGGCACCGAGGGCATCGACCTGGTGGCCCGCGTCCTCCTCCCGGCCGGGCGGTGACCTCGGTGACCGACGTGGCCCCGGACCCGGCAGCGACACCGCCGCAGTCGGTCAAGGTGGTCAACCTGCCCAACGCGCTCACCGTGCTGCGGCTGGCCCTCGTCCCGGTCTTCGCCGTGCTGCTCGTGCAGGACGGCGCGCAGGACCACGCGAACCGCTACTGGGCCACGCTCGTCTTCGGCCTGGCCATCATCACCGATCGCTACGACGGCCTCATCGCGCGGCGCACCGGCCAGGTCACCGAGTTCGGCAAGCTCGCCGACCCGATCGCGGACAAGGCGCTCACCGGCACCGCGCTCATCGGGCTCTCGGTGCTCGCGCTGCTGCCGTGGTGGGTGACGGCGGTGATCCTCGTGCGGGAGGTCGGCGTCACCCTGCTGCGGTTCTGGGTGATCCGGCACGGGGTCATCGCGGCCAGCCGGGGCGGCAAGGCCAAGACCGTCGTCCAGTCCCTGGCCATCGGGCTCTACATCCTCCCGCTGACCGGTGCGCTGGCCACGACCCGCTGGTGGGTCATGGCCGCGGCGGTGGTGCTCACGGTGCTCAGCGGGCTGGACTACGTCTACCGGGCCATCACGCTCCGGCAGACCAGCGCCCGCGCCATGCGAGCCGCCGCGGCCCGCCGCACGGCCGGGCCGAGCACCGGCACCCGCACCGACACCGCCGCCTGATCCCGGCGATGGTGGAGCGGGACGGGTTGCTCGGGCTCCGGCGGTCCGGGCTCGGGACCACCGGTCACGGGAACGCCGGCCCCGCTGCCTGCGTTACGCCATGAGCGGACTCGGGCCCGTCGGCGGGCTGGCGGCGCACTCGCCGCGTACCGTGAGCGCACGGTGCCGGACGGCACCGCCGCTTCCCCGCTCGCAGGACAGGAGACGGCCATGACGCTGCTGCGGACCCAGCTCGGGAACACCCTGCGCGGCCACCGGCTGCGTCAGCACCGCACGTTGCGCGACGTCTCCGGTGCCGCCCGGGTCAGCCTCGGTTACCTCTCCGAGGTCGAGCGCGGGCAGAAGGAGGCCTCCTCCGAGCTGCTGGCCTCCATCTGCGACGCCCTCGAGGTGGAGCTGGCCGACCTGCTCGCCGAGGTGAGCCTCGAACTGCGTGGTGCGACCGCCGGCGTCCGCCCGCTCGGCGCCACCGGCGAGGCGCCGGCGCTGGAGAGCGCCGCGGCGGCCGCCCAGACCGACGCGGCCGCGGAGCCGGCCCTGGCCCTCGTGGGCGCCGGGCAGCAGGAGCGCGGGTCCCGGCGCAGCGACGCGGTCTCGCTCGCCGCCTGAGGTCCCCGGCCCGCGTCGAGCCGTGAACCGCACCCGTGCCGAGCTGGTGGGGGCTGCCGCCCGCGCGTTCGCGGCGCAGGGGCTGCGGCGCAGCACGATGGCCTCGATCGCCGCCGAGGCCGGCGTCGCCAAGGGGACGCTGTACAACTACTTCCGCACCAAGGACGACGTCGCGTGGGCGCTGCTGGTCGCCGAGACCGAGCGGCTGATCGGCCTCGCCGGGGACCGTCCCCGGGCGGATGCCCTGGCCGCGCTCGCCGACGAGCTGGCCACCCATCCGGTGCTGCGGCGGCTGGCCGAGGACGAGCCCGGGCGGCTGACCCTGGACCCCGACCGCTGGGCGGGAGCGACCGGCCGGCTGGCGGACGTCCTCGACCTCGACGAGGACGGCGCGGAGCTGACCGCTCGCTGGCTGCTCGGGTTGGTCCTGCAGCCCGGTCGCACGACCGCGCGCCGTCGCCAGGCCGAGCTGCTGGCCGCCGCCCTGGCTCCGGGAGCCCGGCCGGTCAGCGCAGCGGCAGGCCCCGCGTGAAGACGACCCGGTCGGCGCCCGGCCCGGCGTGCCCGGGTGAGGGGGCGGCGTGCGCCCCGAGGCGCGCGGCCAGCGCGGCGGCGGCCGCGTCATCGGGGCGGGCCACCGCCTGGACCACCCGCGCGCCCACCCCGGCGGCCAGGCCGGCGAAGCGCTCGAGCAGCTGGGTCGCGACGCCGGCGCCACGCCGGTCCGGGCGCACCGCGACGGCCTGCACCACGGCGAGCCGGTCGGCGCTGACCACCCCGAGCAGGTAACCGGCGTCCTCGTCGTCCGGCGTGAGCGCGAGGGCGCCGAACCCGCCGAGCTGGTGGAAGAACACCGGGTCGTGCAGGGCCAGCACGTCGTCGTCGGCGAGCGGGGAGCCGGCCCAGAACTCCGCCCGGCGGGCGAGCAGCCGGCCGCGCAGCGCACCGGCCGAGAGCTCCTCGAAGCCGACCAGCCGGAGCCCGTCGCTCACCGGCGTTCCCGGGCGGCGGCGAGCTCGTCCCGGGTCGGCGGATCGGCGCCGACCCGCGTGCAGTTCAGCGCCGCGACGAGGGCCGCGTCGTCGGCCAGGGCCAGCAGCTCCTCGTCCGATGCGGCCTCCAGCGACGCCCGGGTGGTGATGCCGGCGTCGAGCAGCCCGGTCAGCAGACCCGCGGCGAGCGAGTCACCGGCGCCCACGGTGTCGACGACGTCGACCCGCGGGCTCTCCCGGTGCAGCACCGGCCGGCCGGGACGGGCGATCCGCAGCGGCGCACCGCCGTCGGTGAGCACGACCAGCGCGGGCCCGCGCGCGGCCCAGCGGCGGGCGGCCTCGTCCAGGTCGGTGGTCTCCGGTTCGAGCCAGGCGAGGTCCTCGGCGCTGAGCTTGACCAGGTCGGCGTGCGCGACCAGCTCGACCAGGCGCCGGGTGACCCCCGCGCGGTCGTTGCCGAGGGAGGCCCCGACGGGCCCGTCGGCCAGCATCGGGCGGATGTTTGGGTCGACGCTGATGAGCGCGGTGCCGGAGAGCCGCGCCACGAGGTGGGCGATGGCGGCGCTGCCCGGCTCGGTCCAGCTGGAGATGGAGCCGACGTGCAGGGCGCCCACCGCGGCGGGCAGGGCAGCGGCCAGCTCGTCGTCGGTCCACTGCCAGTCCGCGGCGCCCAGGACGTGGAAGCCGTACTGGGGCGAGCCGTCGGCGTCCAGGCCGACGACGGCGAGGCTGACCGGCTCGGCGGCCGCCACGAAGCCGGTGGTGTCCACGCCGGCGAGCTCGGCGTGCCGGCGCAGGTGGGGGGCCAGCGGCCCGGTGCCCAGGCGGGCGAGCAGGTGGACCGGCGCGCCCAGCCGACCGGCGGCCACGGCGACGTTCAGGGCGTTGCCCCCGGGGCGGGCGACGTACTGCGGCGCCGTCCCCTCGGGGCCTGCGCCGGCCTCGGGCACCGGCAGGAGGTCGACGACCAGCTCGCCGAGGACGCAGAGGACGGGGTTGGCGGGCGGCACGCGGGGAACCCTAGCCGCGGGCCGCGCGGCCCGCGTTGGCTCCGGACGGTGATCACCTGGGACGATGGCTCCGACGAGCATCACCGGGCCGGCGGCCACGCCGGAGCAGGAGGACCCCATGCCCAATCCGTTCGTGAAGCTGTGGAAGTACCTCACCGCATCGGCCAACGCCCAGATCGACCAGCGGGCCGATCCCAAGATCCAGATCGCACAGGCGATCGAGGCCGAGCAGACGCGGCACCAGTCGCTGGCCAACCAGGCCGCCGCGGTGCTGGGCAACCAGCGGCAGCTGGAGATGCGGCTGAGCCGGCAGATGGGCGAGGTCGAGAAGCTGCAGGCCTCCGCCCGTCAGGCACTCATGCTGGCCGACCAGACGCGGGGCAAGGGGGACGCGGCCAAGGCCACCGAGTACGAGCAGGCCGCGCAGGCGTTCGCCACCCAGCTCGTGGCCGCCGAGCAGTCGATGGAGGACCTCAAGCGCAGCCACGACGAGGCCCTGCAGGCCGCCGAGCAGGCGCGCGGCGCGGTGGAGCAGTCGCGGATGCGGCTGCAGACGACCCTCGCCGAGCGCACCAAGCTGATGAGCCAGCTCGAGCAGGCCAAGATGCAGGAGCACGTCGCCGCCTCGATGAAGCAGGTCAACGAGCTCTCCGCGCCGGGCAACACGCCCTCGCTGGGCGAGGTGCGGGACAAGATCGAGGCCCGCTACGCCAACGCGCTGGGTCAGGCGGAGCTGGCGCAGAGCTCCGTGGAGGGGCGGATGCTCGAGGTGCAGAAGGCTACGCTCGACGTCGCCGGCGCCTCGCGCCTGGACCAGATCCGCGCCTCGATGGGCGGTGGCGCACCGGCCGTCGAGGGCACGACCGCCGCGGGTGCGATCGAGCAGGGCGCGCCGCAGCCCGAGGGCGCGGAGCAGCCACAGGCGCAGCCGGCCGAGCGGCCCGAGCAGGCCTGACCGCTACCGGTAGAGGGTCACCGGCTGCGGGCGGCCCGGCTCCCCGGTGCGGGCCTGCGGGTCGATGGGGGAGCGGGCCGCCTGGCAGCGCGGGCACCACCAGGTGACCCGCTCCTGCGTCGGTGGGCCCTGCTCGCCGAGCAGGATCGCCGTCCCGCAACGCCGGCACGGGCGTCCCTTCCGGCCGGCGACCCAGTGGTCGTGGCCGCGGCGCAGATCGCCGGTGGTGCTCTGCTCGGGGTGGTGGCGGTTGGCCAGCATGAGGGTGCGTGCCCGCTCCACGAGGGGCTGCAGCCGGTCGTCGACGTCGGCCACGCGCGCCCAGGGGTGCACCCCGGCCAGGAAGAGCGACTCGACCTTGTAGAGATTGCCGATCCCCGCGAGATTCCGCTGGTCGAGGATCGCCACCCCCACCTGCTCGTCCGGCTGCGCGCGCAGCCGCCGCAGCGCCTCGTCGAGGTCCCAGTCCGGTCCGAGGACGTCCGGACCCAGGTGACCGACGAGCCGCTCCTCCTCCGACGTCGGCACGAACTCGACGTCGTGCAGCCGGTAGCCGACGCACTCCCACTCGTCGGTGGCCAGGACGATCCGGACGTCGTGGGCGGCCCCACCGCGCCAGCGGGTCCCGGGCCGGTAGATGTGCCAGCTGCCGTCCATCCGGAAGTGGGTGCGCAGCGTGTGCCCGTCGGCGAGGCGGACCAGCAGGTGCTTGCCGCGGGGGACCACCTCGGTGACCGTGGCGCCGGTCAGGTCCAGCGCGGCGAGCTGGGGCAGCCGGAACTCGCCTCGGCGCAGCGTCGCCCCGGCCAGCGCCGTCCGCATGCGTTCGGCCGCCAGCCAGACGGTGTCTCCCTCGGGCACGGCCCCCATGATCCCCGCCGGCGGCCGGCCCTGCTCCGATGGTGTGAGACCACCGACAGGCGGGAAGCTGCCCGGGCCTCGACGTGCTGCACCGGACGTGCAGGTGACCGATCGGATCCGTGCCCGGCTGGCCGGCCAGAGCGTCACGGTCGAGCCGACTTCCGAACCGGTCACCGTGACGGTGGCCCGCGTCGTCCGCGCCGATCGGCGGGCCGCGTTCGAGCAGTGGGCGGCCGACGTCCTGCAGGTCGCTGCCCGGTTCCCCGGCAACCTCGGCGCCACCCTCCTGCGTCCCGGCCCCGGAAGCGCCGAGTACCACCTGGTCTACCGCTTCAGCGACGCCGACTCGCTGGCCCGCTGGGAGCGGTCGACGGAGCGCTCCCGGGCGCTGGCGCAGCTCGAGGAGATGGTCGACGAGGAGCGCTACGCGCGCGTCTCGGGGCTCGACAGCTTCTTCACCCGTCCGGGGAAGCCCGGCCCGCGCTGGCGTTCGACGGTGCTGACCATCGCCGCCGTCCTCGCGATCACCTCGCTGTTCCAGCTGCTCGTGGCGCCGCACCTGTCGGGGTGGCCGGTCGGGCTGCGGTTGCTGCTGTCGGCCTGCGTCGTCGTGCTGCTGCTCGGCCACGTGGTCATGCCGACGCTCACGCGGCTGTTCGCCCGCTGGCTGCACCCCTCCCGGGACTGACCGGCGGAGCGCTGTGCGCGGGCGCTCAACCGCGCAGCCGCAGGCCACGCGGGGTGGCGGTGAACCCGGCGGCCTGCAACGCCTCCGACAGCGGTGTCGACTCGTGCACCGACGCGCCGTCGGCCTTCTGCACCACCATCCGGCCCAGCGCCCCCGCGGAGACCGCGCCCGACAGCGCGGTCGCCGCCTCCTTGAGCAGTTGCTCGTCCTCGGTCCAGGACAGCAGGGTCTTCCCGCCGCGCTCCACGTAGAGGACGAGCTCGCCGTCGACCAGGACGACGAGCGCGCCGGCCTTGCGGCCCGCGCGGTGCCCGGCCGCCTTCCGCGCGCTGCCGGTGCCCTCGCCGAGATCGACCGCATCGCCGTCGGCCGCCACCGTGCGCTCCGGCCACGGCAGGGCGGCGCCGTAGACGTTGGCCGGATCGGTCGCCGCGAGGACGACCGCGCCCGCCGGCACCCGGTCGGGGGAGGCGAAGCTGCGCAGCCGGTCGACCGAGCCCGGGGTGCCGAACTGCGCCGCGCCGAGGGTCTCGACGAAGTAGCCGCGCCGCGCCCGCCCGTTCTCCTCGAACGCGCGCAGCACCGGGTAGACGGCGGAGAAGCCGCCGGTGACCTGCTCGGCCTGCACCGCCCCGCGGGTCAGGACCCCGTGCCGCTCCAGCAGCGCCTCGGCGCGGGCGGTGCCGCGCCGGGTGGCGTTGGCCTCCCGGCCGGGCAACCGCGACCAGCGCCCGGCGACGGTGAGCGGCCCGGTGCGGGTGGGCATGGCGGCCCGGCCCACGCGCGGGCGCCCGTACCGGCTTCGGGTCATCCGCGGCGCGGCGGCCCGCTTGTGCGTGCCACCCCCGCCCAGGCGGGTGCGCAGCGGGGCGAGGGTGTCGTTGGTGAGAGCGCCCGCCCACACCAGGTCCCACACGAGGTCGGCCAGCGCGGCGTCGTCGGTGGCGCCGACGGCGTCGGAGAGCCCGCGGAAGAACATGGCCTGCCCACCGGCGAGCAGGTCAAGCAGCGGCTGACCCTCGCCGGCGATCTCCAGTTGCTCGGGCAGCAGCAGCGGGGCCAGGTCGGCGGGCACCAGGCTGAGCCAGCCGTCCCCGCCGGGCAGGCCGCCGGCGCCGGCCCACAGCACCTCCCCGGCGCTGGTCAGCTCGTCGAGCATCGCGGGCGAGTAGTCGCGGACCCGGGCCGGCAGCACCAGGGACTCCAGCGCGCTGGCGGGCACCAGCGCACCGGCCAGCTGCTCGACGACGGCGAGGACGCCGTCGGCCCCGCGCAGCCGGCTGCCGACCGACTGCCAGGAGGGCGTGAACCGGGCCAGCGTGCCGATCGGGACCGGCTCGACCTCCTGGCGCAGCTTCGCCAGGCTCCGACGCCGGATCGAGCGCAGCACGTCGGCGTCGCACCACTCCTGGCCGCTGCCACCGGGGCGGAACTCGCCGCTGACCAGCCGGCCGATCGCGGTGAGGCGCTGCACCGTCGCGGTGACGACCGCGACGCCCAGCCCCAGCCGGGTGGCGGCCTCCGCGGGCTGGAACGGGCCGTGGGTGCGGGCGTACCGGCCGACCAGGTCGCCCAGCGGGTCGGCCACGGGCTCGGTGAAGACCTCCGGCACCCCCACCGGCAGCGCCGTGCCGAGTGCGTCGCGCAGCCGGCCGGCGTCCTCGATGGCGACGTACCGCTCCTCGCCGGCGATGCGCACGACCAGCGCACGCCGGGCGGCGACCAGCTGGTCGAGCCACGGCTGCGCGACCCCGCGCCGGGCGGCCTCGGCGGCGGTGAGGTCGCCGACGACGCGCAGCAGGTCGCCGGCGCCGTCGACGTCCCGTGGATGGCGTTGCTCGGGCAGCCGCTGCAGCTCCGCCTCGATCTCGGTCATCGCGTCGGCGTCGAGCAGCTCCCGCAGCTCGGACCGCCCGAGCAGCTCGGCCAGGAGCCCGGTGTCGAGGGCCAGCGCCTGCGCCCGCCGCTCGGCCAGCGGGGCGTCGCCCTCGTAGAGGAACTGCCCGACGTAGCCGAACAGCAGCGACTGCGCGAACGGCGACGCCGTCTCGGTCTGCACGTCCACCAGGCGCACCCGGCGGGCGCGGACGTCCCGCATCAGCTCGATCAGGCCCGGCACGTCGTAGACGTCCTGCAGCACCTCGCGGGCGGCCTCGAGCGTGACGGGGAACGAGGAGAACTCGCTCGCGACCGACAGCAGCTGGGCGGCCCGCTGGCGCTGCTGCCACAGCGGGGTGCGGCGGCGGGGATCGCGCCGGGGGAGCAGCAGCGCGCGGGCCGCGCACTCGCGGAACCGGCTGGCGAACAGCGCGGAGCTGCCGACCTCCGTCGTCACCTCGCGCTCGACGTCGTCGGGGTCGAGGACGGCGAGGTCGGCCTCGGGCGGCTCGCCGGTGGTGTCGGGCAGCCGCAGCACGATGCCGTCGTCGGAGTGCATGGCCGAGACGTCGACGCCGTGGCGCTCGCGCAGCCGGGCGGCGAGCACCAGCGCCCAGGGCGCGTTGACCTGCGCGCCGAAGGGGGAGTGGACCACCAGCCGCCAGTCGCCGAGCTCGTCGCGGAAGCGCTCGACCAGCAGCGTGCGGTCGTCGGGGAGGTGGCCGGTGGCCGCCTTCTGCTCGGCCAGGTAGGCGGCGAGGTTGGCCGCGCCCCACTCGTCCAGGCCGGCGGCGCGGGCGCGCTCCAGGCCGGCCTCCGGCGTCGCGGAGCCCACCTCGCGGAGGAAGGCGCCCAGCGCCCGGCCGAGCTCGAGCGGCCGGCCGGGGGCGTCGCCGTGCCAGAACGGCATCTTCCCCGGCTGGCCCGGCGCCGGGGTGACCAGCACCCGGTCGTGGGTGATCTCCTCGATCCGCCAGGATGAGGAGCCGAGCAGGAAGACGTCGCCCGTCCGCGACTCGTAGACCATCTCCTCGTCGAGCTCGCCGACCCGCCGCCCGCCGGTGCCCTCGGCGCCGACGATGAAGACGCCGAACAGCCCGCGGTCGGGGATGGTGCCGCCGCTGGTGACCGCCAGCCGCTGCGCGCCGGCGCGGGCGGTCAGGGTGTCGGTGACCCGGTCCCAGGTCAGCCGCGGGCGCAGCTCGGCGAACGCGTCGGAGGGGTAGCGCCCGGCCAGCATGTCGAGGACGGCGTGCAGCGCCGATTCGGGCAGCGAGGAGAACGTCGCCGACCGCCGCACCAGCGCACCGACCTCGTCCACGGTGCGCGGGCGCTCGGAGACGATCGCGACGATCTGCTGGGCGAGCACGTCGAGCGGGTTGCGCAGGTAGCGGATGGACTCGATGGCGCCGGCCTTCATCCGCTCGGCGACCAGCGCGCACTGGACCAGGTCGCCGCGGTACTTCGGGAAGAGCACCCCGCGGCTGACCGCGCCCACCTGGTGCCCGGCCCGGCCGACCCGCTGCAGGCCGCTGGCGACCGTGGGTGGGGCCTCGACCTGGACGACGAGGTCGACCGCGCCCATGTCGATGCCGAGCTCCAGGCTGGAGGTCGCGACCACGGCGGGCAGCCGGCCGGACTTCAGCGCCTCCTCGACGATCGCCCGCTGCTCGCGGGAGACCGACCCGTGGTGGGCGGCCGCCACCGGCTGCACCCCCTCGGGGACGCCGCCGCCCGAGCCGGCCTGGGCCATCAGTGCGGCGGCGTTCGTGCCCGGCGGGACGGTCTCGCCGGTGGCCCGCTCGTACGCGAGCTCGTTGAGCCGGCTGGTCAGCCGCTCGGCCAGCCGGCGGGAGTTGGCGAAGACGATCGTGCTGCGGTGCGCCTGCACCAGGTCGAGCACCCGTTCCTCGACCGCCGGCCAGATGGAGTTCCGCGGCTGGCTCCCGGCCGCGGACCCCTCCAGCTCGCCGGTCGGCTGCCCCAGCTCGCTCATGTCCTCGATCGGGACGACCACCGAGAGGTCCCACTGCTTGGTCGACCCGGGGGCGACCACCTGCACGGGCCGGCCGCCGGCCAGGAAGGTGGCGACCTCCTCGATCGGGCAGACCGTGGCCGACAGGCCGAT
The DNA here is from genome assembly GCF_039679125.1 of Blastococcus sp. HT6-4. Classification (NCBI taxonomy): domain Bacteria; kingdom Bacillati; phylum Actinomycetota; class Actinomycetes; order Geodermatophilales; family Geodermatophilaceae; genus Blastococcus; species Blastococcus montanus. The sequence continues at coordinate 3,101,510 of NZ_CP155551.1, read as the reverse complement.
CCGCTGGGCGGGCCGGTCGAGCAGTTCGTCGAGCCGGTCGAGGGAGACGGCCAGGTGTGCGCCGCGCTTGGAGTCGGTGACCGCGTGCACCTCGTCGACGATGACCGTCTCGACCCCGCGCAGCGCCTCCCGCGGGGCGCTGGTCAGCAGGAGGAACAGCGACTCCGGTGTGGTGATGAGGATGTCGGGCGGGCGGCGGGCGAAGGTGCGCCGCTCGTCGGCCGGGGTGTCGCCCGAGCGGATGCCCACGCGGATCTCCGGGCGGGCCGACCCCAGCCGGGCAGCGGCCTGGCCGATGCCGGCCAGCGGGGCGCGCAGGTTGCGCTCGACGTCGACGGCCAGCGCCTTCAGCGGCGAGACGTAGAGGACGCGGCAGCGGGTGCGCTCGTCGGCCGGGGGAGTGGCGGCCAGCCGGTCGAGCGACCAGAGGAAGGCGGCGAGGGTCTTGCCGGAACCGGTGGGCGCGACGACGAGGGCGTGCTCCCCGCTGCTGATCGCCCGCCAGGCGCCGTCCTGGGCGGCGGTGGGCTGTTCGAACGCGCCGGTGAACCAGGCCCGGGTGGGCTCGGAGAACCGGCCCAGCGCGCCGTGATCCTCCGTACGGTCGGCGAACGGGTGGTCGGGCACGACCACAGTGTCCCCGCGGTGTACGACACTTCGCTGGCCGGCGGAGCGCCGGCACGCGGGGACCACCCGCCCGGGAGACGGGAGCGCACGTGGCGTCGATGCAGCAGGCCACGGCCGGGGTCGACGTCGGACGGGTGCAGCGCCGGACGGTGGGCGTCCTCAGCGGCGGCGTGGCGCTCGCCGGGCTGGGGGTCACCGTCGGCATCACCGCCGGTGGGCTGCTCGCCCGCGACGTCGCCGGCACCGACAGCGCCTCGGGGCTGGGTCAGACCGCCGGCGTCCTCGGTGCCGCCGTCCTCGCCGTGCCCCTGGCCCGGATCAGCGACTCCGCCGGCCGGCGTACCGGGCTGAGCATCGGATACGGGATCAGCGTCGCCGGGGCGGCGATCACCGTCGGCGCGGCCACGGTCTCCTCCCTCACGCTGCTGCTGGTGGGGCTGTTCCTGTTCGGCGCCTCCACCGCCTGCGGCCTGCAGTCCCGGTACGCCGCCGCCGACCTCGCGGAGCCGCAGCACCGCGGCCGGGCGCTCTCGCTGGTCGTGTGGGCCACCACGATCGGCTCCGTGGCCGGGCCCAACCTGGCCCCTGTGGGGGCCCGGCTGGGCACGGCGCTCGGCCTGCCCGCGCTGGGCGGGGTGTTCGTCCTGTCGGCGGTGGTGTTCGCCGTCGTCGCGGTGGGCTTCCTGCTCCTGCTGCGACCGGATCCGCTTCTGCTCGCCCGCCGGCTCGGGGGCGTTGAGCGGCGGCCACGGGCGCGCCGGGCCGCGTGGGCGGCGCTGCGGGTCGTGTGGGCCACCCCCGGCGGGCGCCTGGGCCTCACCGCGGTGGTGGTCGCCCACTCGGTCATGGTCGGCGTCATGGTGATGACCCCGGTGCACATGGGGCACGCCGGTGGGGCCGAGGGCACCGTGCTGCGGCTCGTCGGCCTGGTCATCAGCGTCCACGTGGCGGGCATGTACCTCTTCTCGCCCCTGGTGGGGATGCTCGCCGACCGCGTCGGCGCCCCGGCCGTCGTCGCCCTCGGTGGCCTGCTCCTCCTGGCCGCGGCGGCGGTGGCCGGGACGGCGGCGCCGGCCGACTCGATGCAGCTCGGCGCCGGGCTGCTGCTGCTCGGCCTGGGCTGGTCCTGCGGCCTGATCGCCGGATCCAGCCTGGTCACCGAGTCGGTCGGGGCGGACCTCCGGCCGACGGCGCAGGGCGGCACCGACCTGCTCATGGGGCTCGGCGCGGCGCTGGCCGGGGTGGTCGGTGGGCCGCTGCTGGCCTGGGGCGGCTTCGGTCTGGTCGCGGCGGTCTCGGCGGTGCTGCTGGTCCCGCTCGCTGTGGTGTGGTTCTCCGTCGCGCGGTCGACGGCCCGGGTCAGCGGCCCCGGTAGTTCCTGATCAGCAGCACGATGGTCACGATGAGCGCGAGCACGATGCCGATCTCCAGGACCACGTCGAGGGTCTGCGAGCCCGTGCCGGGAATCATGCCCCCAGCCTAGGGCGGTCGGCGGCGCCGCGGACCGTCGCCGGGTTAGCGTCGGGGCGTGCGCCTGCAGGAGTTCTGGTCCCGGCTCGACGGTCAGTTCGGGTCCATGCGCGCCCAGAGCGTGGCGCGCGACCACGTCTTCTCGGCCCTGGGCGGCCGCAGCGCCGTCGAGGCCATCGACGCGGGAGTGCCGGTGCGCAAGGTGTGGCTCGCGATCTGCGAGGACTTCGACGTGCCGGTCAAGGAACGCTGAGACGACGCCCACGGCCGGGTCGGCGTGTCGGCCTGGCAGTCGAACACCTGTTCGGCCTAGTGTGGCGTCCACAGGGCGGTCGGTCCTCCACAGTCCGCCCCGGAACCCGAAAACTGTCGGTGCCTCGCCCTAGCGTCGGTCCCGACCCGCTTCTCGCGAACCGAAGGTGACGCACCATGCCAGCAACACTTGACCGCGACAAGGCCCTCGACATGGCCCTCGCCCAGATCGACAAGCAGTTCGGCAAGGGCTCGGTCATGCGGCTGGGTGACAGCCCCGAGGTGGCCATCAAGGTCATCCCGACCGGCTCGATCGCGCTGGACATCGCGCTGGGCATCGGTGGCCTTCCCCGCGGCCGCGTCATCGAGGTCTACGGGCCGGAGTCCTCCGGTAAGACCACGGTCGCGCTGCACGCGGTGGCCAACGCCCAGGCCAACGGCGGCATCGCCGCCTTCATCGACGCCGAGCACGCGCTCGACCCGGAGTACGCCCGCGCGATCGGTGTGGACACCGACGCCCTCCTGGTCAGCCAGCCCGACACCGGTGAGCAGGCGCTGGAGATCGCGGACATGCTGATCCGCTCCGGCGCGCTCGACATCATCGTCATCGACTCCGTCGCGGCCCTCGTGCCCCGTGCCGAGATCGAGGGCGAGATGGGTGACAGCCACGTGGGTCTGCAGGCCCGCCTGATGAGCCAGGCGCTGCGGAAGATCACCGGTGCGCTGAGCAACTCGGGCACGACGGCGATCTTCATCAACCAGCTGCGCGAGAAGGTCGGCGTCGTCTACGGCTCGCCCGAGGTCACCACCGGTGGCCGGGCGCTGAAGTTCTACTCGTCGGTGCGCCTCGACGTCCGCCGTATCGAGACCCTCAAGCAGGGCACCGACGCGATCGGCAGCCGAACCCGCATCAAGGTCGTCAAGAACAAGGTCGCCGCGCCGTTCAAGCAGGCGGAGCTCGACATCCTCTGGGGTCAGGGCTTCAGCCGCGAGGGCGGCATCGTCGACGCCGGTGTCGAGCAGGGCATCGTGAAGAAGTCCGGAGCTTGGTACACCTACGAGGGCGACCAGCTCGGCCAGGGCAAGGAGAACGTCCGCAACTTCCTGAAGGACAACCCCGACCTCGCCGACGAGATCGAGAAGAAGGTCAAGGAGAAGCTGGGCATCGGCCCGACGCTGGACGCCCCGGCGCCGGTCGACGCCCCCGACTTCTGATCAGCCGGTGGACGACCGGTCACCGAACCGACGGCGCGCCCCGGGAGGGTTCCGGGGCGGCCGGCGGTCCCGAACTCCGGGTGGCGACGATTCCCTGACCCCGGACGTCGCCCCCGGATCCTCCGAGGACGAGCAGGCCGACCCCGAACAGGTGGCCCGCTCAATCTGCCTGCGGGCGCTGACCGGCACGCCCAAGACGCGGCAGCAGTTGGCTGACCTCCTCGCCTCGCGGGATGTCCCGGAGGCGGCGGCCGAGGCCGTCCTCGACCGGTTCACCGAGGTCGGGCTGATCGACGACGCGTCCTTCGCCCGGGCCTGGGTGAGCAGCCGGCAGGCCGGCCGCGGGCTGGCCCGGCGGGCGCTCAGCGCCGAGCTGCGGGCCAAGGGCGTCGACCCCGAGGTCGCCGCCGCGGCGGTGGAGACGGTGGACGACGACGACGAGCGCGAGGCGGCCCGCCGGCTCGTGGCCCGGCGCGTCGGTGCCATGCGGCGGCTGGATCGGGCCACCGCCACCCGCCGGCTGATCGGCATGCTGGCCCGGAAGGGCTACAACGGGGGGCTGGCCGCGGCGGTCGTGCGGGAGGTCCTGGACGAGGCGGACCTCGCCGGGGATGCCGACGACCTCCCGGAGTTCGACGAGGAGAGCATGCTGCCCTGAGCGCCGCGGCGCTCTCGGCCACGACGACAGGGGCCCGGTCCGGAGATCCGGATCGGGCCCCTGTCGTCGTCAGGGCGTCAGCCGGTGGCGAGCCAGGCGGTCACGTCGACCGCGGTGCCGTCGGGCGCCTCGGGGTCGGGGACCAACCAGGCCGGGTCCCGCAGCTGGCCGTCGGACAGCCACCGGGTGATCTCCGCGTCGAGGCTCTCCTCCGCGGATGCGCCGGGGCGGCGGCGCTCCCCGACGAACGTCAGGTCGGCCTCGCTGCCGTCGGCGTAGCGGAACACCACCCGGCAGCACGAGCGGCGGTGCCGGGCAGGCGGGACGGCCTCGCGGACGACGGCGCTCACGGCTCCCGCCGCCTCGGCGAAGGCCGGCGCGGCGGCGCGCAGGCGGGCGACGAAGGCCTGGCCGGCGTCGATCCGCGCCGTGGCGTCGACCGCGACCGGAACGGCCTCATCAGCGCCCGCGTCAGGGATGACAGCGGCCTCGATCTCCGCATCGGGCTCGGTGGCAGCGGCGGTCTCGACTGCATCCGGTGCGGCCTGCTGCGCGGCGACGGGGACCTCGACCTCGACCGCAGCGGGCGTGATCGTCTCGACGGCCGCCCGGGGGACCGGGGGCAGGTTGCGGCGCCCCACCGCGTGCATCGTCTCCATCGTGACGATGAGTCTCGCCATTGATTCGCGCCGTGACGATGCAACGCGCCCAGGTGGGACGAGTGGGTCAGGCGGGATGCCCCGCGAAGAGATCAGGCGCCGTCGCGGACGGGGACCGGGGCGCCCTCGGTCGCCTTCTCCGCCGGTCGAGCCGCTCGCGCCTGCCGCGCCTGGACGTACTGAGCCAGCCGGCCGAGCGCGTAGTTGATCGCTATGTAGATCAGCGCGACGACGACGAACGTCTGGATCGGGTTGTCGAGGTTGCGGCGGATACTCTCGCCCTGGCTGAGCAGCTCGTCGTAGTTGGCGATGAACGTGACCAGCGAGGTGTCCTTGAGGACGACCACGAGCTGGCTGATGATCGCCGGCAGCATGACCCGGAACGCCTGCGGCAGGAGGATGATCCGCATCGTCTGGCCGTTGGTCAGCCCGGTCGCCAGGGCACCTTCGCGCTGGCCGCGGGGCAGCGAGGCCACCCCGGCGCGCAGCACCTCGGCGAAGATGACCATGTTGTAGGCCGTCAGGCCGATGACCAGCCCCCAGAGCACCTGCCCGCCCGGCCAGTCGCGCAGGTCCACGCCCACGTCGGGCAGCACACGGACGCCGAAGTACACCAGGATGATGACCGGCAGCCCGCGGAACAGCTCGACGAACCCGACGAGCGGGATGCGCCCGGCCCGGCCCAGCGACAGCCGCGCGACGGCGATCAACGTCCCCAGCACGATCGACAGGGTCATCGCGATGACCGCCGCGATGAGGGTGTTCCTGATCCCCTCACCGAAGAGGCCCCACACGGTCGCGAAGTTCTCGTCGGCGGGGTTGATGAGCGGACCCCACCTCTCCATGGAGAACTGGTTCTGCTCGGCGAGCCGCAGGATGACGACCACGGCGAGGCCGATGAGCGCCAGCACGGCCACCGCCGTACCGATCGCCGTCCGCCGGCGGGCCTTGGGGCCCTGGGCGTCGTAGAGGACCGTGTCCTGCTGGCTCATCGGGCGATCGCCACCTTCCGCTCGATGACCTGCAGGACGGCTCCCGCGGGGAGCGTGATGAGGAGGAAGCCGATCGCGACACCGATGAAGATGGGGAGGGTCTCGTAGCCGCGGGCGCTGACCAGGGTCTGGCCGGTGCTCCACAGGTCCCCGCCGACGCCGAAGGCGCCGACCACGGCAGAGTTCTTGAACATGGCGATGATCACGCTGCCCAGGGGCGGGACCACGGTGCGGAGGGCCTGGGGGAGGACGACGTACCGCAGCCCCTGGCCGAAGCTGAGACCGATCGACCGGGCCGCCTCCGCCTGGCCCGCCGAGACGGAGTTGATGCCCGAGCGCACCGCCTCGCTGACGAAGGCCGAGGTGTACAGCACCAGCCCGAGCACACCGAAGAAGAAGAACGAACGGTTGATGCCGATCTCGGGCAGCCCGAAGGCGCAGGCGAAGAGGACGACCGACAAGGGCGTGTTGCGGAACGTCGTCACCCAGAACGATCCGAAGGCGCGCAACGGCGGCACGGGGGAGACGCGGCACGCCGCGATCAGCAGGCCCAGCAGCAGTGAGCCGAGCAGGGACCACAGGATGATGCTCAGCGAGACCAGGAACCCGGCGACGTAGGAGTCGAGATTCTCTAGGACCGGGTCCACGTGTGCTCCCTCGCTGTCGGTGCGGATGACTCGGACACTGCAGGCCGCGACCGGCCGGCCAGCGGGCCGGCCGGTCGCGGAGGCTCAGGTGCTCAGCCGGTCAGTCGCACTCGTCGAACTCGGGCAGCTCGGGCGTCTCGGTGCCCTCGACCTGACCCGCCGTCGCCTCCCACGCCGCCACGTAGGCGTCCTCGTTCTCGCGCAGCGTCTCGTGGATGAACTCGCAGAAGGCGGTCTCGCCCTGCTGGATGCCGATGCCGTACGGCTCCTCGGTGAACTGCTCGCCGACGAGCTTGAAGGCGCCGTCGGACTCGGAGACGAAGCCCAGCAGGATGACGTTGTCGGTGGTCACCGCGTCGACCTGTCCGGTGCGCAGTGCGTCGGCGCACTGCGAGTACTCGTCGAAGAGCACCAGCTGGCTGCCGGGGTCGGCCAGGTAGGGCCGGATCTGCTCCGACGGCGTCGAGCCCGTCACGGTGCACACCGTGGCGTCAGGGTTCTCGGTGAAGGACTCCGGCCCGGTGATGGTGTCGTTGTCCGCGGCCACCATGATCTGCTGGCCGGCCTCGTAGTAGGGGCCGGCGAAGTCGATCCGCTCGTCGCGCTGTTCGTTGATCGTGTAGGTGGCCACGACCATGTCCACCTCGTCGCCCTCGAGCACCTCCTCGCGCACCGCGGAGGGGGTCTCCACCCACTCGATGTCCTCGGGGGCGATGCCCAGCTCCGCCGCGATGATCTTGGCGACCTCGACGTCGAAGCCCTCGAGCTCGCCCTGGAGGTTCTCCAGCCCGAAGCCCGGCTGGTCGAACTTCGTGCCCACGCGGATCGTCCCGGCCTCCGCGATCTCGGCCATGGCCGTGCCGGGCTCGAACTCGGGAGACTCGGCGACATCGGGCGCAGGGGCGGCGGTGTCGTCGCCGCCGTCACCGCCGCAGGCGGCGAGGGTCAGGGAGGCGATGGTCACGCCGGCGACCAGGGCTGTGCGTCGAAAGCTCATAGCTGGGTCCTCTCGCGGGGGGTGCTGGGTGCGGTCAGTGGGTGAGGATCTTGGACAGGAAGTCCTTGGCCCGCTCCGACTTCGGGGCGGTGAAGAAGGTCTCGGGCTCCGCCGTCTCGACGATCCGGCCGCCGTCCATGAAGACGACCCGGTTGCCCGCCTTGCGGGCGAAACCCATCTCGTGGGTGACGACGACCATCGTCATCCCGTCCCGGGCGAGGCCGATCATGACGTCGAGAACCTCGTTGATCATCTCGGGGTCCAGCGCCGAGGTCGGCTCGTCGAAGAGCATGACCTTCGGGTCCATGGCCAGCGCTCGAGCGATCGCGACCCGCTGCTGCTGACCACCGGAGAGCTGCGCCGGGTACTTGTCGGCCTGGGCGCTGACGCCCACCCGCTCGAGCAGCTCGCGGGCACGCTTCTCGGCGTCGGCCTTGGACTTCTTGCGGACCTTGACCGGGCCGAGGGTGACGTTCTCGAGGATCGTCTTGTGCGCGAACAGGTTGAAGCTCTGGAACACCATGCCGACGTCCGCGCGCAGGCGGGCGAGCTGCTTGCCCTCCTCGGGCAGCCGCTCGCCGTCGATCATGATCTCGCCCTTCTCGATCGGCTCGAGTCGGTTGATCGCGCGGCACAGCGTCGACTTGCCCGACCCGGACGGGCCGATGACGACGAGCACCTCGCCGCGGGCGATGTCCAGATCGATGTCCTGCAGGACGTGCAGTTCGCCGAACCACTTGTTGACGCCGGACAGGCGGACGAGAGGCTCTCCGTTCGGACGGCTGGTCACCCTGGGGACCCTAAGGGCGCCGGGGACACGTGGAGTGATCGCGGCGATCACGGATCCGTAACGAACGCGGGCCGTACCCTCTGAACTGTCATGAACAGCGCAACCCAGGGCCCCGCTCCGCGCACGTACCGCGTGCGCACGTACGGCTGCCAGATGAACGTGCACGACTCCGAGCGCCTCTCCGGCCTGCTGGAAGCGGCCGGCTACACCGCCGCGGCCGAGGACGGCGACGCCGACGTCGTCGTCCTCAACACGTGCGCGGTGCGGGAGAACGCCGACAACCGCCTCTACGGCAACCTCGGCCACCTGCGCCCGGTGAAGGACGCCCACCCCGGCATGCAGATCGCCGTCGGTGGCTGCCTGGCGCAGAAGGACCGCGGTGAGATCGTCAAGCGCGCGCCCTGGGTCGACGTCGTCTTCGGCACGCACAACGTCGGGTCGCTGCCGGCCCTGCTCGACCGGGCCCGGCACAACGCCGAGGCCCAGGTCGAGATCGTCGAGTCCCTCGAGGTCTTCCCGTCCACGCTGCCGGCCAAGCGCGACTCCGCCTACTCCGGCTGGGTCTCGATCAGCGTCGGCTGCAACAACACGTGCACGTTCTGCATCGTCCCGGCGCTGCGCGGCAAGGAGAAGGACCGCCGGCCGGGCGAGATCCTGGCCGAGGTGCAGGCGCTGGTCGACCAGGGCGTGCTCGAGGTGACCCTGCTCGGGCAGAACGTCAACGCCTACGGGGTGGAGTTCCGCGACCGCGGCGCCTTCGCCGACCTGCTCCGGGCCGCCGGCCGCATCGACGGCCTGGAGCGGATCCGGTTCACCAGCCCGCACCCGCGGGAGTTCACCGACGACGTCATCGAGGCGATGGCCGAGACGCCGGCGGTCTGCCACCAGCTGCACATGCCGCTGCAGAGCGGGTCGGACGACGTGCTGCGCCGGATGCGCCGCGGCTACCGCCAGGACCGCTACCTGGGCATCATCGAGCGGGTTCGCGCCGCCATGCCCGACGCCGCGATCACCACCGACATCATCGTCGGTTTCCCGGGCGAGACGGAGGAGGACTTCCAGCAGACGCTGGAGGTCGTCCGGCAGGCCCGCTTCGCCAGCGCCTTCACCTTCCAGTACTCCAAGCGCCCGGGCACCCCGGCGGCGGAGATGGACGGCCAGCTGCCCAAGGACGTCGTCCAGGAGCGGTACCTGCGGCTGACCGCGCTGCAGGACCAGATCAGCTGGGACGAGAACCGGAAGCTGATCGGCCGGCGGGTCGAGCTGCTGGTCGCAGCGGGGGAGGGCAGCAAGGACGCCGCGCGCGGCCGGCTCTCCGGCCGGGCCCGCGACGGCCGGCTCGTGCACTTCACGGCGGCCGACGGCGTCCGGCCCGGCGATGTCGTCGAGACGGTGGTCACCGAGGCCGCGCCACACCACCTGGTCGCCGACGGGGCGCTGCTGTCGCACCGGCGGACCCGCGCCGGCGATGCGTCCGAAGCGGGCACCCGGCCGGTCACGCCCGGCGTCTCGCTCGGGATGCCGAGGATCGGCGTCCCCGACCCGCTCCCGGTGCTCTCCACCGGCTGCTGAGCCACGGCATAGGAAGCTATGCCTACGGATCTGCGCAGCAGACCGTAGGCATAGCCTCCTATGCCCGGTGCGGGGCTAGCGGCGGCCGGCACTCTTCTCTGCCTCGGCGAGCCACTCGCGCCGGGTGGCGAGGTTGGCCTGCGCCTCGGCGATGCGGCGCTGGTCGCCCGCGGCCTCGGCCTTGGCCAGCTGCTCCTCGGCCTTGGTGACGGCGGCGCGCATCGAGGTCACCATCGGGTTCTCCGGCGCGGTGCGGGCCCGGCCGGAGTCGGCCGCCCCGCGGACCTTCTGCTCCACCGCCTGCATGCGGTCCTCGAGGGAGCGCATCACCGCACGAGGCACGTGCCCGATGGCGTCGTAGCGCTCCTGGATCTTGCGGAGCGCGTTCTGCGCGCCGCGCAGGTCCTTGGACGGGTCCAGCTGCTCGGCCTCGGCGAGCAGCTCCTCCTTGGCGCGCTGATTGGCCGCCTGCTCGGCGTCCCGCGCCTTGTCCTGCTCGGCCCGCGCGTTGAAGAAGACGTCCTGGGCGGCGCGGAACTCCTTCCACAGGTCGTCGTCGCCGTCCCGGCCGGTGCGCGGGACCGCCTTCCAGCGGTCCATCAGCGAGCGCATGGCTGCGCTGGTCGGGCCCCACTCGGTCGACGTCGAGAGCCGCTGCGCCTCCTTGATCAGCTCCTGCTTGGCCGCCCGGGCCTCGCCGCGCTGGGCGTCCAGCTGGGCGAAGTGGGCGCCGCGGCGGCGGCCGAAGGCATCCCGGGCCGCGGCGAACCGGGTCCACAGCGCGTCGTCGGTCTTCCGGTCGATGCCGCGGATCGTCTTCCACTCCTCGACGATCGTCTTGAGGCGCTCGCCGGCGGCCTTCCAGGACGTCGACTCGGCGGCGATCTGCTCGGCCTCGGCGGCCAGCGCCTCCTTGCGGGCGACCTGTGCCGCCCGTGCGGCGGCCTTCTCGGCGCGGTAGGCGGCGGCCGCGGTCTCGGCGACCTCCACCATGGCCCGGGCCCGGGCGGCGAGCCCCGCCAGGTCACCGACGGCCGCCGCGTCGGGGATCGACCCGGCCAGCTCCTGGGCCTTGGCCTTGATCTCGCCCGGGTTGCCGGTGTGCGCCTTCAGCCGCGCTTCGAGCAGCGACACCTCGGTGGCCAGGTCGTCGTACCGGCGGCCGTAGTGGGCCAGGCCCGCCTCGGCGTCGCCGGCCTGCCAGGAGCCCACGACCCGCTCGCCCTCGGCGGTGCGCACGTAGACGGTGCCGTCCTCGTCGACCCGACCCCACTGCGCGGGGTCGCTGACCACCCGCTCGACCGGCGGGGCCGCCGGCACCGGGGCCGGAGCCGGTGCCGGCTCGGACACGGTCGACGACTCCGGGGTGGCCGCCGGTGCCGCCGCGGTCGACGACTCCGGGGTGGCCGCCGGTTCCCCCGCGGCCGCCGGCTTCGCGGGGGGCGCCGGTTCCTCCGCGGGCGCGGGCTCCGGCGCGGCGCCCGTGGGGTCGGGCAGGGCCGCATCCGCAGGGGTCGGCGCCTCCGGCGTGCCCGCCGCGGGAGTCACCGCGTCGGGGCTGCCGGTCTCCTGCGCCGCCTCCGGGGCGGTCGTCTCGGGGGTCTCCGCAATCGGCGGAGCGGCCTGCTGCACCCCGTTGCCGGGGTTGTCCGTGCTCGACACGACCGGCAGTCTTCCACGTCGGATCGGCGACACTGCTGCTGTGACCATCCCGCCCGGTGACCTTCCGGCCCGGACCTCCCGTCCGTCCGCCGCCGTCGCCTTCTGCCCGTGCCCGCCGCTGCTCCTGCCGGCGGTCGAGGGCCGGCCGGCGCCGGAGACGCTGACCCTGCGCTCGGCCTGCGCCGATGCGGTGACCGCGCTGCTGGGAGCGGCCCCGGAGGTGGTGGTCGTCGTCGGTCCCGGAGCCGCTCCGGGTGAGCGGTTCGGGCCCGGCGACGGCGGGGACCTGCGCGGGTTCGGCGTGGACGTGGACCTGCCGTTCGACGGCCGGCTGCGGCCCGGTGGCCGTCGGCTCCCGGCGGCGCACGCGGTGGGCGCCTGGCTGCTCGAGGAGGCGTCCTTCCCCGGCGCCCGGGTGGGCGTGGGACCCGACGACCTCGGGCAGCTGCTGCGCGACCTGCCCGCGCCGGTGGGCGTCCTGGCGATGGGGGACGGGTCCGCCCGGCGGACCGTCAAGGCCCCCGGGTACCTGGACGAGGCGGCCGGACCCTTCGACGCCGCCGTCAGCGCCGCGCTGGCCACCGGGGACGCCGCGGCGCTGGCCGCGCTCGATGCCGTGGAGGGCGAGCGGCTGCTGGCCGCCGGCGTCCCGGTCTGGCGGGCGCTGGGCGCCGCCTTCGCGGGCCGGCACGTGACCGCGCGGCTGCACCACGACGCCGCACCGTTCGGGGTCGGGTACCCGGTGGCCGACTGGGTGGTCGCGTGAGCGGACAGGGGCGTGAGCATCGCAGCGAGGAACGAGCGAGGAGCGGAGGGCCCCGCGGGAGCGAACCGGTGGACCTGAGCGGACAGGGGCGTGAGCATCGCAGCGAGGAACGAGCGAGGAGCGGAGGGCCCCGCGGGAGCGGGCCGGTGGACCTGAGCGGGCCGCCGCCCGTGGTCGCCGTCGTCGGGCCGACGGCCACCGGGAAGACGGCGCTGGCCGTGACGCTCGCCCAGCGGCTGGGCGGCGAGGTGGTCAACGCCGACTCCATGCAGCTGTACCGGGGCATGGACATCGGCACGGCCAAGCCCGATGCGGCCGAGCGCGGGGGAGTGCCGCACCACCTGCTGGACCTGTGGCACGTGCGGGAACCGGCGTCGGTCGCCGAGTACCGCCTGCGGGCGCGGGCCGAGATCGACCGGCTGCGGGCCGCCGGGGTGGTGCCGCTGCTCGTCGGCGGCTCGGGCCTCTACGTCCGGGCGGTCCTCGACGAGCTGGACTTCCCCGGCACCGATCCGGCCATCCGCAGCCGGCTCGAGGAGGAGCTCGCCGCGGTCGGCGCGGCGCAGCTGCACGCCCGCCTGGCGGCGCTCGACCCGGCCGCGGCCGCGGCCGTCCTGCCCAGCAACGGACGCCGGATCGTGCGTGCGCTGGAGGTCATCGAGCTGACCGGTGGCCCGTTCCGGGCCCAGCTGCCCGAACCGCGGCCGCACTACCCGGCGGTCACCGTCGGGCTGGACCGGGACCCGGCCGAACTCGACCAGCGGGTCGCCGTCCGCGTCGACCGGATGTGGGCCGCCGGCTTCGTCGACGAGGTGGCGGCGCTGGCGGCCGACGGCCTCCGCGAGGGCCCGACCGCCTCGCGCGCACTCGGCTACGCCCAGGTGCTCGCCCAGTTCGACGGGGTGCTCTCGGCCGACGAGGCCCGCGAGCGGACCGTCACCATCACGCGCCGGTTCGTCCGCCGGCAGCGCTCGTGGTTCCGCCGGGACGCCGCGACGACGTGGCTGGACGCCGCCCGTCCCGACCTCGCGGACGCCGCCGCGGCGCTGATCACCGGCCGTACGATCGGGCGGTGACCTCCTCGCCCCGCGTGCTGATCGGGCACGGCACCGAGAACGACTTCGTGGTGTTGCCCGACCCCGACGGCACCGTCTGGCCCGGGGACCGCCTGGACGAGGCCATGGTGCGGCGGCTCTGCGAGCGCCGGGCCGGCCTGGGCGGGGACGGCGTCCTCCGGCTGGTGCGGAGCCGGCACGTCGAGGATGCGCCGGCGGTGCTCGGGGAGTACCTCGACCGCTGCGAGTGGTTCATGGACCACCGCAACGCCGACGGCTCCTACGCGGAGATGTGCGGCAACGGCATCCGGCTGTTCCTGCACGCGCTGGTCAGCGAGGGGCTGGTCGACCGCTCGGCCTGCGCCGACGGCGTCCTCGTGGGCACCCGTGGCGGGCCCCGTCGCGTCGGGGCCGACGCCGACGGCGGCTACTGGGTGGACATGGGCCCGGCCCGCCCGTTCGGCACGGGCGAGGCGCGGCTGGCCGGTGCGGTGTTCGGCGGGCGCGCCGTCTCGATGGGCAACCCGCACCTGGCCTGCCTCACCGACGTACCGGTCGACTCCCTCGACCTCGGGGGAGCCCCGGAGTTCGACGTGGACCTGTTCCCGGACGGCGTCAACGTCGAGCTGATCAACGTGGTGCGGCCGGGGGCGCACGTGCGGCTGCGCGTCTCCGAGCGCGGCGTGGGGGAGACCCGGTCCTGCGGCACCGGCGCGTGCGCCGCGGCGTACACGGCTCTGGAGGCCACGGGCGCGACGGAGGGCACCGTCGTCGTCGACGTCCCCGGGGGTCGTCTGTCGGTGCAGGTGACCTCCGGGACGACCGTGCTCAGCGGTCCGGCGGTGCTGGTCTCCGCCGGCACCCTGTGCCCGGAGTGGCTCCCGGCCTGAGACGTCAGCGGCGGTCGTCGTCGGGCGGCATGGGGACCATCGCGTCGTCGTCGCCGGTGGCCGGAGGCGTGGGTGGCTCGCCCCGTCCGCTGTCCTGGTCCGCACCCCCGCCCATCGGGTTCCGCGGCGGGCCGGCGATGCCCTTCGGGTCCCGGCCGGGATCGTCCAGTTCACTGTCGGCACCCAGGCGGGTCGATCCGTTCTCGGTCATCGGCTTCTCCTCGTCGCGCTAGGGGGCTCGTCGTCGAGCCCCTACCCCTGCCGGCGACCGGGATGCATCCGGACGGTGGATGCGTTGTACCCGGTGATGACAACTCAGGTGCCTTCCACGCACGACCGTGCCACGCTGGACCCGATGACGACCGCCCCCGACGCCATGCCGCTCGACGAGCAGCCCGACCTCGACACCCGCCCCGCGCCCGCCGGGCAGTGGGACGAGGCCGACGACACCACCGGTTCGTACGCGCTCGAGGCGCGTGGCGCCCTCCGTCGCGTCGCGGGGCTGTCCACCGAGCTCGCCGACATCACCGAGGTCGAGTACCGGCAGCTGCGCCTCGAGCGCGTGGTGCTCGTCGGTGTCTGGACCGAGGGCACCCAGGCCGACGCCGACCGCTCACTGGCCGAGCTGGCCGCGCTCGCCGAGACGGCCGGTTCGCAGGTGCTCGAAGCCGTCAGCCAGCGGCGGGACAAGCCCGACGCGGCCACCTACGTGGGCTCGGGCAAGGCCAACGAGATCCGCGACGTCGTCGCCGCCACCGGCGCCGACACCGTGATCTGCGACGGTGAACTGACCCCGGGCCAGCTCAACCAGTTGGAGAAGGTGCTCAAGGTCAAGGTCGTCGACCGGACGGCCCTGATCCTCGACATCTTCGCCCAGCACGCCACCAGCCGGGAGGGCAAGGCCCAGGTCGAGCTGGCGCAGATGCAGTACATGCTGCCGCGCCTGCGCGGCTGGGGTGAGTCGCTGTCCCGGCAGGCCGGTGGCCGGGTCGCCGGCGGTGGCGGTATCGGTACCCGTGGTCCCGGTGAGACGAAGATCGAGACCGACCGCCGCCGCATCCGCGCCCGGGTCAGCAAGCTGCGCCGCGAGATCGCCGGCATGGCCACCGCGCGCGCCACCCAGCGGTCCAGCCGCGGCCGCAACGCGGTGCCCAGCGTCGCCATCGCCGGGTACACCAACGCGGGCAAGTCCAGCCTGCTCAACCAGCTCACCGGCGCCGGCGTGCTCGTGGAGAACGCGCTGTTCGCCACCCTGGACCCGACGGTCCGCCGGGCGGAGTCGCCGGACGGCCGGGAGTACACGCTGACGGACACCGTCGGCTTCGTGCGCCACCTGCCGCACCAGCTCGTGGACGCGTTCCGGTCCACGCTGGAGGAGGTCGCCGCGGCCGACCTGCTGCTGCACGTCGTCGACGGCTCCGACCCCGACCCGCTGGGCCAGATCGACGCCGTCCACGTCGTCCTGAACGAGATCGACGCATCGGCGGTCCCCGAGGTCATCGTCGTCAACAAGGTCGACGCGATGAGCGAGGAGGACATCCTCACGCTCCGCCAGGCCCTGCCCGGTGCGCTCTGGGTGTCCGCCCGGACCGGGGCCGGGATGGATGCCCTGCGCCGGCTGGTCGCCGAGCGGCTGCCGCACCCGGACGTCGACGTCGACGTGCTGGTGCCCTACGACCGCGGTGACCTGGTGGCCCGGGTGCATCGCGACGGCGAGGTCCTCAGCGAGCAGCACGAGGGTGACGGCACGCGCCTGACCGCGCGGGTGGACGGCGCGCTCGCCGCGGCACTGGAGGAGTTCGCCGTCGGCGCCGCCTGACCGGCCGTCCACCGCGCGGGTAGATCACGGTCCGGTCACGGCCCGGTACGGTGGCAGCGTGACGAGGGGCGCGGTGCGGGAGACCGGTCTGCCCGGTTCCCCGCCCGTCGTCTCCGTCGGCCGGCCTCCGTGGTGGCTGATCGTCGCCGCCCTGGTGCTCGGCTGCCTGGTCACCGCCGACCTGCTGAGCCGCGGGCGGCTGGAGCGGATGGACCTGCGGGTCTCCGAGATCGTCAGCGACTGGGGCCTGAAGGAGTCGCCGGCCTACCCGGTGGTCTGGGTGATCACCCAGTTGGGCGGGCGGGTCACGATCCTCGTCGTGCTGACCGTGCTGGTCGGCTACCTGCTCTGGCGGCGTGGGACCTGGCTCCCCGTGGCCCGCGTCGCGCTCGCCGTCGCCCTCCTGACGGCGGGCGTGTACGCGATCAAGCACGGCATCGGCCGGACCGCGCCGGCGTTCCCCGGGTCCTACCTGTTCCACGCCGACGGCGCATCGTTCCCCTCGGGGCACGTGGCGAACGCGGTCCTGATGTGGGGGGTCGCCCGGTGGCAGGCGGTCGAGTACGGCCTGCCCCCGGCGGTGCAGCGCACCTTCTGGTGGCTGAGCGTCGCCGGGCCGGTCGCCACCGGCGTGGCGATGGTGTCGCTTGACTTCCACTGGGTCACCGACGCCGTCGTCGGAGGAGCCGTCGGCATCCTGCTGCTGGGCGTGGTTCATGCACTGGACGCAGCTGTTCTGTCACGCTACGTACGTGCGCGCGCTGATCGACCGGTCGCATAGCCGCGCCCGCGCGCGCCGGCTCACCGTGGTGGCCGTGCTCTGCGGCGCCGTCGTCGCCGCCGCGCCGGTGCCCGCGACGGCCGAGGAGACGGCGCCGGCTGCGGCCGCGCCCACGGTCCGCTGCTCGATCACCGATCCGCGTCTGGCCGAGCTGTCCGGGCTCGTCGTGGTCGGGGAGCAGATGCTCGCCCTCAACGACGGCGGCGACCAGGTCACCGTCCACGGGCTGGACGGCGGATGCGCCGTGGTGGACGTCCAGACAACCCCGGTCGATCCCTTCGACCCCGAGGACCTGGCCGTCGGCCCGCACGGAGCCGTGTGGATCGCCGACACCGGCGACAACAACGGTGAGCGCAGCACCGTCGCACTGCACGTGCTGCGTCCCGGCGGGGGATCGGCGCTGTACCGGCTGACCTATCCCGACGGGGCCCACGACGCCGAGGCCCTGCTCATGGCGCCGGACGGGACCCCGTACCTGGTCACCAAGGAGGTGCTGGGATCCAGCGGGGTGTACCGGCCCGCCGGTCCGCTCGTCGACGGCGGCACGGTCGGTACCGAACGGGTCGGCACCGTGAACGTGACGCTCACCGGTACGCCGGGCGGCCCAGTGGGGCGGGCCGGACAGCTGATGATCACCGGCGGGGCGGTCGCGGGCGACGGCAGCGCGATCGCGTTGCGCACCTACACCGACGCGTACGTGTGGTCGCTGGCGGGGTCGGACGTGCCCGGCGCGCTGGCCGGCGAACCGGTTCGCGTCGCCCTTCCGGAGTCGCCGCAGGGTGAGGCGATCAGCTTCACCGAGGACGGCGGGGGACTCGTGGTGGCCAGTGAAGGGCTCCCCAGCGACGTCACGGTGGTCCCGCTGCCGGCGTCAGCGGCGGCTCCGACGGCCACGCCCTCCGGGGAGCCGGCTCCGGCCTTCGCCGATCTGGTCGAGTCGCAGGCGTCGCCGATCGCAGCCGCGCTCCTGGCCGCCGTCATCGCCACCGTCGTGGTCGGGGTCGGGGGGCTGCTGCGCCGGCGATCCTGACCTGACGACGGCGGTCACGGACCGGGTTGCCAGCCGAGCTGCCGGCTGCACTCCTCCGCGGCGTGGGTCACCTGTTCGCCGAACACGGGCCACAGGCGCCGAGGGAGCCGGTGGACGGGCAGCGAGAGGCTGAGCGTCGCCACCGGCTTCCCCCCACGGTCGAGGATCGCCGCGCCCACCGCTGCGATCTCGGGATGGCGGGTCCCCACGGACACCGCGTAGCCCTGGCGGCGCACCCGCGAGAGCTCGCGGAGCAGTGTGTCGGCGTCGGTGTCGGTGTGGGGGGTCAGTGCCTCCAGGGGGGCTGCGCGCAGCAGCGCCGCCGCCTGCGACTCCGGCATGGCGGCGAGCACGGCTTTGCCCGAAGCCGTCGTGTGGATGGGGGCGCCGTTCCCGATCGAGGTGTGCGTCCGCACCGGGTGAGCCCCCTCGATCTTGTCCACCAGCACTATCCGCCGCTCCTCCGGCACCGACAGGTGCACGGTCTCCCCGGTCGCCGCGGCGAGCCTGTGCATGGCCGGTAGCGCCACGCGCCGGATCTCCTGGTCGTTCCGGTGTCGCGACCCGATGGCCTGCGCCTTGGCGGTGAGCGACCACCGGGTCGGTTCTTCCGCGCTGGCCCGGATCCAGCCCAGCTCGCCGAGCGTCAGCAGCATCCGCTGGGTCGTGGACTTCGGCAGCTGCATGGCGCGGGAGAGTTCGCTGACCCCGACGGGCTGGTGCTCCGACACCGCCTCGAGCACGGCCAGGGCGACGGAGACGGATCTCATGTGGTTGACGTCACTTTCTCGCGGCCCTAGTGTGGCCGCCACCACAGCGTGCCATCTTGCGGCAAAGCGTGCCACAGAGTGGCACGAAGCGTCAACAGACTTGGAGACCGCCACGTGACACATCCGGTCCGGCCGAGCGCCCTGTCGGGCGTACGGGTCCTCGATCTCACGCAGGTCATGGCGGGGGCGTACTGCTCGATGCTGCTGGCGGACATGGGGGCCGACGTCATCAAGATCGAGCGCCCGGACGGCGGGGACGACACCCGCCGGATGTCACGGGGCCCGGACGTGGAGCACTCCCCGGCCTTCAACGCGATGAACCGGAACAAGCGCGGCCTCGCCGTCGACCTCAAGGACCCCCGAGGGGCCGCGGTCGTGCGACGGCTCGCCAGGGATGCCGACGTCCTCGTGGAGAACTTCCGCCCTGGGCTGCTCGAGCGGCTCGGTCTCGGGCACGAGGCCCTGCGGGCGGAGAACCCGGCGCTCGTCTACTGCTCGATCTCCGGCTTCGGCGCCACCGGGCCCTACGCCGGCCGGGGTGGCTACGACCTCGTGGCACAGGCGATGAGCGGGCTGATGAGCATGACGGGCGAGTCCGGACGCCCACCGGTGAAGGTCGGCGTGCCGATCTGCGACCTCAACGCCGGCGTCTTCGGCGCCTACGGAGTGCTCTCCGCCTACATCCACCGGCTCAGGACGGGGGAGGGGCAGTTCGTCGACACGTCACTCCTGGAGGCGGGCATCGCCTACACCGTCTGGGAGACGGCGATGTTCTTCGGGTTGGGCGAGGTGGCCCGGCCCATGGGCTCGGCACACCGGCTCTCGGCTCCTTACGAGGCGCTGCCGACCGCGGACGGGTGGGTCGCCATCGGAGCGGCCAACCAGCGGAACTGGGAGCGGTTGTGCGCGGCGCTCGACGCCTCGGCGCTGGTCGACGATCCGCGGTTCACCGACAACCCCGGCCGGATGAAGCACCGGATCGAACTGGCCGGGGAGCTGGCGTCGCGGTTGCGGCGCCGCTCCACCGGCGAGTGGCTAGAAATCCTGCACGCCGCAGGCGTGCCCAGCGGACCGCTCCACGACATCGAGCAGGTCTACGCCGATCCGCACGTGCAGGCCCGCGACATGGTCGTCGAGACGGTGCATCCCCGCATGGGCACGGTCCGGCACATCGGTGCACCGGTGAAGCTCTCGGGCACCCCCTCCGCCATCCGCCGGCCCGCCCCCCTTCTCGGGCAGCACACGCACGAGGTGCTCGCGGAAGCAGGCATGACGCCTGAGGAGATCGACGAACTCTTCGCCGCGGGGGTGCTCCTGACCACGTCCGACGACCGTCCCGGGCCGATGCCAGGGGACGGCCCGCAGCCCTTCGAGCCGACGGAGGTCCCGGCGTGACCCACCTCGTGTTGTCCGGGCTCACCAAGAGCTTCGGAGCGGCCCCGGTCGTCGACGGCGTCGACCTCTCGATCGTGGAGGGTGAGGCGGTCGTCCTGCTCGGCCCCAGCGGCTGCGGCAAGACCACGTGCCTGCGCATGATCGCCGGCTTTGAACGCCCCGACGCCGGGGAGATCCGGCTGCGGGAGCGCACGCTGGTCGGGCCCAAGGTGTTCGTCCCGCCGGAGCGCCGCAAGATGTCGGTGGTCTTCCAGAGCTACGCCCTTTGGCCGCACCTCAGCGTGCACGAGAACGTGGCCTACGGCCCCACGACGGCGAAGGCGGGGCGCGAGGACGTTCGTCGCCGGGTCGACGAGGCCCTGGCCATGGTGCAGCTGGACGGGATGGGTGACCGCTACGCCCACCAGCTGTCCGGCGGCCAGCAGCAGCGGGTCGCCCTCGCCCGGGCACTGGTCAACGACCCCGCGCTCCTCCTGCTGGACGAGCCGCTGTCCAACCTGGACACCCGGCTGCGCGAGGAGATGCGCTCGGAGATCAAGCGCATCCAGCGTTCCCTGGGCGTGACGATGGTGTACGTCACCCACGACCAGGCCGAGGCGTTGTCCCTCGCCGATCGCCTGGTCGTGATGAACGCGGGTCGCATCGTCCAGAGCGGCCCACCGGAAGAGGTGTACAGCCGGCCGCGCAACAGCTTCGTGGCCCGGGCCCTGGGTGCCACGAACGTGGTGACCGCGACGGTGTGCGCGGCCCCGACCGCTGACATCCTGCGGCTGGAGCTGCCCACCGGCGGGACGGTGGACGTCGGGCGCCCCTCCGGCCTGTCGCTGCAGGCGGGCGCTCAGGTCGCCGCCTCCGTCCGCCCGGTGGACATCCGGCTGCTCCCGGCCGACGGGCGCTCTCCGACCGCCCGTGTCACGGAGGCTCTCTTCTTCGGTGACCACGTGTCGTACACGCTCCAGGTGCCGGGTCACGCCGCGCCCGTGAAGGCGACCGGTCCCGGCGCCGGCCGCTTCGAGGTCGGGCAGGACGTCGCCCTGGAGGTCGACGGCGCGGCAGTGGCGCTGCTCGACGACGTCCCGGACGACGGCCCGCGCGGGGCACCGGTCACGTCGGCCGGTGCTACGCCGGTCGGACGGTCCGCGGCATGACCTCACCCGTTCCCGCGTCCGCCGATCCCCTCGACCACTCGTTCCACCTCACCCCGGAAGAAGGCACCGTGTTCGCATCCCGCTCTCCCCGCCGTCCCCTGAGCACCTGTCTCGCCGTCCCGGCCGTCGCCCTCCTCGTCGCGGCCTGCGGCAACGGATCGGAGGCCACCTCCGGATCGGGTAGTGACTCCACGACCGCGGAGATCGAGGGCATCAGCCAGGAACTGATCACCGCGGCGCAGGAAGAGGGCGGCGTGGTCCTCTACGGCGGCGGCCACACCCGGCCGGGCGTCGAACTCCTCCAGGAGCGGATGCAGGAACTTTTCGGCATCCAGCTGACCTTCACCCGCGAGGACTCCGGCGCGGTCGCGAACTCGATCGCGGCCGAGCTCGCCAGCGGATCGCTGAACGCCGACGTCGTCAGTCTGACCGACCCCGAGACGATGATGCAGTGGGCCGAGGAAGGTGTCATCGCCGACGCCAACGTGCCGAATGCGGACGAGATCATCGACGGCCTCGACGATCCGGAGACTCCGCAGGTCCCCTACAGCCTGGTGCCCCTCGGGTTGATGTACAACTCCGCCAACACCGACGCCGCGGACCTGCCTACGACGTGGGAAGAACTGGCGAGCGGGGACTACGGGACCATCGTCAGCGCCGACCCGGGGGCGTCGGGCACTGCGCTGTCCTTCTACACGACTCTCTCCGGAGAGCTCGGTGACGAGTGGATGGAACAGCTCTCTCAGCGGAACGTGATAGTCACCGACAGCAGCCTGGCGCTGGCGCAGCTGGTGCTGACCGGGGAGGCGGACCTCGGCATCCCGGCCATCGAGTCCGCGGTCATCAGCACGGCGGCCGAGGGGGAGCCACTGGCCATCGCCTTCATGGAGGACGGTGTCCCGACGTTCACCAGCGAAGTCGCCATGCTTGCCGATGCTCCGCACCCCAACGCGGCCGAGCTGCTGGTGCAGTACCACCTGAGCGAGGACTTCCAGACCGCGCTGACCGAGCTCGGCGGCCGCAGCGTCCTCGAGAACGGGCCGCAGCCTGCCGAGGGCGCCGACCTGTCGGACGTCACTCTGCTCCCGGCCGACCTCGAGGAGATCGCTTCCCGGGGGGACGAGGTGGTGGCCCGCTTCGCCGAGCTGTTCGGTCGGTGACCACCGCGACCCTGACGGCGCGCGAACGCACTGAGGAGATCTCCCCGTGGCGTTGACCAGTTCGTCCTCCGCCTCCGTGTCGACACCCGACACGGAGGCGGAGGGGGCGACCCCCGGGCCCCCGGCCGGCGGCGGCGCGAACCGCCGGAGGGGTACCGGTTTCGAGCGGGCGATGCGGCTGGTCTGGGTCGCCGCCATCCTGGCCCTGGTCGGCTACCCGATCGCCCAGGTGTTCGGGCAGAGCTTCATCGCCGACGACGGCGGGCTCACCCTGGAGAACTACGGCCTCCTGGGCAGCGAGCCGCGCCTGATGGAGGGCGTCTTCAACTCGCTGTGGATCGCGGTCGGAACCGTGTTCGGGAGCCTGCTGCTGGGCCTGCCGGTGGCCTGGCTGGCCGTGCGCACCGACATGCCGTTCCGTCGGTTCTTCCGAGGCAGCGCGGTCCTCACCTTCGCCGCACCGAGCTTCATCGCTGCGCTGGGCTGGGTTCTGCTGCTCGGGCCGCGCAACGGGATGCTGAACACCGCGTTGATGTCGCTCTTCGGCCTCGAGGAAGCGCCCTTCGACATCTTCACGCCGTGGGGGATCATCTTCGTTCTCTCGCTCTTCCTCTACCCCCTGGTGTTCCTGCCGGTATCGGCCGCGCTGGACGGCATCGACCCGGCGCTCGAGCAGGCTGCGGCGAGCCTGGGGGCGTCCCGTGCCCGGGTACTGCGCACGGTGACCTTCCCGGTCATCCTCCCGTCGCTGATCGCCGGATCGATCCTGGTGTTCGTCAGCGCCGCGGTGATCTTCGGGCCGGTCGCCATCCTCGGCGCTCCCACCGGCTTCCAGACCATCCCGACGGTGCTGCTGAGCCTCATGCAGTTCCCGCCCCGGATCGAGGCCGCCGCGGTCATCTCCGTCCCGATCCTGGTGATCATCGCCGTGCTCTTGATCCTCCAGCGCAAGCTGCTCGGGGGGAAGAAGTTCACCGTCATCGGAGGCAAGCCGGGGCGGCAGGACGTGACGCACCTGGGCGGCGCCCGCTTCCTCGCCCTGGGGTTCTGCTCGCTGGTGGTGCTCCTGAGCCTCGTGCTGCCCTTCGGCGTCCTGCTGGTCACCTCCTTCCGCGAAGCCCTCGGCCGGCCCCTGGGGTGGGACAACTTCACCCTCACCGGCAACTACGAGGCGGTGTTCAGCCGGCCGCTGATCGCTGCCGCGATGGGCAACAGCTTCGTCCTGGCGCTCGGCGGGACGGTCCTCGCACTCGCCGTCGCGCTGCTGGCCTCGTGGCTGGTGCACCGCACCAAGGCCCGGAGCAACGCAGCCATCATCGGAGCCATGGCCGCGCCCCTGGCCTTCCCCGGGGCGGTGCTCGGCATCGGTCTGATCATCGCCTACGCGGGTCAGCCGTTCGGACTGGGTGGGACGCTCACCATCCTGTTGATCGCCTATGCCGGCAGCGCCCTGCCGTTGACCTTCGCTTACGTGCACGCCGGGATGGGCCAGATCGGCGCGGAGGTCGAAGAGGCGTCCCGGAGCCTGGGAGCGTCCTGGGCGCGCACCTGGCGGCGGATCACGGTGCCGTTGCTGCGGCCCTCCCTGCTGGCCGCGGGCATGCTCAACTTCGTCCTGCTCTTCCGGGAGCTGGAGATGTCGGTGTTCCTCTACACCGGCGCGAATCCCACGGTGGCCACGGTGCTCTACAACCTGGCCAGTGAGTCGCTCTACCAGCGCGTGGGTGCGCTCTCCGTGGTGATCCTGCTGATCAACATCGTGGTGACCGTGATCGCGATGCGACTGCTCGACCGCAAGCCCGGCACGTCCACCCGGCGGTCCCGCCGGTCCCCGTCCGTCGCACTCAACACCCCACCGGAGGAAGCAGCATGACAGTGACCACGACCGATGTCGGCACCGGCGTCCACCTTCGCTACGAGACCCCGCACATCGCTGTCCTCACCCTGGACAGCCCCCCGTCCAACACCTTCAGCTGGGAGAGCCGGCGGTCCTTCATGAAGGCGCTGGACATCCTGGACGCCGACGAGCAGGTCCGTTGCCTGGTGATCACCGGAGAAGGCCGGGCCTTCACCGCCGGTGCGCACCTGGGCGAGGACCAGTCCATGAGCGACGAGCAACTCAGCGACTACCTGGCCGAGTTCAGCCGGGTCCTCAATGGGGTGCAGAACTTCCGAGCCCCGGTGATCGCGGCCATCAACGGGGCCACGATCGGCGGTGGGCTGGAGTTCTCGCTCTGCTGCGACATCCGGATCGCGTCCACCGAGGCCTTCTTCGTCGCGGCGGGCGTGAACGTCGGCCTCATCGTCAGCTTCTGGCGCCTGCCCCGTGTGATCGGACTCGGCCCGGCAAAGGAGATCCTGCTGACCGGGGCCCGCTACTCCGCCCAGCAGGCGCTCAACTGGGGCCTGGTGACGGAGGTCCACGAGCCGGGCGACCTCATGACCGCCGCGCTGGCGAAAGCGCAGCGGATCGCCACCCGTGCGCCGCTGTCGGTGGAGGCCACGAAGGAAGCGGTCACCGGAGCGTTCGAGATGGACTTCACCCAGGGACAGGCGCTCCAGACCAAGCGGTTCCTGGAGATGTTCCGGACCGAGGACCACCAGGAGGCGTTGCAGGCCTTCTTCGAGAAGCGCGACGGCGACTACCAGCGACGCTGAGGGGGCGCCGGCTGAGCCGTCCGCTTCACCGCCCACGTCGGGGCCCGGCCACCGGAGGCCGGGCCCCGACGTGGGTTCCGTGTCAGACCCGGCGCAGGACCGAGACCACGCGGCCGAGGATCGTCGCCTCGTCACCGGGGATCGGCTCGTAGGCCGGGTTGTGCGGGAGCAGCCACACGTGGCCGTCACGGCGCTTGTAGGTCTTCACCGTGGCCTCGCCGTCGATCATCGCGGCCACGATCTCGCCGTTCTCGGCGGTCGGCTGCTGCCGCACGACGACCCAGTCGCCGTCGCAGATGGCCGCCTCCACCATCGAGTCACCGGCGACCTTCAGCATGAACACGGTGCCCTCGCCGACCAGCTCGCGGGGGAGCGGGAAGACGTCCTCGACCGCCTGCTCGGCCAGCACCGGGCCACCCGCGGCGATGCGACCGACCAGCGGGACGTAGGCCGGGGCGGCGGCCCGCTCGCCCTCGCTGACCATCGGAGGCTCGGCGACGGCCGAGGCGGTGCGGCCGGCATCGCCCGGCAGGCGCACGTCGAGAGCGCGCGGCCGGTTCGGATCCCGCCGCAGCCAGCCCTTCTTCTGCAGCACCGACAGCTGGTGGGCGACCGACGAGGCCGAGGAGAGGCCGACCGCCTCGCCGATCTCCCGGACCGAAGGTGGGTAGCCGCGGCGCTCGATCGAGTCGCGGATGACCTCCAGGACGCGCCGCTGACGCTGGGTCAGGCCGTCACCGTCCGCGCTCCGGTCGGGAAAGGTCCGGACAGTCGCCGAGGCCTCGGCCCCGTCCTGGGTGCCGCCGCGCGCCCGCCGGCCGCCGGACGTCCCGCTCGACTCCGTCACGTCTCCTCCTCGCCGGCTGCTCGCGCAGCCGTTCCGACCTCGTCCTCGACGTCGACCGTAGCGCCGATCCCCGCCCAGTTCAAACAGGTGTTCGAAGCCATGTCGTGTCGCCCCCCATCTGTCGGTGGCATCGGGTAGACATCGGACAGGCGTTCGAATCGAACACACGTTCGGGTGGGCGGGCGCCGGCCAGGTGAGAGGCGGAAGTGCGATGACGGGCAGTGCGGTGCGGTCGGTGGGCGGAGTGTCCGAGGGGCGGGTTGCGGTCGAGGCGCCACCGGCGCGTCACCTCCGGGTGCTGCCACCCGTGCCGGAGGCGTACGCCGTGGCGCCCGGGCGGCGGGCCCCCGTCCGGGATGGTGCCGCCGCCCCGGCCGTCGCGCCGAGAGGCCCGAGCCGCCACGATGGCCGGCCGGGCATCGCGCCGCCGCCGCTCCGGCTGACCGCGCGGGGTCGCCGGCTGGTCGTGGTCCTGGCCGTCGCGCTCGTGGTGGGGCTGGTCGCGCTCGGCGAGGCGGTCATGGGCGGCGGAGGGGACGGGCTCGAGCTGATGGGCACGGCCAGCGTGGTCGTCGAGTCCGGTGACACGCTGTGGTCCATCGCCGGAGGTGTGGCGGGCGACCGTGACGTCCGTGAGGTCGTGGACGAGATCCAGACGCTGAACGGTCTGCGCAGCGCGGACCTCGTGCCCGGTCAGGTGCTGGCACTGCCCTGAGGCGTCCAGCGCGGCGGTCGGGCGGCGGCTCGCCACGGCACGAGGTTCACAAGGGCCGGCCGGCGACTTCGTCAACCCTCCGTGTGGGCACGTTCACGGTGCGTGCTCGGCGGCCGCATACGGTCGTGCGGTGTCGAGCGTCATGGACAACCGCGCCGCGGTCTTCACCAGTCGGCCCCAGGCCGTGGAGGTCTTCCAGGCCGGTACCTGGTGGGCCGGCGAGCTGCTGGGGTGGCGGCACGACGGCGCCGGGGCCTGCCAGATGTGGGTGCGGGTCGTCGTGGGCGGTGTCGAGGAGGCGGCGTGGACCGACCTGACGACCCTCCGGCTGCCCGAGCCGCAGTCCCCGGCGCCGGCGGCCACCCGGTCGGCGCGGCGGCGCGTGACCCAGGAGATGGCGGCGGCGCAGGCGGTGTCCGCGCTCCGGGCCGGCGAGGTCGTGGTCGGCGCCGAGACGACGACGGGCTCTTCGATGATCCGCGACCACGGCGGGTCGTCCGCTCGCACCCGCTCCGGCGGGCGCCGGAGAGCGCCGGAGGATGTCGACGTGCAGGCCGCGTCCGCGGCTTCGGTCCCCGTCCCGGCGCCGGGGCGGCACCGCGCGCCCGTGGTGGACGCCGGGCGGCACCGGGCGGCGGACACGGGGATGCTGCCCGCTGTCGTCGACGCGGCTCCCGGGGCGATGCCCGATCAGGTCTCCGGGTCCCCGCAGACGGTGGCGTGCTCCGTTCCCGCTGCGCGGCGGGCGCCGGCGGACGAGGTGTCGTCGGACGTTCGCCGGTGGGCACCCCCGGCCGGCCTGGACGCCCACCTGCTCACCCGGCCGATGCGGCTCGGCGACCGCATCCCGCACTCCCGCCGGCCCCGGCTGGACGGCTCCCTGCGCGGCGTCTGACCGTCGCGTCGCCCCCTCGGCCGCCGGACGCGCCAGGTGCCCGGCGGCGTCGGCGTCCGTCGCCGCCCGCCGGATCCGCGGGTCCGGCGGACGGGCGGGTGCGCGCGCATCGGCGCGTCCCGCGGCGTGTCGTGTGACTGGTGGGGGCCGCTGTTCCGCGTGCGCACGGCAGTGTCGGGGCGGAACACGCCGAGGAAACGATCACTTGCACATCTTGTGGAGCCCGGCCTAGGGTTCCCCTACATCTAGTAGTTACAGAGTTGTAAGCCCGTCCACAGGCCGATCCTCAGGTTCTCCCCGTGGCATCCACCGGATGTCCCCAGGGAGGTCCACAGGTGGCCGGCGGACGACGCCCGGACGCGGTCCGATCGGGAGGGAGGTGAACCACCGTGCGCTGCCCGTTCTGCCACAACCCCGACAGCCGGGTCATCGACTCCCGCGAGGCCGATGAGGGCGCCACCACCCGGCGTCGTCGTTCCTGCCCGACGTGCGGGCGGCGGTTCACCACCGTCGAGGAGGCCGTGCTCGCCGTCGTCAAGAGGAACGGCGTCAGCGAGCCGTTCAACCGCAGCAAGGTGGTCGCCGGTGTCCGGCGGGCCTGCCAGGGTCGGCCGGTCGACGAGGACCAGCTCAAGCTGCTCGCCCAGCAGGTGGAGGACGCCGTCCGCGCCACCGGGGCGGCGGAGGTGCCCAGCCACGAGGTCGGCCTGGCCATCCTGCGGCCGCTGCGCGAGCTCGACGAGGTCGCGTACCTGCGGTTCGCCAGCGTGTACCGGGCCTTCACCTCCCTCGAGGACTTCGAGAAAGAGATCACCGAGCTCCGCGCCCGGCACCTGGTCGCGGGAACCCCACCACTGCCGGGCATGCAGCCCGACCCGCCGGCTCGCCGGCGGGGTGGCGGCAGGGGTCAACCCGCACCGGACACCGGTGCCGGCGGCACCTGAGAACTGTCAGTGCCGCCCGATAGACAGCAGTTCGAGCAGCTACCGATCGCGGCTCTTCCCCAGCCCCCGATCCGCCACCGCGCAGCACCACCGCGCAGCCCCGCGAAGCACCATGCGACACACGACCAGGGAGAGCTCCACACCATGACCGAGACCGACGACCGCCTGGCCGGCGCCCGCACCCGCCGCAGCGCGAAGGCGCCCAGCCGGGGCAAGGGCCTCAAGATCAAGCGCGTCTTCACCACCGCCGGTGTGCACCCGTACGACGAGGTGACCTGGGAGCGCCGCGACGTCGTCATGACCAACTGGCGCGACGGTTCGATCAACTTCGAGCAGCGCGGTGTGGAGTTCCCCGCGGAGTGGAGCGTCAACGCCACCAACATCGTCACCACGAAGTACTTCCGAGGGGCGGTCGGCACCCCGCAGCGGGAGACCAGCCTGCGCCAGCTCATCGACCGGGTGGTCCTCACCTACGGCGCGGCCGGCCGGGAGCACGGCTACTTCGCCACCGAGGGTGACGCGGAGATCTTCGAGCACGAGCTCGCCTGGATGCTGCTGCACCAGTACTTCAGCTTCAACAGCCCCGTCTGGTTCAACGTCGGCACCAGCGCGCCGCAGCAGGTCAGCGCCTGCTTCATCCTCGCCGTCGACGACGAGATGGACTCGATCCTGAACTGGTACCGCGAGGAGGGCCTGATCTTCAAGGGCGGCTCCGGTGCCGGCCTCAACCTCTCCCGCATCCGCTCCTCCAAGGAGCTGCTCTCCTCCGGCGGCACCGCCTCCGGCCCGGTCAGCTTCATGCGCGGCGCCGACGCCTCCGCCGGCACCATCAAGTCCGGTGGCGCCACCCGTCGCGCCGCGAAGATGGTCGTCCTCGACATCGACCACCCCGACATCGAGGAGTTCATCGAGACCAAGGCGCGCGAGGAGGACAAGATCCGCGCGCTGCGCGACGCCGGCTACGACATGGACCTCGGCGGCAAGGACATCACCAGCGTCCAGTACCAGAACGCCAACAACTCCGTCCGCGTCTCGGACGAGTTCATGCGTGCGGTGGAGGAGGGCGACGAGTTCGGCCTCCGGGCGCGGCTCGACGGGTCGGTCATCGAGACTGTCGACGCCAAGGCGCTGTTCCGCAAGGTCACCAAGGCCGCCTGGGAGTGTGCCGACCCGGGCATCCAGTACGACGACACGATCAACGACTGGCACACCAACCCCGAGACCGGCCGCATCAACGCGTCCAACCCGTGCTCGGAGTACATGAGCCTGGACAACAGCTCGTGCAACCTGGCGTCGCTGAACCTCATGAAGTTCCTGAAGGACGACGGCACCTTCGACTCGAAGAACTTCGTGAAGGCCGTCGAGCTGGTCATCACCGCGATGGACATCTCGATCTGCTTCGCCGACTTCCCGACCGACCCGATCGGTGAGACGACCCGCGCCTACCGCCAGCTGGGCATCGGCTACGCCAACCTCGGCGCGCTGCTCATGGCCACCGGCCACGCCTACGACTCGCGCGGTGGCCAGAGCCTCGCCGCGGCGATCACCTCGCTGATGACCGGCACCGCCTACCGTCGCTCGGCCGAGCTCGCCGGCACCGTGGGCCCGTACGACGGCTTCGCACGCAACGCCGACGCCCACGCCCGCGTGATGCGCAAGCACGCCGCCGCGAACGACGCCATCCGCCCGGTCGGCGCCGACGACGCCGACGTGCTGAAGGCCGCCACCGCGCAGTGGCAGGAGTGCCTGGACATCGGCGCCGACAACGGCTGGCGCAACGCCCAGGCCTCGGTGCTCGCGCCCACCGGCACCATCGGCTTCATGATGGACTGCGACACGACCGGCATCGAGCCGGACTTCTCGCTGGTCAAGTTCAAGAAGCTGGTCGGCGGCGGCTCCATGCAGATCGTCAACCAGACGGTGCCGCGGGCGCTGCGCAGCCTGGGCTACCAGGAGGAGCAGATCGAGGCGATCGTCGAGTACATCGCCGAGCACGGCCACGTCGTCGACGCCCCGAGCCTGCGGCCGGAGCACTACGAGGTCTTCGACTGCGCCATGGGCGAGCGGGCCATCTCCCCGATGGGCCACGTGCGGATGATGGCCGCGGTGCAGCCGTTCATCTCCGGCGCGATCAGCAAGACGGTCAACATGCCGGAGACGGCGACCGTCGAGGACGTCGAGACCATCTACTTCCAGGGCTGGAAGATGGGCCTCAAGGCGCTGGCCATCTACCGCGACAATTGCAAGGTCGGCCAGCCGCTGTCCGGGGGCAAGGGCAAGAACGACGGCACCAAGGCGGAGACGCCGGCCGAGGCCGCCGCTCCCACCGCCCTGTCGCACCCGGTGCGCAAGCGGCTGCCGAAGAAGCGGACGAGCGTCACCACCTCGTTCAGCGTCGCCGGCGCCGAGGGCTACATGACCGCCGGGATGTACGAGGACGGCAGCCTCGGTGAGGTCTTCCTCAAGCTGGGCAAGCAGGGCTCGACCCTGGCCGGTGTGATGGATGCCTTCTCGATCGGCATCTCCCTGGCGCTGCAGCACGGTGTGCCGCTGGAGACCTACATCCAGAAGTTCACCAACATGCGCTTCGAGCCGGCCGGCATGACCGACGACCCGGACATCCGGATCGCCCAGTCGGTGATGGACTACATCTTCCGGCGGCTGGCGCTGGACCACCTGCCGGTGGAGAAGCGGGCCAGCCTCGGCATCTTCACCGCCGAGGAGCGGGCGGCGCAGGTGTCGGGCTACGGCTCGTCGGCCTCGACCCCGGCCGTGCAGGAGGAGGAGGTCGACCTGGAGCAGCTGCGCGGCTCCGCACCGATCGAGACCGCCAAGGTGGAGGAGAAGGTCACCCCGGAGGGCCCGAAGTCGGTCAAGGAGGCCCACTCCTCGGCCGAGCTGCTCGAGCTGGTCACCGGCACCGCCACCGACGCGCCGCTGTGCATGACCTGCGGCACGAAGATGCGCCCGGCCGGCAGCTGCTACGTCTGCGAGGGCTGCGGCTCCACCAGCGGCTGCAGCTGAGGTCGGATCTCCTGTAGGCGACAGGAGACCCGCGGACGGACGACAGGGGTGCGGGACCACGTGCTGGTCCCGCACCCCTGTGTCGTCGAAGCGGAACTCTCGCATTGACGTCCGTGGCGGCGCAGGAGCCCGACGGGTCGAGCGGCGGGCGTTCCGAGCAGCGCGCTCGGAACGGACATCAGCGGCGCGCATCTCGGCCGCTCCGGTTGTTACCGTCCGCCGCATGGTCGAGCTGTCGCGCACCGCCCGCCTGGACGTCCTCGTCGAGGGCTACGTGCGCATGCCGCACGTGGCCGGCACGGTCAGCCTCGTCCGGGACGCGGACCGGGTGGTCGTCGTCGATCCGGGCATGGTGGCCGACCGGGACCTCATCCTTGCCCCGCTGCGCGAGCTCGGCGTCCGTCCCGAGGACGTGACCGACGTCGTGGTCAGCCACCACCACCTGGACCACACGCTCAACGTCGCCCTCTTCCCGGTGGTGCCGGTGCACGACTTCCAGTCGGTCATCGAGGGGGACAGGTTCACCCGTCGGGCCGCCGAGGGCACGCAGCTCACCCCGAGCATCCGGCTGCTCGCCACGCCCGGGCACACCCCGCAGGACATCACCACGCTCGTCGGCACCCCCGACGACGTCGTGGCCCTCACGCACCTCTGGTGGACCGAGGAGGGGCCGGCCGACGACCCCTACAGCCACGACCGGGACGAGCTGAGGCAGCAACGCGAGCGGGTGCTGGACCTGGCCACCCTGGTGGTCTGCGCCCATGGCGCCCCGTTCCGTCCGGGCCCCGCCACGCCTCGCTGAACGACGGCGTCGACGACCGGGGCCGGCCGCGTCCGCCCGGCTCGAGCGGGCGGCCGCCCGGACACGCGCGCGGGGCGGAGAACCCCACCGGCCGCCGCCACGACCTAGCCTCCACCCGGTGAGGCAGCTGCTGCGGTTCGCCTGGATCGAGGCGCAGTGCTGCCTGTTCGCCGTCCTCTTCTTCGTCGGGCTGGCGCTGGTCCGGGTCGTGTCGCTGCCGATCGACCCCGCGGACGCCCTGCTGATCTGGTCGCTCGGCGTCACGCTGGTGCTCTGGCTGGTCCGCTGGGAGACCGGCCGCGAGGTCGCGGTCATCTTCGGCTTCCACCTCGTCGGCCTGGTGCTGGAGCTGTTCAAGGTCGCCCAGGGCTCCTGGTCCTATCCGGACACCGGTCTCGCGACGATCGGCGGCGTACCGCTCTACAGCGGATTCATGTACGCCGCGGTCGGCAGCTACGTCTGCCAGGCCTGGCGCCGGTTCGACCTGCGGATCACCAACTACCGAACCTGGTCGACTGCCGGCGTCGCCGCGCTGATCTACCTGAACTTCTTCACCTCGCACGTGATCCGGGACGTGCGGCTGCCGCTGGCCCTGCTGCTGCTGGCCGTCACCTGGCGCACGGGGGTGCACTTCACCGTCGGCCGGCGCCGCTACGCGATGCCGCTCGCGCTCTCCTTCGTCCTCATCGGCTTCTTCCTCTGGCTGGCCGAGAATCTCGCCACGCTGCTGCGCGCCTGGCAGTACCCGTCGCAGGAGTCGGTCTGGACGCTGGTCCACGCGGCCAAGCTGGGGTCGTGGTCGCTGCTCGTCGTGGTCAGCATCGTGCTGGTCGCTGCGGTCAAGGCGCGGGAGGGGCAGCTGTACGGCCGGCCCGGCGACCGCACGGTCTTCCGCGCCTACGAGGCGCCGGCCGAGCCACCCTCGCCACCGCGCGATGCGGCGGTCGGCGTTCCAGGCGCGAGTTCCGCGCTGCGCTGACGCGGAATCCGCGTCGCCTGCGGGGACTGCCGGTGGCAGCGGCGACCGGGGAGTGCGCCGGGTGAGCTGTCCGGGCGGCTATCGGACGGTCGCCGTCCCGGGTCGACGGTGCAGCCGACCGGCCCGCAGCGCCAGGACCTGGTCGGCGCGCTCGACGGCGACGGCGTCGTGCGTGGCGTGCAGGACGACGGCGCCGCGGGCTGCTTCCGCGGCGAGGGCGTCGAGCAGGGCCCCGCGGGTCGTCCCGTCCACGTTCGCGGTGGGCTCGTCGACGAGCAGCACGTCCGCGCGGCAGGCCAGCCCCTGGGCGACGAGGGCGCGCTGACGCTGACCGCCGGAGAGCCTGGCCAGTGGCACCCGAACCAGGTCGCCCAGGCCCATCCGCTGCACGCACTCGTCCACGACCGCCCGGTCGCTCGCGCGCAGCCGGCCGAGCAGTCCGCGCTCCCGCCACCGCCCCATGGCCACGGTCTCGCCCACGGTGACGGGGAGGTCGTCGGGAACGGTGCTGTGCTGGGGGATGTAGGCGACCGTGGCCTGCTCGAGCCCGGTGATCGATCCACCGGCCGGTGCCAGCACTCCGGCCAGCGCGTCGAGCAGGGTCGACTTCCCCGATCCGTTCGCGCCGACGAGGGCGGTGGTCGACCCCGCCGGGAGGACGGCGTCGACGCCGTCCAGGACGAGCGCCGCCTCCCGCCGCACGGTCAGCGACTGGAGGTGCACGGTGCGGACGGCCACCCCTCCACCGTAGCGGTACCGATAATCATTCCCATGTAGGGTCCGGGTCCATGGCCTGGTTCACCGACCCGATGTCGGTCGCGTTCATGCAGCGGGCAGTGCTCGGCGGGAGCCTCGCGGCGGTCATCTGCGCGGTCGTCGGCACCTGGGTGGTGATCCGCGGGCTGGCGTTCCTCGGCGAGACGGTGGCGCACGGGATGCTGCCCGGGGTGGCGATCGCGGCCCTCGCGGGATGGCCGATCGTCCTGGGTGCCGCGGTGAGCGCCGGGGCCATGAGCGTCGGCGTCGGCGTCGTCGCCCGGCGGGCCCGGCTGTCGCACGACACCGCCACCGGCCTGCTGTTCGTGGACATGCTGTCGCTCGGCGTCGTCATCGTCTCCCGCTCGCGATCGTTCGCCACCGACGTCACCTCGATCCTCTTCGGCGACGTCCTCGCGATCCGGCAGGCCGAGCTCGTGCTGCTGGCCGCGGCCCTGGTGGTCATCGTCGCGGCCTGCGCCGTGCTGCACCGGGCCTTCGTCGCCCTGGCGTTCGATGCCCGCACCGCCGCCACGCTCGGCCTCCGGCCGCGGGCGGCGCACGCGCTCATGGTGCTGCTCGTGACCGCCGCCGTCGTGGCGTCCTTCCAGGCCCTGGGCACGCTGCTCGTGGTCGCGCTGCTGCTGGCGCCCGCCGCGGCCGCCCGCCAGTGGACCCACCGGGTTCCGCCGACCATGGCCCTCGGCGCGGCCTTCGGGGTCGCCGCCGTCCTGGCCGGGTCCCTCCTCTCGTGGCACGCCGGCACCGCCGGCGGTGCCTCGATCGCCGGCTGTGCCGTCGCCCTGGTCGCCGTCTCGGCGGCCGCGCGCGCGATCGCCACCCCGCTGGCCGTCCGGTCCGCATCCGTCCGCACCCACCTCTGGAGGACCTCGTGCCCCGCACCACCCGCGCCCGTCCATCGCGTCGGCGCGCGCGCCGAGCAGCACTGACCGCGCTCGCCGGCCCCGCTCTCCTCCTTCCCGCCTGCGCGACGGAGACGTCGCCGGCCGCGGCGCAGACCGGCGGGCACGGCGACGTCGCCGGTGCCGAGGAGCTGGCCGAGCCACAGCTGCGGCTGAGCTATCTGGACACCTCCGGGCAGGTGCACGCCCTCGACCTCCTGACCGGGGAGACGATCGCCGTCGGGTCGGTGGGCCCCGCGGCGGCGGTGGCCGGCGACGGACGGTTCCTCTTCGTGGCCTCCGACCCCGCCGGCGAGCTGACCGTCGTCGACACCGGCACCTGGACCGTCGACCACGGCGACCACGCGCACTACTACCGGGCGCAGCCGCGTGTCGTGGGCGCCCTCGACTGGGACGGCGCCGTCCGGGTCGCCTCCTCGGAGCGCGTCACCACGCTGTTCTCGGCCGACACCGGCGCCGGGGTCGTGCTCGACCGGGCGGCGCTCGGGCAGGGGCGGATCGACCGGCTCGCCACCACCGAGGTGACGCCGCACGACGGGGTCCTGCTGCCGCTGGGCGACTCGCTGATCGCCACCGGCCCCGACCGGGTGGCCGTCCTGGACGCCGCGGGAGAGCCGGTGGACGGCGTGGAGGCTCCCTGCGAGGACGTGCGCGGCGGGGCCGCCACCCTCGTCGGCGTCGTCGTCTCCTGTGCCGACGGCGCGGTCCTGGCGACCGAGGCGGACGGTGCCGTCGCCTTCGAGCGCATCCCGTACCCGGAGCCGGTGGCGGCCGGTGACCGGGCGACGGCGTTCGCCCAGCGGCCCGGGCGGCCGGTCCTCGCCGCGGTCGCCGGGGAGCGCGGGGTGTGGCTGCTGGACACCCGCGCCCGCAGCTGGCAGCTGGTCGGGACGCCGACGCCGCTGGTCCGGGCCGTCGCCGCCGACGACGAGCGCGACCGTGTCCTCGGCCTGGACGTCACCGGGCGGCTGGTCGTGATCGAACCGGCCACCGGCGGCACGGCGACGACCGACGTGCTGGTCGCGGCTCCCGACGAACCGGCCGCCGTGACCCTCGAGGTGGACGCCGACCGGGCCTACGTCAACGTGCCCTCGGCCGGTGTCGTGCACGAGGTGGACTACGCCGACGGTGCCCGCATCGCCCGGACCTTCGACACCGCCGTGCCCCCGGCCTTCCTCGCGGAGACCGGGCGATGAGGCGGGTCGCGGGGTGGCTCGCCGCCCTCGTGGTCGCCGCGGGTTCGCTGGCCGGCTGCCGCGCCGACGCCTCGGACCAGCCGCTGGTCGTCGTCACCACCGACATCCTGGGCGACGTCGTGGGGGAGCTGGTCGGGGACCAGGCGGAGGTGATGGTCCTGATGCCGACCGGCGCCGACCCGCACTCGTTCCAGGTCTCCGCCCAGGAGGTGGCCCGCATGCGCACCGCGGACCTGCTGGTCGCCAACGGACTCGGCCTGGAGGAGGGGCTGGCCACGCAGGTCGAGGCGGCCCGCGCCGACGGCGTCCCCGTCGTCGAGGCGGGGGAGGCGGTGGAGGTCCTCGACTGGGTCGGCGAGGACGCCTCCGGGGTCGATCCGCACTTCTGGACCGATCCGACGCGGATGCTGGCGGTGACCGATGCCCTGGGCCAGGCGCTGGCCGAGCACGTCCGCGGCGTGGACGCGGACGAGCTGGCGGCGGACGTCGCGCGGTACCAGGACGAGCTCCGGGAGCTCGACGGCTGGATGGCCGAGCAGTTCGCCCTGGTCCCCGAGGAGCGGCGCAACCTGGTGACCAACCACCACGTGTTCGGCTACCTGGCCGACCGCTTCGGCTTCACCGTGGTGGGCGCGGTGATCCCCAGCGGCACGACCCTGGCCGCCCCCAGCGCCGGCGACCTGGACGAGCTGGCGTCGAGCATCCGGGAGGCCGGGGTGCGGACGATCTTCGTCGACTCCGCGCAGCCCGACCGGCTTGCCCGGGTCCTGGCCGAGCAGGCCGGCGTCGACGTCTCCGTGACGCCGCTGTTCACCGAGTCGCTCAGCCCGGCCGGCGAGGGCGCCGACTCCTACCTGGCGATGATGCGCGCCAACACCGAGGACATCGCGCGGGGGCTGCGGTGACCCCGCGGATCGGAATGAGAATCATTCCCACTAGTCTTCTTGGCATGACCACTCCCGCACGCCCCTCTCGGTCGGCACCGCCGGTCTGGGTGCCGCCGTCCTCCTCCTCAGCGGGTGCTCCGCCGGCTCGTCGGCCGGGGCCGACCCGGAGGTCGACCCCGCAGCCGCGTCGGCCCGCACCGTCGCCGACGCCCAGCCGCGGCTGACCCTCACCTACGACGGCGGCCTGCTCGTCCTGGGCGCCACGATGCTCGAGGTGGTGGGCGACCTCCCCATCGACGGCTTCACCCGGGTCAACGCCGCCGGTGACGGCCGGCACGTGCTCGTGACCACCGACGAGGGCTTCCGGGTGCTCGACACCGGTGTGTGGACCGACGGGGGAGAGTCCTACGCCGCCGAGCCGGTCCTGACCGACGACGTCGTCGCGGCCGACGCCGCGGGCCACGTCGTCGTCCACGGTGACCGCACCGTGCTCTTCGACGACGGCACCGGCGACATCACCTCCTTCGAGACGGCGGCGCTCCTGGACGCCGACGGGCTCCCGGAGACCGAGTCTGGGAGTCCGGGGCCGCGCATCACGGCGTGGCCATCGAGCTCGAGGACGGCAGCCTGCTCTCCACCCTCGGGGACTCCGAGAGCCGCACCGGCGTGCGCGTGCTCGACCCCGAGGGCGCCGAGGTGGCTCGCGCCGAGAACTGCCCGGGCGTGCACGGGGAGGGCACCGTCGCCGGGGAGGTGGCGGTCTTCGGGTGCACCGACGGCGTCCTGGTCCACGACGGGGCCTTCACCAAGCTCGAGGCCCCCGACGAGTACGGCCGCACCGGCAACGTCTTCACCACCGGGACCTCGCCCGTCGCGCTCGGCGACTACAACGCCGACCCCGACTCCGAGGGCTACCTCCTGTCGCAGTTCGTGCTGGTCGACACCGCGGCCGGCACGCTGGAGGTCGTCTCCCTGCCCGAGGGCGTCGGGTACACCTTCCGCGACCTGGCTCGCGGGCCGGGCGACGAGGCGGTCCTGCTGGGCAGCGACGGCGCCGTGCACGTCGTCGACGAGCAGAGCGGTGAGCTGCTGGCCAGCCACCCGGTGATCGACCCGTGGGAGGGGCCGGCCGAGTGGCAGGACCCGCACCCGGCGATCACGGTCCTGGACGGGGTCGCCTACGTGACCGAGCCCGCCGCGAACGCCGTCCACGCGCTCGACCTGGCCAGCGGGGCGGTGCTGGCGACCGGCCGGCTCGACGCCACCCCCAACGAGATCGCCGTGGTCACCGGCTGACCTCTCCGGGCACGGCAGTGGCCCCCTCCGCGGCGCGGTGGGGGCCACTGCGACGTCATGCGCAGGCGGGAGCGCCGCCGGCCCAGAGCGCCCAGTCGGGCAGATCGGCCCGGAACGCGGTCCGCACCTCCGGTGACCCGGCGGCCCGCCAGTCCACGACGCCGCCGACCTCCGGCTCGAGCTTCGACCACTCGAACCAGTTGACCATC
Organism: Blastococcus sp. HT6-4; assembly: GCF_039679125.1. Lineage (NCBI taxonomy): Bacteria > Bacillati > Actinomycetota > Actinomycetes > Geodermatophilales > Geodermatophilaceae > Blastococcus > Blastococcus montanus. The sequence continues at coordinate 3,063,024 of NZ_CP155551.1, read as the reverse complement.
GCCAGGCGGGGCAGCCGGTCGTGCAGGTCCGGGGCGAGCAGCTGCTGCCACCACGCCTGCTTGACGGCCAGCTCGTCGGCGCCGCCGGCCCCGGGCGCGAAGAACGCCGCCGTCTCCGGGATGGCCGGCGGTCTGCCGTACCGCTCCGCGTACCCGGCGTAGAAGTCGGGGATGGCGCGGTCGTCGCCGCCCCGGCCGGCGTAGGTGCCGGTCAGCTGGGCGACGAACTTGCCCGGCTCGGGCACCTCGTTGTCGCCCCACGGGTGGGCGTCGCCCCAGTGGTAGAGCGACATCCCGACCCAGTCGACGGCGTCCTCGCCCGGCCAGTAGGGCGCGTAGGGGTCGTCGGTCCCGGTCAGCGCGCCGTCGCCGTCGGTGTCCAGCGCCGCGACGTCCGCCCCGGCGGCGGCGTGCGCACCGCCGGTGAACGGATAGCCGCCCCCGTAGTTGGGCGCCCACATGGTGGCCGAGCCGGGCGCGCCGGCGTGGACGGCGGCGGCGATCCGGCGGAACGCCTCGACGTAGGCGGCCGGCTGCTGGCCCCAGGCGTACCAGGAGCCGTTCATCTCGTGGGCGAAGCGGACGACGACGGGCACGCCGCGGGCGTTGTAGCCGGCCAGTCGTGCGGCGAGCTCGCCGGCCGCCTCGTCGGTGACCGCGGCCAGGCCGCCCCGCGGCTCGAGGGTAAGCAGCAGCAGGCCGCCGTCGGCGCCCACCTGCTCGACCGCGCCGTCGAGGTTGCGCACGTCGGTCGCCGACAGCGGGAAGTCGGTGAAGGAGACGGCGACGGCCGGGCGGGAGCCGAGAGCGGTGCCGTACTCGGCGAGGGTCTGGGCGCCCCAGTCGAGGTTCACGCCCAGGTAGATCCCGTCGCCGGCGCCGGGACGGGTGACCTGCGCGGCCGGGCACGCGGCGTCGGCCGCGGGGTCGGTCCGACCGCCGTCGGTGCCGCAGGCCGTGGCGCCGAGCAGGGTGCCCAGCAGTGTGCCCAGCGTCAGGGCGAGCAGTCGTCGTCGCACTCCTGCTCCATCGGCTCCCGGGCGGCCGGCTGCAGCCGACCGCCCGGCGGCTCACCCGGGAGGGCCAGTGCGTGGGACCCTGCCCCGTGGAGATCGTCATCCTCCCCGGCCCCGACGAGGTCGCCCGGGTCGCGGCGCAGCGGGTCGCCGACGTCGTGCGCCGGCGCCGGGACGCCGTCATCGGACTGGCGACCGGCTCGTCGCCGCTGGGGCTCTACGCGGAGCTCGCCCGGCGGGTGGCCGAGGGGGAGCTGGACCTCTCGGGCGTCAGCGGGTTCGCGCTGGACGAGTACGTCGGCATCCCGCCGGAGCACCCGGAGAGCTACGCGTCGGTCATCCGGCGGACCGTCACCGAGCCGCTGGGGCTGGCTCCCGGGCGCGTGCACGTCCCGGACGGGCGGGCACCAGACCTGCACGCCGCCGCAGACGCCTACGAACGGGCGATCGGCGCGGCCGGCGGCATCGACGTGCAGGTCCTCGGCATCGGGGCGAACGGCCACATCGGGTTCAACGAGCCGACGTCGTCGTTCGCGTCCCGGACCCGGGTCACCACGCTGGCGCCCCGCACGCGCGCGGACAACGCCCGGTTCTTCGGGACGCCGGACGAGGTGCCCGTGCACTGCCTGACGCAGGGGCTGGCGACCATCCTGGAGGCGCGGCGCCTGCTCCTGGTGGCCCAGGGCGTGGTCAAGGCCGTCGCCGTGGCCGCAGCGGTGGAGGGACCCCTGACCAGCATGTGCCCGGCCTCGGTGCTGCAACTGCACCCGCGGGCCACGGTCCTCGTCGATGAGGCGGCGGCCGGCCGGTTGCGCCTGGCCGACTACTACCGCTACATGCACGCCCACCGGCCGGCGGGCCCGGCGCCCTAGGCTCTCGGGCGTAGGAGCCGTCGCGGGTGGTCGGCGACCCGGCCGGGATCCGGACGCTGGACTCCCTGGGGCCCGTGCCCGGGTGCCGGGTAGCCGCCGGTGTGCACCCGTCCGGCGCGGAGCCGGCGCTGGTCCTGGCGAGCACACCGGACTGACGGTGCCCCGACGCCCAGGGGCGTCGGGGCGGTGACTGACCACGCGGCGCGGGCCGGTCTGGACGGCCCGGCCGCCGGGGTGCAGGGTCAGGCCATGACGGAGAACCGCTACGCGATGGGGCTGGACGCCCTGGAGGCCGGCGTCCGCGTCGGGCCGGCCGACCAGGTGGCGGCGCAGCCGGTGCCGGATCCACCCCCGGCGGACTGGCGCCCGGATCCGCAGCCCTACGCCGACGGGGCGGGCGGCGACGTCGACGGGGACTGACCGGCCTGGTCAGACCTTGCTGTTGCCCTTCAGCCAGCCGTAGGCGGCGGTGCCCAGGAAGAGCAGGACGCCGAGGACCAGGAGCCAGAACAACCCCTCGATCAGCGCCCCGATGACCGCCAGCGCCAGCCAGACGACGAGCAGGAGTCCGATCAGGCGCAGCAGCACGGGGCACTCCTGGGGTGAGGTGGCATCGACCCGCCCAGCCTAGGGGCCCCGGCCCCGCCGGGCAGACCCCTCGACGTGGGAACCGGTGAGCGGGGGAGCGGGCGGTCGGACAGGATGCAGTGATGCCCTACTCCGCTGCCGACGACCGCTACGACTCGATGGCCTACCGGCGCACCGGCCGCAGCGGCCTGGACCTGCCGGTGATCAGCCTCGGGCTCTGGCACAACTTCGGTGACGACGTCCCGTTCGACCGGCAGCGCGACATCCTCCGCCGGGCCTTCGACCTGGGCATCACGCACATCGACCTGGCCAACAACTACGGCCCGCCCTACGGCTCGGCGGAGACCAACTTCGGCCGGCACCTCGACGACGACTTCCGGCCGTACCGGGACGAGCTCGTCCTCTCCACCAAGGCCGGCTACGACATGTGGCCCGGTCCGTACGGCCAGGGCGGCGGCTCGCGGAAGTACCTGCTCTCGAGCCTGGACCAGTCGCTGCGCCGGATGCGGCTCGACCACGTCGACATCTTCTACTCCCACCGCCCCGACCCGACGACGCCGCTCGAGGAGACGATGGGCGCTCTCGACAGCGCCGTCCGCTCCGGCAAGGCCCTCTACGCCGGCATCTCCTCCTACTCGCCGGAGGACACCGCGGAGGCGGCGCGGATCCTCGCCGACCTCGGGACGCCGCTGCTGATCCACCAGCCGTCGTACTCGATGCTCAACCGCTGGATCGAGCGGGACGGGTTGCTGGACACCCTCACCGACGTCGGCGCCGGCTGCATCGCCTTCTCGCCGCTGGCCCAGGGCATGCTCACCGACAAGTACCTCGGCGGCGTCCCCGAGGGGTCTCGGGCCAGCCAGGGCAAGTCGCTGTCGCCGGACTTCCTCACCGACGAGGCGCTCGGGCACGTCCGCGCGCTGGACGACATCGCGCGGGGGCGCGGCCAGAGCCTGGCGCAGATGGCGCTGGCCTGGGCGCTGCGGGACGAGCGCGTGACCACCGTGCTCGTGGGGGCCAGCAGCGTCGGGCAGCTGGAGCAGAACGTCGGGGCGCTGGCGAACCTGGAGTTCACCGACGACGAGCTGGCGGCGATCGACCAGCACGCCGTCGACAGCGGCATCGACCTGTGGGAGGGCCCGCGCACCGCCTGACCCGGTCCCGGGGCGCCCGCGGTCCGGGGGTGAGCAGCAGGCGTCTCACCCCGAGGGGGGATGTGCCGCCCGGCCCCGGCTGTCGATGCCTCGGGGGTGAGCACCGATCGCGCCTCCCGTCCCGGCGGCGTCCTGCCTGCGGCGGGGCGTGCCGACGCGGGCTACGCCACGGCGGGGCTGGGCCGGCCCACCGGCTCGCGGGACGCCGTCCCCGCGCCCGACGGCCCCGTCCGGCTCGCGGTGGTGCGGACGGTGGCGATCACCGCGGTCCTGGCCACCGCCGGCTACCTCGGCTGGCGGGTGCTCGCGACGCTGCCGGACGGGTCGGCGCTGTGGATCGGGCTGCCGTTCCTCGCCCTCGAGCTGTACGGCGGGGTCGCGCTGGTCCTCTTCGTGATGACGACGTGGAACGTCGCCCCGGCCACCGTGCCACCCCCGCGCCCGGGCCCGCCGCCGTCGGTGACCGTGCTCGTCGCCACCTACAACGAGCACCTCGACGTGCTGCTGCCCACGGTCGCCGCCTGCCTGGCCATGGAGGGCGAGCACGAGACGTGGGTGCTCGACGACGGCGACCGGCTAGAGGTCGAGGAGATGGTGACCGCGCTGGGGGCGCGCTACGTCAGCCGCCCGGAGCACGACCACGCCAAGGCGGGCAACCTCAACCACGCGCTGGCGCTCGTGCGCACCGACCTGGTGGCGGTGTTCGACGCCGACCACGTGCCCGACCCGGAGTTCCTCACCCGCACGGTGCCCTACTTCGCCGACGAGCGGCTGGCGCTGGTCCAGACGCCGCAGCACTTCTACAACACCACCTCCTTCGAGCACCTCCGCCCGGGCGTGGACCTGCACGAGGAGTCGCTGTTCTACCGGGTCATCCAGGCGGGGAAGCACCACGCGGGGGCGGCCTTCTGGTGCGGCACCAACGCCGTCCTGCGCGCCGATGCGCTGCGGGCGGTGGGCGGAGTGGCGACCGAGTCGCTCACCGAGGACTTCCACACCACCATGAAGCTGCACCGCGCCGGCTGGCGCAGCGCGTACCACAACGAGGTGCTCGCCCGGGGCCTGGCGGCCGGCAGTCCGGACGCCTTCTACGCCCAGCGCCGGCGGTGGGGCCGGGGTGCCATGCAGGTGCTGCGGCACGACAACCCGCTCACCGCCACCGGCCTCACGCTGCGCCAGCGGCTCGGCTACCTCTACTCGCTCTCGGCGTGGTTCGACTCCTGGCGCACGCTGGGGCTGGCGCTGGTGCCGGTCCTGGTGCTGGTCACCGGGCTGTTCCCGGTGGAGGCGCGGCCGCTGCAGTTCGCGCTCATGGCCGGCATCCCGTTCCTGCTGCAGCAGGTCGCCCTGACGCTGCTGTCCCGCGGCTTCGCCCCGGCGTGGTTCTCCCTGCTGTTCGAGGTCGTCCGGCTGCCGTCGAACCTGGCGGCCACCCTGTCACTGGTCCTGCGCGGCACCGGCCGGTTCGCGGTCACCGCGAAGGGCCGCACCGGCGACGCCCGCACCCGCGCCCGGGTGCCTGCCCTGCTGATCGTGCTCGCCGCCGTCCTGGCCGGCAGCCTGCTGTACACGGCGGCGAGCGTCGCCGGCTGGACGCCGACGCAGCACCGGGCCGGCGGCACCACGCTGGTCCCCGTCTTCTGGGTCGGGATCACCCTCGGCTTCGTGCTGGCCGGCATCCGGCGGATCCGCGACCCCCGCTTCTCGGCCGAGCGCCGCGACGGACACCGGTTCCCGGCCATGCTGCCGGCGATGGTCGACGGCGCCCCGGCGCGGCTGATCGACGTCTCCCTCGGCGGCGCGCAGGTGCGGGTCCGGGGGACCGGCGCCGCCATCGGCGCGGAGGTGGAGCTCGCCATCCGGGTCCCCGACCGCGCGGCCCACGTCGTCTTCCGGGCCACCGTCCGGTCCCGGAAGGACGACGTCCACCGGGTGCAGTTCGTCGGCCGGCAGTGGGCCGCCCTGGCCGCGCTGTCGGCGACCGCGTTCGGCGCCGGTGCCGCCCGGTGGGCCGCCGTCGAGGTCACCCCGCTGGCCGTGCCCGAGCCCGTCGCCGCCGGGGGCCGGACCCTGGCCGCGCAGGTCCACCCGGATGCGGTCGCGGCCGCCGTGCGCAGCCCGTTCGTCTCCTCCGCCGGCCGCGCTCCCGGCCTCCAGGACACCCGGCCGATCCCGCGCCTGACGCCGGAGCTCGAGCCCACGCTCGCCGGTGCGGAGGGCTGAGCACACGGTTCGCCGTCCGGAACCCGGCGACGAGGCTCACCTTCCATCGCCGGTCACCGGCGCAGCGGGAGGCCTGCCGTGGTCAGCGTCATCGTGATCACCCGGTCTCGCCCCGTGCAGCGGGAGGTCCGACTACAGGACGAGCTTCACGTCAACTGACGCACAGGCGGCGGCGACACTTCAGCCACCCGCCGGTGCGGACAGAAGGCCGTGTGCGCACCGTCCGTTCAACGCGTCCACGAGGAGCGCTCCTCGGGATCAGAGGGCGATGTCAATGGCTTTGAATGCCTCGGCCTGGTTACGGATGGCGATCTCCGTAGGCAGCCGTTCTATCGAGGACGCACCGAAGAAGCCGACCACGCCCTCGGTGCGCTGCAGGATGTAGGCGGCGTCGTCGGGCTCGGCGATGGGGCCACCGTGACAGAGGCACAAGACGTCGGGGTTGACCCGTTTGGCGGCGTCGGCCATCGCCTGTACCCGCGCGACGGATTCGTCGAGGGTGAGTGCGGTGGCTGCGCCGATCGAACCCTTGGTCGTCAATCCCAGGTGGGGGACGAGGATGTCGGCGCCGGCGGCCGCCATGTCCCGGGCCTGCTCCTCGTCGAACACGTACGGCGCGGTGAGCAAGTCCTTCTCGTGGGCGAGGCGGATCATGTCGACCTCCAGGTCGAAGCTCATGCCGGTCTCCTCGAGGTTGGCCCGGAAGACTCCGTCGATGAGGCCCACGGTCGGGAAGTTCTGCACACCGGTGAACCCCAGGCGCTTGAGGTCGTCGAGGAACGGCCCCATCAGCCGGAACGGATCGGTGCCGTTGACCCCGGCCAGGACAGGGGTGTCCTGGACGATCGGCAGTACCTCGCCGGCCATCTCCACGACGATGGCGTTGGCGTCGCCGTAGGCCATGAGGCCGGCCAGCGACCCGCGGCCGGCCATCCGGAACCGCCCCGAGTTGTAGATGATCAGCAGGTCGATACCGCCGGCCTCTGCGGACTTCGCCGAGATCCCGGTTCCGGCTCCGCCGCCGATGATCGGCCGGCCGGCAGCGATCTGGGCGGCGAAACGGGCGAGTGCGGTGCTGCGGTCCACGTCAGCTCTCCTTACGGTTGGCGATGGGGTCATGGCGGCCTGCAGCCATCGCGGCGTCGAGGCCGGGGCCGTCGATGGGGGCGCACGTCGATCCCGTGCCGGGCCACGACCGGCATGGACAACGTACGGCAAGGCTGCGCCATGAGGCGGCTGCCATCCTCGCGCACGGTTGATCTGCCCGGGGTCACGCGCTGATGCATCCATCTCTCCTGCCGCGGAGCTCCGGCCCCGCGGCAGGAGGGATGGACGCGGGCGAGATCGCCGCGGAACCGCTGTCGCTGCCGGTGCTGCTGACCCGGGAGCTCGTGCGCACGTCGGCCGTCGCCGCCGACGGGTGAGCGCTCTGCGCACCGTCCCGTCCGGCGCTCCTCGCCCTGGTTCCGGCTCCCCGGGCCTCGCAGGATCCCGGAACCGAGGTCGGTGAGTCACTCGGTGGCCGGCCCCTGCGGCACACCACCGTCGACGACGTACGTCCTGCTGTTGGTGAACTCCAGCGCTCCCGCCTCGCCGAGTTCCCGGCCGTAGCCGCTGCGCTTCGTCCCCCCGAACGGCAGCCGGGGGTCGGAGGCGACCACGGTGTTGACGAAGAGCGCGCCGGAGGTGATCCGCCTGCCTACGGCGAGCGCGTACTCCGGGTCGCGGCTCCAGACGCTGGCGCCGAGCCCGTACCTGGTGGCGTTCGCGACCCGGACCGCCGCGTCGTCGTCACCCACCGGCATCACGGCCGCGACCGGGCCGAACGTCTCCTCGGCCATGACCGGCATGTCGCAGGTGACGTCGCCGAGCACGGTGGGTGCGAAGAAGGTACCCGGGCCCTCGATCGGGCGGCCACCGGTGAGCACGGTCGCGCCCGCCGACACCGACGCGCGCACCTGCTGCTCCAGGCCGTCGCGCAGGTCGGCCCGCGCCACGGGCCCGATGGTCGTCGCCTCGTCGCGCGGATCGCCGACCCGGAGCTCCGCCACGGCGGCGGCGAAGCGCCGGCTGAACTCGCCGGCGACGTCCCGGTGCACCACGAAGCGCTTGGCCGCGAGACAGCTCTGCCCGCTGTTGAGGAACCGGCTCCGCACCGCCCCGGCGACGGCCAGGTCGAGGTCGGCGTCGGCCAGCACCACGAAGGGATCCGAGCCACCCAGCTCCAGCAGGGTCTTCTTGATGGCCCCGCCGGCCGTGGCGGCCACCGCCGCTCCGGCCCGCTCGCTGCCGGTGAGGCTCACCGCCCCGATCCGGTCGTCCTCGATCAGGGCCCGGGTGACCTTCGGGACGTCGGGCTCCGCGACCACGATGCTGCGGAAGACCTGTTCGGGCAGACCGGCGTCGCGGAACAACCGCTCGGCCGCCAGCGCGCAGCCGGTCACGTTGGGGGAGTGCTTGAGGATCGCCGTGTTGCCGGCCAGCAGCGTCGGGGCGGCGAAGCGCAGCACCTGCCACAACGGGAAGTTCCACGGCATCACAGCCAGCACGACGCCGAGCGGCTCGTGCGCCACCCAACTGCGCTGTGCGCCGGTGTCCACGGGCCGGTCGGCGAGGAAGCCCGGCCCGTGGTCGGCGTAGTAGTCGCAGGCGGTGGCGGACTTCTCGACCTCCGCTCTGGCCTCCCCGATCGGCTTGCCCATCTCGGCGGTCATGAGCACGGCGAGGTCGTCGGCCTGCGTACGCAGCTGCGCGCCGATGGCCCGCACCAGGCCGGCACGCTCCTCGACCGACCGCGCGGCCCACGCCGGCTGGGCGGCGTGCACGGAGGCGAGGACCGCGAGCGCCGCACCCACGTCCGCAGCCGGGTACGTGGCGAGCGGCTGCCCGGTGGCCGGGTCGACCGTGGTGACCTCAGGCATCGATGGTTTCGTAGGTCTTCACGCTGCGCTCGACCAGGTACTCGAGGATGTAGCCGAAGACGTTCTCCTGGAAGTGCGGCGTGTTCTTGTGGTCCTCGTAGGCCTGGGCGTCGGTGTACTGCTCGTAAAGGAAGAACGTCTCCGGCTCCTCCGGGTCGACCTGGGCCTGGTAGAAGACGTTGCCCGGCTCGGCTCGGGACAGCGGGGTCATCTTCTTGATCACCTCGGTGACCCGCTCGCCCTCCCCGGGCTTGGCCTTCCAGGTGGCCGCGACGACGAACGCCATGTCAGTTGTCCTTCCGTTCGTTGGTTGGGACGGCATTGGGTGGTCCGACGGTGTTGCGCAGGATGCCGATCGGGCCGGCCTCCATCTCGATCACGTCCCCCGGCTGGATCCAGCGGTCCAGCTCGAGACCGGAGCCACCGGTCGCGGTGCCCGAGCCGAGCACCTCTCCGGGGAGCAGGGTCTGGTCCTGGGCGGCGTAGGCGATGAGGTCACCGAACGAGTGGTGCATGGCCGAGACCCGGTCCCCGCCCCACCGCTCGCCGTTGACCCGGACCTCGAGCTCGAGGGTGGCGAGGTCGATCTCGTCCGGGGTCACGATGCAGGGGCCGAGGACGTTGGACCCGTCCCACTCCTTGGCCTTGGCCGGGCCCATGCCGACCGGCAGCTCGCGGCGCTGGACGTCCCTGGCGGACATGTCGTTCCAGATCGTGTACCCGAAGACGCAGTCGAGCGCGTCCGCAGGCGCCACGTCCCGGCACGGGCGGCCGATCACCGCGGCGAGCTCCAGCTCGTGGTCGAGCTGCCGGCTGTAGGACGGCCACGGCAGCACGGTGTCCGGCCCGGTGACCGTCGTCCCCATGCTCCGGTAGAAGACCGGCACCTCGTACCACTCGGGCGGCACCTCGCGGCCCAGGTTCCGGTAGGCGTTGGTCAGGTGCCCCTCGAAGGCGAGGAAGTCGCGGAAGGAGCGGGGGACCAGCGGCGCGAGCAGCCGTGCGCCCGGGACCGCCCGCCCGTCCGCGAGCGGGGCACCGGCCTCGATGAACGCCACCATGTCGCCGTCGAACCCGACGTCGAGCACCGTGTCGCCGTCGAGCCGGCCCACCCGGGAGGCGACGCCGGCCGACGTGTAGGTCACGAACCTCACTAGATCGTCGTGATCGGACGGGACTGCAGGAGGTAGAGATCACCGCCGGCGTCGAACGCCCACTCGATGTCCTGCGGACAACCGTGTAGCTGTGCCAACTGCTGCCCCATCCGGGCCAGCGCGGCGCACTCGTCGTCGGTGAGAACCGGTTCGGCGTCCACGACTTTCGACTTCTTCACGACCCCGTCACGGGAGAGCGTGTAGTTGTCGGGGGTGGTCTCCCCGGAGACCACGGCCTCGCCGAGGCCGCGCGCGGCCTCGACGACCATGCGGTCCTTGCGGCCGTGCACCGGGTCGACGGTGAACATGACGCCGGACTTCTGGCTGTCCACCATCTGCTGGACGACGACCGCCATGGCGACGTCCTCCAGGGACCCCTTCTCCTTGCGGTAGAAGACCGCCCGGTCGGTGAAGAACGACAGCCAGCACTCGACGACGTTGTGCAGCACCGCATCGAGGCCGTCGGTGTTGAGGAAGGTCTCCTGCTGCCCGGCGTAGCTGGCGCCGTCGGAGTCCTCGGCGCACGCCGACGAGCGGACGGCGACCAGCCCCTCGAGCTCCGCGAAGGCCTGCTCGATCAGCTCGCGGGGCGGCTGCGCCGCGGCGACGAGCGCACGGGCGGCCTCCACGTCCTTGCTGCGCATGGCATCCCGCAGGGAGTCCTCGTCGACCGCAGCGGCGAAGGCCGCTGACGTGATGACGAAGCCCGGCGGGACGGGCAGCTCCTCGGCGGTCATGGTCGCGAGGCTGGCGCCCTTGCCGCCGGTCAGCTCGACCACTTGGCAACGGGCGTCGCTGAACGGCAGCACCAGCGGAGCGTCGGGCGTCGGCACGGCGGTCTCCTCGGTCGGGGTGTTGAGAGTGGCGGTCATCGGTTCCGTCAGAGCGCCTGCGCCGGCGTGATCCGGACGTCGCCGACGATCTCGACGCGGCCGGTGGAGCCGTTGACTCGGACGCGGTCGCCGGTCTTGATCCGGCGCGTGGCGTCGGAGGTGCCGACGACGGCCGGGATCCCGAACTCGCGGGAGACGACGGCGGGGTGCGAGGCCATGCCACCGGCGTCGGTCACCAGGCCGGCGATCTTGGTGAAGAGCACGACCCAGGAGGGGCTGGTCATGCGGCACACCACGATCTCGTCGGACTCCACCTCGCCGAACTGCTCGGCGGAGAGGACGACGCGTGCGGTGCCCTCGACCACGCCGGCCGACGCGGGCAGGCCGGGGATCTCGCCCTCGTGCGACGGGGCGGGCCGGTTGAGCTTGTCGGGGAAGGCCCACAGCGACCAGTACGGGAAGCCGACCGACTCCTCGGTGGCGGTGCCGATCCAGTCGCGCGGCCGGACCTCGTAGGCGTCCTCGCGGGCGTCGCGGCGGTCGCCGACGAGCTCCTTGGCGTCGAAGGAGTTGCTGCCGGCCATGAGGCGGCGCAGCTCGTTGTACTTGAGGTACATGACGTCCTCGGCATCGTCGAGCCGGTCTTCGGCGGCGAGCTTGCGGCCGATCGCGACGAGCACCAGCCGCACCCGGGCGTTGGTGCCCTGGTCGATGTAGAAGTGGTGGTCGGGCGTCAGCGGGTTCATCCGCAGGCTGAGCTCGAGCGCCCGCTCCAGCTCCTCGCGCGCCGGTCCCTCCTCGACGCCGTCGAGCACCTCGGCCTTGGCCTTCTCCAGGTCGTCGGCGACGGCCTGCAGCTCGGCCGGGTAGTCGTAGTCGCTCTCGAGGTAGCCCCGGATCGCCTCGACGATCGGAGTGGGGTCCTCCCGCCAGGTCCTGAACGAGAACTCGTGGGCGTACATCGACTTGAAGCCGAACGTCCTCTGGTACGGCTCGATGTGCTCGGCGATGAAGGCGCGGCCGGCGTCGGTGCCCTGCAGGGCGCGGAGGACGTCACCGGCCGTGGGGCGCTCGAAGGCACGGGCGACCTCACCCTGCTCCTTCTTCACCCCCTCCTTGATCTTCCACAGCTCCTCGATGGAGTCCCAGTTGCGGTTCTCCGTCGAGCTCTGCAGCCGGCCCATGAGCGAGGAGTGGTCACCCTCGCCCCTGGCCGCGGCGACTGCAGCGTTGAGCGCCATGGTCGAGGAGAACTGGGCGAAGTTGAGCACCCAGTGGATCGACCAGTGCCGGTCGTGCATGTCGATGGCGTCCTCGAGCAGGATCGCCAGCTCGACCAGGCTAGCGCCGTCGTAGTCGTACTCGTCGAACCGGACGAAGTTCTGCTCCATCTCCGGCCGCAGCCGGTCGCGCCACCAGTCCAGGAAGTTCTCCGCGTAGTAGGGGAGCGTCCACCCCATGTAGGCGCCCAGCTCCGCGGGGTCCTGCGGGTCCAGCGGAACGCGCGGGGTGTACCGGGTGCCGTACTCGGACGCCTCCGCCGACAGGCCCGGCGTGGCGGGGATGGCCGCGGTGTAGACGTAGCCGTTGACGATCTTGGCGATCCAGTCGGCGGCGAACGGAGTCCCGAAGCGGCGGAACATGTAGTCGCACTTGAGCCACCAGCCGCCGATGTCGGCGTACATGGGGGAGATCGGGTTCGGGATGTGCAGGTCGTCGTGCACCCAGAAGAGCTCCCGCTGGCCCTCCTCCCACTGCACCGGGAAGTCGTCGTCCCCGTAGAAGGTCGCCAGGACCTGCTCGTCACTCATGCCCACTCCGTCGTGAGTTGCTGGTGCGATGTCGGATGTCGTGTGTCGGACGTCGGCGGTCGGCCGCCGTCGTGCCGATCCGGGGATCCGTTCTCCGGAACGTGTGGCGTGCCTCACCTGAAACAATCGATAATCAAGCAGAGTGATGTGAGACCCGTCAACCCCTCCGGCTCCGGAGATCTCCGCCGGGCACCACCGCGGGGGTTGTGGTGCCCGTAGGCCTCGGCTCCCCGCTTGACATCCCGCAGATCGGCGTCGCTAACTATCGATAGCAGAGCAGTTGCAGAGCTGCTCATCGATGAGGGGTGAACGCATGCCTCGGGCGCCTCGACGCACCGCGCTGCTTCGTGACGCCATCAAGGAACGCATCGTCGAGCGCATCCTCGACGGGACCTACGGACCGGGGGAGCGCATCGTCGAGAGCGCCGTCGCCGCGGAGTTCGGGGTGAGCCAGGCCCCCGTCCGCGAGGCGCTGCGGGATCTCGAGGCCATGCGATTCGTCGAGTCGCAGCCGCACCGCGGGGCGCGGGTCCGCGAGGTGAGCAGCGAGGAGCTCGTCCAGATCTACCCGGTGCGGGCGGCACTCGAGGAGGTGGCCGGGCGCGAGGCTGCGCCGCGGATCACCGAGGAGGGGCTCGCGCTGCTCGGCGAGGAGCTCGCCGGGATGCGCCGCGCCGCGGCGGCCGGCGACCTGCACGCGCTGATGGTCCACGACACCCGATTCCACGAGATCATCGTCGAGGCGTCGGGCAACCAGGTGCTGCTCGACGTCTGGCGCTCGCTGCGCGTGGAGGCCCGCAGCCTGGTCAGTGCGCTCACAGGACGCTCCGACCTGCACGCGATCGCCGAGCTGCACCGGCCGGTCCTGCAGGCCGTCGAGTTCCGGGATCCCGAGCTGCTCGGCAAGGAGATGCGCGCCCACATTGAGTTCTTCGGCGCCTCGGTGGTCGGTCACCTGGGCCGCGCCGGCACCTGAGCCGCCGCCCGGCTTCCCGGCCGACGACGGTACCGGGCGCCGTCCCCAGGGAACGGCGCCCGGTACCGCTGTCGTGGCGCGGAATGCTCACCGGCCCGGCAGGTCGGTGGGCACCCCGCAGCCGCCTTACTGGCTGACCGTCGTGTCGAGCTCGAGGACCTCGGACTCGTCCACCGTGGTCACCTGCTCCAGGGAGTCGCCTGCCCATTCGTAGACGCCGAAGAGGCTGCCGACGACCCCGGTGTCGGTGTACTCGTACTCACCGCTCACGCCGTTGTAGTCGATGTCCTCGCCGTCGCGCAGCGCCTGGATGCCCTCCTCGTAGGTGTGCACCTCGGTGCCGCCCTCCGTCACCTCCGGCATCGCCTCGACCCAGTCGCTGGCGCACACGCTGCCGGCCGCCTCGATGGCCAGTGCCGTCACGTTCAGCAGGTCGTAGTAGCCGTAGGCGTAGGAGTTGGACGCATCGGCGAACTCCGTGGCGTCGGAGCTCTCCCACATCTCCTGCCAGGCGTCCCAAGCCGGGGAGTCCGTAGTGCCGAGGCCCGCGATCCAGACCGCCTCGTGCTGGTCCAGGGCGCTCTGGGTGGCGGCCTGGGCGAACGCCTCCTGCAGCCACTCGGTCGAGCCGATGATGGTCAGGGACAGGCCGGCCTCCGCCGCCTGCTTCACCATCGTCCCGCCGTCCTCCGCCTGGCTGAACAGCAGGAGCGCGTCGGGGTCGGCACTGGCGATCGTGCTGATCGTGCTGCGGTAGTTCGGCTGCTCGGGCTGCACGTCGATGACCTGGACCACCTCGAGGCCGATCTCCTCGGCCGCGGCCACCGCCGCATCCTTCTGCAGCTGGCTGCCGGCGATCTGGGTCGCCACGACCGCCACGGTCTCCGCGCCGGCCTCCCGGGCCTGGAGCACGCCGGCGATCGCCTGAGCGGTGTCCATCGCCTGCCCGCGGAAGATCGGCTCCTCCGCGGTACCGCCGATGTCGGCCGGGATCGACCCCCCGTGGAGCGACGGCATGAGCGGCTGGTCGTTCTCGGCGACGTAGTCCCGGGCGAACTCTCGGTACGACGAGTACTCGTGCGCCGGGTCGAGCAGGATGTCGACGTCCTCCCGCTGCAGGAAGTTGCGGGCCACCTGCGCCTCGCCGACCGTGCCGATGTCGTCGTGGATCACCTCGAGCTCCCGGTCCAGCGGCGGGTTCTCGTTGATGTTCTCGACCGCGAGATCGACGGCGGCCTCGAAGAAGGGGCCGACGTCGGAGAAGGGGCCGGTGTAGTAGTTCAGGTGGCCGACGGTGATGGGGCCGTCCCCCTCGGCGCACTCGCCGCCGCCGCCGCCGCCGGCACCGGCGCCGGCTTCGTTGTCGGAGCCCGCGGAGCCGGAGGCGCACGCGGACGCGAGCAGGATCGACATGCCGACGGTCAGCGCCTTGGCGCCGCGGAATCGTGCGGTGTTCTTCATGACTGCCTCCAGGTGGGGCGGGATAGGGATGTCCTGCTGACGGGAGAACCGCTACAGGCGGTATCCCTCGCGGAGCGAATCGGTGTCGAGATTGGCGGCGCGGTCGATGGCGAACACCTCCCCGAGATTGAGGACCATCGCCCGGCCGGCTATGGCCAACGTCTTCGAGGCGTTCTGCTCGGCGAGCACCACGCTGAGGCCCTTGTCGCGGTGCACTTTCTCGATCATCGAGAAGAGGGCGTCGGCGTACTTGGGGGACAGCCCCGCGGTCGGCTCGTCCAGCAGGATCAGCTTCGGGTCCTGCATGAGCGCTCGTCCGACGGCCACCATCTGGGCCTCGCCGCCGCTGAGCGTCCCGGCGCGCTGACGCATCCGGGCGGACAGAGCCGGGAAGAGGTCGAACAGCTCCTCGAGCCGCTCCGCCTTCGTCCGCTTGCCGATCAGCCCGCCGATCGAGAGGTTCTCGGCGACGGTGAGGTCCGGGAACACGTTGGCCTCTTGCGGCACGTAGGCCAGACCCGCCGCCGCGAGGCGGTGCGGCTGGCGGGAGGTCACGTCCGTGCCGTCGAACCGCAGGGAGCCTCCCGTGATGGGCAGCAGCCGCGCCAGGGTCTTCAGCAGCGTGCTCTTGCCGGCGCCGTTCGCGCCGAGCACGGCGAAGATCTCGTGTTCCAGGGAGAAGCTGATGCCCTTGAGGACGGTGACGTCGCCGTATCCGCTCTGCAGCTCGGAGCACTCAAGCATGGCTGGCCCCGAGGTACTTCTCCGCCACGGTGGCATTGCTACGCACTTCGCTCGGTGTTCCCTGCAGGAGGATCTCTCCCTCTGCCATGAAGTGCACGAATTGGCACGTCTCCCAGATGAGGTCCAGGTCGTGCTCGATGATCAGGATCGACAGGTCCGTCTCCCGGGTCTTCTTCCGCATGATCTCCATGACCTTGTCCGTCTCTTCCTGGGGCAGCCCGGCGGTCGGCTCGTCCATCAGGAGGTAACGGGGCTTGAGCAGCAGGCAGCGAAGAATGTCGAGCAGCTTCTTCTCGCCGGCCGATCCCGCCTTGCCGTCCGGGTCCTGGAAATGGAAGAGGTCGAGGTACTCGTCGATCTCCTCGTCGGCGCGCCGCAGGAAGCCCTTGTCCCGGCCGATCTTCCAGAACTTCTCCTGCTCCGCCCCCGCGAGGGACAGCAGCAACGATTCGCGGATCGTGAGGCTCTCGAAGTCCTGGATGACCTGGTTGGTCTTGACCACGCCCATGCGGGCGATTGCGTCGGGGCTGTGCTTCGTGAGCACCACCGTGCCGCCGGGGTGGTGGTACTCGATGTGCCCGCGGTCGGGGGAGACCACGTTGGTGATCAGCTTCATGAGGGTGGTCTTGCCGGCACCGTTGGGTCCGATCAGCCCCTCGATGCCGTGGGCGCCGAGCACGAGGTCGGCGATGTCGACGACCGTCCGTCCGCCGTAGTGCTTGTGCACGTCGTGCAGGTGCAGGCTCTTCTGTCCGCCGGTGGGGGTGCCGGCGGCCCTCGTCGTAGAAGTCGCGCCGGTCATGCCTTGACCTTCTTTCGGCTTTCGACCTGGGGGTTGCCCTGGGCCTTCCTTCGTCTCTCGCCCAGGAGCCCTTGGGGGCGGAACAAGATCACGAGCATCAGCGTGAGGCCGAAGAGCATCAGCTGGACGTTCGGCAGCTGCTGCGCGAACTCGCGCGGGACGTCGACGTACTGCTCGATCACGATGTCGAAGAGGCCAACGGTGAGCAGTGTCCCCAGGACCGGGCCGAGGACCCGCTTGCGGCCGCCCAGGACCAGCGCGATCCACACGACGAACGTCAGGTCCGCCGTCAGCAGCCGGGGGACCAGGAACTGGTTGACCGACGCGTCGAGGGCGCCGATCGCGCCCATCGCCGCGCAGGTCACCGTGAAGAACACGAGCTTGTGCCGGAAGGTCGGCTTGCCGAGGCTCCGGCTGAGGGTCTCGTTGTCCTGGATGCTGAACAGCAGCCGGCCGTACGGCGCGTGCTGCAGCCGGGCGGCGTAGAGCAGCAGGGCGGCCGCCAGTGCTACGAGCACGAGCAGGAAGACCAGCTGGCTGGTGGCCGTGTCGCCCACCTCGAACGGGCGCGGCACCGTGCCCAGCCCCACGACGCCCTGGGTCAGCCAGGACTCGGTCGTCACCAGGTACAGCACGATGGTCGAGAAGGCCAGGGTCGCTACCAGGACCGCCTCGTTGTCCAGGTTGAGGATGAGGAGACCGAGCAGGAACGCGACGACTCCGGTGAGCGCGGTGGCGATCAGCAGGGCCAGGCCGAAGGGGACCGCGTAGTTCACCACCAGGATCCCGGTCGTGTACATCCCGAGGCCGGAGAAGCCGACCACACCGAAGTTGACGATGCCGGTGCGTCCGAACTGCAGGTGCAGCAGCGCGGCAAGGCAGACGACGATGGTCAGCCCCTGGAGGGGGAAGACGAGTGCATTCACGGGTCAGCTCCTCGCCATCAGCGTCTTGGCGGATTGGGCGGCGAACCCTCGGAATCGCAGCACCGCGATGAACAGCAGCAGGAGGAGCACCTGTGCGTAGAGCGGGTCGGACAGGGTGGTGAGGACGGCGGTGATGATCCCCGTGGCCGCTCCGGCGATCAGGGCCCCGCGGACGCTGCCGATCCCGCCGATGATCGTGACCATGATGATGATCAGGATGAGGTTCCAGCCGAGCGTGTAGTCGACGAACGAGAAGACGCCGATGAAGATCCCGGCCAGCCCGCCGGCGACGCCGGAGACGAACCAGACCAGGACCGAGGTCTTGGTCGGGTCGATCCCGCTGGCGGCTGCCAGGTCGGCGTTGCTGGCCAGCCCGCGGATCTGCTGGCCGTAGGTGGTCTTGTACGTGAGCAGGTAGGCCCCGACGGCGACGAGGACGGCCAGGGCCATCGCCCAGATCTGCACGCTCGTGATGCCGGTCCCGAACACCGAGAGGTAGGCCGGGTCGGTGATGTCGAACAGGTAGAGGTCGACCCCGAAGACCAGCCGCACGGCATGCCGCAGGAGGAAGGACAGCCCGACCGAGAGGACGATCATCTCGATCCTGCCCACACCGCGCCGGAGGGCGGGGCGGAAGACCAGCACGTACGTCAGCGCGCTGAGCGCGCCGGCCAGCAGTGCGGCCGGGACGATCGCGGCGTAGAAGTTCAGCCCCAGGATCCTGTTCAGCAGGATCGCGAAGTAGGCGCCCGAGGTGACCGTCTCGGCGTAGGCCACGTTGATGAAGCCGTTGAGGTAGTAGATCAACGTGAAGCCGATCGCCGCGAGGATCAGCGGTGCGGCCTCGATCAGGCCGATCACCAGGGTGTCCATGTTCAGCCCGCCCTTCGTCCGACGCGCCCCCGGCGCAGGGGACGTGGCTGGCTTCCGTCCGGTCGCATCGCGCTCCTCGTCCGATCGAACTGCGTTCGATAATCGATAGTGCGGGACCATAGCTGGCGTGTGAGGGGCGCCACAAGGGCCGGATGTTTCGGTAAGGACACGGTCGCCGGACCGGCACGGTCGTGGACGGGCGGTCGCCTGGGCCGCCCGGTCGGGATCCGACCCTCTCGCCGTCGTCGGCCGCTTGACTCGCCCGGCAGCACCCTCCTACGGTGTGATCGATTATCGGAGAACTCCTGGCATGGTGTCGGGCGTCCGTCAGCCCGCGCTGTGGCATGTCGAGCGAGGTCCTGGGCGGCCGGGACCGGTCGGCGTGCCGAGATCACGGAGAGGTGGAGCCGGCACCGGCCGCGCTCATCTCGATCCGAACACTGGAGGTGGCCATGTCCGGCCCCGACGCCCTCACGCGCAGCGTCCTCGCCGATCAGGTCAAGGAACGCCTGCTCGAGGGCATCCTCGACGGCTCCTACCCGCCCGATTCACGGATCGTGGAGACCGCGGTTGCCAAGGAGTTCGGTACGAGCCAGGCGCCGGTGCGCGAGGCCCTGCGCGGGCTGGAAGCGCTCGGGCTGATCGAGATCACCCCGTTCCGCGGTGCCCGCGTGCGGCGGCTGGACACGGAGGAGCTGCTCGAGGCCTACGTCGTCCGCTCGACGATCGAGGTGCTCGGCGCCCGGCTGGCCATGGCGAACTTGACCGACGCCGATGTCGCCGCCCTGCTCTCCATCGGGGAGGACATGCACCGGGCGGCAGATGCCGGCGACGGGCGGGCGCTGGCGATCATGGACGCCAGCCTGCACGAGAAGATCATGCAGATCTCCGGCAATCGCACCCTGCTGCGCGTCTGGCGCTCGCTGGAGCCGCTGTCGCGCACCTACATCACCCTGCTCGGCCCCCACTCGGATCCGCGCTGGACGTGCTCGTTGCACGACCCGATCCTCGAGGCGATCGGCCGCCGTGACGCCGAGGGCGTCGTGCGCACGATCGAGATCCACTTCGACCAGGTCCGCGAGCGGCTGGCCGGGCACCTGGCCGAGGTCGCCGAGCAGCAGGTCCACGGTGCGGAATCCCGGGCGACCGGGACGTCCTGACTCCACCCCACCGGCCGACGGTCGGCGGCGGGCAGCTCCTGCCCGGCACACCCCGATGACGAGGGAGACCCCGTGAGGACCATCCAGCACTGGATCGACGGCACGCAGACCCGAGGCGGGTCCACCCGCGTCGCCCCCGTGTTCGACCCGGCGACGGGCGAGCAGCGGGCCGAGGTACTTCTGGCCGGGCAGGGTGACGTCGACCGCGCGGTCGCCGCGGCCTCGGCCGCCTTCGAGGAATGGTCGGAGTCGTCGCTCTCGCGACGCACGGGGATCCTCTTCGCCTTCCGCGAGATCGTGCGTCGCCGGCGGGACGAGGTGGCGGCGGCCATCACCGACGAGCACGGCAAGGTCCTCTCCGACGCAGCGGGGGAGGTGCAGCGGGGCCTGGAGGTCGTGGAATTCGCCTGCGGCATCCCGCAGTTGCTCAAGGGTGAGTACTCCGACCAGGTCTCCACCGGCGTGGACAGCTACAGCTTCCGGCAGCCGCTGGGCGTCGTCGCCGGCATCACGCCGTTCAACTTCCCGGCGATGGTGCCCATGTGGATGTTCCCCGTGGCGATCGCCTGCGGGAACACCTTCGTCCTCAAGCCCAGCGAGCGCGACCCCTCCGCGTCGCTGCTCCTCGCGGAGATGTGGGCGGAGGCCGGGTTGCCACCGGGGGTCTTCAACGTCGTGCAGGGCGACAAGGTCGCCGTCGACGCGCTGCTGGACCACCCCGGCGTCGCCGCGGTCTCGTTCGTCGGCTCCACTCCGATCGCGCAGTACGTGCACGAGCGCGGCACCCGCGCCGGCAAGCGTGTGCAAGCGCTCGGCGGCGCGAAGAACCACGCGATCGTGCTGCCCGACGCCGATCTGGAGTTCGCCTCCGACCACCTCGCCGCGGCGGCGTACGGCTCGGCGGGGGAGCGGTGCATGGCGATCTCGGCGACCATCGCCGTCGGCTCGGTCGGCGACGAGCTCATCGACGTCCTCGACCGGCGTAGCCGGGCCGTGCGGGTCGGCCCCGGCCGGGAGCCGGGCAGCGACATGGGGCCGATCGTCACTGAGGCGTCCAAGGAGCGGATCGTCTCGCTGATCACCGCCGGCGAGAAGGATGGCGCGAAGGTCGTCGTGGACGGCCGCGACCTGGTCGTGCCCGGGCACGAGAACGGCTTTTTCGTCGGCCCCACGCTGGTCGACCACGTGCAGCCGGACATGGCGGTCTACCGGGAGGAGATCTTCGGGCCGGTGCTGTCGGTGCTCCGGGCGGATTCCGTCGACGACGCGATCGACCTCATCAACGCCAACCCCTACGGGAACGGGACGGCGGTCTTCACCTCGCACGGCGGAGCGGCGCGGAAGTTCGTCCGCGGGGTCACGGTAGGGATGATCGGCGTCAACGTGCCGGTGCCGGTGCCCATGGCCTACCACTCCTTCGGCGGGTGGAAGAACAGCCTCTTCGGCGAGCACCACGTGCACGGCCCCGACGGTGTCCGGTTCTACACGCGGGCCAAGGTCGTCACCCAGCGGTGGCCCGAACTCGAACGGGACGCCTCGTTCGACATGCCCACCGCCCGCTGAGCCGGCTGAGACGAGGAACGGGAATGACGAACGTGGCAACCCTGGCGACGACGACCCCGGGAGAGGGGGCAGCCGCAACAGTGCCGCCCCTCCTGCGGATGGCGCGGGAGACCCCGACCCGGTTGTGGAACGACTCGGCGACCCCGGCCGAGCTGTCGGCGGCGATCGGCTGGGGGGCGGTGGGTGCCACCTGCAACCCGGTCATCGCGCTCGCCGCCCTGAAGGGCGACCTGCCCCGCTGGCAGCAGCGCATCCGCGCGTACGCCGACGAGCACCCCTCCGCGTCGGAGTCCGAGATCGGCTGGGCCATGGTGAAGGAGCTCTCGGTCGAGGCCGCGGCCCTGCTGACCGATGCCTTCACCGAGCACCGCGGCCGCAACGGCCGGCTGTCGGTCCAGACCGATCCACGGCTGTACCGGGACAGCACGGCGCTGGCGGCGCAGGCGGTCGACTTCGACGCGCTCGCCCCCAACGTCATCGTGAAGATCCCGGCCACCGAGGTGGGCATCCGCGCGATGGAGGAGGCCACCTACCGCGGCGTGAGCATCAACGCGACGGTGTCCTTCACCGTGCCGCAGGCGGTCGCCGTCGCCGAGGCGATCGACCGCGGCCTGCAGCGACGGGAGGCCGAGGGGCACGACGTCAGCGCGATGGGCCCGGTCTGCACGCTCATGGTCGGCCGGCTCGACGACTGGATGAAGACGGTCGCGGCCCGCGACGTCGTCACGGTCGACCCGGGCGTGCTCGAGTGGGCCGGCGTCGCGGTGTTCAAGCGCGCCTACGAGATCTTCACCGAGCGGGGCTTCCGGACCCGGCTGCTGTCGGCCGCCTTCCGCAACCACATGCACTGGAGCCAGCTCGTCGGCGGCGACGTCGTCATCTCGCCACCGTTCGAGTGGCAGGTCCGGCTCAACGCCAGCGGGATCGATCCCGTGCCGCGCATCGACGAGCCGGTCGCGGACGAGGTCCTGGACGCCCTGTACGGGCGGTTCCCCGAGTTCCGGCGGGCCTACGACCCCGACGGCATGGCGGTCGGCGAATTCCAGGACTTCGGGGCCACCCGCAAGACGCTGCGCCAGTTCCTGGTCGCCTGCACCGACCTGGAGGCCGTCGTCCGCGATGTCCTGCTGCCGGATCCGGGGAAGTAGGAGCCGGCGCTCTCGACCCCTACTGCACGAGCAGGACCGGCTCCACCACCTCGCCCGTCCCCGTGTCGGCGGTCGCCCGGTCGCTCTCCGCCAACGGGTAGGTGGTGATGAGCGGGTCGAAGGGCCGCAGCCCGTGTCGGTGCAGCTCCCGGAGGCGGGGAATGGTCCGACTCGGGGGGCCGTCGCTCCGCAGCACCCACCGCACGGTCAGGCCCTTCGTCACGGCCTCGAGCAGGGGGATGCCACCGGTCACGCCGGGCGCAGCCGTGCCGACGTGGGCGCAGGTGCCCAGCGGGTCCCGCGACGCACCGCCGTCGTCAGGACCTGCGGCACACCGGTCGTCTCGAACCCGATGTCCGCCCCGCGGCCGCCGGTGGCGTCGCGGACGGCCTCGACCGGGTCCACGTCCGTGGGATTCACCAGGTGGGTCGCGCCGACGTCGGCGCCCAGGGCAAGACGGGACGCCCGACGGTGGACGGGAAGCTCAGGACCGCCTCGTCGCCGGGGGAGAGGTCGCGGACTCGCTGCCGGCCTCCCGGACGATCCCGGCGCTCTCGTGGCCCAGGACGGCCGGCAGCGACTCCGGCCGGGAGTTCCGCACGAGCAGATCGGTGTGGCACATGCCGCCGCGATGACGTCGACGAGGATCTCGTCCGACCGGAGGGTGGCGAGCTCGACCGTCTCGACGGAGAACGACCCGCCCGGCTCCCGCGCGAATGCTCAGGTCGCACGGTGGCCGGCGGTCACTGGGTGGCCGTGAGTCCGCCGTCCAGGGTCAGGATCTGCCCGGTGACGAACGACGAGGCGTCGGAGCAGAAGAACAGCAGCGCGCCGACGAGGTCGTCGGTCTCGGCGATCCGCCGCAGCGGGATACGACTGACCAGGTTGTCGTAGAAGCCGGGGGCGGCGAGGAGCGTGGCCGCCTGCTCGGTGCGGACGAACGTCGGCGAGATCGCGTTCACCCGGATGCCGTGCTTGGCCCACTCGGTGGCGTGCTGGCGCGTGACGGCGTCCATCGCGCCCTTCGCGGCGACGTAGGCGGAGTAGCCGGCGTCGATGCCGAGCTGGCCGCGTACCGAGCTGATGTTGAGCACGGAGCCGCCGCGGCCACCGGCGATCATCGCCCGCGCCGCCGCCTGCGAGACCAGCAGCGCAGTCGTGAGGTTGAGGTCGAGGATCCGGTCCCACTCCGCCTTCGGGTATTCCTCGGCGGCGTAGAGCGCGGTCCCGGCCCCGCCACCGATGCCGTTCACCAGGATGTCGACGCGCCCGAAGGCGTCGAGGGTCTGCTGGATCGCGTCGTCGGCGGCCGCCTTGTCCGCCATGTCGCCGGTCACGACCAGCGCCTCGCCGCCGGCCTTCTCGACGGCCTCGCGGGCCTCGGCCAGCCGCTCCTGGGAGCGGCCGATGATGGCGACCTTCGCGCCGACGGCCGCCAGGGCGCCGCACGTCCGGACCCCCACCCCGCCGGAACCGCCGGCCACGACAGCGACGCGGTCGGCGAGGGTGAAGCGCTGCAGTTCGTCGATGCTGACCTGGTTCATGGCGTGCGGGGCCTCCGGTGGGGCGGGTGGGGTGCGGGCAGCGATCGGGCGGGTGGGGGCCCGTCAGCGGACGGGGGCGCGCTTGGCGGTGAACTTGTCCCAGAGCGAGGCCGCGTTCAGCGTCTGGATGTGGTCCATCATGTAGCCCTGCCCGACGTCGACCGGGCCGAACTTCTCCCGGAAGTCGATCCGCTGGATCGTCTCCTCGCGCGACCAGCCCTTGGCCACCGCCTCGGCGACGGCGCTGGTCCACTCGAGCAGTACCGAGCGCTGGGTGGCCAGGTAGGCCGGCGTGGTCACCGGGCCGTGGCCGGGAACCACGGTGTCGACGTCGAGGGAGGCGATCACGTCCAGCGCGCCGACCCACTGGTCGACGTCCGACGTCATGAGCCAGGTCTGGCACTCGGAGAACACCGTGTCGCCGGTGAACACGACCCGCTCGTCGGGGACGTAGACGGCGACCTGCCCGGGGGTGTGACCGGGAGTGTGGATCAGGTGGAACGTCGTGGAACCGACCCTCATCTCGAGGTCGCCGGTGAAGACGAGGTCGCCGGCATTCGGGTCCTCGTAGTAGGTGTCGCGGTCGGGGACGATGCCGGCTGCGTCGGGGTCGTCGGTCGGGATGGCCTCGAGCGCGTAGGCGAACGGGTCCAGGTCGGGCGTGACCACCATGAAGTTGTCGGCGACGCCCTGGTGGTGGACGACCTCGCCAGCACCCTTGAACCAGTAGTTGCCGAAGATGTGGTCGACGTGGTGCTCGGTGTTGACCACGAACCGGATGGGGCCGTGCTCCTCGGCGGCCCGGCGCATCGCCAGGGCCTTCGTCGGCAGCTGCGGGGTGTCGACGACCACCACACCCGCCGACGTCACGACGTAGCTGGGGTTGCAGCCACGGATCTCGGTGGACGTGAAGACATGGGGCGTCACGCGCTGCACGACGGAACCTCCCTGAGCACCGGCGACCGGGCCGTCCCCGGCGCCACCTCACCGGTGCAGCAGGAGCTGCCGCCTGGTCGGCGCTGACCGGTAGTACCTATAATCGATTCTCGATCCGTGGTCTGTCAATGGGCTCCGGAGTGTCGCCCCGTGGTCCCACGCGACGCGCGAGGGCCCGGCGTGCGGCAGTCGTCCGCTCCGCGCGCCGGGCTCTCGTAGGGGTCCGAGCAGGCCGCTCAGGGCGCTTCGGTCAGCACCCGCAGCGTCACCGAGCGGTCGGCGGCGATCTCCGCCTCGAGACCGGCGAGCCAGGCCGGCTCACCGATGTCGGAGCCGGCGACCTCGAGCCCGCAGGCGCGCAGGACGGGGGAGTGGGTGACGGCCACGGTGAAGGCCGTATCGTCCGCGCGGTCGGCGAGGCTCCCGGCGAAGGTGCGGATCCGGGCGGCGACCGCCGCCGCGTCGTCCCCGGGCGGCTCGGGGTGCCGCACCCACCAGCCCACGCGGTCGGGGGCGGTGAGCCATTCGGCGAAGAACGTCACCTTGGCGACGTCGGCTTCGGTGAAGCCAGGGATCTGGGCTGCGAACGCCTCCTCGCTGCTCACCATGTCGACGCGGACGCCGGCGAGGTAGAGGTCGGGGTTGCGCAGCGCGAAGGCGACGCCGTCCTCGAGCACCTCGGCGCCCGCCTCCCGTGCACCCCGCGCCACCGCGGCCGCCGTGTCGCGGGTGCGGCGGGTCTCGCCGCTGATCACCCGGATCGGCCCCTCGGCACCGCGGGCGAGCCGCCGGCCCACCTCGGTGGCGGTCTGCAGCCCTTCCTCGGTCACGGGGACGTCACCGCGGTGCGAGGTGACCTCACCGTGGCGGAGCAGGAACAGGCGCTGGGTCATGGATGCCTCCGGGTCGGGGAACGGGCACGCCGGGACGCCACCCCTCCGGGGCGGCGTCCCGGCGCGGGACGGGCGTGGGCTCAGCCGGCGGTCGTCGCGGTGGCGACCGGGATGCCCCGGCGGGACTCCCACTGCTTGGTGAACAGCTGGAAGACCGCGTCGGCGAACGCCGTGTCGTTGACGTTGTTCTCCATCTCGATCAGTTCGACGGAGGGGTCCAGAGTGGCGCGGATGGCGTCCAGCAGCGGCGAGACGTCCACGCCGTGCCACTGGCTGCCCTCCTTGAAGTAGTTGTCCAGGCCGTTCAGCGGCAGCGCGACCGCCTTCGGACCGGGTGCCTGGTTGACGTGGTCGGCGATGTACTCGCCGAGCCGGCGCATCTCGTCCGGGGTCGCCAGCAGGGACGTGATGTTGGGGTTGTGGATGATGATGTTGCGCTCTTCGGTGTCGAACTCGGCCGGGATCGTGTTCCGCGCGCCGAAGTTGAAGCACTCGGCCGCGCCTGGCACGACCACCAGCGGGATCCCGGTGCGGACGGCCGCCTCCATCCGCTCGCAGCCCGGGTCGAAGATGCCCTTGTTCCAGTGGTTGATGATCTCGGGCAGCGTGTAGTCGATCAGGCCGTCGATGGCACCGGTGTCGATCAGGTGCTCCATGCCGGCGCCCTCGCCGACCGCGTGGAAGGTCACGACCTCGAAGCCGTTCTCCTCCAGCTGCTCCCGGATGCGCATGACGCCCGGGGTGGTGACGCCGAACATCGAGATGGCGATGAGCGGCTTGCTGGCATCGGCCTGTGCCTTGGTGGCCTCGTACCCGCGGGCCATCCCGGCGGCGGCGTGCGCGGCGTTGCTGAGCACCAGCTTGGAGATGCGGTTCAGCCCGGCGATGTCGGTGACGGCGTTCATCATCATCATGTCGGAGTGCCCGACGTAGGGCCGGGTGTTGTTGGACGCCATCGTGCTCACGATGAGCTTCGGCACGCCGATGCCCAGGTGCTGCAGCGCACCGCCGAGCAGATCGGTGCCCCCCGTGCCACCGAGCCCGAGGACCGCGTCGATCCTCCCTTCGGCGCACAGGTCGGTCAGGACGGCACGCAGGCCCTCGCTCATCTTCCCGACGGCCACGCTGCGGCCACCGGCGCCGCCTTCGACGCCGGCGGCGAAGGTGTCCAGGTCCACGCCGGCGCGGGACGCCACCTCGGAGGCGGGGATGTCCGGGGAGAAATAGGGGTCACCGAGGACGCCGCAGTCGACGACGAGGACGTCGACGTCGCTGGCGAGCAGTTCGTCTCGCACGAAGGAGTACTCGGTTCCCTTGGTGTCAAGGGTGCCGGCGAGACAGACGACGGGCTTGCGGGACATGGCCACTCCTTTGTGACGGGGAACAGGTCGGTGGTGCCGTCGGCGGTCACCCCTCGGGGTCCGCCGTCCTCGCCCCTCCGGGCGACGGGGTCAGTCGGTGGCGGCGTCCTGGAGCGCCGTCCACACCCGCTCGGGGGTGAGCGGGAGGTCGCGGATGACGACGCCGGTGGCGTCGGTGACCGCGGCGCCGAGCGCGCCGGCGGTGCACAGCAGGGCGCCTTCGCTGATGCCCTTCGAGCCGTACGGGCCCGGGCCGTCGTGGTTCTCCACGGCGGCGCTGGTCAGCTCGAGCGGGACGTCCTTGAACGTGGGGATCCGGTAGTCCAGTGCCCCGAGGTTGCGGATCCGGCCGTGCTCGTCGAGCAGCAGCTGCTCCATCTGGCTGTGGCCCAGCCCCATGATCGCCGCGCCCTCGTCCTGGGAGACCACCTGCAGCGGGTTGAGCTCGGTGCCGACGTCGCTGACCGTGACGTGCCGGGTGAGCAGCAGCTCGCCGGTCTCGCGGTCGACCTCCACCTCGATCGCGGTGGCGTTGAACTCGTAGAAGGCCGCGTCGCCGCCGAGCGGGTGCGTGCTCTTGCCGCGCAGCCGCCGGGTTCCCTGGCCGATGAACTCGCCGCGCAGCGACCCGAGTGCCTGGCGGGCCGCCTCGGGCAGGCTCACCTCGCCGTCGGGGGTGACGAGCACGCCCGGCTTCTCCTCGAGCTCGCCGGCGGCCACGCCCGTCGAATCGGCGTACAGCTCCAGCACCCGCCGACGCACGTCCTGGCAGGCCTCGAGCACGGCCGAGCCCATGAAAACCGTCGACCGGCTCGCTGACGTCTGCAGGTCGAACGGCACCGTGCCGGTGTCGCCACTGACCACGGTCACCTGGTCCAGCCGCGCGCCGAGCTCGTCCGCGACGATCTGCTGCCACAGCGTGCGCGCGCCCTGGCCCATGTCGGAGGTGCCCGCGTAGACGATCGCGCTGCCGTCGCACAGCAGGCGCACGAGGCTCTGCGACAGACCTGAGGTCGCGCCGGGCTTGATGCCCACCGCGATGCCACGGCCGCGGTTCGGCGGCAGCGGCGTCCCCCAGCCGATCAGCTCGGCGGCCTTCTCCAGGCTCTGGTGCCACTCGCCGTCGGCCGCGGCGGCGGATTCGCCGCGCACGAACGCCTCACCCTTGGCGACCAGGTTGCGTCGCCGGATCTCCAGGCCGTCGAGGCCCAGCTCCCGGGCGCCGGCGTCGAGTTGCGACTCCAACGCCCAGGAGACCTGCGGGCTGCCGAAGCCGCGGAAGGCGGTACTCGGCGTCGTGTTGGTCATGACGGCGCGGGCGTCGATCCGCACCCCCGGGATGCGGTAGGGCCCGGCCGCGACGTAGCTGCCCTTGCCCATGACGCGCGGGGCCACGTCGGCGTAGGCGCCGATCTGGAAGTCGGCCTCCACGCGGTGGAAGGTGAGCTCACCGTCGGAGGTGAAGCCGGTGCGGGCGGTCATCCGGCAGCCGGCGCGCCGCATGCTCTGGAAGGTCTCCTCCAGCGACAGCACGATCCGGCAGGTCCGCCGGGTGCGCAGCGCGAGGAAGGCGATCAGCGGCTCGAGCTTGGGGTTCTGCTTGCCGCCGAAGCCGCCACCGGGGTCGGGCGCGAAGACGCGCACCTGGTTCAGTGGCAACCCCATGACCGAGGCGATGGTGCGCTGCAGCAGGTAGGGGTGCTGCACGGGGGAGTAGACGTCCAGGCCGCCCTGGTCGGTCGGGACGACGACGGTGCCGCCCGGCTCGATCGGGAAGTGCGTGACCATGGGGAACGTGTAGGTGTTCTCGACGACGACGTCGGCGCGCGCCTCTTCCGCCGCGATGTCGCCCCAGGCGTAGTGCGCCTCCTCGAGCACGTTGGTGTCGGCGAGGGCATCCCCCGGGCGGATTGCGGGGGCCTGGACGAGGTGCGCGTCGGGAGCCAGAGCGGCGTCGAGCGAGTAGGCGCCCGGCAGCTCCCGGTAGTCGACGACCACGGCGCGCGCGGCTGCCTGGGCGGCGTCGAGGGTCTCGGCGAGCACCGCCGCGACGGGTTCGCCGTGGTAATTGACCCGGCCGTCCGCGAGCAGCGGGCGGTCGGTGTGCGAGACGCCGAACCGCGGCACGGGGGAGGGCAGCTCCGCCGCGGTCACCACGTCGACGACGCCGGGGACGGACCGGGCGGCCGTGGTGTCGATGCCGAGCACGTCGGCGCAGCCGACCGGCACCGTCACCAGGGCGACCTGGAGCGCGCCGGGGAACCGCAGGTCGGCGACGAACTGCTGGGCGCCGGACGTCCGGTCGCCGCCGCCGTACCGGAGGACCGGCCGGCCGACCTGCCCGTGCGGGTGGAGATCCGACGGCAGGCCGAGCTCGTCCCGCTGCTGGATGGCTCGCTCCGGGGCCGTGGTCACTGCGCCGCCCTCCGGACGGCGGTGGCCTGTACCGCGGCCACGATGCGCTGGTAGCCGGCGCAGCGGCACAGGTTGCCCGACAGCGCCTCGCGGATCTCCGCCTCGTCGGGGGACGGGTTGTTCCGCAGCAGGTACTCCGCGGAGACGACCTGTCCCGGGATGCAGAAGCCGCACTGCACGGCGCCGGCGTTGAGGAACTCCTCCTGCAGGTCGGTCAGCCCGTCGGCGGAGAGCCCCTCGACGGTGGTGACCTCGTGCCCCTCGGCCTCGACGCACAGGACGAGGCAGGAGTTCACCGCCTTGCCGTCGAGCAGCACGGTGCACGCACCGCACTCTCCCTCGGCGCAGCAGCTCTTGGTGCCCGGCAGCCCGGCCTCCTCGCGGAGTCCGTCGAGCAGTGTGCGGTGCGCGGGGACGGCGACCGTCCGCGCCTTGCCGTTCAGGGTCAGCGTGACGGTCTGCAGCTCGTCATCGACGACGTGGTCGTTGGTGGTCATGACGCCATCTCCCTGGGGTTGCGTCGGGCCGCCGCGGCGAGGATCGCGCGCCGGGTGAGGACGCGGAGCGTCGCGAGCCGGTACTCGCGGCTGCCCCGGACGTCGGAGATCGGGGTGGCGACCGACACCAGCCGGTCGACGGCTTCCTCGAGGGCGGCGTCGTCGGCCAGGTCGACCGGGCCCGGCACCTCGGTGCGCAGCGGCCGCGGTCCGACCGCGCCCATTCCCAGCACCAGCCCGCCGTCCGGGCCGACCCCGGCGGCCACGCTGACCGTGGCGAGGTCGACGCCCCGCCGCCGGGTGAGTCGGCGGAAGGCCGATCCCGCACCTGGTCCGGGCCGGGGCAGCTCGATCCGGGTCACCAGCTCGCCGGGTCCGCAGAGCGTCCGCCGCGGGCCGAGGAAGAATTCGTCCAGCGAGGCGCTGCGGTCCCCGTCCAGCGAGGCGATCGTCACGCGTGCCCCGTGCACGAGCAGCGGGGGAGCGGTGTCGGCCGCGGGCGAGGCGTTGCACGAGTTCGCGACGAGACTGGCCCGGTTGCGGATGGCCACGGAGCCGACGGTGACCGACGCCTCGACCAGCGCCGGATACCACTCCCGCACCACGGGATGGGCGACCAGCTCGCCGAGGGTGCAGGTAGCGCCGAACTGCACCCCGTCGTCGGTGACGACGACCGGTCCGGGCAGGTCGGTCACGGCCTTGAGGTCGACGAGCAGGTCCGGCTCGACGGTGTGGTGCCGCAGCCCGACCAGGAGGTCGGTGCCGCCCACGAGGGGCCGTGCGCGCTCACCGCCCTCGGCGAGCGCGGCGAGCGCGTCGGCTCGGGTGGTCGGCCGGTAGTACTTCGGCATCGTCGCCGTCCTTTCCGGGGTCGACCGGTCAGGGGTGGATGATGATCTTGATGGCTCCGCTGGATCGGTCGTTGAAGACGGTGAGCGCCTGCTCGTACTCCGCGAGCGGGAAGCTGTGCGTGATCAGCTCCCCGACCCGCATCCGGCCGTTGGCCACGAAGGGCATCACCCGGCGCATCTCGCCGGCCGAGGCGCGCGAGCCGACCAGTTCCAGCTCATCGAGCACGAGGGCCTGCATGCGCAGCGCGACGTCCTCGGTCGGGATGCCGACCATGGCGCAGCGGCCGCCCCGCCGCAGCATCGCCATGGCCCAGGTGAGGGTGTCCGGCACGCCGGCGCACTCGAGGACGACGTCGGCGCCCAGTCCGCCGGTCAGCTCCCGAACCGCGGCCACCGGGTCCCCGGCATTGGTGTCGACCGTCTCGAAGCCCATTGCCGCCGCCTTCTCCAGGCGCTGGCCGCGGCCGGCCACGACCACCCGGGCGGCGCCGCAGATGAAGGCCGCGTCGCCGGCCAGCAGGCCGATCGCCCCGGCGCCGGTGACCACGACAGTGTCCCCGGGCTTGATGTTGCCGCGGCGGGCCACGTGCAGGGCGATGCTCGCCGGGTCGACGACCGCGCCCTCGTCGAAGGAGACCTCGTCGGGGAGCCGGAAGATGCACTTCACGTTGTGGACGGCGTAGGTGGCATCGACGCCCTGGACGTTGTGCCCGTACTGCGCGTGCAGCCCGGGCTTCCCGTAGTTCTCGCAGAGGTTGTACTGGCCTTCGACGCACTTCTGGCAGGCGCCGCAGGCGTTGTGGCTGGTGCCGGCGACGCGGTCGCCGACCTGCCAGCCGAAGGCCTCGGCTCCCGGACCGAGCGCCACGATCTCGCCGGCCCACTCGTGGCCCGGGGTGAAGGGGAATGCCGGCGGCCAGAAACCGGGGTAGTCGCCACGGATCAGGTGCGCGTCGGTGCCGCAGATCGAGGTCGCCCGTACCCGGGCGAGGACCTCGTTGGGCCCTGGTTCGGGAACGGGCTTTTGCTGGATCTCCAGGACGTCGGGCTCCAGGACCACCAGGGCTTGCATCGTCTCGGTCATTCGTGGTTCTCCAGGTGCATCGTGGGTGGCCCCGGCGGTCGGTCGGTGCACGCAGCGCGATGGCGTGAGGTACATCACCGATTATCGAAACTAGGGGCTACGGTGGTGTGCCGTCAAGGTCTCTCGATAATCGACAGTGGCACTGGACGCGTCTGCGCCTCCGCCGGGCGGAGGGCGATCAGGTGCGGACGGTGCTCTCCTGTGACTGGGCCGGGTCGCCGAGCGCGGCGGGGAAGTGGGTCTGCAGGAGGTCACTGACCGAGAGCTGGTGGGCCCGGGCGGACTCCGCCGCGCGCCCGGCGTCCCGCGCCCGCAGCGCGTCCAGGATCGGACGGTGCTGCAGCACGATCTCCCGGACGTCCACGTCGGGCAGGGTCAGGGTGATGAAGGTCCGGGCGAACGGAGCCAGCTGCTCGAAGGCCCGCACGAGGGCGTGGTTCTCCGATGCCTCGGCGATGAGGTGGTGGAAGCGGACGTCGGCATCGGTGACGCCGGAGAAGTCCCCGGCGTCCAGTCGCGTGAGCATGTCCTCGATCAGCCCCTGGAGGACGTCGAGTCTGCCGTCGGAGATGCGGTCGGCCGCCAGGCGGGCGGCCAGCGCGTCGATCTCGGCGCGCACCAGGCTGACGTCGGCCAGTTCCTTGGCGCTGGGGAGGCGCACGCGGGCGCCGCGGCGCGGGTGGATGGTGACGATGCCGACGGCGGCGAGCTCGCGGAGCCCTTCGCGTACGGGGGACTGGCTCAGTCCCAGCTCCTTGGCCAGCTTGAACTCCACGATCCGCTCGCCGGGCTGGTAGTGCCCCTGGACGATGCGATCCAGGACCAGGCGCTTCACGGTCGCCGAGAGCAGCTCGCCACCGAAGTCGGAGCTCGTTTCGCTCTGGCTCATCCCACCATCCTGTCCCGCTGTTCTCGGACGACCCTCATCGGGCCGTCGAGTCTCGCAGGTCGAGGCGTCGCCGCGCCTCATTCGGAGAGGCGACGTCGCGATGGAGCAGACGTGCGATGGCGGTGATCCGCTCCACCTGGGCGGCGTTGGACTCGGCCAGCGTGCCGGGACCGTCCCACAGGGAGTCCTCGAGCCCGACCCTGGCGTTCCCGCCGAGGGACAGGGCGATCGTGCCGAGGCGCATCTGCCCGGATCCGGCACCGAGGACCGACCACTCCCATTCGGTCCCGAACAGCCGCTGGGCCGTCCGCCGCATGTGCGCGAGGTCCTCGAAGTCGTTGCCCGTGCCGCCGAGGAGGCCGAAGACAGTCTGGACGAACAGCGGTGGTCGCACCAGCCCGCGATCGAGCATGTTCGCGAGGTTATACAGGTGTGCGGTGTCGTAGCACTCGAACTCGAACCGGGTGCCCTGGTCGCCGCAGAGCTTCAGGATCCGCTCGATGTCGGCGTAGGTGTTCTTGAAGACGACGTCCTTGTTCGCCAGGTGCCGGCGCTCCCACTCGTGCTGGAAGGAGGGGTAACGGTCCAGCATCGGGAAGAGGCCGAAGTTCATCGAGCCCATGTTCAGCGAGGCCAGCTCGGGGGCCAGTTCGACGGCGGGTGCGATGCGCTCGTCGACCGTCATCTGCGGGCTGCCGCCGGTGGTGAGGTTGATGACCACGTCGGAGCGGTCCTTGACGATCGCCAGGACCTCCTTGAACAGTCCCGGGTCCTGCACCGGATGGCCGTCCTGCGGATCGCGCACGTGCAGGTGCACGATCGCCGCGCCGGCCGACGCGGCACCGAGCGCCGCTTCGGCGATCTGCTCCGGCGTCACCGGCAGGGCCGGGGACATGGTCGGCGTGTGGATCGCGCCCGTCGGGGCGCAGGTGATGATCGCCGATGTTGCTTGTGTCGCCATGGGGCCCTCCCCCTAGGATGGTTCTCGATTATCGAGCGTAGCGTCACCCGGCGTCGCTTGGGAACACGGAGGGAGCAGAACGTGTCCGCCACCTGTCCCGTGGTCCCGGACTCCCCGCTGATCGTGGTGGCTCCCGACAAGTTCAAGGGCTCGCTGACCGCCGCCGGCGCCGCTGCTGCCCTCGCTCGGGGTCTCCGCCGGCGACTTCCGGGCGCCCGAGTGGCCGAGCACCCGATCGCCGACGGCGGGGAGGGCTCGGTCGAGATGGTCCTCCCGCACGGGTTCCGGCCGGTGTCCCGAGAGGTGAGCGGCCCCACGGGGCGGCTCGTCACGGCGACGTATGCACTGCGCGGGGGCACCGCTCTCGTCGAGATGGCCGCGGTCGCGGGTCTCGGCCGGCTGCCCGGTGGGGCGCCGGACGACCGCACCGCCCGGACGGCCTCCACCTACGGCGTCGGGGAGCTCGTCCGGGACGCGCTGGACCGGGGAGCCCGCCGCATCGTGCTCGCCGTCGGTGGCAGCGCCACGAGCGACGGCGGAGCGGGCATGGTGGCGGCGCTCGGTGCACGGGCCTGGACGGCGTCCGGGCAGGCGCCGCCCAGGGGTGGGGCCGCCCTGCTGGACGTCGTGCGGCTCGACCTCGACGACCTGGACCGGCGCCTGGTGGACGCGACCGTCGTGGTGGCCTGCGACGTCGACAACCCCCTGCTCGGTCCCTCCGGCGCGGCCGCGGTGTACGGCCCGCAGAAGGGTGCGACCGCGGAGACCGTCGCGCTGCTGGACCGGGCGTTGGCCCGGTGGGCGGACGTGGTGGCCGCCGCCACCGGCCGCGACGTGCGGCACCTTCCGGGGGCGGGCGCCGCCGGCGGCCTCGGTTTCGGGGCCGCGTCGCTGTTGGGCGCCGAGGTGCGATCGGGCATCGACACGCTGCTGGACTTGAGCGGCTTCGCCCGCGCGGTCGCCGGCGCCGACCTGGTGATCGTGGGCGAGGGCTCGCTGGACGAGCAGAGCCTGTACGGCAAGGGGCCGATCGGCGTGGCCGCCGCCGCAGCGAGGGCCGGTGCCCGTGTCGTCGCCGTCGCCGGCCGCAGCACCGTCAGGCTCGACCGGCTGCGCGAGCTCGGCATCGACGACGTCCACACCCTGACCGAGCTCGAACCAGACCCCCAGCGGAGCATGCGGCACGCGGCCGACCTGCTCGAGACCACCGCCGAACGGATCGCAGCCGCCTGGCTGCGCGACCGACCTGAGAGGACCCCGATCCCGTGACGCCCGAGGCCGACCCCACCGCACCCGTCCACCCGACCGCACCCGTCGACCCGGAGCGCGGCCCCGCCGCGCGACAGCGGCCGGAGGACCTGCTCGCGGCGCTGGCCCTGCCGACCCGCGGGACCACCTACTCCCTGGCGCTGCCCCGCTACACCGGTATGCCGCTGTTCGGCTCCCACCCGCCCTTCCAGGTCAGCATGTATCGCACCCCCGTCGGCCTGCGCGGCGACGGCGAGCAGCCGTGGGGGCCGCGGAACGAGGTCAGCCTCGGCTACATGGCCGAGACGGTGAGCGGTACGTCCCACAGTGGCGCGCACGTCGACGCGCTCGCCCACATGACCATCGGTGACGACGATCACTGGTACGGCGGGGGCAACGCGCGGGAGCACCTCGGGGACCGCGGGCCGAAGCTCGGTGACGGCGCCAAGCTGCCACCGTTCATCACCCGTGGCGTGCTCCTCGACGTGCCGGCGTTCCGAGGCATCGAGGCCCTCCCGGCGCACGACCCCGTGGGTGCCGACGAGCTGCGGGCCGTGGCCGAGCACCAGGGCGTGACCGTCCGTGCGGGGGACGTCGTCCTCATCCGGTCCGGCTACCTGAGCCAGTGGCCCGACCCGGAGGGCCTGGCCCGTCACGTCACGGCCGGCCCCGACATCAGCGCTGCGCGCTGGCTGCTGGAGCAAGGGGTGGTCGCGGCGGGCAGCGACACGGAGACCTTCGAGGTCCAGCCTGCCCCCGACCCGGGCACGCCGGCCAATCCGCAGCCGGTGCACACGCTGCTGCTCATCGAGAACGCCATCTACCTCTTCGAGTCCCTCTACCTCGAGGAGATCTCCCGCGAGCGGGTGTACGAGTTCCTCTTCGTCGCCCTGCCGCTGAAGATCGAGGGCACCACCGGGTCGATGCTCGATCCCGTCGCCATCGTCTGAGAGCTCCGGTGCGTGGGTCAGCCGCCGGGGTCGACGGCAGTCCTCGACCTTGGCAGGCTGATCTGCACCACCGGCGACGACGGACGGAGCAGCGGGATGGCAGCGCGTTATGAGTACAAGGTCGAGGAGCTCCGGGAGGGGCTGATCGGCGGCAAGATGTCCGGCGGCAAGCTGGAGAAGGTGCTCAACGACCACGCCCGCAAGGGCTGGCAGCTCAAGGCGATCACCTCCGTCGAGGTCAGGGGCCGCATCGGTCCGGGCGGGGTCGAGGGCGTGCTGGTCACCTTCGAGCGCCCGGTGGCATGAACCCGGGATCGACGAGCAGCGACCAGGTGCTGGCGCGGGCCGCCGGGGGCATCTCCCGCGACGAGGCGCTCGGGCTGTTCGACGATGCCCGGCCGGTGGCCGTCGACGAGATGACCGGCCGCTGGCGGGGGAGCGGGGTGCCCACCGGCTCACCGCTGGACGGGCTGCTGGAGTCCTACGGCTGGTACGGCAAGGAGTTCGTCGACGCCGAGACGGCGCACCCGC
The DNA here is from genome assembly GCF_039679125.1 of Blastococcus sp. HT6-4. Lineage (NCBI taxonomy): Bacteria > Bacillati > Actinomycetota > Actinomycetes > Geodermatophilales > Geodermatophilaceae > Blastococcus > Blastococcus montanus. The sequence continues at coordinate 3,026,639 of NZ_CP155551.1, read as the reverse complement.
TGCTGTTCGGCACCCGGTCGGGCCCGCGCCCGGTCGACCCGGCGCCGATCCCGGTCCGGGTGCTGCGCGACCTCCCCGGCCTCGCGCACTCCCGGGCGGCGCGGGCGGCGTTCCGCGCCGTCCGCCCGCTGCTCACCACGACCAGGCCGAAGGCCCGGCTGCGGGCGGTCGAGCACCGCGGCGTCGTCACGGCCGCGATGGTCTACGACGCGCTGCCGATCATCGACGTCTTCCGGCGGGTGGACGGCCGCACCGTGCTCGGCCTCATGGACCTGCGCGGCCTGCCCGACCCGTTCCTCTTCCTGCTCAGGCGGGAGAGCTGACCCCCAGCTCGTCGAGCAGCCCGCGGATGCGGCGCTCGATCTCGTCGCGGATCGGCCGCACCGACTCGACGCCCTTGCCGGCCGGGTCCTCCAGCTGCCAGTCCAGGTAGCGCTTGCCGGGGAAGATCGGGCAGGCGTCGCCGCACCCCATGGTGATGACCACGTCGGAGGCCTCCACCGCATCGGTCGTGAGCACCTTCGGCCGCTGGTCGGAGATGTCGATGCCGACCTCGGCCATCGCCTCGACGGCGGCCGGGTTCACCTGGTCACCCGGCATCGAGCCGGCCGAGCGGACCTCGACCCCGTCGCCGCCGAGGTGCCGCAGCCAGCCGGCGGCCATCTGGGACCGGCCGGCGTTGTGCACGCAGACGAACAGGACACTGGGGATCATCGGGCGCTCCGGATCGAGGCGGGGACGGTGGGGTCGCCGGGGAACCAGCGGCGGGCGGCCCACAGCGAGACGTAGACCAGCGCCACGAGGACGGGGACCTCGATCAGCGGGCCGACGACGCCGGCGAGGGCCTGCCCGCTGGTGACGCCGAAGGTGCCGATGGCCACGGCGATGGCGAGCTCGAAGTTGTTGCCGGCCGCGGTGAACGCGAGCGTCGCCGTCTTCGCGTAGCCGAGGCCCAGCTGCATGCCGAGCAGGAAGGAGCCGCCAAACATCAGGAAGAAGTAGGCCAGGAGCGGCAGTGCGATGCGGGCGACGTCCCAGGGCTGGGAGGTGATCGCGTCACCCTGCAGGGCGAAGAGCATCACGATGGTGAACAGCAGCCCGTAGAGGGCGACCGGGCCGATGCGCGGGAGGAACCGCTCCTCGTACCAGGCGCGGCCCTTGCGGCGCTCGCCCAGCGTGCGGGTGAGGAAGCCGGCGACGAGCGGGATGCCCAGGAACACCAGGACCGAGACGACGATCGCCCAGACACTGAACTCCGCCGACGTCGTCGACAGGCCGAGCCATCCGGGCAGCACCTGCAGGTAGAACCAGCCCAGCGCGGCGAAGGCGATGATCTGGAAGACCGAGTTGATCGCGACCAGGACGGCGGCGGCCTCGCGGTCGCCGCAGGACAGGTCGTTCCAGATCAGGACCATCGCGATGCAGCGGGCCAGGCCGACGATGATCAGGCCGGTGCGGTACTCGGGCAGGTCGGGCAGCAGCAGCCAGGCCAGCGCGAACATCAGCGCCGGGCCGAGCACCCAGTTGAGCACCAGGCTGGCGGCCAGGAGCTTCCGGTCGCCGGTGACCCGGTCGATCTCGGAGTACCGGACCTTGGCCAGGACCGGGTACATCATCAGCAGCAGCCCGATCGCGATCGGCAGGCTGACGTCGCCGACCCGCACCGCGTCCAGCGCGTCGTCCAGGCCGGGGACGAGCCGGCCCAGCCCCAGGCCGAGGGCCATCGCCGCGACGATCCAGACCGGCAGGAACCGGTCGAGGGTGGAGAGCTTCTGCAGGACCGGGGCATCGGCCGGGACGTCGGGCCGGGCGGTCTCGCGGATCGCGTCGCTCACGCCGGGACCGCCTGGGTGAAGAGCGTGGCGACGGCGGCGAGCGCGGCCGGGCGGACGGCGTAGTAGACCCACACCCCCCGCTTCTCGCGGTCGAGCAACCCAGCCGAGTGCAGCACCTTCAGGTGGTGGCTGATCGTGGCCTGGGTGAGGTCGAAGGCGTCGTTCAGGTCGCAGACGCAGGCCTCCCCGCCCTGGCTCGACGCGATCAGGCTGATCAGCCGCAGCCGGACGGGATCGGCCAGCGCCTTGAGCAGGGGCGCGATCTGCTCGGCCTGCTCGGTGCTCATCGCCGTGCCGGACAGCGGCGTGCAGCACGCCAGGCCGGGGTCGCTCATGCGGTCTCTCCTCGCCGTAGGACTTCGGCGTCGATCATAACGACGAGCATCGTATTGACAAGCATCGATGTCAGGTGTTCATTCTGCTTTGCACATCGATGACCGTCGATGTCTCGATCTCTCAGGAGGCCCTCGTGTCCCGTGTCCAGCTCGCCCTCCGCGTCGCCGACCTCGACGCCGCCGTCGACTTCTACTCCCGGCTGTTCGACGCCACCCCGGGCAAGCGCCGGCCGGGCTACGCCAACTTCGCCATCGCCGAGCCCCCGCTGAAGCTGGTCCTGCTCGAGGGCTCGGCCGGCGAGCCGACCCGGATGGACCACCTCGGCGTGGAGGTGTCGTGCACCGACGAGGTCACCGCGGCCACCGGCCGGCTGGCCGACGCCGGCCTGGCGACCCGGCCGGAGGAGGACACCACCTGCTGCTACGCCGTCCAGGACAAGGTCTGGGTGACCGGACCCGGCGGCGAGCCGTGGGAGGTCTACACCGTCAAGGCCGACGCCCGTCCCGACCTCGAGGGGCAGACCGACGCCGAGCTCTCCGCCGTCGCCGGTGACCGCAGTTGCTGCCGCACCGAGGAGCAGCCGGCCGCCGCCTGCTGCTGACCAGCGGAACGCCGAGTGCTACGAACTCGTGGTGATCAGGGGCTGATGACCACGAGTCCGTAGCACTCGAGGAGGTGTGGTGGAACTCGACGAGGTGGCCGACGAACTCTACGAGGTCGCGCCGGAGGAGTTCGTCGCCGTCCGCACCGCCCGGCAGAACGAGGCGAAGGCGGACGGCGACAAGGCGCTGGCCAAGGCGATCGGCGCGCTGCCCAAGCCGTCGACCCCCGCCTGGGTGTGCAACCTGCTGGTCCACGGCCACCGCGAGGAGATCGAGGGCCTGGTCGAGCTCGGCGGCCTGCTCCGCGACGCCCAGCAGAACCTCGCCGGCGACGAGCTCAAGGCGCTCAACCGGCAGCGCGCCCAGCTGCTCACCGCGCTCACCCGCCAGGCGTCGGCCCTGGCCCGCGAACGCGGGCACGCGGTCAGCTCGACGATCGCCGCGCAGGTGGAGGAGACCCTCCGCGCGGCGATGACCGACCCAGGGGCGGGGGAGGCGCTGCTCACCGGCCGGCTCACGTCTGCGATGTCCTACAGCGGCATGGGCACCCCGGCCCGGGCGGACCTCCGCCTGGTGCGCCCTCCGGCAGCCGAGCCGGCGCCGGCCCGCCCCGCCCGCCCCCGCGGCGAGTCGGCCGCCGAGCGCCGGCGGCGGGAGGAGGAGCGACGACGGCGGGAGGCCGAGGAGCGCCGGCTCCGGGAGCTCGCCGAGGCCCGCAGCGCTGCCGAGGAGGCGGCGGCGGTCGCGGAGGAGGCGGCCGCCGCGGCCGAGCAGGCGCGCGGTACGGCCGACCGGCTCGACGCCCGCCGCGCCGAGCTCCAGGCCCGGGTCGACGAGCTGGCGGCGGAGCTCGCCCGGGTGGAGGAGGAGGCGGGCGGGGTCGCCGACGACCTGTCGCGCGCGCAGCGCCGGCGCCGGACGGCCGAGCGCGAGGCGGCCGATGCGGCTGCCGCCCGCGACGCGGCCGTGGCGCGCGTCGATGCGCTCGCGGCCGGCGGGTGACTCAGCCCATCGTCTTCTGCCCGTCCAGGGACTCCCGCAGGATGTCCGCGTGCCCGGCGTGCTGGGCGGTCTCGGCCACGATGTGCAGGAACACCCGCCGGGCGGACCGGACCGCGCCCGGCTCGAACCACGGCGCCGCGGGCAGCGGGTGGGCGGCGTCGAGGTCGGGCAGCGTCCGCACCAGCTCGTCGGTCCGCCGCGCGACCTCCTCGTAGCGCGCCAGCACGCCCGCGAGCGTCTCGTCCGGGCCCATGCGGAACCCCTCGCCCCACGCCTCGGCCTGCGCCGCGTCGTCCGGCCCCGCCATCGCCTGCGGGCCGCCCACGACGAAGTGGGCCCACGCCTCCTCGGTACCGGCGACGTGCTTGATCAGCCCGCCGAGGGTCAGCTCGCTCGCGGTCGTCCGCTGCCGCGCCTGCTCGTCGGTGAGGCCCTGGACGGTGTGCCGCAGGAAGCTCCGGTGGACCGCCAGGGTCTCCAGCAGGTCGGCGCGCTCCGCGGTGAGGGTGGTCGTGTCGGTCATCGTGCTGCCTTCCGTCGTGCCGATCCGGTCGGTACCGACGCTAGGCACCATCGGTGCCAGGTTCTGGCCGCGATAGGGAAGGATTTGTCCGCGTGGCCGACACCGGGAGCCGGACGCTGCGCCTGCTCTCGCTGATGCAGAGCCGCCGGCACTGGTCGGGGGCCGAGCTGGCGGCCCGCCTCGGGGTGTCGGTCCGCACGCTGCGCCGCGACGTCGAACGGCTGCGGGAGATCGGTTACCCCGTCGAGGCGCAGCCGGGCGTCGACGGCGGCTACCGCCTCGCCCGGGGGGCCGTGCTCCCCCCGCTCGTGCTCGACGACGACGAGGCGGTCGCCCTCACCGTCGGCCTGCAGTCGGCCGCCCAGTCGGCGGTCGCCGGCATGGGCGAGGCGTCGCTGCGCGCCCTCACCAAGGTCGTGCAGGTGCTCCCGGCGAGGCTGCGGCGCCGGGCGGATGCGCTCCGGGCCGTGACCACCACGGCGGCCTGGGCCACGGGCCCGACGGTCGATCCCGGCGTGCTGACCACCGTTGCCCACGCCTGCCGCGACACCGAGCGGCTCACCTTCGGATACACCGACAGCGCGGGCGTGCACAGCGACCGCCTGGTCGAGCCCGTCGCCCTGGTGGCGCTGGGCCGTCGCTGGTACCTGGTCGCCTACGACACCGCGCGGGGGGCCTGGCGCAGCTTCCGCCTCGATCGGCTGGCCGATCCGACGACGACCGGAGTGCGCTTCGCCCCCCGGCAGCTACCGGCCGAGGACGCCGAGGCCTTCGTGCGGGCGGGCATGGGTCCCCGGGGCCGCTGGTACGCCGTCGAGGTCCGGATCGCCGCCCCGGCCGGGCCGGTGCGGGAGCGGATCGGGGCGTGGGCCACCGTGGAGGACGACGGGGAGCATGCCTGCCGGATCCGGATGGCGGCCGACGACCTGAGCTGGCCCGCCCTGGCGATCGGCGTCGTCGGCGCGGAGTGCACCGTCGTCTCCCGACCGGAGCTGCGCGACCTGCTGGGGGAGTGGGGGCGGCGGTTCAGCCGGGCTGCGGAGGACGCCGCCCCGACCGCCGGTATGCCCGCCGCGACATGACCCGGTAGCCGGTGAGCAGCGCGGCGTTGCCCAGCAGCAGCCAGAGGCCGAGCAGCACGGCGGTGGCCAGCGCGGTGGCGCCGTAGCGCTCGGTGAAATCGGCGAACTCGAGGTAGACGAGGTACCCGGCCGTCGTGAGCGCGACCAGCCCGGTCGCGGTCGCCGCGCCCACCGCGACGTCGGTCCAGCGGGTGTCCCGCAACTGGTACAGCTCGTAGATCAGCGCGATGGCCAGGCCGAGCACCAGGAACGTGCCCAGGCCCAGGGCCAGTCGTAGCCAGATCCCGCCTCCGAGCAGCCGCGGCACGAAGTACACGGCGGCCAGTCCGGAGAAGATGGCGAAGGGGAGCGCCGCCACGATCGCCAGCGCCAGCAGCCGCCCCCGCCACCCGCGGATGCGCCGCTCGGACTGCGGCGCGATCGCGCTGAACCCGCGGGCGAGCGCGGCCCCGTAGGTGGTGGCGGGCCAGATCGCCGCCACCGCCGCGACGGGCCCGGTCCGGGCGGCGACGTCGATGAGGGCATTCAGGATGTCGGCGACGGGCAGGCTCTCCGGGGCCTGGCTGCCCACCTCGGCGCCGAGGTCGGCGAGGCTCGCCCGATCCACGAACAATCCGGCGATCCAGAAGCCGAGCAGCACCATCGGCGGCAGCGACACCATCGCGTAGAACGCCAGGCTGGAACTGGTCGTCACGAACTCCGGGCTGCGCAGCCAACCGACGAACCGGCGCACCGGGCGGGGTACCCGGTCGTACCGCTGCGCCAGCCGGCGCCTGAGGTACCGGACCCGCTCCTGCGCGGCCGCGAGGCGCCGGGCGAGGGCCGGCGCATCCTCGCGGTCGTTCCCCGACGTGGTCACGGGCGGCCCGTCATTCGCAGGAGGGACCGTCCTCCTCCGGGCGGGCGATCGGCTCGGCCGGCGGTGGCTCCTCGCTCAGCGGCGGTCGGTCGGCATCCACCGTCCGCCCGAACTCCTGCACCGCCCACACCGATCCGTCCGGCGCGCAGTGCACCCCGACCCCGAGGCGGTTCCAGCCAGGGTTGAGCACGTTCACCCGGTGGCCGTCCGAGCGCATCCACCCCACGTGCGCGACACCGATGGGTACCGGGCCGGAGGAGGTGAAGATGTTCTCGCCCAGGCCCGCGAAGCCCTCGAGCTCGTCCCGGCCGAGCACCTCGCGGACGTCCTGGTGCTCCAGCTGCTCGTTCTCGGCCATGGCGGTGCTCCACTCTCGGGCCACCTCGGCCAGCTGGTCGTTCCACTCCACGGGCTCGATGCCGCGCTCGCGCCGCTCGTCGTTGACCCGGTCGAAGATCGCGCGGGCCATCCGTTCCTCGGCACCCGCGTCCGGGGCGTCACCGGGCGGGGACTGGGGCGCGGGGCCGGTCGCCGAGCCGACCGGCCCGCCCGAGGTGTCCATGACCACGCAGCCGGTCGTGGTGAGGAAGAGGGCGGAGAGCATGCCGACGAGTGCGCGGGACGTCTTCCTGGAGCCGGTCATGATCGTCCGGGTACCCAGGTTCCGGCCGGGCAGACGAGCTTTCGCGTGGCGCTGCGCACGCCGGCCCACCGACCTAGCGTGGGGCCATGGCCGGCCCTCCACGCGTCGCGATCGTCACCGGCTCCGAGTCCGGCATCGGGCGGGCCGTCGCCGTGGCCCTCGCCGAGCAGGGCTGTGACGTGGGGATCACCTGGTACCGCGACGCCCACGCCGGGGAGGCCACCGCCGAGCAGGTGCGCGCCCTGGGCCGTCGCGCCGAGGTCCGCCACCTCGACCTGACCCGGCTGCCCGGCGCCGCCGACGTGGTCGACGAGCTGGCCGAGTCGCTCGGTCGCGTCGACGTGCTGGTCAACGACGCGGGCACCGGGCACATGACCCCGCTGCTGGAACTGGACTACGACACCTGGCGCGAGGTGCTGGCCACCGACCTCGACGGGGCGTTCCTGTGCCTCCAGCGCGCCGCCCGGCGCATGGTCGCCGCCGGGACCGGCGGGCGGATCGTGAACATCACCAGCGTGCACGAGCACGCTCCGCGGGTGGGCGCGGCCGGCTACTGCGCAGCCAAGGGTGGCCTCGGGCTCCTCACCCAGGTCGCCGCCCTGGAGCTGGCCGAGCACGGGATCACCGTCAACGCGGTCGCGCCGGGCGAGATCGCCACCCCCATGACCGGGCAGGAGGACGAGGACCCGACGGCGCCGAGGCACGACCGGCCCGGCGTCCCGCTGCGCCGGCCGGGCGACGCCCGCGAGGTCGCGGCCGTCGTCGCCTTCCTGGCCTCGCCGGCCGCCGGCTACGTCACCGGTGCGTCCTGGGCCGTCGACGGCGGGATGCTGCGGATGGGGCCCATGGCCGGCTCCCACCTCGACAGCGACGACTGGCGGCGCGGCTGAACGGTCGCGGTGGAACCGGCGCTCAGGAGATGCGGCCGCGCTTCCTCCGGTACAGCTGCGCGTCGGCGCGGGCCAGCACCGTGTCGAGCGTGTCGCCGGGACGGGCCGTGGCCAGCCCGACGGTCCAGGTGAACGGGTGCGTGGCGTCGAGCTGGTCCATCACCTGACGTGCGCCGTCGTCGTCGGTCGCCGGCAGCAGCAGGACGAACTCGTCGCCGCCGTAGCGGCCGAGCAGGTCGGCCTTCCGCAGCCGGCGGCTCCAGGTCGCCGTGAGTTCGCGGAGGAGGTCGTCGCCGGCGCTGTGGCCGTCGCGGTCGTTGACCTCCTTGAAGTCGTCGAGGTCGAGGATCGCGAAGCTCAGCGGCTCGCCGCTGCGGGCGGCGCGGGCCAGGTGCCGGGCGGCCTGCTCCTCCCACGCCCTCCGGTTGGCGATGCCGGTGAGCGGATCGGTGCCGGCCGCCGTCCGCAGCCGTCGCGCCAGCCGGCCCTGCGCCTCGGTCAGCGCGGCGACCGACACCGCGAGGGCGATCCAGGGTGCCAGGAAGCCCGACGGTGCGGCGGCCCAGGCGCCGAGGCCCGCGCACAGCACCGCGAAGGCGGCGTGCAGCCGGGCTGCGGGAAGGGAGAAGAAGTGCGCGGCGTACAGCCCGACGGAGATCTGCACCGGGCCCAGCCCGATCACGCCCACGGCCGTGGCCGAGCGCCAGGCGAGCACGCCGACGAGGACCGAGACGAGCGCGAGCGCGACGTGCAGCACCCAGGGGCGCAGTCGGGCTGCGCCCCACCACAGCCCCGCGCCGGCGCCGAGTCCGACGGCACCGAGCGCCCACAGCAGACGGACCGGGGTCTCCGGGTGCATGGGCAGGGCAGCGCCGATCCAGCACAGCACCCCGCAGATGGCGTAGAGCGCCGCCAGGAGCGACGTGGGCGTCCGCTGCCCCGAGTACACCGTGGCCCACCTCCTGTCGCCGCCCATCCTGCTCGTCGCACACCTCGGCCGGGACACCGGGGACCCGTGCGGCCCGGTCGGGGTGGGTCGCGCATGGGGCCCCCGGCCCGGGTGCGGGCGTGGTGTCCCGGCCGTACCGTGCCCGGTGCGGCTGGATCGCAGCCGACCTCCGGTGCCCGGGGCCTCGCGCAGCGCCGCACGTCTCGGCGCCGCGTCCTGGACAGGAGCGCGCGTGCAGTCCACCACCGGTCGTCCCCCGGCCGCCGCGGGTGCCACCGTCGGCGTGGAGGAGGAGTTCCACCTCGTCGACCCGGAGACCTTCGAGCTCACCCCCAGCCCGGGCCTCGCCGACGCCGTGCTCCGGCACGAGTTCGGTGAACGGGTCCACCCCGAGATCAGCACGACCCAGCTGGAGACGGCCACCGGCATCTGCCGCACGCTGGGCGAGCTGCGGGCGGAGCTGGCGGCCACCCGGGCCCAGGCGCACGCCGCCGCCGCCGGCGCGGGCGTCGCCCTCCTCGCGGCGTCGACCCACCCCTCGGCCGGGTGGCGGCAGCAGGTGCTCACCCCGGCGCCGCGGTACGAGGCGATGGTGCAGCGGTGGGCCGGCCTGGCGGCCCGGCAGGACATCACCGGCTGCCACGTGCACGTCGGCGTCCCGGATCTCGACACCGCCGTCGCCGTGCTCGACCGCGCCCGCCCCTACCTGCCGCTGCTCCTCGCGATGACCGGAAGCTCGCCGTTCCACGACCGCGCCGACACCGGCTACGAGAGCTACCGGACGCTGTGGTGGGGGCGCTGGCCGAACACGGGGGCGCCCGAACCGCTCGGCTCGGCGGCCCGGTTCCGGGAGCTCGTCGACGGCCTGGTCGCCTGCGGCGTCGTCGCCGACGCCTCCCACCTGTACTGGGACCTGCGGCCCTCGTCGCACCTGCCGACCGTGGAGTTCCGGCTGGCCGACGTCTGCACCGACCTCGACGACGCCGTCCTGCACGCCGCGCTGGTCCGCTCGCTGGTGCGGGTGCTCGCCGCCCGCGCCGGGCGCGACGAGCCGGTCCCGGTCGTCCGCCCCGAGCTGCTGCGGGCGGCCCGGTGGCGGGCCGCCCGCGACGGCCTCACCGGGCAGCTGGTCGACCCCGTGGCCGGAGCGGTCGTCGACGCGCGCACCGCCGTCGACGGCCTGCTCGACGAGCTCGCGGACGACCTCGCCGACCGGGACGAGGAGGACGAGGTGCGGAGTCTTGTGCACCGGCTGCTCGGCCGGGGTACCTCGGCCGTGCGCCAGCGTGCCGTCTGGCGGCGGACCGGTGATCTGCGGCAGGTGACCGCCGCGATCGTGAGAGAGGGGAGCCCCGATGCCTGACCCGATGCACGACCAGATCCAGGCCCTGGCGACACCGCTGCGCACCCCGGAGGACCTCGACCCGCTGCTGGACCGGATCGGCGACGCCCGGATCGTGGCGATCGGGGAGGCCAGCCACGGAACGCACGAGTACTACGCCTGGCGGGCGGCCCTCACCCGGCGGCTGATCGAGGAGAAGGGGTTCGGGTTCGTCGCGGTCGAGGGCGACTGGCCCGACTGCTACCGGGTCGGCCGCAGCGTGCAGCTGCGGCCCGGCGCCGCCGAGGACCCGCGCGACGCACTCGACGCCTTCACCCGCTGGCCGACCTGGATGTGGGCCAACGACGAGGTCGTCGAGTTCTGCCGCTGGCTGCGGGACCACAACACCGCCCGCCCGGAGGACGACCGGGTCGGCTTCTACGGCATCGACGTCTACAGCCTGTGGGACTCGATGCACGCACTGGTGGACTGGCTGGCCGAGCACGAGCCCGGGCACGTCGAGCAGGCCAAGCAGGCGCTGGCCTGCTTCGAGCCGTTCGGTGAGGACGGCGCGGAGTACGCCTTCGCCAGCCGCTTCGCCCCGGACTCCTGCGAGCAGGAAGCCGTGGACCTGCTGCGCTCGCTGTGCGAGCGGCGCGGGGACGGGGAGTCGGACCTCGACGCGGAGGGGCGCTTCGCCGCCGAGCAGAACGCCGCGGTGGTCGTCGACGCCGAGCGCTACTACCGCGCCATGGTGCGGGGCTCCGCCGAGTCGTGGAACGTCCGCGACGAGCACATGGTCGACACCCTCGACCGGTTGCTCGACCATGCCGGACCCAAGGCGGTCGTGTGGGAGCACAACACCCACATCGGCGATGCCCGCGCCACCGACATGGCCGCCCACGGCATGACCAACGTCGGTCAGCTGCTGCGCGAGCGCCACGGCACCGACCACGTCGTCCTCGTCGGCTTCGGGGGATACCGCGGCGGCGTGGTCGCCGGCCGCGAGTGGGGCGCGCAGATGGAGCGCATGGCCGTGCCCCCGGCCCGGCCGGGCAGCCTCGAGGCCCGGCTGCACGAGGCACTGGGCGAGGACGCGCTCCTCGTCTTCCCCCGCGTCCGGCAGCCGGGGTGGCTGCGGACCCGGCTGGACCACCGGGCGATCGGCGTGGTCTACCGGCCGTCGCGGGAGAAGTGGGGCAACTACGTGCCGACCGTGCTGGGGGAGCGCTACGACGCGTTCCTGTACCTGGACGACACCAGGCCGTTGCAGCCGCTGCACCTCGAACGTGCCGACGAGCACGTGCCCGTCGCCGCATACGGGGAGTGACCGTGCCGGCGCACGCCGACGGCCGCCTCGACAGCCGGCCGGTGCAGGCGGCCCCGGGGGAGCCGTGGCCGGCGGGGATCCACGAACTCGATCTGGGCGGGGGAGCGGAGGTCCTGCTCGCCGTCCCCCCGGGCGAGCCCGTGCCGCGGCCCCTGCTGGTCTTCTTCCACGGTGCGGGCGGGAACCCGGCACAGAGCCTGGCGGCGCTGGGGCGCACGGTCGTCGACCGGGGGGTGCTGGTGCTGGCTCCGCAGTCCGGCTCGGCGACCTGGGACCTGCTCGCCGGGCGGCTCGGCCGGGACGTCGCCGTCCTCGACGCCGCCCTCGCGCAGGTCGCCGAGCGGGCACCGGTCGGCCGCTGTGCCGTCGGCGGGTTCTCCGACGGCGCCTCCTACGCCCTGTCGCTCGGCCCGGCCAACGGCGACCTGTTCGACGCCGTGCTCGCCTTCTCCCCGGGCTTCGCCGACCCGCCGGCGCGGGTGGGGCAGCCGCGGATCTGGATCACCCACGGGATCGGTGACCGGGTGCTGCCGGTCGAGCGGTGCGGTCGACGGCTGGCGGCAGCCTTCGCGAGCTCCCGCTACGACGTCACCTACGACGAGTTCGACGGCGGCCACGTCGTGCGCCCCGAGGGTGTGGTGACGGCCCTGGAGTGGTGGCTGGGCCGAGAGTGATCGGGCCCCTCACATGGAGCGGGTCTCGCCGGCGCGGTCGGCGAACGCGTCGACGAGCCGACCCTCGAGAGCCGCGGTGACCTGGTCGCGATGGAGCCGGACGGTCACGGTGTCCGTCGGGCTCCACTCCGGGGAGTGCTCCCCGGCGACCAGCTCGGCGGCCCGGGCGACCTCGGCCCGCTGCTCGTCGTCCCGGCAGGCGACCCCCACGTCCCGGAGCATCCGGAGCAGCGCGGTGACCAGCGTGGGTTCGCTCCCGCCGAAGCGGGCGACCTGCCCGCAGGACAGGTCGAGGTAGTACCGCATGTCCCGATCGGGGACGATCGCCCGCCCGACGCCGTCCTCGTCGTCGTGCAGGGTGGGTCCGAGGTGCCGGCTGGTGAGCCGGACGAGCAGATCGCCCATGTGGCCGATGGCCGTCGCGGCGGTGACCGGGTCGTTGATGCTCGGGGACATGGCCTTCACCGCGATGTCCTCGAGCTGTCGGAACCCGAAGCCTGCGTCCTGGTCGATCGTGCGCTCGTTGTTCAGCACCACCGCTGTCCGGACGGCGTCGTCGATCTCCTCGCCCGCCGACCAGACGGTGGCGACCGGGGTTCCCACGGTCACCAGGTCACCGGGGCGGACCTCGACGCGGACGACGGCGTCGTGGCTGCGGGCGGCGTCCACGAGGGTGTCGGTGTCGACCACCTCGACGAACCCGCTGCGGGATGCCGTCACCAGCCGCCCGGCGACCGTGTCCAGGTCCAGCTCGTCGGGGGACCGCTGCCCGTGGCCGGTGTGCGGACCGTAGAACGTCTCGATGGCCCGCCGGGCGTCGTCGTGGACCCGGGTCATCATGGTGTCGACCCGCAGCATGCGCACCATGTGGCTGATGAAGGACAGCAGCGCGCCGACGGAGGTGACGCCGAGCAGCGCGGCGACCAGGCACACCAGCGTGGGCACCGGCTGAGAGCTGTTCACCCCGCGCAGACCGGAGATGGCGAAGACGAAGGTCGCGGTCAGGACGGACAGGACCTGCTTGGTGACCCCGTCGCGGACGAAGTCGCGCAGCAGCCGGGGCGAGAACTGCTGGGAGGCCAGTTGCAGCGCCACGATGGTGATGCTGAACGTCAGGGTCGTGATGGTGACCGCGGCCGTGGCCACCAGTTGCAGGAGCGTGGCGGCAGCGCTGGTGTCGGCCGGCCACAGGGCCGCGAGGAATCCGCCGCGGGGTTCCACCATGCCGAGGGCCCAGCCCGCCGCGGCCGCGACCGCGGCGGCCACCGCCGGCCACAGCCAGAGGGGCGCCTGCGAGCGCGCTGCACTTTCCTGACCCCGTCGCCCTGCCACAGGAGCCGCCTACCCGTCCCTGGGCGGATAGGCACCGGCCGGGCGGAATTTCACCCGGCCGGGCGCGGGTCGATCAGGCGGAGTCCCGCTGGGTGATGTCCTCGTTCTCGGGGTCGGTGTTCTTCGGCCCGCCGGTCTTGGAGACCTCCCAGTTCGGGCCGAGCTGCTCGAGGGCCAGCCGGCCGTAGACCTGCTGCTGGGTGGCCACCCGCTCCGACCGGCCACGGCCGAGGAAGCTGACCATCCAGTGCAGCACCGTGGTGACGCGGCTCTTGAAGCCCACGATGTACATGAGGTGCACGACCAGCCACAGCACCCAGGCGATGAACCCGCTGAACTTGAACTTCCCGATGTCGGCGACGGCCGAGAAGCGAGAGATGGTCGCCATCGAGCCCTTGTCGTGGTACTCGAACGGCTCCTGCACCGGCTTGCCGGCGGCCCGCCGCTCGATCGCCTTCGCGGCGTAGCGCCCGCCCTGGATGGCCACCTGGGCGACGCCGGGGAGCTTGCCCAGCGCCATCATGTCGCCGACCACGTGGATCTCGGGGTGCCCGGGAAGGGTCAGGTCGGGCTCGACCGAGATGCGCCCGGCGCGGTCGACCTCGGCGCCGGTCTGCTCGCCCAGGATCCGGCCCAGCTCGCTGGCCTGCACGCCGGCGGCCCAGATCTTCGTGGCGGCCTGGATCCGGCGGACCTGGCCGTCGGTGTCCTTCACCTCGAGGCCGTCGGCGTCGACGCCGGTGACCATGGCGCCCAGCTGCACCTCGACGCCGATGTCGTTGAGCTGCCGCCGGGCCCGCTCGCCGAGCTTCTTGCCGAACGAGGGCAGCACCGCGGGAGCCGCGTCCAGCAGGATCACGCGCGCGCCGGTCGGGTTGATGTTGCGGAAGTCGCGGCGCAGCGTGCGGCGGGCCAGCTCGGCGATCTGGCCGGCCATCTCCACGCCGGTCGGGCCCGCCCCGACGACGACGAAGGTGAGCAGCCGGTCGACCTCGGCAGGGTCCGTGGCGATCTCGGCCAGCTCGAAGGCGCCGAAGATCCGGCCGCGCAGCTCGAGGGCGTCGTCGATGCTCTTCATGCCGGGTGCGAACTCGGCGAACTGGTCGTTGCCGAAGTACGACTGGCCGGCGCCCGCCGCCACGATCAGCTCGTCGTACGGGTGCACCGTCTTCCGGCCGAGGATCTCGGAGCTGACCGTGCGGGCGGCCACGTCGATCTCGGTGACCTCGCCGAGGATCACCCGGGCGTTCTTCTGTCGGCGCAGGATCTCGCGGGTGGCCGGGGCGATCTCGCCCTCGGACAGGATGCCGGTGGCCACCTGGTAGAGCAGCGGCTGGAACAGGTGCTGGCCCGTCTTGGCGATCAGGGTGATGTCCACCGGCGCCTTGCCCAGCGCACGCGCGGCGAACAGGCCGCCGAAGCCGGAGCCGACGATGACGACGCGCGGCCGCCCGCTGGAAGGGTCTGTCTGGGCGGGCGCCTGCGCTGGTGATGTCGTCATGATGTTTCCATCCTCCCACTTCGGCCCGTGCCGCTCCGGGGTGCCCCCTGTGAGATGCAGGACACGCTGCGTGCCTGCTCCCGGCTGCGTTCGCGGAGCCGCGGCCGGGCCGGTAGACCCGTCGGGGTGTCGCCTTCGGTCTCGGTCGTTCTCGTTCCCGGTCTGGGGCTGGATGAACGTTCGTCGCGCAGGTTGCGCGAGGAACTTCCGGGCGCGGTGGTCGTGCTGCCCGGGATGGGGCAGGCGGCGGCGGTCCCGTCGGTCGACGAGCTCGCCGGGCGGCTGCGGGCCGCCCTGCCCGAGGGCCCGGTGGTGCTGGTCGGGCACTCGCAGAGCTGCCAGGTGGTGACCGCGGCCGCCGCGGACCCGCGGGTGGCCGGCCTGGTGCTGTGCGGGCCGACGACCGACCCCCGCATGCGCCGGTTCCGGGTGCTGGCCTGGCGGTGGCTCCGGACGGCGCTCGCCGAGCCCTGGTGGCAGGTGCCGCTGATCGTGCGGCAGTGGCTGCACACCGGGCCACGGGCCATGGCCGCGCTCTGGCGGACCGCCTCGCCGGACCGGATCGACCGCCGGCTGGCCGGCGTGCCGGCGCCCGTGGTCGTGCTCCGCGGCACCCGCGACGCCCTGTGCCCGGCGGACTGGGCGGAGCGGGTCGTGGCGGCCGCGCCGCAGGGCCGGCTGGTGACGCTAGCCGGTGCGGCGCACATGACCGTGCAGACGCACCCCGCCGCGGTCGCCGCCGTGGTCCGCTCGCTCTGAGCAGGGAGGCGCAGGCGGTCCCGCTACTGGCCGTCGGTGCGGCCGCGCACCTCCGCGTAGCGCTCCCGCACGGAGAGGGCCGGAGATCCGTCGAACTCCGCCAGGCCCGGCTGCGGCCACTCCGGCGGGGCGCCGGCGCCGGAGAGCACCCAGGCCGCCTGCCGGGCCGCGCCGTCGGCCACGTACTCGCCCGGCGGCGGCACGAGGACGGGGCGGCCGAAGATGCCCGGAGCCAGCTGCTGCACGGCAGGGGAGCGGGCGGCACCGCCCACCAGCAGCACCCGCTCGACGGTCACGCCCTGGGCGACGACGGCCTCGATCCCGTCGGCGAGCCCGCAGAGCAGGCCCTCCACGGCGGCGCGCGCCCAGTGCGCGGGCGTCGAGGTGCGCAGCGTCAGCCCGTGCACCGAGCCGGTGGCGTCGGGCAGGTTCGGCGTCCGCTCACCCTCCAGGTAGGGCACGAGGACCAGCCCGTCCGCGCCCGAGGGCGCCGACAGGGCGAGCTCCGACAGCGTCGCGTGGTCCACGCCCAGCAGTGCGGCGGCGGCGTCGAGCACCCGGGCGGCGTTCAGCGTGGCGACCAGCGGGAGGTGGTTGCCGGTGGCGTCGGCGAAGCCGGCGACGGTGCCGCTGACGTCGGCGACGGCCGTGGGCGTCACCGCGGAGACGACCCCGGACGTGCCGATGGAGACGACGACGTCGCCCGGCCGGGCGGCCAGGCCGAGGGCCGCCGCGGCGTTGTCGCCGGTCCCCGGGCCCAGGGCGGCGCCGGACCCGGCGAGCGCGCCGACCCGCTCGGCGGGGCCGGCCACGCGCGGAACGGCGGGCCGGCGGCCGCGCATGGCTCGTTCGAGCAGGTCGAGCCGGTACTCGCCGGTACGCGCCGACCAGTAGGCGGTGCCGCTGGCGTCGCCGCGGTCGGTCACGAGCGTGCCGAGGTCGCGATCGGCGGAGATCCGCCAGGTCAGCCAGTCGTGCGGCAGGCAGACGGCGGCGGTGCGGTCGGCGTTGCGCGGCTCGGCGTCGGCCAGCCAGCGCAGCTTCGTCGCGGTGAAGGACGCGACCGGCACCAGGCCCACCGCCTCGGCCCATGCCCGGCGGCCGGCCGCCGCGTCGCCGTCGCCGAGCTCACCGATCAGATCCTCGGCCGCCGGGGCCGACCGGACGTCGTTCCACAGCAGCGCGTCGCGGACGACCTCGCCGCGGTCGTCGAGGCAGACCATCCCGTGCTGCTGGCCCCCGACGGCCAGTGCCGCCACGTCGTCGAGCCCTCCTGCCTCGGCGGCTGCCGCGCGGAACGCCTCCTCCCAAGCCTGCGGGGCCACCTCGGTCCCCGGCGGGTGCGGTGCCCGGCCGGACCGGACCAGCTCACCAGTGTCGGCGTCCCGGACCACGACCTTGCACGCCTGCGTCGAGGTGTCGACGCCCGCGACGAGCGTCATCGGACCGGCCCCCGGCGCGTGCCGGTGCCGGTGCCGGCGGGGGTGGCGGCGAGGATGCGCGGACGGGGCCGCGGCGACAGGGACCTCATGGGAACGGCACCTTAGGCGGCCCCGGGGGCGCACGCCGGGCGAGGGGCCGTGCGGGGCGGCCGGTGACGCGCTCACGACGCCGCGACGTGCCGGCTTGACCTGTGCGACTCCCACCCCTAATTTGTTTGTGCAACCGACGAATACCGAGGACGTGTCCGGGGAGGTGGGGATGGGCGAGCAGCCGCCGGTGTACGACGGATCCTCGGATCGCCGCGCCCCGGCCGACCAGGCCACGGTGCGCCGGACCAATCTCGGCCTCGTGCTGCGCCATCTCCGCGACCACGGACCCCGCTCCCGAGCGCGGATCGCCCAGGAGACCGGCCTCAACAAGGCGACCGTCTCCAGCCTCGTGGCCGAGCTCTCCGAGCGGCGCCTGGTCAGCACCGGGGACGTCGACCGGGCCGGTTCGGTCGGGCGGCCCGGGCTGACCGTGCACCTCGACGGGGCCTGCGTCTGCGGCATCGGTGTCGAGCTGAACGTCGACTACGCCGCCGCGCTCGTGCTCGACCTGCGCGGGGAGGTGCTCTTCGAGCAGCGGCTCGGCCTCGACATCCCCGCCCTGGGCGCCGAGCGGACCCTCGACGCCGTCGCCGGGCTCGTGCGCGACGCCGTCGCCGCGTCCGCGGCCCGGGGGGCGCGCGTGATCGGGCTGACCGTGGCGGTCGCCGGCCTGGTCCGCAGCGTCGACGGCGTCGTCACGCTGGCTCCCAACATCGGCTGGCGCGATGTCGCGGTCCTCGACGGGCTGCACGCCCGGCTCGACGCCGACTTCCCGATCCGGGTCGAGAACGATGCCAACCTCTCCGCGATCGCCGAGTGGGCCATGGGTGCCGAGGCGCGCACCCCCGACCTGGTCTACCTCACCGGTGAGGTCGGCGTCGGCGGTGGCGTGATCGTCGCCGGCCGGCTGCTCCGGGGGGCCGGTGGGCTCTCCGGCGAGGTGGGCCACACCTCGCTGGGCGACCCCGACCTCGTGTGCGGCTGCGGGCGGCGCGGCTGCTGGGAGACCCTCGTCGGCCTGGCCGCGCTGCTGCGCGCCGCCGCGGACCCCGGCGACCCGGTGCACGACCCGGCGCGCGACCTGGAGGACCGCCTGGCCGAGGTGGCCCGCCGAGCCGAGGCCGGCGACGAGCGGACCCTCGCCGCGCTGCGGCAGGTCGGCACCGGGCTCGGGACGGGCGCCGCCGTGCTCATCAACCTGTTCAACCCGCGGGTGGTCCTCCTGGGCGGCTATTTCGCCGTGCTGGGCCGGTTCCTCATGGAGCCGCTGCTCGCCGAGCTCGAGGCCCGGGTCCTGGGGCCCGACGTCGCCGGGGCCCGCGTCGCGCTCTCCACGCTCGGCTTCACCGCCGCCGTCCGCGGCGGCGCCCACGAGGCGCTCGAGTCGGTCTTCGACGACCCGACCCTGGTGCCCGTCCCGGAGCTCACGCCCGCGGGCGCCCGGTGACCGGCCTGCCGGTCGCCGGCCGGGCCCGCACCTCCCGCACCACCGCCGTACGCACTGCCCGCCATCGATCCACCCGGACGGAGATCCCCTCATGACCGATCGCTTCACCCCCACCAGGGACGACAAGTTCAGCTTCGGGCTCTGGACCGTGGGCTGGCAGGGCGTCGACGTCTTCGGCGGCCCCGTCCGGCCGGTGCTGGACCCGGTGGAGGCCGTGCACCGGCTCGCCGAGCTCGGCGCCGCGGCCGTGACCTTCCACGACGACGACCTGGTGCCCGACGAGGCCACCCGCGAGTCCACCCTCGAGCGGTTCAAGAAGGCGCTCGCCGAGACCGGCATGGGCGTCGAGATGGCGACCACCAACCTCTTCGGCGCCCCGGTGTTCAAGGACGGCGGCTTCACCGCCAACGACCGCGCCGTCCGCCGGTACGCGATCGCCAAGGTGCTGCGCAACATCGACCTGGCCGCCGAGCTGGGCGCGAAGACCTACGTGCTGTGGGGCGGCCGCGAGGGTGCGGAGTCCGGCGGCACCAAGGACGTCGCGGCCGCGCTCGACCGGTACAAGGAGGGCCTGGACCTGCTCTGCTCCTACGTGCGGGAGAAGGGCTACGACATCCGGTTCGCCCTCGAGCCCAAGCCGAACGAGCCGCGCGGCGACATCCTGCTGCCGACCATCGGGCACGCCATCGCCTTCATCAACGAGCTCGAGGAGCCCGACCGCGTCGGCCTCAACCCCGAGGTCGGGCACGAGGAGATGGCCGGGCTGAACTTCGCCATGGGCATCGGCCAGGCGCTGTGGCACGACAAGCTCTTCCACGTCGACCTCAACGGCCAGCACGGCCCGCGCTTCGACCAGGACCTGCGCTTCGGCGCCGGCAACCTGCGCGGGGCGTTCTGGACCGTCGACACGCTGCTCGGGTCGGGGTCGGGGAAGGCCTACGACGGCTACCTGCACTTCGACTACAAGCCGCCGCGGACCGAGGACATGGACGGCGTGTGGGAGACCGCGCGCGCCTGCATGCGGAACTACCTGATCCTCCGGGAGAAGGTGCAGGCGTTCCGGGCCGACCCCGAGGTCGCCGAGGCGCTGGAGGCCGCCCGGGTCGGCGAGCTGGCCGTGCCGACGCTGGCCGAGGGCGAGAGCCTCGACGCCCTTCGCGGTGAGGCGCACGACCCGGTGGCCCTCGGGGCGCGCGGGCTGCAGTTCGAGCGGCTCGACCAGCTGGCCATGGAGCACCTGCTCGGCGTCCGCTGAGCCGCCGGGCGGGGTGGGAGGGCCGGTTCCACAGGCCCTCCCACCCCGCTCAGACCGACCGGCGGCGCGCGACGACGGCCAGCACGACGAGGACGACGACCGCACCGGCCTCGATCCAGAACGTCTCCCACCACAGCGGCGCCGCCGTCGTCTCGACGAAGCCGAACAGCCCCACCGTGGTGGCGAGCAGCAGCGCCGCCAGGGTGCCGGCCGCGACCAGTGCCCCGAGGGCTGCGGCCCAGGTGAGCAGCCGCCGGGGCGCCGCCAGCAGGAGGACCGCCAGGCCGAGCCCGGCGATGCCGTTGAGCAGGAACGCCGGACCGATGACGTCGATGGTCCGGTAGCCGTCGCCCCACAGGTCCAGGTGCAGCCAGCCCATCGCCGCGAGCAGCACCGCACCGGTGACCCGCAGCCCCCAGGTGAGGGCGGGCCGGGACCGTGCCGGCGTCGTCACCTCGGTCATCAGGTCACCTCGATGGTGATCTCCATGCCCAGGGAGCGGTGGGTGCCGACGCTGCAGTAGAAGACGTACTCACCGGGCTCGAGATCGACCGTCAGGGTGGCGGAGTCGCCCGGGCTCAGGATCTCGGTGGCGGCGACGTCCTCGCCGTCGCGCTCGACGACCAGGTCGTGGCTGGCGCTGCCGGCGTTCACGACCTCGATCTCGTAGCTGCCGGCGGGCACGCTCCGCTCGTCGACGGAGATGCTGAACTCCTCCTCCGTCGCGGAGATCGTGCGGACGGCCCGTTCGGAGTCGGTCGGCGCGGCGGAGGGCGAGCCCGTCGACGGCGCCCTGGTGGCCGGAGCCTCGGTGGTCGGTTCCTCGGTCGCCGTGGGGGCGGCCCCGTTCGTGCCGGGGTCCGTGCCGCCCCCGCACGCCGAGACGGCGGCGAGGGTGCCGGCGAAGAGCAGGGCGGCGGCGGCCCGGCGACTGGCGCCCGGTGTGCGGAGCAGGCGGGACATGGGCTCTCCTCGGATCGGCGGAGCCGTCCGCTCGGTTGCACACGGCGCCCGCTCGCACGGGGAGCCGGCCGTGCGCCGCCACCCCGGTACGTCAGACGTTCGTCCCCGTGCGGCCTTCCGGATGGGTCCCGCCCCCACCGGTCCGCCGTGCGCACCACGGCACGACCGTGTCGAGCGCCTCGGCATCCACCGGGAGAGGAGTTCCTTCTCGTGGGCGCCGGGCGAGGGCGGGCCCCGTCCCGGTCAGCCGTCGAGGCGCTTGCGCGCCTTCGCCGCCCGCTTGTTCGCCTTGTCCAGGGTCTTCGCCGCCTTGCGCACCCGGCGCGGCTCACGGTCGACCGTGCCGCGCACGAGCAGACCGATGCCGATGCCGAGCAGCCAGCTGTCCTTCGCGATGGACAGCCCCTGCTCGGTGGGCGCGAGGCTGCCTTCCTTCCGCATGCCCGGCGTCTTCAGGTAGAGGCCCAGCAGCCCGCCGGAGAACGCGGTCAGCGCGGCGCCGGCCACGGCGGTCGGGACGAACGGCGTCAGCAGCGCGGCGCCGATGACGATCTCCGACGTGGACAGCGCCTTGGCGAACTGCTGCGGCTGCATCTTGCCGAGGAAGGGATAGGTGCCGGCGGCGAAGCCGTGCATGCCGGCCGCCGCCTCCTCGTCGGCCGCGCGCTTGCCGAGGCCGCTGTTGAGGATGAATGCGCCGGCGGAGATCCGGGGCGCGATCTCGGACAGGGTGATGGGCAGGCCCATGGGAGCACCTCTCTGGTCGTCGGGGCTGGTGCAGTGCTCAACCAGCGTGTTCCGCAGCAGTGCCCCGTGCGCGGGCGGCCAACCGCATGAGCAAGGCGGTACCTGGTCGCCGGCACCCGGGGCGGCGTCCCACCCGTGTCACTATGACGGCGTGCCGTCCACCTCAGCCTCGGCCGGCGTGCTGCTGCGCCACGTGCGGACCGGCCGTGCGCGCAGCCGCGCCGACCTCGTGGCGCTGACCGGGGCGTCGCGCAACACGATCAGCGCGCGGGTCGACCAGCTGATCGCCGCGAACCTCCTGGAGGAGGGGGGCCGCGGCTGGAGCACCGGCGGTCGCCCGCCGACGCTGCTGCAGTTCAACAGCCGGGCCGGGTGCGTGCTCGCCGTCGACCTCGGGGTCACCAGCGTCGACGTCGCGGTCACCGACCTCTCGGCGCAGATCCTGGGCACCGTCGGCCACCCGATCGACATCGCCGACGGCCCCGGCCAGGTGCTGGCCGAGGTCGACCGGCTGGCCCAGCAGGTGCTGGCCGAGGTCGGGCTCACCCCGGCCGACGTGTGCGCCGTGGGCGTCGGCGTGCCGGGGCCGGTGGAGTTCTCGACCGGCCGCCCGTCCCACCCGCCGATCATGCCGGGCTGGCACGACTACCCGGTTCCCAGTGCGTTCGGTCGCTACGACTGCCCCGTGTACGTCGACAACGACGTGAACGTGATGGCGCTGGGGGAGATGGGCGTCGCCGGCTCGGTGCAGGACGTGCTCGTGGTGAAGGTCGGCACGGGCATCGGCTGCGGGGTCATCGTCGACGGCCGGGTCTACCGCGGGGCGCAGGGCAGCGCCGGCGACATCGGGCACATCCACGTCGCCCAGCCCGACGGGCGGACCGTGGTGTGCCGGTGCGGGCAGGAGAACTGCCTGGAGGCGGTCGCGGGCGGGGGGGCCCTGCTCCGCGACGCCGTCGCCGCGGGGCTGCCGGTCGACACCGTCCGCGAGGTGGTGCGGCTGGCCGCGGAGGGCAACGGCGTCGCGCTGGAGCTGGTGCGCGCGGCGGGCCGGACCATCGGCACGGTGCTCGCGGCGCTGGTCAACTTCTTCAACCCGCACCGCATCGTCATGACCGGTGGCGTCGCGCAGGCCGGCGTCCCGCTGCTCGCGGGGATCCGCGAGGCCGTCTACCGGCGCTCCATGCCGCTGGCCGCCCGGACGCTGGAGATCACGGTCAGCGAGGCCCCCGATCTCTCCGGCCGGGTCGGCGCCGCCCTCATGGCCATCGAGGAGTTCCTGGACGAGGACTCGGTCCAGGCCCTCGCGAGATGACTCTGCGGTCCTCCGGACCGCACCGCGACCAGGAGCCGTTCCCCGCTCGCGAGGAGCGGGTCGGTCGCCCCTGCGCGGACCCTTCCGGGTGCGCGTCACCCGACGAGCTGCACGACCGCTTCCACCGCGACGTCGGGCCCGGCCCGAGCGGTGTGACCCACCCGTTCCGGCGCACCTGACGGCGTCCCGCGCGGGATGCGCGCGACCGGGCCGACGACGGCCCGCTGCGACCCCTGCTCCGGGGACGTGGATGTCTGGCGGCACGGCCAGGGCCCCGTTTCCCCGATGTGGGGATCGCGCCGGCTCGGGCGGCTTGGTTGCGGTTCGGTAACTGCCGCGCCCTCCCTTGACCCGAGTGTGACGGCCCCCATATGTTGCTGCCTCAGCGGACTAATGGTCAACGGTGAGCGAAAGTTCCGGAGGTGGGCGCGGTGGCCGGTGCGCCGGTGGGGCAGGGCGGGGCGGGCAGTGGTGGTCCGCTGCTCGAGATGCACGGCATCGTCAAGACGTTCCCCGGCGTGCGGGCCCTGGACGGCGTCGACCTCGACGTCCGCGCGGGCGAGGTGCACTGCCTCCTCGGCCAGAACGGCGCCGGCAAGTCGACGCTGATCAAGGTCCTGGCCGGGGCGCACCAGCCCGACGCCGGCCGGATCGAGTGGCGGGGCGAGCCGGTCGCGCTGACCAACCCGCAGGCGGCGATGAAGCAGGGGATCGCCACCATCTACCAGGAGCTCGACCTGGTCGCCGGCCTCACCGTGGCCGACAACATCTTCCTCGGGCGCGAGCGCACGCGGTTCGGGCTGGCCCGCCCGGCGCCGGCGAACGAGGCCGCCGGGGAGCTGCTCACCCGCCTGGGCCACCCGGAGATCCGGCCCACCGCCGAGGTGGGCTCGCTGCCCGCGGCGGCGCAGCAGATGGTCAGCATCGCGCGCGCGCTGTCCCAGGACGCGAAGCTGATCGTCATGGACGAGCCCTCGGCCGTCCTGGACAACGAAGAGGTCCAGCACCTGTTCGAGGTCATCCGGGACCTCACCCGCGACGGTGTCGCGGTCGTCTACATCTCGCACCGGCTGGAGGAGATCCGCGAGGTCGGCGACCGGATCACCGTGCTCAAGGACGGGCGCACGGTGGCCACCGGGCTGCCGGTGCAGGACACCTCCACCCGCCAGGTGATCGAGCTGATGACCGGCCGCGACATCGAGTACGTCTTCCCCGATCGCCGCGCGATCGAGGCGGCGGAGCCGCTGCTGTCGGTGCGGGGCCTGGGACTGCGCGGGAAGTTCCGCGGCGTCTCGTTCGACGTGGCGCCGGGCGAGGTGGTCGGCCTCGCCGGCCTCGTCGGCTCCGGGCGGTCGGAGATCCTGGAGACCATCTACGGCGCGCGCCGCGCCACCAGCGGGACCGTCTCCGTGGACGGGCAGCGGCTGCGCCCGGGCAGCGTCGCCGCCGCCGTGTCCGCCGGGGTGGGGCTGGCCCCGGAGGAGCGCAAGAGCCAGGCGCTGCTCCTCGGCGACGCCGTCTACCGCAACATCAGCATCGCGAGCCTGGCCCGCTTCGCCCGCGGCGGCTTCCTCTCCGGCAGCGCCGAGAAGGACGCCGCGCGCGAGCAGGTCCAGGCCCTCGACGTCCGTCCGGCCGACGTGGACCGAGAGGTGCGGACGCTGTCGGGCGGCAACCAGCAGAAGGTCGTGCTCGCCCGCTGGCTGCTGCGCGACTGCCGGGTGCTGCTCCTCGACGAGCCGACCCGCGGCGTGGACGTCGGCGCCCGCTCGGAGATCTACGCGCTGATCCGCGAGCTGGCCGATCGCGGCGTCGCCGTCGTCGTGGTCTCCAGCGAGATCCCGGAGGTCCTCGGCCTCGCCGACCGGGTGCTGGTGATCTCCGACGGATCCGTCGTCGCCGAGCAACCGGCCGACACGCTCGACGAGCACGCCGTGCTCGACCTCGTCATGGAGGGAACGGTCGGCCCGTGTCACCGCGGCGACCGGCAGCAGCCCACCGCACAGCAGCACGAAGGGGACGTGGCATGACCGGCAGCACCGCGACTACCGGGGGAGCGGGCGCGCCCGCGCCGGCGAAGGACCGCGCGCCGGAGGGCGCGACCGGCAAGGGGCCCGGCTTCATGGCCGGACCGGCCGGGCGTCTCCTGGGCCTGGTCGTGGCCCTGGGCCTCCTCTGCATCGTCGGGGCTGTCACCGCCCCTGACCGCTTCGTCGACATCGACAACGTCCTCACGATCCTGCGGCTGGCCGCCGTCGTCGGCGTGGTCAGCATCGGCATGACGTTCGTGATCATCGGCGGCGGCATCGACCTGTCGGTGGGCGCGCTGGTCGCCCTGTCGTCGATCTGGGCGACCACGCTGGCCACCCAGCAGATGGCCGAGGACTTCCACTGGATCGTCATGGTGTTCACCGCGATCGCCGTGGGCGCCGGGGCGGGACTGATCAACGGCATCGTCATCGCCTACGGACGACTGGTGGCCTTCATCGCCACCCTCGCCATGCTCGTCTCCGCCCGCGGCCTGGCCGAGATCATCGCCAACCGCCGGACCCAGATCGTGCAGGACCGCGGCTTCCGCGAGTTCTTCGGCGGCGACGTCTTCGGCGTCCCGGGGCTGGTGATCATCTGGGCGCTGGTGTCGGTCGGCGGCTGGATCCTGCTGAACCGCACCACCTTCGGCCGGCACACCTTCGCCGTCGGCGGCAACGCCGAGGCGGCCCGCCTGGCCGGCATCCGCGTGCAGTGGCACACCCTGAAGCTGTACGTGCTCTCCGGCGTCACCTGCGGCATCGCCGCGGTGATGCTCATGGCGCGGACGACGACCGGCAGCTCGACCCACGGCACGTTGATGGAGCTCCAGGCGATCGCCGCCGTCGTCATCGGCGGCACCCTGCTCGTCGGTGGCCGGGGCACGATCGTCGGCACCGTCCTCGGCGTGCTGATCCTCATCACGCTGGGCAACGTCTTCGTGCTCAACAACCTGTCCAGCTCCGCCCAGGCCGTCGCCCAGGGCCTGATCATCGTGCTCGCCGTCCTGCTGCAGTCGCGGCTGGCCGAGGGGCGAGGTGGCGGTTTCGGCTGGCTGACCCGTTCCAGATCCGGCGAGTCGTCATCCGGCGGACCGGTCGCCGGGGGCACCCCGGCGGGCGCGGTGTCCGGCGGCTCGAGCGTGCCCGGCGCCCCTGGCGGAGACCGGCCCGGCGCCGGCCCCACCCCCTGACCAGCCCACCACCCGTCCCACCCACCTTCACCTGCCGGCGACCCGCCGGAGAAGGCACCCCGAGGAGAGAAACATGTCTGCAGCGAGGCAGCGCCCCTACCGTCGCCTGATGTCCACCGCGGTCGCACTGGCCGGCGCCGGCGTGCTCGTCGCCGGCTGCACCAGCAACGAGCCGGAGGGCTCGGGCTCGGGCGGCGGCGGTGGCGCCGGCGCCAACGCGGCCAGCTCCAACGACGAGACCGGCGAGACCGTCCGGATCGGCTTCTCGGCCCCGGCCGCCGACCACGGCTGGATGGCCGGCATCACCGAGGCCGCCCGGGCCGAGGCCGAGAACTACGAGGACATCGACCTGATCGTCGCCGAGGGCACCAACGACGTCAGCACCCAGATCAGCCAGGTCGAGACCTTCATCAACGAGGGCGTCGACGCGATCGTGCTGCTGCCCTTCGACGGCGCCGCGATGACGCCGGTCGCGCTGCAGGCGATGGAGGCCGGCATCCCGGTCATCAACGTGGACCGGGAGTTCAACAGCCCGTTCGCGGCCCGCGCCACCGTGCTGGGCGACAACTACGGCATGGGCGTCTCCGCCGGCACGTACATCTGCGAGCAGGTCGGCGACAACCCCGACGCGGTCGTCGCCGAGATCGCCGGCATCGACTCGCTGCCCCTGACCCAGGACCGCAGCCAGGGCTTCGCGGACGCGCTGTCCGACTGCGGCCTCGACGTCGACAACCGGGTCGCGGCGGACTTCACCGTCGAGGGCGGCGAGGAGGCCGCGGCCAACCTGCTGCAGGCCGCGCCCCAGATCGACGCCCTCTGGAACCACGACGACGACCAGGGTGTCGGCGTCCTGGCCGCGATCGAGAACGCCGGCCGCGACGAGTTCGTCATGGTCGGTGGCGCCGGCTCGGCGAACGCCATGCGCGAGATCCAGTCCGGTGACTCCGTGCTGCAGGCGACCGTCATCTACCCGCACACCCAGGCCGCCGACGGCATCCGCCTGGCCCGCCTGGTCGCGCAGGGCAAGTCGATGTCGGACCTGGTCTCGCCCGAGGTCCCGCGCGAGATCGTGCTCAACGCGCCGGTCGTCACGGCGGAGAACGTCGACGAGTACATCGACCGCGCGTTCGAGTCCTGATCCGACGGGGCAGCGGGGGAGCGAGCACGTTCCCCCGCTGCTCCACCCCCGCTGGGAGAAGCAGATGACCCGCACCCTCGGCGTCGGCCTGATCGGCTACGCCTTCATGGGCGCCGCGCACTCGCACGCGTGGCGCACCGCCCCCCACTTCTTCGACCTCCCGCTGCGGCCCGAACTGACCGTGCTGGCCGGACGGGACGCCGCCAAGGTCGCCGACGCCGCCGACCGGCTCGGCTGGTCGAGCACCGAGACCGACTGGCGACGGGTCGTCGAGCGCGACGACGTCGACCTGGTCGACGTCTGCACTCCCGGCAACACCCACGCCGAGATCGCGATCGCCGCGCTCGAGGCCGGCAAGCACGTGCTCTGCGAGAAGCCGCTGGCCAACACCGTGGCCGAGGCCGAGGCGATGGCCGAGGCCGCCGCGAAGGCCGCCACCCGCGGGGTGCGGTCGATGGTCGGCTTCACCTACCGGCGGGTGCCCGCCATCGGGCTGGCCCGGAAGCTCGTCGCCGACGGCCGGCTCGGGGAGATCCGGCACGTGCGCGCCCAGTACCTGCAGGACTGGATCGCCGACCCGGCCGCGCCCATGTCGTGGCGGCTGGAGAAGGAGAAGGCCGGCTCCGGCGCGCTCGGCGACATCGGCGCGCACGTCGTCGACCTGACCCAGTTCATCACCGGCCAGGCGCTCACCGGGGTCAGCGCGACGCTGGAGACGTTCGTGACCGAGCGCCCGCTGGCGACCGAGACCGGGAAGCTGGGCGGGGTCGGCGGCTCGGAGACCGGGCAGGTCACCGTGGACGACGCCGCGGTCTTCCTCGGCCGGTTCGCCGGGGGAGCGCTCGGCGTGTTCGAGGCGACCCGGTTCGCCCTCGGCCGCAAGAACGGCATCCGCATCGAGATCAACGGCTCGGCCGGCAGCCTGGCCTTCGACTTCGAGGACATGAACGTCCTGCAGTTCTTCGACGGCACCGAGCCGGCCGAGACCGCCGGCTTCCGGCGGATCATCGTCACCGAGCCCGAGCACCCCTACGTCGCCGCGTGGTGGCCGGCCGGGCACGGCCTGGGCTACGAGCACGGCTTCACCCACCAGGTCGTCGACCTGGTGACCGCGATCGGGAAGGCCCAGGACCCGGAGCCGTCGTTCGCCGACGGCCTGCAGGTCCAGCGGGTGCTCGACGCCGTCGAGCGCAGCGCCGCGGGCCGCTCCACCTGGACCGAGATCCCCTCATGACCACTCACCTGCGAGGAGACGCCTGATGCCCCGTCCCGTCACGCTGTTCACCGGCCAGTGGGCCGACCTGCCCTTCGAGGAGATGTGCCGGCTGGCCTCCGGGTGGGGCTACGACGGCCTGGAGATCGCCTGCTGGGGCGACCACCTCGACGTCGAGCGCGCCGCGAACGACGACTCCTACGTGCAGGACCGCCTGGCCCTGCTGGAGAAGCACGGCCTGAAGGTCTTCGCGATCTCCAACCACCTCAACGGCCAGGCCGTCTGCGACGACCCGATCGACGAGCGGCACCGCGGCATGGTGCACCCGCGCGTCTGGGGCGACGGCGACCCCGAGGGCGTGCGGCAGCGGGCCGCGGAGGAGATGAAGCTGACCGCCCGCGCGGCGGCCAAGCTCGGCGTCGACGTCGTCGTCGGGTTCACCGGGTCCAAGATCTGGAAGACGGTGGCGATGTTCCCGCCGGTGCCCGAGTCGATGATCGAGGACGGGTACCGCGACTTCGCCGACCGGTGGAACCCGATCCTGGACGTCTTCGACGAGGTGGGTGTGCGGTTCGCGCACGAGGTGCACCCGTCGGAGATCGCCTACGACTACTGGACGACGGTGCGCGCCCTGGAGGCGATCGGGCACCGCGAGGCGTTCGGGCTGAACTGGGACCCGTCGCACTTCGTGTGGCAGGACCTGGACCCGGTCGGCTTCCTCTGGGACTTCAAGGACCGGATCTACCACGTCGACTGCAAGGACGCGAAGAAGCAGGTGGGCAACGGCCGCAACGGCCGGATGGGCTCGCACCTGCCGTGGGCCGATCCGCGGCGCGGCTGGGACTTCGTCTCCACCGGCCACGGCGACGTCCCGTGGGAGGCCTGCTTCCGGATGCTCAACACCATCGGCTACGACGGGCCGATCTCGGTGGAGTGGGAGGACGCCGGGATGGACCGGCTCCTCGGCGCGCCCGATGCGCTGGCCTTCGTCCGCCGGCTGGCCTTCGACCCGCCGGCCGGCGCGTTCGACTCGGCCTTCGCCAGCGGCAACTGACCGATCCCCGGCCCCGACGCCGGGATCAGGTCACCTGATCGTCGAGCGTCCTCCCTCACGGTGTGCGGTGAGGAGGACGCTCGACGGTGCGGGAGGAAGCCTCCCGGTGCGGGTGGTACTGGTCAGCGGCCGCCGCGGCGCGACCGGGCGCTGAACGAGGCCGCCGACGACGAGCCCGCGCGGGCCGCCAGCTCGGCCCGGGTGCGCGCCGGGCCGGACGGACGCCCGGAGCCGGAAGCCCCGCGGGACCCGCCCGAGGACGCGGCCTTGGGGGAGCCCGCGCCCGCCGACCCGCGACCGGAGCCTCCGCGACGACGACCGCCGCCCTGCCCCTGCGGCTGCGGCTCGGGGGCCGGCGCCGGCTCGACGAACGGCGCCGCCGGACCGGCGAGCTCCGCGATCTCGGCGGAGCCGGGGCGGACCTGGCTGACCGTCGGGCTGATGCCGGCCTGGCGGGTGAGCGTGCGCACCTCGCCGACCATGTCCGGCGTGGTGATGGTGACGACGATGCCGCCGGCGCCGGCGCGCGCGGTGCGGCCGGAGCGGTGCAGGTAGGCCTTGTGCTCGGTCGGCGGGTCGACGTGCACGACCAGCGCGACGTCGTCGACGTGGATGCCACGCGCGGCGATGTCGGTGGCGCACAGCACCCGGGTGGAGCCGTTGCTGAACGCCTCGAGGTTGCGCTCGCGGGCGTTCTGGCTCAGGTTGCCGTGCAGGTCCACCGCGGGGATGCCCTGGGCGGTGAGCTGCTTGGCGAGCTTCTTGGCCTGGTGCTTGGTGCGGGTGAACAGCACGCTGCGGCCCAGGCCGGAGGCCAGCTGCCGCACGACCTCGCCCTTGTCCGCGGTCTGCACGTGGAAGACGTGGTGGGTCATGGTGCTGACCGGCGCCACCGCGGGGTCGACCGAGTGCGTGGTCGGGTTGCTAAGGTACCGCTTGACCAGCACGTCGACGCCGTTGTCCAGGGTGGCGGAGAAGAGCATCCGCTGACCGACCTTCGGCGTCCGGTCCATGATCCGCTTCACGCCGGGCAGGAAGCCCAGGTCGGCCATGTGGTCGGCCTCGTCGAGGATCGTCACCTCGATCGAGCCGAGGTCGCAGTGACCCTGCTGGATCAGGTCCTCGAGCCGGCCGGGGCAGGCGATGACGATGTCGACGCCCTTGGCCAGCGCCTGCACCTGCGGGTTCTGGCCGACCCCGCCGAAGATCGTGGTGGCGGACATGCCCAGCGCGCGGGCCAGCGGGTCGACGACGGCGAAGACCTGGTTGGCCAGCTCGCGGGTCGGGACCAGCACGAGCGCACGGGGACGGCGGGGCTGGCGGCGGGTGTCGGAGGCGGCGAGCCGGGCGACGAGCGGGATGCTGAAGGCCAGCGTCTTGCCCGAGCCGGTACGCCCGCGGCCGAGCACGTCACGGCCGGCGAGGCTGTCGGGCAGAGTCGCGACCTGGATGGGGAACGGCGCGGTGATGCCGCTGGTCTCCAGCACCTCGACCATCGGTGCGGGGACGCCGAGGGCGGCGAAGGTCGTGTCGGTGGGGAGCACGGTGGCGTCCGCGCCGACCGGGACGACGACCGGGGCCGGCACCGCGGGCGCCGGACGGCTCTGGTTCTGCTGCTCGCCGGCCGGGCGGGTGCCGCGGCCGCGGCCACCACGACGACGGCGGGGGCCCGGGGGGGTGGGGGAGCTACCGGAGGGGGCGGGGGTGTTCTGCATGGAGGTCAATGGAGTCCTTCGACGCTCGAGTGGCCGCACGACCACCTCGGCGAGCGCGAGCGCCGGCGAGTCTGCACGGGGGCAGGGCGGGCTCGCATCGTCGGCGAGACGTCGGTCAGCCGGGCGCACCAAGGTGGCGCAGCCTCAGCCCGACGTCGATTCCTGCCGCTCCGGATGAGCGAGGGCGGCGCCGGTACACACCACTCAACCAGAGATGGCCGCCGCGTGGTCCCACCGGGAGGGAGTGTCAGGTCACATCGGGTGAACGGGAGATCGCCGCGCACCCCAGGCATAGGAGGCTCTACCTACGGTTCGGGGCCTCGATCCGTAGGCAAAGCCTCCTATGCCTGTGAGGTGAGCGTCAGCCGGCGGCGGTGAGCTGGGCCGCGGGGGAGCGGCCGAGGATCAGGTCGGCGGCCCGCTCGGCGATCATGATCGTCGGCGCGTTGGTGTTGCCGCGCACCAGCGTCGGCATCACCGAGGCGTCGACCACCCGCAGGCCCTCGATGCCGCGCACCCGCAGCTGCGGGTCGACGACGGCGTGCTCGTCGGTGCCCATCCGGCACGAGGACACCGGGTGGTAGAGCGACTCGAGGGTGTCCCGGACCGACCGGCGCAGGGCATCCCGGCCGTGCACGGTCCCGCCCGGAGACCACTCCTCGGCCAGCACGTCCGCCAGCGGCGCGGCCCCGGCGATCTCGCGGGCCTGCTGCACCCCGGACACCAGCGCCTCGAGGTCGCGGTCGTCGGTGAGGTAGCCGGCGTCGATCGCCGGCGCCCAGGCCGGATCGGCCGACCGCAGCCGGACCGTGCCGCGCGAGTGCACGTCCACCAGCACGACGGCGGCGGTGAACGCGTCGACGTCGGGGTCGACCTCCGCCTGCTTCCAGAACTTCACCGGCAGGAAGTGCAGTTGCAGGTCCGGCTCGGCGAGCTCCGGGCTCGACCGGGTGAACAGCCCCGCCTCGGCCATGGAGGAGGTGAGGGGGCCGCGGCGGGCGCCGAACCAGCGCGCGTAGCCCGACGGGGACTCCCCGCGCAGCAGCGACTTCCCCGAGCGGACGTTCCAGACCACCGGCACCAGCGGGTGGTCCTGCAGGCCGCCGCCCACCCCGGGCAGGTCGTGGACGACGTCGACGCCCACCTCGCGCAGGTGGTCGGCCGGCCCGATGCCCGAGAGCATCAGCAGTTGCGGGGAGTTGACCGCGCCGCCGGAGAGCACCACCTCGCGGGTCGCGCGGACGGTGTGCAGCGTCCCGGCGCAGCGGAACTCCACGCCGGTGGCCCGGCCGCCCTCGACGAGCACCCGGGTGGTCAGGGCGCCGGTGCGCACGGTCAGGTTGGGCCGCCGCATCGCCGGGTGCAGGTAGGCGTCGGCCGACGACCAGCGGCGGCCCCGCTTCTGCGTCACCTGGTACGGCCCGACGCCTTCCTGCGCGGCGCCGTTGAAGTCGTCGTTGCGCGGGTGGCCGGTGGCGACCGCCGCCTCGACGACCGCCGTCGTCCACGGGTGCGCGGAGCGCAGGTCCTCGACCCGCAGCGGACCGCCCACGCCGTGCCACTCGTCGGCGCCGCGGGAGTTGTCCTCCATTCGCTTGAACAGCGGGAGGACCTGGTCGTAGGACCAGGACGGGTCGCCGGTCAGCCCGGCCCACTCGTCGTAGTCGGCGCGCGCACCGCGGATGTAGATCATCGCGTTGATCGACGACGAGCCGCCGAGCAGCTTCCCGCGCGGCCAGAACAGCTTCCGTCCGCCGAGCCCGGGCTGCTCCTCGGTCGTGTAGTTCCAGTCGCGCCGGGTGCGCCAGACCTTGTACATCCCGGCCGGCACCTGGACCTCGAGCAGCTTGTCCGAGCCGCCGGCCTCCAGCAGCAGCACGCGCAGCGACGGGTCCTCGCTCAGCCGGCCGGCCAGCGCGCAGCCGGCCGACCCCGCGCCGACGACGACGACGTCGTGCTCCTCCTGTACCTCGGGGCGCCCGCTCACCGGTGTCGGCCGTGGACCATGCCCATGACGCGGGCGAGCGCGTCGGCGGCGCCGGCCGGCCGGCCGAAGCTCATCAGGTTGACCGGCAGCGGCACGCGCTGGCGGGTGATGGCCTTGGAGCGGGTGAACTCCTTGAGCCCGTCCTCGCCGTGGATGCGGCCGAAGCCGCTGTCCCCGACGCCGCCGAAGGGCAGGGCCGGCACCGACGCGAAGGTGAGCACCGAGTTCACCGACGTCATGCCGCTGCGCATCCGTCGCGCGAGGTCCATGGCGCGGTCCCTGGACTTCGAGAACACCGCCCCGGCCAGGCCGTACGTGGTGTCGTTGGCCCGCTCGAGCGCCTCCTCGGCGTCGCGCACCTTCGTGATGGTGAGCGTCGGGCCGAACGTCTCCTCCCGCACCGCCGCAGAGGACTCGGGGACGTCGAGCAGCACGGTCGGTGCCACGTAGCGCTCGCCGGGGGACGTGTCCGGGCCGCCGGTGACCACGCGGGCGCCCGCGCCCGCGGCGTCGGACACGTGCCGCCGGACGACGTCGATCTGCGACGGCATGGTCATCGGGCCGTAGGTGGCCGCGTCGTCGGAGCCGGGGCGCAGCCGCTGCACCTGCGCGGTGACCTCGGCGACGAACCGGTCGTACACCGGCGCGGTCGCGTACACCCGCTCGATCCCGATGCACGTCTGGCCGCCGTTGCTCATCGCGCCCCAGACGGCGGCGTCGGCGGCGGCGACCACGTCGGCGTCGTCGTCGACGATCATCGCGTCCTTGCCGCCGAGCTCCATGAGCACGGGGGTGAGGGTCTCGGCGCACGCGGCCATCACCTTCCTGCCGGTGGCGGCCGATCCGGTGAAGGCGAGCTTGTCCACGGGCACGCGGCACAGCGCGGCGCCGGTCTCGCCGAAGCCGGTGACCACCTGGAAGGCGTCCGCGGCGTCGGGGACGGCGGCCCGCCAGGCGGCGGCCAGCCACGCCCCGACCGCAGGGGTGAACTCCGAGGGCTTGAAGACGACGGCGTTGCCCGCGGCCAGCGCGTAGGCGATCGAGCCCATCGGCGTGAACACCGGGTAGTTCCACGGCCCGATGACGCCGACGACGCCCATGGGCTGGTACTCGAGGTAGGCGGCGTGGTTGGCCGCGAGCATGCCGGCGGCGACGCGGCGGGGGCCGAGGGTCTTGCGCGCGTGCCCGGCCGCCCACGCCAGGTGGTCGACGGCGAGGGTGATCTCGAGGATCGCGTCGGCGTGCGGCTTGCCGTTCTCCCGGTGCACGAGGTCGGCCAGCTCGTGCATGCGGCGGGCGAGGTAGCCCCGGTAGGCCGCGAGCCGCTGCTTGCGACCGTCGAAGCCCAGGGCGGCCCACTGCCCGGCGGCGGCGCGCGCCCGCGCGACGGTCTCGCCGACGGCGGTCGCGTCGTGCACGGGGAACACGCCGACGACCGCGCCGGTGGCCGGGGCCGTCGACTCGAAGGTCTCCGTGGTGGCGTGCCGGTCGACCGTGCCGGCGGTGACCCCGGTGGCGCTGTCCACCTCTTCGCTGAGCGACATGTGACGGAGGTTACCCACTGGTAACCCCCCCGGGCCAGGCGCGGTCGGGGCTGATCCGAGACGGTCCGGTCCGGCGTCTGCCATGCTGCCGCGGTGCGACGGCGGCTCGGGGGTGCGGCGCTGGCGGCCGTGGTGCTCACCGGCTGCTCGCAGTCGGTGCAGGAGGACGCCCACGACCGTCTCCAGGAGCGCCTCGTCTCGCGCCACGAGCACTACCTGCACACCCGTTCCCTCGATCCGTACAGCACCGGCCGGGATGCCCTGGACCGCCTCGACCCGTACGGCTACGCGGTCGAGTCGACGGCCGAGGGCGGCCGGATCGTGCTCGTCGAGGCGATCGGGGTGTCGGTCCACCGCACCAGCGGGTTCATCCCCGAGTACGAGGACGCCTCCGTGGGCGCCTGCGTGCGGGTCACCGTCGAGACCGGCGAGGGCGGCGGCGACCGCGGCAGCGTGACCAGCGAACCCGTGCAGTGCCCCGCCGGCACCGACTTCGGGTCGGCCATGTGGTCCGACGGCCACGTGGACGAGGTCACGACCGACCTGGACGGCCGCTCCGACGACGTCGAGGAACCGCCGTACGACCCGCCGGTCTGCATCTCCGGTGAGCTCTGCACCGAGGGCGGGGGCTGACCCGCCGGGTCAGGCGCCGCCCACCACGGCCCAGGCGGTCTTCGCGCCCGGCTCGGCGTACCAGCCGTGCGCCACGGAGAGGTCGGCCACGAGGTAGAGCCCGAAGCCGCCGTGGCTCGGATCCCGGCCCTGCGCCGGCACGGGTGGCACGTCGGGCGCCGAGTCGCGGACGGCGAACACCCACGCGTCGCCGTCGCGGCCGAGGACCGTTTCGACGGGCGCACCGCCGTGGCGCAGCGCGTTGGAGGTGAGCTCGTCGGCGATGAGCACCAGCCGCTCGGACCAGTGGTCGCGCTCGGGCTGCGCGACGGTCGGGCTGCCGGTCATGGAGGCGCGCAGCCGGGCGCGCAGGGCGGCGAGCTCGGCCAGCGAGGTCAGCTCCTGGCGCCACACCCGGGTGTAGCTGGAGGGCGGGCGCGCGGACTGCCAGAGCGCCACCACCGCTACCGCCTCTCGTCGCCGGCTGGAGGCCGGCCCGTTCCTGGCGGCACCCTGCCCGTTCCGTGCGGGGCCGAATCCTCGCCCTCACCCGGAAGGGGCGTCGCCCCGCCGGCGCCCTAGGGTCCGGGCGCATGGCCGACCGCACCGCCGGAGGGGATCCCTTCGCCACCGCCGCGCTGCGGCGCCGGGTGCTCGAGGCCTGGACCGCCTCCCCGGCCCGGTTCCGGGAGGACGCCAACGCCGAGGAGGACCTGGTCCGCGGGGGCTACCGCGACCGGGTGCTGGTGGAGCTCGCGCAGAACGCCGCCGACGCCGCCACCCGCGCCGGCGTGCCCGGCCGGCTGCGGCTGGAGCTGGCCGGGGACACGCTGCGCGCGGCCAACACCGGTGCGCCGCTCGACGCCGCGGGGGTGGTCGGGCTGGCCACGCTGCGGGCGTCGGCCAAGCGGGACGAGGCCGGTTCGGTCGGCCGGTTCGGGGTCGGCTTCGCCGCCGTCCTCGCCGTGTCCGACGACCCGGCGGTGCTCTCCCGCACCGGGGGCGTGCGGTTCGGTGCGACCGCCACCCGGACGGAGGTGGCCGCGGTGGCCGCCCTCGCCGACGAGCTCGCCCGCCGGGACGGCGCCGTGCCGGTGCTGCGGCTGCCGTGGCCGGCCGACGGTGCCCCGCCCGCGGGATTCGACACCGAGGTGGTGCTGCCGCTGCGTCCGGGCGCCCGGGAGTCGGTCGCGTCGGCGCTGCGGGTGCTGTCGGCCGAGCTGCTGCTGGCGCTGCCGGGACTCGCGTCCGTCGAGGTGGTCGTCGACGGGCAGCGGCGTGCGCTGGGACGCGAGGGCGCGCCGCCGGAGGTGTCGCTGGCCGAGGACGGCGCCGTCACCCGGTGGGCGGTGGCGCAGCGGGCCGGGGAGCTGGCCACCGAGCTGCTGGCGGACCGCCCCGTGGAGGAGCGCGACCGCCGGGCGTGGAGGCTCACCTGGGCGGTGTCGCTGGACGAGGCCGGCCGCCCCGTGCCGCTGACCGGCCGCCAGGTCGTGCACGCACCGACGCCGAGCGACGAGCCGCTCTCGGTCCCGGTGCGGCTCGTCGCACCGTTCCCGCTCGGCCCCGACCGCCGGCACGTGCTGCCCGGGCCGGTCACCGACCTCCTGGTGGCCGCCGCCGCCGGCGCCCTCGCCGACCTCGTCGGGCAGCTGCCGGCCGATCCGGCGCTGCTGGGCCTGGTGCCCCGGGTCGGCCTGGCCGGCGCCGAGCTGGACGCCGCGCTCTCGGCCGCGGCGCTGGACCGGCTGCGGGAGGCCGCCTGGCTGCCCGTCGCCGGGGAGCCCGGGGCCGTGCAGCCGCCTGCGCGCGCGGTGGCGCTCGAGGACGCCACCGAGGAGCGGGTGGCGGCGCTGACCGGGGTGCTGCCGGGGCTGCTGCCGGCGGAGTGGTCCCGGCGCGGGGACGTCGCGGCGCTGACCGCCCTCGGTGTCCGGCGGGCCGGGCTGGGGGAGGCCGTGGAGGCGGTGCGCGGTGTGGCCCGCCCGGCCGGCTGGTGGGCGCGGCTCTACGCCGCCTTCGCCGACGCCGACCGGGAGGAGCTGGCCGCGCTGCCGGTGCCGCTCGCCGACGGCCGGACGGCGCACGGTCCGGCCGGGGTGCTGCTGCCCGAGCCCGGACTGCCGGTGGGCCGGCTGGGTGCGCTGCCGCTGCGGCTGGCCGATCCGGCGGCGGTGGAGCCGCCTGCGGCGCGCCGGCTGCTGGAGCGGCTCGGGGCGCGGCCGGCGACCGCGGCGGCGGTCCTGGCCGACCCGGCGGTGCGGGCCGCGGTCGAGGAGTCCCTGGACGCGGCCGAGGACGGCTTCGCCGGCGCACCGGACCCCCGCGACCTGGCCGACGCCGTGCTCGCGCTGGCGGCGTCCGCGCCGGACACCGCCGGGGAGCTGCCGTGGCTGGCCGAGCTCGCCCTCCCCGACGCCGACGGCGGATTCGCGCCGGCGGGGGAGCTGGTGCTGCCGGGGTCGCCGCTGGCCGCGGTGCTGGAGGACGGGGCCCTGGGCACGCTCGACCCGGAGTTCGCCGCCCACGCCGACGCCGACGCGCTGCGCGCCGTCGGGGTGCTCGACGGGTTCGCGCTGGTGCGGGCCGAGGACCCGGACGACCTCGACGTCGACGGCGCCGAGGAGTGGGCCGACGCCGTCCTGGACCGGCTGCCACCCGGACCGCCGTCGCGGTGGCCGCCGCTGGTCGCCGTCCGTGACCTCGACCTGGTCGCCGACTGGCCGGGAGCGCTGCGCCTGCTGGCCCTCGCGCCGGCGGAGGCGTGGGCCGACGTCGTCGTCGACGGGGTCCGGGTACCGGGGCACCTGCGCTGGTGGCTGCTGACCCACCCGGTGCTGGGGGGCCGCCGGCCCGGCCGGCTGGCGCACCCGGGCAGCACCGAGCTGGCCGGGCTCTACGACCCCGCCGACGTGGGGGAGCCGCTGCTGGGCCTGCTGCGCCCGCCGGCCACGATCGACGACGTCCTCGCCGACCCCGATGCCGCCCTCGACCTCCTCGACCGGCTGGGCGACCCGGCCCGGACGGTGCGGCCGGACGTGCTGTCCCGCGTCCACGCCCGGCTGGCCGTCGCCCTGGACGGGGTGGACGCCGACCCGCCGGCGCGGGTGCGGGTGGCGCCGGACCGGGTGGTGGACCGGGCGGTGGTCCTGGACGCCCCGCACCTGCTCCCGCTGCTGGACCTGCCGGTCGTGCCGGCCGGTGGCGCACCGGGGCCGGTGGCCGATCTGCTGGACCTCCCGCTGGCCGGCGAGCTGGTGCGGGGGGAGGTCACCAGCTCGCCCGCCCGCCGGGTGCGCTGGGCCGAGCTGCCCGGCGCGCGGCTGGCCGCCGCCCGGCTGGGCCGTGCGGCGCTGACCGGCGAGGTGGCGGTGCACGACGCGCTGACCGTCGCCGGCCGGCGGGTGGCGTGGTGGCCGGCGGACGACGTCGACCACGTCGACGGCACACCGGCCGCGCTCGGCCGCGCCCTGGCGTGGCGGGCGCAGCGGTGGTCGATGCGCCAGGCGCTCGCGGAGGCGTTCGCCGACCCCGACCGCGTCGACGACCTGGCGGCGGAGGACGCGGTCGGGGACTGACCGGGCCGGGGCGGTCACGAACCCCAGCGGGGTGCGGCCATGGCCCCCGGCGCGTGCCCGTGCGGCGAGGTGCGGCCGCCGGCCCGGCCGCCCGCCGGGCCGGGGGCCGGCACGGGGGCCGTCGCCGCCCAGCAGTGGTACAGCGATCCCCACTGCGCCGCGGTGAGGGCACCGGCCCGGGTGGTGGGGGGCAGGGCCTCCTGGCGCAGCCAGCGGACCCCGGCCGGGCCGGGCAGCTGGGCGCGCAGGACCGCACCGAGCGGCGCCGACGGACGGGCCAGGACGGCGGCGGCCAGCCGGTCGAACGCGGCGCGCTCGGGGTCGGGCAGGGCGGTGCGCGCCTCGGTGGCAGGAGCGGGCAGGGCAGGACGTGACACGAGGTACCTCCACGGGAGGTCGGCACGGAGCGTCCGGGGGGTGCGCGCGGCACCGGATCGGCCGGACGGAGGGGGAGCGGCGCCCGGGTCGGGCGCGGACGGCGGGCGGCAGCACGGGCCGCGCCGCGGCGGTTCAGCTCGAGGGGGAGCGGGGGCTCAGAGGGAGCGCAGCCGCACGAAGTTCCGCATGCCGGTCACCGTAGGGACGCCGCCCCGAGGCGTCGAGCGGTTTACCGGCCGGCGTCCGGCGCGCCGGCCGTCCCCGACGCGGTGCTGCCCGAGGTGCTGCCCGGCGAGCCGGTGGCGCGTGCCTGCGCGGCCTTGCGCGCCTGGTGGGCCTCCCACCGCGCGCGGTCCCGGGCGCGCGCGCCGGCGTTGCGGTCCCACTTCCGGGCGCGCCGGCGGGCGCGGGCGAGCTCGCGCTCCTCGAAGGTCGCGTGCGACTCCCAGTTCCAGCCCGCCACCACCATGGCCACGGCGGTGAGGACGACGGCGGCGACGCCGGTCGCGGCCACCCAGTCGAGCACCGCGAAGGCCCCCACGGTGACGGCCACCCCCGCCAGGACCACCACGAGCAGCAGCGGGGACAGGCGGCGGGACGACGGGCGCGACTCGGTCACCCGCCCAGTATCCGTGGCCCCGGGACATCGCCGGGGAGAGCTCGTTCACAGCCCGACCGGTCCGCCCCTGGCTCGCCCGTGACCAGCGGTCCCTTGCATTCGGGCGCGCCGGTGCCTACCGTCGGACGTGCGGTTCAACAGCAGCCGCCATCCCAGTGATGGTCGTCGCGTCGCACGCGGCTCAGGCTCACTGGTCCGGTACCCGCCCGAGAGGCACCCCGTGACCGCATCCTCCCTCGACCGCTCCGGCGCTTCCGTGGAACCCTCTTCCGACTCGTTGGTCACGCTGCAGGTCCTCGGTCCGCCGGCCGGGCCGCGGCTCGCCGCGACCGGCGAGATCGACTCCACCTCCGCGCCGCAGGTGCGCGCCGCGCTCGAGGGGCTGCTCGAGGCCGGGCCGCGGGAGATCGTCGTCGACCTGACCGCCGTGACGTTCCTGGACTCGGCCGGGCTCTGCGCCCTGGCCGCCGTCCACCGCCGCGCGGCGGCGGCCGACGTGAAGCTGCGCGTCCTGGCCGCCACCCGCGCGGTCATCCGGCCCCTGGAGATCACCGGGCTGTGGCACATGCTCGGCGCCGAGCGGGTCGAGACCGCCGCCTCCTGACCCGTGCCGCGCACCGCCGGACGGGGCCGGGGGCGCGCGACGAGCGCCCGCCGGGCAGACTCGGGGCGTCGAGCCGGCCCGACGCGCGCCGGATGCGGACCAACGAGGAGGACCACGTGCGGGATGC
Source organism: Blastococcus sp. HT6-4 (assembly GCF_039679125.1). Taxonomy (NCBI): domain Bacteria; kingdom Bacillati; phylum Actinomycetota; class Actinomycetes; order Geodermatophilales; family Geodermatophilaceae; genus Blastococcus; species Blastococcus montanus. The sequence continues at coordinate 2,985,953 of NZ_CP155551.1, read as the reverse complement.
GGTCATCTGCGAGCCCCTGCGGACGCCGGTCGGCGGATTCGGGGGCTCGCTGCGCGACGTCCCCGTCCAGGAGCTCGCGGCCACGGTGATCCGGGCGCTGATGGAGCGCACCGGCCTGCCGCCGGAGTCGGTGGACGACGTGCTGCTCGGCCACTGCTACCCGACGATGGACGCCCCGGCCCTCGGCCGGGTCGCCGCCCTCGACGCCGGCCTGCCGGTCACCGCCTCCGGTCTGCAGGTCGACCGGCGGTGCGGCTCCGGCCTGCAGGCGGTCATCTACGCGGCGATGCAGGTGCAGTCCGGCGCCTCCGACGTCGTCCTGGCCGGTGGCGCCGAGTCGATGAGCAACGCGCCCTTCTACTCGACCGCCATGCGCTGGGGCGTCAAGCCCGGGCCCGGCGTGCTGCTGGAGGACGGGCTGGCCCGCGGCCGGGTCACCGCCGGCGGCCAGAACCACCCGGTGCCCGGCGGGATGCTGGAGACCGCGGAGAACGTCCGGCGGGAGTACGGGATCGGCCGCGAGGAGCAGGACGAGTACGCCGTCCGCAGCCACCAGCGCGCCGCCGCCGCCACCGACGCGGGCAGGTTCGCCGACGAGATCGTCCCGGTGACGGTGAAGCACCGGAAGGGCGAGACCGTCGTCGACCGCGACGAGCACATCCGCCCCGACTCCTCGGTCGAGACCCTCGCCAAGCTGCGCCCCATCCTGGGCAAGAACGACCCCGACGCGACGGTCACCGCCGGCAACGCCTCCGGCCAGAACGACGGCGCCGCCGTCGCGATCGTCACCCACCCGGAGAAGGCCGCCGAGCTGGGACTGCGCCCGCTGGCCCGGCTGGTGTCCTTCGGCGTGGGCGGCGTGCCGCCGAAGACGATGGGGATCGGCCCGGTGCCCGCGACGGCGAAGGCGCTGGCGCTGGCCGGCGTGGAGCTCGCCGACGTCGACCTCATCGAGCTCAACGAGGCCTTCGCCAGCCAGGTGCTCGCCGTCGCCAAGGAGTGGGGCTTCACCGACTCCGACTGGGAGCGCACCAACGTCAACGGCTCGGGCATCTCGCTGGGCCACCCGGTGGGCGCGACCGGTGGCCGCATCCTCGCCACGCTGCTGCGCGAGATGGACCGCCGCGGTGCCCGCTACGGGCTGGAGACGATGTGCATCGGCGGCGGCCAGGGCCTCGCCGCGCTGTTCGAGCGGGTCTGACGGAGGACCCCGTCCCGCGTCCCGCGCGCACGCTCGCGATGATCGTCCGGTCGGGGCCGGAGCCGTCCCCACCACTCAGAGGAGTTCTGCATGTCCGAGCCCACTGGTAACCCCCGCGTCGCGATCGTCACGGGTGCCGCCCGCGGCATCGGTGCCGCCACCGCGCAGCGGCTGGCCGCCGACGGCTTCGCCGTCGCGGTGATCGACCTGAAGGAGGACGACGCCCGCGGCACCGTCGAGGCGATCGAGGCCGCCGGCGGCCGGGCGCTGGCCGTCGGGGCCGACGTCGGCGACGCCGAGCAGGTGCAGACGGCGGTCGACCGGATCGCCGCGGAGCTGGGCCCCCCGGTGGTGCTGGTGAACAACGCCGGCGTCACCCGCGACAACATGCTGTTCAAGATGAGCGACGCCGACTGGGACATCGTCATGCACGTGCACCTGCGCGGCTCGTTCCTCATGACCCGCGCCGCCCAGAAGCACATGATCGACGCCAAGTGGGGCCGGATCGTCAACCTGTCGAGCACCTCCGCGCTGGGCAACCGCGGCCAGGCGAACTACGCCACCGCGAAGGCCGGTCTGCAGGGCTTCACCAAGACCGTCGCCGTCGAGCTGGGCAAGTTCGGCGTCACCGCCAACGCCATCGCGCCGGGGTTCATCGTCACCGACATGACCAAGGCGACGGCGGCGCGGATCGGCGAGGAGTGGGAGCCGTACGTGGCGAAGCGTGCGGCGGCGATCCCGGTGGCGCGCGCCGGGGTGCCGGAGGACATCGCGCACACGGTCTCCTTCTTCTGCAGCGAGGGTGCGGGCTTCGTCTCCGGCCAGGTCGTCTACGTCGCCGGCGGTCCCCGGAACTAGCTCGACGGGTCGCGGTCCGGGTACCGCGCGCGGGCGAGGGCGTAGACCCCGAACGCGCCGAACCCGGCCGCGGTCCCGGCGAGCAGCCACGGCCCGGCCGCCACCCCGGCGATCGCCCGCATCGCGCCGTCCAGACCGGTGGCGGTGGCGACGTCCGCGGAGGTGGCGGCCCGCCCCAGCAGGACGCCGACCAGCCCGAACGCGATGCCCTTCGCCAGGTAGCCGACCCGTCCCAGCCCCTCGATGACCGGCTCCCACCTGTCCGGGGCCGCGGGCAGGTCGATGTCCCGCATGAACCCGCCGGTGCAGCCGCGCACGAACGTGTAGATCCCGACCGCCATCACCCCCGCCGCGGCCGCCCCCACGAAGGCCGCTCCACCGGGGATCAGCAGCGTCTCCTCGGTGAGCTCGCGCAGCCGCTCGTCGGCCTGGTACTCCAGGCCGACGGCGAACAGCAGCGCCGTGATGCCCAGGAAGCCGTACACCGCGCCCTTGGCCAGGCACTTGGCGCAGACGACGGCGGTGCGGATCCGGTGCTCGCCGTCGAGCAGGCCGTGCCACCAGAGCAGCACCTCGGCGGCCTGCCAGACGGCCAGCGACAGCATGCCCAGCCCGATCGCCCACAGCAGCACCCGGCCGCCTGGCCCGGCCCCGACGGTGAGGAGCGCGCCGGTCTGGTCGGCGTCCGCGCCGCGCAGCCCGAGGGCGATGCGCCCGGCGAGGACGGCGATGAGCAGGTGCATCGCCCCGTAGGCGACCAGGCCGGCGCGCGCCAGGTGGGTGAGGACCGGGTGGTCGGTGACCCGGCGGATCCGGTCGACGAGGTCGTGGACCCGGCCGGTCAGGGAGCGGGCGGGCGGCACCGGCGGCGTCAGGTCCGCTCGGGGTAGCGGGCGCGGACGAAGCAGAAGACGCCGAACGCCGCGATGCCGACGGCGATCAGCGTCAGCAGCAGCCGGCCGGCTGGGGCGTCGAGCACCAAGTGGAGCGCGCCGTCGAGGCCGTCGGCCCTGGCCGCGTCGAACGTGATCGCGGCCCAGACCAGCAGCCCGCCGACCAGCGCGAGGGAGACGCCCTTGGCGGGGAACCCGACCTGACCCAGCCGGGTCACCGTCTTCGTGGCGGCGGGGGAGCAGTCGGTGAGGTCGATCTCCTTGAGGAACCGCTTCGAGACGCCCTTGTAGACGTGGTAGGCGCCGACCCCGACGACGACCAGCCCGATGGCGCCGACCAGCCACCGCCCGCCCGGCCAGCCGAAGACACCGGCGGTGGTCTGCTGCGGGCTGCTGGAACCGCCGCTCTGCCCACCGCCGCTGGCGAAGCGGAACGCCAGGACGGCCAGCGCCAGGTAGACGACGGTCTTGGCGACGGCCTTGCCCGACCGCTCCAGGGCCGTGGTGCGGGCCTTCCCCGACGCCGTCCAGCCGTGCCGCCAGCGGAGGATCTCGGCGGCCTGCCACAACGCCAGCGCGAGCAGCCCCACCGCGAGCACCCAGAGCAGCGGCTCGCCCAGCGGCTGCTGGGCGAGGGTCGCCAGCGCCCCGGTCTGGTCGGCCTGCTGGGCTCCGCCGACACCCCACGCCAGCTGGAGCGCCAGCCAGGCGATGAGCACGTGGACCAGCCCGTAGGCGATCAACCCGACCCGGGCCAGGTGCTCCAGACCGTCGCTGTCGGCGGCCCGTCGTGCCGTTCCCTCGGCCGACCGGGCGTTGTTCCGCATGCTCATCCCGGTGCCCTCCTGACTCGTTCCCGCCGCGTGGAGCGCGGAGATGATCAGCGTGGCACGACCGCCGGTCCGGTGCCTCCCCGGGCGGTGGCGCCGGTGAGGGAGACTGGTGCCGTGGCGAACGGTGGAACCGGAATCCTGACGGCCGGCACTGCGGGTACGGCGAGCCCGGAGGTGGCCCGGCGGACGTGGCCCCGCTGGCTGGCCCTGGGCATCGTGATGATCGTGGTCGCCGTGGTCGCGGTCGTGTGGACCGGCATCGGCGCCCGGCTGCTGCTCGGGTCGCTGGGGCTGTTCCTGGCGCTCCGCGGCGCGGTGCTCCTGAGCGGCGCCCGCACGGGCGTCGTCGACGGTGAACTGGCCCGGCGCGCCCGCACCCTGGGCACGGTCGCCGTGGCGGTCGGCGCGGTGGGGCTCGTGGTGGCGGTCGCGTCGGCGGCGCTGTCGGCCACGGTGCTGCTGGTCGGCGCGCCGGTCGTGCTGCTCGCGGTCTCCGCGGCGCTGCTGTCCCGCGGCGGCCCCACCCGGCGCATCGGCCTGGCGCTGCTGGTGTGGTCGGTGCTGGTCACCGGACTGCTCGTCGTCACCGGGATCGCCCAGGACTGGGACCGTGCCGCCGAGCTGGCGACCGTGGTGGCCGCCATCGGCGTCGCCGGCCTGGCGGTGCCGCTGCTGATCGGGGCGGTGAGCCTGCGCGCCGCCGCCTCCGCTCCGGTGCCCGCGGCGCCTGCCGGATGCGGCGGCTGCGCCTGCGGTGCGGGGGGCTGCGGCTCCTGAGCCGCCTTCCCCGGCCGCGCCCCGGGCATACCCGCCCGACTCCGGGTAAGGGCGGTGGGTGAGCGGTCACGTGTTCGTCGTCGGCGCCGACCTGACCCGGCTGGCCTGTGACGACGTCCTGGTACCCACCGACCGCTCGCTGCGGGTGACCCGCAGCTGGCGTCCGCTGCTGCCCGAGGAGCTGATCACCGACCGCCAGCCCGACGGCGACTGCGTCGGGATGTCGTGGGCCGGGGACGAGCGGGTGCTCGAGGTGCCCGGCCACGGCCCCCGGCGGACCTGGCTGGTCGACACCGTCGACGACGGCGGGCGGGGGCTGCCCTGGCTGCTCGACGGCGCGCGGGAGGCGCTGGCCGCCGTCGCCCGCCGCGACGTCCCCGATCCGGTGCACGGGCGCGCGCGCCGGCTGGTCGGGCTGCCGGCGCTGGGCACCGGCTGGGGCGGGGCGGCGGGCGAGCGCGGGGCCCTGCTGCGGGAGCTGCTGCCGGTGCTGCGGGAGGCCGCCGGGGAGCACGGCTTCGACGTCGCCCTGGTGCTGCGTGGGCCGAGCGACCTGGCCGCCGCCCAGCGGGTGCGGCGCGGGCAGGAGGGCGGCTGGGACCTGCCGGCGCGCCTGGGGGAGCTGGCCGGGCAGTTGGGCGAGCGGGCCCGCCGCGGGCAGCTGGCCCTGTTCATCGGCGCGGGGGTGAGCGCGGCGGCGGGGCTGCCCACCTGGGAGCAGCTCGTCGAGGAGCTGGCCACCCGTTCCGGGCTGGACGGCGACCTGCGGGCGGGGCTCGCGCGGCTGCCACCGCTGGACTCCGCCGCGCTGCTGGCCCGCGAGCTGGGGCCCGAGCAGCTGGAGGCGTTCGTCACCGAGCGGTTCGGCCCCGGGTCCTACGCGCTGGCGCACGCGCTGATCGCCGACCTCCCCGTGCAGGAGTTCGTGACCACGAACTACGACCCGCTGGTGGAGCTGGCCGCCGGCGACATCGGCCGTCGCGTGACGGTGCTGCCCTACGAGGAGGCCGAGCCGGGGCGGCCCTGGCTGCTCAAGCTGCACGGCGACGCCGCCCATCCGGAGAGCGTGGTGCTGACGCGGGAGGAGTACCTGCGCTTCGGCAGCACCGGTGCCGCGCTGGCCGGGGTGCTGCACTCGCTGCTGCTCACCCGGCACGTGCTGTTCGTGGGCACCTCGATGCTCGACGACGACCTGGTCCGCATCGCCCACCAGGTGCGCATGGCGCTGCAGACCCAGGGCTCCGGCACGGCCCGGCGCACCGGGACGGTGCTGACGCTGCGGGAGGACCGGGCCCGGGCGCGGCTGTGGGAGCAGGACGTCGAGACGGTGGCGATGAGCGCGGCGGACGACTCGCCGGCCGAGGCCGCACGCCGGCTGGAGGTGCTGCTGGACCTGATCGGCTGCCTCTCCACCCCGCCCACCGGCTACTTGCTGGACCCGGCCTACCGCGGGATGCTCAACGACGAGGAGCGGGCGCTGGCCGAGGCGCTGCGCACCGTGGCCGACGCGCTCTCCGACGACGCGTCCTCGGCCGCCGCCCTGGAGGTGGCGGGGCTGCTGCGCCGGCTCGGCCACGGCACCTCGGCCGCCGACATCGACGCCCCGCCGCCCGACGCCGCCACCGCGGAGCGCGACGACCGGACGCAGGAGCAGCGGCCCGGGTGAGCGTGATTGCCGGGCCGGGGCGCTGGGCAGGCAGGTGCCCATGCCTCGACTCGAGAACGGCCTGAAGTTGCTCGGAAAGGGTTATGCCTGGCTGCCCGACGAGCGGCGGAGAGCCGGCGGGCGGTCGGTGGCGACCCGGCTCGGCGGCATGCCGGCGTACGGCCTCGAGGGCCCGGACGCCGCCCGGTTCCTCTACGACGAGGACCACGTGCGCCGGTCGCACGCCATCCCCGAGCCGGTGCAGGGCACGTTGTTCGGCAAGGGCGCGGTGCACACCCTCGACGGCGAGATGCACCGGGTGCGCAAGGCCATGTTCGTGGCGCTGCTCATGCGGGAGGACGGCATCGCCTCCCTGGTGGAGCAGGCGGCCGCGGCCTGGGACGACGCGGCCGCGGGGTGGGCCCGCCGGCCGCGGATCGTCGTCTTCGACGAGGCGAGCCGGGTGATCGCCGGCTCGGTCACGCGCTGGGCGGGGATCCCGGTGCGCGACGACGAGGTGGCCGACCTGGCGCGTGACCTGGTCGCCATGGTCGACGGGTTCGCCACCGGCGGGCCGCGGCACTTCCGGGCGCGGCGGGCACGGGGCCGCCGCGAGAGGTGGCTGGCGCAGCTCGTCCGCGACGTGCGCAGCGGGGTGGCCTCGGTGCCGCCGGGCTCGGCGGTCGACGTCGTCGCCCGGCACCGGGACGCCGACGGGACGCAGCTGGCCCCGCACGTGGCGGCCGTCGAGCTGCTCAACATCATCCGGCCGACCACGGCGGTCGCCTGGTTCCTGGCGTTCTCGGGGCACGCGCTGATCCGGTGGCCGGGCCACCGCGACCGGCTGGCCTCCGGCGAGCCGGCGTTCGCCGAGGCGTGGGCGCACGAGGTGCGGCGGTTCTACCCGTTCGCCCCGTTCATCGGCGGGCGGGCGCCGCGGGAGGTCGAGTTCGACGGGCGGCGGATCCCGGAGAACGCCATGGTGCTGCTCGATCTCTACGGGCAGAACCACGACCCCGTTCTGTGGGAGGAGCCGTACGCCTTCCGCCCGGAGCGGTTCCTCGACCGGAAGATCGGCGAGTTCGAGCTGGTGCCCCAGGGCGGCGGTGACCCGCGCACCAACCACCGTTGTCCCGGCGAGCAGATCACCGTCGCGCTGCTGTCGGCACTGGCCGGGAAGCTCGCCCGGCTGGACTACGAGGTGCCGGAGCAGGACCTGACGATCGCCCTGCACCGCATCCCGGCGAGGCCGAGGAGCGGCGTCGTCCTCCGGGTGCGCGACAGCGCCTGACGGCGATCCGCCGGAGGTCTGTCTCTGCCCACCCCCGGTGGGCGGAGACAGACCTCCCGGGAACCCCTCAGCGCCGGTCGAGCCGCTTGAGCTCGTCCGGCAGCTCACCGGGGTGGACGACGCCCAGCCGCTGGGTGGCGCGGGTGAGGGCGACGTAGAGGTCGTTGTGGCCGCGCACCCCCTCGACCAGGATCCCGGCGGGGTCGGCGACGAGCACGGAGTCGAACTCCAGGCCCTTGCTGCCCTCGGGGGTGAGCACCACGGGGCCGGCGGTGAGGTCGCCGTCGGCCGACGCCGACGGGACGGCCGCCCGCACGGCCGCGGTGACCGCGTCGACCCGGCTGCGCGGGACGACGACGGCGAGGGTGCCCTCGGCCGCATCCAGGTCCGCGGCCGCATCGGCGACGGCGGCGATCAGCTGCTCCTCGGTCACCTGCCTGGCCCACGGCTCGTCGCCGGTGGAGCGCACCGACCGGGCGGCCGACGTGCCCGCCCCGCCGGCGAGGAGCACGTCGGCGGCGACCTCCATGATCTCGGCCGGGGTGCGGTAGTTGACGGTCAGCTGCTCCATGCGCCAGGAGGAGCCGCCCCGGGGGCCCAGGAGCGGTTCGAGCACCTCGGCCCAGCTCGAGGCGCCGGCGGCCGAGCCGGTCTGGGCGACGTCCCCGACCAGCGTCATCGAACGGGTGGGGCAGCGGCGGAGCAGCACCCGCCAGGCCATGGCCGACAGCTCCTGCGCCTCGTCGACGATCACGTGCCCGTAGGTCCAGGTGCGGTCGGCGGCCGCGCGCTGCGACGTCGACCGGTGGTCGGTGACCTCCTGCCGCTCGGCCAGGCCCTCGGCGTCGAGCAGGTCCCCGGCCGACAGCTCCTCGGAATCCTCCTCGGTCTCCCAGTCGGTGGAGCGCGACCCGTGCAGCAGGTCGAGGGTCTCCTGGGCGTGCCGCAGCCGGCGCTGCCGTTCGCGGCGCGCGGCGGTGCGCTCGGCGCTGTCGTCGACGCCGAGCAGCTCGTCGGCCTCCTCGAGCAGCGGCACGTCGGCGGGGGTCCAGGGGGCGTCGGCCGGGCGGAGGAGGAGTGCGCGGTCGGCGTCGGCCCAGCCGCGGGTCGCCGCCTCGAGCCGCCGCGGCGACGAGAACAGGTCGCGCAGCAGCCGCTCGGCGGTGAGCCGGGGCCAGAGCCGGTCGATCAGCGCGTGGACGGCGGGCTCGGCCGTCACCTCACGGCGCAGCGCGGCGACGTCGCCCTCGCCGAGGAGGTTGGCCACGCCGAGGACGTTCTCGCCGAGCTTGTCGGCGTACTTGCGGGCGACCACGTCGACGAGGGCGCGGGCGAAGGCCGGCCGGGCCTCGTTGTGCACCCGGGAGACGGACCGGGCACGGGAGCGGGCGCGGGCGGCGTCGGCCTTGGTGACGCGCAGCGCGGTGCCGTCGATGGTGAGCACGGCCGGCTTGTCGAGGACGGCCTGCCGGTCGCGGACCGCCGCGGTGACGACGTCGACCATCGCCGCCCGACCCTTGACCACGGCCACCTCGGGGCGCTCGGGCGCGTGCGCCTGCAGGCCGGGGCGGAGGCCGCCGAGGTCGGCGAGCACCACCCCGGTCTCGCCGAGGGAGGGCAGCACGTCGGCGATGTAGGAGAGGAACGTGGGGGAGGGGCCGACGATGAGCAGGCCGCTGCGGGCCAGCCGCTCCCGGTGCGTGTAGAGCAGGTAGGCGGCGCGGTGCAGCGCGACGGCGGTCTTCCCGGTCCCCGGGCCGCCCTGGACGACGAGGACGCCGCGGTGGTCGGCGCGGATGATGCGGTCCTGCTCGGCCTGGATGGTGCGGACGATGTCGTTCATCCGGCCGGTGCGGGTGGCGTTGAGCGCCGCCAGCAGGACCGACTCGCCGGCCAGCCCGGAGCGCTGGGCCAGGTCCGGATCGGTGAGGTCGAGGGTCTCGTCGGTGACGCCCACGACGGTGCGGCCGCGGGTGCGGATGTGCCGGCGGCGCCGGACGCCCAGGTCGTGCAGCGGGGTGGCGGTGTAGAACGGCTGCGCGGCCGGGGCACGCCAGTCGACGAGCAGCGGCTCCTCGCGGCCGTCGTCGGCGTTGAGGCCGATCCGGCCGACGTAGCGCGCCACCTCGCTGTCGTGCCGGTCGAGCCGGCCGAAGCACAGCCCGCTGTCGGCGGCGTCGAGCGCGACGATCCGCTGGGAGTGCAGCTCGACGGCGGCCTCCCGCTCACCGATCGCCTGCGGGTTGTGCGGGACGGTGGCCAGCGCCTCCTCGAGCCGCATCACGGTGCGCGCCCGCACCTCGTCGAGCCGCTGGTGGAGGCCGGTGACGTAGGTCTGTTCCGCCGTGATCTCGGCGTCGAGGGACTCCGCCGGTCGAGCTGTCGACAACGCACATCGCTCTCTACTGGAATGGTGGTGCACAGCGCCTCGGCCGGCGCCTTCGCGGCAACTGCCCATTCTGCGCACGTCGGGGGTGTCCGCGCACCGTGCCGCGCGCACTGTGGTCCGGCCCTGTGACGCAGACCCCGGGCATCGACCTGCCGACGCCCGCGACCGGACCGGGCTGGACCGGGTGGGTTGGGGCCTGACCGGCAACCCCCGCGTGCGGGTCACCGACGTCGGGCTGGTCGCCAGCGCCTGGCACGTCCTGCGCCGGACGACGTACGCCGCGAGCACGATCGTGCTGCTGCCGTGGGCCGCGCTGCGGGGCCCGTTCGCGGCGTCTGGAGCAGCAGCGCGCGCGGGACATCGTGCGCGACGACGTGCAGGACGGCGATCCGCCCTTCGGGGTGGACCTCGGGCGCGGCACCGTCCGGATCGACCGGCCGTAGCCCGCGGGCGCCGCGGGGCGAATTAGTTGGCGTCCAAGCGCAACTCTCCGGACACCTCCTCGTCACAGCGGTTTCCTACCGTCGTGGACGTGTCTGACGAGGGGAGGCGGCCATGAGCACCGCGACGAAGGAACGGACCACCTGGGTCTGCGACAACTGCCACGTGATGGTGACGGCCGCGCGCAAGCGCTGCCGCGACTGCGGGACGTCCCGCTACTGACCGCCGGCTGGTGACCGCCGGGCGCGAGGAGCTCCTCAGCGCGCCGGCGGGGCGCCGCGCAACCGCACCACCGACGCGCGGTACCGCCGCCGGCCGTGGAGCCACCAGGCCAGCCGGGTGGAGCGGCGGGTCCCGCGCAGCAACCGGGCGCGGTCACCGGCGCAGCAGTCCTCCAGTGCCAGGCCCAGCACGAGCAGCTGCTGGCGGCCGGAGAGACCGCACCGGGCGGTGCGGATGATCGCCGCCCAGTCGGCGTCGGTGAGGTGCGCGTCGAGCAGGGGGAGCAGCGTGGCCTCCTCCTCGGCGGTCTGCGCGTCGACGTCGTCGGCGAGCCTGCGGCAGGCACGGGCGAAGCCGTCCCGGGCACGGGCGGTGCCGCTCACCGACCACTGGCGGGCGAGCGTGTCGAGGTCGCGGAGCGCGGCGTCGATGCGGGTGCAGGAGACGGTCCAGCTGGCGACGGCGGCCTCGGCGGCGGGCCGGGAGCCGGCGGGTACCGCCCGGAGCAGCGCCGGCCACACCGACTCCCGCTCGACGGCGTGGTGGTGCAGCAGCACCCGGGCCAGCAGCGCGGCGTGGCAGGTGAGCGTGCCGGTGCGGGCGCACTCGCCGTCGGGCGCCCAGGTGGCGACGTCGGCCAGGGTGCCGAGCTCGCGGCGGGCCAGCTGGTGCAGCACTCGCTGGTAGGTCGCCGCGCGGCCGGGCGGCGCCGAGGTGGGGGCCGGCGGGCTGTCCGTGCGCACGGACAGCGGGACGGCGCGGATGGTGGGGAGGGCCGTGGCGGTGGTCATGGCGCGCGCCTCGTTCGGTGGTTCGGCCGGTGGTCCGGGGTCCGGACGCGTCGCAGGGTAGGGGCGGCCGCGGACGGCGCGACAGTGGTTTCCGGGCCGCTCCCCGGCGTGCGCGAGCGCGGTCCGGCGACGCGCGGCGGTCCGTCGCGCCTGCGTGACCCACGGTGAGCCGTGGTGCGGAGCGGGCCCGACGGCATCACGGGGGGCGGCGACAGCGGGCGCGGGGTCCACTACGGTCGGCTCCGTGGGCAGCGTCGTGGCGCGCAATCGGGTCAGCGTCATCGGTGTGCCGGACGGGCGGCCGATGGTCTTCGTGCACGGCTTCGGCTGCGACCAGACGCTGTGGCGTCTGGTCGTCCCCGAGTTCGCCGTCGACCACCGCGTGGTGCTGTTCGACCACGTCGGGTCGGGGCAGTCGGACCTGTCGGCCTACGACCCCGACAAGTACGACTCCCTCGACGGGTACGCGTCCGACCTCGTGGAGATCCTCCGGGAACTGGCGCTGACCGACGTCGTGCTGGTGGGCCACTCGGTGAGCGCGATGATCGGGCTGCTGGCCTACCACCGGGCTCCCGAGCTGTTCGGCGCGCTGGTGATGATCGGGCCCAACCCGCGGTACATCGACGACGTCGACTACGTGGGCGGGTTCAGCCGCGGGGACATCATCGGCCTGCTGGACGCGCTGGACAGCAACCACCTGGGCTGGTCGGCGCAGATGGCCCCGGTGATCATGGGCAATCCCGAGCGGCCGGAGCTGGCCGACGAGCTCACCAACAGCTTCTGCCGGACCGCGCCGCACATCGCCCGGCAGTTCGCGCGGGTGACCTTCCTGTCGGACAACCGGGCCGACCTCGCCGGCGTCGAGGTGCCCACCCTGGTGCTGCAGTGCAGCACCGACGCCATCGCCCCCGACTCGGTCGGTCAGTTCGTGCACGAGCAGATCGCCGGGAGCGTGCTGGTGCGCATGCGGGCGACCGGGCACGTGCCGCAACTGTCCGCGCCGGAGGAGACGATCGCCGCCATCCGTGCGTTCCTGACGCCGTGACCGGCGGGGGCGGCGGAACCGACCCCGGGGGCGGCCGGGACCCGGCGACGCAACTGGACCGGCTGCTGGAGGAGGACCCGGCCGACCTGTACGAGAACGCGCCGATGGGCTACCTGTCGACGCTGCCCGACGGCCGGCTGGTCAAGGCCAACCGGACGTTCTCCGCCTGGACCGGCCGGCCGCCCGCCGACCTCCTGGGCACCCGGTTCCAGGACCTGCTCACCGTCGGCGGCCGGGTCTTCTACGAGACCCATCTGGTGCCGTTGCTGCGGATGCAGGGCGCGGTGCGGGAGATCGCCATCGACATCACGCGGGTCGACGGCTCGCTGCTGCCCTGCCTGCTCAACGCCGTCGAGGTCCGCGACGACGACGGGTCGCCGCTGCTGGTGCGCGCGACGCTGTTCGAGGCGACCGCGCGCCGCCGCTACGAGCGGGAGCTGCTCGCCGCGCAGCGGCTGGCCGAGGACTCGGAGGCCCGGTCGCGCACGGTGCAGAAGGTCGTGTTCGACCTGGCCGCCGCGATGACGCCCGAGGACGTGGCAACGGTGATCGTGCAGCGCGGGCGGGCGGCGCTGAAGGCCCGCGGCGCGGCGCTCGTGCTGGTCGAGGGCGAGGCCGGCGACCCGCACGGGCTGCCTGCCCTGCGCCCGGTGCGCTCCGACGGGTTGTCGGTGCGCCTCCTGCGCCGCCTGCGGGAGGCGGCCGGCAGCCGCCTGGCGCTGGAGCTGGCCCAGGGGCTGCGCTCGATCGTGCACGACGCCCGGCTGCGGGCCGACCAGCCAGAACTCGCGGCGGCGATGTCCGCCGACGAGCTCTCCGACCTGGTGATCGTGCCGGTGTCGGCCGACAGCAAGCGGCTGGGCGTGCTCGTGCTCGCGCGGGGCGGCCCCAAGCGCGGTGACCTGATCAGCCTCGAGGAGCCCGGTGAGCACCGGCCGCTGACGCCGGCGGAGGTCGACCTGCTCTGGACGCTGGGCCGACAGGCCGGGCAGGCGCTCGAGCGGGTCCGGCTGTACGAGCAGACCCGGCTGCAGGGGGAGCGGGCGGCGTTCCTGCTGGAGGCCGCCCGGCTGATGGCCGATGCGGCCGACGTGACCGACACGGTGGAGCGGCTGGCCGGGCTGGCGGTGTCGAGGCTGGCCGACGTGTGCGTGATCGACCTGGTGACCGAGCACGGGATGGCCCGCCCGGTGGCACGGCACCGGGACCCGTCCCGGCAGCCGTTGATCGACCGGTTGCGCGAGGAGCAGGCGCCCGAGCGCTCACCGGTGCACGTCGGCCTGCGGGCGCTGCGCGAGGGGCGGACGCAGTGGATCCGGGAGGCCGACGGGGGCCAGGCGGTGCTCGACGCGATCACCCTCGACGAGGAGCACCGGGAGGCCGCCCGCCGGCTGGAGCTCGTCGGGCTGGTCAGCGTGCCGCTGATCGTGGAGGGCCGGCGGCTGGGCGTGGTGACCTTCGGTGCCGACCGGCGCCGCCCGCCGCTGACCGCGGCCGACGTCGAGATGGCCGAGCAGCTCGCGCTGCAGCTGTCGCAGGTGGTGGACAAGGCGCAGCGGTTCGAGTTCGAGGAACGGACGTCGCACACCCTCCAGGCGAGCCTGCTGCCGCCCTCGCCCCCGGAGGTTCCGGGGCTGGTGATGGCGGTGCGGTACGCGGCGGCGACGCAGGGGGTCGACGTCGGCGGGGACTTCTACGACGTCGTCCGGCTGCCGGACGACCGGGTGGCGCTCGCGGTCGGTGACGTGGTCGGCCACGACATCACGGCCGCGGCGACGATGGGCCAGCTGCGAAGCGTCTACCGGGCGCTGCTGGTCGACCAGCAGCGACCGGGGGCGCTGGTCGACCGGCTGCACCGCAGCTGGGCGCTGTACGAGCTGCAGCGGATGGCGACGGCGCTGTTCGCCACGCTGGACCCGGCATCGGGGGAGCTGCGGATCGCGTCGGCCGGGCACCTGCCGCCGCTGCTGTGCTCCGAGGGGTCGGCGGAGTACCTGCCGGTGCGGCCGACGCGGATGCTGGGCGCACCACCGGCGCCGGCGCAGGAGTGGGCCGGTGTGCTGCCGGCGGGGTCGACGCTGGTCCTGTTCACCGACGGGCTGGTGGAGAGCCGGGGGGCCGACATCGACACGGGGCTGGACCGGCTGCGGGAAGTGGCGGCCCGTGCACTGCCCGCCGGGCCCGAGGAGCTGTGCGACCGGCTGCTGGCCGAGCTGACCGGGGAGCACCGGGCCGACGACATTGCGCTGCTGGTGCTCAGCCGGGTCTGACCTTCCGGATGGCGCCGCGAGGGGTCACCATGGGAGGAACTCCGGTTGGGAGGCGGTCATGGACACATCGGCTCGCGGGAACCCGATCACCGAGGCGATCGACGGCGCCACGGGTGACTGGTCGATGTCGGGCGACGCGATGCGCTGGTCGCCGGACCTGGCCCGGCGGGCGCCCGCCGACGGCGAGCTCAGCGGGCTGGAGGGCGGGTCCGGGATGGGTGCGACGCTGGGCCTGGACATCCACGGGGTGCGCCGGCTGGTGTCCGGAGCGCTGACGTCGCTGGGGACGGTCGCCGACGAGCTGCGCCAGCTCACCCGCGGCCCGTCGGAGGAGAACGACGCGGACAGCTGAGCTCGGCCGTCCGGGAGCCCGGCGGCACGGGCTCCCCGGACGCCCTGTACAACGGCGGTGAGCACCGCCACACAGGGGAGTCGCATGAGCAACGCGTTGACGCTGGCGCCCGCGCCGCGGTCGGAAGCAGCCGAGCAGGTGCGGGCGGAGGTCCGCGAGTTCCTCGCCGCCGAGCTCGCCGCCGGCACCTTCGAGACGCACGTGGACACCTGGCTGTCCGGCGTCGACCCCGTGTTCTCCAGGAAGCTGGGCGAGCGCGGCTGGCTCGGGATGACGTGGCCCAAGAAGTACGGCGGCCACGAGCGCTCGGCGATGGAGCGCTACGCCGTCACCGAGGAGCTGCTCGCCGCCGGCGCCCCGGTGGCCGCGCACTGGATCGCCGACCGGCAGTCCGGGCCGAACCTCCTCACCTACGGCACCGAGAAGCAGCGGCAGGAGATCCTGCCGCGCATCGTCGCGGGGGAGTGCTTCTTCGTCATCGGGATGAGCGAGCCCGACTCGGGCTCGGACCTCGCCTCGATCCGCACGAAGGCCGTCCGCAACGCCGACGGCGACTGGGTGGTCAACGGCGCGAAGGTGTGGACGTCGAACGCGCACCACTCCCACTACGGGATCGTGCTGGTGCGCACCGCGCCGTCGGACCCTGCGCACCGGCACGCCGGCATGTCGCAGCTGCTGATCGACCTGTCGCTGCCGGGTATCACGATCAACCCGATCCGCATCCTCGACGGCGGGCACCACTTCAACGAGGTGGTGTTCGAGGACGTCGTCGTCCCGGGCGACATGCTGCTGGGCGAGGAGGGCAACGGCTGGCACCAGGTGACCGCGGAGCTGGCCTTCGAGCGGTCGGGGCCGGAGCGGTTCCTGTCGACGTATCCGCTCGTCGCCGAGTTCGGACGTCGAGTCGCCGACTCGGGCGACCCGGCGCAGCTGGCGGTGCTCGGGCGGATCTCGGCGCGGGTGCTGGCGCTGCGGCAGATGTCGCTGCGGATCGCCGCCGCGCTGGACCGCGGTGAGCTGCCGAACATCCCGGCCGCGCTGGTCAAGGACGTCGGGACGTCGTTCGAGGGCGACGTCATCGAGGAGATCCGGAAGGTGGTCGACGTGACGCCTTCGCTCGACTCGCCCGATCCGCTTGCGCGGGCGCTGGCCGAGGCGCAGCTGCACGCGCCGGGCTACACGTTGCGGGGCGGTACCAACGAGATCCTGCGCGGGATCGTCGCTCGTGGACTGGGGCTGCGATGACGACAGCGAGCGAGCATCGCAGCGAGGCGGCCGCCGACAGGGCAGGAGCATCGCAGCGAGGAACGAGCGAGGAGCGGACCGACCGCGGAGGCGGCCTTGACGTACGAGCGAGGAGCGGAACGA
Source organism: Blastococcus sp. HT6-4 (assembly GCF_039679125.1). Classification (NCBI taxonomy): domain Bacteria; kingdom Bacillati; phylum Actinomycetota; class Actinomycetes; order Geodermatophilales; family Geodermatophilaceae; genus Blastococcus; species Blastococcus montanus. The sequence goes on along the minus strand of NZ_CP155551.1, from coordinate 2,969,577 downwards.
GCGTGGAGTCGAGCGGGGGACAGGGCTGATGTCCGACCAGGACCTGGTGGTCGAGACCGTCCGGGACATCCTCACCGGATTCGAGCCGTTCGCGCTGACCGCCGACCGGCGCTGGGACGCGGGCCTGTGGTCGGCCCTGGCCGACGCCGGGCTGACCGGTGTCGGGCTGCCCGAGGAGGCCGGCGGCTCCGGCGGTGAGCTGGCCGACGCGGTGGCGATCGTCCGGACGCTCGCCGCGGGCGCCGGCGCGGTGCCGGTGGCCGAGCAGCTGCTGGTGGCCGGGCCGGCTCTCCTGGCCGCGGACCTCGACCTGCCCTCGCCGGAGGAGCCGACGACGTTCGCGATCGCCGACGCGGTGACCGTCCACCCGGTCGACGACGGCGACGGCCCGGGGCGGTTCACGCTGACCGGCACCGTCCCCGACGTCGCGTGGGCGGGGGTGGCCTCGCGCGTCGTCGTCCTGGCGCCCGCCCCGGGCGGGATCGAGGGTGCGGTCCTGGCGCTGGTCGACGTCTCGTCGCTCCCGGCGTCCGACGCCTACAACCTGGCCGGCGAGCCGCGCGGCTCGCTGGTGCTGGAGCAGGCCGCGGCCAGCGGGGCGCTGTTGAGCGAGACCCGTGCGGGCGAGCTACGGGCGCGGTACGCGCTGGCGCGGGCGGTGCAGCTGGCCGCGGCGCTGGAGCAGGTGCTGGCGTGGACGGTGCAGTACGCGGGGGAGCGGCAGCAGTTCGGCCGTCCGCTCGGCAAGTTCCAGGCGATCCAGATGGAGCTGGCCGAGATGGCCGGCGAGGTGACCGCCGTGACGGCGCTGACCGACGCCGCCGTCCAGGCCCTGGACCGGGGCGGGAACGTCGTTCTCGCTGCCGCGGCGGCGAAGGTGCGGGCGGGCGCCGCGGTGGAGGTCGTCGCCAGGCTGGCGCACCAGGTGCACGGCGCGATCGGCTTCACGCAGGAGCACAAGCTGCACCACCTCACCCGCCGGCTGTGGTCGTGGCGGGACGAGGCGGGCAGCGAGCTGGTGTGGTCGCGGGTGCTGGCCTCCGGTCTGCTCGCCGACGGCCCGGACGGGCTCTGGCCGGCGCTCACCCGGGTGGTCTGAGCGCCGGTCGGCCCGGGCGCGTCAGCTGCGGGCGGCCCGTTCGGAGAGCACCAGGAGGACCGCGGCGGCGAGCGCGCAGCCGGCGACCGCGGCGAACCCGGCGCCGTAGCCGGAGGTGGTGATCAACGCGCCACCGGCGAGCCGTGCCACGACCCGGCCGAACTGGCCGGCCAGGGCCTGCTGCCCGGACACCGTCGCGAACACCGCCCCCGGCACGTACTGCCCGAGCAGCGCCGGACGCGCGATGTTGAGGACGCCGAAGCCCACACCGAACAGGAGCACGAACACGACGGTGGCCGCAGGCTGGGGGAGCAGGAACAGCAGCCCCACCGCGAGGCCCTGCCCGGCGACCATCGCGGCGGTGACGGTCCCGATGCGGAGCCGCGTCGCGAGAACCGTGAGCAGCACCCGACCGGTCACCGAGAGCGCTCCGAGCGCTCCGGCCGCCAGCGCGGCGAGCCCGGGTGGCGCCCCGGCCTCGAGCAGATAGGCCACCAGGAAGACCGCGACCACGGCGTTCGCCACCATCTGCAACGCCGTCGCCAGGGTCAGCCAGCGCACCGCGGGCAGTCGCCAGGCCGCGCCGGCACCCCGGTAGGGGGCGTGGCCGGGGACGGCCCCGGGGACCGGTGCACCGACGCCGGTCCCGGACGTCGGCGGCGCGGGGTCCGGACGGCCGTCGGGCTCCAGGCCCAGGTCGGCCGGTGAGCGGCGCAGCAGCAGCGCGTGCGGCACGGCGCACGCCGCGACGACCGCGGCGAGCACCACCAGTGCCGGCCGCCAGCCGAGCACGTCGATGAGGAACTGGGACGTGGGCAGGAAGACCGTCGAGGCGAACCCCGCCACCACCGTCAGCGTCAGCAGCGCCTTCGGCCGGTCGCGGCGGAACCAGGTGTTGATCACCGCGTACGCCGGCTCGTAGAGCACCGCGGCGCTGGCCAGCCCGATGCCCGCGAAGGCCAGGTAGAGCTCGACGAGGTCGTCGGCCCGCGACCACGCCAGGACCGATGCCGCGCCGAGCAGACTGCCGGCGGTCATGATCCACCGGGGCCCGGAGCGGTCCAGCCACCGGCCCACCACCACCCCGCCGATGCCGGTCAGGGCGAGGGCGAGGGTGAGCGCACCGGAGAGCTGCGCGGTCGAGGCGCCGAGTTCCTCGCGCATCGGCACGAGGAAGACGGCGAAGGAGTAGTACAGGACGCCGTAGGAGACGGTCTCGGTGACCGAGAGCGCCCAGACCATGCGCCAGCCCGGGAAGTCCCGCCGTCGCCCGGTTCCCGTGCCGGTGCCTGTCCCGGCCGTCAGCGGACGGTCATCCCTTCCTGCGGGCGATCTTCCCCGAGCCCGCCTGGTCCAGCGGGTAGACGAGGACGTCGGCGATCACCACGTGCGGCGGCTGCCCGGCGATCCAGGTGACGACGTTCGCGATGTCCTGGGCCGCCAGCGGGGTCACGCCCTCGTAGACGGCGTCGGCCGCCTGCCGGTCGCCGTGGAAGCGGACGACGGAGAACTCGGTCTCGACCATCCCCGGGTCGACCTCGCTGACCTTGACGCCGCTGCCGAGGACGTCCATCCGCATGCCGCGGGTGATCCGCTCGACCGCGGCCTTGGTCGCGCAGTAGACCGTGCCGCCGGGGTAGACCTCGCGGCCGGCGTTCGACCCGACGTTGATGACGTGCCCCGAGCCGCGCTCGACCATGCCGGGGAGCACCGCTCCCGACACGTTGAGCAGGCCACGCACGTTGGTGTCGAGCATCTGGTCCCAGTCGTCCGGGTCGTCCTCGTGCAGGGGGGTCCGGCCACGGGCGAGCCCGGCGTTGTTGACCAGCACGTCGATCGGCGAGAACTCCTCGGGCAGCGACCCGAGCGCGGTGTTCACCGCGTCCCGGTCGCGGACGTCGAGCGCCAGGGGGAGCACGGCGCCGTCGTGCCGCGCCGCCAGCTCCTCCAGCCGGTCGGTGCGGCGGGCGGCGGCGACGACGCGCGCCCCCTGCGCGAGGAAGGCATCGACGCAGGCGCGGCCGATTCCGCTCGATGCGCCGGTGACCAGGACGACGGGGCATGGGGCCATGGGTCGCTGCCTCCGCTCGGGGCTGCCGGGGGTGGTCACCGGCCGGAGCCCAGTGCCCGGGCGGACGGAGGGGCCGGACCGGAGCCCTCGTAGGTGTCGCCGTCGGGATGGATGTCGAGGTAGGAGTCGCGGGACAGCGCGATGTGGCTGTGCATCGCCTCGGCGGCGCGGTCGGCCTCCCCGGCGGCGATGAGCTCGGCCACGCGGCGGTGCTCCGTCCAGGCGCGCGGCGCGTTCACGGACACCAGGGGAGCGAAGAACCAGCGGCTGCGGTGGGAGAGCCGCTCGCCGAACTCCAGCAGGATGTGGTTGCGGGCGCTCTCCAGGACGGCGCGGTGGAAGCGGGAGGTGTGGGCGGCCATCTGCTGGGCCGGGACGCCGCGCGCCCAGTCGGCATCGGCCTGGTCGCAGATCTCCAGCAGCCGCGCGGCGTCCGCGGGGGTGCAGCGCTCGGCGGCCAGGTGCGTCGCCTCGCGCTCCACGAGCTCCCGGGCCTCGAAGAACTCGTGCACCTCCTGCACCGTGGGGCGGTTCACGAAGGCCCCGTGCCGCGGGCGGATCGTGATCCAGCCGTCCCGGTGCAGGCGCTGCAGCGCTTCCCGGACCGGTCCCCGGCTCACCCCGAGCTGCGAGGCCAGCCGCTCCTCGACCAGGTGGTCGCCGGGCGCCAGGCTGCGGCTGATCAGCAGTTCCTGCAGCCGCTCGTACACGTGCTCGCGCAGTGGCAGCGTCGCGATGGGTCGTTCCTCCAGCACCGGACCGCACCTCCCGCGCACGTGGGAAAACGTCACCGTCCCGTGACACTGTAAACAGTAGACAGGCGTTTTTGTGGCCTGGTTCACTTCTGTGACCTGCCCTACAGCCCAGGCACACGCCTCACCGGCTGCGGGTCGGCCGTCCCGCGGCGTTCCCGCCGCCGGCTCTCCGGCCCGGCCGTGTCGGCACTCCACAGGAAGGCCACTGATGTCCACCACCCTCGGCACGAACCCCGGCAAGCGCTCCCGCCTGCTGCTCTCCCTGGGAGTCGCCTCGACCCTCGTGCTCACCGCCTGCGGTGGCGACGACGCCGAGGAGCCGGCCGCCGGTGGCGACGCCGCCCAGGAGTTCAACGAGCAGCTGACGTTCGCCACCGGTGGGACCGGCGGGGTCTACTACCCCTACGGCGGTGGCATGGCCAACCTCCTGAGCTCCGAGATCCCCGGCCTCACGGTCACCGTCCAGGAGACCAACGCATCGGTCGACAACATGCAGCTGCTCGACACCGATCAGGCGCAGATGGCCCTGGCCGTCGGCGACGTCGTGTCCGACGCCGCGAACGGGGAGAACACGTTCAGCGAGCCGCTGGCCGTCTGCTCGCTGGGCAACACGTACAACAACTTCACCCACTTCTTCACGACGGCCGACACCGGCATCACCTCGATCGAGGACCTGGCGGGCAAGCGCGTCTCGCCCGGCGCCGTCGGCTCGGCCTCCGAGGTCATCGCCGACCGGACCATGGAGGCCGCCGGTGTCGACCCGCAGGCCGACATCGAGCGGGTCCAGCTGGGTGTCGCCGAGACGGTCGCCGCCATCCAGGACGGCACGGTGGACGCGGGCGCCTGGTCCGGCGGTCTGCCGACCGGTGCGATCGTCGACCTCGCGAGCACCAGTGACCTGGTGCTCATCCCGACCGGCCAGTACGCCGAGGAGCTCGCCGAGCAGTACGGCGACTACTACTTCGCCGAGGAGATCCCGGCCGGCACGTACGAGGGCCAGGACGAAGCGGTGTCCACCGTCGTGTCGCCGAACATCCTCGTGGTCCGGACCGACATGGACGAGGCCCTCCAGGAGACCATCACGCGCACCATCTTCGAGAACGAGGAGCAGCTGCTCACCGTGCACCCCGCGGCCGAGGAGCTGGACGCGGAGACCGCCGACGAGATCGAGTTCATCGAGACGTGCCCGGGCGCGCAGACGTACTTCGACTCGGTCGACTGACCCCCTCCCGAGCCCTCGTGCTGCCGGGCGCCGGACCGTCGTCCGGCCCCGGCAGCCGCGGGGCGTCCCGCCCGCTGATCGTGCGCCGCCGCCTGCTGATCGCGGTCCTCGCCGTGCTGGCGGGGGTCGCTGTGGCGGGCGGCGTCGTGGCGGTGGCCACGCAGGGGGAGGGCGAGCAGTTCGTCACCGTGCGCGGGCCGGAGGGTGACCTGATCGCGCGGGTCCCGCTCGACGGCGACACGTTCGCCGTCGGGTACCGCAACAGCATCTACCGGACGCTCGCCGAGGAGCGGTACCGGGTTCTCCCGGACGGCCGCTTCGAGCTGGTGGAGCTGGCCGCGGAGCAGGTCGCCGTCCTCGAGGAGTACTACGCCGTCCCGGGCGCGCCGCGGCCGTCACCACCGGGCGACCGGCTCCCGTTCGTGGTCGACCCCGACCCGAGCCGACCGGCCGTGTTCACCGATCTCCACATCGCCGCTACCGACCTCGGCGAGCGCACACTGTTCGTGCCCGGAGCCGACCCGGTCCCGATCTGGCAGCGCGTCGTCACCGAAGACCCCTCCGTGATACTCGACATCGAGGAGAGCTGATGAAGCTCCGACGGCTCACCCACCGGCAGTCCGGGCCGGAACCGGCCCACGGCGGGGGCGCGACCAAGGTGGCCGGCGAACCCGGCACGGCTCCGGACGACGTCCCGGGGGCCGCGCCGGCCAGCCGGGGCGCGCGGTCGGGGGTCGAGGACGCCTCGACCATCGACAAGGGCCCCGGCGGGGACCGGGACGTGGATCCCGACCGCATCGACGAGGAGGCCCTGCTCGCCGAGTTCGAGGCGGAGAAGCCGGCCCGGCACCTCACCGGCATCCCCGGCCACGTCGTCGCGGTCGTGGGCGTCGGGCTGTCCCTCTTCGCCCTCTACTGGGTGTTCAACCCCATGCCCCGGCAGGTGTACCTCCCGCTGTTCCTCAGCGTCGGGTTGTTCCTGACCTTCCTGACCTACCGCGGCTGGGGCCGGTCGGACAAGGAGAAGCTCCAGGGCAAGGCCGACCACCCGAACATCCTCGACTGGGTCCTCGCCCTGGCCTCGCTCGTGCCGGGCCTCTACATGGTCTGGGACTGGCAGGGCTTCTTCCGCCGGGCCATCGTCCCGACCGACACCGACCTCATCATGGGCACCCTGCTCGTGCTGCTGGTGCTGGAGGCGGCCCGGCGCACGGTGGGGCTGCTGGTCCCGCTCGTGGTGCTCGGGTTCCTGGCCATGGCGTACTTCGGATCGTCGATGCCGAGCCCGTTCACCACCGCGGACTTCCAGTGGACGCGGCTGATCGGGCACAACGTCATGGGGACCCAGGGCATCTTCGGCGTCCCGCTCGACGTCGCCGCGACCTACATCATCCTGTTCACCATCTACGGGGCGGTGCTGGCGGCCTCCGGCGCGACGAAGTTCTTCATCGACCTGTCGTTCGCCGCCTTCGGCCAGTCGGCGGCCGGTCCCGGCCGCACGGTGACGCTGTCAGGCTTCCTGCTCGGCACGGTGTCGGGCTCCGGCGTGGCCACGACGGTGACCCTCGGTGGCTTCGGCTGGCCGCTGCTGCGCAAGGCCGGCTACTCGTCGGAGGCCGGCGGCGGTGTGCTCGCCGCAGCCGGTATCGGCGCCATCATGTCGCCGCCCACCCTCGGCGCCGCGGCGTTCATCATCGCCGAGCTGCTCAACGTCTCCTACCTGGAGGTGCTGATCTGGGCGACCATCCCGACGATCCTGTACTACCTCGGGATCATCCTGGCGATCGAGTTCGACGCCCGCCGGCACGGCACGCACCAGGTGGAGGTGGAGGACAAGTCGGCGTGGCGGCTGCTCCTCCGGTTCGGGTACCACTTCAGCTCGCTGGCCGCCATCGTCTTCTTCCTGGCCCTGGGCTACACGCCCTTCCGCGCCGTCGTGTACGCGACCGCGCTGGCCTTCCTGCTGAGCTGGCTGGACCGCGAGCACTGGATGACGCCGAAGCGGATCTGGCACGCGCTGGGCCAGGGCGCGGTCGGTGCTCTCTCGGTCATCCCCGTCATGGCGGTCGCCGGGATCATCGTCGGCGTCATGACCCTCACCGGTCTGGCGCTGCGGCTCGCGGGCATCATCGTCGACTTCTCCGGCGGCAGCCTGGTGCTGACCGCGCTGTTCTCGGCCATCGTCGTCGTCCTGCTCGGCCTGGCCGTACCGGTCACGGCGAGCTTCATCATCTCGTTCGTGATCATCTCGCCGGCTCTCCAGCAGGTGGGCGTCGAGCCCTTCGCCGCGGCGATGTTCATCTTCTACTACGCCGTGCTCAGCGAGGTGTCGCCGCCGACGGCGCTCTCGCCGTTCGCCGCGGCCGCGATCACCGGCGGCAAGCCGGTGCCCACCATGTGGCTCACCTGGAAGTACACGCTGCCGGCCTTCCTGGTGCCGTTCATCTTCGTGCTGTCGCCGAACGGGGTCGGCCTGCTCTTCGAGGGCGGTGCCGCCACGGTCGCCATCGCGTTCGTCGCCTCCTCGCTCGCGGTGGGCGCGCTCGCCGTGGTCACCGGCAAGTGGCTGATCGGCCCGGCCGGCTGGGCCGAGCGGGTGCTGTTCCTGGGCGCGGCTGTCGCGCTGCTGGTCATGGAGCCGCTGTGGATCGGCATCGGCCTCGCCCTCGCCCTCGCCGGGACCGTGGTGCACCTGCTGATGCGCAGGCGCGCCGGCCACTCCGTGGGCGGCCCGCTCGGCGCGGTGCTGCCCGGCGGTGAGGGCGATGCCGAGCAGGCTCCGCAGGCGCCCGACGCACCGGCCGCGTCGGGAGCGACCACCGCCGCACCCACGAGCACGACCGGCACGGACACCCCGGGGGAGCGCTGACATGAGCCGAGCCCTCCCGCGGTGACCGTCGTGATTCCCGGGGTCGCCGATCGCGGACGGTCGGTGGGGGAGCCGGACGCCGGGGTGGTCACGACCACGGTCGGCCGGTGGCCGGTGCAGCGGTGATCCGCGTCGCGCTCCTCCCCGGCGACGGTATCGGGGAGGAGGTGCTCGACGGTCCCTCGCGACTGCTCCGGCAGCTCGCCGAGCGGGGGGTCCTCGAGGTGACCGGCCCCTGGCCGGTCGGCGCGCGCGCCGCGGCCGCCACGGGGGAGGTCCTCCCCGAGGAGACCCTCGCCGCCTGCGACGCGGCCGACGCGATCCTCCTCGGCGCGGTCGGCGAGGACCCCGGGGTGCCGGCCGAGGTCTGCCTCCGGCCGGAGGTGGCGCTGCACCGGCTGCGCGAGCGGTACGACCTGCGGATCTCGGTCCGGGACATCCCGATGGGGGAGGGTGCCGACCTCACCGTCGTCCGCAACCTGCTCGGCGGTTCCTACGGCACCGGGCCGGGCGACCGGACCTACGCCGAGGACGGCGGCGAGGCGGCCGACGTCCTCCGGCTGACCCGTGAGCGGATCGCCGAGGTGGTCGGGCTGGGCATCGACCGGCTGCAGCGACGCGGCGGTGGCCGCCTGGTCTCGGTGGACAAGGCCAACCTGTACGCGACCGGGCGGTTGTGGCGGGAGGTCGCCACCGAGGTCGCCGGCCGGCGCGGCGTGCCGGTCGAGCACCGCTTCGTCGACCGCGCGGCCTTCGAGCTCGCAGCGGGCGGTGCCGTGCCGGACGTGATCGTCACCGAGGGGCTGCTCGGTGACATCCTCAGCGATCTCGCGGCCGGCCGTGCCGGCTCCCCGGCGCTGTGCGGATCCGCCGCCATCCATCCAGGGGAACCGGTGCGGGGGCGCTGCCGGGGCCTGTTCGAGCCGGCCCACGGTTCGGCCCCGCGGCGCACGGGTCGCGACCAGGTGAATCCGCTCGGCGGCTACCTCGCGCTGGTCGCGCTGCTGCAGCACTTCGCCGAGACCCGAGCGCTCGGGGACCGGCTGCGGACGGCCACGGCGACGGTGCTCCGCCACGGGCCGTGGACCTACGACCTCGCGCCCGATGGTGTGGCCGCCGCCGGGACACGCGACGTCGCCGACGCCGTCCTCGCTGCCTTCGGCGCCGAGCCGGCCGGCGTCGGGGCCGTCGACGCGGTCGCGGAGCCGGCCGTCCGCGTGCCGGCCGACGACCTGCGCGTGTGGACGGTGGACGTGCTCGAGGCGGTGGGCGTGCGGCAGACCCACGCCCGGGAGGTCGCCCACGTGCTCGCCTACGCCGACCTGTCCGGCATCGACTCGCACGGCATCGCCCGCCTGCCCGCCTACGTCGCGATGATCGGCAGTGGGGCGATCACCGCCGACGCGGAACCGACGGTGCACTCCGACGGTGGCGCGGTCGCGCTGGTCGACGGGCACGGCCTGCTCGGCCACCCGGTCACCGCGGTGGCGCTGCGGGAGGCGGTGGAGCGGGCGCGACGGCTCGGTCTGGGCTGGGTGAACGTGCGGGACAGCAGCCACCACGGGGCGAGCGGCTCCTACGTCCACGACGCGGCACGACAGGGCCTGGTGGCCATCGCCGCGACCAACACCGGGCCGATCGTCGCGCCCACCGGATCGGCCCGCCCCTACTTCGGAACGAACCCGTTGGCGCTGGGCATGCCGGTGACCGGCGAGGAACCCATGGTCTTCGACATGGCGACGTCGGCGGTCGCCGGCGGCAAGTTCGAGATCGCGCTGCGCCTGGGCACGCGGATCCCGCTGGGCTGGGGGCTGACGGCCGAGGGGCGACCGACCACCGACCCGGGCGCGGTCTATCCGGGCAAGGGTCCGCTCCTGCCCCTGGGCAGCGACCGGGAGCACTCCAGCCACAAGGGCTACGGCCTGGCGCTGCTGGTCGAGCTCCTCACGGCCGTGCTCGCCGGAGGGCCGTTCGGTCCGGGTGTCGGCAACCTGACCGCCCGCGCCGCGTCCGGCCCGCCCCGGACCAGCCACCTGGTCGTCGTCCTGGACCCGGCACGGCTCGGAGACCCGGCGCGCATGCAGGCCGAGACCCAGCGGCTGCTCGGCGAACTGCGTGCGCTCACCCCGGTCGACCCCGGGCTGCCGGTACGGACACCCGGCCAGCGGGCGGCGGCCGAGCGGGCCCTCCGACGGGTGGAGGGCGTGCCGCTGGACGCCGAGACCCACGCGGCCCTGCGGCAGCTGGGGGAGCGGGTCGGCCGGCCGCTGGATGCGCCCGCTCGGTGACCGGACCGCCCCCCCGGAGCCGGAGCCCCGGCGTCGGCCCGCCCGATCCTGCAGGCCGGCGCCGTCTCCGTCCTGGGGGTGCTGCCGGCCTTCCTCGTCGGCGCACTGGCGGTGCAGATCCGCGCCGACCTCGAGGTGGGCCTAGGGCTGTTCGGCCTGGCGGCGGCGACGCTGTTCGCCGTCTCCGGCGCGTGCGCGCGGGCGGGCGGCCGGCTGGTGCAGCGGCTCGGGGCGCGCAGGGGCGCGGTGCTGGCCGCGGTGCTGGCGATCGGCGCGCTGGTCACCATCGGCACCGCCTCGTCGGCCGGCTGGTTGATGGCCGGCCTGGCGATCGGCGGGCTGGGCAACGCGGTCGCCCAGCCCTCGGCCAACCTGGGCATCTCCGAGCTGGTGACCGAGCACCGGCTCGGGCTGGCCTTCGGCATCAAGCAGTCGGCGATCCCGGCGGCCACCCTGCTCGGCGGGCTGGCGGTGCCCGGCGTCGCGCTGGTCCTCGGATGGCGCTGGGCGGTCGCCGCGGCGGTCGCGCTCGCGGTGCTGCTGCTCGTCGCGGCGGCAGTCGGCGGGCGGGACGCGCGGCCCGGGCCCCGGACCGCGGAGACCGGCGCGCCGGACAAGGGCCTGCCGCGCGGCGGGCTGCTGGTCCTGACCCTCGGCGGGTTCCTCGGCGCGGCCTCCGCGACGTCCACCGGGGTCTTCCTCGTCGACTCCGCGGTGGCGGCGGGCGTAACGCCCGGCCGTGCCGGACTGCTGGTCGCCGCCTGCTCGGTGCTGGGGCTGGGAAACCGGATCGGCTTCGGGTGGCTGGCCGACCGGCACCCCGACCGGAGCCGCTACCTGTTCATCGCCAACCTACTCACCGGCGGCGCCCTCGGCTACGGCTTCCTGGCCACCGGGCAGACGGTGCTGTTCGTCCTCGGGGCGGCGATGGCCTACGGCCTGGGCTGGGCCTGGACGGGCCTGTTCCACTTCGCCGTGATCCGCGACAACCGGGCCGCCGCCGCCTCGGTGACCGGGTTCGTGCAGACCGGCCTGTCCCTGGGCGCAGCCGGCGGACCGCTGCTCTTCGGCGTGGTCGCGCAGACGTCCTCCTACACCGCCGCCTGGCTGACCGCCGCGGTGCTCAGCCTGCTCGCCGCCGTCACGATCCGGCTCAGCCGCCGCATGGTCCGCCGCTCGCGCGGGCTGCCGGTGGCCGGCCTCCGCCGCCGTGCGCCGGCGCAGGACGAGGGCCTGCAGGCGCCCACCTGACACCGGCGTCTGACCGGGAACCGGGGCGACCGCTGCCGCCGTGGACGCGATCAGGCGTGCCGGGACCGCCGCCGCAGCTCCTGCGCGGCCACCAGACCGGGCCGGTCCCGCATCAGCATCCGGCGGCCCTGGACGATCACCGCTCCCGCGACCACCGAGACCGCCGCCGTGGCGTACCAGGCGACCGCGTACGACGTCGCGGCGACGAGGACGCCGAAGAGCAGGGGCCCCAGCGCCGCCCCGGCGCCCATCCCGCCCTGGGTGATCGAGGTGGCGCGGGCCGCCATGCCGGGGTGCATCCGGGCCACGGAGTAGGTGGACAGCCCGGCCCACGCCCAGCCGGTGCAGTAGCCGATCACCGCGCCGACGGCGACGAGGACCTCGACCCCCGTGCCCAGCAGCGCGTAGGAGAGGCCCCCGATGGCCATCTGGGCGGCGACGACCAGCAGCCAGCGGGTGCGCACCCGGTCGGCCAGCCAGCCCAGCGCGATCCGGGCCGTCGCGCCGGTGGCGCTGGCCACCGCGGCGAGCAGCCCGGCCGTGCCGGGGGAGATGCCGGAGTCCACGGCGGTGGCGACGAAGAACGCGCCGAGCGAGTTGCCGGTGGCCGCACCGAGCATCAGCCCGCAGGCGAGCACGACGAGCGCGGCGCGGCGGAAGGGGCCGGCGGCCTCCGACGCGGCGGCGGCCCCCCGGGGTGGCAGCCGGTTGCCGGCGGGGACGGTCAGCATCACCAGCAGGGCCAGGCCAGCCCCGATGACGAACGCCGGCCGCCAGCCCAGCGGGATGGCCACCAGCGGGACGGCGGCGCCGGCGAGCATGGTCGCCAGCGGGATCGCCGCCTGCTTCGTGCCGTAGGCCAGCCCGTGGCGGTCCGGTGTCACCGCCCGGGCGATCAGGTCGTTGCTCGCCGGCTGCCCGACGCCGTTGCCCCAGCCGGCGACCAGCAGCGCCCCGACGAGCACCGGGGTGTGTTGGGCGGCCACGGCGATGAGCAGCATGGCGGCGGCGGCCAGGAGCGCGGACAGCCGCACCACCGGTGAGGTGCCGAAACGCCGCACCACCATGCCGGCGGTCAGCGACGCCAGCCCGGAGACGAGGAAGAAGCAGGCCACCAGGACGCCGAGCAGCGAGGGGCCGAAGCCCAGGTCCTCGCGCACCTGCACCCACAGCACGCCGACCATGTACGGCGGCAGCACCCCGACCGTCGTGACGCTGACGGCCGCGGTGGCGGCGGCGCGGGAGGTCGCCGGGCGCCGGGCCCCCGGAGGCGGGCGCACGGCTGTCAGTCCCGCGGCGGATCGGCAGAACGGCGCCCGGGGCGCGCCCGGCGGGCAGCGGCTCCGGTCACGGCTCCCGGCCGCGGTCGAGGAGGTCGTCGACGATGCGCTCGGCGATCGCCAGGGAGGACGTCGCGGCGGGGGAGGGGGCGTTGCGGACCGCGACGACGGCCCCGGTGCGGGTGATGCGGAAGTCGTCGACCAGGCTGCCGTCGGACCCCAGGGCCTGCGCCCGGATCCCGGCCGTGGCGGGGACCAGGTCGGCGACGGTGAGCTCGGGGACGTAGCGCTGGGCGGCGGCGGTGAAGGTGCGCTTGCTCAGCGACCCGCGCATCTCGGCGATGCCGGTCCTCCAGTGCTGGGCGGCGAATCTCCGGAAGCCGGCGTAGCGGACGATCTCGGCCAGCTCCCGGGGGCTGACGTCGCGCTTGCGGTAGCCCTCCCGCGCCAGGGCCAGCACGGCGTTCGGTCCGACGAGCACCTCGCCGTCGAACCGCGGAGTCAGGTGCACGCCGAGGAACGGGTAGCGCGGGTCGGGGACCGGGTACACGAGGCCGTTGACCAGGGCTCGCTTCTCCGGGACCAGGGCGAAGTACTCACCGCGGAAGGGCACGATGCGGGGGGCCGGGACGTCGCCGGCGAGCTCGGCCAGCCGGTCGACCTGCAGGCCGGCGCAGAGCACCACCTGGTCGACGACGAGCTCCTCGCCGGTGGCCCCCTGCACGACGACCTCCTCGGCCGGCCCGCCGGTGGTGTGCCGCAGCCCGGAGACGGCGAACCCGGTGCGGATCGTGGCCCCGGACGCCTCGGCGTCGCCGGCCAGCGCCCGGGTGATCCCGGCGTAGTCGACGATCGCGGTGGTGGGGGAGTGCAGGCCAGCGATCCCGGTGACGTGCGGCTCGAGCTCGTGCAGCTCGGCCCGGTCGATGATTCGGATGCCGGGGACGCCGTTGGCGCGGGCCCGCTCGGCGATGGCGTCCAGCCGGGACCGCTCGGCGGCGTCGAGGGCGACCAGCACCTTGCCGATCTCCTGGTAGCCCAGGCCCTTCTCGGCGCAGAACTCCCGCAGCAGGCCGACCCCACGGCGGCAGAGCAGGGCCTTGAGCGAGCCGGGTTCGTAGTACAGGCCGGCGTGCACCACGCCGCTGTTGCGGCCGGTCTGGTGGGCGGCCAGCCGGTCCTCCTTCTCCAGCAGCGTCACCCGGGCGTCGGGCCGCAGCTGGAGCAGCCGGCGCGCCACCGCGGCACCGATGATGCCGCCGCCGACGACGGCGAAGCGCGAGGCGGTCATCGTCCTCCGATCGTGCTCCCCGCGACGGTCCGGGCCGGACCGGGGAGACGGTGACGGCAGCCGCTACGGTGTGCTTGTGATCCCAGTCACCGAGTGTCGCAGCCGGGTCGTCCGGACGTTCGCACGGGGTGTCCGGCGGTGAGCACCCTCCGGGGTGTGCTGCCCATCACGCTGACGCCGTTCACCGACGACGGGGAGGTCGACGAGGGCAGCATCGACACCCTCGTCGAGGACTACCTGGGCGCGGGGGCGCACGGCCTCACCATCCTCGGCATCATGGGCGAGGCCGCCAAGCTCCTCGACGACGAGCGGGAGCGGGTGCTGCGGCGCTATGTGCAGGCGACCGCAGGGCGGGCGCCGGTCGTGGCCGGGGTCTCGGCCCGCGCGACCCGCATGGCGCTGGACTACGCGCGCCGGGCGGAGGACGCCGGAGCCGCCGCGGTGATGCTGGCCCCGCCCGAGAACACCAGGAACCTCGACCTGGTCTTCGAGCACTTCCGCCGGGTGGCCGAGGCGGTGTCGGTGCCGGTGGTCGTGCAGGACGAGCCGGTCAACACCGGCGTGACCATGCCCGCCCCCTTCCTGGTCCGGCTGCTCGACGAGATCGAGGGCTGCCGGTACCTCAAGCTCGAGGAGACGCCGACCCTGCCGAAGATCACCGCGGTGCGGAACGCGGTGCGCTCGCCGGTGGGCATCTTCGGCGGGCTCGGCGGCGTGTACCTCTACGAGGAGCTGCTGCGCGGAGCCGACGGGATCATGACCGGGTTCGGGTTTCCGCAGGTCCTGGTGGGCACCTACGAGAAGTTCGTCGCCGGGCAGCGGGCGGAGGCGCAGGCCTACTTCTTCCGGCACCTGCCGCTGATCCGCTACGAGGCGCAGCTCGGCGTCGGTGGTGTCACGATCCGCAAGCAGGTGTTCGCCCGGCGGGGAGCCATCAGCTCGCCGCACGCCCGTTTCCCGGCCCCGCCGGTCGACGACCTCACCCTCGCCGAGCTCGACGACCTGATCACCGCCGTCGGACTCTGAGCGGCCGTTCCCCCGAGAGCTAGGAGCCCCCTGTGCGACTGACGTCCCTGCGGATCGACGGTGCCGAACCGGCGGCGCTGGTCCGCCCATCCGGCGCCGTACTGCTCACGGCGGTGAACGAGGCGCTGGGCACCACCTGGTCGGGCACGGTGCAGGAGCTGCTGGAGAAGGGGGAGGTGGAGGCGCTGCGCCAGTGGGTGGGCGGCGCCCCGGCCGGGCTGCTCGACGACCTCGCCATCCCGCAGGACCGGCTGGTGCACGCGCCGCTCTACCGGCGTCCCCGCAAGATCTGGGGGATCGGGCTGAACTACGTCGAGCACGCGGCCGACCTGTCGGAGAAGGCGCCGTCGACCGAGCCGGCCAGCTTCCTGAAGCCCGACACCGCGATCATCGGCCCCGGTGACGCGATCCGGATCCCGCCCCAGTCGCAGCGGACCACGGCCGAGGGCGAGCTCGGGCTCGTCATCGGCACGGAGTGCAAGGACGTCGACGAGGCCGACGCCGCCTCGGTCGTCGCCGGGTTCACCACGGTCGTCGACATGACCGCCGAGGACATCCTCGAGAAGAACCCGCGGTACCTCACCCGGTCGAAGAGCTTCGACACGTTCTTCAGCTTCGGTCCCGAGCTGGTCACCGTGGACGAGGTGCCCGACGTCGACGCGCTCGAGGTCTCGACGATACACAACGGCGCGGTGCACCGGCGCAACGTCGTCTCGAACATGACCTTCCGCCCGTGGTGGCTGGTGGCCTTCCACTCGCGGGTCATGACCCTGCTGCCGGGCGACATCATCTCGACCGGCACCCCCGGCGCCGTGCACATCCGGCCGGGCGACACCGCCGGCTGCTCGATCGTCGGCTTCCGTGACCTCTCGAACCCCGTGGAGTGATTGATGGACCTGGATCTGACCGGCAAGGTCGCGCTCGTCACCGCGGCCAGCAAGGGTCTGGGCCGGGCGACCGCCACCCAGCTGGCCGCCGAGGGTGCCCGCGTGATGATCTCCAGCCGCGGTGCGGAGCAGCTGGCCCGGACCGCCGCGGAGATCGCCGACGCCACCGGCGCCCAGGTGGAGCACTGCCCGGCCGACGTCTCCGACGCCGGCGGCCTGGCCCGGCTGCTGGCGGAGACCGAGCAGAAGCTCGGTGGGGTCGACGTGCTGGTCAACAACGCGGGCGGCCCGCGCCCCGGGGGCTTCGACGCCCTCGACGACGCCGCGTGGGCAGAGGCCTTCGAGCTCAACCTGATGAGCACCGTGCGGTTGTTCCGCGGCGTGCTGCCGCACATGCGGCAGCAGCAGTGGGGCCGGATCGTCACGATCGCGTCGTCGTCGATCAAGCAGCCGATCGACAACCTGCTGCTCTCCAACACCTACCGGGTGGCTCTGCTCGGGCTGTCGAAGAGCCTGGCGACCGAGTTCGCCCCCGAGGGCGTGCTGATCAACGTGGTCGGCCCCGGCCGGATCGCCACCGACCGCGTGGCCGGGCTGGACGCCGCGCGTGCGGAGAAGTCGGGCATCTCGGTGGAGGAGGCCCGGAAGCTGAGCGAGAAGACGATCCCGCTGGGTCGCTACGGCACCGCGGAGGAGTTCGGCAAGGTCGTCGCCTTCGTCGCCTCGGGCGCCAACACCTACCTGACCGGGCAGCACCTGCTGGTCGACGGCGGCATGGTCAAGGCCATCTGATGCGCCTGGTCCGCTACACCGACGCCGGCAGCAGCACGCCCTCCTACGGCCTCGTCGAGGGCGACGGCGAGGACGCCGTCGTCGTCCGGCTCGAAGGCCCGCCGTTCGACGGCGTCCGGCGGACCGAGGAGCGCACCCCGCTGGCCAGGGTCACGCTGCTGGCTCCGGTCGAGCCGAGCAAGGTGGTCGCGCTCGGGCGCAACTACGCCGAGCACGCCAAGGAGCTCGGCAACGAGGTTCCCGCGATCCCGATCGTGTTCCTCAAGCCCTCCACCGCGGTGGTCGGGCCGGACGCCGAGGTCCCGTACCCGGCGCTCACCTCGGACCTGCACTACGAGGGGGAGCTCGCCGTCGTCATCGGGCGGCGGTGCGTGGCCGTCCCGGCCGAGGACGTCGCCGGCGTCGTCCTCGGCTACACGGTGGCCAACGACCTCACCATGCGCGACATCCAGAAGTCCGAGGGGCAGTGGACCCGCGGCAAGGGCTTCGACGGCTCCTGCCCGCTGGGCCCGTGGGTGGAGACCGAGCTCGACCCCTCGGGGCTGTCGCTGCGGTCGACGGTCAACGGCGAGCTGCGCCAGGACGGCACGACCGCCGACATGCTGCGCGACGTCGCGGCGTGCGTCTCCTGGGTCAGCCAGGCGATGACCCTGTTGCCCGGCGACGTCGTGCTGACCGGCACCCCGGCCGGGGTGGGCTCGCTGCAGCGCGGCGACGAGATCGCGGTGACCATCGAGGGCATCGGCACGCTGCGCACCCGCATCGCCGGCTGACGCGGACGCGGCGGGACCCGGCGGCCCGGCCGGGTCGGCATCGATCACCGCCCGTGACCGTGTCGGTGCTGCCGCTCGGGTCGGCGCCCGCTGCGAGGGAGGCTGGCCGAACCCGCGGTCAGACGGTCTCGGGGACGCGCAGCTGGGCGACCACCAGGTCGAAGGTCGCCACCTCGACGACGCGGGTGCCCATGTGCCGGGTGAACTCGTGCCGGAGCTCGGAGGCGCGGTCCAGGGCCTCGTGCATCTGGTCCCGGCTGGCGTAGGTGACGGCGGTCGTGGCGCGGCCGTCGGCGGGGTCGACGAGCATGCTGACCGAGCAGAAGCCCGGGAGGTCGACCAGCCGCGGCACGATGCTGACCCCGAAGGCGTCGATCATCCGGTCCAGCCGTTCGGGGCGGCCCTGGGTCCAGGTGACCCGGGCGCAGGCTCCGTCGCCCGTGGGGCGGAACCGGTGCAGGACGGCGATCGACCACTCGTCGACCACCGCCGGCCCACCGAGGATGTCGGACGTGCGGGCACGCATCGCCTTCACCTCGCGGGCGCTGCGGTGCAGGGCGGCGGTGTCCTCCCAGGCGCTGGTGACGATGCACCGGCCCGAGTGCCGGTCGGCGAGCATGGACAGCCCGACGAACCCGTCCATGCCGAGGACGGCGGGGAGCACCCGGTCGCGGACGTAGAGGATGCCCCGCTCGACGTTGGCCGGGGTGCCGGCGATGGTGGTGGAGCGCGCGTACATGCGACCGTTCCTCTCGCGAGCAGGCGAGCACCGGACGGCGTCGCCGTCCTGCCCACTGTCCTCCCGTCGACGGCACTTGGGAACAGTTCCGGACGTGCCCGTTCCGTCTGGTCGCAGCGCAGCCGATCTCGGTCCACTTCCGCGCAGAGGCCCTGTCACGGGAACGGGTCCGGGCGGCACCATGCGGACGTGACCACCGCGACCGGCCATCACGGGCACACCCACCGCCTCGATCTCGCCGACCCCACCGTCCGGGAATGGAACGCGACCGTGCTGGCCGTCGAGCCGGAGCAGGGCATCGTGCTCGACAGGTCGGCCTTCTACCCGGGAGGCGGCGGCCAGCCGCCGGACGAGGGCGTGCTCCTCTGGGGCGGCGTCCGCACCCGCATCGCCGGTACGCGCAAGGGCGACGAGCTCTACCTGATCCCCGTCGAGGGCGATCCCGTTCCGCCCGTGGGAACGGCTGTCCGCGGTGCGCTCGACGACGAGCGGCGCACCCAGCTCATGCGCACCCACTCCGGACTGCACGTGCTCACCGGCGTCGTCTTCCGGGACTTCGGCGCACTGGTGACCGGGGGCAACATGGAGCCGCTGACCGCGCGGATGGACTTCGACCTGACCGAGGTGCCGCCGGACTTCAAGGAGCGCATCGCCGAGTCCGTCAACGCCGAGATCGCCGCCGACCGCCCCATCGAGGTGAGGACGCTGCCGCGTGACGAGGCGTTCGCCATCCCCGACATCATCCGGACGGCGACCAACCTGCTCCCACCCGACATCGAGGACGTGCGGATCGTCGACATCGTCGGCCTCGACACCCAGGCCGACGGCGGCACCCACGTGGCGTCGACGTCGATGGTCGGCCGGGTCGAGGTCGTGAAGATGGAGAACAAGGGCCGTGGCTTCCGCCGGCTGCGGATCCGCATCGTGTGACCCTGTGCGGCGCCCCGGCGAACACCAACTAGTCGTACGGGTTGGTGAGGACGGTCCGGGCCTGGAGGACGTCGAAGGTGACCGGTGGACCGTCGGTGGTGGTGGTGCCGGGGACGTCAGCCGGTGCGCTGCCGTCGACGGTGAACGTGGCGCCCCAGGTGACCGTGAGGTGGGCGGTGTAGGTGCCGGACCGGTAGGAGTGCTCGATGGTGTGGTCCGGATACGGGGCGCCGGGGTCGGTGGTGGTGATCTGTCCGGCGGGGTCGCCGGTGTGCCAGGTGAACCGTTCGGCGGTGGCTTCGATGACGACGTCGAAGCCGCGGATGTCGACGGTGAAGGTCTGGGTGGTGGGGGAGTCGGTGTAGAAGATGACCGGCAGTCCAGTGAGGCCGTCGCCCGGCGGCTGGTGCTGGGTCGTCAGCTGGGGGAGCGGAAGCCGCTGGAAGTAGGAGAAGACCTCAGCCGGTGATGGCGGCGGATTGAGGTCGGTCACGTCGATGCACGCGCCGCCCTCTTGGATCCACCCGCCGTACGGCGTCCCCGGAGGCGTTCCAGGCAGTGGAGTGGAGCCCTCTACCGGCGTGCCATCGGCTTGAGCCAGGCGCTGCCGTTGGACGAGTCGAAATTGAATGAGCCGCCCCTCTATCTGAGGGCAGACCCGCTGGTTGCGGGCGTCACAGGAAACAGTCGCTGCGTCCTCGGCTGTGCAGGCCAGCCGGAGACGCCAGGTGTACAACGGCGGTTCGGGTGGGGGCATGTTGGATGCTCGTCTGATCCCTGTTCCGTCGTCGCTGGTTATGAACCGCGCCGAGATGTGGACACTGCCCTTCTGGGTCGAGGAGTCCACGCAGAAGATGCCGCAGTTTGCCTCTGGTTCGTCCTCGGCGGCAGCAGGTGAGCCGGTCAGTAGAAGCGAGAAGACGAGCGCACCACTGCAAACTCCTGCGAACAGGCGCCAGCTCACTCAACGACCCATTGGCGCATGACCCAAGTGGCGCGTGCATCGTCCCAGTGCAAGATGCCGCCGCCGCCAGAGGTCGCATGTTCGGGGAACGATCGACCTTCGATGGGCTGGTCATCCATGGTTATGGAAAGCGGTGCCTGCTTGACATCGAACACCAGCTGCGCTTCGTCGCCGGTCAAGTAAGGCGGAGTGCTCCCGACGATGGTTACCTGGCCGCCGTCGTACTCCTGCTCACTGGCGGCCACGCGATCAACCTGGTCGGCCAGCTGATCGCACGTTTCGCATTCGCGGCTGAGGTCGCGCATGTACGAGGTGTCGAGTGAGCGCATGGCGTGGTTGTAGACCTCGACGTAGTACTCGGTGAACGCCTGCGCGCCCTCGGCCGTCTGCTCCCGGGCCTCTGCAGGCATCGGCAGGTCGGGAGGACCCAATGGCGGCAGCGCCTCGGTGGTCGGAGCCGCGTTCGTCGGCAGGGTGGTGTTGGCTTCCTGCTTCTCCGAGCAGCCGGTGAGGGCCAGCGTTCCGAGCATCAGCAGGGCGAGGATCGTCCGGACCGGGCCTCCACGAGGATCACGCACAGCGGGAGACTACGCAGAGTCCGGACGTCTGCGGTTCCGTAACTGTGGACAGCCGGCTGTCGCCGCCGGATCGGGTGACGGGTGCCGCGAGGAGACCTGGCTCACCGGCGCACAATCCGACGGATCGGCCGGACGGACGGGGGACGCATGAGCACGGGCAGCACCGCGACGGGGGAGTACCCCTTCGACACGAGCGGCATCGAGACCGGCGCCGACGGGGTCCGCCGGTACACGGGCCTGCCGGAGAACGTGGTCCGCATGCTCGCCGGCGTCGTCGCGGCACGCACTGACCGCGTCGCCATCGTGGAGCTCGGTGGCCCGCAGCTCACCTACGCCGAGCTCTGGCAGCGGGCGATGCGCGTCGCCGGCGGGCTGCGCGACGCCGGGGTGACCACCGGTGACCGGGTCGCGGTCCAGCTGCCCAACGGCGTGGACTGGGTGCTCGCCTTCTGGGGCGCCCACCTCGCGGGCGCCGTCGTCGTCCCCATGAACACCCGGCTGGCCCCGGCCGAGGCCGAGTTCATCCTCGCCGACTGCGGCGCCGCCCACGTCGTCCGCCCGGGGGAGCCCCTGCCCGACGGGGAGCCCGGGGAGGTGCCCGACCCGG
Organism: Blastococcus sp. HT6-4; assembly: GCF_039679125.1. Classification (NCBI taxonomy): domain Bacteria; kingdom Bacillati; phylum Actinomycetota; class Actinomycetes; order Geodermatophilales; family Geodermatophilaceae; genus Blastococcus; species Blastococcus montanus. The sequence continues at coordinate 2,948,155 of NZ_CP155551.1, read as the reverse complement.
CGCACACCGACGTCGCCGCGCTGTTCTACACGAGCGGCACCACCGGCCGCCCCAAGGGCGCGATGACCACCCACGAGAACTTCCTCAGCAACATCGAGTCGGTCGTCCGCTGCCGCGAGCTCAGCCGCGACCCGGAGGCGTCCCACGCCACGCTCGTCTCGGTGCCGCTCTTCCACGTGACCGGCTGCAACTCGCAGTTCCTCACCCAGATCGCCCTGGGCGGCACCTCGGTGCTGATGCCGCGGTTCGACGCGACGGCGTTCCTGGCCGCCATCCCCGAGCACGGCATCACGCTGCTCACCAGCGTCCCGACGATCTACGAACTGGTGCTGCGCCACCCCGCACTGGCGACCACCGACGTCTCCACCGTCCGCACCCTCAGCTACGGCGGCGCCCCGATCGCCCCCGAGCTCGTGCACCGGCTGCGGACGGCGTTCCCGAACGCCCGCCTCGGCAACGGGTTCGGCCTCAGCGAGACCTCCGCGCTGGCCACCTTCCTCCCGCACGAGTACGCCGAGACCCACGCCGACGCCGTCGGGTTCCCCACCCCGGTGAACGACATCCGCCTCGACCGGCCCGACCCGGTGACGGGCGTCGGCGAGCTGCTGGTGCGCGGGCCGAACGTCGTCGCCGGGTACTGGGGTGACCCGGTGCGGACGGCGGAGACGTTCACCGACGGCTGGCTGCACACCGGCGACCTCGCGACCGTCACCGACGGCATCGTGCGGATCGTCGACCGCGCCAAGGACATGATCAACCGCGGCGGCGAGAACGTGTACAGCGTCGAGGTGGAGAACGCCCTCGCCGAGCACCCCGACGTGCTCGAGGTCGCCGTCGTCGGCGTCCCCGACCCGGTGATGGGCGAGAAGGTCGGCGCGGTGGTCCTGCCGAGGCCCGGGGTGGCTCCCGACCGGCTCGTGCCGTCGTTGGCCGCCTTCGCCCGCGAGCGGCTGGCCGATTTCAAGTGCCCGCAGTTCGTGCGGGTCATCGAGGGGCCGCTGCCGCGCAACGCCGGTGGCAAGGTGCTCAAGGCCCCGCTGCGCGAGCCCGAGGGCTGGGTCGCCGTCCCGCGGTAGTGGTCCGTCGCCTACGTTGCCGGTGACCGCTCATCCGGCGACAGGAGCACCCGTGCGCATCGGCATGCCCATCTCCTACAGCGGCGGCTTCGACCGCGCCGCCGCCGCGATCGCCGAGTACGAGAGCGCGGGGCTCGACACGGTCTACGTGGCCGAGGCCTACTCGTTCGACGCGGTGAGCCAGCTGGGCTACCTCGCCGCCCGGACGACGACGCTGGAGCTGGTCTCCGGGATCCTCAACATCTACTCGCGGACGCCGTCGCTGCTGGCCATGACCGCCGCCGGCCTCGACTTCGTCTCCGGTGGCCGCTTCACCCTCGGCATCGGGGCGTCCGGCCCGCAGGTGGTCGAGGGCTTCCACGGCGTCCCCTACACCGCGCCGCTGGGCCGGACCCGCGAGGTCGTGGAGATCTGCCGGACGGTGTGGCGCCGCGAGCGGCTGGACCACCACGGCCGGTACCTCGACGTGCCGCTCACCCCCGAGCGCGGCGGCAGCGGGCTCGGCAAGCCGCTGAAGCTGATCAACGAGCCGGTGCGGCCGCGGATCCCGATGCTGCTGGCCGCCATCGGGCCGAAGAACGTGGCGCTGGCCGCGGAGCTGTTCGAGGCGTGGCAGCCGGCGTTCTTCCTGCCCGAGGGCAGCGCGACGGCGTTCGGTGACGCGCTGGCCGAGGGCACCGCCCGGCGAGATCCGGAGCTGGGGCCGCTGCAGGTCGTCGCCGACACCTCCCTGCTGATCACCGAGGACCCCGCGGAGGAGGCCGCCGCGCTCGACCGCGTGCGGGCCAACCTGGCGCTCTACGTCGGCGGCATGGGCGCCCGCGGGAAGAACTTCTACAACGACCTCGCCGGGCGGTACGGCTTCGCCGAGCAGGCCGGCACGGTGCAGGACCTGTACCTGGCCGGACGCAAGGACGACGCCGCGGCCGCCCTGCCCGAGGAGTTCGTGCGGGGGATCGCGCTGATCGGCCCCCACGGGCACGTCGCCGAACGGGTCGCCGCCTTCCGCGACGCCGGCGTCACGACCCTCAACGCCACCCCGCTGGCCGCCGGCCACGATGAACGGCTGCGCTCGATCGAGACGCTGAAGGCCCTGGCGTGACCGTGCTGGACGAGCAGGAGCGGGAGCTGGTCGCGCTCACCGCCGAGTTCGTCGACCGGCGGGTGCGCCCGAGGGTGGCCGAGTTCGAGGCGGAGGACCGCTACCCCGACGACTTCATCGAGGAGATGAAGCAACTGGGCTTCTTCGGCCTCCTGGTGCCCGAAGAGCACGGCGGCACCGGGGTGAGCACCGCCTGCTTCGCCCGGGTGACCGAGGAGCTCGCCCGCGGCTGGATGAGCCTCGCCGGGGCGATCGGCGGGCACTCGGTCATCTCCTACCTGCTGGCCACCGTCGGCACGGAGGAGCAGCGGGCCGCCTACCTGCCGCGGATGGCCGACGGCGGGCTGCGGGCCACCATGGCGCTGACCGAGCCCGGCGGCGGCAGCGACCTGCAGGCGATGCGCACCGTCGGGACCCGGGTGGGGGACGAGTACGAGATCCGCGGCAGCAAGACCTGGATCTCCAACGCCCAGCACTCCGGGCTCATCGGGCTGCTGTGCCGCACCGACCGCGACGCCGTCCCGGCGCACACCGGGATGAGCGTCCTGCTGGTCGAGCCCGGCCCCGGCCTGACCGTCTCGGAGAAGATCCCGAAGCTCGGCTACCGCGGGATCGAGGCCTGCGAGCTGACCTTCGACGCGATGCGGGTGCCGGCCGGCGCCGTCCTCGGCGGCGAGCCCGGCCGGGGCTGGGTGCAGATGATGCGCGGGCTCGAGGTGGGCCGGGTGCAGGTGGCCGCCCGGGCGGTGGGCGTCGCCCAGGCGGCGCTCGCCTCGGCCACCCGGTACGCGCAGGAGCGCGAGTCGTTCGGCACGCCGATCTGGAAGCACCAGTCGGTGGGGAACCTGCTCGCCGACATGGCCACCAAGGTGCAGGCCGCCCGGCTGCTCACGCTCGACGCCGCGGACAAGCTCGACCGCGGCGTCCGGGCGGACATGGAGGCCGGGATGGCCAAGCTGTTCGCCTCCGAGACGGCGATGCAGGTGGCCCTGGACGCCATGCGGGTGCACGGCGGCTACGGCTACTCGAAGGAGTTCGACGTCGAGCGCTACTTCCGCGACGCGCCGCTGATGATCCTCGGCGAGGGCACCAACGAGATCCAGCGCAACGTCATCGCCGCCCAGTGGATCGCCCGGCACGCGATCTGACAAGACCATCAGCGGCCCCGGAGCCACGACGGCGCCTCGACCAGCGGGAGCACGCTGCCGCCCGCCGCCAGGTGCAGGCTCCAGGAGTCCCCGTCCAGCACCGGGCGCAGGGCGTCGGCCCACGCGACGTCGTCCGCGGTGACCGCCGGCTCACCCGGCCGGCACAACGCCAGCGCGAGGTGACCGGAGCCCCCGAGCTGGTCGTGGAGGACCCCGGCGTGCACCTCGCGGAGACCGGCGAGCAGGGCCGGGTCGGGACGCTGCGGGAGGTCGTCGACCGGCACCACGATCGGCAGCTGCCGGCCGTCGGCGCCGAACCAGGTCAGCCAGAGGCTGCGCGCGCCGAACTCCGGCGGATCGAGCACCGCCAGCCAGCGGTCGGTGAGGTCGGTGGCGGAGCGGACCGGGACATCGGCGAGCGGGGGTGTCGTCATGCCCGACACCGTGGCAGGCCGGAGCGGCCTGCCACGGCGTTGTCCACAGGTCAGCGGTGCGCGATGCCGCCCGGACCGTGCTCGGCCGGCACCTGCTCGGCCGGCGGGGGCGGCCCGGGCGGGGTGCCGTCGCCGAACGGGCGGCCGCCGAGCTCCTCGCGGTGGTGCGGCGTCAGCCAGCCGGAGGTGTCGGGGCCCTTCGGGATGATCTGCGTCGGGTTGATGTCGGCGTGGACGACGTAGTAGTGCTCCTTGATCTGCGGGAAGTCGATCGTGTCGCCGAACCCGGGCGTCTGGAACAGGTCGCGCGCGTAGGCCCAGAGCACCGGCATCTCGCTCAGCTTCTGCCGGTTGCACTTGAAGTGGCCGTGGTAGACGGGGTCGAACCGCGCCAGGGTGGTGAACAGCCGGACGTCGGCCTCGGTGATCGTGTCGCCCATCAGGAAGCGGCGGTCGGCCAGCCGCTCCGACAGCCAGTCCAGCGCGGTGAACAGCCGGTCGTACGCCTGGTCGTAGGCGCGCTGCGAGCCGGAGAACCCGCAGCGGTACACCCCGTTGTTGACCTCGGTGTAGACCCGCTCCATGACCTCGTCCATCTCGTCGCGGAGCGGCTCGGGGTAGAGGTCGGGCGCACCCTCGCGGTGGTGGGCGGTCCACTGGGTGGAGAAGTCGAGCGTCATCTGCGGGAAGTCGTTGGTGACGACGGCGCCGCTCGGGACGTCGACCATCGCCGGCACCGTGATGCCGCGCGAGTACTCCGGGTCGCGGGCGAAGAAGGCCTCCTGCAGCCGCTCGTAGCCCAGCACCGGGTCGCGGCCGCCGGGGTCGAGGTCGAAGGTCCAGCTGCGCTCGTCGTGGGTGGGCCCGCACAGGCCCATCGAGATGGCCGGCTCGAGGCCGAGCAGCCGGCGCACGACCACCGCCCGGTTGGCCCACGGGCAGGCGCGGGCGACGACCAGCCGGTAGCGGCCGGGCTCCACCGGCCAGCCGTCGGCCCCGTCCCCGGTGATGCGGTCGGAGATGTACTTGGAGTCGCGCTGGAACTCTGCTTCGACGTAACCGGAACCGCTCTTGTTCTCACTCACCGCGGGAGCGTTCCCGATGCCGACCGACCTCACACCACCGGGAGGACTGCTTTCCGGTGACGTGTCCGAGCCGGTGGGTATAGCTCCCGAGCACTTAGGAACCGCCTCGGGATCAGCGGGCAGCTCGCACCGGTGGCCGCTCCCGCTGGAGTATCGCCGCGCAGGAGTTCGGGTTCCGTCACAGACTGGCCGCACCCTGACGAGGAAGGACCGGTCCGGATGACGTGCGACCTGACGCGGATTCTCGGGACTGTCCCTCCTTCGGCGTCCAAGACGTTGCTCTGGTCAGGCGCCGGAGTGTCGGCCGAGGCGCCTACGAACGGTCCGCTGGGCGTCACACTGACCGAGGAAGCTCTGGATCGGCTCTTCCTGCCGGGCACGCGCGAAGAAGTCGACGCGGTCTTCTCGTCGTTCGGGCGGAGCGGTCCGCGGCTGGAGTCGGTCCTCGGCGTTGGGCTCCAGGACGACGCCCATGGCCTGGCCGGGCTCGGACTTCTGGACCAGCTCGCAGCGGGTGAGCCCAACCGGCTGCACCGGTTCTTCGCTCGGCACGTCGCCGTCGGCGGTCGCCACGTAACGGCGAACTTCGACCTGTGCATCGAACGGGCACTCGCCGCCCCGTCTGCGGCGGCGGCGATCCTGCACTTTCACGGGCGCCTGGACGACCCGCCTTCGGTGCGGGCCGGGGGCAGTGTGGCGCTCCTGCAGCACGGGTTGTCCGACTCGGTCGCTCATGAACTGGCGGGCTGGCTGGGAGCCGCCGACCTCGTCGTCTTCCTGGGCTACAGCGGCAGTGACTACTTCGACGTGGACCCCTTCTTCCGGCAGTGGGTGAAGACGGGCGCGGCCCGAGGGAAGACGTTCCTGTGGGTGGTCCACGATGAACAGCCGGCCGACCCCCCAGACGTTGTCCTCGGGGCCTCGTGTCGGCAGCCGCAACTCGAGGCATTCCACAGCGCAGGCGGACGGGCCATGCAGCTGCACGCTCGTACGGCGGACGTACTAGCCGCGCTGGCTAAGGAGTGGCGGCTGGAGCCGCCCGAGCCCGCGGAACCATGGCAGGGGTATCGGCGGCGGAGTTCCCCGCTCGGCTCTGCCGGGGCACGCGCCGCCGCCACCACGCTCCTGTGGGACCACGTCGGCTCCTCGGAACGGGTCCTCCGCCACCTGCCGGACGCGTCGCTGCCCACCCGCCGCTCCTCCGCCCTTGCGGCCGAGGCCGCCTGGGGCTCGGGTCGCTACGGGCTCGCGCGCCGGCACTACCGACGCGCACACGCCGGTCGCGCGGTCGTCGACCGGGTGGCGCGGTGGGAGCGAATCGGTGCCACCTTGTGGGTGCAGGGGCGCTGGACGGCGGCCGTCGTCGTCCTGGCCCTGACGCTGCGCCTCGCGGAACGGCGGGGTGTGGATCCCGGGCCGGTACCCGAGACACTCGTCCGGGTGCTCGACCACATGCGGCGATCACCGGACACCCGATGGCTGTCGATGCTCCGTGTCGCGCGGTGGGCACACGAGCACATTCCGGACCCCGATCCCCGTGGTCAGGGCGTGGCGCTCGCGGCCCGGTTCGGTGATCTGCGCGGAAGGCTGGACGGGGACGAGGAGCGCCGGGTCGACGAGGCACTGGCCTCGTTCACGCAGTTCGACTCCCTTCACGCGGTCCTGAACTTCGTACACGGGGGGATCCGTCGATCGGCGGAGTCAGGCAGGGTCGACGTCGCTACGGTGCGCCGCCAGGTCGCCCTGGCCACCGCGCTGGGGCGGCCCGAATCCCTGCACACCCTCGTGCTCATGCCCGGCCTGGGCGCGTACTTCGGGTGGCGCGATCGGCTGTCCAGCGCCTTTGCGCTGCAGATCAGTTCGTGGCACCGGCTGCGCCGCTTGGCAGCCGGGAATCGGCCCCGCTGAGGGTCAGAGGCGGCTGGTGGTCGCCTCGTCCTCGACGCCGTCGAAGTAGTGGTCGAGCACCTCGCGGAAGATCGCCGCGCCGGGCGCGGCGTGCGCGAAGAGCGTCATCGACGACCGCAGCTTCTGCGCGTCGACCTCGCCCAGCACCTGCACCGGGTCGGCGGTGTCGAGCGCGGTGAGCGCGCGGGCGCACTCCACCAGCCGGCGGCCCAGCACGGGGTGCGCCAGGTAGGCCCGGGCCTCCTCCAGGCCGGAGATCGCGAACCGCTGCGCCATGCCGCTGCGGCCCAGCCCGGCGACCTGCGGGAAGACGAACCACATCCAGTGGGTGCGCTTCCGCCCGTCCTGCAGCTCGGACAGGGCCTGTTCGTACGTCTGGGCCTGGGCGTCGAGGAACCGGCGGAGGTCGGGGGAAGCGGTCACCCCGCCAGCGTCCTCCACCCGATGAGTTCGCGGTCCCGGGGGAGTCCTCTCCGGCATGCAGACGACGACCGTGGACCTGGGCCCGCAGACCGATGAGGCGGCACGCGTGGTCGCCGGGGTGCGCGACGACCAGCTGGGCGACCCGACACCGTGCGAGGGGATGCCGGTCGCCGGCCTCCTCGACCACCTGGTCGGGTTGACGCTGGCCTTCCGACTGGCCGCGGAGAAGGCGGCGTTCGACGGCGGTCCCTCGGCCGACGCGGCGCACCTCGCGCCCGACTGGCGCACCCGGCTGCCCGCGCAGCTCGAGGCGCTGGCCGCCGCCTGGCGGGCACCCCAGGCAAACCGTGGAGAGGCGGAGGTGGCCGGCGTCCGGATGCCGGCGGCGGCGATGGCCGTCGTCGCCTGGAACGAGGTGCTGGTGCACGGCTGGGACCTCGCCGTCGCCACCGGACAGCCGTACCGGCCCGACCCCGCGGCGGTCGAAGCCTGCCTCGCGATGATCGGCGACCGCAGCGACACCACCGGTGAGCCCGAGGGACTGTTCGGGCCGGTCGTGCCCGTGCCGGACGACGCCCCGCCGTTCGACCGGCTGCTGGGGCGCACCGGCCGCGACCCGCGCCGGCCGGCCTGATCGCCGCACCCGGGGGACGTGTCGAAGCCGTGTCATCTGCCGCCGTCGCCGCGTGGGAACGGTGCGGGCGGGGCAGAGCAGGCGCATGACCACGCGAGGAGGACGCATGCGCAAGACCACACGGATGCTGGCCGGTGCCGTGCTCGCCGCCGGCCTGGGCCTGACCGGCTGCGGCGAGGACGACACGCCTGCCCTGGAGGAGGGCACGACGGTCGACGAGCAGTTCGACACGCCCGAGGGCGGCGACGAGGACCCGAACACCGTCGACCGGGGCACCGGTGGCATCCAGGAGGACGAAGAGGCCGGTATCGACGACGGGACCACGTTCGGGGACGAAGAGGCCGGTATCGACGAAGGGACCTCGTCCGAGGACCAGAACAGCATCGGCTCCGACGACTGACGCCGCGACGCCCCGATCCCCGGGGCGAGATCCATCACGGTCGGCGGCCGTGCGCGGTCGCACCCCGGCCTGCCGATAGAGGCAGGTGGGCGACGGTCCTTTCGCGACCCCCGTCGCCCGGGGGTGCACTGCATGAGCGAGCGACGACGTCGGATCGGCGACGGGCTGGCGGTTCTGGCCGGCGCCCGGCCGGACGTGCTGGCCGCGGCGCCCGGCGCCCGCCCGCGCTTCGTCGCGCTGGGCGGGGTGCTGCTGAGCACGGGGGCGCTCGCCGCCGTCTCGGCCGCCTTCGCGGTGTCGATGGCGCTGGGAGTGTGGTGGCCGCTGGCGCTGCTGGTCGGCCTGGGCTGGGGCGCCGTCGTCGTCAACCTGGACCGGATGCTGCTGGTCGGGATGGCGCACGACAGCTCGCTCAAGCGCAACCTGGTGATGGCCGTGCCGCGCGTCGGGCTGGCGCTGGTGCTCGGCGTCGTCGTCGCGACGCCGCTGACCCTGCAGGTGTTCCACAAGGAGATCGACGCCGAGATCGTCGTCATGCAGGCCGAGGCGGCCGATGCCCACCGCACCGCGCTGGAGGCCGACACCCGGTTCGCGGGCCTGCCGGCGCTGGAGGAGCGGATCGCCGCGCAGGAGGCGGTCATCGCCAGCGGGGGGCGCAGCGACGCCGGCCTGGCCTCGGTGCGCGGCGGGGTGGTCGAGAAGCAGGCGGCGCTGGACCAGGCCGTGGCGGTGGGCCGCGAGCTCGACGCCAAGGCGCAGTGCGAGCTGGACGGCACCTGCGGCACCGGCGACGCCGGGACCGGCGAGGCCTACGCCCAGGCGCGCGCGGCGGCCGACGCCCAGGCGGCGGTCGTGGCCGCGGCCCGGTCGGAGCTCGCCGCCGCGACCGCGGCGGTGTCCGCCGCCGAGGGGCGCAGCGCCTCGCTGGCGGCGTCGTCCCTGGACGGCGACCGCGCCGAGCTGGCCCGGCTGACCGCGGAGCTCGATCGGCTGCAGGCCGCCTTCGACGAACGGAACGAGGGCTCCGGCGGCATCCTGCTGCGCCTGGAGGCACTCGACCGACTGGGCGACAAGAGCGGGACCCTGGCCGCCGCGCAGTTCATGCTGTCGCTGCTGTTCATGTGCGTCGAGGTCCTGCCGGTGCTGATGAAGCTGCTGCTCAACTTCAGCCCCCCGACCGCCTACGACCGGCTGACGGCGCTGCGCGACTCCGGTGACGTGGAGATCGAGGAGCTCGCCCAGGAGTCGCGGCGCACCGTGGCGCAGGCCAAGGAGGAGCTGCTGGTGATGGCCGAGCGCGAGCGGGTCGACCGGCAGAAGGAGGCGATCCTGGCGCGGCGCCGGGCGACGCTGGCCGAGGTGGCCGCGCGGACCGAGGGCGCGCGGAGCGAGCCGGCGCCGGCCCCGGTGGCTCCGGCGGAGGAGCCGGTGGAGGCGCAGCGGATGTGGGACACCGGCCCGATCCGCGAGCTGGCCCGCAACGCCGCCGTCCGGACGGTGCGGTCGGTGCGCCGCCGCCCGGCCGACCGGGAGCCGACGCCGGCCTGACGCCCGGCGGTTGAGAGCCTGCTGCCATGAGCACCGACGACCCGAACCCGAGCGGCAGCACCGCTGCCTCCGGCGACCCCGATGCGACGCCACCTCCGGCCCAGCCGGTCGTGGAGCCGACCGTCGGCGCGTCCTACGGCATCCCCCCGGCCGGCATCGGGCCCCCGGTCACCGGTGACCCCGGCTGGGCGGAGCGGATCAGGGGGCTGCCGATCGCCCCGATGGTGGCCCTCCTCGTCGCGGCCGTCGGGATCGCCACGTTGATCCTCTGGCGCGGCAGCCTCGACGACCAGGACGCCGCCACCGAGGCGGCGTTCGCCGCGTGGATGGCCGAGCAGGGCGCCGAGCCGGAGACCGTCGAGTGCGACGGGAACACCTGTGCGGCGATCGTCGACGGCACGGCGTACACCGTGCTCGTGCAGGAGGACGAGGACGGCCGGCAGCACTTCGGCATCGCCGCCTACACCGGTGACTGATCCCGTCGGCGTCCGCCGGCCCCACCTCCGCCGCGCCGGACACGGGGCTCGCGCGCGTCCCGCGGGCGACGTCGGCTAGACAGTCCCCATGACGGACGTGACGACGGCGACCGGTACCAGCTGGCTCTCCCGGGAGGAGATGGACGCCGCCCGCGAACGGCTGCCGATCCTCTACGTCGACGTGGTGCCGGTGCGCGTCGACGACCACGGCACGGTCACCTCGGTCGGGCTGCTGCTCCGGGCGGGTGAGGACGGGCAGATCAAGCGGGCCCTGGTCTCGGGGCGGGTGCTTTACCACGAGCGGGTGCGCGCAGCCCTGCTGCGGCACGTGGAGAAGGACCTCGGCCCGCTCGCGCTGCCGCGGATCCCGCCCGCCCCGCAGCCGTTCACCGTCGCGGAGTACTTCCCGACCCCCGGCGTGACGCCGTTCCACGACCCCCGGCAGCACGCGGTGTCGCTGGCCTACGTCGTGCCGGTCGAGGGCGACTGCGCCCCGCAGCAGGACGCGCTCGAGCTGACCTGGTTCTCCCCTCTGGAGGCCCGGGAGCCGGCCGTCCTGGCCGAGCTGGCGAACGGGCAGAGCGCGCTGCTGCTGCAGGCGCTGGCGCACCTCGGCGTCTGACGCCGGGGCACCCTCCGGGGTGACGGCCGCTTCAGTTCCGCTGGTGGACGACCGACACCCCGTTCCATGCGGATCAGTCGGATGGCTCCGGAGGTGGCCACCCCGCGGGTCGTCGCCCGGACCGGCGGCCTGCTCACGGCCATGGGCGGCCTGGCCGCGATCGCGCTCGTCCTGGGCTCTCCCGGCGGCCTGGCCGGCATCCACCCCGCGATCAGCGCGCTCGGGCCGGCCACGACCGTGCTCGGTCTGGCGGTGATGCGCTGGGGCCACCGCATCCCGCGGGTCTTCTTCCAGGTGCTGATGATCGTCGGCGCCGTCGGCATCGGCGTCTTCGGCTACTGCTCACCCACGGTGGACGGCGCGGTGGCGGTGCTCGCCCTGATGGCGTTCGCCTCGATGGACGCGTTCCTGTTCTTCCCGCTGCTGTGGGGCCTCGGCTTCCTGGTCGAGCTGCTGGCCATCGGTGCGGTCGTGGTCGTGCTCCGGGGTGACGTGGCCGTCGGCCCGGCGCTCGTCCTGGGCGTGCTCGTCGTCGGCTCGGCGGGGGCCATCGGCGTCCTGGCCCGGCGGGCGGCCAGCGCCGGCGAGGACGCGCTCACCGGCCTGGTCAACCGGCGCGGCTTCGACGAGCTGCTGGACGCCGCGGTGCGGACGGCGATGCGCACCGGCGAGCCGCTGGCGGCAGCCCTGTTCGACCTCGACCACTTCAAGGCGGTCAACGACTCACGGGGCCACGCCGCCGGCGACGAGCTGCTGCGCGCGGTCGCGGACACGTGGCGGCAGGCGCTCCCGCGGGGCGCGGTCCTCGCCCGGCACGGCGGGGATGAGTTCTCGCTGCTGCTGCCCGGGCACGACGGCGACCGGGCGCTGCGCTGCGCCGACGCGCTGCGGGCGGCGCTGCCGGGGATCGGCACGTCGGTCGGCGTCGCCCAGATCGAGCTGGGCGACTCCCCGTCGGACCTGATGCGGCGGGCCGATGCCGCGCTGTACCGGGTGAAGACGCTCGGCCGCGGGCGCAGCGAACTCGACGCCGGAGGACAGAGCCCGATGGCCCGCGACCTCGCCACCGCGCTCGCCGACGGGCAGGCGGGCGGGCTGTCGGTGCACCTGCAGCCGATCGTCACCCCGGCGGACGGCGAGATCGCCGGCGTGGAGGCGCTGGTGCGCTGGACCCACCCGGAGCGCGGGATGGTGCCGCCGATGGACTTCGTGCCGGTCGCCGAGCAGGAGGGGCTGATCGGTGCGCTCGGGGCCTTCGTGTGGGTGGCGGCGTGCCGGGACGCCCGGACGCTGTCGGACGCGCTGGGCCGCGACCTCGTCCTGACGGTCAACGTGTCGGGGCTGGAGCTGGACGACCCCGGCTTCCCCGACCGGGTGCTGGCCGCGCTGGCGGGCACCGGCTGGCCGGCCGGGCGGACCGTGGTCGAGGTGACCGAGAGCCTGGTCGAGGCGGAGACGACCCGGTCGGTGCGGGCGCTGCACACGCTGCGCGCGCACGGGCTGCGGGTGGCGATCGACGACTTCGGCACCGGCTACTCCGCCCTGTCGCGGCTCGACACGCTGCCCACCGACTACCTGAAGCTGGACAACTCGTTCGTCTCGACGATCACGACGTCGAGCCGGCGGGCGCGGTTGCTGCGCAGCGTCATGGCGCTGGCCGACGCGCTGGACCTCGTGCTCATCGCCGAGGGGGTGGAGACGCCCGAGCAGGCTCGGACGCTGCGGGAGCTGGGCTGCCCGCTGGCGCAGGGCTACCTCTACGGCCGGCCCCGGCCGGTGGGGGAGCTGGTGGCCGAGCTGACCCCGGCCGCGGAGGCCGCGGTCGGGTCGTAGTCCCGGTCGGCGGCGACCGAGGGATCACGCCGCTCGACGATCCGGCCGGCAGCCGCGCTCCAGCAGGCCGGCGGTGAGGTCATCCGGGACAGTCTGTCTCTGCCCACCACCGATGGGCAGAGACAGACTGTCCGGGAGCAGCAGCCCTGCCGGGGCTCTACGACGCGGCGGGTTCGGGCGCCTTCGTGCTCGGCGACCGCCGGCGGGCGACCAGGGCCGGGACCACCTCGGCGCCGGCCGCGCCGGCGACGGCGCAGCCGAGCACGACCGCCCACGAGAGCGGGTCCAGCGGCGTGCAGCCGAAGAACTGGCTCAGTCCGGGGATCTGCACGGTGGCCACCAGGACGACGAGGGAGCCCGCGACCGTGGCCAGCACGAGCGGGCTGCGCCGGCCCGACCACGCCGTCTGCGCCAGTTGGGTGGCGATCAGCGCGGCCAGGCCCATCGTGCTGGCCCGGCCGGGGAAGACCGGGGTGGCTCGGCCGGCGACCCAGGCGGCGGTGGCGCCGGTCGCGGTCGCCGCACCCCGGACAAGTACCATGCGGCGGACCGCCTGGGTGAACCCGCGGTGCGGCCCGGCGAGGAGCACCGCCGCGAAGGGGTGCCCGGCGAGCGGGCCGTCGTCCTCCCCGGTGCCGTTGGTCGACCGGGGGGCGGCGACCGCGACGGCCAGTGCCGGGAACATGTCGGTGAGCAGGTTGACCAGCAGCAGCTGCCGGGTGCCCAGCGGGGCGCGGCCGCCGACGGCGGTGCCGAGCACGGTGAACGTCACCTCGCCGGCGTTGCCGCCGACGAGGATCGACACCGCGTCCCGGACCCGCGACCACATGGCCCGGCCCTCGGCGATGGCGTCGACCAGCCGGGTGAGGTCGGAGTCGGTGAGCACCAGGTCCGCGGCGGTGCGGGCGGCCGGCGACTCGGCGCCCTCCACCCCGACGCCGACGTCGGCCAGCCGGATCGCGGCGGCGTCGTTCACCCCGTCGCCGGTCATCGCCAGCGTCGCCCCGGCGCGGCGCAGCGCGGTCACCAGCGTCACCTTCTGCTCCGGGGTGAGCCGGGCGAAGACGGCGTGCTCTGCGACGAGGCGGGCGCGCTCGGCCTCGGAGGCGCGGGCCAGCCGGTTGCCGGTGATCACCCGGTCGGCGCCGGGGACCCCGGCCTGCGCGGCGATGGCGCCGGCGGTCTCGGGGTGGTCGCCGGTCGCGATGACCACCCGGACACCGGCTGCCCGCAGCTGCTCGACGGCGCGGACCGACGACTCCCGCAGCGTGTCGGCCAGCCCCACCAGCCCGCGCAGGGTCAGCTCGCGCGCCGCCTCGTCGAGGTCGTCGGGGAGGCCGTCGACCGCCCGGTCGGCGACGGCGAGCACCCGCAGCCCGTCGCAGGCGAGCTCCTGCACGCGGTCGCGCAGGTCGGGGGCGTCGGCGCAGCGGCGCAGCACGGTCTCCGGGGCGCCCTTGACCATCAGCCGGCCGTCGCGGACGGCAGTGGAGAAGCCTCGGCCGGCGGCGAAGGGCAGGCTCGCGTCGGGCGGCCCGCCCCAGGCGTCCCCGGCGGCGTCCAGGACGGCGCGGTCGGTCTCGTGGGCCTCGCGGTCGCCGTTGCCCATGCCGGCGGCGGCCAGCCGGAGCAGGTCGTCCTCGCTCCCGCCGTCCAGCGGCAGCAGCCGGGCGACCCTCAGCCGGTTCTCGGTCAGCGTGCCGGTCTTGTCGAAGCAGACGGTGTCGACCCGGCCGAGCGCCTCGAGCACCCGTGCGCTGCGGACCACGGCGCCGCGCCGGGACAGCCGCCGGGCCGCCGCCTGCTGGGCGACCGTGGCGACCAGCGGCAGCCCCTCGGGCACCGCCGCGACCGCGATCGCGATCCCGGCGGCGACCGACTCGCGCAGCGGGCGGCGCCACAGCACCCCGAGCAGGGCGACGACCCCGCCGCCGGCGAGGGTGAGCGGCAGGACGGCGCTGGTCAGCTCGGCCAGCCGGGCCTGGACGCCGGCCGGGGGAGCGGCGCCCCCGGCGGCGCGGGTCGCCCGCCCCGCCTGGGTGGCCTGCCCGACGGCGACGACGACGGCCCGCCCGGTGCCGGCGACCACCGTGGTGCCGTCGAAGAGCATGCAGGTGCGGTCGGCAACCACGGCTCCGGGCGTCGCCTCGACCGACTTGGCGACCGACAGCGACTCACCGGTGAGCCCGGACTCGTCGACCTCCAGGTCCGCGGCCTCGAGCAGCCGGGCGTCGGCGGAGACGAGGTCGCCGGGCCGGACGACGACGACGTCGCCGACCCGCAGCTCGCTCGCCGGCACCTCCTCCGGTTCGCCGGCGTCGGTCTCGCGGCGCGCCGTGCGGTCCTGCTCGAGCAGCAGCGCCTCCAGCGCCGTCTCCGCGCGGAGCCGCTGGAGCCCGCTGACCAGCGCGTTGATCACGGTGACCCCGCCGACCAGCACCGCGTCGGTGAACTCCCCGAGCAGCGCGGTGGCCGCCGCCCCGGTGGCCAGCACGGGGGTGAGCGGATCGGCGAGCTCGGCGGCGACCGTCTTCCCGAACCGGGCCGGGATGCGGAGGGCCGTCGGCATCTCCCGGGTGGAGCGCGGCTCGGGCTCCGGCGCGACGTCGGCCAGCCGGCGCAGCACCTCGTCGGGATCGAGGGCGTGCCACGGCGTGTGCACGGTCGGTGCCGGCACCGGGCGGCGGCTGACCCGGACGGCGGTCCAGGTGCCCGCCGTCATCGTGCTCACCGTCGCCCACTTGCCGGGCGTGGTGGCCCGGCGCTGGCCGACGCGGGGGTTGCCGACGGCGGCCAGCAGCCCACCGAGGGCGTTGCCGGTCAGAGCGGTGCGCACCGCCCGCCGGCTCACCGCCTTCGCGTCGGCGGTCGCGGCGACGACGCGGCAGGCGTCGGCCAGGCCGGGGGGCGTGATGAGGTCGGCGCCCCAGGCGGGCGCGCGGCCGTCGGCGACGGGGGCGACGGCGACGTCGGCGGCCAGCAGCGCGGGGCCGTCGGTGGCGGAGACCACCAGCACGCCGTGGCCGTCGGACTGCAGCCGCCGGACGGTGTCGACCAGGTGCTCGTCCGCGGGCGGCGTCTCGTGGGCCGCCCCGGCGATCTCCCCGGCGCTCACGTGCGGGGTGAGCACCAGCCGGCAGCCCGCCTCGACGGCGGCGGTCAGCAGGGCCTCGGCGTGCGGATCGAGCCCCGGGGCCACGACGACCGTGCCGACCCGGCGGCGGCCCTGCAGCAGCGAGCGGACCTCCCCGCCGGGGGCCTCGGCCGAGGTGCGCGGCGGGCCGAGCCGGACCTTCCCGCCGTCGTCGGTGCTGCCGCCGCCGAGCAGGCGGGTGGCGGTGGTCCAGACGTCGGCGTCGCTCCAGGCCTCGCCGGTGGCCTCGACCACCTCCGGCCGGCCGGTGCACAGCGCGCCGCCGTCGACGACGACGGTGTCGATGCGGTCGAGCCGGCGGTAGGCGGAGCCGTCCATCGGCAGCACGCCCCGGCGGGCGAGCAGCAGGCCGAGGGAGGCGGCGAAGGACTCGCGGCCCTGCGTGGCGGCCTTGTGGCCGAGCGCCTTGAACAGGTCAGCGGAGCGGCCGGGGCGGCGGGTGAGCGGCAGCAGCGCGAGGGCCGCCGCGAACTCGGTGGGGCCGAGCCGGTCGAGGTAGACCTCTACGGGGCCGCGGGGCAGGGGAGCGGGGCGGGGGCCGAGCGGAGGAAGGGGCTCGGCGGCGTCGTCGTCCGGCTCGGGCAGGCACAGCTCCCGCTCGCGGCGGCACCAGACCTGCCGGCGGGCGCGCACCTCCAGGGCCCGCTGGACCGCGGCGGCGGCGTTGATCGCGGGCACGGTCGGGCTCTGGGTGAGGGAGTGCAGCAGCGCGCTGGCGCCCTCGAAGACGAGGTCGGTACCGACCGGGCCGATGCGGTCGGAGAGGGCCCGCTTGAGCCACCGCTGGCTGTCCAGCACCGCCATGACGAGGGTGGCGTGCCGGGTGAGCGCGGGGATCGGCAGGTACTTCGCGGCGGTGGCCACCCCGACCGCGGCGGTGTCGATCGCGGCGGAGACGGCGGCCGCGAGCAGCGGCTCGAGGTCGGCCGGGTGGTCGGGGCGCTGCGGGAAGACGTGGGTGCCGCCGCGGGCCTGCTCGATCTCGGTGACGACGCCGATGACCTCGTCGGGGGTGATCCGCCGGTCGTCGACCGCGATCAGGACCCGGCCGACGACGTCGTTGACCGTCGCCCACTCGACGCCCTCGAGCCGCTCCAGGTGGCGGCGCAGGGCGGAGCGGGCCTCGGCGGGCTCCTCGTCGGCGGGGGCCTCCAGCTCGATCTGGAGGCGGTCGCGGTCGGCCCAGACCCGGCGGGTGGAGCGCAGCTGCGGCGGCTCCAGCATGCCCTTCACGGTGTCGACCAGGTCGTGCAGGTGTCCGCCGGGGAGCGGGTCGCCGCCGGTGACCAGCGTGCCGACCGACCGGGCGCCGTGGACGACGGCGCGCCTGGTCAGCTCGACCGACCCGCCGGCGAGGTCCACGCCGGTGCGGGCGACCTTCCTCGGGATGCTCGCCGACGCACCCAGCAGGCCGGCGCCGGCCAGCACCGGGACGGCGGCCAGCGCGGCCACGCCCGTGGCGAGGCTCGTGGCCTCGGAGGCGGCCCTGCGGGCGGACCCGAGCCGGTCGAGAAAAGTCATCACACCCCCGTGACGCCGGTCACACGAGGCTACGCCGACGCGTCCGTCCCGGCCGCTCGGTGCCCTGACCCCGGCCACCTCGGAGGTCCCGTGCAGGGCGGCCGCCGCGGTCAGGTGAGGAAGCCGCGCAGCAGCGCCGCGGTGCCGGCCAGATGCTCGGCCATGGTCCTCCGGGCGGCGTCCAGGTCGCCGGCCAGGATCGCGGCGACGATCGCCGCGTGCTGGCGGTCGGAGTGCTCGATGTTCGGCGCCAGCAGCGGGATCTCGTCCAGCAGCTCGTTGACGCGGGACCGGACGTCGACGACCGCCGTCGTCAGGGACGGTGAGCCGGCCACCTCCGCGATGGCCAGGTGCAGCCGGGAGTCCAGGCGCCGGTACTCCGCCAGGCCGGTGCCGGTGCACTCGGCCAGCCGGGTGGAGAGGTGCTCGCGATCGGCGCGGGTCAGCGACCGGGCCGCGGCGGCCTCGGCAGCGCCCGATTCGAGCACCTGCCGGAAGGCGAGGACGTCGTCGATCTCCGCCGCGGAGCGAGCGCCGGGGGCGAGCCCGGAGCCGTGCGGCGGGACGGCGACGACGAACGTGCCGCCGTAGCGGCCGCGCCGGGACTCCAGATATCCGGCGGTCTGCAGGGTGGCCAGCGCCTCGCGCAGCGTCGCCCGGCTCACCCCGAGGCGGGCGGCGAGCTGGCGCCCGGGGGGCAGCCGCCCGCCGGGGGCGACGACGCCGAGCCGCAGGGTGGACAGCAGCCGCTCGACGGTCTCCTCGAAGGCGTTGCCGCCGCGGATCGGGCGGAACAGCACCTCGTCGGCGCCGCGGACGGGCGGCTCGTCACCACCCGTCCGCGGCGGGGTCGTCGGCCCGCCCGGTGGGAGCTCGTCCCGGCCGGCCACTGCCACGGTCCGCACGTCAGTCGCCGGCGAGCTCGGCCTCCGCCCGGCTGATCGCCTCGAACTCCTCCTCCGGGGCGTTGGCGACCAGGCGGTGCCGGCTGTAGAACCAGAAGTAGGCCAGCGCGGCGACGAAGATGGCCGCGGTGATCCCGGCGGCGAGTTCGTCGACGAAGAAGGTGGACACCACGGCGGCCGAGGCGAGCACTAGGGCGGTGCCGGTGGTGAACACGCCGCCCGGCGTCCGGTACGGCCGGTGCAGGTCGGGCTCGCGCTTCCGCAGCACGATGTGCGACAGCGTCATGAGCACGTAGGAGACCGTCGCGCCGAACACCGCGATGTTGATGAGCAGTGCGCCGTCCTGGGTGATGGCGGCGAGCAGGAAACCGATGGTGCCCGGCACGATCAGCGCCAGGTACGGCGTCCGGCGCGAACCGGTGCGCGACAGCCAGCGCGGCAGGTAGCCCGCTCGCGAGAGCGCGAACATCTGCCGCGAGTAGGCGAAGACGATCGAGAAGAAGCTCGCCACCAGCCCGGCCAGCCCCGCGTAGTTGACGAAGTCCGCCATCCAGGTGTTGCCGCCGTAGGCCTCGCGCAGCGCCAGCGGCAACGGGTTGTCCGAGTCCGCGATCGCGGCGGCGCCGGCCCCACCGGGTGCGGTGACCAGGATGAGCGCCGCGAAGACCAGCAGCACCATCATCGCGGCGATGATCCCGCGGGGCATGTCCCGCTGCGGGTCGCGCGACTCCTCCGCGGCGAGCGGCACGCCTTCGACGGCCAGGAAGAACCAGATGCCGTAGACGAAGGCGGCCAGCACGCCGGCGAAGCCGAACGGGAGGAAGTCGCTCGCACCCGCGGCGGCGGTCGGCTCGATGTCGAAGAGGTTGGCGGCGTCGAACTGCGGGATCATCCCGATGACGAACACGGCCAGCGCGACGACGGCGATGGCGGTGATGGCGAACATCAGCCGCAACGCCTCGCCGACGCCGTACAGGTGGATGCCGACGAAGATCGCGTAGCAGACCAGGTAGACCGGCCAGCCGCTGGTCAGCCCGAAGAGGCCGAGCGCCTCGACGTACCCGCCGATGAACACCACGATCGCGGCCGGGGCGATGACGTACTCGATGAGGATCGCCGTCCCGGTGGCGAAGCCGGCCAGCGGGCCCATCGCCCGGCGGGCGAACCCGTAGCCGGCGCCGGCGACCGGCAGCGCCGAGGCGAGCTCGGCCAGGCCGAAGACCATCGCGGTGTACATGATCGCCATCAGCACCGTGGCGATGAGCAGGCCGCCCCAGCCGCCCTCGGCGAGGCCGAAGTTCCAGCCGGCGAAGTCACCGGAGATGACGTAGGCGACGCCGAGACCGGCGAGCAGCACCCAGCCGGCGGCGCCCTTCTTGAGCTGGCGCTGCTGCAGGTAGTCCGCGCCCATCTGCTCGTAGTCGGCACCGTGGACATGTCGGCGATCGGCCATGGGCTCTCCCGGCTGTGGGCCCGGCCGGCGGCCGGGCAATGGGGCTCGAGGTGGACCTTTGGAGCGGATGCGTGGCCGGAAGCGTGGTGGGCGGCCGGTGCGGTGTCAAGGGTCGGCGCGACCGGCGTTGACGTCGCACCCGCCGGCCTGTTCCATGCACTCCTATTGGGCCACGACTGGCCCGTTGCAGGCTGCGGCCGTCCCCGGGGACGGCGGCACCGCCCGAGGAGGCGACGTGGAGCGACCCGCGGCACCGCTGTCAGTGGACGAGCTGCGCAGGCTCGTCGAGCGCGGCGACGTCGACACCGTGCTCGTGGCCATGACCGACATGCAGGGCCGGCTGCAGGGCAAGCGCTGCGGTGCCCGGTACTTCATGGAGGAGGTGCTGCCGCACGGTGCCGAGGCGTGCAACTACCTGCTCGCCGTCGACGTCGAGATGAACACGATCCCCGGCTACGCCATGACCTCCTGGGAGTCCGGCTACGGCGACTTCGCGCTGCGCCCCGACACCTCGACGCTGCGGCCGGTGCCGTGGCACCCGGGGACCGCGATGGTGCTGTGCGACATCGAGTGGCTGGACGGCCGCCCGGTCGCGCCGTCCCCGCGGCAGGTGCTGCGGCGGCAGCTGGACCGGCTGGCCGAGCACGGCCTCACCGCGCACGTGGGCACCGAGCTCGAGTTCTTCGCCTTCGCCACCAGCTTCGAGGAGGCCTGGCGCCGCGGCTACCGCGACCTCGAGCCGGCCAACCAGTACAACGTCGACTACTCGCTGATCGGCACCGGCCGGATCGACGGGCTGCTGCGCGACATCGCCCGCGGGATGACCGGGGCGGGGCTGTACATGGAGTCGATCAAGGGCGAGTGCAACCTCGGCCAGCACGAGATCGCCTTCCGGTACAGCGACGCACTGACCACCTGCGACAACCACGTCGTCTACAAGACCGGCGCCAAGGAGATCGCGGCGCAGCACGGCATGAGCCTGAGCTTCATGGCGAAGTTCGACGAGCGCGAGGGCAACTCCTGCCACATCCACCTGAGTCTGCGGGGCCGGGACGGCCGCTCCGCGATGGCCGGGGACGGGGAGCACGGCTTCTCGCCGCTGATGGAGCACTTCCTGGCCGGCCAGCTGGCCTGCCTGAGCGAGCTGACGGCGCTGCTGGCTCCGAACGTGAACTCCTACAAGCGGTTCGCCGAGGGCAGCTTCGCGCCCACCGCCGTGGCCTGGGGCGTGGACAACCGCACCTGCGCCCTGCGCGTCGTCGGGCACGGCGAGTCGCTGCGGTTCGAGAACCGCCTGCCCGGCGGCGACGTCAACCCCTACCTCGCCGTCGCGGCGCTGATCGCGGCCGGGCTGCACGGTGTGGAGAACGAGCTGCCGCTGGAGGAGCCGGTCACCGGCAACGCCTACGCCTCGGACAAGCCACGGGTGCCGTCGACCCTGCGCGACGCGGCGGCGCTGCTCGAGGGCAGCGAGGTGGCCCGCAAGGCGTTCGGCGAAGAGGTCGTGGACCACTACGTGCACGCCGCCCGCACCGAGGTGACCGCCTTCGACGCCGCGGTGACGGACTGGGAGCGGGTGCGTGGCTTCGAACGCCTCTGACCGGCGTCCGCGGATCGGGGTGACGACGTACCTCCAGAACGCCCGCCACGGGGTCTGGGACCACGAGGCCGCGGTGCTGCCGCGCTCCTACGTCGACGTCGTCGCCCGGGTCGGTGGCTCGCCGCTGCTCCTGCCGCCGGTGGACGAGGTCGATCCCGACGTCCTCGGCGTGCTCGACGGCCTGGTGCTCAGCGGCGGCGGCGACGTCGACCCCGCGCGCTACGGCGCCGAGCCGCACCCGCGGACGGGCGGCACGTCCGCCGTCCGGGACACGGCCGAGGAGACGCTGCTGCGGGCGGCGCTCGCCGCCGACGTCCCCGTGCTCGGGGTGTGCCGCGGCATGCAGGTGCTGAACGTCGCGCTGGGCGGCACGCTGGTGCAGCACCTGCCCGACGTCGTCGGCCACGAGGGGCACCAGCCGGCGCCGGCGACGTTCGGGACGACGCGGGTGCGGCTCGACGAGGGCAGCCTGCTCGGGGGCGTCTTCGGCGGCGAGACCGAGGTGCACTGCTACCACCACCAGGCGGTGGACGTGCTGGCGCCGGAGCTGGTGGCGGTCGGGCGGGCGCACGACGGGACACTGGAGGCCGTCGAGCTGCGCGGGCCACGGTTCGCCGTCGGCGTGCAGTGGCACCCCGAGGTGGACGGTGACGACTGCCGGCTGTTCCAGGCCCTGGTCGACGCCACCGCCCCGGCCTGACGTTCCGCGACACGAGAGGACGACGTGACAACCATCCAGCTGGTCAACCCGGCCGACGAGCAGCTGCTGCAGGAGGTGGCGCTGACGTCGGCGGCCGACGCCGATCTCGCGATCGAGCGGGCCGCTGTTGCCCACGCGTCCTGGCGGAAGGTGGCGCCGGCGGACCGGGCGCGGCTGCTGCGCCGCTTCGCCGCCGCGGTCGACGCCGACGTCGAGCACCTCGCGTCGCTGGAGGTGCGCAACAGCGGGCACCCGATCGGCGCGGCGCGGTGGGAGGCCGGGCACGTCCGCGACGTGCTCGAGTACTACGCCGCGGCGCCGGAGCGGCTGTTCGGCCGGCAGATCCCGGTGGCCGGCGGGGTGGACGTCACGTTCCAGGAGCCGCTCGGTGTCGTGGGCGTGATCGCGCCGTGGAACTTCCCGATGCCGATCGCGGCGTGGGGCTTCGCGCCGGCGCTGGCCGCGGGCAACTGCGTGGTGCTCAAGCCGGCCGAGATGACCCCACTGACCGCGATGCGGCTGGGCGAGCTGGCGCGCGAGGCCGGGCTGCCGGAGGACGTGTTCCAGGTGCTGCCGGGCAAGGGCTCGGTGGTGGGGCAGCGGTTCGTCGACAACCCCCTGGTGCGCAAGGTGACCTTCACCGGCTCGACGGCGGTGGGCAAGCAGGTGATGGCCGGCTGCGCCGCGCAGGTCAAGCGGGTGACGCTGGAGCTCGGTGGCAAGAGCGCCAACATCGTGTTCGCCGACGCCGACCTGGAGAAGGCGGCGGCCACGGCGCCGTACGGCGTCTTCGACAACGCGGGGCAGGACTGCTGCTCGCGGTCGCGGATCCTGGTCGAGCGGTCGGTGTTCGACCGGTTCCTCGAGTTGATGGAGCCGGCGGTGACCGGGCTGCGGGTGGGCGATCCGGCCGACCCGTCGACCGAGATGGGGCCGCTCATCTCCGCCGAGCACCGGGAGAAGGTGGCCTCGTACGTGCCGTCCGACGCGGCGGTGGCGTACCGGGGGAGCGCGCCGTCCGGCCCCGGGTTCTGGTTCCCGCCGACGGTGGTGACGCCGTCCCGGCCGGACGACCCGGTGCTGCGCGAGGAGGTGTTCGGCCCGGTCGTGGCGGTGGTGCCCTTCGACGACGAGGACGACGCCGTCCGCATCGCCAACGACTCGGAGTACGGGCTGTCCGGGTCGATCTGGACGCGGGACGTCGGCCGCGCGTTCCGGGTGTCGCGGGGGGTGGAGGCCGGCAACCTGTCGGTCAACTCGCACTCGTCGGTGCGCTACGCGACGCCGTTCGGCGGCTTCAAGCAGTCGGGGCTGGGCCGCGAGCTCGGGCCCGACGCGCTCGGTGCGTTCACGGAGACCAAGAACGTCTTTCTCGCCACGGAGGAGCAGTAGTCATGCAGCGTCTGGAAGGCCGGGTCGCCGTGGTGACCGGGGGTGGCAGCGGGATCGGGCTGGCGTCGGTGCGCCGGCTCGCCTCGGAGGGTGCCCGGGTGGTGGTCGCCGACGTCGACGAGTCGGCCGGCGCCGCCGCGGCCAAGGAGGTCGACGGCCTCTTCGTGCGCACCGACGTGACCAGTGAGAGCGACGTCGCGGCGCTGTTCGCCGCGGCGCACGACACCTACGGATCGGTGGACGTCGCCTTCAACAACGCCGGCATCTCGCCGCCGGACGACGACTCGATCCTGGTGACCGGCCTGGATGCGTGGCGGCGGGTGCAGGAGGTCAACCTGACCTCGGTGTTCCTGTGCTGCAAGGCGGCGATCCCGTACATGCAGCGCCAGGGCAAGGGCTCGATCATCAACACCGCGTCGTTCGTGGCGGTGATGGGCGCGGCGACGTCGCAGATCAGCTACAGCGCCTCGAAGGGCGGCGTGCTCACGATGAGCCGGGAGCTCGGCGTGCAGTTCGCCCGGGAGGGCATCCGGGTCAACGCGCTGTGCCCCGGCCCGGTGAACACGCCGCTGCTGCAGGAGCTGTTCGCGAAGGACCCGGAGCGGGCGGCGCGGCGGCTGGTGCACGTGCCGCTCGGCCGCTTCGCCGAGCCCGAGGAGATCGCGGCGGCGGTCGCGTTCCTGGCCAGCGACGACTCATCGTTCATGACCGCGTCGTCGTTCCTCGTCGACGGCGGCATCTCGGGGGCGTACGTCACGCCGGAGTAGCGGCTCCGCCGTCGTCGTAGCCGGGCAGCCACCGGCGGACCTCGGCGTCCACGGCCACCGTGGCGCCCAGCGAGCACAGGACGCCGGCCAGCCCGGTGGCGACCCGCTGCAGCAGCAGGTGGCGGGGCGGGATGGTCAGCCGGCGCTGGGTGCGGGCGGCGCTGCTCAGCGGGTCGGAGGCTCGCCGGGTCTGCTCCTGGATCCAGCTGCGGGTGAACCGGTGGTCGGGCGTGCGCAGCGGCTCCAGGTACGGGTCGAGCAGCGCCAGCAGGGCGGCCGGGTCGACCGTGCCCGGCTGCAGCAGGCCGGCCGAGACGGCGATGCGGTGCAGCTCCGCCGCGTCGCCGTCCCGGCCCGCGGCCAGCAGCGGGCCCAGCCGGGCCGGCCAGCCGGCCGGCATGGGCTCGACGGCGCCGAAGTCGAGGACGCCGAGCCGTCCGTCGGGCAGCAGCCGGAAGTTGCCGGGGTGCGGGTCGCCGTGCAGCCGGCCGGCGCGCACCGGGGCGGAGAGCAGCAGGCGCACCAGCAGGAGCCCGGCGCGGTCGCGGTCGTCCTGGCTGCCGGCGGCGATGACCTGCGACAGCGGCGTGCCGTCGAGCCAGCGGGTGACCAGCACGACGTCCTCGGCGGCGAGCACGTCGGGGACGGCGATGTCGGGATCGTCGCGGTAGGCGTCGGCGAACGCGGACTGACTCTCGGCCTCGCGGGCGTAGTCGAGCTCCTCGACCAGCCGTTCCCGCAGCTCGGCGATCAGCTCCCGGGCGTCGAGCCCGGGCATGGCGGCGTGGATGACGGGGGCCAGCGGCTGCAGCATGCCGAGGTCGGCGACCAGCGCCTCGCCGGCGCCCGGGTACTGGATCTTCACCGCGACCGGGGTGCCGTCGGACCAGGTGGCGCGGTGCACCTGACCGACGCTGGCCGCGGCGACGTGCCGGTCGTCGAAGTCGCGCAGGTGCCGCTGCCACCCGCCGGGGAAGGCGCGGTCGAGCTGGGCGTGCACCATCGCCGCCGGCATGGGCGGCGCCGCCTCCTGCAGCCGGACCAGCGCCTCGCGATAAGGGCCGACCAGCTGCTCGGGCAGCGCCGCCTCCATCGCCGACATCGCCTGACCCACCTTCATGGCGCCGCCCTTGAGCTGGCCGAGCGTGGCGAACAGCTGCGCGGCGGTGCGCTGCTGCACCTGCGCCGCGACGGCCTCGGCGGGGCGGCCGCCGATCCGTCTGCCGAGCCCGACGGCGGTGCGGCCGGCGTGCGCGGCCGGCAGCGCGGCCAGACGAACCGCCCGCGCCAGGCGGCTCCGCGGCGGCCGGCCGTCCTCCGGGGAGTCGGTGTCCACGGGCGGACGGTAGCGCCGGGGCAGCGGGTTCAGTAGTCGCTGACCCCGGTACGTCGGCGAGCCGCCGGGTGTCGCGCGGCAGCTCCCTCGTTCGAGCTATCCAGAACCGACCGGTTCGTGCCGAGGTCCTGCAGGAAGAGGTCCCGTGGACGGATCAGGTGACGCATGAGGGACACGACACGCCGGTCGGCCGGCAGGGGGCGCCGCGGCATCGCGGTGCTGGCGGCCGCGGCGCTGGGCTTCGGGGGCACCGCCGTCATCGGCACGCTCGCCTCCGCGGCGCCGGCGGTGCCGATCGCCGACGGCTTCGGCCCGG
This sequence comes from Blastococcus sp. HT6-4, assembly GCF_039679125.1. Classification (NCBI taxonomy): domain Bacteria; kingdom Bacillati; phylum Actinomycetota; class Actinomycetes; order Geodermatophilales; family Geodermatophilaceae; genus Blastococcus; species Blastococcus montanus. The sequence goes on along the minus strand of NZ_CP155551.1, from coordinate 2,922,322 downwards.
CCGGTGACGGGCTCACCCGCCTCGTCGTCACGCTGGACGGCGGGGTCACCGCCGAGCAGGTCGCGCTCCTGGACGCCCACCCGGCGATCGCCTCCGCGCAGTCGCTGTTCGACGGGTCCGCGCTGGTCGCCGGGAAGGGCCTCGTCCCGTCCGTCGTCACCGAGCTGCTGGCCGGCGCGCAGGTGACGCCCTCCGAGCCCGGCGAGGTGTTCGGGGAATCCGTCTCCGACCCCTACTGGAGCACCTACGGCTGGAACCTCAGCAACACCGGCTCGAACGCCTACGGGCAGAGCGGGGTCGCCGAGGCCGACGTCTCGGCGCCGGAGGGCTGGCGGGCGGGCACCGGCCGGGGCCTCACCGTCGCCGTCCTGGACAGCGGGTTCGCGGCCGGCCACCCCGACCTGCAGGGCGCGCTGTGGACCAATCCCGACCAGCCCTGCGGCGCCGGTGACACCGACGGCAACGGCAAGCCGGGCGACTGCCACGGCTGGAACTTCTACACGAACTCCGCCGACGTCACGAACGCCGGACTGGACAACTCGCACGGCACCACGGTGGCCGGCGCCGTCGGTGCCCGCGCCGGGAACGGCCAGGGCACCGCGGGCGTGGCGCCGGACGTCTCGATCATGCCGCTGGTCATCGGGGCCGGGCGGAGCGTCGACCTCAACCTCGGCGCGCAGGCGATCCGGTACGCGGCGGACAACGGCGCCGACGTCATCAACGCCTCTTGGGGCGGTCCCGGGGGCGCGGCGATCCTGACCGAGGCGATCGACTACGCGAACAGCCTGGGCGTCGTCGTCGTGGCCGCGGCCGGCAACGACAGCGCCAACCGCGACACCTCGCCGGTGTACCCGGCCAGCATCAACCGGCCCAACGTCATCACCGTGGGCGCCAGCACGGCCGCCGACACGGTCAGCGACTTCTCCGCCTACGGGGCGGGCACGGTGGAGCTCTTCGCCCCCGGGACGCTGGTGTTCTCCACGACGCCCGACGGCTGGTACAAGCTGGTGAGCGGCACCTCGATCGCGGCTCCGCAGGTGGCTGCGGCGGCGGCGCTCTACCGGGGGCTGGACCGCGCGGCGTCCGCACCCGAGGTGGTGCAGCGGCTGCTCGCCGACGTCGAGCCCCTGCCGGCGTTCGCCGGCAGGTCGGTGACCGGCGGCCGGCTGTCGCTGACGAAGTTCGGCGAGACGGCGGCGCCGGTGAAGTACCGCTTCACGAACATGACGGCGATGGCCGGGACGGTGACGCCGCAGGTCGTGGCCAGTGGCTCGGTGCCGGGTGGCGCCTACGAGGCGCGGATCTCGCTGGGCATGGAGCACGGCGGTGACGTCCTGGCGCTGACGCAGCACCCGATCGCGCTGAACGGCCAGACGGTGACGACCGACGACGCCGGTGAGGCGCGGTTCTCCCTCGGGAACCGGGAGGGGCTGGGGTCGCTGCTGCTGGCACCGAGCACCGAGCTGCAGGACGGCCGGTACGTGCTGCTTGCCCAGCTGTTCCTGGACGGCGAGGCGCTCGGCATGGCCTACGCCGCCCCGCTCCTCGTGGGCGAGGAGGCGCAGCGCAGCGCCGAGCCGGCGCCGGAGCCGTCCCCGGGGACGCCGGTCCCGCCGTCGGGCGGTTCCGCTCCGGCACCGGGCGGCAGCGACCCGGCGCCGGGTGGCGCGACCCCTGCGCCGGGGACCGCTCCGACGCCGGCTCCGACGTCGCCGACCGCTCCGGCGCCGTCCCTTCCGGGCGCTCCGGCGCCGGGTGCGCCGGCACCGTCGGTCGGCAGCCCGGCACCCGGTGGCTCGACGCCCGCGCCGGGGAGCTCCCCGGCCCCGGCCCCGTCGTCGCCCGTGGTGGGCGGTGGCAGGACCCCGGACGGCAGCACCGCACCGATCGCGCCGCGGCCCGGTGGCGAGACGCCGTCGTCGCCGGCACCGGCATCGCCCGCTCCGTCGGCCCCGGCACCGTCGAGCCCGGCTCCGTCGAGCCCGGCTCCGTCGGCCCCGGCACCGTCGGCTCCTGCGCCGTCGGCACCGCAGCCGGTCACGGGCGGGGAGAAGTCGTTCCCGTCGGTGGGCGCGTACCGCATCACCTCGGTCTCACCGTCGGTGGTGAGCGCCTCCGGCGGTACGCGGGTGCGGATCAGCGGCTCAGGCTTCGAGTCCGGGGTGCGGGTGCGCGTCGGTACCAGCACGGCGGTGCGAATCGTCGGCCTGAGCGGCACGGAGATCGTCTTCGAGTCGCCGCAGCTGATGGCCGGTGTCTACGACGTTCACGTCTTCGCGCCCGACCGCACGGAGACGGTGCTGGACGACGCGCTCACGCTGGTGACGGTGGCGTCGGCGCCGTCCGCGCCTGCACCGTCGGCGCCGGCCCCCGGCGCCGATCCGGTGGTCGACGCACCGGGCGGCGCTGCGCCGCCGGCGGGTTCGTCCGACGGAACGGTCCGCGGTCCGCGCGGGGAGCGGCTCCTGCCGTCGGCCCGGTTCAGCGCGCTGGCCGGCTCGATCTGGACCGTCGACTGCACGAGCGGGTGCAGCGGGCTGAGCATCTGAGGTGAGGACGGCGGCCCCGCGGGCGACTCCGGTCGTCGCGGGGCCGCCGCCTTCAGCCGGTGTTCGGTCAGCGGGGGACGACCGTCACCGGGCAGCGGAGACCAGGAGCCCGGCCGAGCCGCGCGTCCGCGGTCAGCAGACTGCAGCCGAGTGCCTCGGCGAGCGCGAGGTACGAGGCGTCGTACGCGGAGACGTTGTCCCGCAGCTCCCAGACGCGGTCGAGCAGGCCGCTGACGGGGTGACGGACGATGCCCAGGCGGCGCCAGGTGTCCAGCGCCGCCCATCCGTCGTCCGCGCCGAGGGACCCGCGCACCACCAGACGCCGGAGCGCCTGTGCCACCTCCGAATCGATCAGGTGCGGAGCGTGGAGGGCCTCGTCGGAGAGCGCCGCGCGGGCAGGGCCGGCGTTCAGCAGGGCGGCGACGGCGGCCGACGCGTCGACGACGATCACCGGGCGGCGCGGTCGGCGGCCAGGCCCTCCACGATGGTCGAGGCCGCGATGCCGTGGTCAGGCAGCCCGGCCAGCAGCTCCGGGTTGTCGGCCCGCCGGGATGCCTCGGTCAGTTCGCGAAGGGCCAGGGCGCTCACCGACATGCCCTGGCGTTCGGCGAGCGTCTCGAGACGATCGACGACCTCGTCGGGCACGTTGCGCAGGTACAGGGTTCGCACGCGACGATGCTAGCAATGTGCAAGCGATCTGCGACAGGGTTGCCGCAGATCGCCTGCCGAGATCCGAGCCCCGGCGCTCAGCTGCAGTGCGGCTCCTGACCGGCGCAGTGCGAGGAGGTCGACGCGGGCACGCCGAGCGTCGGGTTGCGGTCGAAGAACCCGACCGGCTTGAGCGTGAACCCGGCGTAGTCCACCGGCATGACCGGCCAGTCCTCGGACCGCGGGAAGTGGGTCAGCCCGAAGGTGTGCCACAGGACGACGTCCTGGCCCTCGAGCGGTCGGTCGTTCGCGACGAACGCCGGCAGGCCGCCCGACCCCGGGTGCTGGTTGACGAAGTCGCCGGCCGCGTAGCGCTCGGCGGGCTCGTAGGGCGTGACCCACAGGGCCTTGGTCGAGAACGTCGCCCGCTTGGCGATCGACGACTCGTCGTCGGCCAGCAGCAGCGGGCCGGCCTGCGGGTACAGCGCGTACCCGACCGGCTGGCCCAGGCGGTTGCGCTTCTCGTGGTTGAGCACGTACCAGGTGCGGCCGACGGTGGCGTCCGCCGTCCGCTGGGCCTGCGACTCCGACGTCAGCGGTGTCATGGAGCGGCCGAAGCCGTTGCCATAGGGGTTGGTCTCGCTGATCGGCTGCCGGACGGCGTCCATCTCGACCACCGTGTTCGCCCGCCCGTCGACGGCCATGTCCAGCCGCGCGCAGAACAGGTGCTGGTGGAACGGCGCGCCCAGCCCGGGCGCGACCTCGGTGGCGTACGGGTGCTCGTCGCCGCGGTAGGCCGAGGAGAACAGCACCCCGGTGGCCTTCGACTCCAGCTCGATGGTGCCGTCGAGGTAGAGGTACCAGTAGAAGCCGTAGTCGTAGTTGCCGACAGTGGTGAAGAAGCTGACCACCAGCCGGCGCTGCCGCCGCGTCTCGGCCATGCCGTTGAACAGGTCGGTGTGCTTCCAGAGGACGCCGTAGTCCTCCTCGTGCATGCAGATGGCGTTGGTGATCGTCTTCGCGGCGCCGTCCTCCCCGGCGAGGGTGGCGTCGAAGTAGTGGATCTCGCCGAGGCAGTCGCAGCCGAGCTCGAGGGAGTTGGTGAACCGGCCGTAGAGGTACTCGCCGGTGTCGAAGTAGTTCTGCCAGAACCGAACCGGAGAGGGGTCGGCGTAGGGGACGACCATCTCCGCGATGGACGCCCGGTAGATCACCGACCGGCCGTCGACGGCGAGCTGGTGCAGGATGAGGCCCTCGCGGGCGTCGAAGCCGATGCGGAACGTCCAGTCGGCCCAGGTGACCTGGTCGCCGTCGACGGTGAAGCTCGGCCCCTCGGGCTGGGTGATCTCGATCGGCTTGAGGTCGGTGCGGGTGGGCTGGGCGTGCGGCTCGGCGTTCCACTCGCCGCGCTCGGCCGGCACGGGCAGGTCGAGGTGGTCGTGCACCGCCGTCGCGACGCCGCGGGTCATGTCGACGTAGGCGACGACGCCGTCGACCGGGTGCGCCCACGGCAGGTCGGCCTCGTCGGCCTGGAAGAAGCCGAGCACCCGGATGATCCGGTGCCCGAACTCCTCCTCGAAGTAGGAGCCGGCCGACAGCGGCACCGCCCGGACATCCGCGATGTCGAGGCCGCGCTTGGTCATGGCCGCGACCCAGCGCTCGTCCTCGGCGAGGATCGGCTCGATCACGCCGAACTCCTCCTCCAGGATCGGCACCTGGCCGTCGGCCACGCCGTCGATCTCGACGTTCTCCACGACGGCGCCGCCGGTGACCGAGACGGTGACGTCGCGGCCGTCGCCGGTGCTGCGGTCGAGCAGCAGCACGCGGACCCGCCGCTCGATCGGATCGCCCGGCGTGAAGGCGAGGACGTCGTCCTTGTGCGGCTCGATCAGCCCCACGTAGACGAACCGCGTGTGCTCGCCGACCAGGTCCGCATCGCGGACGATCCCGGCGGCGGCGGTGATCTCCTCGGCGGTGAGCCGGGCGAGCGGGTGGGTGACGCTGCGGACCTCGGTCGTCGTCATGTGCTGTCTCTACTCGCCTCCGAGGGGCGAGGGAAGGGGCAGTGCGCAAGTACTCCCACCGGGTCGCGCCGTTGCTCAGGCGGGAACCGGCTCCCGCTCCGGCTCCGCGACCCGCTGCCTCGCCGCGGCGTGCGCGACTCCGGCGGCGACCACGATCGCCGCGGCGACGGCGGGCCCGGTGAGAGCAGCGTTGATGCCGAGTCGGTCGACGACGAGGCCGGTCACCGCGGCGGCGACCGCCTGCCCCACGACGACCGCGGAGTTGAGCATGGTCATGGTGGTCGCCGAGCGGCCGGCCGGGCTGAGCGTCGCGCCGAGGCTGTACAGGGTGACCAGCGTGGGCCCGACGCCGCAGCCGAGCACCGCGAGGGCGATGACGAGCCCGGTGCCCGACCGGGCGAACGCGTAGATGACCGCGGCGGCGAGCAGCAGCGATCCGAAGGCCAGCCAGCGTGCCTTCAGGGTGAACCGCTCCGGCAGGGCAGCGGTGCCGAGCGCGAGCACGGCCGACCCGATGCCCATGACGCCGTAGAGCAGGCCGGCGCTGTCGCCGTCGCCGTCGACGGCGAGGAAGCCGGTGAGCGAGGTGAGCGTCGCGCCGAAGAAGACGCCGACGCCGAGCGTGCCGACCACGACGGTGGGCAGCCGGAACCGGAACAGCTCCCGGGCGGGCGCCTGGGTCGTGGCCGCTGCGTCGGTGCCGGGGTGGAGCCGGCCGGTGGGGTGCAGGGCGAAGGCGGTGACGAAGACGAACGTCAGCGCCGACGCGCCGGCGATCGCCACCCACGGCGCGATCGCGACGGCGAGCAGCCCGACGAGGAACGGGCCGACGATGAAGACCATCTCGTCGGCGGCGGACTCGTAGGCCATCGTGCCGTTGAGCACCTTCTCGCGGCGGTCGCGCTGCACCGAGCGCCGGATGACGGCCATCAGGCGGGTGCGCGACATGGGGGCGACCTGCGGCGCGGACATGCCGATCAGCACCGAGAGCGCGAGGACGGCGGCGTCGGCGGCGGTGCTCGCGACGACGAACGGGAAGGCGCCGAGCAGGGCGGCGTTGACCAGCCCCACCGGCACGAGCACCCGGCGCTGGCCGAAGCGGTCGGCGGCGGCGCCGAGCAGGGGGCCGGCGATCGCGGTGCCCAGGCCGGCGACGGCCGAGTTGAGCCCGCCGAGGGTCACCGAGCCGCGCTCGGCGACGACCAGGGTGAGGACGCCGACGGTCATCATCGCGAACGGCAGCCGCGCGATGAAGGCGATCGGGAAGTAGGAGAGACCGGCCGAGCGGATGAGCACGGAGCTGGTCGGGCGCGTGCGGAACATGACCTCTGCTGCTGCGGATCGGGGCGTGCCGCCTTGATCCGCCGGGCGAGGGCGGCAGCAGGTAGTTACACACGGACGTTCGGGACGGGGCCGACCCTATCGCGCGGCGGGGTGCCGGCAGGGCCGGCGAGCGCTACTTCCAGCGGTTGATGAACTCGACCGTCGCGGCGTTCACGTCTTGGGCGTGGGTGGCGCTGAGGAAGTGCTGCCCGCCCTCGACGACGCGCAGCTCGGCGTTCGCGCTGTTGACGAAGAGCCCGATCTCGGCCTCGGCGTTCGCCACCGAGTAGACCCGGTCCGCCGTGCCGTGCATCCACAGGACGGGGCACCGCACGCTGTCCAGCCGGCCGTGCAGGCCGTCCCGGTCGCGCAGGTTGATGCTGCTGATCCGGAGCCGCTCCCGCCCGGAGTCGCCGGCGTAGTTCTCCTGGTGCGTCTTGTGCCAGAAGGCGCGCTCGTCGTCCGGGACGTCGTCGCCCATGCCCTCCGCGAGAGTGGCGTCGACGAGCTCGACCGGGATGACCCAGTCGTCGCCGACGGGCTGCGCGAGGGCGTCGATGGCGGGGGTGCAGAACGCGACCCCGTCCCAGCACCCCAGCTCGCGGCTGCGCTGGCTCTCGAAGTCCATCGAGGTGCCGAGCGGGACGATGCCCTTGACGGTGCCGGGGGCCAGCATCGCCATGCGTGCCGCGATCCATCCGCCCTGCGAGGTGCCCAGGACGAAGGCGTCGGGGATGCCGGCGTCGAGCACCTGCAGCCCGGCGATGGCCGTGTCCCAGTAGGTGAACTGCCCGTACGAGGCGCGGGTCCCCCCGTGCCCGTAGGGCTCGATGGCGAGCAGGTTGGCGGTGGCGGAGAGCTGCTCGTCCGCGAACTGCGGACGGTACAGCGGTGGGGGATCCGGATCGTCTCCGTGCTGCCCATGGTGTCCCTCACGGTTCTCGGACGGCGGTCGGGTCATCGTGTCGCCCGCCATCCCGGGGGTCAATCGACGGGACGCGGTGGGACTCCGGCGAGCTCGGCGATCGGGGCGGACCACGCGCCGGGCGCCGTCCAGACGAAGCTGTGCGCGCCGGGGACGCTGCGGAAGCGGCCGTCCCGCGCTCGCTCGCTCAGCTCGCGGGCCCAGGCCTCGGTGCAGAGGCGGTCGCGGTCGCCGTGCAGGACGAGCACCGGCTGGGGCACCCGCTCGACGGTGTCCTCGAGGCGGTCCCGGAGATGCGCGGCCAGCGCGTGCCGGACCCGGCGCAGACCGGCGCGCTGCCGGTCCTGGGTGTGCTGGACGTCGAGCTCCGGCGGCTCCAGCTCGTGGTTGCGCCGCCAGGCGAGCAGGACGCGGCGCATGCTGCGGTAGGCCGGGTCGACGGTCGGGCCGGCGAGGACCAGCGCCCGCACGCGGTCGGGTTCCCGGACGGCGACGTGGGCGGCGACCTGGGTGCCGCTGGAGTGGCCGACGAGGACGACGCCGTCGAGACCGCCGGCGGCCAGCCACTCGACGACGGCGTCGGCGTGGTCGGCGACGTCCATCGGGCGCGGCGGTTCACCGCTGCCGGCGAAGCCCGGCAGCTCGACCAGGTGCGCGCGGGTCCAGGCGCCGAGCTCGCGGACGGCGGGCTCGAGGTAGTCGGCCACCGCCAGCCCGTGGACGACGACGACCTCCGGGACGCCCGGCCGCAGCCTCCCGACCACCCGGCTGCGCATGACGCCCCAAAAGGTGGCGCGGTGCTGCAACTCGACGGGCACGGTCTACCTGGAGGCGGTCGGCTGCGCGGGCGACCGGTGTGCACGGCGGTCGGCGGTCATGGCTCCGGACGCTAGCGGCGGGCGGGGTCGCTCGCGCTGCGGACCGGGGACGCCGCTGGTTGAGTGGCCGGTGGCGGTGAGCCCACGCCGTCCCTTATCCGTTCCGGGAGTTGACGATGGCCAAGAAGAAGACCGCGACGGAGTCGTCGAAGAAGTCGATGGCCCAGGCGCTGGGTGCGGTGGGAGCGGCGTTCGGGGCGATCAGCGTCCTGGCGCCGCGGAAGGTGGCGAACGGCTACGGCGTCCCGGTGACGCCGTCGGGCCTGCAGCTGCAGCGGCTCTTCGGCAGCCGGGCGCTGGTGGTCTCGGCGCTGGCGCTGACCGCGAAGACCGACGAAGAGGTCGACCGCGGGCTGGCCGCCGTCGTGGCGATGAACGCGCTCGACACGCTCACCGCGCTGGCGAGCGCAGGGCAGGCCGGCGGCCGGACCACCACGCGCGCCGTCGTCAGCTCGCTCGCCTACGGCGCGGCGGCGCTGTGGATCCGGTCGCTGGAGGACTGAACTCCCCGCTCGCTCCGGACGGCGTGTGCCCGTCGGAAGCGGGTGTGCCGCGCCTCAGGTCTGGTCGCTCTTCGCGCGGCGGTCCGCGTGCGTCTCGCCGGCGACCGCGATGTCGGTCGGCGGCACCTCGACGACCCAGGCCCGGACCGTGTCCAGCGGAGCACCGAGGCTGTCGGCGGTGGCCTGGCTGACCGCGGCGAGCAGGTCGCGCTTCTGCTCCTCGGTGCGGCCGGTGATCATGGTGATCTGGATGTACGGCATGCCGCATCCCTAGCAGCAGCCGGCCGCGGACGGCCACTCGGCGCGGTGGGGGTCAGGCCGCAGCGGCCACCGGCGAGATCAGCCGGCGGGGGAGCTCCAGGGTCGCCGGACCCGCATCCGCATGGGGCTGGTGCGGCTCACCGGCCTCCTGTGCCGCCGGGGCGGCTGCCCCCAGGGAGCGGGCGATGACGTCGAGGTGACGGAGCGCCTCGTCGTAGAGCTCCTGGATGGCGCTGGCCGCCGCCGCGTGCGCCGCTTCCGCAGGACCGACATGTCGACTGGTCATGGCTGCCTCATCGGCGGGCGGCCAAGGCTCCGTGACCGGGCCGCCGGTGCGCTACCGGCAGGCGGCGTCCTGCTCCGGGCGGACGATCTCCCCCGGGAAGGCGCGCGGCTCCGACCTCGCCACCGAGGATGCGTTGTCTCCTGTACCGGTCAGACCAGTTCGGGGACGCGCAGGTGGTGCAGGACGACGTCGAACTCGGCCACGTCGGTGGCCGACATGTGCAGCCGGCGGCGGAACTCGTCGCGGATGACCATGGCCCGCTGGCGGGAGGCCTCCATGGCCCGGCGGTCGGCGTAGACGGCGGTGAGGGAGTTGTCGCCGGTCTGCCGGTCGAGCATCAGGCTGAGGCTGCAGAAGCCGGGCATCTCGTCCATCCGCGGGATGAGGTCGGTGCGGAAGACGTCGAGGACCTTGTCGATGGTGGCCGGGTCGACACAGGACCAGGTGACCCGCGCGCAGGAGTCGTCGCCGGCGGGGTGCAGCCGGTGCATCGCCGCGATCTCCCACTCCCGCACCTCGGGCGCAGGAGTGCCGAACTGCTCGGTGGCCTGCTCGCGCATCCGGCGGACTCCGTCGCGGGTCGCGGCCATCGCCTCCTCGCTGTCCCAGGCGGTGGTGACGATGCAGCGACCGGAGCTCCGGTCGCAGAGCATCGACAGCCCGACGTAGCCGTCCATGCCGCTGACGGCGGGCATGACGGTGTCGCGGACGTCGGTGATGCCGGCGTCGATGCGGTTCGGGTCGGCGGTGATCGTGGTGGTGCGGGCGTGCATGACGCCCTCCCTTCCGGGGACAGGCGCGCGGCGCCCCGTCGGCGTCGCCGCAGGTCATCGTGCTCGGGTGCCGGCCGCTGTCAACGGGTGCGCGCGCGGACAGCGCCGTCCCGAGGCCGGATCACCATGGACGCGATCGAGCGGACGGCGCCGGCGGCGCGACTCCCTCGAGCTGGACCGACGACAGGCGGTCGCCCGGCGCTCCCGGGCCGTGCTCGAGGGCGCCGCAGCGGCGGAGAGGCCCATCCGTGCGCCTCATCGGTCCCACCGCCCCCCGGCGCAGCAGCGTCCTCTGTTCCCCCACTCGCCGGAGCGCGGTAGCGATACCGTCCCGTGTCACTACGGGGAATGGAGAACGATCGTGTCCGACACCGCTGTCATGCCAGGTGCTCCCGCTCCTGCTCCGACCAACTCCGACAAGCGCCCGAAGCGGTGGTTGAAATGGGCGATCCCGCTGCTCGCGTTCCTGATCGGCATCGCGGTCGGTGGCGGCGGCAAGTCGCCCGAGGTCGAAGCCTCACCTGCCTACCTGACGCTCAAGAGCGAGCTGACGGACACCCAGCAGGAGGCGGCCGAGCTCGAGGACGAGGTGGCCGAGGCGGAGTCGCGGATCCGTCGGGTCACCGCCGATGGGGAGTCGCGCCTGGCCGCACGGGTGGCAGAGCTGGACGCGCGCAGTGCCGCGCTCGATCAGCGGGAGAGCGAGCTGGTGGCGCGTGAGGCGGCTGCATCCGCTGCCCCGGCACCGCAGGCGACGGTGCGCTCGGCTGCTCCCGCACCGTCCGCTTCCTCGGCGCCGGTCGCTCCGGCGCCGGCACCGAAGGCGCCCAGCGCGTACTACAAGAACTGCGACGCCGCCCGAGCCGCGGGTGCAGCCCCCGTGCGGGTCGGTGACCCCGGCTACGCCGGTCACCTGGATCGGGACGGGGACGGTGTCGGCTGCGAGTAGCCCGCCCTGATCATCCCGATGCCGCGGCCCGGTGCCCGTCCGTTGCGGACGGACACCGGGCTGTCGCGCAGCCAGCGGCGTGCGGTGCGGCGCTGGAGGCGACATCGGTGGAACCCGGTGAACCCAGGGTGCGCTCCGATTGATGTTTCGGCGTCCCACGGTGGGGTGACCTCGTCGGCGATCCCGGCACCGGGCGCCCGATCGTGTCGGAGGTGTCCGCTACAGCTGCGGTCAGGCAGGGTCGTGGACGGACTGCCGGCGGGACGGCGACGCGGAGAGGTGCGGGGATGCAGCGACTCGACGGACGGCTGGTGCTGAGCCCGACCGATCTGACGCACCACCAGGAGTGCCGGCACCTGACCCGGCTGGACCTCGGCGTGGCCGCGGGGGAGTGGGCGGCCCCGGAGACCGAGACGACCGACGAGCTGCAGCTGGTCTTCGACCGCGGCGTGGCGCACGAGAAGAAGTACCTGGAGTCGCTGCGGGCCGCCGGGAAGACGGTCGCCGAGATCGACACCGTCTTCTACGCGGCCGGGCGCCGCCGAGCCGAGGCCGAGACGTTCGAGGCGATGCGCAGCGGCGTCGACGTCGTCTACCAGGGGACCTTCTTCGACGGCGCCTGGGGCGGGCAGGCCGACTTCCTGCTCCGCGTCGAGGTGCCGTCGTCCTTCGGCGGCTGGTCCTACGAGATCGCCGACACCAAGCTCGCCCGGAAGCTCAAGGTCGCCGCGCTGCTGCAGATGGCGACCTACGCCGAGCGGCTCACCGTCCTCCAGGGGGTGGCGCCGGGCGGGATCCACGTCGTCACCGGCGACGGCGTCTCGCGGCCGTGGCGGCTGGTCGACGTCGCCGCGTACGCCCGCCGCGCGCGGGCCCGGCTGGAGGCGTTCACCACCGCTCCGCCGTCGACCGCTCCCGCGCCGATCGCCTACTGCGACCAGTGCCGCTGGGCGGAGAAGTGCACGACCGAGCTGCGGGACGCCGACGACCTCGGCCTGGTCGCCTTCATGCGGGGCGACCACCGCGATGCCCTCCGCGCGGCGGGCATCCCGACGCTGGCGGCGCTGGCCACGGCAGGACCGGAGCAGCTCGCGGCATCGGGCATCGGTGCCGACGCGCGCACCCGGCTGCAGCAGCAGGCGGCCGAGCAGCTTCGCGAGCGGACGACGGGCGTAGCGTCCCGGACGCTGCTCGACCCGGTCGACGGCCTGGGGCTCCTCCGGCTGCCGCCGCCCAGCGACGGCGACCTCTACCTCGACTTCGAGGGCGACCCCTGGTTCGAGGACGGCGCGGGCATCGAGTACCTCGCCGGCATCGGCGACCGGTCCGGCGGGTTCACCGCGCTGTGGGCGCACGACCGGCCCGCGGAGAAGCAGCTGGTCGCCGACCTCATCGACCGGATCGTCTCGGCGGTGCGGGCCGACCCGGCGATGCACGTCTACCACTACGCGCCCTACGAGGTAACCGCGCTCAAGAAGCTGACCGGCGGCTACGGCGTCCGCGAGGCGGAGCTCGACCAGCTGCTGCGCGAGGAGCGGTTCGTCGACCTCTATCCCGTCGTCCGGCAGTCGATGCGGATCAGCAAGGAGTCGTACTCGATCAAGAAGGTCGAGGCGTTCTACGGGCGCTCGCACGCCGGGGCGGTGGCCAGCGCGCTGGGCAGCGTTCTGGAGTACGAGGCCTGGCTGGAGGACGGCGACCAGGCCCGGCTGGACGGCATCGAGGCCTACAACAAGGACGACGTCGACTCGACCCGCGAGCTGCACGACTGGCTGGAGCAGCAGCGCGCCGAGCTGGAGGCGCAGCTCGGGCCGTTGCCGCGGCCGGCGGTCTCGGTGGTGGCGCCGGACGCGAAGGTGACCGAGGCGCAGGCCGCCGAGCAGGAGCTGACCGACCGGCTGCACGCGGTCGGGCACGAGCTGCTGGGGCGACCTCGTCGGCTGGCACCGCCGCGAGGACCGGCCGGCGTGGTGGGAGGTCTACCGCCTGCAGGACTTCGACGCCGAGGAGCTGGTGGGGGACGGGACGGCGCTGGGCGGGCTGTCCTTCGTCCGGTACGTGGGGCCGGAGAAGCGCAGCCAGCTGTACGAGTACGCGTTTCCGGTGCAGGACACGAAGGTGTCCTCCGGTGGAGACGTGCTGGACGTGGACACCGCGAAGCGGCTCGGCACGGTGGTGGAGCTCGACATCGCGACATGTCGACTCGTCCTCAAGACGACCGCTGCCGAGCCGCCGCGGCCGCGCGGGCTCGGTCCGGGGGGCCCGCTGAACACCGCGAGTCTGCGCGCCGCGATCCAGGACACCGGCAAGGACGTGCTGGCCAGCCGGGACTGCCTCGGACAGGCACTGGTCGAGCGCCGCGTTCCCGCGGGAACGCGCTTGCTGCCGGGTGAGACGACGACGGACGCGATCGTGCGCCTCGGCTTGGCGCTGGACGGCGAGGTGTTGGCGATCCAGGGCCCGCCGGGCAGCGGCAAGACGACGGCCGCCGCCGCGCTGATCCGGGAGCTGCTGGACGCCGGGAAGAAGGTGGGCGTGACGGCGACGTCGCACGCGGTCATCGGCAACCTGCTCAAGGCGGTGGGTCGGCCGGCGCTGCAGAAGTGCGACGAGAGCCAGCACTGCGGGGCGGCCGGCGTCGCCTGGTCTGGGGACAACGGCGTCGTCGCCCGGGCGCTGGCGGACGGCAGTGCGCGGCTGGTCGGCGGGACGGCGTGGTTCTGGACCCGGGCCGATGTGGCGCAGGCCGTCGACGTGCTGGTGGTCGACGAGGCCGGGCAGTTCTCGCTGGCCAACGCCGTCGCCGTAGCGCGGGGCGCGCGGTCGATGGTGCTGTTGGGTGACCCGCAGCAGCTGGCCCAGCCCACTCAGGCCGTGCACCCCGGGGGCTCCGGGGCGTCGGCGCTCGAGCACCTGCTGGACGGCCACGCGACCATCCCGGCCGACCGCGGGGTGTTCCTCGACCGCTCGTACCGGATGCACCCTTCGCTGACGGCCTTCGTCTCCGACCTGGCCTACGAGGGCCGGCTGGAGGCGGCGGACGGCCGGGACCGGGTGGCGGTGCTGGGGGAGGGGCTGCTCGCCGGCAGTGGCTTGCGGGTGCACCCGGTGGAGCACGTGCTGACGGCGGCGGACAAGTGCCAGCAGGAGGCCGACGCCGTCGCGCGGCTGTGGCGGTCGGTGCAGGGCTCGACGTGGCGGAACCACCTGGGGGAGGAGGCGCCGGTCGGGCCGTCGGACGTGCTCGTCGTGGCGCCGTACAACGCGCAGGTCGCGCTGATCAAGGCGGCGCTGCCGGACAGGGCGCGGGTCGGCACCGTGGACAAGTTCCAGGGCCAGGAGGCGCCGGTGGTCCTCTACTCGATGACGAGCACCAGCGCGGACGACGCGCCGCGAGGCGTGTCGTTCCTCTACGACCTGAACCGGCTCAACGTGGCGGTGTCGCGGGCTCAGGCGCTGGCGGTCGTGGTGCTGAGCCCGCTTCTGCTGGACGCGCCGGTGCGCACGCCGGAGCAGCTGCGGCGGGTCAACGCGCTGTGCCGGCTGGTGGAGTCGGCGACCGTCGTCTGATCCCGACCGCGGTGCGCGGGCTGGTGCGGGCCCGTGGTGTGATGCCAGTCAGGTGATGTGCGGGTCGGCGCTGGGGCCGGTCCGCTCGGCAGGAAGGTGGGCTCGTGGCCGGTACCGGTGAGGTTCAGCTCGAGGTGGACGGCGGCGTCGCGATCGTGACGCTCAACGCGCCCGATCGGCGCAACGCGCTGACGCCCGGGATGGCCGACGAGCTGATCGCGACGTTCGACGAGGTGGACGCCAAGCCGGAGGTCGGAGCGCTGGTCATCCGCGGTGTCGGCAAGTCGTTCTGCGCGGGTGGCGACGTGGCGACCCTGACCTCGGCCGGCAAGGACCCGGCGGCGCCGGACGCCTACGAGGGCATGGGCAAGATCTACGACTCCTTCTACCGGCTGGGACAGGTTCGCGTGCCCACGGTGGCGGCGGTGCGGGGTTCGGCGGTGGGTGCCGGCATGAACATGCTGCTGGCGACCGACCTGCGGATCATCGCGCGCGACGCGCGGCTGCTGGCCGGCTTCCTGAAGCGCGGGATGCACCCGGGCGGTGGGCACTTCGTCATCCTGTCGCGGCTGATCGGCCGCGAGGCGGCGGCGGCGATGGCGCTGTTCGGCGAGGAGATCAACGGGGCGAAGGCCGTCGAGCTCGGCCTGGCCTGGGAGGCGCCGGAAGACGCGGCGGTCGAGGACCGGGCGCGGGAGCTCGCGGCTCGGGTTGCGGCTGACCCGGAGCTGGCGCGGATCGCGGTGAGCAACTTCCGCAAGGAGGCCGTCACCGGCGCGATCCCGTGGGACGTCGCCATGCAGTCCGAGCGCCCGGCCCAGATGTGGTCGATGCGCCGCTCGGCTCAGTAGCCGGGCAGCCACCGCCGCAGCTCGCCGTCCACCGCGACGGTGGCGTTCAGCGAGCAGAGGACGCCGACCAGATCGGCGGCCACCCGCTGTAGTAGCAGGTGCCGGGCGGGATCGACAGTTTTCGCTGGGTGCGTCGGGCGTCGCCGAGGGGTCGGAGGCTCGCCGGGTCTGCTCCTGCAACCAGCCGCGAGTGAACGCGTACCGCTCACTCCGCAGCGGCTGCAGGTAGGGTTCCAGGAGCGTGAGCAGGGCCGCGGGCGTCACGTCGTCCGGTCGCAGCAGGTGGGCCGAGGCGGCGATGCGGTGGAGTTCCGCGGCGTCGCCGTCCCGTCCGGCGGCGAGCAGGGGGCCGAGCCGGGCCGGCCAGCCGTGCGGCATGGGCTGGTTCGACCCGAAGTCGAGGACGCCGAGCCGGCCGTCGTCCATGAGCCGGAAGTTGCCAGGGTGCGGGTCCCCGTGCAGCCGATGGGCCCGTGAGGGGCCGGAGGTGAAGAGGCGCACGAGGACCTCGCCGCAGCGGTCGCGGTCCTCCTGGGTGCCGGAGGTGATGACGCGGGACAGGGGAGTGCCGTCGATCCACCGGGTGACGAGCACCTCGCCTTCGACGGCCAGCACCTCGGGCACGAGGACGTCGGCGGTCCCCGCGGGTAGGCGTCGGCGAAGGCGGTCTGGGCCTCTGCTTCGCGCGCGTAGTCGACCTCCTCGACAAACCCTTCGCGCAGCTCGCTGAAGAGCTGGCGGACGTCGAGGTGCGGGGCCGTAGCCTTCACGATTGGGGAAATTCTCTGCAGCATGCCGAGGTCGGCGACCAAGGCCTCGGCCGCGCCCGGGCACTGGACCTTGACGGCCACCGGCGTGCCGTCTGACCAGGTGGCGCGGTGGACCTGCCCGATGCTGGCGGCCGCGGCGGGCCGGTCGTCGAAGTCGCGGAATCGTTCGCGCCAGTGCGGTCCGAACGACGCTTCGAGTTGCTCGTGGACGCGCGCGGCCGGCATGGGCGGCGCCGCCTCCTGCAGCCGGACGAGCGTCTCGCGGTAGGGGCCGGCCAGCTGCTCGGGGAGCGCGGCTTCCATGGCGGAAAGCGCCTGGCCCATCTTCATGGCGCCGCCCTTGAGATGGCCGAGGGTGGCGAACAGCTGCTCGGCGGTGCGCTGCTGCACCTGCGCCGCGACGAGCTCGGCGGGGCGGCCACCGAGGCGCTTGCCGAGGCCGAGCGCGGTACGGCCGGCATAGGCGGCCGGGAGTGCGGCGAGACGGGCCGTCCGGGCGAGGCGGCCGCGCACCGGCGTCCCCTCGTCCCGACCCCCCACGGCTACCAGGGGGTGGTGGGCTGGAGCACGGCCTCGGTGAGCGCTTGGGTGCGCAGGTGCGTGACCTTCTGGTACCCGCGGTCGGCGACCATGCGGCTGAACGCCTCGCGGGAGGAATAGCGCACGAGCAGGAAGGCGTCCCAGTTCTGGCCCTGCTCGGCGACGAGCGGCGTGCCGCCGTCCCCGGCATAGAGGACCTCGCCGCCGTAGCGGGGGAGGAAGGTCTCGGAGAGGGCCTTGGCGTACTGGTCGTAGGACTCGCGGCCGCCCTCGGCGAAGCGGAGCAGGTTGAGCATGATGACAGGACCGCCGGGGTCCTCCTGGAGGTAGCGCTCGAGGTCTGCACCGCGGGGGTCGATCGCCATGTGTCGACGCTACTGGCGCTCCTCCTGGGGAGCGACGTCCGTCAGACCGTTTCCGGGACCCGCAGGTGGGCCACGGCGAGGTCCATCTCCGCGATGTCGGTGATGCGGGCGCCCATGGCCTGGGCGAACTGCTCGGGCAGGTGCTTGGCCTGCTTGCGGACCAGGGCGAGCGCGTCGCGGGTCTCGAAGGCGGTGACGCTGACCGTGCGGCCGGTGCGCCGGTCGACCAGCATGCTCAGGCTGTCGAAGCCCATCAGCTCCTGCAGCCGCGGCATGAGGTTGTGCCGGTAGGCGTCGAGGAGTTCGTTCAGGTGGTTCGGCGGGATGCGGGCCCAGGTGACCTGGGCGCCGGCGCCGTCCCCGGCCGGGCGCTCGCGGTGCAGGACGGCGATCTCCCACTCCTGGATGTCGAGGCCCTGGGCGCCGAGGGCCTGCATGAGCCGGATGGGGTGGACGTCCTCGGTGGCCGCGCGCATGGCATCGGCGTCGGCCCAGGACGTCGTGACGATGCAGCGGCCGCTCTCGCGGTCGGTGAGCATCGACAGGCCGATGCAGCCGTCGATCTGCTGGATCGCCGGCATCACCTCGTCGCGGGTGAAGGCGATGCCGGCGTCGAGGTTGTCGGGGTCGGCCTCGATGGTGGTGGATCGAGCGTGCATGCCACCGCACCTTCCGCTCGTGGCGGCGCCCCGGTGGCGTCGCCACTGGGGCTCACCCTGGCTGTGATGGATATCGGCCGCAATGCTGTGACGGCCCGGCCCCGGCGCGACCGTCTCGCTCTTCGGTGGCCGGCTGAGCGGGGCGCGCCGGTCATCGGGATGCCCGGCTCGGACGCGGGCGTCACCTACGGTTGGTCCCGCGTCCTTCCCCGTCTTCCGGCGCGCTCCCGGCAGGTCCCCGGCCGTTCCGCGGCCGGCTCCGACCGTGCCCGGCAGCAGCCTGCCGTGGGGACGCCGAAACCGTCGTCCTGAGCCGAGGAGCTGTGCAGCGTTGTCCGGCATGCCGTCCAGCGGGATCTCCCGCCCGATGACCACCGGCAACCTGATGGCTGACTGCGAACGCTGGTGCCGGGACAACCTGCGCCGCCGCGAGGTGCCTGCTGCGAGCGGGACGACGCTCCGCCTGGTTGCCGCTCCGGTGGCTGCCCCACCCGCCGCCCGCCGCGGCGGCTTCCGGCCCGGCCCCGGTTGGCCGGGCATTCCGGTCGCGCGCACCGGCAGCTGAACCCAGCGGTTGCTGCAGGCCGGGCATAACTCGGCGACCGATATCGCTGTCTCCCGGCCCCCCGCCACGGATACGGCACTGGGGCCGTGGCCGGCGTCGGGGCTGGTCGGATCGGTAGGAAGGTGGACTCCTGGCCGGATCCGGCGAGGTGCTGCTCGAGGTGGAGGTCGGCGTCGCCACAGTGACGCTGAAAGCCCCGGACCGGCGCAACGCGCTGACGCCGGCAATGGCCGATGAGCTGATCGCGACGTTCGACGAGGTGGACGCCAAGCCGGAGGTCGTCGCGCTGGTGATTCGGGCGGTCGGGAAGTCGTTCTGCGCCGTTGGCGACACCGCGACGCTGACCTCGGCCGGCAAGGACCCGGCCGCGCCCGACGCCTACAAGGGCATGGGCAGGATCTACGACTCCTTCTAACGGCTGGGTCAGGTGCGCGTGCCGACGGTGGCGGCGGTGCGCGGCTCGGCGGTGGGCGCCGGCATAGACATGCTGCTCGCGACGGACCTGCGGATCGTGGCGCGCGACGCCGGCGGCTGTGCGGGTTCCTCAAGCGCGGGATGCACCCGGGTCGCGGGCACTTCGTGATCCTCTCGCGGCTGATCGGCCGCGAGGCGGCGGCCGCGATGGCGCTCTTCGTCGAGGAGATCAACGGCAACAAGGCGGTCGAGCTCAGGCTGGCCTGGGAGTCAGTTGACGAGGCCGCAGTCGAGGATCGGGTGCTGGAGCTGGCAGGGAGGGTGGGCGGCGCACCCGGAGCTGGGGCGGGTGGCAGTGGGCAACCTCCGCAAGGAGGTCGTCAACGGCGCGGTGGCCGTGGACTTCGCGATGCAGTCCGAGCGCCCGGCGCAGATGTGGTCGATGCGGCGTAGCACGACGGGTTAGCCCACAGACGCTACATCGGGCTAGGCCGACCAAACGCATGTCTCATCTTCGGGGGCGCTGGTGTCATTTGCGCTCCTGGGAGAGCAATATGGCCATGCGCCAGTGTCTATGGCGCGATGTCGAAGGGCGGCTGCGTTAGCGCCCCGAAGTTTGATACCCAGGCTGCGCCAATAGGAACCCGCTCGCCTGCTTGACCGTACGCCTCGAGGGCGACGGCAGGCATGGAGCCCGATCAACTGTGCGCTATTCAGGTGTCAATTCGAATAGGTAGCCAGGGTCCCGATTGTTCATTCTCCGCGAGACCGTAATGATCTCTCGCCGGAGAGGTGCAATGCCAGTATTACTCATGAAGACAGTTTTCGCATCAAAGTCACTACCGTCACCTGCTGCCGCCTCGACCGCATCACGAACGTAGTCGTTGATGTTCATAGCAACGTCCCGGGCGCGATCGGTCAGGAAGCTGAGCACCTCCTGCGTCTTGTGGGGCAACCACTCCTCGGGGGCCTCGAGTAAGCGTGTCCCGCCGGGCGTTAGGCGCAACAGTTCGGCAACCAACGCCACGACTACAAATCGAACCGAGGAGAACGAAGATCGCAGCTCCCCGTGGAGGTCGTCGCGGGCCGTGTCCGCCGCCTCGCTTAAGAGCTTCAGCAGGTAGAGCTTCGGCGCACTGATGTCTGCTGCAAAGACGTCATGGTAATCCTGATCAAATAGGCGCACTTTCCTCACGGCAGCTGCGGGCCGTTGCCGATAGGCCGCCATGATCAGCTGTGCGGCATGCGTATTATCCAATGAGCGGTCCGCTGTTATCTTCTCTCCAACCTTGATCGTGTAGGCGAAGGCGGCCCCGTACGTCGCTGACACTTGGCGTTGTAGATCCAGCTGAATTGAATCTGTTGAACGCTGGTCTCTAATATTCACCGCGTTCTGGTTGTTCGCGCGGTATGTTATTACGTCACTCAGACGACTATCCGCCTCGGGAAGCTGAATCACTTTCACCAAGAGTTTCAGGCTCGGCGTAATGACGTTCCGCGCCCGATGAAGGGCGAGTAGCGACTGGCAGCCGTTCACGACTGTTACTCCCGACAACTGCAGCCTCGTGGCGCGCACTTGGAGCCCTAGAGTGAGAATGGTTATACCATTGTGAGACGCTGGGAACAGATCGTGTTCGCTGGCGTCAGTGACGGTTTTTGCAAGCTCTCTATTGATCCGGGTATTGCCGGCAGACAGGCGCACGTTCCTGCTAAACAACGTCATATCGTCGATGCCGGGTAGTTTCACGAGCTCGGTCGCCGGGACCAACGCCACCGCCAAGCGCGCCTGGCCATCCAAGTCGTCCAGTAGAGGTCTCGTTGCCGCCCGTAGAGTAACGACCTCGGCGCGTAAGTCGGCCCGCTCGACCCGCGCGGCCACTGCTGCCAATCGCCCGCCATGCCATACATCCAGAGTAGGGTCCTGGCCAACCATGGCTTCCGTTAGGCTGGCCCCGGCGGCATCAAGTTCAGCGTTCGTGACAAAGACTAAGCGTCGAACACGGTAGCCCTTCCCAACTTTATTTGAGATGTCGTGCCTGATAAGAAGGCGGCGAAGCTCAGGGTTTGGCTTGCTTGCAAGTAATCCATCGACGCTTGCCGAGGAGTCGAAGTAGCGAGCAGCCCCCATTAGGTTCTTAAGATCATTGTCGCCCTGGGTCTTGGTTGGGCTCTCCATCCTCTTGCTTTGGTAGACAGTGATCTCGCTCAGCTCATCGTTGACTGTCAGGGCGTCGATGCCCTTGTCGCCACTGCCATCACATATCGCTTGTGGCACTTCTTCGGCATCAAGGCGCTCGACGTGCGTCAAGAACCACGCGAGCATGGCAGCGCTTGGCGTCCGGTCACCGATTCGGTGCGATTCGAACTGGCGCGCGAGCAGCCTACGAGCAGCCGTATCCACGTCGGAACTTCAGCACCTTTTGGTGGCCCGCGGTTGGAGGCGCGCAGGCGGTGGTGTGCGACCTGAACCTCCTCACCGTCTCGGATGCCAGGAGCCGGCAGAGCGCGGCGGGGAGCCGGGGACAGGCCCTGCCCCCCTCGAGCGGTCCACGGGGCGTTCTTGCCGGGCCCCACGCCACGGGACCGGAGCGACGCAGGTCTGTCACTCGGCCCATCGCGTCCTCGCGCTTTCGCGTCCGTTAGGGCTTCGTCAAGCACCGGGGCGGTGAAGCGGCCTCTCTTCTCAAGGGCCTGCGAAACCGCTTCTCGCACCGCCGGCTCTCGCCGCTCGCGATGCTCGACCCTCGGACCGTGATCCGAGTGTCTATCCGACAGTCGTCTGTACCTGGCCGTCCGTGAGGCCATACGCCTCGGTGATGATCGATCGGTTCTTGAGGGCCAGAATCTCCCGGCGCTGGACGAGGGAACCCCGGAGGACGCTGTCGTTCTCCTCGCGGAGCCGGCGCTCGAACTCCTGCAACTGCCTGGTGTTCCGCTCCAACTCGTCCACAGCCTCGCTGGACAGGGCTGGGACCGGGACGCCCTGTAGGGTGGCCTTGGAGTGCACGACATACCCGCCCTGGAAGGCGCGAGCGCGGGCGGCCACGTAGGCGTCGACGGCCGGATGAGACAGCAGTGCTATGACGACCTCCATCGAGATCGGACACTGTGGCGTGGGTCGGAGCAGCGTGTACGGACCACTCCCACCGCCGGGCACGACGTGATCGCGCCGGTCCGGCACGTACTGAGCCTTTCCAGCCACGGACATGGTGCGGTTGACGATTTTGGGGCCGTCCATCTTCCACAAACTCTGATTCCGGCCGTAGGCCCAAAATGCCTCGTCCAGTGTCGCGGCCCGCGCGCGCAGTCGGCCTTCCTTGGCGCGTAGGTACTCGAGCGCCTTGGGGAACCTGTGCTGCATGGTCTGCAGGTCGAACGGGGTGGCCTTTCCGCGCTTCTGGCCGGGGTGCGGTTGTTCCACTTCGTACGGGAAGATGGCGACGTAGTCGCCGTCGGGCTGGTCGCCGTACGGCATGAGGGCTACGTCTCGGATGGCGGGGCGCAGCATGCCCCGCTCGATCGACCAAAGCTCGCCTTCATCGTCGAGGATTTCCACGTGGTTGCTTGCCGGATCGTCAGCAGCGACGCGGAGCAGGAAGAGAGGGTCCGCGGAGGTCTGCACTCCCACGAAAATGTCCACCCAGTTCTCGTCACCAAGCCTTGCGATGGCGGCGGCCTCCATCGTTGTGAACATCGTGGCTTGCTCGGCCCCGGCGATGGGCCAGACGGCTTCCCCCAGGTCGGCACGCACGAGTGAGACCTCGGACGCGGCCTCCGAATCTCCGTTGAGGTATGCGGCAGCGTTCGAGACCAACGAAACTGTTAAATCCGAGGTCTCGTCCGTGCCGCTCGCGACGACGAAGCAGGTGTAGGTCAGGCGGCCAGGGAAGAGCTGCTCGACCCCAAAGTGCACAAGTTTCCGCAGCTTCTTCCCGAGAACGCCGCGCAACCGCCCACCTGCCGCCGACGACGTGAAGCCGTGCTTGACGACGAAGGCCAGACTGCCCTCCGGCTTGATGAGACGAAGAGACCGCTCGAGGAAGAGCATGTACACGTCGAAGTTGTGCGACTGTGCGGACACGTAGCCGGAACGGGCGTCTTGGAAGTACTCCAGCTGCTGCGGCATGTGTGCGGCGAGGACCTGAATTCGAATATAGGGCGGGTTGCCGATCAGGCAGGTAAAGCCACCGGCCGCCTGCGTCTCCGGAAATGCGAGGGCCCAGTCGAACGGTGCGACGGCCGCCCACACCTCGGGCTCGGCGGCCGCGTCGGGGACGATCTGGTCGAAGTCGTAGCCGACGAGGGCGTTACCGACCTGCAGGTTGTGGTCGAGGCTAGGAAGCACAGCCTGCGCGGTGGCGATGTCCACCAGGTCCTCGCCCAGCACGACGAGCAGCAGGCTGAGCCGCGCCACCTCGACAGCTTCGCCGTCGATGTCGACGCCGAAGATGTGCTCCCGCGCCAATCGCCCGCGGCCAACGAGGTCGAGAGGACCCGTGGCGGCCTCCTCATGGCGGATTAAGCGCTCCAACGCGGCCACGAGGAATACACCACTGCCGCTGGCCGGATCAGCGACTGTCAGGTCTGCGGGAACGGGCTGACCTACGACGAGGTGCTGGCCGAGGGCCAGGTCGAGGAGCTTGTCAACTACGTCCGCGGGCGTGGGGACGACGCCTCCTGCGTGCGCCAGCTCCGGCTTGGGTACCAAGGTCACGGCCCGTTCTTCATCGATCTCGACGCGCTCGGCCAGAGACTGCTCGTAAAGGGCGGCGAGGGTGTCGGGCTCCAAGAGACCGAAGGCGAACTTGCTGCGCGGCCAGTAAAGGTCCCGAACGACCGAGCCGAGCACGTCCGCATCGATCCGGACGGAGTCCAGCGCCCGGAAGAGTCCGGCGTTGAAAATCTCGTCTGCTCGCTTGAACTCGTTCGAAAGCTCGCCGGCCTCGGAGGACTTTCGCAGGTCCTCGTACTTCTTGATGTTGCGGTCCTCGCACACGCGGAGGAACAGCATGGCGTTTAGCAGTCGCTGCGTCCGGCGGCCGACCTCTGCAGCGGCCAGTGCAGGATCTTCCAGGGAGATGGCCTGAGCAAGCTGCTGACGCCAGTGCCGGAAGTGCTTGAGAAAGCTCTGGTCGAAGGCGGAAGTGCCGCGTAGGGGCTCCGCATAGTCGTACACGCTGTAGAAGGCTTCGCTTGCAACGGACTCATACGACAGGCGCTCCCACAGGTCGTCGAAGCGTGACACATAGTCCGTGTACGCGAAGTGGCATCTGGGGATTACGGCGTAGTCGGTAGCCTGCGACTCGTCCGGCTCGTTCTTCGTGTCGAAGATGACGAGCTCGGAGAAGTTCGTGAGCACGGCCGCGGGTAGCTGCAAGGTGAAGCCGTACGTGCGGGTCTGGTGGGCTGATTCCCGGCTGTTCGACAGCCGGACGGACGGCTTCTTCGCCTCCCAAGGAAGGCGGTCTCGCCCGTTCACGCGAAGCCGGTAGTCGGGCCTTCCGGCGCTGCCTTCTTCCGAGAGGGTCTGCTCAACGACGACGTCCCGGAGCGAGTGCGGAACTCCCTCGTCGTTGTTCACGTCCCAGCCGAGGATTCGCAGCATCTTGTCGATGTAGTCGAGCCTTGCCTGGGCCTCCGGGTAGGTGGACCCGGGGGCTTCGAGGGCAGCGCGCTGACTGTCGTACTGCTCCACCAGCTTCGCAAGCTCGAGTCGTGCAGCTTCCTTGTCCAGGCGGATGAATCCCACGCAGGAAGCAGAACACGGTGAGGTAGCGGCGCCGGGCATGACACGCACCGGCCGGTGGCAGCGACTTGTCGGTGCCGCCACGGATACTCATCGCATGCCTCGTTTCACCAGCAAGATCGCGCCGGACGTCGACAAGCTCCGAGGCGGCTACTACACCCCCGACGCGATCGCTCGCGCCGTGGCTGCCTGGGTGGCGGGCGCCGGGACTCGGCTGCTGGAGCCGGCGGCGGGCGACGGCGCGATCCTGCGGCACCTGGTCGCCAAGGCAGGATCGGCTGACGTGCTCGGTATCGAGCTCGAGGCGGCTGAGGCTCGCCGTGCTGCTGAGCACGGTGGGAGTGTGATCCAGGACGATTTCTTTCGCTGGTTTGATGCGGCCCAACACGGTCGTCACGACGGTGTTGCCGGCAATCCGCCGTATATCCGTTTCGGCAACTGGTCGCAGGTCGAGCGTGAGCGAGCCCTCCGGTTCATGCGCGAACTTGGGCTGCCAACTACGAAGCTGATGAATGCCTGGATGCCGTTCGTCGCCGCGTCCATGGTTGCTGTGAGAGAGGGCGGTCGTGTTGGGCTCGTGCTGCCGGCGGAGCTGCTCCAGGTCGGCTATGCGAAGGCCTTGCGGGCCTACCTTGTCGACAACTGCGCAGAGATCACGCTGATCTCCTTTCGGAAGCTCGTTTTTCCGGGCATTTTGCAGGAGGTTGTGCTCCTGCTGGCGACGCGCGGAGAAGGCCCTGCCGTGATGCGGGGCGTGGAGATCGACGATGCGGCCGAACTGGGCGACCTGAACCTGAGCGCGGTTCCGGCAGTGGTCGCGCCGTTGCATGATGGCGAGAAGTGGACGAAGTATTACCTGGCCGCGGACGAGGTCGCTGGGCTGCGGAGCATGCGGGAGGACGCCCGGCTGACCACCGTGGGCGCCTGGGCCTCTGTTGACGTGGGCGTCGTGACGGGCAGGAATAGCTTTTTCACGATGACCGCGGGCGACGCTGCTGCTCTGGACCTGGCCGATCTCACCAAGGGTCTCGTGTCCCGCAGCGCACAGCTGACCGGGGTGGCATTCACCCCCGCGGACCTCAATGAGCAGGCCATCACAGCCGCGAGGACGCGACTGCTGGACGTGCCCTCCGACGTGTCCCCCGAGACCCACGCCGGCCTCCGTCGGCACGTCGAGGAGGGTGAAGCCGAGGAGGTGCACCTTGGCTACAAGTGCCGGATTCGCCGTGATTGGTGGCGCGTTCCGTCCACCAGTTCTCCTGACGGCTTCATGCTCCGACAGATCCACAGGTATCCACGGATCTTCGCAAACCTCACAGATGCGACCAGCACGGACACCGTGCACCGAGTGACCCTCCGCAGGACCGATGCCACAGCCACGCAGCTAGCCGTTGCTTCGCTGAACAGCGTTACCTGCGCGTCGGCAGAAGTGGTGGGGCGCAGTTACGGCGGCGGCATTCTTGAGCTGGAGCCCTCCGAAGCGGAGCACATTCCCATCCCGAGCCCGGCCCTGGTCGACGAGGCACTGGCAACGAAGGTGGACGAATTGCTGCGGGACGGTCGTACAGCTGAGGCGGTCGAGCTGGTCGACCAAACACTGTTAATCGACGCGCTGGGTTTCACCCGCCAGGAGGTCGAGCTGGCCAGCTCGGCGTGGCGGCGGCTGCGTGACAGGCGAGCGAGTCGTGGTCGTTCGAGCAAGGTCATCGTGTCGGGATAGCTGCCCTACACGCCATGGGACGAGTCTGCGTGGCGCCGGCTACAGGCCTCCTCGTCGGTTGTCGATGCCCGGGGCCTGGCCTCGTGATCGGGCGGTGCTCTACAGAGACGCGGCCGCGCCGTGTGCGCCAGACCTACGACTCGTTCGACCGTGCTATCGCCGTGAAACTCCGCCGAGCATCCGGAAAGCCTTCCAGGTCAGACGTGCGCCTGCTGGACCTGGGCACCGAGGTTGAGCTGCGGGATCAGTTCCACCGCCCCTAACTGCGGTGCCTGGCGTGAACATCCCTATCGCGAAGGTGTCGACGCGCCGGGGGTCCCACATTGACCTAACTGTCTCCGAGTCGGCACTCGCCACGTTGCTGCGTCACCTCGATTGGTTCAGGCGTCTCGCTGCGGCGATCTCCGAGGGGGCAGCTGCAACGGCGTCCGAGACGCCTCACGTGCCGGTGCAGCAGACGGCCTCTACGTCAACGCCACCCCTGGCCGTCAAGACGGCCAGGGGCTAAGGAGTGACCGCTGACATCAGGGGGTCGCCCTTAGGCAATCTTTGCAGCGTGAAACACATCAGCGGGAAGAGCATGCTCCAACTGCCAGAGGATGCGCATCGGACGTTCGCCGGTGTGGGAGAGGTAAGACATCGGGCCGGCGTACAAGTACGGGGGCGTGCCGAGCGTTCCGTCAGCCGTCTTCGTCTCGCGGACGAAGAGGTGCACCGACGAGCCCAACTCGCAGTGCTTGATGTAGCGCTGGCCGGTCGGGGAACTCTCAGCCGTCGTGCTCTGAGACTCCCACTGGAACACGTTCGGTGAGATGGCGTGGTCCGCATACATCGTTGTGGGGGAGAAGTGCGCCTCTGACTTCACCAGCGTCACGAAGAAGACGTCGGCCTGGTCGCCCGGCACCCAGCGCACTCCCGAGCCGAACGTGCCGTTGAGGTTCTCCATTCCGAAGGCCGCCAGCGCTTCATTGCGGCTATATCTAGCGTGAACATGCAGCGGACGTGGGCCCGCAATCTCCAGGGCTGGCGCGACGCGATGGATGCGGTCATGGAGGACCCCGCTGAGCTCGCGCAGTTCTGCCGTTCGACCTCGGTTCGCCAGGAGCCGGGCGAGGCTGGCCTCCATGCTGCTGAAGGGTGTCCGAGCGTCGAAGAGGGAGAAGTGCAGCATCGCCGCGAGGCGACGCACCCGGTCTGTGTCTGCGAGGTCGGCGGATTCCGTTACAGCGTGAAAGAACCGCAGACGCTCAAGGTCGTCCACGTGCAGCATGCGGCCAAGAGCGGCCCCCAGCGCGTCGTCGTCCGGACCCATCGGGCTGACGTCCCAGCCGGCCGCTCGTTTCAGATCCAGCCAGCTCCGGCCGTTGCCTCGGTACAGGTCCTCAAGCTCGATGCCAGCTTCGTCAAGGAACTCGGCCATCGTCGGCCGCTCAAGGCTGCGCGCCTCGGCGGTCAGTCCCTTCCACGAGACGTTCAGCGACTGCCTGATGTTGTCCAGCACGATCTGCTGAGCGACCCGGTCGAGCTCGATGTGGCAGCCGGCCGGCAAGGTTGGAAATCCTTGCTGGACGTCTCGCTGTAGTCCGCGACGTGAGCTGCCGGTCAGTGCCCGGAAGCGCAGGTCGAAACGGAACTCCTTGTGCTGAGCACCGATGAAGTCCAGGACGGTGAGGCATGCCTTGTCCTCGGCCAGTCGCAGGCCTCGTCCCAACTGCTGCAGAAACACCGTGGCGCTCTCCGTCGGTCGGAGAAAGAGCACTGTGTCGACAGCCGGGATGTCGAGGCCCTCATTGAAGAGGTCGACCGTGAAGAGCACGTTGACCGTGCGATCCCGCAGGGCGGCCAACGCAGCTGCGCGCTCTTCTCGCGGGGTTTGCGAGGTGATTGCCTGGCTGGGGATGCCAGATGCGCTGAAGCGCTGGGCCATGAACTCGGCGTGCTGGATGCTCACGCAGAACCCCAGGGCGCGCATGCTGCCGGGGCTCTCCACCTTGTCGTGCACCGCCTGAAGGATGAGCCGCACGCGGTGGTCGTCACCGGTGTAGACGTTGGTGAGTTCGGTGATGTCGTAGCCGCGGCCGCGCTTCCAGCGGACCTGGTCAAGAGCCACGTTGTCGTGAAGGCCGAAGTACTGGAACGGTGCCAGCAGTCCCTGCTCCAGCGCTTCCCAGAGCCGCAACTCCACCGCTGTGCGGCCGTCGAACCACTCCCGGACGTCGGCGCCGTCAGTCCGCTCGGGAGTGGCGGTCAGACCCACCAGCACCTTGGGCGTGAGGTGCTCAAGGAGCCGGCGGTATGTGGCGGCCATCGCGTGGTGAAACTCGTCTACGACCACGAGGTCGAAGTGCGCAGGGTCCAGCTCGGCGAGGTCTAGCTGAGTCAAGGACTGAACGGACCCGAACACGTGGCGCCACTCGCGCGGACGCGCACCGCCGACATAGAGCTCGCCGAAGTCGCCCTGTCTGAGCACGTGCCGGAACGTGGACAGGCTTTGAACCAGCAGCTCCTCCCGGTGCGCGATGAAGAGGATCCGGTCGACGGTTCCCGCATTCCGCAAACGCTTGTAGTCGAGGGCCGACACCACGGTCTTCCCCGTACCGGTTGCCATCACGACGAGGTTGCGCCATCGGTTGTGAATGGTCCGTTGGGCCTGAAGCTCGTCGAGGATTTCTCGCTGGTAGCCATACGGCCGAACGTCGAGCGAGGTGATCTCAATGGGCAGATCGGAGGGACCTCCGCGCTCGGCGCTGAGTGCCTCGCGGAGCCGGTCGCCGTCCCGCGCCGGCTCGTACGCCGCGAACGACGGGTCAGCCCAGTAGCTGTCGAACGTTTCGGCGAAGGTCTCCAGGAGGTGTGCCTGCTCGACGCTCGAGAGACGAACGTTCCACTCCAGGCCGTCTGTTAGCGCCGTCCGCGACATGTTCGATGAGCCGACGTACGCTGTCGACATCCCGGTCGCCCGGCGAAACAGCCATGCCTTGGCGTGGAGTCGCGTCGTTCGCGTCTCGTAGGAAATCTTGACGTCGGCGCCCAACTCGACGAGGCGGTCGAGGGCGCGCTGGTCGGTAGCTCCCATGTAGGTCGTCGTAATGACACGCATCCGACCGCCACGCTTGCGGAGGCCGAGTAGCGCCTTCTCCAGGACGCGGAGGCCCTGCCACTTGATGAAGGCGCAGAGCAGGTCGACGTCGTTGGCGGACGCCAGCTCGCGCGTCACTTCGGAGCCGATGCGCGGCTGACCGCGACCGTTCACCAGCAGCGCGCTCAACGACAGGGGGACGGCGGGGCGTTCAGGAAATTTCGATGGTCCCGGGACGACGCTCGGCGGAGCGATTGCCAATAGGGTGCGGGCCGGATCCGCGACCGCATCGTCCATGTCTGTCGCATCGGGTGCGAGCTCACCGATTGCGGCGATCATCCGGTTGGTCAGTTCGACCTGGCGACGGATGGCCGCTGCGTCGCTGCCACCGGCTGCCCGCAGAGCGCGACTGGCGAGCTGCGTGATGTGGCGAGTCAGGGTCTCGTGCGCGTCCGCTGGGTCAAGCCCACCAAGCTGAACGAGGTCGGGCGTCGTCCCGGCAAGGTCCTTGCTCATCCGGTCGGTGAGCAGGTGTTCGTACAGCCCGGGTCGCACGTCCGTCATGGGCAGAAAGTAATCGGACACTTGCGCTACTGTGCGATGCGACGCGAAGCCAAGCTCCGTCCACGACCACTCGCTCAGCGACCGCCGACTCCCGGATTCGCGACGACCGGAAGCAAGTTGGCTGCGGTCACCGCCAGCTTGCGGACTTCAGTGAGGTGCGCATGAAGGGCGTTGTGCTTGTTGCCGTCCAGGTTCAATGGCAGGTCCAGCAGCTCAATCAGCTGATCCTCGAGTTCTCACGGACGCTCGTGCGGAAGGAAGCTCACGTAGGCGTGCTCGGACATCCAGCGGGACAGCTTCTGTTCGCCGGCGACGAAGGCCTTCCGCGAGCCAGATCCGACACGCCTGAGCTCGGTCCTGATTTCCGTAGCGAGTAAGCGCCCAGCTGTAGCGCGTCGCGACTCGGGTGCCGGACCCCTGCGAGTGCTCGTAGCGCTGAGCAAGCCTCGAGAGTGCTGGGTCTGCATTCCGGCGACTGAAGATGTCCCGAGCGTTGGTTCCTTTGTCATGGCCGAGCGTCAGGCGTCGAGCCAGCTGCAGGCGTCCTCGAGTTGTGCGGCGAGTTCTCTCCAGGGTCGGTTGAGATCGAGAGTCCGTGCGCCTATCCGGTTGCCCTGGACCACGACATCGACGTTGGGCTGCTCCGCCGCGTCAGTCCGGGCGTAAAGAAGCATGCCGCCGACGGAGCCGTCGCGGTTCACGTCCTCATTTTTGACGTAGGCCAGTATCTGGTACAGGTTCGCGGAATGGACGGTCGCCTTTCCCCACGGGGTGACCTGCATGGAGCTCCCGTAGTACTTCGCGTCGATGATCAGGGTGCGCTTCCCCCGTCGGAGCATCACGTCGGTGCGCATCACGGGCAGTTGTTGCCTGCCGACGACGCTCGGCTCGTCGAGATCCCAGGCGACGGTGGACGCCCCAGGGGAGAAGTCGGGGTGATGAAAGGCGAAGTACTCCCGCAGGAACCGTTCGTAGAGACTGCTCATGGTGTCGTCTGCGAACCACGACGCGAGCTTGGTGGATCCGGCCTCCTCTGTGGGCAGGAGCCCGCGGACGACGAGTTCGCAGACACCAAGCAGAAGCCGGTAGGAAGAATTGGCGCGGTGGTAGGTGAGCCTGTCCCAGCGGATCGACGTCGGCGCGACGAGTGTCACGGCATCGAGGTAGGGAAGGAGCCGGCGAAGTGCGGTCTTCCGCTGCGGCGTGACCGTGCCGTGGCGGATGAGGAGCACGATGACGGACTTCAGTGCCTGGTTGTGCGGCGTGTCGGGCTCGTAATCGTCGAAGGCGCACACAAGCCGCCCGCGGGTTGTTGAGCGGGCTGCGACGGAGCGGGCGACATCGATACGTCCGCGAACCGTGGTGAGCTCGTCGCTCCGGTGGAGGTAGTCGTGGTGGAGCCCGCGCTTGACCTGTGTTCCGGCGCCGCGGACGAGGACCTCCGCGAGCAGGTCGTGGAGGTGGTCGAACCGCTCGGTGGCGATCCGGCCGGTGCCTGGGCTTCGAATTGCCCTGAACGCGTACGCCAGCATCACGTAAACGTTATGGATGGCGATCGTCCGGTCGATCATGCGACGGCATCGCGTAGTTTGGTCGCCCAGTCCGCAGCAGTCTGTGGTTCGTCGAACCAATACTCGTCGAGCAGTGGAACGAGTTCATCCTCGACGACGGAGTACAGCCACGCGTCGTCGGCATCGCCATCCGCGGGTCGGCAGAGGAAGCTGTGTCCGATGGCGAATCCTCCACCGAGCGCGGGGTCGGCGGCGATGGCCTTGTTCAGGTTGATGACGACGGAGACGAGGCGGTCGAGGCTGGGGCTGTCGGCCGACTGCTGCCAGTGGATGAATCCGGTCGAGTCGAAACCCGGAGTCATCTCGAAGAAGCCGAAGCGTCGGCGCAATGCGTAGTCCAGAACGGCGAGGCTGCGGTCAGCCGTGTTCATCATGCCGATGATGTGGACGTTCGCCGGGACGGAGAAGGTTTCGTTCTTGTAGAGGAGCCTCAGATCCTGGCCGCGCTTGTCCGCCTCGATCAGCATGAGTAGCTCGCCGAATATCTTGGAGATGTTGCCGCGATTGATCTCGTCGACGATGAAGAAGTACGGCCGGTCGGCGTCGTCCTTCCGCGCCTGCTCGCAGAACCGGTAGAACGGGCCTTCGGTGAGTGTGAACCCGCCGGACTCCGTGGGGCGGTAGCCCATCATGAAGTCCTCGTACGAATAGCTCTGATGGAATTGGACCATCTGAACTCGGCTTGGATCCTTTGCGCCCATGATCGAGTAGGCGAGGCGTTTGGCAGCGTACGTCTTGCCGACGCCGGGAGGGCCGGCGAGGATGACGTTCTTCTTTCGCAGCACGAGGGCCTTCAACCTGTCGTAGTCGACCTCAGCGAGGTAGACCTCCTCGAGGAAGGCGGCCTGGTCGTAGACCGGTGCCGGCGTCACCAGCTCGTCGGTCACCTCAGCGGCCTCGTCGTCGGCGAAAAGGGCCTCGAGCTTCTCGACGTAATCCCGGTACGACGTGACGTCGGTGAGTGTCTTCGTCGGCGCGTCTCCCGGATGCTCCCACGCGCCGGTGTGGGTCCACTGGACCGAGCGAACGTGACGGTACTGGTCGCGGTCTGGCTCAAATCGTGCGTCGGAGGTGATCTCTCCGCGGCCGACGATCTCCCGCCTGCCGCGCTTGGCGTAGACGACGTCGCCGATCGCCATCTCGTTCTGGAACTCCCAGAGGCCCAGCACGTCGTTTCTCATAGATCCGCCGGAGCCCTCGACGGTGAGGGCCTGGCGGATCGACTCCCGGTTCTGGTAGCCGGCGAGGTCGCCGAGCTCGTCCCACCCGATGGCCATGATGCGGTTGGTCGAGAACTCGTTCCATTCAGATGCCTGTGGCCCCGGAGAGTAGAGCCAGTAGTGGCGAGGCCGGGGCTCGTCCGAACCGGTCTTGTCGTCCCCGGCCGCACCCGTGTCGGCGCCGGGGGCGTCCCACAGCTCGCGCACACCAGGGGACCAGAAGTGGAACGGACTGTCGATCTCCTTGGCCAAGGTGGCGCGGATCGCGAGAAGATCTCGGTCGATCGATTCTGGGCTGTTGCCGGTCTCGCCGTCGATCCGGTCCGCGAGGGCTGCTCGGATTCGCAACTTCATGCCGGTCGACGAGATGGGCTCGAACGTTTCGGGGCGGGCGAGGAACTGCAGCGCGTTGCGGATATCTGAGCGGTCGTCGCCAGCGGCGAGCATGGCTCGCTGCAGTTCCCATGGGTCGCGCCGGGCGGCGTCCCGAGCGCTTTCGGGCAGTTCGTTCCATGTGCGCACGAATGTCGCGGCCCAGATGACGTGCCGCCACAGGGCGCCGTTGTACCAGCTGCCTGGCTCAAATCCCGCAGTACCGGCGGGACGGGCGAGCCACTCCTCCATCGATGCGGGGATCGCCACGGGGGAGTCGCAGTGCTCGAGTACCCGTTCGACATGCGCTTTGCGGGTCTCTGGCAAGGCGGAGCGCAGGGGATGCTCGCGCAGGAAGACGAGCTCTGCTGCAAGCAGCACGACGGCACGCGATGCGCCTTCCAGTTGCTGGTCGAGTTTCTCCCACTGCCCTGCGCCTTTGCCGAGGATGGGGTTGTCCCCGATCCTGCGCCGAAGGTCCTCGGCCGTCTCTGCCGTCCAGATCGTCGTGGCCGGGTCGATGACCGAGCGGCCGTCGCCGAGCATGTGGGCGATGACCTCGGAGACCTCGTGCGCGATGTCCATGTCCGGAGCTGGGCGCGATGCGGCAAGGGCGATGTCCCCGATGTCGTGAGATTGCTCGTCCTTCACGAGCCCATCTTCTATGCGGACCCCCTGCGGCGTTCAGCATCCTGCTGCGTGGCGCGGTTTCTGACCGGATGTGAGCGTATCCGGGGTACTTGCCGGGGTGGCTAGCCGTCCGGGGGTCAGGAGGACCAGCAGGGTGTTTGTGGGGGTCCGACGCCCGTCCTCTGGTGCTGCCTCAACGCGGACAACCGCACGATGACTTGACTGCCAGCACTACCTCCCACGGCCACGCCTTTGCTGCAGCGGGTGAGGTGTGGGACGGCGGCGCACCGGACGGCGACGATGCGTCCGGCCATGCGTGACCGCCGCCACGGGCAAGCGGCCAAGCCGTGCAAGCACGCGCGGTGGACGACTCTCACCGCTACTGATCGCCAACGGCGGAGACGTCGCCGAACGCATCGCCCGCGCCGCGGCGGCCGAGGGCATGGTCAGCGCGGCCATGGCAGGCGCCGACGAGTCGGACGCCTCGCACCTGGCTGCCGCCGACGAACGCCACACCCTCCTCGGCACTGCGTCGGCCGCCTCCCTGGACACCGTCGCGCGCGCAACAGCGGCCACCGCCACCTGCTGTGACCTGCTCCGCCCCGGCTACGGATTCCTCTCGGAGCGCTCCGAGCTTGCCGAGGCGGGCGAGGACGCCGGCCGGAAACGCTGGATTCCGCTCGTCTTCCTTGGACCGAGCGCCTCCGTCCTGTGTCCCTCGGTGACAAGGTGCGCGCGGAGAAGCCGGCATCCCCGTGCTGGCGGGCGTGGTGGCCGGGGTGGACGTCGAGGTGTCGCCAGCCTGCTGGCACAGACCGGCGCCGTCATGCTCAAGGCCCGCGCCGGCGGAGGGGGGCGCGGCACCGCGTGGTCCGCCGCGGCGACGACGGTCGCCGCCGCCATGACCGCGCCCGCGCCAAAGAAGGTCGTACTGCCCCTTCCAGTTACATCGCTGCGCCGCCCGTGGCGAAGCGGTTCAGTGCCTCGGTGAAGCTGTCGTTCCAGAGGCCCAGGTGCGGCCAGCGCTCGGCGACGTGCGCCGTGGCGTCCTCAACCGACATCCCCTTCTCGCGCACCAGCCAGCCGCGCAGCACCAGCCCGGTGCGCGAGGCGCCGCCGTGGCAGTGCACCAGCAGCCGGTGTCCCTCGTCGCGCAGCGCCTTCATGTCGTCCAGGACGTCGGCGAGCATGACGTCGAGGTCGGCGTTGTGGTCGTTATCGGCGATGTAGGCCATCCGGTGCACCGGGTGCGGGAACGGCTCATCGAGCCGGCACAGCGAGATGACGGCGAAGTCCTCGTCGCTGTACCGGGCACCGTCCAGGTTGCCGGCCCAGATGCCAGGCAGGACCTCGGTCGGGCCGATCCGCGGGATCACGCCCGGGTCGTAGTTCTGCTGCACCCCGCCGTCCAGAGCGGCCGCCAGCTGCTGTAGGTCGGACAGTCGCCAGACCTTGTCGCCGTGGCCGGGCACCCGGCCGTGCACCACCGACGCCCACCGGCTCGGGATGCCGCCCATCCCATACACCGCACCCGCCAGTCCGCCGGCGACGCACGCCACCGTGTCGGTGTCGCCACCCAGGTCGATGCCCAGCCGCAGCACCTCGGCGAAGTCGCATCCGTTCCGCAGTGCCCACACCGCCTGGCCGAGTGTCGGCCACACCGCGCCGTTCGACTCGGTGGCCTGGTCCGGCGTCCAGTCCGGCGCCAGCACCGCCGCCCACCGCTCACGGTGCTCGGGCGGCACCGCCTCCAGCGCGGCCGGGATCGCCGTCAGCGGGTCCCCCCCGTCCAGCGCCACCCGCATCAGCTCGTGGAAGATCGCGCAGCCCTCGCCCGCCGACGGGTCGTCGTGGGTCAGCGCCGAGATGCGCCGGGCGGCGTCCATGGTCGCCTGGCGCCCCTCCCGGGAGGACCGGATGGCGGCGGGCGTCGTCCGCATGAGCGAGCCGTTGCCGGCCGCGTGCCCGGAGCGGGCGAAGTGCTCGGCCGCGGCGACGTCCCACGGCCGGCCGGAGCCGAGGACGGCGCGGGTCTGGTTGCCGATGTCCGGCGGCCCGGCGGCCGCCCACGCGCGGAACCGGTCGAAGACATCGGCCTCGTCGAGCCCGCCACGCTCGACCAGCGACGTCGCTACGAGCAGCGCCATCTGGGTGTCGTCGGTGAACTCGCCCGGCTCCCAGCCCAGCGAGCCACCGCCGCACATCTCCGTCTTCGCGCCACGGGCGGGGAAGGGAAGCGGGCCGAGAACCGACCCGGCGGTCCGAACTCGAACGGTGCACCGAGGGCGTCGCCGACGGCCGAGCCGACGAGCGCGCCGGCCACGCGGTGGGAGCGGTGCATGCGCGGGGTCACTCAGGCATCCTTGCCGACGGCGGTGCCGCGCGTGCGTGCGACGCCGGACGAGGCTCGTGACTCCGTCAGCGGGCCTGCACGAGCAGCGGCTGGGCGACCTCGCCGATCGAGCCGCGCTCGTCCGACAGCTCGCCGTGGCACAGCCCGATGCCGTCGGCGGCGATCTGCGTGCGGCAGGCCAGGTGCACCCACTCGCCGTCCGGCTCGCGGGTCAGGTGCGTGGTCATGCCCGGCGGGATGGACCACCAGCTGTCGATGGGCAGCTCCACCGAGATGCCGTTGGCGGCGTCGGCGGCGATGAGCGCGCGGTCGAGACCCGTGAGCGGCAGGCCGGCGACCAGTGGGACGCGCACCCGGGTCCAGACGTCGGCCGGCCCCGGCTCCTGCGGCGACCCGGCGGTGTAGCGCCACTCCAGGGCCTGCCCGAAGCCCCAGTCGGGCAGGCCGAACAGCACCTCGGGCGAGGAGTCGGGGACGGCGGGTGGCGGGCTGAGCTCGGTGACCACCGGCGGGGTGGGTCCGACGGCGAGCGACCACACGCGGGCGACGGCGACGGTGCGGCCCTCCACGGTCATCACGGCCTCGGTCAGGTCGATTCGACGCCCCGGGCGGACGGGCGAAACCTCGACGGTGAGCTCTCGGCGGGGGATGGCGCCGAAGAAGTCGACGCTGATCCGCGCCGGGCGGGAACCTGCTCCGGTCACCCGGGCGGCGTCCGCGGCGAGGTGGGCCAGCAGCGCGGACGGCGGTCCGCCGTGCTGGGCACTGTGGTCCCACGGGCTCTCCGTGGCCCGGGTGGGCGCGAAGCGGTTGTCGCCCAGCGGCAGGTAGAAGGCCTCGAACTCCATGACGGCAGTCTGGCCGAGGTGGTCAGCCGGCGACCGGGCGGACGTGCCGTCGCCCGAACGGGTGGCACTGCGGCGGACTCTGCCCGGGCGGCCGCTCGCTGTCGGTGGCGTCTGTCATCGTCCGCCCCTGCCGTCACGGGGACGGCGCGGACCAGGGAGTGGCATGGGCGGATCGGTCGGTGTGCAGGCGGGGCGGGTGTGCCCCGGCTGCGGGCGGGAAGACTCGATCCCGGTGGTCTACGGATTGCCGGGCGGCGACATCTTCGAGCAGGCGGAGCACGGGCGGGTCGCACTCGGTGGCTGCCTGGTGATGGAGGAGCAGCCAGCCTTCGTCTGCCGCAGCTGCGACCTGGAGTGGGGGAGTGAGTCCGACCCCACCGCCGACGCGGCCGAGTTGGCCGGCCTGCTGGACGTCGAGCACACCGACCTCGTCCGAGCACTCGGTACCGGATGGCGACGGGAGGGCGCAGCGGACGGGCCGGATGGCGTGCGGTGGTTCGTCAGCGGTGAGCCGGCGCAGCTCGCGGTCGGCGTCCAGGGCCCGTGGTTCGTGCTCGACCGCCCGCAGGCCTCGGAGGGTGACCGCCGTTCCGGTCCACTCACCACCGACGGCGTGCGGTTCACCCGGGACGAACTGCTGCACGACCCCTGGTACGTCAGCCAGGTCGCCGAGGACATCGCCTCTCGGCGACGCCGGTCCTTCCGCTGGTGCCGCACCTGTCGCCGGGCCACCGCGCCCGAGTCGTTCGTCGCCGCCGAGGGCTCGTGCGAGCGGTGCGTGTCCGCCTCCATCGACCGGGCGGAGTAGATCCGGCGCCGCCCGGGGACGTCGGTCCGTCCGACCGTGCCGATAGACAAGAGGTACGACGTCGCCGAGTCAGGAAGCCTCCCCGTGCCCAGGTCGACCGCACCACGGTCCCGTTCCCGGTCGACGACCGCCCGCGGGTCCATCAAGCGCTCCCGGCCCAGGAAGGGCGCCGGTAAGCGATCGGCGCCGGCGAGGCAGAAGGCGGCGAGAGGTCGCCGGCGCTCGGGGCCCCGGCGCGCCGGCCGGCTCCTCCTGTTCGCAGTGCTGGTGGTCGCCGGTGTCGTCGTGTGGCCGGCGGTCAAGCCGCATGTGTCAGCCCTGCCGTTCCTCGACTCGGTGCTCGCGGGCACGTCGCCGTCCGGGCCCACCTGGCCGCTGACCGGCGTGCCGGCCGACACGATCCCCGACCGCCCGGCGCTCGCCGTGAAGATTGAGAACTCCGTCGCCGCCCGCCCGCAGACGGGGCTCAACGCCGCCGACATGGTGTGGGAGCAGGTCGTCGAGGGCGGCATCACCCGGTTCGTCGCCGTCTACCACTCCACCCTGCCGCCCGAGATCGGCCCCGTGCGGTCGATCCGGCCGATGGATCCCGCGATCGCCGCACCGCTCGGCGGGCTGCTCGCGTTCTCCGGCGGCGTGCCGGCCTACGTCACCGCCGCTCAGGACGCCGGACTGCAGGTGCTCACGCAGGACTCCGGCGTCGACGGGTTCTTCCGGACGACGACCCGCTCGGCGCCGCACAACGTCCACGCGGCGCCGCAGACCCTCCTCGACCAGGCCGACGCCACGCACCGCGCCTCACCCGGTGCCCAGTTCGACCACGCCACGACAGGCCAGCAGCCCACCGCCGTCGACACGGGGCAGCAGACGACCACGCTCGACCTCACGCTGTCGGGGATCAGCAGTCCCCGGTGGAGCTGGAGCGCCGCGTACGGTCGCTGGCTGCGTGCCGAGGGGAGCACCCCGGCGGTCGAGGCGGACGGCGCGCGGATCGGTGCCGCCAACGTCGTCGTCCTGCGCGTCGACGTCGTCCAGACGGAAGCTCGCGATCCGGCCGGCAATCCCGTGCCGGAGACGATCCTGACCGGCAGCGGGCGGGCCCTCGTTGCCTCCGGCGGGCACACGGTCGAGGCGACCTGGTCCAAGCCGGCCGTCGGTGACCGGGTGGAGTTGGCCGACGCGGACGGCGATCCCGTGACCCTGGCGCCCGGGACCACCTGGGTCGAGCTGGTACCCCACTCCGGAGCGGTCGCCACCGGCTGAGCGGGCAGCCGCCGATCCGGGGGAGGCGAGCGGTTACTCCCCGGGGACGACGACGGCGCGGCCGCGGATCGTGCCCTCGTGCAGCTTCCGGTACGCCTCCGGCGCCTGGTCGAGCGAGTACCGCTCCACCTCCACGTGGATCGCCCCGGCCCGCGCCAGGTCGAGCACCTCCATCAGCTCCGACCGGGTGCCCCAGTACGGCGCCCGCACCGACGCGCCCATCGGCGTCGAGAAGAAGCCGGTGGGCAGCAGCCCGCCGCCGATCCCGACGATCTGGACGACGCCGTCGAGCGCCACCGACTTCCGGGCGATCTCCAGGGTCGGCGGGGCGCCGACGAAGTCGAACACCACCTGGGCCCCCACCCCGCGGGTCAGCTCCCGGATCGCCGCTACGGCCGACTCGTCCGACGGCAGCGCGCGGTGCGCCCCCACCTCGCGGGCCAGCTTCAGCTTGTCCTCGGACACGTCCAGCGCGATCACGGTCGCGCCGGTGATCGCCCGCAGGATCTGGATGCCCACGTGCCCGAGGCCGCGGGCGCCGATCACCACGGCCGTGCTCCCGGCCGGCAGAGCCGGCAGGCTGGAGACGATCGCGTGGTACGGCGTCAGCCCCGCGTCGGTCAGCGACACGGTGGCCACTGGGTCGAGGTCGCCGAGCGGCACCAGGTGCCGGACGTCGTCGACGATCATGTACTCGGCCAGCGCGCCGGGAGAGCCCAGCCCGGGCGGCGCGATGCCCAGCTCCGCGGCCCGCGGGCAGTAGTTCTCCGCACCCTGGGCGCAGGCGTGGCACAGCCCGCATCCCCACGGCCCGTAGACCGCCACCGGCTCACCGACCTCGACCCCGGTGGCACCCTCACCCAGTGCGTCGACGACACCCGCGCCCTCGTGCCCGAGCGTGAGCGGCAGGCCGTAGACGTACTGCTCGGCCGACAGGCTCATGACGAACGCGTCGGAGTGGCACAGCCCCGCGGCGGTCACCCGCAGCCGGACCTGCCCCGGGCCCGGCTCCGGCGTCGGGACGTCGACCACCTCGGGCTCGCCGCCAATGGTCCGGTACTGCACCGCGCGCATGCGTGCTCCTCCGTGGTCAGGACGACGTGCCGTCGACCCTAGGTAGCCGTGGCGGTCGACGGCAGGTCGTCAGGGCCCGTCTTCAGGGTCCGAAGTCCCGGCTCCCGGCCTGGAGGGTCCATGTCCCCGGGTCCGCAAGGTGGCGCAGCCTGTGCGAACCGTCGTCGTCTTCCGCGCGCCGCGGGACGCCTCAGCCCAGGCCGTTGGCACAACAGGTCGTGTAACACGCCCGTTTGTGCCAGTGAAGGGATCGGCATGCTGACCGTCGACCAGGCCGCCGAGCGTCTCGGCGTCGAACCTGAGCAGGTCCGCCGGCTGATCCGTGCCGGAAAGCTGGTGGCGCGCAGGGTTGGTCGGACTCTCGTGCTCGACGAGGATGCCGTCGAGGGTCGGGCGCGGCTGCCGATCACGGCAGGGCGTGCCCTGGCCCCGCGGACGGTGTGGGCCGCGCTGTGGCAGCTCTCCGGGGAGGACGTCGACTGGTTGCCGCCCGGTGACCGATCCCGGCTGCTGGCCCGGCTGCGGGGCTACGACGCCGAGCGGCTGGTCGCCGCAGCCCGGGACCGTGCGGAGCGCCACGAGCTGCGGGTCCTGCCTGCCTACCGGCAGCGGCTGCTCGACGCCGACGGCGTCGTCCCCTCCGGGCTGACCGCGGCGGCTGCCGTCGGCGCCGACATCATCGCTGCCGAGGCTGCGGCGGAGGTGTACTGCACGCAGGGCGTGCTGGACCAGCTGCGCCGCGAGCTGGGCCTGTCCGAGCGGGGGGAGGCCAACCTGGTCGTGCGCGTGCCCCGCTACGAGGGGCTGCAGCTGACCGGTCGCGCCCACATGCCGGTCGCGGTCGTCGCCGTCGACCTCGCCGAGTCGCCCGACGTGCGTACCCGGCGGGCCGGTCTCGACCTGCTCGCCGCCGCGCTGGGTGACCTTCCCCGGTGACCGACGCCGGGGCGGAGGCGCATGTCGAGCTGCCGGCGCTGGCCGGCCCGCTGGACACCCTCTGGGACCTCGTTCTCGACCTCGCCGGGCAGCTGCCGCCAGCCGGCTGGGCGCTGGTCGGCGGCCAGATGGTGATGCTGCACGGGCTGCTCGCCGGGCGGGTGGCCACGCGGGCCAGCCAGGACGTCGACGTCCTCGCCGATCTGCTCTCCGACGAGGCCGGACTCGTGCGCTGCGTGCGCGCGGTGCGAGAGCTGGACCTCGAGCCGCAGCCGGACGCCGCCGGCAAGGTCTGCCGCTTCGTCCGGGCCAGCGACCAGGCCCGGGCCGACATCCTGGCGCCGG
The DNA here is from genome assembly GCF_039679125.1 of Blastococcus sp. HT6-4. Taxonomy (NCBI): domain Bacteria; kingdom Bacillati; phylum Actinomycetota; class Actinomycetes; order Geodermatophilales; family Geodermatophilaceae; genus Blastococcus; species Blastococcus montanus. Next base: position 2,880,940 of record NZ_CP155551.1, on the reverse strand, counting down.
AACACACACCACCACGACGGCGGCTGCGCACGGTCGGTGGCGACACCATCCGCATCGAGGGCGGCACCCAGGCCCTGCAGCGGGCGGTGCCGGTGCACGTGACCAAGGGGCAGCGGACGGCACCGGTCCCGGTGCCGGACCTGCTCGGCGCCCTGGTGCTCAAGGCCGCCGCCTGGGCTACTGACACCCGCGACCGGGCACGGCACAGCGGGGACGCCGCCTTCCTGGCCGGGCTGATCGCCGATCCGCTGGCAGAGCGGATCGGTTCGCCGGCAGCGACCGCAAGCGGTTGCAGCGGCTCGACCAGGTGCTCGGGAATCCGGACGCCGCCGAATGGCGCCGGCTCGGCGACGCCGCCGACGACGGCTACGCCACCTGGCGCCTGTTGGTGAGCTGAGCTCGACCACGGTTCTGCTGACACCATAGTGCTGCGCCTGCTGCTAATGTGCATGCATGCCCGTATCCGTGACCATCCGGGGCGTCCCCGATGACGCGAGGGACGAGCTCGCGGCTCGCGCGGCCCGAGCCGGTCAGTCGCTGCAGGAGTACCTGCGTGCAGAACTGGTGGCGCTCGCGCGGCGCCCCAGCCCGGATGCCTTGTGGGACCGCGTGCAGCACCGCGTGATCACCACCGGCAGTCGGCTGTCCGGTGACGCGATCCTCGAGCTGCGCGACGCCGACCGCGCGTGACCATCGTGGTCGACGCGTCCGCCGTCGTCGCCGCGCTGATCGACGGGGGCCCGGACGGCTCGTGGGCGCGCGCCGGGCTGCGCGCTGAGGACCTCGCGGCGCCGTCGCACGTGTACGTCGAGGTATCGAACGTGCTCCGGCGGGCCGTCCTCGCCGGCCGGCTCGGTGCGGACGTCGGCGCGCTCGCCCACCGTGACCTCGTCGGGCTGCCGCTGACGAGCTTCCCGTTCGAACCACTGGCCGACCGCGTGTGGGAACTGCACCCCGCCGTCACCGCGTACGACGCCGCCTACGTCGCGCTGGCCGAGGCGCTCGATGCACCGCTGTGGACCCTCGACCGGCGTCTCGCCGCTGCTCCCGGTCCGCGGTGCTCCTTCCGACTGCCCCAGCCGTGAGAGAACTGTGCGGACATGAGCGACGCACCCATGGACTCGACGGCTGCGCCTCTGCCCGGTAGTTGCCGCGGAAGGTGATCGAGGGTCAGCCTCAGCCGTCGGCGCAGGCCAACCGGGCGCCACCAGGTCCAGCGGAAGTCCGTCGCGCGGCCGTCACGCCGTCAGGAGCGACACCGGGCACCGGATACCGGGTGCCCGTGCCAACCGGCGGTCGGCGGTGACCAGCGACGCGCCGAGCAGTTCGGCCAGCGCGACGTACACGGCGTCGTAGGCGCTGACGGCATCCCGGAGGTCGAGCACCCGGTCGAGGAATGGCTCGTGTGCGTGCCGGTCGACAGCGAGGTCCCGGAGATCCTGGAGCGACATCCGGGCCTGCTCGTCGGGGAGCCGGCCGGAGAGGACCCAGCGGCGGACGGCGGACGTGGCCTCCACGTCCAGCAGGTGCGGCGCGTGCAGCGGCCCGCTCCTGAGCGCCTCCCGCGCCGCGTCACCCGCCGGACCGGCCACGAGCAGCCCGGTCACGACGACCGACGCGTCGACGACGATCACCGGTCCGGGCGTTCGGCGCGGACCGCGTCCACCACGTCGGCCAGGGACAGGTCCAGCCGCCGCGAGGCCGAGCGGGCGAGCACCTCCTCGACCGGCGGGCGGGCAGCCACGCGCTCGAGCTCGCGCAGCACGTACTCGGACAGCGGCACCCCGGCTGCCGCCGCGCGGCGGGAGAGCTCGGCGTGCACGGCGTCCGGTACGTGGCGGACCTGCAGCATCTTGCTCACCCGCCGAAACCTACATGCGAATCGCATGCATAGGGCCGCTGCGGCACCCGCAGAGGGCACCGGAGCGGCACGGCCGGGCGCCGGTCCTGCGTCGTGCTCACCGGGAACCATCGTTCTTCCCCCGCCCAGGTGCTGTCAGTTCGGCCAGGCGGTGGGCAGCGTCCGCCGGAAGGCCGAGGGCGCGGCGAATCCGGCGGCGGACGACGGTGAGCAGGAGCAGGTCGAGAGCCAGGTCGTCCGTACCGGCCCCGGCCGACCGGCCGAACTGCTGCAGCCCGAGGTTGAGCCAGCGGTGAGCCTCCGAGAGGTCCCCGGACTTCTCGTAGGTCTCGCCGACCATCGCGTAGACGCCGAGGTCCGCAGGCGCGGACCGGCGGACCTCGTCGGCGAGCAGCCGGGCTGCCGGGAGGTCGCCCACCGATACGAGCGCGCGGTGCAGGAAGCACCGCACGTCCGGCTCGACCACGCCCTCCGCAGCTGCTGCTCGCCGGTACGCGGCGAGCGCCGCGGAATGGTCACCGACGATCTCCAGGATCTCCCCGGCCTCCGCCAGGAGAAATGCTGGTGTGACGTCAGCAGCGTCCGCCGGGTGCCGTTCGTCGGCCCAGGCCATCAACTGGGCCGCCACATTCCTCTGCTGCTCGGGCGTCCGGGCGTCGAGGCCCAGGGATCCGACGGCGTCCATGTCCAGTGGCGTGCGCACGAGGCGACGCTAGGAACGGCCGGCGGGTACCGGGAGCCGCGCGGGTCATCTGTGGATCGCCCGCTGGGCTGTGCACGAACGGTCCGGCACCGCCTGCATGAACTGGTCGAAGCGCAGCTGCCGTCTGCGACCCGCTGGTCGCGCACCTCGCGGGCTGGGCCCGCGGCTAGGGTCCCGGGATCGCCGTCCCACGTACCCGGAGGCTCCGTGCTCGACCGCATGCCGCCGCTCTCGCCGCGGCCGCTCCCGCGCCCGGCCCGCGTCGCGGCGGCCGCGCTCGGTCGGCGGTGGCAGCTGCCCCCGGCCACCCACGAGGTCCGGCTGCTGCGCGGCGTCGACGTCCCGATGCGCGACGGCACCACGCTGCGGGCCGACGTCTACCTGCCGGCGTCGGCCGGACCGCACCCCACCGTGCTGCTGCGCTCGCCGTACGGCCGGGGCCTCGGGTTCGCCTTCGCGATGACGGTGCCGTACGCCGAGCGCGGCTACGCGGTGGTGGTGCAGAGCGTGCGCGGCACCTTCGGCTCCGGCGGCGAGTTCAGCCCGGTCGTGAACGAGGAGCACGACGGGCAGGACACCGTCGCCTGGCTGCGCGAGCAGTCCTGGTTCGACGGCCGGCTCGCCACCCTCGGCCCCAGCTACCTCGGCTACACGCAGTGGGCCCTCGCCCTCGACCCGCCGCCCGAGCTGAAGGCGATGGTGCTGCACATCGGCCCGCACGACCTCGCCCAGGCGGGGATGGTCGACGGCGCCTTCCAGCTCACCAACCTCGCCATCTGGACCGAGCTCGTCGCCCACCAGGAACGGGTCAGCTTCCTGCGCGGGCTGTACCGTCTGATGACGGCGGAGCGGCGGCTGGCCCCGCACCTGGGCGAGCTCCCGCTGCAGGGGCTGGCCGAGCGCTTCGGCGGCGCCCCCGCCCCGTGGTTCGACGAGTGGCTGGCCCACCCCGACCTCGCCGACTCCTACTGGGACCGCTACCGCGCCACCCCCGCCGTCCACTCGAGCACCGTCCCGACCCTGCTCATCGGCGGCTGGCAGGACTGGTTCGTCGAGCAGACGCTGTACCAGTACGCCGTGCTGCGCGACCGCGGCGTCGACGTCGGCCTCACCCTCGGCCCGTGGGCGCACCTCACCATCGACGCCGCCGTCACGACGCCGGAGAGCCTGGCCTGGCTGAACGCCCACCTGCCCGTGGCCGGCGCAGAGCCCGGTCCGCAGCGGCCCGGCCGCGTCCGGGTGCACGTCACCGGCGCCGGCACCTGGCGGACGATGCCCGACTGGCCGCCGGCCACCACCGACCGCGCCTGGTACCTCGCTCCGGACGGCCGGCTGGACGACGATGCCCCGACCGCGCCGTTCGAGCCGACCACCTTCACCTACGACGCGATGGACCCGACCCCGTCGGTCGGCGGGCGGGTGCTCGCCGCCAGCGCCGGCCAGCGGGACAACCGCGAGCTGGAGGCGCGCGACGACGTCCGCACCTTCACCACCGCGCCGCTGCGCCGGCCGGTCGAGCTGCTCGGTGGCGCCCGGGTCCGGCTGTTCCACGAGTCCGACAACCCGTACGCAGACGTCTTCGTGCGGCTGTGCGACGTCGGCCCGGATGGCGCGTCGATCAACGTCACCGACCGGCTCGTCCGGCTCGACCCGTCGCCCGGGGAGGAGTCGGTGACGGGGGAGCGGACGGTGGAGACGACGCTGCCCGACACCGCGCACCGCTTCCGCGCCGGGCACCGCATCCGGCTGCAGGTCTCCGGCGGCGCCCACCCGCGCTACGCCCGCAACCTCGGCACCGGCGAGCCGGCCGGCGAGGGCACCCACGGCGTGCCGGTGACCCACCGGATCTGCCACGGCAGGGCGACGCCGTCGTCGGTCACCCTGCCGGTCGGCACGCCATGAGTGGCGTCATCGCCAGGGCTCAGTCCCAGTTGCCAGGCGTTCGGCGAGGGCTCCGACGTCGTCGAGGTGTCCGGCGGCCACCGCCATCACGAGGTCGTAGGCCTCGTCGTTGGACAGGGTCAGCCGCATCCCGTTGACGCCGTAGAAGGCGAGGGTCGCGGCCAGGGCCAATCGCTTGTTGCCGTCGACGAGTGGGTGGTTCCGGGCCAGCGAATGCAGCAGTGCCGCTGCCTTGTCATGGAAGGACGGGTAGGCGTCCTCACCGAATGCCGTGGCTCTGGGCCTCGCTGCTGCCGACTCCAGGAGTCCGATGTCGCGCACCTCGACCTCGCCCAGCGTTCGCCTCGCTACGTGCAGGAGGTCGTCGAGGTCGAGATGGATCACTGGCCCAGCCGCTCCAGGGCTTCGGCATAGCGAGGCAGTTCCTGGTCGAGCACCCGATCCAGCAGCTCTCGCTTGCTGTTGCGCTCGATGTAGTCCCGCACTGCCTGCCTAGCGACTTCCTGCATCGAACGGCCCTCCAGTTCGGCGCGACGGCGGAGAGCTTCGCTCTCCTGATCATCGAGACGCAAGGTCATGGCCATGACGAGACGGTATCACTACCGATACCACCCACACCGTTTCAATGGCACCGAGCCGATCCCATCCGCTTGACGCGCGTGGCCGTGTGCCGCTCGTTCGTCACAGTTTCCCCGCTGACCACAGGCGACCTGCGGTTTCCCCGAAGGCCCTGGGATCGGCCGGTTTTCCTCCTTACGCTGGGGCTCCTCCACGGAAGGACGGGTTGTGAGTAGGCACCTGCTTGACGAGACAGCTGAGTTCAAGATGCCCCGGATCGGCCGGCACGCCGCTCCGGAGACGGCCGAACTGGAGGTCACCCAGCGGTTCGACGCGGGTGTCCAGCGCCCGCGGCCGGTAGTGCCCGACGCCCAGCAGGGCAGGGACGTCCAGCCCCGCTGACGCCCGGCGCACTGCTGCGCCGTCGTCGAAGCCCTGACCAGGTGCCCGGGCGGGAACGTTGCCGCCCGGGCACCGGCAGGAGAGGTCAACAGGCGGATCGGTCACCGGCCGGGCTTTGCGAGGCTGGGCGCGTGCCACCCGTCCGCAGCTCCGGAGTCCTGCTGTTCCGCCGCCCCGGCGGCCGGGTCGAGATCCTCCTCGGGCACATGGGCGGGCCGTTCTGGGCAAAGAAGGACGACGGCGCCTGGTCGATCCCCAAGGGCGAGCACGACCCGGACGAGGACGGCGAGGCCGCCGCCCGGCGGGAGTTCGCCGAGGAGCTCGGTCACCCGGTGCCGGCGGACGAGCTGCACCCGCTCGGCGAGGTGACGGGCCGGAAGCTGCTCGCCGTCTGGGCGGGGGAGGGCGACCTCGACGCCGGCACCTGCGTCAGCAACACCTTCGAGCTCGTGTGGCCGCCGCGATCGGGTCGCCTGCAGCAGTTCCCGGAGATCGACCGGGCCGCCTGGTTCGATCTCGACACTGCCCGCGCGAAGATCGTGAAGGGCCAGCTGCCCTTCCTCGGCCGGCTGGCCGTGCACCTCGGCTGCCGGCCGGCCGAGGAGGCGCGATGAATGCCGTGCTCGCCCGCTACCTCGAGGACGTGGCCTGGCCGGCGGGGAGGCGGCGCCGCATGGTCGACGGGCTGCGGCTTCTGCAGGAACTCGCCCGGACCGGCGACCGGCCGGTGACGTACAGGAGTTCGCCGAGCAGGTGCAGCCGGGCCTGGCGCCGATCGCCGCGTCCCGGGTCCTGGCCGACATCGGCCGGTTCTGCGCCACCGCCGGCTGGCCGAACGTCACCTGCTTCGTCGTCTTCGCGAGCACGGGGGAGTGCTCGCCCGGGTGCCGGTGGATCGGTGACGACGGACCGGTCGCCGCCCGGCAGCGGGCCTGGCTCGGCTACGGGGTCCGCGGCGACGGGCCGCTGATCGATCCGGCGGCTCCCGTGGTGACCGAAGGTGCGAGTCGAACCTTCCAGTAGGTCGTGCCACGGTCTCCGTCCTGCCGTCACGGGGCGGCGCGGGACCCGGGAGTGCGATGAGCGAGCCGGTCGGTGTGCAGGTGGGACAGGCGTGTCCGCGCTGCGGGCGGGAGGAGTCGGTGCCGCTGCTCTGGGGCCTGCCCTCGCCGGACGCCTTCTCGCACGCCGCGCCGGGCGACGTCGTCGCCGGCGGCTGCGTGATCTTCCCCGACGACCCGGCGCATGTCCTGGGCCTGTCGGGCGTGCGGTCACGAGTGAGGGCGCGCCGGTGAGCCGACCGCCGGCGAGCAGGAGTTGGCCGACCTGCTGGGCGTCCGGTACGCCGACGTCGTCCGCGCGCTGGGCACCGGCTGGCGGCGGGAGAAGCCGTCGGGTGAACGGGACGTCGTGACGTGGTTCGTCAGCGGCGAGCCGACGCAGGTCGCCGTCGGCGTCGAGGGCCCATGGTCACCCTCGGCCGCCCGGTGACCCGCTGGGGCGAGGGCCGCCCGGGGCTGTAGCCGGCCGACCGGCAGCCGTTCAGCCGCGACGACCTGCTCCACCTGCCAGACGTCGTCGCCGAGGCCGCCGAGGAGATCGCTGCGCGGCGGCGCCGGTCGTTCCGCTGGTGCTGCAGCTGCCACCGCGTCCAGGCGCCAGAGTGGTAGCCCGGTTCGGCCCACACGCGCCTGCAGTACGCCCAGAACTTCGCTGATCTGCAGGCACCTGATCAGGAAAGTGGGCACACCAGCGATTGCATCAAGAGCGCGAGGCGAACGTAGGGCTGCTGCCCGGCGCCGTCGCCGATGGGGCGCGAGGGGCGCGCGCGATGAAGGTTGGCGTCATCTGACAGAAGTCGGGGCGTTGTTCGGCTGTTGCGCCACGTTGATTTCGATATCTCTTCGCCTAGGTTTCGGAACAGGACCACTTTGATTGACGGGGGAAGAGATGTCGTACGCACCGCCGCCGCAGCAGCAGCTGCCCGAGCAGCCTCAGGCGAAGGCCAAGAAGCCGATCTACAAGCGGGTCTGGTTCATCGTCCTCGCGGCTATCGTTCTGATCGCTGTCGGCGCCAACATGGGTGGCGAGAACGACGGTGGCACGGATTCGCAGGCCTCTGGCGGCGACACCGGCACCGCCGCACCGGCGGCGGGTGAGGTTGCGGCTGAGTCTGCCGAGGTTGCAGGCGAGTCTGCCGTGGCCCAGCCGAAGAACCCCGGCATCGGTGAGCCGGCCGCTGATGGGAAGTTCAACTTCGTCGTCAACGGGGTGGACTGCAGCACTACGCAGATCGGGAACCAGTACCTGAACACGACGGCGCAGGGCCAGTTCTGCATCGTGGACGTCACCATCACGAACATCGGTGACAAGGCGCAGTCCTTCTTCGGTGACAACGCCAAGCTGTTCAACGCCCAGGGGCAGGAATTCTCGGCCGATAGCGGGGCGGGGATGTACCTGGAGGACTCGTCGTCCCTGTACGAGGAGATCAATCCCGGCAACACGCTGAACAGCAAGGTGATCTTCGATGTCCCGGCCGGCACCACGCCGACCGCGATCGAGCTGCACGACTCGTCGTTCTCCGGCGGGGTGACCGTCGACCTGCAGTGAGCTGAGCTCGCCCGTGCTCGGGGCTCCCTACCGCCATGGTGGGGAGCCCCGAGCGCTTCGAAAGCTGGGCCGCGTCTGTTCACAAGCCCCGCGTCTAGGCCGCAGATCAGCATCGCGCCGAGCGGGATACCGAGCAGGCCGGTCATCGACAGGGTCTTGAGGCCGGGGGCGACGAAGACGTAGCCGACGAGGATGCCCGACGTCAGCGACCCGGGGAGCAGCACCAGCCCGCCCCGGCCGATGCAGGTGATCATGGCGATCCCCGTTCCAGGGCCACGCGTCCGCGTGGTGGGTGCCGGTCGCCGGTCCTGAGGTGACCAAGCCCGGGCCGCTGCCGCCCGAGGTATCGGAACCCTGACGTCCGTGCGCAGTCGGCGTCCACCGCGCCGACGCCCGTCGTAGCGCTGCTGTTCCCAACGCGTTCACGGACAGCTAGCGTCGCCCCGCGTGAGCGCCGTCGGGATGCCCGTCCCGCCCGATCCCCGCCCCGCCGTCGCCGACCCGGCGCGCCTGGCGGCGATCGACAGCTACCGGCTCACCGGTCACGTCGGAGACCCCGACCTCGACGCCGTCGTCGCCCACCTGGCCCGCGTCGTCGGCGCCCCGATCGTGAATGTCAACCTGGTCGGCCCGGACGAGCAGTGCTACCCCGCCGAGCACGGGCTGGGGGTGCGCTACTCGCAGGTGCCCGACGAGCTCTCCTTCTGCGCCCACGTCGTCGCCATGCGGGCACCGCTGCGGGTCCCCGACGCGCTCGGCCACCCGGTGTTCCGCGACAACCCGGGGGTGGTCGCCGGCGCCGTCCGCGCCTACCTCGGCGTGCCGCTGGTCGACGAGGACGGCTTCGTCCTCGGCGCGCTGGCAGTGTTCGACGCCGTCCCCCGCGAGTTCACCGCCGCCGACCAGGAGCTCCTGGAGATGCAGGCCCGGCTGGTGCGCACCGTCCTCTCCCTGCGGCGGCGGGCGGCGGCCCACCGGTGGGACGCCGCCCTGCTCGCCGCCCAGGGGCGGGCGCTGGAGGCGGTCGCCGCCGGGCAGCCCCTCGACACCGTCCTCGCGATGCTGGCCCTGACGGTGCGGGAGCTGTCGCCGGACGCCGACGTGCCGCAGAAGCGCGTGCTGCACGTGGCGATCGACCGGCTGACCGCCGTCGCCACCGAGGCCGACCGGCGGCGGCACGCGCTGCTGGGCGCCACCCAGCGGGACGCGCTGACCGGCCTGGCCAATCGCGCCCACCTGCTCGACGCCGGCCGCGCGGCCCTCGCCGAGGGCGGGGCGGTGCTCTGCATCGACCTCGACCGGTTCAGGGAGCTCAACGACCGCGGCGGGCACACCGTCGGCGACCAGGTGCTCGTGCGCCTCGCCGAGCGGCTGCGGACCTGCGTCGACGCGGTCGTGCCGGACGCCGTCGTCGGCCGGATCGGGGGCGACGAGTTCGCGGCCGTCCTCCCCGGGGTCGACCGGCCCACCGCGGAGTGGCTCGCCTCCCGGCTCGCCGCCGTCCTCGTCGACGAGGTGGCGGTCGGGCGGGGCTGCGTGCTCGTCTCCGCCAGCATCGGGCTGGCCATGGCGCAGCCGGGGACGGCGTTCGAGACCGCCCTCTCCCGGGCCGACCGCGCGATGCACGACGCCAAGGGCAGCGGCGGGGGCGTGCTGCGCGTCCTGGCCACCGACAGCCGGCCGGCGTAGCGGCACCGCCCCGGCATCCGCCCCGGTGGCTGTAGCCGCTACAGCGAGCGACGCCGCGCAGGAATCGCCGGATCGGGACGAACGGAGCGCACCTGCGGTTCCCGGCTTCCTGGCAGCTTTCCCGGCGTCCATCGGGGGATCCCACGTCGGAGGAGAGACGGATGCGGCAATACAGGGCAGTCGCGGGGGCGGCTGCAGCCGTGGCGCTGGTGGCGGTGTCACCGGCGACGGCGAGTGCGCACGGGGGAGGGCGCGGTGGTGAACCGATCACGACCGTCGCCGGTGGGCTCGAGGGCCCGCGCCAGCTGAGCGACTTCCCGGGTCCCCGGGTCGTCGTCGCGGAGTCCGACTCCGGCGAGGTCTCGTCGGTGCACCTGCGGACCGGCGAGGTCGAGACCCTGCTGACCGGCCTGGGCAACGCGCAGGGCGTCGACTCCGAGCGCGGCCGCCTCTACGTCGCGGTGGGCGAGTCCGGCGGTCCGCCGCCGGAGGAAGGGGCCCCGCCGCCGGAGGAGGGTGCTCCGCCCCCGCCCCCGGCCGACATGCCCAGCCAGCTGCTCGTCGAGGCGAAGCTCAACGGCGAGATCGTCCGCACGTGGGACCTGCTGGAGTACGAGCTGGAGAACAACCCCGACGGCCAGCTCCAGTTCGACCCGGACACGCAGCAGCCGATCGAGACGCTGTCCAACCCGTTCTCGGTGCTCGTCCAGCACAAGCGGGTGCTGGTCAGCGACGCCGGCGCGAACGCGGTCCTCTCCGTCGACCTGCGCAGCGGGGAGATCAGCACGTTCTTCGTGCCCCCGACGGTGACCGACGTCGAGGGGTGCGCGGAGGCGGAGAACAACCCGGGCACCGAGGGGTGCGACTCCGTCCCCACGGAGATCACCCAGGGGCCCGACGGGCTGATCTACGTCGGCACGCTCGGCGCCGAGGTGCCCGGCGCCGGACGGGTGTACGTCCTCGACCGGCACGGGAACCAGGTCGACGTCATCGAGGGGCTGACCGGGGTCACCGGCGTCGCGGTGGACTGGTGGTGCAACGTCTACGTCTCCAACGTGCTCGAGGGCGCGCCGATGGGTGAGGGCCCGCCGCCGGAGGGCTTCGACCCGGCGTCGGTCGGGGAGATCACGCGCATCTCGCCGCACGGGGAGCGCGCCACCGCCCAGGTCGCGATGCCGACGGGGCTGGAGTTCACCCGCGGGAAGCTCTACGCCTCGGCGTGGAGCATCGCCGGCTTCGTCCTGCCGCCGGGCTCACCGCCGGCGGGCGAGGTGCAGCGGATCACGCACCGGGCGTTCACCGGCACGGCGCCCTGATCGACCCGCACCGATCCACGACGGTGCCGCGGCCGATCGGTTCGGCCGCGGCACCGTCATGTCGGCGTCCCCGTCCGGGGGAACGCCCGCTCCGCCGGACGGGTGACCAGCCGCTCCCACCTCACCCGTCCGGGGTGGATGTGCGCGGATTCCGGTCGCTCTCCGTGATCACCGGGGCTCCTCGCCCCTAGCCTCTGCTTGCTCACCGTCACCGGTGCCCCGCAGTGCGAGGCGCCGAACAGTCGCACGGCGGTGGCGTGGCACGGGGGGATCCGCGCACGGCAGCCAGGCGTCGCCGTCCGCACCCCACGATCACCGGCGGGGGTGCGGCCCCGCCACGGGGGAGCTGTGGTTGTGAAGCGATCGAAGACGGACCGGAGGAGCACCTCCTACCGCTCCTTGCCCGTGTACTGGCCGGTCCGCTGGCGGCTGCTCTGGGCGGCCCGCAGCGACCGCCGCGCCGGCCTGCCGATCGGCCTCGGCGCCGAGACCACGCCGATCCTCCGCGACCTTGTGGCCCACCGCGACCACGCCTGCGAGCTCGAGCGCACGCGCTACTACGCCGACGTCCGGCGCATCGACGTCCGCCTGGCCGGGATCGACGCCGAGCTCGGCGCCCTCGAGCGGGCGCTCGCCGAGGCGACCGATGCGGCCGCCCGTGCGGCCGCACCGCTTCCCGAGCAGGAGCTGACCGCCCGGAGGGCGGGCGAGCAGCAGGTGCCGGCCGAACTGGTCCGCCAGCGGCGCGCCGCCGAGCACCTGCGCCGCGCGGACGCGGCCCGGGCGGCGCAGCACGAGCTCCGGGTGCGGCTGGACGCCACCCGCGCCGAGGAGGCGCAGCTGGAGGCCCGCCGCCAGAACCTGGCCGACGTCGCCCGCTCGCGGGCCCTCCGCCTTGTCGAACGCGCCGAACGGCTGGCCGCCGTGTACCGGCGCGCGCTCCTCCGCCGCCACCCCCAGCGGGAGGCGCTGGTCAGCCGCTGGGACAGCAGCCCCGTGCCGCCGCCGGCGTGGGTGCTGGCCGACGACCTGCTGCCCGCCCACCGGGACACCGGAGCCGCCGCGTGAGCAGGAAGCGCACGGACGACGACCTGCCCCGGCGCGCGGTCGACGGCGGTACCGGGTGGTCGTTCCGCCACCCGGCCGACCCGCCGCTGCCGCCGCGCATGCGCTCGCAGGAGGCGCGCGACGCCGTCCACAAGGCGGTCGTCGAGATGCACCGCACCGGCTCGCTCGACGCCGGGAACGGGGACGCCCTCGACGGCTGGATCGACTCGCTGCGGCCGCAGTGGATCGCCCACCACGAGATGGCCGGCGCCGAGGCCGAGGCCGTCGCCCAGCTGGGCGCGGGCCGGTACGAGGCCGCCGCCGTCGCCGCCCGTGCCACCGCCGGGGTGACCGCGGCGGAGCGCGACCAGACCGAGCGGCTGGTGAGGATCTTCGAGCAGCGGCTCCTGGCGCCGCAGGAGGCGCCGGTCGCCGGAGGGCCCGACCGCCGACGCCGGCCGCGGCCGGCCGTCGACGCGCTGGAGGGCCTCACCCCCCAGCGCGGCTGGCAGGTCTTCACCCGGCTGCTGCTCGTGCTGGCCGCCGCCGGCGACCTGGCCGCCTTCTACGTCACTCTCGCCGGGATGACCGGCCAGCAGGACTACATGGTCTGGACGCTCACCATCGCGCTGACCGCCGCGGCCGTCGGGGTGATGCACCTCGTCGGCCGGACCGCCCGCAACCTCCGCGAGGGCCAGGGCGGGCTCGGCCGGACGGCGCTCGCCGTCATGACCATAGGCTGGTTCCTCCTCGGTGCGGCGACTTTCTACGTCCGGACGCAGGTCGAGGCGCCGACCGGCGGCACCGGGCAGGTGGCCTTCGGCGGTACCGCCGCCGAGGTGCCCGGGGACGACCCGTTCCTGTCGGCGATCCTGCTGGCCGCCCTCTACGTCGGCTCCGGCATCCTCGCCTTCTGGATCGGGTTCTCCGACCACCACCCGCGGATGGCGAGCTACCTGCGGCTGCGCAGCGACCTGGCGGCGCAGCGGCGGGCGGCCGCCGACGCCGAGCGCGCGGCGATCGAGGCCGAGCGGCTCGCGGCGAACGCCCGGGCCGAGGTCGAGCGGACGGCGGCTCGCACGGCCGCCGCCGCGGCCGGCGTCGACGCCGAGATCGCCGAGCTCAAGGAGCTGGCGCGGATCCACGTCGCCGGGCTCCTCGGCGACCCTGCCGCGACCAACAACGTCGTCTCCGGACGGGCGGACGCCACCGACGGGCCGGCCGGCACCCGCACCATCGGCCCGCTCGCCCTCTGGCCGGCCGCGTCCGCTCCCGCGCCGTCCCTCAACGGCAACGGCAACGGCAACGGCGACCACGCCGCCCACTGACGGAAGGAACCTCGTGCTCGGAACAACGGTGCTGCGCCGCACCGCCGCGGTGGCCGCGACGGTCGCCCTCCTCACCGGGACGGCGGCCTGCACGAACAGCGGTGCCGAGCCCAGCGGAGCGATGGCGATCGTCGTCGGCGCCCGGAGCAACTCGGCCGAACCGGTGCTCGGCGGCGCCGCCGGCGATGCCCGCGAGGCGGCGCTGGCCTCGCAGGCCCACCTGTCGATCGTCGTCGCGGACGGCGCCCCGTTCCAGCTGGACGGGGCCGGTGCGCTGCTGGCCCGGGACGAGAACGCGGTCGTGCAGCCGCAGGACCGCGACCGCAACCGCGCCCTGATCGACCAGCTGGTCGCCGAGGCGGCGGCGCGGACGCCGGAGAGCGACCTGCTGGCAGCCCTGGACCTCGCCGCCCGTGCCCTCGGCGCCGCGGCGGACCGGCGCACCCTCGTCGTCGTCGACTCCGGCCTCTCCACCGCCGGTGCCCTCGACTTCGCCACCCAGCCCGCCCTGCTCGACGCCGACCCCCGGGCGCTCGCCGCACAGCTCGACGACGCCGGCGCGCTGCCCGACCTGGCCGGCATCGACGTCGTGTTCGCCGGGCTCGGCGACGTCGCGGCCCCGCAGCAGGCGCTGCCCCGTGCGCAGCGCGAGAACCTGGTCGCCCTCTGGACGGCGATCGCCGAGGCGGCCGGCGCGGCGAGCCTGCACGTCGACGATGCGCCGCTGAGCGGGCAGCCGGTGGGGAACCTGCCGGCGGTGACCCCCGTCGTCCCCGGGAGCGGCCCGGTGTGCGAGGCGGAGACCGTGGTCCTCGACGAGGGGGACGTCGCCTTCGTCGCGGACACGGCCGCATTTCTCGACGAGGCAGCCGCCGTCGCCACGCTGCGACCGATCGCCGACCGGATCCGGGCCGCCGACCTCTCGGCGGCGCTCGCGGGCACCACGGCGGACGTCGGCGATGCGACCGGGCAGGTCGAACTCAGCCGCCGGCGGGCGCAGGCGGTGGCCGACGTCCTGGCCACCCTCGGCGTCCCGGCCGACCGGCTGACGGTCACCGGGCTCGGCAGCGACTTCGCCGGCTACGACGCCGACGACCCGGCGGCCAACCGGGCCGTCCGGATCGAGCTCGCCGGCGCCGCCGAGGTCGCCTGCGGCTGAGCGGGCCGAGGGGGACGGTCGGTGACGCCGCAGGATGCACATAGCGTCCAGGACTCCCGCGTCAGGCGGTGCCCTCCGCGGCGATCAGGTCGGTGACCTCCTGCGGCGGTGTCGAGCAGTCGTCGCCCGAGGGCTCCTGGTCGGAGGCCAGCCCCTCGACGCCGGCATCCTCGACGGGGGTGAAGCCGAGCCGGTCGAGGTGGCGGGGCACCCGGTTCTGGGCGTTGACCACGTGCGAGCGGGACAGCCAGCCCATGCCGTCGTCCACCTCGAAGTCCATCCCGCCGCCGGGCGCGCGCCGGACGTGGCCGGGGGAGGGGAGCAGGCCGACGAGCTGCACGGCCTGCGCGGGGGAGAGCTCGCTCGGCGGGGAGTCGAAGTAGTACCAGCCGGCCGCGCAGACGCCGTAGATCGTCGGGCCGAACTGGGCGTAGTTGACGTAGAGCTCGAGCATCCGGCGGTCGTCCACGAACGCGGCCAGCTCGACCGCCAGCCCGGCCTCGACCGCCTTGCGCCAGGCGCTGAGCTCCTGGTTCAGGAAGAGGTTCTTCGCCATCTGCTGCGGGATCGTGGAGCCCGAGGGGTCCTCCTCGCCGGCGAGGTGGGCCTGCGCGCGGCTCCACAGCGCGTCCCAGTCGAAGGCCCCCGAGCGGTAGGGGAGCTCGGCGTCCTCGTGGGCGATCACCGCGGCCAGGAAGTTCCGCGAGACGTGCTCGACCGGCACCGACTCCTGGACGGCGCCCTCGGGGTTGGCCAGCATGAACGCCGTCGTCGGCGGGTCGACCCAGCGCAGCGACAGCACCACCAGGGCCTGGACGACGGCGACCGCGGCCAGCATGCGGACGACGCGGCCGACCAGCCGGCGGCGGGGGCGGCCGCCGCGGAGCCGCCGGTCGCGGCGACCACCCTCCGGCCGGGCCGGCGGACCGGGGCTCGCCGGCAGGGCCGGCGGGAACGCGCGCCCGGGCGCCTCCTGGGGCCACGTGCGGGCAGGCGGCTGCTGCGGCGGAGGACCACCGGTCTGCGGTGGGGCGCCGTACCAGTCGTTCCCGGCGGGCGGCGGGCGGTCGAACCGCGGGCGGCGGACCGGCTCCTCGTGCGGTGGCGGCCCGTCGGGTCGGCGGCGGAGCCATCGGGTGGTGCGGGAGTCCGGCGGGACGGAGGCCATGAGGTGGTGCTCCCCTGGTCGGCGTCGAACCGTCATCGTAGGGCGGTTCCCTGTGAGCGCCGCCGACGTCCCGGCCGGCGACGTGGCTGCCGGGCGCGGGGCTCACCCGGGTGGGTGGGCCGGGTTCGCGTGCCCCCCCCCGCGAGGGATCAAGTCGAGCGCCCCGGCTGCCGTCCATCTCGGGGTGAGCCGGTCCCGAGCGCCCGAGGTGGCGACGGTGCGCGTCATGGCCCAGACGCTGGCCATCTTCTACGCCTTCGGCGGGGCGGCCGGCCTGGCCATCACCGCCGGCGCCGCGCCCGGCCCGCAGCGGGCGGTCCTGTTCGTCATCTCCCTGCTGGCGCTCGCGGGCGCCGCCGTCGCCGCGCGGTGGGGTCCGCGCTGGCCGCGCAACGCCTTCCACCCGGTGGTCGACGCCGCCACGCTGCTGATCTGCGCGGCCGTGCTGGTCAGCCCGGACCCGGTGACCGCGCTGGCCGCGGCGACGCTCGTCGTCTTCGTGGTCGTGGACGCCGCACTCTTCTTCTCCGGGCCGCAGGGGTTCGGCCACATGCTGGTCGCGGGCACCGGGATCACCGTGTCCCTGCTCGTCACCGGCGGGATCGCGCCGCCCACCGCGGTCGGCCTCAACCTGGTGCTCCTCGGGCTCGGCGTCGTCATCCGCCGGCTGGTCATCCGGGCGTCCGGCGCCAGCCGCGATCCGTTGACCGGGCTGCGCAACCGGCGCGGGTTCGACGAGGCCATGGGCGAGCTGATGTCCGAGGCGGCCCGCACCCGCGAGCCGCTGTCCGCCGTGCTCCTCGACGTCGACCACTTCAAGTCGGTCAACGACACCTACGGCCACGAGGCCGGCGACCGCGTGCTGTGCCAGGTCGCGGACGTGTGGCGCGCGGCGCTGCCGGCCGGTGCGGTGCTCGCCCGGCACGGCGGGGACGAGTTCTCCGTCCTCCTGCCGGGGACGCCCGGCGCGGACGCCCTCGACCTGGTGCGGCGCGCGTGCGCGCTGCACCCCGGGATCTCGCTGTCCTGCGGGGTCGCCGAGCACGGGTTCGGGGAGAGCGCGTCGCAGCTGATGCGCAGCGCCGACCGGGCGCTCTACGAGGCCAAGGTCCGCGGCCGCGGCCGGGCCGAGCTCTGGAACGGCGCCGGACCCCGCCCGGACGGCGCGGTCGCCGGAAGCCTGCCGCTCGGCTGATCGGTCACCGTTCCCCGGTGCGGGGTCAGGGCAGCCCGGCGTGCGGGACGGCGACGTCCGTGGCCACCAGCACGGCCTCGCGGACCGGTGCCCGGGTGTGCGCGTAGAAGTCCGGCGCGCAGCACAGGAGGAGCGTCCGGCCGTCGTCCCCACCGAGCGCGCAGGCGTAGACGCCCATCCCGCCGGGCGCGGCGATCTCCTCGACGATCGCGCCGCCGGCCGCCACCCGGACGACGCGGGAGTTCAGTCCGTCCGCGACCCAGACGTGGCCCTCGGCGTCCAGCGTGCAG
Organism: Blastococcus sp. HT6-4; assembly: GCF_039679125.1. Lineage (NCBI taxonomy): Bacteria > Bacillati > Actinomycetota > Actinomycetes > Geodermatophilales > Geodermatophilaceae > Blastococcus > Blastococcus montanus. The sequence continues at coordinate 2,863,712 of NZ_CP155551.1, read as the reverse complement.
CCGTCGGGCGCGACCCGCACCTGGCCGATGAGCTCCTCGACGGAGTCACCCTCCGGCACGGGCCCCAGCTCCGCCCACACCCGCCGGTTCACCAGTGACCCGTCCGCGGCGATGTCGAACGCGGAGAAGCGGTTCCCCCACGTCTCGCCGACGATCAGCGTTCCGCCGTCCGGGGTGATCACCGACCCGTTCGGGAAGAGCAGGCGCTCGGCCACCACGGTCACCGTGCCGTCCGGGTCCACCCGCTTCAGCGATGCCGGCGCCGGCGCCCCGCCGCCCATGAGGTCGAAGCCGAAGTCGCCGACGAAGGCCCGGCCGGAGGCGTCGACCACCATGTCGTTGAGCAGCCCCGTGCAGACGTCGGAGAGGTCGGCGTGGGTGGACACCTCGCCGTCGGCGACCCGCAGCAGCCGGTGGTCCCTCATCGAGACCACGAGCAGCGAACCGTCGGGCAGCCAGCCGAGCCCCGACGGCTGGTTCTCCACCTCGAGGACGACGATCTCCGGGCCGCCCTCCGCCGCGACCCGGCTCACGGTGTGCCGGTAGAAGTCCGACACCCACCACTGGCCGTCGTGCCACCGCGGGCCCTCGAAGTAGGAACCGCCCTCCAGCACCGTCCGGAACGCTCGATCCGCCATGCGCCGGGACGCTACAAGCATCGTCGCGGTCGCGGTCCTCAGAGATAGCCGCCGAACTCCGGTGCGATCGCATCGGCCGGGTGGGCGCGCTCCTCGCGCAGCGCGAACAGCTCCGCCAGCGTCATCGGGCGCTCGGGCGCGGGAACGGACCCGCCCAGCCATGCCTGCGCCTCCGCCGGCGAGAGGAGGTCGAACTCGACCTGGCTCAGGCACCGGCCCGGGCGGGTGATGGCCGGGTGCAGCCGGCCGACGTCCTCGTTGGTCGTCAGCAGCACCAGCACCTTGAGCCCGTGGCCGAGGATCCCGTCGCACAGGTTGAGCAGCCGCCCCAGCGAGGCGCCGGCCCGCACCTTGGCGTCCGACCGCAGGTACTCGTCGCAGTCCTCCGCCACGACCAGGCGCCACCGGCCGTCGTCCTCGTCCTCGTCCTCGTCGATCCCCGCCACCTGCAGCAGGTACTGGGGCTCGGCGAACAGCCGTTCCGGATCCATCACGTAGTGCGGCCGGCACCAGCCCGACCACTCGCGGCTGAGCGCCCGCACCGCCGTCGTCTTCCCCGTTCCCGGGACGCCGTGCCACAGCACCAGGCGTCCGGCCCGCCCCGACATGTCGCCGGCCGTCATGAGCGGCCCCAGCGCCTGCCGCGTCCGCCCCGCGTAGTTCGCCGCCGCCTCCGCCCACGTGGGTGCCGTGACGCGGCGCGACGACTCCAGCCCGCCGTTCGGGGCCCCCGACCAGAACGACATCCGCACCTCGCCCTCCGGTGCGGCGGTGACCTGCTCCGCGCCGGCGACGACGTGCGCGACCAGGGCCTCGACGGCGGCCAGGTCCGACCCGACGACGTCGACGGTCGTCATCCGGTTCGCAACCTCCAGCCGCGCCAGCAGGCCCGGCAACGCGACGACGATCGTGCGCGAGCTCCCGTCCTTGCGGTCCAGGCGGAGGACGGCGCCGTCGGGGAGCAGCGGCAGCGGATCCTCCACGGCGCCGGTCACCTCGCCGGTCCGCTGGTAGGGCATGCCGCCGTGCCACTGCGCCTGCAGCAGCATCCCGTTGCCGACGTCGAAGCGGTCCACCCACAGGCCCGGCCGCAGGAACCCGTGCGGGGGAGGGAGCGGGGGCTCGTCGGTCACCGGGTCTCCCTGGGGTCGCGGTCGGTGCGGCACGGACGGTAACCCGCAGGGGTGTCGGAACGCCTTCGTCCGCGATCGGGCGGTCCCCGGCCCCTGTTTTCGATCACCGCGGTCGGGGCAGGGCACCGGGATGACGACGGAGAGGCTGCACCGGTGAGCGTCCGGACCCTGTTCCAGCGCGCGGTCGGCGCCGTCGAGCGGTGGCAGGTGCTGGATGCGCCGAGCTACCAGGTCGAGCACGGCGTCTCGCTGACCTTCCTGCTGGCCGGCCGGTACGCCCGCCCGCTGCAGGACCTGCTGCACGGCGTGTGGCTCGGGCACCCGCTGCACCCCTTTCTCGTCGCCCTGCCGATCGGCTCGTGGAGCGCGGCGGCCCTGCTCGACGGCCTCGACACCACCGGCCGCGGCGGCCCGGGCACGGCCCAGGCGGCGCGGACGGTGGTCGGGTTCGGGATCGCGGGCGCGGTGGCGTCGGCCGCGACCGGGATGACCGACTGGCAGCACGCCCACGACGAGGCCCGCCGCGTCGGTCTCGTGCACGCCGCCCTCAACAGCACCGCGCTCGCGCTCTACGCCTGGTCGTTCGCCGACCGCGGACGCGGCCGCGCGGCGCGGGCACGGGTCACCGCCGCCGCCGGGTACGCCGTCGTCCTGGCCAGCGGCTACCTGGGCGGCGTCCTGTCCTACCGCCACCGGCTCGGCGTCGACCACTCTGCGGCCGGCCGGTCGCCCCGCACGTTCACCCCGGTCACCCGGCTCGCCGACCTCCCGGACGGCGAGCCGTTCGGCGTCGACGTCGACGGCGTCCCGGTGGTGCTGGTCCGCACCGACGGCGGCGTCCGGGCGGTGAGCGGACGCTGCCCGCACCTGGGCGGGCCGATGGCGGAGGGGTGGCTGCACCGCGACGAGCTCGTCTGCCCGTGGCACGGCTCGCGGTTCGACCTCGACACCGGGGAGCCGGCGCAGGGACCGTCCACCGCGCCGCTGCCCTGCTACGACACCCGCATCACCGACGGCGCGGTCGAGGTGCGGCGGCGCGCCACCTGGCGCAGCCCGACGGCGATCACCACGGCCGAGGAGGCATCCCGATGAAGGCCGACGAGGTCCTGATCGCGCACCACGACGTCCTGCGCGGGCTGCTCCGCGACCTGGCCGAGACCACCGACGCCCAGGCCGGGCGGCGGGAGGAGCTGCGGGACCGGTTCCTGCGCGAGATCGAGATCCACGCCCAGATAGAGGACGAGCTGTTCTACCCCGCCGTCCCCGACGTCTCCCCGCTGCTGGCCCTCGCGCACGCCGAGCACCGGCAGATCGACGACCAGGTCGCCACCGTCATGCGCATGGACGTCAGCGACCCGGAGTTCACCACCGAGGTCCGCATGCTCGAGAAGACGGTGCGCCACCACACGATGGAGGAGGAGCAGCGCATGTTCCCCCAGTCGCACGCCCTGGGGGAGGAGCGCCTCGAGGAGCTCGGCGAGCAGTTGCGGGCGCGGCAGCGGGAGCTGGCCGAGTCCGGTGGGATGCGGCTGATCGTGCGGCTCAAGCGCGCGACCCTCCGGCACGTGTAGCCACCGGACGGTGCCCCGGCCGGCCGGGGCACCGTCCGCAGGAGGGATCAGACGACGCGGCGGGCGGTGTTGTAGCCCCACATCGAGTCGACGGGGACGACCTTCACCGGCTGGCCGAACGTCGAGGAGTGCACCATCAGCCCGTTGCCGATGTACATCGCGACGTGCCCGACCGGCGAGTAGAAGAAGATCAGGTCGCCGGGCTGCAGGTGGGCGCGGTCGACGTGCACACCCACCGTCGACTGGGCGCGCGAGGTGCGCGGCAGCGTGATGCCCGCGTCGCGGTAGGACGACCAGGTCAGGCCGGAGCAGTCGTAGCCGCCGGGGCCGGTGCCGCCCCAGACGTAGGGCGCCCCGAGCTTGGACAGCGCGCTGTCGACGGCGACCTGCGCGGCGTGGGTGGGCGCCGCGACCGGAGCGGCGTGGTGGGGCGCCGGGGCGGCGGCCATGGCCACCGGCGCGCCGGACGGTGCGTCACCGACGGAGGCCGAGGCGGGCAGGGGGGCGAGGGCGATCCCCGCGCCGGTGACGAGGGCGAGCGTCGCCCCGCGGAGCGAACGACGGGTCGTGGACGTGCGAGTGGTCGTCATGGACGACGGTTTCTCCTGTTCTCCAGCAACCGCCTACCGAGTTAGCTGACGGGTTCGGGCGGGGAACTCGCCCGGCGCTCCGGCACTGCCGGTCGCGCTTCACCCCGGTGCTGCGGTGGGTCCCCGGCCCGCGCGGCGACGTGCCGCTGCGCGGTTCGGCGGTGCCCGCACGGGTGTCACCGGTGGTGGTGACGAGGGGGCCCCGGGCGGACCGCGAGGAACGGTAGGTGGATCACGGACGGGTCACAAAACGGTCACGACGGGCATATCGGGGCCCCGGCGGGCGGTTGATGCGACCGGTCCGGAACGCGACTCGCGGGCCGACCTCCGTCGATCCCGGTGGCGGTTCCGGCCCTCACCGGTCCGCAGCCACGGAGCGTGGTCGGCCACTTACTTGCCTTTCGCGGCGTGGATTCACTGACTGTCCACGATCATCTCCGCTGGGGCCGGTACACGGCAGTGACCGGCCCCACAGCCGCCCGGCGGGTCGTGCGAGCATCGCCGGGTGGCCCGCCTGCTGATCGCCAACCGCGGCGAGATCGCCGTCCGCATCGCCCGCGCCGCGGCTGCCGAGGGGATGACGTCGGTCGCCGTCACCGCCGCCGACGAACCCGAAGCCTCGCACCTCGCCGCCGCGGACGAGACCGTCGTGCTCCCCGGCAGCGGCCCGGCCGCCTACCTCGACGCCGCCGCGATCGTGCGCGCCGCGCTCGACAACGGCTGCGACCTGATCCACCCGGGCTACGGCTTCCTCTCCGAGAGCCCGGCGCTGCCGCGCGCCTGCGCCGACGCCGGCGGCCCGGTCACCGTGGTGGGCCCCGGCGCGGCCGTCCTCGAGATCGCCGGCGACAAGGTCCTCGCCCGGGACGCGGCGCGGGCCGCCGGTGTCCCGGTCCCCGGCGGCACCGGGGAGGACCCCGACCCGGGCGCCGTCGCCGACCTCCTCGGCGCCACCGGCGCGGTCATGCTCAAGGCCCGGCACGGCGGGGGAGGGCGGGCCACCCGCATCCTCCGCCGTGGGGACGACGTCGCGGCGGCCGTCGCGCAGGTGTCCGACGAGGCCCGCGTCGCCTTCGGTACCGACGCCCTGCTGGCCGAGGAGCTCGTCGAACGGGCCCGGCACGTCGAGGTGCAGGTGCTCGGCGACGACCGCGAGGAGGTCGTCGTGCTCGGCGACCGCGACTGCTCGCTGCAGCGCACCCGGCAGAAGGTCGTCGAGATCGCCCCGGCCCCGGACCTCCCGGAGCGGGTGCGCGGGAAGCTGCACGACGCCGCGGCCGCGTTCGCCCGGCACGTCGGGCTCCGCGGCCTGGCGACGGTCGAGTTCCTCGTGCCCGCCGATCATCCGGAACGGTTCACCTTCCTCGAGTGCAATCCGCGCCTGCAGGTGGAGCACACCGTCACCGAGGAGACCTCCGGGCTGGACCTGGTGCGGCTCCAGCTGCGGGTCGCCGCCGGGGCCACCCTCGGCGAGCTGGGCCTCGCCGGCGGCCCGCCCCGGCCGTCCGGCTGGGCCGTGCAGGCCCGCATCAGCGCGGAGACGCTCACCGCCGACGGCGCGGTCGTCCCGTCGTCCGGCGTGATCACCTCCCTCGTCCTGCCCGGCGGCCCGGGCGTCCGCGTCGACACCGCGGCGCGGGCCGGCACCGAGCAGAGCCCCCGCTACGACCCGCTGCTGGCCAAGGTGGTGGTCGCCGAGCGGCAGGGCGGGCTGCCCGACGCGCTGCGCCGGCTCGACCGTGCGCTCGCCGAGGTCGACATCCGGGGCGTCGCCACGAACACCGCCTTCCTCCGGGCCCTGCTGGCCCATCCGGACGTCGCCGGCGCGACCACCACGTTCGTCGACGACCACCTCGCCGAGCTGACCCCGGCTCCCCAGGAGGACGCGGAGCAGGAGGGGCTGCGCGCCCCGGTCCCCGGCACCGTCGTCGCCGTCGAGGCGGGGCCCGGCACGACGGTCGGGCCCGGGGGTGCGGTCGTCGTCCTGGAGGCGATGAAGATGGAGCACGTCGTCGCGCTCCCTGCCGGCGGCACGGTGCTCCGCGTCGCGGTGCGAGTGGGCGAGACCGTCCGCCGGGGTCAGCTGCTCGCCGACGTCGAGCACTCCGCGCCCGGCGAGCAGCGCGCCGGTGAGGCGCTCGACCTCGACGCCGACCGCCCCGATCTCGCCGAGGTCCGCCGCCGGCACGAGATCGGCCTCGACGAGCACCGCACCGAGGCCGTCGCCAGGCGGCACGCCCAGGGGCGGCGCACCGCGCGGGAGAACCTCGCCGACCTCGTCGACGAGGGCAGCTTCCTCGAGTACGGACCGCTGGTCTTCGCCGCGCAGGAGCGCCGCCGCAGCCGGGAGGAGCTCCAGGAGCGCACCCCGGCCGACGGCGTCGTCGGCGGGCTGGCCGACGTCAACGGCGCCCTCGTCGGGCGCGACCGCAGCGCGGCGGTCGTCGTCTCCTACGACTACACCGTGCTCGCCGGCACCCAGGGCATGCGCGGCCACCTGAAGAAGGACCGGCTGTTCGAGCTGGCCGAGCAGCGCCGGCTGCCGGTCGTCCTCTTCGCCGAGGGCGGGGGAGGCCGGCCCGGCGACGTCGACTCGGGACACATCTCCGCGCTCGACACGATGGCCTTCACCCTCTTCGGCAAGCTCTCGGGCCTGGTGCCGACCGTCGGCATCGCCAGCGGCCGCTGCTTCGCCGGCAACGCCGCGCTGCTGGGCACCTGCGACGTCGTCATCGCCACCGAGGACGCCACCATCGGCATGGGCGGCCCGGCGATGATCGAGGGCGGCGGGCTCGGCGTCGTCGACCCCGACGACATCGGCCCGATCGACGTCCAGCACGCCAACGGCGTCGTGGACGTCCGGGTCGCCGACGACGCCGCCGCCGTCGCCGCGGCCCGGCAGTACCTCTCCTACTTCCAGGGCCCGGTGGCCGACTGGACCGCCCCCGACCAGCGGGTGCTCCGGCACCTGGTGCCCGAGAACCGCAAGCGGGCCTACGACATGCGCGCCGTGCTGCACGCGCTGGCCGACGAGGGGTCGGTGCTCGAGCTCCGCGACGGCTGGGGGCACGGGACGATCACCGCGCTCGCCCGGGTCGAGGGGGCGCCGGTCGGCGTCGTCGCCAACGTGCCCACCCACCTCGGCGGGGCGATCGACGCCGACGCCGCCGACAAGGCCGCCCGCTTCCTCCAGCTCTGCGACGCCCACGGCCTGCCGGTCGTGTTCCTCTGCGACACCCCGGGCTTCATGGTCGGCCCCGAGTCGGAGCGGACCGCGACCGTCCGGCACTTCTCCCGGCTGTTCGTCATCGGCGCGAACCTGTCGGTGCCCATCGGCACCGTCGTCGTCCGCAAGGCCTACGGCCTGGGCGCGCAGGCGATGGCCGGCGGCAGCATGAAGGTGCCGCGGTTCGCCGTCGGCTGGCCGACCAGCGAGTTCGGCCCCATGGGCCTGGAAGGGGCCGTGCGGCTGGGCATGCGCCGGGAGCTCGCGGCCATCGAGGACGACGCCGAGCGCGCCGCCGCGTACGACGCCGCCGTCGCCGCGGCCTACGAGAGGGGGCGCGGCCTCAACGTCGCCGCCCACTGGGAGATCGACGACGTGATCGACCCGGCCGACACCCGGCGCTGGATCACCACCCTCACCCGGGAGGTGGCGGCGACGCCGCGGCCGCCCGGCCGGGTGCGCCCGCACGTCGACACCTGGTGACCGAGCGGGTGAGACTCGCGACCCTGCGGTTGGCGGGGCCCGAGCCGGGGCACGGAAGAGCATGATCAGCCGGCCGGCCCCGAGCCGGCGCGACGACGAGGAGGCAGACATGGGAATGATGCGGAAGCTCATCGCGTCCGGTGTGGCGGCGAAGGTGTTCCAGGAGGCCAAGAAGCCGCAGAACCAGGCGAAGATCAAGAAGTTCATCTCGGACTTCCAGAACAAGAACAGCGGTGGCGGCGGCGCCGGCAAGGGTCGCGGCGCGGTCCGCTGACCCAGGCGACCAGCCGTACGCACGACAGCGCCCCCTCCCCGGTTCCCGGGCGAGGGGGCGCCGTCGTGCGGTCGTCCCGGGGGCCGGAGGTGGCCAGCTAGCGTGCAGTCGGTGAAGACGCGGGAGGAGCGCTGGCAGGAGCGGCTCGCGCTGCCCGTCCTCGTGGCCGCCCTGGCCTCGATCCCGGCCATGTTCCTCACCGTGGCCGAGGGGACGCTCGGCACGGCCGGATACGTCATCGACATCGTCAGCGGCGTGGTCCTCGTGGCCGAGACGGTCATCCTCTTCGTCGTCGCCGAGAACCGGCGGGCCTGGGTCCGCGGGCACCTCGGCCTCATCGCGCTGACCGTCGCGGTGGTGATCGCCGTCGTGTTCGCGCTGGGCCCCGTCCAGGTCCTCCGGCTGGTGCGCACCGTCGGCGCCCTGCGGATCCTGCGCGCCGGCCGCATCGTCAAGGCGGCGCGCAGCGTGAGTCACCGCCTGGGCTTCACCGGCCGGCTGGCCCACGTCGCCGCGGCGGGCGCCGGGATCCTCGTGGCCGTGTTCGTCGGCGTCGTCCTGGCCGACCCGACCTCCCGCTCCCGCGACCTGCTGACCGACGTGCTCGGCGAGATCAGCACGCCGGTCATCGTCGTGCTCTCCGGGATCGCCGGGCTCGTCCTCGGCGTCGCCACCTACCTGCTCGCCCGGGACGAGGGCGCCGGCCCGGACGCCGAGGACGACGCCGACGACGACACCGACGACGACGCCGAGGACGACACCGCCGCCCGGGCGTGAGCGGGTCTGATAGTCGGGCCCCCCACGCATGGGCGGGCGCGGATCGGGCACCCATCCTCCATGGGAATCATGAGCAAGCTGACCAAGGGTGCCGCGGCCAAGAAGGTCATGAACGAGGCCAAGAAGCCGCAGAACCAGCAGAAGATCAAGGGCGCCCTCTCCAAGTTCACGGGCAAGGGCAAGAGCACCGGCGGCACCAAGCGCACCTGACCGCACCCGGCTACCGGAGAGGAGCACAGCGATGACCGAAGGCTCGATGACGGGCCGCCCCTACGGCGGCGTGAGCGATGCCTCGAACGAGGACGGGCTGCCCGGCGAGGTCCCGGAGAAGGACCAGGTCGGGGCGGCCCCGGAGCAGTCGCCGCGCGCGGCGCAGGGCGGCGTCATGTCCGACGACGTCACCCGGGTGCCCGACGGCGACGGCGACGAGCCGGCCGGCATGTCCGACGCCACCGGGCCGCAGGGCTGATCCGCGTCCGGTAGACCTCTGGCGTGCACCGCATCGCCGTCCTGGACGACTACCAGTCCGTCGCCGCCGCCTTCGCCGACTGGTCGCAGCTGCCCGAGCCGGCGGAGGTCGTGGCCTTCCACGACGCGGTCGGCGACCCCGACGAGCTCGTCGCGCGGTTGCGCACCTTCGACGTCGTCGTCGCCATGCGGGAGCGCACCCGGTTCGGCCGCGACGTCCTCGAACGGCTGCCCGAGTTGCGGCTGCTGGTCACGACCGGCATGCGCAACAAGTCGATCGACGTCGCGGCCGCCACCGAGCTCGGCATCACCGTCTGCGGCACCGCGGCATCGGCCACCGCCACCGTCGAGCTGACCTGGGCGCTGATCCTGGCCGCCCTGCGGCACCTCCCGCAGGAGGACGCCGCCATGCGGGCCGGGGCCTGGCAGCAGACGATCGGCGGCGACCTCGCCGGCGCCACCCTCGGCGTCGTCGGGCTCGGCCGGCTCGGCTCGCAGGTGGCCCGGATCGGCGCCGCCTTCGGCATGGACGTCGTCGCCTGGAGCCAGAACCTCACCGACGAGCGCGCCGCTGAGGTGGGTGCCCGCCGGGTGGAGCGGGACGAGCTCTTCGCCACCGCGGACGTCGTCACCGTCCACCTGCTGCTGTCGAAGCGGACCCGGGGCCTGATCGGCGCCGAGGACCTCGCGCTGATGAAGAACACCGCGATCCTGGTCAACACCAGCCGCGGCCCGATCGTCGACGAGGCCGCGCTGGTCGACGTCCTGCGCGACGGCCGCATCGCCGGCGCCGGACTCGACGTCTACGACGTCGAGCCGCTGCCGCGCGACTCGCCGCTGCGGGAGCTGCGCCGCGCCGTGCTCACCCCCCACCTGGGCTACGTGACCCGCGGGACCTACGAGGTGTTCTACCGCGAGGCGGTCGAGGACGTCGCCGCCTTCCTCGCCGGCAGCCCGATCCGGGTGATCGGCTAGATGAGGAAGCGGTAGGCCGTCGTCCCCGGCGCCACGAGCTGGATGCGCAACGGGCTGGCCTCGATCCGCTCCAGCAGGCCGGCCAGGCCGTCGGCGCTGCCCAGCTCGATGCCGGTCAGCGCCGCCCCGGTCTCCCGGTTGTCCCGCTTCACGTACTCGAACAGCACGATGTCGTCGTCGGGGCCGAGCACCTCGTCGAGGAAGCGGCGCAGCGCGCCGGGTTCCTGCGGGAACTCCACCAGGAAGTAGTGCTTGAGCCCGCGGTGCACCAGCGACCGCTCGACCACCTCGGCGTACCGGCTGACGTCGTTGTTGCCGCCGGACAGGAGGCAGACGACCGTCTGCCCGGGTCCGACGGTGACGGTGCCGCCGCTCAGCGCGGCCGACGACAGCGCGCCCGCGGGCTCGGCGATGATCCCGTCGGCCTGGTAGAGCTCGAGCATCTCGGTGCAGATCTGCCCCTCGGGCACGGTCAGCAGCTCGGCGCCGGAGTCGCGCACCAGCGGGTAGGTGACCGCACCGGCCCGGCGGACGGCGGCGCCGTCGACGAACGTGTCGATCTCGGGCAGCTCCACCGGCTCCCCGGCCGCCAGGGCGGCGGCCATGCTCGCCGCGCCCGCGGGCTCGACGCCCACCAGCCGGGTGCCGGGCGAGGCGATCCGCAGCCACGTGGCGCAACCGGCCAGCAGACCGCCACCGCCCACCGGCAGGACGACGACGTCGGGCGCGGTGCCCAGCTGCTCGAGGATCTCGACGGCGACCGTCGCCTGGCCGGTGACCGTCGACAGCGCGTCGAACGCCGGCACCGGCGTGGCCCCGGTGCTGAGCGCGTGCTCCGCGGCCGCGGCCGCCGCCTCGTCGTAGGAGTCGCCGGTGACCACCAGCCGCACCATGTCGCCGCCGAGCGAGGCGATCCGCTCGCGCTTCTGCCGCGGCGTCGTCCCCGGGACGAACACCTGCCCGTGCACCTGGAGGGCCCGGCAGGCGTAGGCCACGCCCTGCCCGTGGTTGCCGGCGCTGGCGGCGACGACGCCGGCGGACCGCGCGGCGTCGTCCAGCCGGCTGATGGTGTTGTACGCGCCGCGGATCTTGTACGAGCGGCCGACCTGCAGGTCCTCGCGCTTGAGCCACACGTCGGCGCCGGTCATGCCCGAGAGCCGGGCGTTGCGCTGCAGCGGAGTCCGCTCGGCCACCCCCGCCAGTCGGCGGGCGGCGTCGCGCACCTCGGCGGCGACGTCCTGGGTGGTGCGCGCGGCGGGATCGGCGGAGCGGCTCACCCGCCCATCGTCGACGACACGCCGTGCCGGTGCGGACGCAGGGTGGCGACCGCGAGGTGATCCGCCCCACGAGCGCCGTTCCCGCTCTACCGTCGTCGCCCCGAACTCCTGCAACGAGGCGGTGAGCGACCCATGGCCCGAGCCCTGGTCGTCTTCGAGTCGATGCCCGGTGAGATCCGACGGATCGCCATGGCGATCGCCCACGGGCTGGCGACCCGGCTGCCCGTCGACGTCGCCTGCGCGCGGGAGGCGCCGGTCCTCGTGCCGGGGGACGTGCGGCTGCTGGTGGCCGGCGGGCCCGGCCACCCACCGGCCGGGCCGGCCGCGCCCGCCTACGGCCTGCCCGAGTGGCTGGAGGCGGTCGCGCTGCCCCGGGGGGTGAACGTGGCGACCTTCGACCTGCGCCCGGACGAGCCCACCCGGTACACCACCGACGGCGCCATGGGGATCGAGGTGGCGCTGGTCCGCGGTCTGGGCGGGACCCCGGCCGCCCCGCCCGAGCACTTCGTCCACCCCGACCCGGACGGTCCGCTCGCCGAGGGGGAGGAGGACCGCGCCCGCCGGTGGGGGCAGGCGCTGGCCGAGCTCGTGACGCCGCGCCCGGCCGTCGCCCCGGGCTGACGGCGCCGGGCGGTCAGTTCGGGTCGAGCAGCCGCAGACGCGGTGGAGGGGCCAGCCACTTCTCGAAGGTGACCCGGTGCCGGCCGTCCTCGCCCTGGCCGAACTCCAACCGGTCGGTCAGGGAGTGCATGAGCTGCAGGCCGCGGCCCCGGTCGTCGGTGGGCAGGGTGCCGGCGTCCTGGGTGGCCGCGACGTCGAAGCCGTCGCCCCCGTCGAGCACGCTGATCCGGCACAGCTGCTCGTCGATGGCCACGTCGACCTGGTAGACGTCCTGATCGGCGGCGTGGTCGACGACGTTGGCGCAGGCCTCGGTGAGCGCCAGCACGATCTCCTCGACGACGGCCCCGGGCACCCGCAGGTGCTCCAGCGCCTGCCGGACCAGCCCGCGCACGAGCGGGACGCTGTGCGTGTCGGTGGGCAGCCGCACGCTGAACTCGACGTTCACGGCCGGTCGCTCCCTTCCCCCGTGGCCTACCCTCGGACGCCGGGACGAGGGGAGGGAGGTGCGCTGGTGTTCTTCGCGGTGGCACGGACGACGATCGCCGGGCGCCCGGCCCTCACCGTACGGGGTGAGCTCGACATGGCGACCGCACCTCGACTGGCCGAGGCCGCCGAGTCGCTGCTCGCCACCTCGCCCGCGGCGCTGGTCGTCGATCTCACGCCGACGGCCTTCCTCGACTCCTCGGGGGCGCGCACCCTGGTCGGCATCGCCCGCCGCGCCGCCGCGGCCGGGACGGCCCTGCACGTCGTCGCCCCGCCCGGCAACCGGCCGGTCCGGCTGCCGATCGACCTGCTCGACCTCGGCTCCGTCGTCCCACTGGTGGGTTCGGTCGACGAGCTCCCGCTCGCCGTGCCCGACCGCGACGCCCCGTGACGTCCGCCGCAGTGACCAGCCGCGGCGCAGCGCAGCGGTCCGTCGAGGAGGCGCTCCTCCGGTGCGCCGAGGAGCCGATCGCCATCCCGGGGGCGATCCAGCCGCACGGCGCGCTGCTGGCGGTCACCGAGCCCGACCTCGCCGTCGTCGTGGCCTCCGCCGGCGCCGACGCGCTCTTCGGCCGCCCCGTCCGCGGCGCCACCGTGGGCGAGCTGCTCGGCCCCGACGGCACGGCCCGGTTGCGGGCCGGCCTCGCCGGGGAGCTCGCCGAGGTGAACCCGCTGCGGGTGCAGGTGGCCGGCGCCGACGTCGACGTCCTCCTGCACCGCGCCGACGGGCTGCTGGTCACCGAGTGGGAGCCGGTGCAGGGCGCCGGGCAGGCCGGTGCCGCCTGGCACCGGCGGCTGCCCACGGTGCTGCAGCGGCTGTCGGCGACCGCCGGCCTCGACGAGCTGACCGCGGTGCTGGCCCGCGACGTCCGCTCGCTCACCGGCTTCGACCGGGTGATGGTCTACCGCTTCGACGCCGAGTGGAACGGCGAGGTGATCGCCGAGGACCGCCGCGCCGACCTCGAGCCCTTCCTCGGTCTCCGGTACCCGGCCGGCGACATCCCCGCCCAGGCCCGGGCGCTCTACGCGACCAACTGGATGCGGCTGATCCCGGACGCCGGATACCGCCCCGTGCCGCTGGAGCCGCCGGTCACCCCGGCCACGGGCCGGCCGCTGGACCTCTCCGGGGCGATGCTGCGCAGCGTCTCGCCGGTCCACCTGGAGTACCTGGCCAACATGGGCGTCGTGGCCTCGATGTCGGTGTCGCTGATCGACCGCGGGACGCTGTGGGGCCTCATCTCCTGCCACCACTACGCGGGCCCGCACCGGCCCTCCTACCCGGATCGGACGGCCGCGGAGTTCCTGGCCCGCACCGCCTCGCTGCTGCTGCACACGAAGGTCTCCGCCGCGGAGCAGGGCGGCGTGGTCGAGGTCGCGCAGCGGCAGGCCGAGCTGGCCGCGGCTGTCGGCCGGACGCCGCGGGCGCCGGCCGCGGCGCTGACCGGGGGCGACGTCACCGTCCTCGACCTGCTGCCCGCCGCGGGTGCGGCGGTGCGGCTGGGGGGCCGGCTGCACCTGCTGGGGACGACGCCGCCGGCCGACCGCGTGCTCCCGCTGGTGCGGGAGCTGCTGGACGCCGGCGTCCCGGTCACCGACGCGGTCGGCCGCGCCGTTCCCGCGGCGGCCGACCTCGCCCCGTGCGCCAGCGGCGTGCTCGCCGCCGAGGTGGGCGGCGGACGCGGGGACTTCCTCGCCTGGTTCCGGCCGGAGACGCTTCGCGAGATCACCTGGGGCGGCAACCCGTACACCCCGAAGACGGCGCCGGGCGACAGCGGCCCGAGGCTGAGCCCGCGCCGGTCGTTCGAGGCATGGAGCGAGACGGTGCGGGGGACGGCCCGGCCGTGGCGGGACCACGAGGTCGCCGCCGCCCGCGGCCTCGCCGCCCTCCTCACCGAGACCGCGCTCAACCGGGTGGCGGAGGACGACCGGCTGGCCACCGCCCTCCAGCGCACCCTCCTGCTGGAGGAGCTGCCGCAGCTGCCCGGCGTCGCCCTGGCCGCCCGGTACCGCCCGAGCGAGGACGACGTCGTCGGCGGCGACTGGTACGACCTCGTGCCGCTGCCCGGCGGCCGGATCTCGATCGTGCTGGGCGACGTCGCCGGGCACGGCCTGGCCGCCGCGGCGGTCACCGCCCAGCTGCGGCACGCCCTGCGCGCCCACCTGCTGCGCGCGCCCGGGCCCGCGGCGGCCCTGGACGGGCTGAACGAGGTGATCGGCGCGCTGCTGCCTGGCGAGCTCGCGACCGCCGTCGTCGCCGAGCTGGACCCGGCGACCGGGGAGGTCGTCGTCGCCAACGCCGGCCACCTGCCGGTGCTGCACGCCACCGCCGAAGGTGCGGAGTACCTGGCCGGGGGGCGCGGCCCGGCGCTGGGGCTGCTCGACGCCGCGGGCTACGCCGAGACCCGGCTGACCCTCGCCGGCGACGACCGGCTGCTGCTGGTCAGCGACGGGCTGGTGGAGCGCGGCGCCGGTGGCCTGGCCGCCGGCCTCGCGGAGCTGCGCGCCGCCGTCGCCGCCGGGCCGGCCGAGCCGCAGGCCCTGCTCGACGCGGTGCTCGACGCCCTCGACCCGCCGCGCACCGACGACGTGACCCTGCTGGCGGTCGCCCGCACGTGACCGGGACGTAGCGGCCCGGCCACGGGATGCGCGCTGCCCGGCGCGGGAGCGCCGGGGACGACGGTGTCCCGTCCTAGGGTCGCCGGGCGGCCGCGTCCGGCGGCCGCCGACCCAGGAGCGTGCACGTGGAAACCGTCCCCGTCCGGCCCGACCAACGCCGGTCCGGCGGCCTGGTCCGGCGGCTGGGTGTGGCGCTCGTGGTCGTCGCGGCCCTCGCCGGCTGCGGCACCGCGCCGGCAGCACCGGTCGCCGCACCGACGACCGCCCCGCCACCACCGCCACCGCCGCCCCCGCCGGTGCTGTGGCCGCTCACCGGGGTGGACAGCGCGGGGACGAGCATCGACCGGCCGGCGCTGGCCGTGAAGATCGAGAACTCCGTGTCCGCCCGTCCGCAGACGGGGCTGGGGGCCGCGGACATGGTCTGGGAGCAGGTCGTCGAGGGCGGGATCACCCGCTACGTGGCCGTCTACCACTCCACGCTGCCGGCCGAGTTGGGGCCGGTGCGGTCGGTGCGCCCCATGGACCCGGCGATCGCCGCGCCGCTGCGAGGGGTGTTCGCCTTCTCCGGCGGGCAGCGCCCGTACGTCGACGCGATCGCCGCCGCCGGGCTGCAGGTGCTCAGCCACGACGCCGGGGCGGGTGGCTTCCACCGGCAGGCGGGCCGCTCCGCACCGCACAACGTCTACGCCGACCCCCTGGCGCTCCTGGCCCAGGCCGACGCCGGGCACGGGGCGGCCCCGGGCGTGCAGTTCCCGATCTCGGCCGCGGCCGAGCAGGCGTCCGCCGCGGTGGCGGGCGCCCCGGCCGGCGTGCTCGACCTGACGCTCTCCGGGATCAGCCACCCCCGCTGGACGTGGAGCCCCCCGGACGGGCGCTGGCTGCGCGCCGAGGGCGACACCCCCGCGGTCGAGGCCGACGGGACCCCCCTGCGCGCCACCAACGTCGTGGTGCTCCGGGTCGACGTCGTGAACACCGGCTCCCGGGACCCGGCCGGCAACCCGGTGCCGGAGACGGTGATGGTCGGTGGGGGCGAGGCGCTCGTGGCCACCGGCGGCCGGACGCTCCCCGCCACCTGGTCGAAGGCCTCGGTCACCGAGCCGGTGGTGCTCGCGGCGGCCGACGGCGCCCCTGTCACGCTGGCCGCCGGCCCCACCTGGGTGGAGCTGGTGCCGAGCCGGACGGGCGCGGTCACCGTCCGCTGAGTCCGGCTGCGCTCAGGCGGCGCCGTGCGCGTGCACCCGGGCGTGCACCCACCCCGCGAGGCAGTACAGCGCGGAGTGCTGCTCGGCCGAGGCGTACCCCTGCTCGAACGCCACGGCGTCGAGCAGCGCGGCGCTGTCCACCTCGCCCCCCCGGAAGAAGCGCTCCAGCACCTGCCCGGAGTCGGTCGGGCTGACGAAGAAACCGGCGATGCCGAGCGCGACGGCGTCGGGCACCGCCAGGCTGACGGGGGCGTGGGCCATGGAGCCGCGGCGGTCCAGGGTCTCCTGGACGGAGGCCATGACCTGGCCCTCCGTGGCGGGCACCGTGGCCCGGCACATGATCCGCACTGTTCCTCCCTGGTCGGGTGATCCGGACAGGGAATGGAACGGCCGATCCTGTTCCGTCCTGAATGCCTCGTCGGGGTCAGACGGTGAGCAGGCCGTCCGGCTGCTCGGTGAGGCGGCCGGTGTCGAGGGCGAAGGTCAGCGCCTTCTCCAGCGCCGGGGTCACCGACGCCACCCGCCGCTTGTAGCCGAACACGGTCGCCGTCGCGGTGAGCAGCTCGTCCCGCTGCATCCCGGCGGCGGCCCGGCACAGCGCCCCCATCGCGTTGGCGACCTCCTCCGGGGCCACGTGCTCGATCGGCCGGTCGGTGCTCGACACCTGCCGGCGGAACCCGGTCCACGACGCGCGGTCGACACCCTCGGGCCAGAGGTGGTCGCCGTCGACGGCCGAGGGCGGCAGCAGGGACAGCAGGAGCTGCTTGCGCGCCTCGGTCGACCGGTTCACCCCGAACGCCCCGACGGTCAGCTTGGCCAGCCGGTCGACGTGGATCGGGCCCTCGGCCTTCACCCCGGCGGTCATCACCCGGCGCACCACCCGCGCGGCCTTCGAGGCCGGCAGCTCGTCGAGCACCGACTTGTCACCGGCGGTCTTCGGGATCCACGGCACGAACGGCGTCTCGCCGTCGAGCCCGGCCGGCTCCGCGGGTCGCCGCGCCGCGGCCGGCTTCGCGGCGGGCTTCGCGGCGGGTCGGGCGGTCACCGTCGGCACGGCGAGGGACGCCGTCACCGACGAGCGCAGCGCGGCGACGCCCTTGAACGACTCCACGGCCGCCGTCGGCAGCCGCAGCGGCTCGACGACCGGCGGCGTCGACACCGGCGCCGCGTCCACCGCGGCCACCAGCCGGTCGACGACGGAGCCGGGGGAGGCCAGCCACGTCGGCAGCCACACCCGCTCCACCACCGGCCAGCGCAGCATGTCGCCCAGCACCTCGACCGGCAGGCCGTCCCGGTCGCCCACCGTGCCGCGGCGGGCCCACGCGGGGCCGTCCAGCAGCACCGCCATCACCGGGGTCGACGGGTCGACAGGTCGGGAGATCGACAGGTCGACACGGAACTCCGAGAGCCCGACGTCGGTGCGCACCACCAGCCCGCGCTCGCGCAGCGCCACGGCGATCTGCTCCCGGTGCCGGTCGACCACGGCTGCCGACCGCGGTGCCCGCGGCAGCACGTCGGTGCCCTGCTCGGCCATGTCGAGGTAGGCGCGCAGGTGCGTGATGCCGACCGACGAGGTCTCCTCGGCCCGCAGCTGCGCCGGGTCGAACGACGAGAAGACGACGACCTGCCGACGCGCCCGCGTGATCGCCACGTTGAGCCGCCGCTCGCCGCCCACCCGGTTGAGGGGGCCGAAGTTCAGCGGCAGCGTGCCGTCGGCGGTGGGGGAGAAGCCCGTGGAGAAGAAGACGACGTCGCGCTCGTCGCCCTGCACGTTCTCGAGGTTCTTGACGAAGAGCCCCTCGCCGTCGGTGCGGTCCAGCGCCGCGGCCAGCCGCTCGTCGTCGGCGTCGCGCAGCAGCCCCTCGATGTAGGAGCGCTGCTGGGCGTTGAACGTGACGACACCGATCGAGGGCACCGCGTCGATGCCGTCCCACTTCGGGACCGCGTCGAACCGCCGCCGGATCTCCGCCACGATCGCCGCGGCCTCGATCGGGTTGGTGCGCAGCAGCCGGCCCGCGCCCGAGCGGTGGAAGGTGCCGGGCACCCGCACCAGCGAGACGCCGCGGCCGTCGGGCTCGGCCGAGGCCCGGCCGTGGGTGGGCGCGGGGAACGACGACAGCCGGTTCTCGTAGTACTGCGCGTTGGAGAACGCGATCAGCGACTCGTCCTGGCTGCGGTAGTGCCACGACAGCCAGTGCCGCGGCACCCGCGCCTGGACGCACTCGCCCAGGATCGACTCCTCGTCCTCGACCGCGGTGTCCACGACCTCGACGGAGTCGTCCGAGCTCGCCGCCGTCGGCTCCAGGAACGACGTCGGGGGCATCTGCTTCGAGTCGCCGACGACGACGGCGGCCTTCGCCCGCCCCAGTGCGCCGACGGCGTCGGCCACCCGGATCTGCGAGGCCTCGTCGAAGACGACGAGGTCGAACTGGGCGGCCTTCGCGGGGAAGAACCGGGCCACCGAGTCCGGAGACACCAGCACGCAGGGCATCACCGCGGTGATCAGCTCGCCGTACTCGGCCAGCAGCTGCCGCACACCGAGCCCGCGGCGCTGCTTGGCCAGCTCGCGCTGCAGCGCACCGACCCGGCCGGAGCCGATCGCGGCATCGAAGGGGCGGGTGGCCAGCACCGCCGCCGGCAGCGCGGCGGTCAGGTGCTCGCGCACGGCCCGCGAGGCCGCGGTGAACCGGGCGATCGCGCGCTCGTGTGCCTCCGGGTCGAAGGTGTCGAGGCCGGTCGCGTCCAGCCGCTCGGCCACCGAGGCCCGGGCCAGTCCGCGGTCCAGCGCGCGGACGGCGTCGTCAGCGGCGACCGCCCCGGTCATCAGCAGCGTCCGGGCGTCGAAGAGCCCCGCGTACCGGAGCGGCTCGAGGGTGTCGAGGAAGGAGACCCAGCGGCGCAGCGACATCAGCACCGTGCCCTCGACCCCGCGCTCGGGGCGGGTCATCGACCAGCGCAGCACGAAGCCGTCCTCACCGGCCCAGCCGGCCAGCTGGTCGGGTGAGCTCCGGCAGACCTGCAGCAGCGCGGTGACGGCGTCACGCAGGCGGGCCACCGCGGCGGCGGTCTCCGGGGCGGCGGGCATCCCGGCGACGATGAGCTTGCGCAGCGCCACGTGGAAGGCCGAGGACCCGTCGACGGCGGCGCCGGCCCGGCGCAGCCACTCGACCTGCCGCTCCAGCAGCGTCGGGTCGGTGAACGGGTTCCAGCCCTCGGGTGCGGCCAGGCCGGGAACGGAGTTGACGCGGCCGGCGACGGACTGCACCGCGGTCTGCACCCGCCAGAGGTTCTCGACCAGCGCCGGCACGTCCCGGGGCTTCACCCTGGCGCCCGGCCGCAGGCACGGGGCCAGCCGGTCGAGGACGGCGGTCAGCCGCCGCCGGCGCCCCCACCAGCCCGATGCGGCCGCGGTCTGCGCGGCGACGTACACCTCCGCCAGCGGCAGCTCGATCACCTCGGGCGCGACGACGTCGAACCCCGGGTGGCGGAACGCGGTGAAGGCCGCGACCTCGCCGAGGACCGCCCCGGTCGCCGTCGTCCACCGGCCGCTGAACGTCTCGTCGAGCACGTCGATGCCCACCGGCGGCCCGGACAGCAGGTGCGCCAGCGAGTCGAGGTCGGCGGGCGTGCGCGCGTGCCGGAGCACGCCGCCCAGCTCGGCGAGGCCGGCGACCTCGCGCACCGCCGCGTCGACCGCGGCCGCCGCCTCGCGGGCGGCCGGCAGGTCGATCTCCGGGGAGTCGACGAACGCCCACGGGTGCCGGGGGGAGGGGCGGGTGAGGTCGGCGATGTCGGGCAGCAGCGCGAGCGCCCGGCGCACCGCCGTCAGCACCTCGGCGGGGGCGTTGGCGACGAACGGCAGCGGCACCGGCAGCGGCGGCACGTCCGGGTCCGCCGCCAGCTCCGCCGTGCGCGCGGTGTAGAGCGACAGCCCGGCGGCGTTCTCGGTGTGCAGCCGGTCGGCGTAGCGGGCCAGCTGGCGGCGGGCCGAGCGCAGGGTCTCCGACTCGGCGGCGAGGCCCTGGTCGTCGACGGCGATCGCGTGCTCCAGCGCCACCCGGACCTGTGCGCGCACCATCGAGGCGCGCGAGCCCTTGTCGTGCAGGTCGAGGGCGAACATCCCCATGCCGACGGCGTCGAGCCGGCGGGCCACCACGTCGAGCGCGGCCCGCTTCTCGGCGACGAACAGCACCCGCTTGCCGTCGGCCACCGCGCGGGTGAGCAGGTTGGTGATCGTCTGCGACTTGCCGGTGCCGGGCGGGCCCTCCAGCACGAACGTGCGGCCGGCGCCGGCCTCGGCGATCGCCCGCAGCTGCGAGGCGTCGGCGGGCACGGGCAGCCGGGCGGCCAGCTCGTCGAGGTCGACGTACGCGCCGGAGTCGCGGGCGGGGTCGAGGAACGGCTCGGTGGGCTCGTGCACCAGGTGGCGGACCAGCGGGTTCTCCGCGAAGTCGGCCCAGTGCTCGTCGAGGTCCTTCCACAGCCGGAACTTGGCGAACTGGAGGATCGCGAGGTCCGCCGTCGCCTGCACGCGGTAGGGCAGCCCGTGGCCGACCAGCGCCGCCCGCACGGCCTCCAGCGCCGGCTCGAGCTCCAGCGTGCTCTCGGCCGCCTCGCTCAGCGTCGGGACGACGAGGCCGTGCACCTGGCGCAGCTTCTCCAGCAGGCAGTAGTTCGGGGTGCTCGCCCCCGACTCGTCCAGCGCGAGCCGGTAGGAGCCGGTGCGGCCGACCGGGGTCAGGACGACGGGCACCAGGATCAGCGGTGAACGCAGCGGCCGGCCGTCGAGCTCCCACACCAGCGAGCCCAGCGCCAGGTACAGGTTGTTGGCGCCGGTCTCCTCCTGCACGGTCTTCGCCCGGTAGGCGAGGTTGCGCAGCCGGGGCAGGTAGCCGCCGGTGGTGACGTCGGCGTGCACCTCGCGGCGCTCCACGAGCCGCTCGGTCAGCTGCTCGGCCGGGAGGTCCCCGGCCGCGCCGAGCCCGCGCTCCTGCTGGACGGCGGCCAGCTGGTCGCCGGGCAGGAGGGTGATCGGGGTGCCGTCGTGGAGGAAGTTGTCCAGGATCGGCAGCGCGGTGGCCGGGAGCGTCAGCGGCAGGCCGGCGCGCTCGCTGTAGTTGATCAGCCGGTTGCGCAGGCTCAGATCCAGCAGCGCGTTCTTCCACTGCTGCACCCGCGGCGGTGCCTCGGGGCGGCTGCCCGCCTGCGGCGCCGTGGGCCCGGCCGGGAACGCCGGTGCGCTGTGCTCGGCCGGCCGGTACTCCACGACCTGGAGCAGCCCCTCCGGGGTCCGGGCGCGGGCCGGCAGCGGGACGATGCCGTCGCGCCGGGCCCGGTGGACGTCGGTCACCCCCAGGACGTGGTCGAGCTCGCCGGCGAGCCAGCCGGTGTAGGCGGGGCCGTGCAGGTCCTCGCCGGCCTCGCCCGGGCCGGTGAGCAGCGTGGTCTCGACCAGGCCGATCAGGCCGAGGTCGACCAGGTTGACCAGCGGTGCGGCGTCGGTGGTGGCGGCGCTCTCCGAGCTGCGCTCCTCCCGCCAGTAGCCGAGGAAGGCGTGCGCTCCGGCGGTCCGGCCGCCGGTGCCCTCGGTGAGCCACAGCAGCGGCCGGATGCCGGCCTGCTCGCACGCGGCGGCGAGGAGGACGACGGTGTCCAGCGGCGTGCCCACCCGCCAGGTGAGGACGTCGCCGGGCGAGCGCACCTGCTGGCCGAGCTCGGCCCAGCTGGCGGGCGGCTCGGAGTAGCGGACGCCGCGGCGCCGCACCGCGTCGGCGAGGGCCTGCACGACCTCGTCGACCCGCTCGGGGGTGGCCGAGTAGCCGACCATCGCGCCGCTGCCGGTCCGGCTCTCGAGCAGGTCGGCCGCCTCGGCGACCAGCCCGGTGATCGCCGGGTGGTTGGGCATGACGTGCGCGGCGAGCATCTCCAGCGCCAGCGGCAGGGGGGTGGCCAGCCACTGGTTGGCCGCCAGCACCTGGACCGGGGCCGTGGCCTCGCCCAGCAGCTCGCCCTCGAACTCCACCTCGACGTCGACGACCCCCGGGCGCTGCTCCTCGACGTGCAGCATCGCCGCCGGGTCCATGACCAGCCCGATGCCGGTGAGCACGGTCGTGCGGCCGGCGTCGACGTCGGCGAGCAGCTCGACCGCGTGCGCGATCGGACCCTCGGCATCGCGCACGGACAGCCGCACGGTGGCTCCGCGCAGCGTCCGGTCGGCGGTCAGCGCCAGCCGCGGGACGACCGGCACGCGGTTGTGCGCCAGCGCGTAGCTGAGCACCGGCGTGGAGGTGAGCTCGATGGAGACGGCCGCCGACGCCGCGACGACATCACCGAGCTCGATGTCGGCAGTGCTCTCCATGCCACCTGTCTACCGGGTCGGACGGACTGGTCCGCCCATGGTCCCCGACGGGTGGGGCGGATGTGACGGATGCGGTCGATCGTTGCCCGGGATCACGCGGCGGCGTCCCGGGGACGGTTCCGGCACCCCGCAGTCCTGCCGATAGGGGCGGGCTGCCCGGGGCCGCCGGGGACCCGCCCGGGCCGGGGTGCCACCGGCCGGGTTGCCGGCGCGGCGGCGGGGGCGGAGGTTGCACGGGTGGACGATGCAGGGACCAGCGATGCGCGGCGCCACGACTCCGGGCTCCTCGTCGAGGACCGCGGCTCCGTCCGGGTGCTCACCCTCGACCGGCCCGAGCGGCGCAACGCGCTGTCCACCGACCTGCAGGCCGACCTCGTGGAGGAGCTGCTCCGGGTCGCCGAGGACGGGGTTCGCGCGGTCGTGCTCACCGGCACCGGCCCCGCCTTCTGCGCCGGCTTCGACCTGAAGGAGATCCGGGCCGCCGACGAGCGGGGCGAGCGGTTCCGCCCGCCGATGAACCGGCCGGCCCGTGCGGTGTTCGAGGTGGTCACCGAGACGCCCGTGCCGGTGATCGCCGCGCTGAACGGCCCGGCCGTCGCGGGCGGCTTCGAGCTGGCGCTCGCCTGCGACCTGCGGATCGCCTCGCCGGCCGTGCGGTTCGCCCTGCCCGAGGCCGCGATCGGCATGGGCGCCAACTTCGGGTCGGTCGTCCTGCCCAAGCGCATCCCGGTGGGGATCGCCCTCGAGCTGCTGTTCACCGGCGACCCGATGGATGCCACCGAGGCGCATCGGTGGGGCCTGGTCAACCGGCTGGTGGGGCCCGACGAGGTGCTGCCCACGGCGCTCGGCCTGGCCGACCGCATCGCCGCCAACGCCCCGCTGTCGGTGCGCCGGATGAAGGAGACCGCGGTCAAGGCGCTGGAACTCCCGCTCTGGCAGGGCCTGCGGCTGGACGTCGGGCCGAACCCCTACCTCAGCGAGGACCGCAAGGAGGGCATCGCCGCCCGCCTGGAGAAGCGGGCACCCCGCTGGACCGGGAGGTGACCACGTCTTCTGCCGGCGGCGCCATCGGGCCCGATGCGGAACCCGCCCGTTCATGACGGTCCCGTAACGGCTCGTCACTCCCGCACGATCGGCTTTCCCCGTGGCCGGTCGTCCTGCCAGGGTCCGGTCGTCAGTCGTCGTCGAAGGACCCGAGGAGTCGTCATGACCTGCGCGCACTGCGGAGCCGTGCACCAGCGAGGCCGCTACTGCGTCGGCTGCGGCAAGACCCTGCCGCCGTCCACGCTGCCGCCCCGGCCGGTCCGGCTCGCCCCGCGTCCGCCCTACGAGCTCACCGAGGACATGACCCAGCCGGTGCTGCGGTTCGACGTCCGGCCCCGGCGCGCCGTCGCCACCAGTCGGGTCGCGGCCGAGGCCGGCTGATCCCGCGCGCGCCCCACCGGGTGGCGGCGCCCGGGTCCGGACGCGACCCGGGCGCGTGGCCGCGCCGCCGGTGGTGCGCCGACGGGGATTCACCCGGACGGGTGACGCGCCTCACTGCTAGCAATCTGCTTGCTCTTGTTAGCACCGGGCCCGTCCGGGGCATGAAGGAGTCATGACCGACAAGACCACGAAGATGATCAACCAGCTGCGCGCCCTCGTCCTGCTCACGCAGACCGAGGAGCAGATCGCGCGCACCCGCATCTCGCAGGCCCGCACCGACGCCGTGCGCCGCGAGCTGACGCAGAACGCCGACAACGCCGCGGCCCGCTCCATCGAGATCACCGAGCGCCTGCGCGCCCTGGGCGGCGTGCCCGACGTCGTCACCCCGGTCGTCGGCCGGCTCTCCGCCGGGCTCAAGGCCACCTTCGAGCAGACGACCTCCGTCGAGGAGGCCCTGCTCCAGGACCTGCAGCTCGAGCACCAGCTGCTCGACCGCGCCACCTACCTCAGGGTCCTCGCCGAGACCGCCTCCGACGTGCCGACCCAGCGCCTGGCGGAGAAGCTCGTCGACGCCCACTCGGCCACCGTCGAGTGGCTGACCGTCGTCCTCGCCGAGGAGGCCCTGGGTGGCCCGGCCGCCCTGGTCGCCACCCCGCTGCAGAAGGTCGCCGGCGGTGTCGCCCGCGCGGTCAACGCCCCGGTGCGCTTCTGGGCCAACACGGTGAACCACGCCGTCGACAGCGTGCAGCACGCCGGTGAGGAGACCACCGAGCGGATCGGGTCGGTCGCCGACCGCGCCGCCGCCCTGAGCGGTGCGGTGCGGGAGACCCTCACCGTCGGCCGAGCCGCCTCGCTGCGCCGCGCCGAGCGGATCGCCCAGCGCGAGGGCAACCAGGAGGCCGCGAACGTGGCCCGCGAGACCCGTGAGGAGCTCGGCGACCTCAACGCCGACGAGCTGCCGATCAAGGCCTACGACTCCATGTCGGCCAACGACGCCGTGAAGGCGATCAAGCAGCTGAAGACGCCGCACGACATCAACGTGATCACCCGCTACGAGGAGACCCACAAGAACCGGTCGAACGTGGTCAGCGCCGCGCAGACCCAGCTGGCCGCCCTCGCCAAGGACGCCGTCGGCGTCGAGAGCTGAGCCGGCCGGCCCCCAGGGGCCTCGCGCGGAGGGCCCGCACCCGCACGGGGGGTGCGGGCCCTCCGCGTGTCCGAGATCGCTCCGCGCGCGGGTTTGGCGCGCGGCCGACGAAGGGGAAGCCTCTCCTCATGAGCATCACACCCGAGGCCCTCGAGGCGGAGTTCTCGCTGACAACGGCCGCCACCCGGCTGGACTTCCTCAGTCGCCGCGACAACGGCGACACCGCGCTGAACACCGTCCAGGACGTCGACCCCGACCCCTGGGCCGCCTCCCTGCGTGACACCCAGACCCGGCTCGACGTCCACGAGTCGCTGGAGCTGCTGGCCCTCGGCGAGGTCATCGCTCGCAAGGCGCACGACAGCCAGCTGGTCGGCATCCGCGCCGCACTCCGCGGCGGCGCCGACTGGGAGCAGATCGCGGCCGCCCTCGGGCGCACGCCGCAGCAGGCCTGGGACTCCTTCCTCGAGTCCGTCGGCCGGCAGCTCGATGCCGAGGCCGCGGCGTCGGCCCGCGAGCTCGCCGGGTCCCGCCCCGGCCGCTGATCCGGCGCCGGGGCGCGGTCAGCGCACCTCGACGCCCTTCCAGAAGGCGACCCGCCCGGCGATCTCCCGTGCGGCGTCCTTCGGCTCGGGGTAGTACCAGGCCGCGTCCCGGTTCAGCTGCCCGTCGACCTCCAGGCTGAGGTACGACGCCGTTCCCTTCCACGGGCAGACGCTGTGGGTCTCCGACGGACGCAGCACGTCCTCGCGCACCGCCTCGCGCGGGAAGTAGGCATTGCCCTCGACGGTGACGATGTCGTCGGACTCGGCGACGACGGTGCCGTTCCAGCTCGCAGTGGTCATCCACCGATCGTCCCCGGCCGGGCGCCCCGGTGCCCGTCCGGGTCGAGCAGCGGGGGAGTGGCCGCCGACCAGGTGGGCATGGACAGGGCAGGCGGTCGACCGGCCGCATCCGTGACAGCAACGACGCACCCAGGAGGCCGACGCATGTCGCACCCCGCCGACGACCGCCGCAGCCACGACGGCCCGAACGAGGGGACGCCGAAGGCGAGGAGCCGGGCGAAGATCCTCATCCCGCTCGGGATCCTCCTGGTCATCATCGCGATCTTCGTCTACATCCTGGTCGTCGCCCAGACCGGTGCCGACGACGAGTCGGACGTCTACGAGAACGTCGGATCGGCCGCGGTCGTCGAGGTGTCCTCGCCGACGACCGCCTGACCACCCGCCCACCCCGGGCCGGGCGGCGATCCGCCGGGCGGCGGAGGGGCGGTCAGCGCTCCAGCAGCGCGAACGTCGCCACCGCGTGGACCAGGACCGTGCCGTCCTGCTCCACGTCGGCCTCGCACACCGTGAGGTGCTCGCCGCGCGTGCGCAGACGTGCGGTCACCGTCACCGGACCGGGTTTCCCCGGCCGCAGGTAGGTGACCGTCAGCTGGCTGGTCGCCGGCACCTCGCCGTCGCCGGTGGTCGTGCGCACCGCCAGCCCCATCGCCGTGTCGACGAGGGTCGCCAGCACGCCTCCGTGCACGGTCCCGGCGGGGTTGAGGTGGTCGTCGGTCGCCTCGAACGCGATCCGCGCCGTGCCGTCCTCGGCCGACTCCGGCCGGGCCCCCAGCCGTCCGGCGAACCCACCCGTGGCCACGTCGTCGCTCATCGGCCCCCCCTACCCGCCGTGCCCGCCGGCCACGCCACCGCCGGCCACGCCACCGCCGGTCACGGGGCCGACGGGTGCGGGTCCGGTTCCGGGCCGACCGGCGCAGGCGTCCCACTGTCGGACTCCCGGCGCTCGAGGTAGTAGGCCCCGAGCGCGCCGGCGACCGTGGCGAAGACCGCCACCGAGTAGATCGCCAGGGCGATGTCGAGGAAGCGGGCGACCCCACCCTCGGCCGACAGCGGCCGCCCGCTGATCGTGGCCTGCGCCGCGTCGTAGAGCGCCGTCCCGTACGTGTCGTAGGCACCGAGGACGTAGAGGAGCTGGCTGACCCCGAGCACCACGACGACGGTCACCGCGGAGAGCCAGCCGATCCGCCCGCTCAGCAGCCGCCCCGCCGACCGCGATCCGCGGACGGCGGCCGAGACGACGCCTCCGACGCGCGCCGCCCGCAACAGGGTGAGCGCGCGGGCGAACCGCAGGAACGGGATCGCGAGGAAGATCAGCTGCCACCAGTTCCGGGCCCAGAACCGCCGCTTGTCGCGGGCGGTGATCGCCCGGTGGGCGAACTCGGCGACGAAGACGGCCCACAGCACCCACCCGGTGACGCTCAGCGTGGTCACCAGCCACGGCTCCCGGGCGAGCGACTGGCCGAGGACGATGAAGACGAACACCAGCCCGAGCGCCCCCATCGGCTTGTCCAGGCGCCGTGCCAGCCCCTCCTTCTCCGGGGCGTCCGGGTCGTCGGCGCCGGACGCGGGGCCGACGGGATCGGGTGCCGGATGTCGCTGCATCCCCGCCGCCTACCCAGTCCGGCGGCGTTCTCCCCGCCCGGCCGGTCCCGAAGCGTGCGCCGCTCAGGGCAGGCGGGCGACGAGGTGCCGGGCCACCTCGACCGCGGCCGGGTGCGCCGGTCCGTCGGCGGCGGCCCGGAGCCAGGCCGCGAGCGGGCCGGCCAGCGCGGAGGAGAGGGCGGCGATCCAGGCGCCGCTCCGGGCCCGCGCCTCGGCGACGTGCTCGGTCCCGCCGTCGGGGGCGTGGGCGACGACCTCGGGCCGGCTGGCCAGGAGCCCGTCCAGGCGCCAGTCGCCGGGAGTGGTCCGGTCGGCCAGCAGGTCCAGCCGGTCCGCGGCCTCCCGCAGCAGCACGGCGTCGGCGCCGCCGGGCGGGTCCATGGGGCCGACGGGGCCGGGAGAGGTCACGCCGTCCGTTGTAGCGCACCGCACCGGCGGGGTGGGCGGCTCATCGGCGCCGGACCGGGCATGCTTAGGTGTGCCTCGCCTATCAGCAGGAGGACACACGTGACCAGGCTCGGGCGCTCGACCGTCGGCGTCGTCTCCACCCTCACCCTCGCGGCGTCGCTGGCCGCCTGCGGCTCGGACACCGACACGCTGACCGTGTACAGCGCCCAGCACGAGAGCCTGGTCCGCACGATGCTCGAGGACTTCACCGCGGAGACGGGCATCGAGCTGGAGTTCCGCGACGCGAACGACTCCGAGCTGGCCAACCAGATCGTCGAGGAGGGCGAGGCCTCGCCGGCCGACGTCTTCCTCACCGAGAACAGCCCGGCCATCTCCGCCGTGGACGAGGCCGGGCTGCTCGCGCCGCTGGAGGAGGGCACCCTCGGCCAGGTCGAGGAGCAGTTCCGGCCGTCGTCGGGCAACTGGGTCGGTTTCGCCGCCCGCTCGACCGCGCTGATCCACAACCCGGCGCTGATCGCCGAGGACGAGCTCCCGGAGTCGATGCTCGACCTCGCCGACCCCGAGTGGCAGGGCCGGGTCGGCATCGCGGCCGGCGGGGCGGACTTCCAGGCGATCGTCAGTGCCGTCCTGGAGCTGGAGGGCGAGGAGGCGACCCGTGAGTGGCTCGCCGGGCTGGAGCGCAACGCCGAGATCTACGCGAGCAACACCGCGATCATGAAGGCCGTCGACGAGGGCGAGGTCCCGGTCGGCATCACGTACCACTACTACTGGTTCCGCGACCAGGCCCAGAACGGGCTCATCGGCGACGACGCCGAGCTGCACTACTTCCGCAACCAGGACCCGGGCGCCTTCCTCAGCGTCTCGGGGGCCGGGGTGCTCGCCTCCTCCGACCAGCCCGAGCAGGCCCAGCAGCTGGTCGAGTACCTCACGAGCCGTGCGGCCCAGGAGCGGCTGGCCGACAGCAGCGCCCTGGAGTACGCCGTCGGGACCGGCGTCCCCTCCGCCGAGGCGCTGCCGCCGCTG
The DNA here is from genome assembly GCF_039679125.1 of Blastococcus sp. HT6-4. Lineage (NCBI taxonomy): Bacteria > Bacillati > Actinomycetota > Actinomycetes > Geodermatophilales > Geodermatophilaceae > Blastococcus > Blastococcus montanus. Next base: position 2,834,573 of record NZ_CP155551.1, on the reverse strand, counting down.
GCGGAGCTGCAGGCGCCCACCGTCGACCCGGGCTCCCTCAACGCCCCGCAGGTCACCGAGCTGATGCAGGAAGTGGGCCTGCTCTGACTCCTCCCGCGCTCCGCACCCCGGGCCCCGGAGCGCCGGCCCTGCCGGCGGTCCGGGGCTCCGGTGCGTCCGCGGGCAGGGGGCGGCGGCCGCTTTGGCGCTCGCCGGTCACCCTCGCGCTGGCGGTCTGCGTCGCCGCGCTGGCGCTCCTGCCGCTGGTCTACATCGCCGGGTACACGCTGGACGTCGGCTGGTCGGGCATCCGCGAGCTGGTGTTCCGCCCGCGGGTGGCCGAGCTGCTCTGGAACACCACCCGCCTGGTCGTGGGCACCGTGGCGGTCACCGCCGCCCTGGGCGTCGGCGCGGCCTGGCTCGTGGCGCGCTCGGCGGTACCCGGACGGCGGCTGTGGCACGTGCTGCTGGTCGCCCCGCTCGCGGTGCCGGCGTTCGTGAACAGCTTCGCCTGGATCTCGCTGCTGCCCTGGCTGGACACCTACGCCGGGGCGCTGCTGGTCGTCTCGCTGTCGTACTTCCCGTTCGTGTACCTGCCCGTGGTGGCCGCCCTGCGCGGGCTCGACCCGGCGCTGGAGGAGACCGCCCGCGGGCTGGGCCTGTCGAGCTGGGCGGTGTTCCGGCGGGTGCAGCTCCCGCAGCTGCGGGTGGCCCTGCTGGGTGGCGGCCTCCTCGTGGCGCTGCACGTGCTGGCCGAGTTCGGGGCGCTGCAGATGCTGCGCTACCCGACGTTCACCACCGCGATCTACGACCAGTACCGGGCCACCTTCAACGGGCCCGCCGCCACCATGCTGGCCGGCGTCCTCGTCCTGCTCTGCCTGCTCCTGCTGCTGGGCGAGGTCCGGCTGCGCGGGCACCGCGGCTACGCCGGCAGCGGGCGCGGTGCGGCCCGTCCCGTCCGCCCGGTGGACCTGCGGGCGCTGACCGTGCCGGCGCTGCTGGCGCTGGCCGGGCTCGTCGGCCTGGCCCTCCTGGTCCCGCTCGGTGCGCTGGCCTACTGGCTGGCCGGGGGGGCGTCGGCCGGCCTCGCGTGGGGTGCGCTCGCCGCCACCACCGGGACCACGCTGGCCCTGGCCGCCACGGCGGCCGTGCTGACCACCGCCATGGCCCTGCCGACCGGGTGGCTGGCGGTCCGCGCCCGCGGGCGGGTGGCGACGCTGCTGGAGCGGGCCACGTACCTGGGCAGCTCGCTGCCCGGCATCGTCGTCGCGCTGGCCCTGGTCACGCTGAGCATCCGGGCCACGCCGTGGCTGTACCAGACCGTTCCGGTGCTGCTGGCCGCCTACGCGATCCTCTTCCTGCCCCGGGCGATCGTGACCGTCCGCGCGGCGGTCGAGCAGTCCCCGCCGCTCTACGACGACGTCGCCGCCTCGCTCGGGTCCTCCGGCGCCGACCGGCTCCGCCGGATCACCCTCCCGCTGCTCGCGCCGGGTCTCGGCGCCGGCGCGGCCCTGGTCTTCCTCGCGGTGGTCACCGAGCTCACCGCGACCCTGCTCCTGGCCCCCACCGGGACGGCCACCCTCGCCACCGCGTTCTGGTCGGCGAGCAACGCCCTGGAGTACGGGGCCGCCGCCCCGTACGCGGTGGTCATGGTGCTGCTCTCCGCGCCGGCCACCGTGCTGCTGTCCCGTGGCGCCCGCAGCACCGCCGCGGCCGATACCCCCCGAGGTCTCACCCCATGAGCTCGCTGACCGTGACCGGTCTGTCCAAGGCGTTCGGCGCCACCCCCGTCCTCGCCGGCGTGGACCTGCACGTGCCGGCCGGCGGGCTCACCGCCCTGCTCGGCCCCTCGGGCTGCGGCAAGACGACGCTGCTGCGCCTGGTCGCCGGCTTCGACGACCCCGACAGCGGCACCGTCGTCCTCGGCGACCGGGTCGTGGCCGGTGCCGGGCGGGGCGTGCCCGCCCGCCGCCGGGGGATCGGCTTCGTGCCGCAGGAGGGTGGCCTGTTCCCGCACCTGAGCGTGGCGGGCAACGTCACGTTCGGCCTGCCCCGGCGGCTGCGCGCCGACCGCGGGCGGGTGGCGGAGCTGCTGGCGCTGGTTGGCCTGGACCCCGCGCTGGCCGACCGGTCGCCGCACCAGCTCTCCGGCGGCCAGCAGCAGCGCGTCGCGCTCGCCCGGGCGCTGGCCCCCGAGCCCTCCCTCGTGCTGCTCGACGAGCCGTTCTCCTCCCTGGACGCCGCGCTGCGCGAGGAGACCCGGAGGGCCGTCGTCGCGGCGCTCACCGCCGCCGGCGCGACCGCCGTGCTGGTCACGCACGACCAGGCCGAGGCGTTGTCGACCGCCGACCAGGTGGCGGTCCTGCGCGGCGGGCGGCTGGTCCAGCTCACCGACCCGAGGACGCTCTACCGCCGTCCGGCCGACCTCGACGTGGCCGCGTTCGTCGGCGAGTCGGTGGTCCTCGAGGCCGAGATCCGGGACGGCGACGCCCACTGCGTCCTGGGCGCCCTCCCCGTCGCGGGGGCGGGAGCCGACGGCCCGGCCCGGATCCTGCTGCGGCCGGAGCAGCTGCGGCTCGGCGCGCCGCTCGGGCCGGGTGCCCGGGCGCGGGTGCGCAGCGTGGACTTCTACGGACACGACTCCCGCGTGTGGCTGACGCTGGCCGACGGCACGACGGTGACCGCCCGGCTGGAGGGCGCGGAGCTGCCCGTGGTCGGCCAGGAGGTGGCGATCGAGGTCGTCGGCGCGGCGCTGACGTTCCCGGCGGCCGGGCGCGCCACGCGCGCCGTCGTCGCCGATCCGGCGATCTGAGCCGACGCACCGGGACCCGGCCGGGATGTTCGGTTAGGAATGCCTAAGCTGCCCGGCATGGACCTGTTCCTCTTCACCGTCGACCCGCAGTGGGGTCACGACGTCGTGGCCGCGGGTGCGGCCGGGATCGTCGTCGACTGGGAGCGGCGCGGCAAGCTGCGGCGCCAGGCGGGTGAGGGGACCCAGATCAACGGGGACACCCCCGAGGACCTGTCGCGGATGCGCGCGGCGACCCCGGGCCGCCTGGTCTGCCGGATCAACGGGTTCGGGCCGTGGACCGCCGACGAGGTGGCCGACGCGGTCGCCCGCGGGGCCGACGAGCTCCTCCTGCCCATGGTGCGCTCGACCGAGGAGATCGACCGGACCCTGGACCTCGTCGCGGGGCGGTGCGGCCTGGGCATCCTGGTCGAGACCCAGGACGCCGTCGACCGCGCGGCCGAGCTCGGGCGGCGGCCGCTCTCGCGGATCTACGTCGGCCTCAACGACCTGCGCATCGACCGCCGGTCCACCGAGCTGTTCGCCCCGCTCGTCGACGGCACGGTCGACGCGGTGCGGGCCCAGGTCCCCATGGACTTCGGGGTGGGGGGCCTGACCCTCCCGGGCCGGGGCTTCCCGGTGCCGGGCGAGCTGCTGGCCGCCGAGCTGGTCCGGATCGGCACCCGGTTCACGTTCCTGCGCCGTTCGTTCACCGCCGACATGGCCGGCCGGGACCCGTTCGTGGAGGTGCCGCGCCTGCTGGCGGGTCTCGACGAGCTCCGCCGGGCCGGTGCCGAGCGCACCGCCGCCCTGCGGGAGGCGTTCGTCGCCGCCGTCACGGCCCCGCCCCACGACACCGCCGCACGGGTGGCGCAGCCGGCGTGAGAGCGCTCGTGACGGGGGCCGGTGGATTCGTCGGCCGGCACCTGGTCGACCGGCTGGAACGGGACGGCTGGCACGTCACCGGCCTCACCCGGCGCGACGTCGACCTCGCCGACCCGGTCGCCGGCGCGGCCGCGGTCCGGGCCGCGGACCCCGACGTCGTGTTCGCCCTCGCCGCCGGCCGGTCGAAGGCCACGCCCGAGGAGCGCGCCGCCACGACGGCGGTCAACACCAGCCCGTGGCTGGTCGACGCCCTGCCCGGGCGCTGCCGTGCCGTGGTGCGGCTGGGCTCCTCGACCGAGTACGCCGCCGCCCCGCACCCGCTGGCCGAGGACGCCGCCCTGGAGCCGCGCGGCTTCTTCGGCGCGACCAAGGCGGCCGGTTCGCTCCTCCTGCAGGCGGCGGCCGCCGAGCGAGGCGTCCGGGCCGTGGTGCTGCGGGCCTTCCAGGTCTACGGGCCCGGTGACCACCCCACCCGCCTGGTCCCGGTCGTGATGGCCGCCGCGCGCACCGGCGGGACGGTGGCCCTGCCCGCCCGGCTGAGCCGGCGAGACTGGGTGTGGGTCGGCGACGTCGTCGACACCTGCATCCGTGCGGCGGTGGACGAGGACCTGCCCCCGGGGGTCGTGCTGAACATCGGCACCGGCGTCCAGACCAGCACCGAGGAGCTCGTGGCCACCGCCGAACGGGTCACCGGCCGCCCGATCGCGACGGCGCCGGGCGCCCACCCCGGGCGTGGCTGGGACACCGCCGACTGGGTCAGCGACCCGGCGCTGGCCCGGCGGCTGCTGGGCTGGACCCCGACGGTGGACCTCGCCGAGGGGCTGGCGCGGACCTGGGCGGCGGGGTGACCGGCGGAGCCGGGTCCCGGGTGGCGGTCGTCGTGCCGGTGTACGGCAACGAGGCGACCCTGCCCGAGCTCGCCGACCGGCTGGCCGCCGCGCTGACCGGCCGCGAGTGGCGGCTGCGGCTGGTCATCGACGCCTCGCCGGACGACAGCGCGGCCGTGGCGCTCGCCCTCGCCGCCCGGGATGCCCGGATCGCGGTCACCGGGCTGACGGTCAACGTCGGGCAGCACGCCGCACTGGCCTGCGGGCTGGCCGCGGAGCCCGCCGCCGACGTCTGGGTGTGCCTGGATGCCGACCTGCAGGACCCGCCGGAGGCGGTGCCGCTGCTCCTCGACCGGCTGGCCGCCGGCGACGTGGAGGCCGTGTTCGCCGGGCGGCGCGGGCGCTACGAGTCCCCGCTGCGGCGGCTCACCGGCACGCTGCACCGGCGCCTGGCCGGCCGGCTGACCGGGCTGCCGCCGGACGCCGGGGCCTTCCTGGCCATGAGGCCCGCGGTGCGCGCCGCCGTCGTGACCGCCGTGCAGGAACACGGCGCGCCGAGCGTGGTCCTCGCCGTCGGCCGGTCCGGCCGGCCGGTGGCCAGCGTGCCCGTCGTGCGGGACCGGCGTCCGGTGGGCCGCTCGGCCTGGACGGCGAGGGCGCGGCTGCGGCAGTCGCTCCGGTCGCTGACCTGGGCGGTGCGCGGCCGCCGCTGACCTCGGACGGGTCAGCGGCTCCAGAGCTGGAGGACCAGGTCGGTCTTGCTCGCCGGGAAGTCGTACTGGTCGACGATCCGCAGGCCGGCGCTCCGGAGGACGGCGTCGTCGTCGGTGGGCTCGGGCTCCCCGCCGAGGAGCCGGCGCACCACCCAGACCCGGTCCTCGCCCGCCGGTGCGTCGTCCGGGGGCAGCACGACGTCCGGGCGCAGGCGGGGGGCCAGGGTGCGCACGTAGTGGTCCAGGCCGGTGGCCGACCGCTGGTCGGCGGCGACGATCGGCTCGCCGGGCTGCTGCACGTCGGCGAGCACCGCCACCACGTCCTCGGCCCGTTCCCGCGGGCCGCGGTCGGCCAGCGGCGCGGAGGCCAGCAGCGAGCAGCCCAGCAGGAGCGCCGCCACCGGGATCCGGGCCGCCCGGGGCATCGCCATCGCGCCGGCCGCCGCCAGCACGCCCAGGCCGAGCAGCCCGGCCAGCAGGTAGCGGGGGAGGAACACCGGCCGCACCAGCTCGGCGGCCAGCAGCAGCAGCAGCGGCACGACCAGCCACGAGACGCCGACCACCCGGGCGCCGGTCGCGCGGAAGGCCCCCACCACGGCCAGCCCCAGCGCCACGTGGAGGAGCGGGGTGCGGCCGCCGGCCCAGGCCTCGGCGGCGAGGGCGACCAGTTCGCCGTCGGTGTCGCGCAGGTGCTCGGCGTTGCGTGCGCCGGTCCCGTTCAGGACGGCGAGGCTCACGAAGCCCACGGCCGGCAGGGCGGCCAGCGCCCCCGTGAGCACGACGGGCAGGGCCCGCCGTCCCCGGAGCAGCACCGCGGCGACGACGAAGGCGGCGAGCACGGTGACCGCGTACCAGTGCGCCAGCCCCATGCCCGCTCCGGCCAGGCCGAACAGCAGCAGGCCCCGCGGCGGCTCCTGCAGCCAGCGGACCAGTCCGAGCGCCGTGGCCCCGGTGGCCAGGACGGCCAGCCCGTAGCTCCGGGCCTCGACGGACTGCTCGAGCACCAGCGGGTTGGCGGCGAGCACCAGCCCGGCCAGCACCCCGGTGCCCCGGCCCGCGAGGCGGGTGAGCGCGCGGGTGAGCAGCGCGAGCCCGCCTGCCGTGGCCAGGAGGGACAGGACGCGGAGGGAGGTGTCCCCGCCCAGGCCCGGCACGGACATCCAGACGTGCGTGACCAGGTAGTAGGGGGCGTTGTAGGACGGCGGCACGCCGGCCAGGTAGCTGGTGGTGCCCTCGCCGGTGGCGATCGCGGTGAGGATGTCCCCCAGCGGCAGGCGGGCGACCTCGGCGGTGAACAGCTCGTCGAACCAGAGCCCGTGGCCGGGGCGGAGCAGCCAGCCGCCGAGGAGGGCGACGAGCACCGCGGGCAGCAGCTCCACCGGCGACCAGCGCACCGGCGCCACGGCGTCCCGGACGCCCGGGGAGGCGGCCGGCGGGGGCAGCTCCGTCGCCGTCGTCACCCCTGCAGGTTAGGTGACCCTGAGCGGGCTCCCGGTCACCGCGGCCGGGACCGGCCGACGCGGGCGCCTCCGCTCAGGCGGGTTCACGGCGCATCGGCACGTGCGGGATGCCGTCCTCGACGTAGCCGGGTCCGCTCCTGCGGAACCCGAACCGCTCGTACCAGGGCTCCAGGTGGGCCTGGGCGCCCAGGGTGATCGGGGCCCCGCCGCACCGGCCGATCCCCTCCTCGATGAGCCGGGCGGCCAGCCCGCGGCCCCGGGCGTGCGCGGCGGTCGCCACCCGGCCGATCGCCCGGGTGGCGCCGTCGTCGAGCACGCGGATCGTGGCCAGCACCTCGCCGCCGGCCTCGAACCACAGGTGCTCGGTGGCCGGCTCCACGTCCCGGCCGTCTAGCTCCGGGTAGGGGCACTCCTGCTCCACGACGAACACGTCGACCCGCAGCCGGCACAGCCCGTAGACCTCGAACGGCGTGAGGTCGGCGAACCGGGCGCGGCGCAGTCGGGGTTCGGGGGAGAGCGGCCGTGCGGAGGTCATGCAGGAGTTGTAGCCCGGCGGCCCCTCCCACCCCACGCCCGGGGGGCGGGCCGGGGAACTCCCGGTGGCCGACGGGAGGACGGCGGCGAGGCGGGGTAGGGAGGGCGCATGTCGATGATGGATCCCCTGGACCCCTTCTCCGGTCGCACGGACGACGACGGCATCCCGGCCGCCGACCCCGGTCCCGGTGCGCCCCCGACCGCCGAGGGCTTCGGCGTGCCGGGCGAGCAGCCCGACCGCCCCGCCGAGGCCGTCCGTCCGCCGGCGGACTCGGGCGGGCAGCACGCCGACCCGCCGGACGACCCGCCCTTCCGGACCCCGGACCCGCACGACGCCGGGCCGGAGCGCTGACGACCACGCGGGACCGTCGGGCTCAGAGGCCGAGCGCGGTCGTCGCCTGGTCGACGAGCCGGAAGTGGCCCACGGCCCAGAACGCGACGCCGGCGGCGGCCAGCCCACCGAGGGTGACCGCCACGGAGCTCGCCGGGTGCTGGCGCGCGTGCCGCCAGGCCTCGACGGCCTTGCGCCGGAACGTGGTGAAGAACCGCCGTGCCCAGGCGAACTCCGTCGACCACACCCAGAGCCCGGCCAGGACCGGCGGGATGGTGAGGGGGCCGGGCAGCACGGTGAGGGCGATGCCGAGCATCACCAGCAACAGCCCCACCGTGAAGACGGCGACCCGGTACGCGACGGCCACGCCGTGGTGGCGGTGCACCCGATCCCGGAACGAGCCGGGCTCCACCGGGCGCGGCTCGCCGAGCCCGTCGGTGCAGTGTGCGCAGCGGGTGCTGCCGCGGTCCCCGGGCGATCCGGGTCGCGCGGGCTCGGCCGCGTGGTTGCCGGCGACGCGGAACCGGTCCGGGTGGGCGGTCTGCGGGGCGGAGGACAGGGGGGCTCCCATGACGGAGGCGCTCCTCGGCGGACGGGGGAGGAGGTCACTCCCCGACGGGACGGACGCCGCCCGGGATACCCCGCGGACTCCGCCGTCATGCCCGTTGTGCGCAACAGGACTGGCCGGCACCTACCTCGGTCGCGTCAGCCGGCCGCCGCGGGACCGCCGTACCTGGCCGCCGACCGGACGCGGGCCCTGGCCGCCTCGGTCTCGCGGTCCTTCGGCGGCGCGGTGGTGACCAGGGCGTCGAGCAGCCGGGCCGATGCGGCGGCGACCTCGGCCACCGCCCGCTCGAACGCCTCGGCGTTCGCCCGGGACGGCCGGGCCGTGCCGCTGATCTTGCGGACGTACTGCAGCGCGGCGGCGTGGATCTCGTCGCCGGCCGCCGGCGGCTCGAAGTTGGCCAGTGGACGGATGTTCCGGCACATGGCCGGAGCGTAGGAGCGGATCGATGAGGAGAACAGGATGAGCGTGCTGGTGGTCGACGTCGCGAACGTGATGGGGAGCCGGCCCGACGGCTGGTGGCGGGACCGGGCCGGGGCGGCCACCCGGCTGCTGGACCAGCTGGCCGCGCTGCCCGGCACCACGATCGAGGGGCCGGACGGCACGCCGGTGTCCGTTGCCGGGGTGGTCGCCGTCGTCGAGGGGGCGGCGAAGAAAGCGGCCCCGGACGACGGCACGCCGGAGGGGCTGCGGGTGGTGCAGGCGCCGGGGAGCGGGGACGACGCCCTCGTCGACGAGGTCGCCGGTCTCGCCGCGGACGGGACCGACCTGCTCGTGGTCACCGCCGACCGCGGGCTGCGGGCGCGGCTGCCCGAGGAGGCCGGCATCGCCGGGCCGGGATGGTTGCGGGACCGGCTCGACGGCATGGCCGAGGAGGCGACCGGGTAGTCCACGACCGACATCGGGCCGGGCCTCCCGCGCCGTCCCGTCCTGCTCGTGAGGAGAGTTCGTGCCGATCCCCGAGGACAGCGGACGCCCGCTCACCGCCCTGGTCACCGGCGCCTCCAGCGGCATCGGGCGGGCCACGGCCGTCCAGCTGGGCGAGCGCGGTGCCCGGGTCGTCCTGGTCGCCCGCGGCCGGGAGTCGCTGGAGGCCGCGGCCGACGAGGTCCGGGCCGCCGGCGCGACCGCGGTCACCGTCTGCCCCGCCGACGTGCTCGACGAGGACGCCGTCGGCGCGGTCGTCGCCGCCACGGTCGCCGAGCACGGCCGGCTCGACGTCGTCGTCCACGCCGCGCAGGTGATGGCCTACGGGCGCATCGAGGACGTGCCGAAGGAGGTCTACGAGCGAGTCGTTGACACCTCGCTGCACGGCACCGCCACGGTGGCCCGGCACGTCCTCCCCGTGTTCCGTCGCCAGCACGCCGGGCACCTGGTCATCGTGAACTCGCTGCTCGGCAACGTCACCACCCCGGTGCTGGGCAGCTACGCCGTCGCGAAGTGGGGGCAGCTCGCGCTGGCGCGGGTGCTGCAGCAGGAGACCCGGGACGAGCCGGGCATCTCCGTCTCGATCGTGCAGCCGGGCGGCGTCAACACGCCCATCTACTCCCAGGCCGCCTCGTGGGCCGGCACCACCGGCCGGCCCCCACCGCCGGCGTACTCGCCGCAGCGGGTGGCCCGGCGGGTGCTCGCGACCCTCGACAGCCCGCGCCGCGTCGTGCAGGCGGGGCTGCTCAACCCGCTGATCACCGCCGGGTTCCGGCTGCTGCCCGGGGTCTACGACGTCCTCGTCGAGCCGCTGCTGCGGCGGCTCGCGCTCGCCGCCGACGCCCCGACCGGCCCGACGGAGGGCAACGTCTTCCGGTCCAACCCCGACGGCAACGCCACCGAGGGGCGCTGGCGCAGCATCTGAGGCGGATCCGGGCGGGCGCTCATCCCACCCAGCGGTAGCCGTTCTCCGGCCGCCCGGTGCCGCCGTACCGCGGGAAGACCGCGGCCCGGCCGGTGCGCTCCAGGTGCTCGAGGTACCGGCGGGCGCTGACGCGGGCCAGGCCGCAGCGTTCCGCCACCTCGCCGGCGGACAGGTCCCGGGTGGGGTCGCTGCGCAGCGCGCGGGCCACGGCCTCGAGCGTGCGCGGGGAGAGCCCCTTCGGCAGGTCGGTGACCGCCCCCGGGCCGCCGGCGCGGCGGCGGCCGGCCAGCATCCGGTCCACGTCGCTCTGCTCCAGCGCCCCGGAGTCCTCGGCGCTGCGCCGCAGGAGCTCGGCACGGTGGGAGCGGTAGACCTCCAGCCGTTCCCGGAACGTGGCCAGGGAGAACGGCTTGACCAGGTAGTCGACGACGCCGCCGGCCATCGCCTGCCGGACGGTCTCGACCTCCCGCGCCGCCGTGATCGCCAGGACGTCGGGCTGCGGCCCCGGTGCCGACCGGATCCTCCGGAGCACCTCGATGCCGGAGATGTCGGGCAGGTAGACGTCGAGGAGCAGCAGGTCCGGCCGCAGTACGCGCACGGCCTCCACCGCCTGCACCCCGCGGTGCACCTCGCCCACCACCTCGAACCCCGGGAGGGACTCCACGTACCCGCGGTGCACCGAGGCGACGGCGAAGTCGTCGTCCACCACGAGGACGCGCACCGGCGCCCCGCTCACGGAGCCACCAGCGCGCCCGGTGCGGCCTCCGCCGCGCGGGGCAGCCGCACCACGACGCGGGCGCCGCCGGCGGGGGAGTCGGTGACCGTCGCCGTCCCGTTGCGGCGGGTCGCGATGCGGGCGACCAGGGCCAGCCCGATGCCGCGGCCGTGGTTGCCGTCCGGCCGGCCCTTGCTCGTCACGCCCACGTCGAACACCCGGGACCGCTCGGCGGGCGCGACCCCGGGGCCGTCGTCGTCCACCTGCACCAGCACGGTCCCGTCGTCCTCCTGGCGCACGAGCACGTGCACCTCCCCGCCGGAGCCGGTGGCGTCGATCGCGTTGTCGACCAGGTTGCCGAGCACGGTGACGACGTCGTCGCCGAGCTCGGCCGGCAGCCGGCTGCCGGAGTCGAGCACCAGCCGGACGCCCTGCTCCCGGGCCACCGCCGCCTTGGCCAGCAGGAGGGCGCTCACGCCGGGATCGGCGACGACGGTCAGCGGGGCGCCGCCGAGCAGCCGGCCCCCGCCGAGACGCTCGATGAAGGCGACCGCGTCGTCCGGCCGGTCGAGCTCGATCAGCCCCTGGACGACGTGCAGCTGGTTGCTGAACTCGTGCGCCTGCGCCCGCAGCGTGTTGGTCAGGTTCCGCTGGCCGTCGAGCTCGCGCATCGCGTCGAACAGCTCCGTGCGGTCGCGCAGGGTGAGCACCTCGGCGATCCGGCGGCCACCGACCACGGCGGGGGTGCGGTTGGCGACGAGCAGGCGCTCGCCGGAGAGGACGAGCTCGTCGGTGACCCGCCGGTGGCCGAGGACGAGCGGGAGCATCGCGGAGTCGAGGACGTCGGCGGCCGGCCGGCCGGCGACGTCGGCGGGGAGGTCGAGCAGCCGGGACGCCTCGTCGTTGACCAGGACGACCCGCCCCTTCTCGTCGACGGCCACGAGCCCCTCCCGGATGCCGTGCAGCATCGCCTCCCGCGTCTCCAGCAGCCGGGCGATCTCCTCGGGCTCCAGGCCGAAGATGCGGCGGCGCAGCAGGCGGACGACGAGCACCGACCCCAGTGCGCCGACCATCGCCGCACCGCCGAGCCAGGCCACGAGGACGGGGGCCTCGCGGCCGAACTCGGCCGCGAGCTGGCTCTCCAGGATGCCGACCGACACGGCGCCGATCACCTCGCCGTCCGGGGCACGGACCGGCACCTTCGCGCGCAGCGACTCCCCGAGCGTGCCGGTCTCGGTGCCGACGAACACCTCGCCGGCCAGGGTCGAGCTGGGGTCGGTCGACACCCGTTCCCCCACGCGGCCGGGATCGGGGTGCGAGAACCGGATACCGGACCGGTCGGTGATGACGACGAAGGTCACCGCCGAGGCCTCGCGGATCAGCTCCGCGAGCGGCTGCAGCGTCTCGCTGGGATCGGGGGTGCCGTAGGCGTCGACCACGCTGGGCAGCCGGGCGGTGCTGTTGGCGACCGTGAGCACCTGCTGGCGGTAGGCGTCCCGGATCCGCTCCTGCTGGTAGTGCACGGCGACGGCGCCGGCCAGGAGGAGCGTCACCAGCACGATGCCGACCTGCAGCAGGAGGAGCTGGGCTCCCAGGGTCATGGTCCGGCGCACCGCTCCATTGTCACCGCCGGGGGACCCGATGTGACTGCGACCACAACGACCAATACGACCGCTACGACCGCAGGATGTGCCCGCCGCGCGGGCGCTCCTAGCGTCCCTCGCACCACGAGCCGCACCGGCTCCGGGACGAGGAGGTCCTCCATGACAGTCACCCATCGCGCGGTCCACCGGCCGGTTCGCCGGCGCGTGCGTTCGGCATCCGTCGCGGTCGCGACCGCCGTGGCGGTCGGCCTGACCGGCTGCGGCAGCGACGGCGGCGGCGGGGGTGGCGCCGGGGGAGGCGCCGACCGCATCAACCGGCTCGCGGTCATGGCCCCGGCGGACCCCGGCGGCGGGTGGGACCAGACCGCCCGGGCCATCGCGGCGTCGCTCGAGGAGGAGGAGCTGGTCGGCAGCACCCGCGTGACCAACGTGGGCGGCGCCGGCGGCACCGTCGGCCTCGCGGAGCTCGCCAACGAGCGCAGCGAGGACTTCCTCATGGTGATGGGGCTGGTCATGGTCGGCGCCGTCGAGACCAACCAGTCGCAGGCGACGCTGGACGACGTCACGCCGATCGCCCGGCTCACCACGGAGGACGAGATCATCGTCGTCCCGGCGGGCTCGCCGTTCCAGACGGTCGACGACCTGGTCGAGGCCGTCCGCGCCGAGGGCCGCGGCGTCTCCATCGCCGGTGGCTCGGCCGGCGGCACCGACCACATCGCGGCCGGGCTGCTCTTCCAGGCCGCCGACCTCCCGATCGAGGACCTGAACTACGTGGCGTTCTCCGGCGGCGGCGAGTCGCTGGCCGCGCTGCTGGGCGGCCAGGTCGACGCCGGCATCTCGGGTGTCGGTGAGTACGCCCAGCAGATCGAGGCAGGGGAACTGCGGCCCCTGGCGGTGACCGGGTCCGACCCGGTGGAGGGCATCGACGCACCCACCCTCACCGAGGCCGGCTACGACGTGGAGCTGACCAACTGGCGGGGCGTCGTCGCGCCGCCGAACATCTCGGACGAGGCGCGGGAGCGGCTGCTCGCCGTGGTGGCGGAGATGCAGGAGTCCGAGTCCTGGCAGAACGAGCTCGAGGAGCGCGGCTGGGAGGACGCCTACCTCGCGGGTGACGAGTTCGAGGCCTTCCTCGAGGAGGAGCGCCAGCGCGTCCGTGGCGTGCTGGAGGACATCGGGCTCGTCTCGTGAGCACCGCGTCCGGCTCCGGCGCCGCCCCGGACGGGGTGGCGCCGGAGCAGGGCCCCGCCCGGAGCTGGTCCTGGGGCGAGGCCGCCATCGCCGCGGGGCTGTTCGCCGTGGGGGTGTTCACCCTGGTGGAGACGACGACCATCACCGTCCCGGGCTCGGCCAACGTGCTGGGGCCGCGGGCCTTCCCCTACGCGGTCGGCGTGCTGCTGATCGGCGCGTCCCTGGCGCTGGCGGTCAGCGTGGCGCGTGGGCGGCACGGCTCCGCCGAGGAGGGGGAGGACGTCGACGCCCGGGCGCGCACCGACTGGGTGACCGTCGCCAAGCTGGTCGCCTCGTTCGCGGCCCTGGTCCTGCTGATCGAGCCCCTGGGCTGGCCCATCGCCGCCACCCTGCTGTTCGCGGGCACGGCGTGGGCCCTGGGCGCACGCATCGTCCGCGCGGCCGTCGTCGGCGCCGTCCTCAACGTCGCCGTCCACGTGCTGTTCGTGCAGGTCCTCGGGCTGTTCCTGCCCGCGGGGCCGCTGGAGGGGGTGCCCTTCTTTGGGTGACATCGGCCTGCTGCTGGAAGGCTTCGCGGCCGTCCTCCAGCCGCTCTACCTGCTGTACGCGCTGGTCGGCGTCACGGTGGGCACCGCCGTCGGCGTGCTGCCCGGCCTCGGCCCGGCCATGACCGTGGCCCTGCTCCTGCCGCTGACCTACAGCCTGGAGCCCGCCGCCGCCCTGATCCTGTTCGCCGGCATCTACTACGGCGGCATGTACGGCGGTTCCACGACGTCGATCCTGCTGAACACCCCCGGCGAGGCGGCGTCGATCGTCACCGCGCTGGAGGGCAACGCCATGGCCCGGGCCGGGCGGGGGGCGTCGGCGCTGGCGACGGCGGCGATCGGCTCGTTCGTCGCCGGCACCATCGCCACGATCGCGCTCACCTTCCTGGCCCCGCTCGTGGCCGACCTCGCCGTCCAGCTCGGCCCGCAGGACTTCGTGGCGCTCACGGTGCTGGCCTTCCTCACCGTGGCGGCGATGTTCGGCGCCTCGCCGGCGCGCGGGATCGCCGCGCTGGCGGTCGGGCTGCTCCTGGCGATGGTCGGCACCGATTCGCTCACCGGGCAGCAGCGCTTCACCTTCGGGCTGCCGGCCCTCGCCGACGGCATCGACGTCGTGGTGGTGGCGGTCGGCATCTTCGCCGTCGGCGAGGCGCTCTACGTGGCCTCCCGGATGCGGAAGGGGCCGCTGCCCCTGGTGCCGGTGGGCGGCAGCTGGATGAACCGCGAGGACTTCCGGCGGTCGTGGAAGCCGTGGCTGCGCGGCGCCGCGGTCGGGTTCCCCATCGGCACCATCCCGGCCGGTGGTGCGGACGTCGCGACGTTCCTCTCCTACTCGATGGAGCGGAAGCTCTCCAAGCGGAAGGAGGAGTTCGGCCACGGCGCGATCGAGGGCGTGGCCGGCCCGGAGTCGGCGAACAACGCGGCGGCCGCCGGGGTGCTGGTGCCGCTGCTGACCCTGGGCCTGCCGACCTCGGCGACGGCCGCGATCATCATCGTGGCCTTCCAGAGCTACGGCATCCAGCCCGGTCCGCTGCTCTTCGAGCAGGAGGCGCCGCTGGTGTGGACGCTGATCGCCAGCCTCTACATCGGCAACCTGCTGCTGCTGGTGCTCAACCTGCCGCTGGTGGGGGTCTGGGTGAAGCTGCTGCAGATCCCGCGCCCCTACCTGTACGCCGGGATCCTCACCTTCGCCGCGCTGGGCAGCTACGCGGTGGGTGCCTCGACCGCGGACATGATCCTGCTGTTCCTCGTGGGCGTGCTCGGCTGGGGGATGCGGCAGTTCGGCTTCCCGGTGGCGCCGGCGGTCGTCGGCCTCATCCTCGGGCCGATCGCCGAGGAGCAGCTGCGCCGCACGCTGGCGATCAGCCAGGGCGATCCCACGGCGCTGGTCACCAGCCCGTTCGCCGCCGTCGTCTACACCCTGCTCCTCGTCTTCCTCGCCGCCGGCATCTACCTCAGGCGCCGGCAGTCGCGGATCGAGGCGGAGCTCAACCAGTCCCGGACCGAGTCCGCGGCACCAGGAGGGAACCGTTCGTGACCATCGTCGTGGGGTACGTCCCCAAGCCCGAGGGGCGCGCCGCGCTGCGCGCGGCGGTCGAGGAGGCCGACCTGCGCAACCAGCCGCTGCACGTGATCAACACGTCGCGGGGGGAGGCCTACGTCGACCAGTCCTTCGCCTCGCCCGAGGACCTGGCCGAGGTCCGGCGGCTGCTGGAGGAGTCCGGCGTCCCGTTCGAGCTCGAGCAGCGCGTCGGCGGCCGCGACGGGGCCGAGGAGGTGGTCGCGGCGGCGGACCGGCTCGGCGCGTCGCTGATCGTGATCGGGCTCCGGCGGCGGACGCCGACCGGCAAGCTGATCTTCGGCAGCGACGCGCAGCGGATCCTGCTCGACGCCGGCTGCCAGGTACTGGCGGTCAAGGCGGGGGAGGCGGACGGCCGCGGGTGACCGTGCGGCCGCTCAGCGGCGGCGCAGGACGCGGGCCAGGCGGTGGGTCCGGCCCGCGGTGAGCTCGGCGGCGGTCGCCGGGGCCGGGGCGACCGGCTCGGGGGCCGCCGCCGCGCGCTCGTGCAGCCGCGCCCGCACGTCGTCGGGGGTGTAGGCCCGGCGCTGCCGCTCGTCGCGGGCGAGCACGACACCGCCGGCGGTGACTCCCGCGAGCCCGGCCAGTCCCAAGAGCTTCCAGAGGCGCACGTCCGTAACGTAGCGGCCCGTGCCCGATCTCTTCCTGGACGCCGCGGTCGACCTGACCCGCACCGGCGACGTCTGGGTCTTCCGCGGCCCGTCGCTGGCCGACCGTGCCATCCGCGCGCTGACCAACGCGCCGGTGAACCACGTCGGCATGGCGGTCGTCCTGGAGGACCTGCCGCCGCTGCTGTGGCACGCCGAGCTCGGGAGATCGCTGCCCGACGCCTGGAGCGGCACCCACCAGCGGGGCGTCCAGCTGCACGACCTGCGCGACGCGGTGCTCACCTGGCGGCAGCGCTACGGCCAGCGGGCCTGGCTGCGGCAGCTGGTCGGCCCGGCGGAGGACGGCGGGGTGACCCCGGCCATGGAGGACGCCGTGCTGCGCACGATCGCCCGGCTGGACGGGCGGCCGTTCCCGACCACCCGCGGGCTGGTGCGTGGATGGGTCAACGGCCGGCTGCGCCGGCAGACCGCCGCCGAGACCGTCTTCTGCGCGGAGCTGGTCGCGGCCACCTACACGGCGATGGGCCTGCTCCCCGACGGCCGCCCGCTGAACGCCTACGACCCCGGGAGCTTCTGGTCCGGTGACGATCTGCCGCTGCTCCAGGGGGCGCGGCTCGGCCCGGAGATCCCGGTCGACGTCCCGGCCGCCTGAACCGGTCTCCGCACGCCGGCCGGCGCACTCCCCGGTCGGTGCCCTGCACCACCCCGCCGGTACCCGGCCGCGTCCCGTGCCACCACCGCCTCGTCGAACGAGCGGTGCACGGTGACCCGCGGATCGGCGCCGGGATCCGGCGTCGCGATGAGGACGTGCACCGGCCTTCGCAGGGTCCGACAGAGGTGCGCTGCGCGCAGTCGGTCTCTGCCCACCTGCCGTGGGCAGAGACCGACCGACCGCAGAACCCCCTCAGGCGGTGGCGCGGGCCGCCGCCTCGCGGAGGTGCAGGACGGTGTCGCCGGGGAGCTCGAGGTCGTCGTGGGTGACGCAGACGACGACGCGGCCGGCCAGCGCCGACCGGAGGTCGCGGACGAGCGCCGCCGCCGTGGGGGCGTCGAGGTGGGCGGTGGGCTCGTCGAGCAGCACGACGTCCCGGTCGGCCAGCAGCGCCCGGGCCGCGGCCAGCCGCCGCCGCTCGCCCCCCGACAGTGCGGTCCCGCCCGCTCCGACCGGGGTGTCCAGGCCGGCGGGCAGCGTGGCGAGCAGCCCGCCCAGGCCGGTGGCGGCGAGAGCGGCCCGCATGCGCCGCTCGCCGTCGGCGCCGGCCAGCGCGCCGCGCGGCGCAGCCACCGCCAGGTTGGCCCGGACGGTCGAGGAGAACACGTGGGCCTCCTGCGGCAGCCACGCCATCCGGCCCCGCAGGTCCGCGCCGGTGAACTCGCCGGCCGCGGCGCCGTCCACCGTGTAGCGGCCGGTCCGGGGGCGCAGCGCGGCCATCAGCACGGCGAGGAAGGTCGACTTGCCGGCGCCCGAGGGGCCGCGCACCACCAGCCAGCCGTCCCCGGCGCGGGCGGAGGCGTCCACGCCCCGCAGCACGTCCGGGCCACCCGGCCAGCCGGCGGTGAGGGCCTCGGTGCGCAGCGTCGAGACGGACACCGGTGCCGGCCGCGGGTGGGCCGGGTCGGCGGCCACCGGCGTCTCGAGGACGGCGGTGAGGCGGTCCTGCGCGTCGGCCAGCGTGCCCCGCCGCTGCAGCGCGCCGACGAGGCCGGCCAGCGGCTCGACCAGCGCGAGGGGCGCCAGGGCCATCGCCGCCAGCGCCGGTCCGCGCACCCCGCCGCCCGCGGCCACGGCCGTGCCGAGGACGGCGGCCAGGCCCGTGCCGAGGGCGACCAGCCCGGTGCCCACCGCCGCGGCCCGCGCGCCCGTGGTGGCGGTGCGACCCTGCCGGGCCCCCAGGGCCGCGAGGTCCGCCCCGGTCCGGCCCGCGAGGCCGTGCGCGCGCAGGTCGGCGGCGCCTTCCAGTGCCGTCGTCGTCTCGCGCAGCGTCGCGACCCGCAGCGTGCCGGCGGCCCGGGCGGCGCCGGCGTCGAGGTGGCGGTGCGCGAGCAGGATCAGGCCGGCCGTGACGGCCAGGGTCGCGGCGATCGCACCCGCGGCGAGCAGGTCGATGAACGCGAGGGCGGCCACGGTGGCCGTGGGGACGGCGACCGCCACGAGCAGCGGGGGCCGCACCCGCACGGTGAGGTCCTGGACCAGGCCGACGTCGCCGACGACGCGGGCCAGCGCGGCGCCCGGGGTCCGGTCGGCGGCCAGGCCCTGTGCGGCCAGCGCCCGCCACACCTGCACCCGGGTGCGGGCGACCAGCCGGAGGGCGGCGTCGTGCGCGGTCATCCGCTCCACCCAGCGCAGCGCGGCGCGGGCCACGCCGAACCCGCGCACCCCGGCGGTGGCGACCAGCAGGGTGAGGACCGGAGGTGCCTCGGCCGCCCGGACGATCAGCCAGCCCGACACGGCGGTCAGCGCGACCCCGGCGCCGGCGGAGAGCGTGCCGGCCAGCACCGCGCGCCGCATGGTCCGCCGGACCGCGGCCGGGCCGGCGGCGTCGGACCCGTGGGCGGTGGACGCCGCGACCGGCGCCGGAGCGGGAACCGGAGCCGTCGACGCGGTCGCGACGGCGGGCCGGTGGGGGCTCTCGGCCGCGGAGGTCTGCGCCGGAGCCGGGAGCTCTCGGGCGCCGGGTCCCCCGGCAGGCGCGGGGAGGACCACGGTGCGGTCGGCCAGCGCGGCCAGCCGCGGATCGTGCGTGACCAGCAGCGTGGTGACCGTGCCGCGCAGCGCGGCCAGCACGTCGGCGACCAGCGCGCTCGCCTCGTCGTCGAGGTGCGCGGTCGGCTCGTCGAGCAGCAGCAGCCGGGCGCCGCGGCGGATCCGGACCAGCGCACGGGCGAGCGCGACCCGCTGCAGCTCGCCGGGGGAGAGGTCCTCCGGGGTGCGGGCGGCCAGCGCGCCGGCTCCGACGCGGGTCAGCGCCTCGCGCACGATCTCCTCGACGTCGCCGCCGTCGTCGGCCCCGGTGTCCGGAGCGGCGTGCCGGCGCAGCTCCTCGGCCACGGAGCGCCCGGTCGTCCGCGGGAACTGCGGCACGACGGCCACCGCGCCGGCCGGGACGCCGGTCACCGTGCCGGTCGCGACCGCGCCGGGAGCTAGCCCCCCGGCGAGCGCCGCCAGCAGGGTCGACTTCCCCGATCCGCTGGCGCCCGCGAGCGCGACCAGGTCACCCGGGCGCAGCACCAGGTCGGTGGGTGGCAGGGCGGGCACCGGGCGCCCGGGGTGGCGCACCGACAGCCCGCGCACGGCGACGTCGGCGCCGCGCGGGTCGTCGCCCGCATCGACACCGTCGGGCGCCACCGGAACCGGCGCAGCGAGCACCGCGCGGGCCTCGGCCGCCGCCAGCGCGGCGTCCTCGGCGGCGTGGTGCGCGCTGCCCAGGGCCCGCAGCGGTGCGAAGGCCTCCGGTGCGAGCAGCAGCGCGGTGAGCCCCACGGCCAGCGCCAGGTCACCGTGCAGCAGCCGCAGGCCGACGGTGACCGCCACCAGGGCGACCGACAGGGTGGCGATCAGCTCGAGGACCAGCGCGGAGAGGAACGCGATCCGCAGGGTGGCCAGGGTTCGGGCGCGGTGGGCCTCGCCCAGCTCGGCGAGCGCCGCGGTCTGCTCGGCGGCGCGGCCCAGGCCGACCAGCACCGGCAGTCCGCGGACCAGCTCGGCGACGTGCGCGGCGATCCGGTCGAGCGCCCGGGCCGAGTCGACGGTCGCGTCGCGCGTGTAGGTGCCCACCAGCACCATGAAGACGGGCACCAGCGGCAGCGTGACCGCGACCAGGACGGCCGACAGCAGGTCGGTCGCGGCCAGCACCACCAGCAGCGCCGGGGGCACCATCAGCGTCTGCGCCAGCGCCGGCAGGTAGCCGGCCAGCGCCGGAGCGAGGTCGTGCAGCCGGGTGGTGGCCAGCACGGCTGCCGGGCCGGTGCCGCCGGCGGCGGCCACGGCCGCCGGCGAGGCGGCGAACCGGTCCAGCAGCCGACGGCGCAGCTCGTCCTCGGCGCGGCGCGCATCGCGGGCGGCGACGGCCTCGCCGAGGGCCCCCGCGGCGGCCCGCACGGCCGCGCCGGCCGCCGCGACCAGCAGCGGCGTGGTGACCGGGCCGTCGGCGAAGCCGGTGACCCGGGCGACCGCGTGCGCCAGGCCGGCGGCCAGCAGGACGAGACCGGTGGTCTGCACCAGCGCGGCCAGCGCCGACCGGATCAACGCCCCGCGCAGCCCGGGGACGCCGGCCAGCGCGCCGAGCGGTCCGCGCCGGGCGCCGGGACGAGCACTCACGCCGGCACCTCGCCCGGGGCCGGGGCCCGGCCGGCGTCGGGTGCGTCCTCGTGCTGCGGCTCGGCGGTCAGCCGCTGGCGGAACACCCAGTAGGTCCACGCCTGGTAGGTCAGCACGATCGGCAGCCCGATACCGGCCGCCCACGTCATCACGGTGAGCGTGTAGTCGCTGACCGACGCCTCGGCGATCGTCACGTCGAAGGCGGGGTCGATCGTCGAGGGGACGACGACGGGGTAGGCCGCCCCGAAGATCGTCGCGGCCGACGACACCAGCATGACCGCCCAGCCGGCGAAGGCCTGGCCCTCCCGGTCGACCTTGATCCGTGCCCAGGTCACCAGGACGGCGAGCGCACCGACGACCCAGAGCGCCCCCGTCACCGACGTCCCGTAGCGCAGGTGCACGAGCGCGGCCCACGCGAGCAGCGGCAGCGCGGCCACCGGGGCCCAGTGCAGGGCGAAGGCCTGCGCCCGCAGCCGGACGTCGCCGTCGGTCTTCAGCGCGAGGAACAGCGCGCCGTGGACGACGGAGAACCCGCCGACCGCCGCGGCCCCGAGCAGCGCCACCCAGCCCACGCCGGAGAAGCTGCCGCCGACCCGGATGCCGTCGGCGCCGATCGGCAGCCCGAGGGTGGTGGTGGCCAGCGCGGCGCCCACCCCGAGCGCGGCGATCAGCGAGCCGGCGGTGATCACGTGCGTCCAGCTGGTGTCCCAGCGCGGGTCGTGGGACTGGTGCCGCCACTCGAAGGCCACCGCCCGCACGATCAGCCCCAGCAGGACGAGCACGAACGGCAGGTACAGCGCCGGCAGCCAGGTGGCGTACCAGCCGGGGAAGGCGGCGAACACCGCGCCGGCCGCGGTGATCAGCCACACCTCGTTGCCGTCCCACAGCGGGCCGATGCTGCGCAGCATCAGGTGCCGGTCGGCGGGCTTGCGGCCCAGCACGGGCAGGAGGGCGGCGACGCCGAAGTCGAAGCCCTCGAGCAGGAGGAAGCCGGTCCACAGCACGGCGACGGCGGCGAACCAGACGGTCTGCAGGTCCATGACGGATGTCCTCGGGTCTCTGGCGTCAGGGGAGGGATCGGGGGTCAGTAGGCGAACTGGAGGACGTCGTCGCCCGGGGTGCGCCGACCGCCGACGCCGCCGGCGTCACCGCCGGGTCCCTCGCGGCGGTCGTCGTCGGGTCCGGTGCCGACGGGGGTGGCGCTGGTGTCGCCGGAGGTGATGCCGGCGCGGATGAAGTGGGTGAGCAGACCGACCTCGATCACCGCGAGCACGCCGTAGACGAGGGTCAGCGCGATGAGCGACGTCCAGACCTCACCGGCCGTGACCCCGGGGGAGACGGCCTGGGCGGTGAAGAACCAGATCTGCTCGTCGACCGGCACGTCCGGGTTGGGGACGACGACGAACGGCTGGCGGCCCATCTCGGTGAAGATCCACCCGGCGGCGTTGGCCACGAACGGAGCACCCACGGCGGCGAGCGAGCCGTACACGCCGATCCGGGAGGTCGGCACCCGGCCGCGCCGGGTCGACCACAGGGCGTAGGCCGCCACCCCGGCCGAGACCACGCCCATCCCGATCATCAGCCGGAAGCTCCAGTAGGTGACCGCGAGCACCGGCTGGTAGTCGATCGGCTCCCCGGCCAGCGCGCCGAACCGCGACGGGTCGTCGGGGTAGGTGGCGCCGTAGACCTCGGAGTAGTCCTCCTGGAGCTGGTTGACGCCGGGGACCTCGCTGGAGAAGTCGTTGTGCGCGAGCAAGGACAGCAGCCCCGGGACGGTGATCGAGTGGACGTCGTCGCACTCGTTGGAGCCGAGCTTGCTCCAGGCGAAGATCGAGAAGGACGCGGGCGCCTCGGTCTCGCACAGCGCCTCGGCCGAGCTCATCTTCAGCGGCTGCTGCTGGTACATCAGCTTGGCCTGCCAGTCACCGGTGAGGGCGACCAGGACGAAGGCGGCCAGGGACACCCAGCCGCCGATCCGGACCGAGCGCCGCCACACCGCGTGATCGATCTCGTCGGCGGGGCGCCCGGCCAGCTTCCGCCGGCGGAGGTGCCACAGCCCGACGCCGACCAGGAGGCCGCCGGCGACCATGAGGGCGGCGACGATGGTGTGCGTGAACGCGGCCACCGCGGTGTTGTTGGTGAGCACGGCGAGGAAGTCCACCTGCACGGGGCGGCCGGTGGCGTCGTCGGCGACCACCCCGACCGGGTGCTGCATCCAGGAGTTGGCGGCGATGATGAAGTAGGCGCTGACGGTCGAGCCGATGACCGCCGCCCAGAGGGTGGCCAGGTGCACCTTCTTGGGGATCCGGCCCCAGCCGAAGATCCACAGCCCCAGGAAGGTCGACTCCAGGAAGAAGGCCAGCAGGGCCTCCAGCGCCAGCAGCGAGCCGAACACGTCGCCGACGAAGCGGGAGTACTCGCTCCAGGCCAGTCCGAACTGGAACTCCTGCACGAGCCCGGTCGCCACCCCGAGCACGAAGTTGATCAGGAAGATCTTGCCCCAGAACCGGGTCATCCGGAGCCACTCGGGCTTGTCGGTGCGCACCCACATGGTGTGCATGACCGCGACCAGGATCCCCAGCCCGATGGTCAGCGGGACCATCAGGAAGTGGTAGACGGTCGTGATGCCGAACTGCCAGCGGGCGATGTCGAGCACGTCCACCCTGGTCTCGCTTTCTCGGTCGGACGATGGGACGTACGATTTCTACGGCGCGTAGAAATTCTACGACTTGTAGAAGACTGCGCACAGCGCCGCATGGACGATGGCGTGTGAGACGTCCGACAGGGAGGGACCGTTGGCCTCACTGGGTGAGCTCGAGAGAACTGTGATGGACCGGCTGTGGGCGGCTGGTGGTCCCGTCGCCGCGGCGACCCTGCGGGACGAGCTGGCCGACCGGGGCCTCGCTCTGACCACCGTCCACACGGTGCTGACCCGGCTGGAGCAGAAGGGGTTCGTCGTCCACGACGACGGCCGGCCGCGCCGCTTCCTCCCGCGGGCCAGCCGGGAGGAGCACGCCGCGCAGGTGATGCGCGAGGTGCTCGGTCAGGCCGCGGACCGCCAGGCCGTGCTCGCCCGCTTCGTCGGCGGCGTCGACGCCGAGGAGGCGCGGATGCTGCGCGAGCTCCTCGCCGGCGGCCCGGACGGCGCGGCGCGCGCCTGACGTCCGGCGGTCTCCCGGTGCTCCCCGCCACCGCCGTCGCCCTCGCCGTCCTCGCCGCGCTGCTGGCCTGGCCGGTGCCGGCGTTGATCGCCCGGTCGCGCTGGCCCGTGCGCGATCCGGTGGTGGCGCTGGTGTGCTGGCAGGCGATCGGGCTGGCCGGCGGGTTGTCGATCATCGGCGCGCTGCTCGTCCACGGCCTGGCGCCGTGGGGGCACTCGCTGCCCGAGGCGGTCTGGTCGGTGCTCACCGGCGACTCCGCGGCCGACCCGGTGCGCGGTGACCATTGGGTGACCCTGACGCTGGCCGGCGTGCTGGCGGTCGAGCTGATCGGCGTCCTCGTGCTGTCCTGGGCGCGGATCACCCGCACCCGCCGGCGGCACCGTGCGCTGCTCGAGCTGGTGGTGCAGCCGGCACCGCAGCCGGACACGCGGCTGCTCGAGCACCCGGCCCCGGTCGCCTTCTGCATCCCGGGCGCCCGTCCGCTGCTGGTGCTCTCGTCGGGGATGGTCGCCGAACTGGACGAGGAGCAGCTCGCGGCGGTGGTCGCGCACGAGCGGGCGCACCTGGGGGAGCGCCATCACCTGCTGCTGCTGCCGTTCGTGGCGTGGAAGGCGGCCCTGCCGGTGCTGCCGGCAGCCGAGCGTGCCTACGACGCGGTCCGCGACCTGGTCGAGATGCGCGCCGACGACGTCGCGCTGCGGTCGTTGCCGGCCACCACCCCCCGGCGCACCCTGGCCGAGGCGATCGTGGCCGCGGCCGGTGGGCCCGGGGGAGGGGTCGTGCCCAGCGGTGCCCTCGCCGTCTCGGGTGCCGGGGTGCGCGCGCGGGTCGTGCGGTTGCTCGAGCCCGCCGACCCGCTGCCGACGGTCGCCCGCTGGACCGCGCTCACCTGCGCCGTCCTGCTGCTCCTGCTGCCGACGGCTCTGCTGCTGCTACCCGCGCTCTGACCCCGCCAGCCACCCTCCGGACCCCGCCAGCCACCTTCCGGCGAGCGCGTGCGCGGCGGCCAGCCCGCCCGTGACCAGCGCCGCCCCCCGGTAACGGGGCAGCGCCAGCACCGGCAGCATGCTCACCGCGTGCAGGCCGTCCATCGCGGCAGCCGGCCGGATCGTCGACGGCCCGGGGGAGGCCAGCACCGCGGCGTGCTGGGCCACCAGGCGGGCGCCGAGCACCCGGGCGATCCAGAGCCGTCGCGGCGGGAAGCGCGGGTCGAGCACCGCGGTGACCGCGGCCGGTCGCGCGAGCAAGGCCAGTCCGGCGGCGAGGCCGGCTCCGGAGAGCAGCCGGGCCACCCGTCGCCGCCCGTGGTCAGGACTGCTACTCACGGTCACACCTCCCGGGTCGTACACGCATCTGGGCACAGTCGGACTCTGCCCACCATGGTGGGCAGAGTCCGACTGTGCACGGGGTGACCCCAGGGCCCGGGCGCGGTGACCGGATCAGGCGGTCGTGCCCTCGGCCCCGGCCGGCGCGGTGGCGGGACGCCCACCGGCGACGGCCAGGGCCGCGTCCCGGTTCTCCGGCAACGGGGCGAACCCGCGCAGCCGCAGGCTGTTGGAGACGACGAACACCGAGCTGAACGCCATCGCGGCGCCGGCGATCATCGGGTTGAGCAGCCCGGCGGCGGCCAGCGGGAGGGCCGCCACGTTGTAGGCGAACGCCCAGAACAGGTTGCCCTTGATCGTCGACAGCGTCCGGCGGGAGAGCCGGATCGCATCGGCGGCCACCCGCAGGTCGCCGCGGACCAGGGTCAGGTCACCGGCCTGGATGGCGACGTCGGTGCCCGTGCCCATCGCCAGCCCGAGGTCGGCCTGGGCGAGGGCCGGCGCGTCGTTCACGCCGTCGCCCACCATGGCCACCGTCCGGCCCTCGTCCTGCAGCCGGCGCACCAGGTCGACCTTGTCCTGGGGCAGGACCTCGGCGATCACCTCGTCGATGCCGACCTGGGCGGCGACGGCGCGGGCGGCCTTCTCGTTGTCCCCGGTCAGCAGGATCGGCGTGAGCCCGAGGCCGCGGAGCTGGGCGACCGCGGTGGCCGACGTCTCCTTGACCGCGTCGGCGACCACGAGGACGCCCCGGGCGGAGCCGTCCCAGCCGACCGCGATCGCCGTGCGCCCGGCGTCCTCGGCCTCGGTGACGGCCTTCTCCAGCTCGGCCGGGAGCGGCAGCGCCCAGTCGGCCAGCAGCCGCCGCCGGCCGACCACCACCGCCGAGCCCTCGACGACGCCGTGGACGCCGAGGCCCTCGACGTTGGCGAAGTCGGCGACCGCGGGGAGGTCGCCGACCCGCTCGACCGCGCCGCGGGCCACGGCCTGCGCGATGGGGTGCTCCGACGCCGACTCCAGCGCGCCGGCCAGCCGCAGCACCTGGCCGGCGTCCTCGCCGGTGGCCGGGACGACGTCCAGCAGCGTCATGCGCCCGGTGGTCACCGTGCCGGTCTTGTCCAGGACCACGGTGTCGACCCGTCGGGTGGACTCCAGCACCTCGGGTCCCTTGATCAGGATGCCGAGCTGGGCCCCGCGGCCGGTGCCGACCATGAGCGCGGTCGGCGTGGCGAGCCCGAGCGCGCAGGGGCAGGCGATGATCAGCACCGCGACGGCGGCGGTGAAGGCGGCGGGCAGGCCCGCGCCGGTGCCGATCCAGAAGCCGAGCGTGCCGGCGGCCAGGACCAGCACGATCGGCACGAACACCCCGGAGATCCGGTCGGCGAGGCGCTGCACCTCGGCCTTGCCGTTCTGCGCGTCCTCGACCAGCCGGGCCATCTGCGCGAGCTGCGTCGCGCTGCCCACGCGGGTGGCCCGCACGACCAGCCGTCCGCCGGCGTTCACCGTGCCGCCGGTGACGACGTCCCCGGGGCGCACCTCGACGGGCACCGACTCGCCGGTGAGCATCGAGGCGTCGACGGCGGAGCTGCCCTCGGTCACCTCGCCGTCGGCGGCGATCTTCTCGCCGGGACGGACGACGAACAGGTCACCCACGCCCAGCTCTCCGACCGGGACCCGCTGCTCGGTGCCGCCGCGCAGCACCGAGACCTCCTTGGCGCCCAGCTCGAGCAGCGCGCGCAGCGCGGCACCGGCCCGGCGCTTGGACCGCGCTTCGAACCAGCGCCCCGCGAGGATGAACGTGGTCACCCCGGCGGCGGCCTCCAGGTAGATGTTGGCGGCGCCGTCGGTGCGGGCGATCGTGAGCTCGAACGGGTGGGTCATCCCCGGGATGCCCGCGGTGCCCCAGAAGAGGGCGTAGATCGACCAGCCGAGCGCGGCGAGCGTGCCGAGCGACACCAGGGTGTCCATGGTGGCGGCGCCGTGCCGCAGGTTCGTCCACGCGGCGCGGTGGAACGGCGCCCCGCCCCACACGACGACCGGCGCGGCCAGCGTCAGCGACAGCCACTGCCAGTACTCGAACTGCAGCGCCGGCACCATGGCCAGCACCACGACCGGGACGGTGAGCAGGGTCGAGACCAGCAGCCGGGTCCGCAGCGCCCGCAGCGGCGCGTCGGCCGGGTCGGCCTCGGCCTCCGCGTCGATCTCCGGCCGCGGGGGCTCGGGCAGGCGTGCGGTGTAGCCGGTCTTCTCGACGGTGGCGATCAGGTCCTCGGGGCTGACGCCGTCGGCGTAGCTGACCTTCGCCTTCTCGGTGGCGTAGTTGACCGTGGCGGTGACCCCGTCGAGCTTGTTCAGCTTCTTCTCGACGCGGTTCGCGCACGAGGCGCAGGTCATCCCGCCGATCAGCAGCTCGACGTCGGTGGTGGTCCCGCCGGGGGCGGTGGTCATGGTCAGTGCTCCTCGTCTGCGCCGGCGGAGTGCTCACCGGCGGAGTGCTCACCGGCTCGGACCGTGAACGCCGCCGTGTGCACGGCGTCGCCGTGCCGGAAGTCCAGGAACAGCCGGTAGGTGCCCGCCGAGGGCGCGGTGGTGACGAACGGGATGTGCGGACCGGGCGCGGGCGCGGCAGCGCCGTGACCGGCCGGGTGCACGTGCAGGTAGGCGAGGTCGCCGTCGCGCAGCGCGACCAGGTGCCCGTAGGCGCCCAGGTAGGGCTGCAGGTCGGTGACGGGAACACCGTCGCGGCTCACGCTCAGCGTCAGCTCCGACTCGCTGCCCGGGGCCAGCTCGCCGGTCAGGACGACGGTGTAGCCGTCGACCTCGGCGACCGCCGACGGGGCGGGCAGGGACTCGGGCTCGTAGCTGCCGGGGACCGCGAGGTCCGCGCCCAGGACGCGGTTCTCGCCGTCGGCGGCGGCGGTGAAGTCGGCGTACAGCCGCCAGCTGCCGGGGTCCAGCGCCAGTGGGGCTCGCCAGACGCCGTCGGCACCGAGCTCGGGGTGCACGTGCTGGTAGCCGGTGAGGTCCCGGCGGACGGCGACCAGGTGCAGGTCGACGTCGTGGTCGGTCTCGTACGCGGTCACCGGTCGCCCGTCGGGGCCCTGGATCTCGAAGGCGACCGGGGTGGCCGGGCCGGCCGGGGCAGTCGGCGCGGCGAGGGAGAACGTGTACCCGTCCTCGGTCACCTGGAGGCCGCCGGGGAGCTCCGCCGACGCCGCGGGCGCCGGGGTCGCGGCGTCGTGGCCGCCGTCCCCGTGCCCGCCGGACGGTGCGCGACCGGCCTCGGCGGAGTCCTCCGCCGAGGCCGGTCCGACCGGGCCGACGGCCGAGCCCACCCCCACCGCGGCGCCGAAGACGGCGACGAGGCCGACGGCGAACCCGGCGATCTTCGTCGGTGTGTTCATGGCGCCGGCCGCATCAGCGGCCGCTCACCTCGTATCCGGCCTCCTCGACGGCGGCGCGCACGGCGGTCTCGTCGACCGGCTGCTCGCTGGTGACGGTCAGGCCGCCGGTGGCGAGGTCGACCTCGACATCGGTGACACCCGGCACCTGCGAGACCTCCTCGGTCACCGAGTTGACGCAGTGCCCGCAGGTCATGCCGGCGACGGTGTAGCTGGCGGTGGTGGTCATGGTGTTCCTTTCGGAGGTGGGGAGTGATCAGGAACGGACGAGGCGGGCGATCGCCTCGGTGGCCTCGCGGACCTTCTCCTCGGCCTCGCGGCCGCCGGCCTTCGCGGCGTCCACGACGCAGTGGCTCAGGTGCTCCTCGAGCAGGCCGAGGGAGACCGCCTGCAACGCCTTCGTCATGGCGGAGACCTGGGTGAGGATGTCGATGCAGTACTTCTCGTCCTCCACCATGCGCTGCAGGCCGCGGGCCTGGCCCTCGATCCGCCGCAGGCGCTTGAGGTAGTCGTCCTTGCGGTGGATGTAGCCGTGCGCGTGGTCGTGCCCGGTGCAGGCGCCCTCGGTCGTGTCCACGTCGTCCCTCCCGGTCGGCGCCGCGGTGCGCGGCGGCACGGGCAACCATACCCCCCTAGGGTTTACCGTCAACCCCCTCCGGCTGGGCCCGGAGCTCGTCCAGGTCGGCGCGCGCCGAGGCCAGCTCGTCCTGGAGGCCGACGATCACCTCCGCCGAGGCCAGCGGGTGGCCGTCGTCGAGCAGTACCCGCACGCGGGCGGCCAGACCCAGCTGCCGGCGGGAGTAGCGGCGGTGCCCCCCGGGGGATCGGTGCGGCTGGAGGACGCCGGAGGTGTCGAGGCTGCGGAGGAAGGCGGCCTGGACGCCGAGCAGTTCCGCCGCCTGGCTCATGGTCAGGGCGGGGTACTCCGGGTCGTCCAGCCGGTGCAGCGGATCGGGGGGGACCGCGGGCATGGCGGGCGCTCCTGTCGTCGTGGGTCGTCGTCGCGGGCGGGTGGCCGGACGACGCAGGGGCCGGGCCCTGGACGGGCCCGGCCCCTGCGTTCCGGCCGGTCTGCTCGCGGTCAGCTCTCGACCGCCGGCTGCTCGCCCTCGATGGTGCGACCCTCGACGGCCGCCGGTTCGTCGGCGCGGGTGACCGTGATCTTGCGCGCCTTGGCCTTCTCCGCGACGGGGATGCTGATGGTCAGCACGCCGTCGTGGTAGCTGGCCTCCAGCCGGTCGGTGTCGAGGCTGCGGCCGAGCACCAGCTGGCGGGTGTAGCTGCCGAACGGACGCTCGGCGACGGTCCACTCCGCGTTCTCCAGCTGCGGGACGGAGCGCTCGGCGCTGACGGTGAGGGTGTTGCCCTCGACCGACAGGTCGATGGAGCCGGGGTCGACGCCGGGGAGGTCGAAGTGGGCGACGAAGTTGTCACCCACCCGGTAGGCGTCCATCGGCATCCCCGACAGCGGGCGGGCCGTGCCGGTGCCGGCCCGGCCGGTGAGCTGGTCCAGCGCGCGGAAGGCGGCGGACGTGGCGGCGAACGGGTCGTAAGCGGTCAGCATCATGGCTGGAACCTCCTGGACGGTCGATCTGGTGTTCGCTGCCCGAGGTGTGAACCTCTAATGGCAACTAGAGATTACCTCGGGCGTGCACAGAGGTAAACGTGCATCCGCGAGAAATGTTCCCCGCGGGAGGTGCCGCCGGTCGCCCGCGCGGTGCGTGAACCGGCGCCGCACGGGGCAGGAGCACCCCGTGGAGGAGACGACCGACGCCACCGCGCCCAGCCCGTCCGACAGCGAGGCGGCGACCGCCGAGCCGTCCGTCGAGCACGCGGTCTATGACGACACCGTCCGGCTCGCGGTCGGTGGGGAGCTGACCGATGCGGCCCGCCGCCCGCTCGTCCGCATCCTCACCGACGTGCTGCTGGCCGAGCACTCGCTGCGCCGGGTGGAGCTGCACCTGCACGACGTGCCCTTCATGAACTCGGGCGGGCTCGCCGTGCTCGTGCAGGTGCAGCGCATGGGGGTTCCGCGCGGCATCGAGACGGTGCTCGTCGACCCGCCGCCCGCGGTGGCGCGCCCCCTGCAGCTCAGCGGGCTGTGGCACCGGTTCACCGTCGTGGAGGCCGGTGAGGTGGCCGGTGAGCCGGCCGCCGCCGGCCCGCCGGATACCCGACACTCCTAGGCGGGGGGCCGGTCGGGGGGCGCCGGGGCTCCTAGCCTGATCGGGTGCCGTCCACCCACGCCCACAGCCACGTCGCCGACCCGGACCCGCCGCCGCCCTCGGCCGAGGCGGTCGCCCGCCGCCGGCGCGCGGTCTGGCTGATGCTCCTGCTGCTCGTGCCCGTCGGCCTGGCCACGATCATCGGCCTGGTCGCGCTGTGGCCCAGCGACGAGCCGACGCGCGCCGAGCAGGTGGCCGACACCTACCTGCTCCCGGGCACCACCTACCCGGACGCACGGGTCGTCTCCGTCGAGGAGTACGACTGCGGCGACCCGGAGGGCGGGCCGGCCACGTGCGCCCGCGTCGTCGTGGAGGTCCTCGAGGGCGACGGCGCCGGCGACTTCACGCAGATCGACCTGCAGCCCGACGTCGTGGCCGGCGGGGTCTCGGAAGGCGACACGCTGGTGCTCACCCGGGACCCGGGGGCAGAGGGCGGGCCGGCGTACCAGTTCTTCGACTTCGAGCGGGACACCCCGATGATCGCGCTGGCCGTCGGCTTCGCCGTCGTGGTCGGGCTGGTGGCGCGGCTGCGGGGGCTGGCGTCGCTGGTGGGCCTGGCGTTCGCCTTCTTCGTGCTCCTGCAGTTCGTCCTGCCCGGTCTGCTCCAGTACGACTCGCCGGCGCTGGTGAGCCTGGTCGGGTCCGCGGCGATCATGTTCGTCGTCCTCTACCTCGCGCACGGCTTCTCCGCCCGGACCACGACCGCGCTGGTCGGCACGCTGTTCGGCCTCACGCTCGTCGCCGTGCTCGGCTCCCTCGCCGTGGCCGCCGCCCGGTTGACCGGGCTGACCAACGAGGAGACGACGACGCTGAACAACTTCGACCCGACGCTGGACTTCTCCGGGCTCGTGCTCGCCGGCATCGTCGTCGCCGGGCTGGGCGTGCTCAACGACGTCACGATCACCCAGGCATCGGCGATCTGGCAGCTGCACGAGGTCGACCCGTCGATGACCTGGCGCGAGCTCTACACCCGCGGGATGTCGGTGGGGCGGGACCACATCGCCTCGACCGTCTACACGATCGTCTTCGCCTACTCCGGCGCCGCGCTGCCGCTGCTCCTGCTCTTCGAGGTCTACGACCAGCCGTGGCACGTCATCGTGACCAGCTCGGCGCTGGCCGAGGAGGTGATCCGCACGCTCGTCGGCGCGATCGCCCTGGTGCTCGCGGTGCCCGTCACCACCGCCGCGGGCGCCTTCTTCGCCAAGGCGGCCGATGCCTCGGCGGGCACCGTGACCGAGCGCGGGCTGACCGGCCTGCGTGCCCGGTTCGCCCGATGAGCGAGGCTGTCCCCATGCCCGCGCCCGTCCCGCCCCCGAGCACCGATCTCCTCGCCGCCGCGCAGGCCGCGCCGGGCTTCATGCCCGACGACGAGGGCCTCGCCCTGTACGAGGCGGCCCGCACCGTCGCCGTCCCCGGGCCGCTGCTGGAGGTGGGCAGCTGGATGGGGAAGTCCGCGCTCTACCTGGCCGCCGCGGCGCGCGAGACCGGCCGCCAGGTGGTCACCGTCGACCACCACCGCGGGTCCGAGGAGCACCAGCCGGGGTGGGAGTACCACGACTCGTCGCTGGTCGACCCCGCCGTGGGCCGGATCGACACGCTGCCCCGGTTCCGGCGGACCATCGCCGACGCCGGCGCGGAGGACGTCGTGATCGCCGTCGTCACCCGGTCGGAGACGCTGGCCCCGCTGTGGTCGACCCCGCTGGCCCTGCTGTTCCTCGACGGCAGCCACACCGAGGAGTCCGCGCGCCGCGACCAGGACGCCTGGGTGGCCGCGCTCGCCGTGGGAGGGACCCTGGCCATCCACGACGTCTTCCCCGACCCGGCCGACGGCGGGCAGGCGCCGTACGGGGTCTACCGGCGGGTGCTGGAGTCCGGTGACTTCGCGGAGCTGCCCGGCACCGGGTCGCTGCGGCTGCTGCGCCGCGTCCGATGACCGGGGCGGGTGGGGACGCGCTGAGCGCTGAACGGGCCGCGGCCCAGGCCCAGATCGAGGCGCTGACCCGCGAGTTCGACGCCATCGTGGCGGCATCGAAGGCGTCCAACGCCGACGACGAGCACGACCCCGAGGGCGCGACGATCGCCTTCGAGCGTCAGCAGGTGGCCGCGCTGCTCGACTCCGCCCGCCGCCGGCTGGCCGACGTCGATGCCGCCGTGGCCGCCGTGGAGGCCGGCACCTACGGGCGGTGCGAGGGCTGCGGGCGGCCGATCCCACCTGAGCGGCTCGCCGCCCGCCCGACCGCCCGCACCTGCGTCGACTGCGCGCGCTGAGAAGGGGGTCGCGGGCTCCGGGGCCTCAGGCCTCGGGGGAGCGGCCGCCGGGCCGGCGCGGATGGCCGAACACCCCGTCCTGCGTCCAGTCGTCGAGCTCCACCTCTGCCTCCGGGAGCTCCCGCTGGAGGTCGCGCAGCAGGCGCGGCCCCTCGGCCGCGAAGCGCGCGCGTGCACCCGCGTCGCGCCAGCCGCCGTCCCAGTGGAAGTGCTCCTGGAACAGCTCGTTCCACTCGTCCAGCCGGGCGGCCAGCGCCGCGGACACCCCCAGCTCGGCAGGGTCGGTGTTGCCGCCGTCTGTCCACAACGGTGACCCGGCCCCGTAGTCGGTCATCAGCCGGACGTGCTGCCGGCGTCCTGGCTCCGCACGGTCGGGACGGTAGGCGTGCGCCCGCCTCGCCGCCTCTCGGTTCTCGTACGTCGCCTGTGCGGGTTCAGGGCAGCGCGCCGACCTCGCGGAGCGCGGTGAGCACCTCGGGGAGATCGGCGAACGCCTCCTCGACGTCCTCGGGGGTCGCGAGGGAGTAGGCGTTCTCCCGCAGGTAGTCGGCGAGCGCGGCGTCGAACTCGTCGCGGCCGGCCTGCTCGCGGGCGGCGACCAGGGCGGCGCCGCCGCGGATGTAGACGGTCTCGTAGTAGACGCTGCTCGGGCGGCGGAACCCGGTCCAGTACGACATCGGCGCACCCACCGGCGGGGCGCCGTCCCGCACGACGGGCGCGTCGGGGAGATCGTCGCCCCCGGACACCATCTGGGCGAACGTCGCGAACGACTCGTCGATCCACGGGTGGGCACCCTGGTCGTTGCCGACGCGGCCGTAGAACCACATGTGCGCCAGTTCGTGCGCCACCAGCCCACGTCGTCCCTGCGGATCGACGTCGCCGAACTGGATGGCCCCGGGGAACTCGATGCCACTGGTCTGGGCCGAGAGCACCGTGACCGACAGGTCGGGGAACGGGAAGGGGCCCAGCAGGTCGACCAGGTCGCGGGTCGATTCCTCGATCTGGTCCAGCCAGTCCGACGGGTCCGCTGCCGCCACCCCCTGGTCGGCGGCCACCCGCACGCGCACGCCCGCGATCTCCCGCTCGGCCACGTCGAACTCGCCGACGGACACCGCGACGTCGCGGACGGCGGGGGAGGTGAACCGGTGGACCGTCGTCCCGTCGGGGCCGTCGGAGGTGCCGATCGGGGTGCCGGTGCTCAGCACGTCGAGACCCGAGGGGGCGGCCACCGCGAGCGAGAGCTCGAAGTCCTCGCTCACCGCCATCTCACCGGTGACGGGGACCGCGGGCCCGCGGTCCCATCCCCGCCCACGCTCCCAGGCCAGGAGCGGGAAGGCCGTGGCGAACCAGGCGACCTCCTCGGTGCCGGACGTGCCGACCCGCTCGTTGGTGTCCTCGCCGAGCTCCAGCTGGAAGTCGAGCTCGACCTCGATCTGGTCCCCGGCCGCGGCGCACTCGCCGAGCGGGACCTCCACCAGCGTGCCCGCCGGGGCGTCGGCCGGTGCCCCGGCGGCGATGTCCCGGAAGCCGACCGCCCGGTCCTCCAGGCGCACCTCGGTGACCACCAGGGAGTTGCCTGCCACCGAGGTGGCCGGCTTGTTCGGCCACGCGCGGAACACCAGTTCGCACGTCGGCAGGTCGGGGGTGAAGAGGATGCGCTCCCGGCCGACCACCGTGTCGAGGTCCTCTGCCACAGCGAAGCGGAGGTCGACGACCGGACGGTCGGCCCACGGCTCGGGCTCGGGCTCGGGCTCGGGCGGGGGTGCACTCGGGCTCGAGCTCGGCTCCGGGCCGGCGTCGGGACCGGGTCCCGGTCCGGGCTGCGGAGTCGTGCAGCCGGCCGCCAGCAGGGTCAGCGCGACGCCGAGGAACGCCCCCCGCCAGCCCATCCCACGCATCCAGCCCATCCCGCCTTCGAGGCCCCGCCGGGCCCGGTGGGCTCGATCGGTCGCTCCAGTGTCCCCGACCGGGCTGTACAGCCCTCGCCGAACGGGAGCCCCCGTCATCGGCATGGGGGGCGGGACAGCTGAGGCGAGGGAGGCGAATGGGGCAACTGTGAGCCGGGCGTGACCTTCCCGTTGCGAACCGTGCGTGCTTGCATCGAGTGGTCACGCCGCAACGCTCCGTCGCCATCGTTGACGTCGGGCATCCCGGAGGAACTCCCCGTGCGCACATCCCTCACCACCGTCGGCCGCCGCGCCGGCGTGCTGGTCGCGGCCACCACGATCGCGCTCCTCACCACCGCCTGCGTGCCGGAAGGGCTGACGGTGTCCGCGTCGGCTCCCGACCATGCGATCGGGTCGAGCCAGGGCGCCACCGACCCCGCGCAGGGCGCAGCGACGGCCCCCGGCTCCGTGCCCGCACCCCTGCCCGCCGAGCACACAGTCATCGGGGTGCCGCCCGCTCCTGCGGTACCGGACCCCTCCGGGACGGACCCGGCGGGACCGGACCCGGCGGGGACGGACGGGGCCGAGGTGGCCGGGGCCGAGGCGGCCGAGGCGGCCGTGGCGGCCGGGACCAGGACGGCGGGGACCGATCAGGTCGCCACCGATCCCGCCGTGGCCGCGACCGGCCAGGCTCCTGCGGCAGCCGGGACGCCGACGGCCGGGCGGGGCCACGAGTCGGCCGGGCGCGGAAGCCGGGGCGGCCCGGTCCGAGAACCGGCCCCCGTAGCGGCTGCCACTCCGGCGACCCCGGCGGCGGCGGCCGCGGGAGGCCCGGCGGTCCCCGGCGTCAGCGCCGGCTCGGGGGGGTCCTACAGCGATCAGCCCCGTGCATCGTTCACAGCCGGGAACGGCCACACCGGCCGCTACCTGCGCTACGCCGGCGGGATCGACGCGAGCAAGCCGGTGGGCCTGGTGGTGTACGTCGACGGCACGGGGGAGTACGGGATCGACAACCCGGACGCGAGCTACGCACTGGGTGGACGGTCCGGACTCGTCGCCCAGAGCAGGGCGCGCAACATGGTGACGCTGGCCGTGGAGAGCCCGAACCAGTCGTGCGAGTGCTGGCACACCGGCGACACCGCCGGTTACGCCGACTTCCTCGCCGAGTTGATCGAGCGGGAGGGGATCGGCGCCTACCCGATCACCGAGGTGTGGCTCGCCGGCTTCTCCTCGGGCGCCCAGGAGATCACCCGCTTCCTGGTGCCCAGGCACCCCGAGCTCATGCGGCTCGGCGGCGGCTGGGTCGTCTTCGGCGGTGGGGGGCCGCCGGCGGGTCGCACCTCCCTGACGTCGGCTCACATGTCCGGTGTCCGCGGCCACTGGTTCACCGGCACCGCCGACACGGCCGTTCCGCTGACGGCATCCTGGGGCGCACGTGCCGGCCGGGACTGGTACGCCGCCCGTGGCGTGGCCGCGACCGCGGAGTTCCCGTCCGGCGTCGGGCACGCCCTGGACGGCCGGCTGGGGCCGACCGTCGCGAGGATGCTCGACGCCGGCTGAGGCGAACTCCGCCGATCGGGATCGGCTGGACCGACGACGGCGTCCCCTCCGGTACGACCGGGCCCGGGGGACGCCCGCCGTCGCGGTCCGGGTCAGACCCGGCGGGCCGTGCGGCGGATGTCCAGGACCCGGTCGACGAGGTCCTGGGTGAGGTCTGCCTGCAGGTCCTCGGGCAACCGCAGCCCGGCGTCGGCGTACCAGTCCGGTGGAGCTTCCGGGTGCGGCCCCACCACGCCGACCCGGCCGCGCCCGAAGGGAGCCACCACGGCGGCGGGCAGCCCGTTGCCGTAGGTGGCCACGACCTCGGCCGGACCCCGGGCGGGATCGAGGTCGAACCAGGGGCCGTCCTCGAAGAAGACCTGCCGTCGCCGGCCGGCCCAGGTCACGGTGACCACGTGGTCACCCTCGCCCGCCGGATCTGCGTCGGGGGAGGAGATGAACCGGTCCGCGTCCCCGGGCAGCAGGCCGAAGCCGGGAGTCTCGCCGGCGAGGTATCCGCCGAGGCAGAATCCGAGGTAGCCGCCGCCGGCGCGGACGAAGTCCCGGACCGCGTCGGCGGACCGGCGGAGCTTTCGGTAGGCACGGCGCAGCTCTCCGCCGCCGGGCTGGGCGTAGACGGCGGCACCGGCGAGCACCGCGGGGTCGAGGGGCAGCTGCTCCCCGGGCCCGACGAACCGCACGTCGAGGTCCCACCGGCTCCGTGCCAGGGCGGCGGCGACCGCCTCCGGGCAGCCCGGCGTCGACGCCGGGCCCCGGTACACCAGCGCCAGGCGATCGCCGGGCGACGTCGGATCAGCTCCCGCTGCGGTCACCCGCGGTCTCCGTCCTCCCGGCCGCCGCCACCTTCCTGCGCACCGCGCCGGTCGCCGACGCCACCAGCTCCTCGAGGGGCCCCCGGAGGTGGTACCGGCTCCAGACCAGCGCGAAGGCGACGACCACCGCGAGCTGGATGACCAGCTCGGCCGGGCCTCCGGGGAGGACGTCGGAGCCCAGCATCAGCAGGTGCAGGCTGTAGACGGTCAGCGTCATGCTGCCGGCGGCGGCCAGCGGCCGCAGCAGGGCGGTGGTGGTGCGCCCGATCAGGATGAAGACGCCGAGCACCACCAACGCGATGCCGATCGTGTACAGCATGTCCAGGGGGGTGCTGGAGTGCGGCGCCGTCGTCGCCAGCCACCAGCCGGTGTCGGGCGGCGTCGTGCCGGCCCAGCCGCTCTGCAGGACACGCTCGACATCGTCGGCGGTCATCGACGCACGTGCTCCGGTCCCCAGCTCGGCGCGGCCGCCCAGCACGTCCAGGAGCAGCCACGAGGTCGTCCGGGCGCCCACGACGAGCCCGGCGCCGATGAGCACGATGAAGCCGACGGTCCGCCGGGACGAGAGCAGCGAGCGTCCGACGGCCATCCCGGCACAGAGGTAGGCCAGCCACGGGAGGGCGGGGTAGACACCGGTGAGCGCGAGCTCCCCGAGCAGTCCCAGCGGGTCGTCGAGCAGGTCGGTGAACGTCGGGTTCCTGCCGTCGCCCGACAGACCCGTGCTCGCCCGGACGGCATGGCTGAGCACCGGGACGACCACGGCGATGGCGCCGGTCAGGACCACCAGCGTGCGGATGGACAGCGACAGCAACGGGATCGCGAACAGGAACAGCAGCGCGTAGTAGGCGAGGATGATCGCGGCGTATGCCGAGGGCACCACGTAACCCAGCGTCAGGCCCACGGCACCGATGAGCAGCGCACGCACGGCCAGCGAGGCCGCGTCCGCCCTCCAGCTGCGTCCGGTGGGACGGTGACCACCGCTGGCGAACGCGACGCCGACCCCGGCCAGGACCGCGAACAGCGCGGCGGCCTTCCCGGCGGACAGCGTCCACGCCAACGACAGCGTGCGGTCGTCGTCGTAGGCGTCGATGGTGTGGACCGCCATCATGCCCAGCAGCGCCACACCACGGGCCGCGTCGATCCCGACCAGGCGGGGGCGGGAGCCCCCGTGCGGGCCTGTCGCGGTGCTGGGCGGCGTTCCGGAGACGTCGCCGGAGCGGACCGGCGCGCAGGCGTGCGCGACCGGCCCGGTCCCGGCGGATGTCCCGGGCGGTGCCGCGGGAGGGGCCGCCGCTTCCGGGCGTCTGTGGCGTCCCAGCGGGGTGCTCATCGGTGCCCCTGCTCACCGGCCGGGGCGCCGGCGGGCGCCGGTGCCGCATCCGGCAGCCAGGCGATCGGCCGGCTGACCTTCTCCGCCGGGATGCCCGACCAGGTGGTGCCCGGTGGGAGCGACTCGCCCTTCATGACCAGGGACAGCGGCGCGAGGGTCGCCTCCTCCTCGACGGCGGAGTCGTACAGCACCACGGACTTGGCGCCGACACTGGCGCGGTCGCGGAGGGTGACGTAGCCCATCTTCATGACGCGGTCCTCGAACAGGTGGGTCTGCAACGAAGCGCCGGCGCCGACCGCCACGTCGTCGCCGAGCCGGACGAGGTCGAACTCGGTGACGTAGGTGGTGTCGATCAGCGAGCGACGGCCGACCTGGGTGCCGTAGAGACGCAGCGCCGGGCCGAGCAGCGGAGTGCCGGTCAGCCAGGTGAGCAGGGCCGGCACGGCGGCCGCTTCGTAGATGCCGGTGACGAACTCCGTGCGCCGCACGAAGCCGCTCCACAGCGGGCGCACCCGCGGCTCGTACCGGCCGACGAGGAGCCACTTGAGCGCGGCCACCAGCACCACGACGCCGACGCTGGAGGCGAGGGCGATCAGCGGCCCGCCGAGGACGGTGACCAGCGCGCCGTAGGTCGTGGCCAGCAGGGCCGTGCCGTACAGGGTCGCGAACATCGCCACCGCGAGCAGCGAACTCGGCAGCACGATCCGGAGGAACTCGATCGCGTAGCGCGCCC
The DNA here is from genome assembly GCF_039679125.1 of Blastococcus sp. HT6-4. Lineage (NCBI taxonomy): Bacteria > Bacillati > Actinomycetota > Actinomycetes > Geodermatophilales > Geodermatophilaceae > Blastococcus > Blastococcus montanus. The sequence continues at coordinate 2,795,378 of NZ_CP155551.1, read as the reverse complement.
GGACCCGTGCCCGGCCGGGGCTGAAGGTCTGCTCCTCGGTGAACTCGTCGAAGATCTCCCGTCGCGGCAGGAAGAAGGCCGGGGAGCCCAGCCACGACGTCCCCGCTCCGACCTGGGTCGACGGCGGAACGGTACGGACGCCGATCAGCGATCCGTCGCCCAGATGCGTGCCGGACGGGATGAAGGCGGCGTTGCCGACGAAGGCCCGGGAGCCGATGACGGTCGGCCGGAACGCGACGTGCCCGTTGGCGTAGGTGGCGCTCCCGACGCTGGCCATGTCGGCGACGAAGCTGCCGTCCTCCAGGGTGAGCAGGTCGGGGTCGATGTTGGCGATGGTCGAGACCTCGGCGCCCTTGCCGACCTTCGTCCCCAGCGCCCGCAGCCACAGGGGGGTGTAGAGGGTGGAGTACATCGTGTTGTTCAGCAGCAGGCTCAGCTCCTGCATCTTGTCGCCGAGCCACTTCTCCAGCCCGAGCTGCGAGCGCAGGTGATGGATCCCCGGTGGCGTCGTGGGCAGGGCCAGGCGCCGGAACCCGAGGATGAGCCCGCAGGAGGTGGCCACGAAGAGCGGCCCCGACAGCGCGGTGGCGAGCAGGCCCGCACCCAGCCCGAACGTGAGCAGTGCCCACCAGACGAGCGCCACGACCGGGAGCATGATCAGGAAGGGCATCAGCTCGAGCAGCAGGATCCCGCCCGAGAAGCCGGCCAGCAGCTCGCGGCGCCAGGTGCGCGGCGCGGCGTCGCAGCCGGCCATGAGCTCCACGACCGGGTCCATGTCGTCCGGCATCGGCCGGGCCGCCGACCCCGACCAGGTCTCCCCGGCCGGGACGGACTCGCCGGACTCGAGGAAGGACTGGTCCCGCAGGATGGCGCGTTCGCCGACGGTCGAGCCGCACTCGAGGAGGCACTGGGCGCCGACGAGCGCGCCGTCGCCGACCGTGATGGGACGGATGGAGAGCACCCCGTCGGTGATGCGGTGGGGGTGCAGCTGCGTGCCGTAGCCCACGGTCGCGCCGCGCCCGATGCTCAGGTGCCCGGGCAGGCTGATGTCCGCACTGTTGATGTGGCTCTCGTCCTCCACCCGGGCACCGGCGAGGCGGAGGTAGGTGGCCGCGAAGGGCGATCCGGCCAGGACGTTGAGCGGGGACATCTGCATCAGCTTCTGGACCGTCCACACCCGCAGGTGGACCTGCCCCCACAGGGGATGGTCACCGGGCTGGAGCCCGCGGGAGAGCAGCCGGCTGCCGACCAGGGGCAGGACCCAGCGGATGACCAGGTATGCCGGCGGCAGCAGCAGGGCGAGCTGGACGACGAGCGCGAACGAGGGGACGCCGTCGTTGAGCACGTAGACCGCGGTCACCGGCAGCAGCAGCAGTGCGACGACGGCGTAGAGCCAGCCCACCTGGGCCGAGCCGAACACGGCGACCCGTCGCCTCGAGGGAGCCGCCGGGCGGGTGGCCCGCTCGGCGGGAGCCGCACCGTCGACGCCGTCCTCGAGGAACCCCGCGAGAGCGCGGACGGTCGGATGCCGGTACAGCTCCAGGATCGACAGCCCGCAGGCGAGGTCGCTCTCCCGCATGGTGGAGACGACCGTCGCCGCGAGGAGGGAGTGCCCGCCCAGCGCCTCGAAGAAGTCGGCCTCGACGGAGACCGAGCCCGGCGGCAGCTCCAGGGTCTCCTCCCACAGCCCGGCGATCCATGCCTCGACGGCATCGGCCGGGGGGACGTACGCCCCGCTGCTCCGCATGAGGCGCGGGCCACGCGGGCCGGGGAGGCTCTTCCGGTCGGCCTTGCCGCTGGGCAGCATCGGGATGGTGCCGACCACGTCGAGGTAGGCCGGGACCATGTAGTCGGGCAGCTGCTGCTCCAGCCGGTCGTGCAGCTCGTCGATGAGACCGTCCTCCGCGGCGCCCGCCCGGAGCACGACGTACCCGGCCAGCTCGCCGCCGCTCCCCTGGGACTCCAGCAGCGTGACCACGGCCGCGACGACCTGGCCGTGCTCCTGGAGCACGCTCTCGATCTCCTGGAGGTCGACGCGGTGCCCGCGCACCTTGACCTCGCTGTCGGCCCGGCCGAGGTACTCGAGCTCCCCGTCGGCGAGGAACCTGCCCAGGTCGCCGGTCCGGTAGATCCGCTCACCCGGGAACCGCGGATCGGGGATGAAGCGGTCCTCGGTGAGGTCGGGCCGGTTGACGTAACCGCGGGCGACGCCCGGGCCGCCCACGCAGATCTCGCCCACCTCGCCCGGCGCGACGGTCGCGCGCCGCTCGTCCAGCAGGCTGATCCGATAGGTGGGCAGCGGCCGGCCGATGGTGACCGGCTTGCCCGGCCGCAGCTCCGCCATGGTGCAGGTGACGGTGGTCTCCGTCGGGCCGTAGGTGTTCAGGATCCGCCGTCCGGGACCCCAGCGGTCGACCAGCTCGCGTGGACAGGCCTCACCGCCGACGTTCACCGTGCGGATCAGCGGCAGCAGGCGGTCCAGCGTCGCCAGGACGGTGGGGACGCAGTAGATCATCGTGACCTCCTGCTCCTCCAGGAAGTCGGCCAGACCCGATCCCACCCGGCGACCGTCGGTCGGGCCGGCCACCAGGGTGGCGCCGACCGCCCAGGTGGGCCAGATCTCCTCGATGGAGAAGTCGAAGGCGATCGTCATGCCCTGGTAGACGCGGTCGGAGGGCTCGACGCCGTACAGCATCGGCACGATGCCGATGAAGTTGCAGATGCTGGATTGGGCGATCTCCACGCCCTTGGGCCGGCCGCTGGACCCCGACGTGTAGATGACGTAGCAGACCGGGTCGCCGCCGGATCGGCGATCGGGGCGGTGGCTCGACTGGGCGGCGAGCTCCCCGGCCAGCTCGTCGAGGTGGATCGCCGGGCACGGCAGCCCTGCGGACGTGGCCCCGAACGACGTCGTGGTCACCATCAGCGCCAGGCCGGCGTCCTCGGCGATGAACTCCAGCCGGTCGGCCGGCGCAGCCGGGTCGACCGGGACGAAGGTGGCCTCCGTCTTCGTGACCGCGAGCAGCGTGACGTAGGTGCTGACCGAGCGGTCCAGGAGGATCCCCACCCGGGAGCCGACGCCGACGCCCCGCCCGATCAGGTAGTTGGCCAGCCGGTTCGCCCGTTGGTCGAGCTCCGCGTAGGAGAGCCGCTCGCCGTCGCACTCCACCGCCGTCGCCGACGGGGAGCTGTCGCAGGTGCGCTCGAAGTACTGGCTCAACCGGGCGTACCGGGCGCCGAGGTCGCCGGGGTGTGCGACGACGTTGCCCTCGAGGCGGAACCTCGGGGCCGTCGACGTGCCCTGCTCGCCCATGAACCCGGGCACCGCGGACAGGAGGTGGTCCCACTCTCGGCGCGGTGTGCTCATGTCGCGTTCCGTCCTCGTGGCGGTTCCCGAAGCTCGTGGAGGAAAGTCACAGCTACTCGGAAAATAGCAGCCGGACGGGGCGGAAACGGATGGCTGAAATGATCTGCTCGGACCTGTGCCAGCAGTTTGTCCCAGTGTTGTCGGCGCGCGACATTGCGTCAGGTATTCGCGCCGGCGGCGGGACGAGTCCGGGTGCTCGTCCGTCAACTCGTGGCGCTCCATCCCGTGCAAGAAAGGTCACGCTGGGTGCGGGCGCGTCGGCGGAGCAGGTCCGGTGACGCAGGCGGTGGCGGTCACCGCCGCTCGGCGGCCGCTCGCCTGCGCGGTGCGGCCGGATCACGGGCTGCGCGCACTCGACGGCGCACTGCTCACTGCAGTGGAGTGGCGGCGGGCCGCAGCGCTGCGGCACCCCGCGGACCGGGAGGCCTACGTCGCCGCCCACCTGCTGGCCCGGTGGTGCGCGGCCGCATTGACGCAGCGGCCGATCGAGAGCCTCGGGACGGAGCAGCGGTGCCCGGACTGCGGCTCCGCGATGCACGGCGAGCCGGGACTGCGGGGCCTGCCCGGCGTGCACGTGAGCCTGTCCCGGACCCGGCGGGCGGTCGCTGCTGTCGCCGGGTGGGACGCCGTCGCCGTGGACGTCGAGGCAGTGTCCGGCGACGTCCTGGCGGCGATGCCGGTCGCGCTGTCGGCCGCCGAGCAGAGACGGGTGCCGGCGGCACCGGAACGCCGGGGGGTGCTCGCTCCGGCACTCGGTGCACGAGGAGTGCCTGGTCGAGGTCGGTGCGACCACCCTCGACACCCTGGGTCGGGTGGACCTGGCGGCGTGGGCGGAGACGATGGGCCCCGACGGTCGGGTGCGAATCCGATACCGCGATGTGCACATGGTGCACTGGTCCGACGCGTCCTGGGGGTGGTCGTCGCGGCCGCCGGCGCCGAACCCCCCGAGGTCCGCCCTTTCCTCCCCCTCCGCGAGTGAATTCGCCGTGTGCGCGACGAGCGTGCACATATGTGCACGCAGCAGTCCGCGTCGGGGGCGCGCGACTTTGTTCAACCACTCCGCGACGGTGCCATTACGCTCGGATAGCGGAGCGCATGGTGGAATGGCACCGGGTCGTCCGCAGGACGGCGCGTCGGCTACTCCCCGTCGCCGGGGCCCAGCACGCGGACGTGCCGAGTGCGCCGGCCGGTGGTCACCGGCGTCGGCGTGCGGGGCGGGCGAGGGTGGCGTGCCGCGGGCCGGTCGTCCCTCTGATGGTCAGGCCTAGAGTGCGGTCGCGAGTCGGGACCGCGCCGAGCCGCCACCGGAGGCTGCTGTGTACCGCTTCATCGTCGTCCTGGTCACTGCCCTCGGGCTCCTGCTCGGCGCGGGACCGGCCTCGGCGGAGCCGCCCCTGGAGCTGAGCGACCAGCTCAGCGACGTGGCGGGTGTCCTGGACGGGGACGAGGAGGCGCAGGTGGAGCAGTCGCTGGCCGAGCTGCTCGACGCGGGAGGTCCGGAGCTGTACGTCGTCCTCGTCCCCGACTTCGAGGGCAACGCCGGCGACGACTGGGTCCAGGAGACCGCGGAACTCACCGGACTCGGCACCGAGGACATGCTGTTCGCCGTCGGCGTGGACGACGCCGAGTACGAGTGGTGGGTGGATCCCTCCGCCGCGCTGCCGGTGGCCGATGTCGACGACGTCGTGACCGCCCGGGTGGAACCGGAGGTCGTGGAGAGCAACTGGACCGAGGCGTTGGTGGCACTCGGGGAGGCGCTGCGGGACGAGCCGTTCCTCGTGGAGGAGCGGAGCGCCGAGTTGGTGGACGACAGCGTCGACACCCAAGGGTGGTCGATGACGACCGTGGTCGTCGTCGTGGGCGCGGCGGCGGTCGTCCTCCTCGGGGCCCATCTCCTCTCGCGGAATCAGATGCCGGACCGGAGGAGGCCCGAGACCAGGCGATCGTCGGTCGAGTCCCGCCGCTGACGCGGACTCCGCTCCGGCCCGGCGATCAGCTGACGTACTTGCGGGCGGCCGACGTCCGCTGGGCGGCCTCGAGCGCGGCGAACCGCGCCTCCGCGTGCGGGGGCAGCACCCGCCGCTCGCGGAGCACCCACGGCAGCCCGCGCACCGCCTGCACCAGGCCGCGGGCGGTCACCCGGTCCCGCGGGACCGTGCGGAGCAGGTGCACGGTGCGCCGCAGCGCCGGGCGGATCGGCCGCCGCAGCCACGTCGTCCAGAGCGTGTTCCGGATGCCGTCGGCCCGGCGCTTGTGCGGATCGCGCGCGGTGCTGGCCTGGTGGTGGACGGTGAGCGCGGGCAGGTAGCACAGCTCCCAGCCGCGGGCGGCCAGGTCACCGGCCATCAGCTCCTCCTCGCCGCCGAGCCACAGCCGCTCGGAGAAGCCGCCGACCTCGTCGAACGCCTCCCGGCGCAGCACCGACGCGCCTGCGAGGAACGAGCCGAGCGCCGGCCCGGGCAGCCACTCGGCGCCGCGGACGGGGGAGTCGCGCAGCTCGGCGACGATCGGGTCCTCGGTGCTCCCCGGCTCCACCAGGATCCGGGCGGTGACCACCGCGAGCCGCGGATGCGCGTCGAGGGTGTCGGCCGCGGTGCGCAGCGCGCCGGGCTCCCACCACGTGTCGTCGTCGCAGAAGGCGACGTACGGGGTGTCCAGCCGCGCCACCCCGAGGTTGCGGCCCACCGCGCCCAGGTTCTCCGGGCTGGCGATCAGCTCCACCTGCGGGAACCGGGTGCGGACGGCCTCGGCCGTGCCGTCGGTCGACCCGTTGTCCACGACCACGACGTGCGGCTGCTCCGGCAGGGCGATCAGGCGCTCGAGGGCGACGAGCAGCTCGTCGCGGCGCTGGTGCGTGATGACGACGACGGCGACGCGCGGGTCGCGCCGGGCGTCGGTGGCCGCCCGGGTGCCGGGCTCGGCCGCGGTCACGCCTGCTCCCCGGCGAGCACGCGCAGCTGGGCCAGCACGTCCGCGGGCACCGGCCGGCGCCTGCGGAGCGCGGCGGGCACGTCCGGCAGCGCCCGCACCAGCCCCTCGACACCGGGGCGGCCGGTGCGCACCGCGCCGGCGACCACGCCGGCGACGGAACCGGCGGGCAGCCGCATCAGCGCGGTGAGCAGGCGGCTGCGCCAGAGACCGGCCTGCCGGCGGTCCGGCGCCTCCCGGCGGGGGGAGGGGTGGTGGTGCACGGTCACCTCGTCGACGTAGGCCAGCCCCCAGCCTGCGGCGGCCAGGTCGAGCGCCAGCCGCTCCTCCTCCCCGGGGAACCGCACCACCGGGTCGAACCCGCCGACCGCCTCGAACGCCTCGGTGCGCACGATCGCGGCGCAGGCGACGAAGCCGAGCAGGGAGGGGCCGGGCAGGTCGGGCGCGGTGCCCAGCGGGCTGGCGGCCATCTCGGCGCAGACCGGGTCCAGGCGCTGCTCCGGGCCGACCAGGATCCGCGCGTTGACCAGCGCCAGGCGCGGATGTGCCCGCAGGATCGCGACCGCGCGGGCGAGGTCCCCGGGGGCCCACCACGAGTCGTCGTCGGCGAAGGCGAGGAACGGCGTGCGCGCCCGGGCGGCGCCCAGCGTGCGTCCGTGCGCGCCCTCGTTGCGCTCCAGCGGGAGGAGGGTGACCTCGGGGTGGGCCTCCCCGACCGCGGCGAGCGTGTCGTCGGTGGAGGCGTTGTCGACCAGGACGACCGGGGCCTCGTGCCGGGGGAGCGAGGCCAGCAGGTCGTCCCGGCGGTTGCGGCTGGCGACGACGACGGTGACGTCGGCCGCCGGCGGGCGCGGGCGGTCTGCGGGCAGGGCGGTCACGGGAACACCGTGCCCGCGCGCCCCGGCAGCCAATCGGCGCGTTCGGTGGCATCGGTCATGCCGGCGGCCGGCAGCGCGCCCGGATCGGCGAACAGCCCCGAGGCCGGGGAGGCCCCGGACAGCGCGTCCGCCGCGAGCACCACCGCGGCCGCCGTCCAGGTGGTCCGCTCCACCGGCCATCGCGCGTCGTCGGGGTAGACGAAGCCGGTCCAGTACGCGCCGTCGTCGTCGCGCAGGTGCTGCATCGCCGCGACCTGTTCCAGGGCGGCGTCGGGCCGGCCGGCCGCGACCAGGGCCAGCGCCAGCTCGCAGGTCTCCGCGCCGGTCACCCAGGGCCGGTCGGCGACGCAGCGGATGCCGAGCCCGGCGACGACGAAACGGTCCCAGTCGCCGGCCAGCCGCTCGTCCGCCTGGGCCCCGGTGACCGCGCCGCCCAGCACGGGGTAGTACCAGTCCATCGAGTAGCGGGACCGGTCGGCGAAGGCCTCCGGGCGCCCGCGCAGCGCCACGCCGAGATCGGCGACGGCCAGCTCCCAGTCCGGCTGCGCCTCGCCGACCAGGTCGGCGAGCGCGAGCCCGCAGCGCAGGGCCTGGAACAGGCTCGCGTTGCCGGTGAGCAGCGCGAGGTCGTCCGGGGTGCCGTCGGGGCGCAGGGCCCAGCTGATCGCGCCGCCGGGCAGCTGCATGCGGGTGACCAGGTCGAGGCCGGCGCGCACGACCGGCCACAGCTCGGTCACCAGTTCCTCGTCGGCAGCGGTCAGCCAGGAGTGCCAGGCGCCGACGGCGAGGTAGCCGGCGTGATTGCTCTCCGCGGCGGGCGCGGACTCCGCGCCGGCCCGGTACTCGGCCGCCCAGCTGCCGTCGGCGCGCTGCCGGGCGGCCAGCCAGCGGTAGGCCGCCACGGCACCGGCGTGCTCGCCACCGACGTCCAGCGCCATGGCCGCCTCGACGGAGTCCCAGGGGTCGAGCTGACCGGCGCGGAACCACGGCAGCGCGCCGTCGCCCTGCTGCTCGCCGGCGATCCAGGACACCGTCCGGCGCACCTGGTCGGCGGTGAGCACCCCCGGGAGCTCCGGCAGCCCGGCGCCCCGGTCAGCGCGCCGCAGCGGACCGCTCCCGCACCTCGGCGGCGCCGACGACCGCCGGCCGCGGGACGTCGGGGGCCGCCGGCCGGTCGGCGTACACGACGAAGCTCTTGCCGATCAGCGGGTCGAGCACCCGTTCGGCTGCGCGGGTCAGCCAGGGGCGGGTGGTGAGGTCCCAGACCAGCAGGCGGTGGTAGGCGCGGACGAGCGGGGAGTCCTTCTCCACGCCGACGGCGCACTTGAGCCACCAGTAGGGCGCGTGCAGGGCGTGCGCGTGGTGGCTGTCGCCGGGCACCAGCCCGGCGGCGGCCAGCCGGGCGCGCAGCACGTCGCGCCGGTAGATGCGGATGTGCCCCCCCTCGTTGGCGTGGTACTCGTCCGACAGCGCCCAGCACACCCGCTCCGGGCCGAAGCGGGGAACGGTCACGGCCACCCGGCCGCCGGGCTTCAGCACCCGGAAGATCTCGGCCAGCGCGGTGGCGTCGTCCGGGATGTGCTCGAGCACCTCGGAGGCCATGACCCGGTCGACGCTGGCGTCCGGGAAGGGCAGGTGCAGCAGGTCCCCGCGCACCACCTCGTAGCGGGCTGCTGTGCCATCGCCCGCCCGCCCGGCCTCCCCGGCCTCGGCGATCGCGCCGAGCCAGCGCTTCGTCGTCTCGACCTCCGCCTGACCCCAGTCGACGGCGACGACGTGGGCGCCGCGGCGGTAGGCCTCGAAGGCGTGCCGCCCCTCGCCGCAGCCCAGGTCGAGGACGGTCATCCCCGGCCGCAGGTCGAGGCGGTCGTAGTCGACGGTCAGCACTGCTCGTCCCCCTTGCGGTCGGCGGCCCTGCGGTCGAGCGTCTCGGCGTACCAGTCGGCCGTCCGCTCGGCCGTGGCCCGCCAGGTGTAGGTGTCGAGGACCCGCCGCCGGCCGGCCCGGCCGAGCTGCTCGGCCAGGGACGGCGAGTCCAGGACCAGCGCGAGCGCCGCGGTCAGCTCGCCGACGTCCCCCGCCCTGACCCGCAGCCCGGCCTTGGTGCCCACGACCTCCGGCAGCGCGCCGGCGTCGGTGGTCACCAGCGGGGTGCCGCACGCCATCGCCTCGATCGCGGGCAGCGAGAACCCCTCGTACAGCGAGGGGATCGCCACCACGGCGGCCTCCTGGAACAGCCGGACGAGCTCGTCCTCGGGGATGGGCCCGGTGAAACGGACGGCGTCGCGCAGGGCCAGCCGGTCCAGCGCCGCCTGCGCCGGCCCGCCGGGCCGGGCGGTGCCGACGACGGTGAGCCGCACGGGTCGCTCGGTCCGCAGCTTGGCGACCGCCTCCAGCAGGTGGACCAGGCCCTTCAGCGGCACGTCGGCGCTGGTGATGGCCAGGATCGAGTCGGTGTCCCGGGGGCGCCCGGCCGGGGGCGGGGTGAACCGGCCGGGGTCGATGCCCACGGGGATGACCGCCATCCGTTCCGGCGCGAGCCCCATGTGCTGGGCGATGTCGCGCCGGGAGTTCTCCGAGACCGTGGTCACCGCATCCAGCCGCTGCACCACCCGGGCCTGCATCGCGGTGAACGCGTACCAGCGGCGCAGCGTGAGCCTCCGCCGCAGGGTCGGTGCCGCGGCGAGCTCCAGCTCCCGGTCGATGGCGATCGGGTGGTGGACGGTGGCCACCGTGGGCATCCCGGCACGTACCAGCCGCAGCAGGCCGTAGCCGAGCGACTGGTTGTCGTGAACGATGTCGAACTCGCCGCGGCGGGGCAGCAGGTGGCGGGCCGCCCGCAGGGTGAAGGTGAGCGGTTCGGGGAACCCGGCGGTGCACATCGTCGCCCACTCGGCGACGTCCACCCAGTCGCGGAACTCCGAGGGCCACGGGGTGCGGAACGGGTCGGGCTCCCGGTAGAGGTCCAGGCTCGGCACCCGGGTGAGCGGCACGCCGTCGTCGAGCTCGGGGTAGGGCTGCCCGCTGAGCACCTCGACCCGGTGGCCGAGCTCCGCCAGCTCCCGGGAGAGGGCCCGCACGTAGACGCCCTGCCCGCCGCCGTGCGGCTTGCTCCGGTAGGACAGCAGTGCGATGCGCAACGACCGTCCCATGAGCCGGACTCTAGCCAGCCGGGTGCGGCGGCCGTGCGCCCAGCCGGGAGGTGCGATCCCTACGGGGGTGGCACAGTTGCTGGGATGATCCGCCACGTCGTCGTGTTCAGCTGGTCCCCCGATGCCGACACCGACCGCCGGGCGGCCACCGTGGCGGCGCTGCGCAACCTGCGCACGGAGGTCGGTGGCATGACCTCGCTCGTCGTCGCCGACGACGCCGGGCTGGTCGACGGCACCGCCGACACGGTGCTGATCGCCGACTTCCCGGACGCCGAGGCGTTCCACCGCTACGCGCAGGACCCGGTGCACCTGGCCGTCATCGCCGAGCACGTCCGGCCGATCCTCGCCGCGCGCAGCGCCATCCAGTACCGGGTCTGACGGGGTCCGGAGACCTCCCCGGCCGGCCGGGAGCGACTACGTTCGGTGTCATGTCCGCCGAACTGCGAGCCCCGGGCCGGCTGCTGCTCGCCGGGCTGACCGCCACGGTGGTGCTCACCGGGTGCGGAGGGGACGACGAGCCCGGCGGGGGGACCGCCGCGCCCACCACCCCCACGGCGGCGTCGTCGACAGCGCCGTCCACGACGGAGGGCGGGGAGCCCGACCTGGCCGCCGGCCTGCTGCCGGCCGAGGCGTTCGGGCCGGAGGCCACGGTCGTCGAGGTGTCGCCGGAGCAGCTGGAGCAGGGCGCAGGCCTCGCGGCGGAGGCGGACGAGCTGCAGATCAGCCCGGAGAGCTGCCGGGCCACGGTCGCGGGCATGCAGCCCGACGTCGACGAGTTCAAGGACGTCGCCGCGCAGACCGCGACCACGGGGACCTCGTCGACGGTGGAGATGCTGCTGCGCGGGGGCCCGCTGGAGGGCACGGTCGCCTCGCTGGCCACCGCTGTCGAGCGCTGCCCGGAGGCGCAGGTCACCTCCCCGGAGATCGGGCAGGCGGCGATCGCCTTCGAGAACTTCCCGGTCGAGGACCTCGGTGACGGCGCGGCCCTGCTGCGCTACACCACGTCGCTGTCCGCACCCGACGGTTCGCAGGTCTCCCTGCCGACCCTCATCGGGGCGGTCGAGGACGGCGACCGGTTGCTGCTCCTGGTCGACATCGACACCGGCGGGGACCCGGCTGCGGTGACGGATCCAGCGGCGTTCGCCGATCTCCTGGCGCGGGCCTACGAGGCGCAGGCCGACGCACTGGGCTGAGCCGTCCGGCGACGGCGGTCCACAACCCCCGGCGGTGTCCACAGATCCGTCCGGACGACCGCCGCCGGCTCCGGTGCCGGTCAGGGTCGGGGCATGGACGCGCTTCCCGGGCAGGACCGCCCCGAGGTACGGATCTCCGATCCCGGTGAGGTGGCGGCCGCCCTGCCGCACCTGCTCGGGTTCCACCCGCGGGAGTCGGTCGTGCTGATCGGCCTCGGTGGCAGGAGCGGGGGGCGGGTGGGCCTCACCGTGCGGGCCGATCTCCCGCGGGCCGGCGACGCCGCCGTCGCGGCCCGCCGGCTGACCCGCAGCCTGTGCAGCGACCGGCCCACCGGCGCGCTCGTCGTCGTGGTCTCCGAGGCACCGGACGACCCGGACCTCGACGCGGCGCCCGGCGGCCTGCCTCCCGGCGGCACCGGCCTGCCGCACCGCGGGCTGGCGCACCAGCTGCTGCTCGCCCTGGACGCCGCCGGCGTCGGCGTCCGCGACGTGCTGCTGGTGCGCCGCGGCCGGTGGTGGTCCTACGACTGCCCGTACCCGTGCTGCGCGCCGTCGGCGGGCACCCCGCTGCCGGAGGGGGTCAGCGAGCTGGCGGCGGCCGCCGTCACCACCGGGCAGGTGGTCGCGCCCGACCGGGCCGCGCTGGCCGCACGCATCGCCGCGCCGCCGGACCGGGGCGGCATGCTCGCCGGCTGCCTGCGTGCCGCCGGGCACTGCTCCGCGCGCCTCCGGGAGGTCGGCCGGGCCGGGCTGGCCGACGAGTCGTGGGCAGCGGTCCGGCACGCGGTCGACCGCTGCCGCCCAGGAGCCCCCGACGGGCCGCCGGACGACGACGTGATCGCCCGGCTCCTGTGGGGGCTGCGGGACGCGCAGGTGCGCGACCGCGCCCTGCAGCTCGCCCTCGGTGCCGACGCCGCGGCGGCGGAGCAGCTGTGGAGCGAGTGCACCCGGCGGGCACCGTCCCCGCTCGGTGCAGCGCCGGCCACCCTGTTGGCGGTCAGCGTCTGGCTGCGCGGGGACGGCGCCATGGCCAACGTCGCCCTCGACCGGGCGCTGGGCGACGACCCGCACCACGGGCTGGCCCGGCTGCTGCGGCAGGCGCTCGACGCCTGCCTCGGCCCGGCCGACCTCCGCCAGCTGGTCGAGCGAGCCCAGGGCGCAGCCGCCCGGCGCGATCCGGGTGGCTGACCACCGGTGCGGCGCTCAGAGCAGCTCGGGCCGCTGCCACTCCTCGCCCAGCACGTGCTCGGCCAGGAAGTTCAGCACCGTCTCGTACCAGACCTGGCTGTTCCCCGGCGTCAGCACCCAGTGGTTCTCGTCCGGGAAGTACAGGAACTTCGACGGGACGCCGCGCTTCTGCAGCCCGTACCAGAGCGCGAGGGCCTCGCCGATGGGCACGCGGTAGTCCTTGTCGCCGTGGATCACCAGCATCGGGGTGCGGATGGCGTCCACGTACCGGTGCGGCGAGTTCTGCTCGTAGCGCCGCGGCTCGGTGAACGGGTCGCCCCACTCCTTCTCCCAGTAGTAGGCGGCGTCCGTGGTGCCGGTGAACGCCTCCAGGTTCCAGAGGCTGGCGTGGGTGACGATCGCCCGGAAGCGGTCGGTGCGGGTGGCGATCCAGTTGGCCATGTAGCCGCCGAAGGAGCCGCCCATGGCCGCGGTGCGGGCGGCGTCGATGTCCGGTCGCTGCTCGGCGGCGTCCACCGCGGCCATCAGGTCGTCGTAGGGGGCCTCGCCCCACTCGCCCCAGCCGCGACGGACGAAGTCCTGGCCGAACCCCTGCGACAGCGCCGGGTTGGGCAGCAGCACCGCGTACCCCCGGGCCGCCAGCACCCAGGGGCACCAGCGCCACGACCACGAGTTCCAGCTCATCAGGGGGCCGCCGTGGACCCAGAGCACCAGCGGCGCCGGCGACTCCGCCGAGGCGCCCTCCGGGAGCACCAGCCAGGACTGCACCCGCGTGCCGTCGGCGGCGGTCGCCGCCACCTCGTGCACCGTCCCGGGCAGCTCACCCACCGTGCCCGGGTTCGGCAGCGGCTCCGGCTCCTGCATCGGTGCGCGCGGGTCCAGCCGCACCGGCACGGGGGGCGAGTCGTAGCCCGAGCGCAGGGCGAACAGGGCGCTGCCGTCGCGGGCCACCTGCAGCTCGCTGTACGCGCCGTCCCCGGTGAGCCGTTCCGGGTCCCCGCCGTCCACCGGCACCCGGAACAGCGCATGCCGGCCGTCGTCGTCGGCCAGGAAGTACACGGCGGCGCCGTCGGCGGCGAACTGCGGCGCGCTGGGCCAGCGGTCGAAGCCGGCGGTCAGCTCCCGGGCGGTGCCCTCGGCGACGTCGACCAGCAGGAGCGTGTAGTCCGGGGGCTCGGCGTAGGAGGACATCGACTCGCGAACGCACACCAGCCGCGTGCCGTCGGGGGAGAACGCGGCGCCGTGGACGTCGGCGAGCGGGTCGTCGACCAGCACCCGGCTCTCCCCGGTGGCCGTCTCGATCAGGACCAGCCGGTTGCGCCGTCCGGCCGGCCCGTCGGGGACCTCCTCGGCGCGGGCCAGCAGCCGGCCGTCGGGGGAGAGTGCGACGTCGTCGCCGGAGCCGTTCGGCGGCAGGGCGTCCGGCGTCAGATCGCGGAGCTCGACCGGAGCCGGCCCCGTCGGGTCCTCCTCGGCCGGCAGCTGCCCCGCCCAGAACAGGTGCGGGGCCGCCGGGCCCAGGTCGTGGTCCCAGTACCGCACGGGGTAGGCCTCGTGCAGGATCGCCGACACCCCGGCGTCGGCCCGGGCCTTGCGCCGCTCCTCGTCGACGGCGGGGTCCGAGCCACCGGGCATGGTGGCGGCGACGACCACCACGTCACCGCTGTCGGCCGCCACGGTGAACGAGCCGATCCCGCCGGGACGGGTCAGGGCCGGGCGGGCCTCACCGCCGCCGGCGGGCAGCCGCCAGAGCGCCGGCCTGGGCTCGTCGGAGGACGCGGCCGCGGGATCGGGGCGGGCGGAGGTGAACAGCAGCGAGCCGTCCGGGGCCCAGGCGGGGGCCGACTCCCCGGGCGCGCTGCGGGTGAGCCGGCGCGCCGGCTGCCGCCCCTGCGGATCGACCTCCCACAGCGCCGACTGCCACTTCTTCCGCTCGCGGTCGAGCGTGTGCAGCGAGACCGCCAGCCGGGTGCCGTCCGGGGAGAGCGCCAGGTTGCCGATCCGAGGGATGGCGGCGAAGTCGGCCAGGCGGTGGAAGGGAGTGGGGGCCGGCTCGGGGGCCGGGTCGGCGGGGGCCGGAGCGGACTGGCTCACCGGGGCCTTCTCTCGCGGGGCAGCGGGGGACCGCCCCACCGTAGTGAGCCGGTGGCCGGCGCCGCCCGGCCGGCCGGCCAGCGCGGACGCCCCGGCCGGGGCGCCACCCCGCGGCCGCCTCGGGGCGTCTCCGGAGCGTCAGAGGCGCGGCGCGGCCTCGAGCGGGGTCAGCTCCTCGTCGACCGCGCTGACGAACATGTGCTGGGCGACGCCGACCGGCAGCACGTAGCCGTCGAGGCTCACCGAGCCCTCGGCCAGCTGCGCCGTCATGGTCGCTCCCGGGCGGACGCCGTGGTCGGCCAGGGCGCGCAGCAGCTCGGCGTTCTCCTGGAGCTGCTCGCTGATCCGCCGGACGACGACCGGACGGCCCTCGCCGGTGGCCGTCGTCGACAGCAGCGTCAGGGAGTCGAGGACCGCCGCGGTCTCGCCGCCCACGGGTTCGTCCCCGCGCAGCGCCTCGAGGCCGGGGATGGGGTTGCCGAACGGGGAGACCGTCGGGTTGCCGAGCAGCGACAGCAGCCGGCGCTCGACGGCCTCGCTCATCACGTGCTCCCAGCGGCAGGCCTCCTCGTGGACGTCGGCGTAGTCCAGGCCGATGACGTCCACCAGCAGGCACTCGGCCAGGCGGTGCTTGCGCATGACCGCCGTGGCCAGCTGCCGGCCCACGTCGGAGAGCTGCAGGTGCCGGTCGCCCTCGACGGTGAGCAGGCCGTCGCGCTCCATGCGGGCGACGGTCTGGCTCACCGTCGGGCCGCTCTGGTGGAGGCGCTCGGCGATCCGGGCGCGGAGAGGGACGATGCCCTCCTCCTCCAGTTCGAAGATGGTCCGGAGGTACATCTCCGTGGTGTCGATCAGGTCGTTCACAGGTACTCCTCCGTGTCGGCGGCCAGTCTACGGGGCGAGGTCACGGGCAGGGCCCCACCCGAGGCCCGGGCCGACGACCGGCTCGGCCGCCGCGCACCCGGTAGCGTCCGGCCCGGGCAGGTGCGCCCGGCCACCGGCCGGACGCCGGCAGGGGGAGGGCCATGAGCGACTCGGTCGCCGTCGTCTGGGACGACGCGCTGCTCGGCTACACGATGGGCGGGGACCACCCGCTGCACCCGGTCCGGCTGGACCTGACCATGCGGCTGGCCGACGGCCTCGGCGTGCTGGCCACCGACCGGCTGCAGGTGCTCAAGCCCACGCCCGCGGACGAGGAGTTGCTCACCCTCGTGCACGACCCGCTCTACCTCGAGGCGGTGCGGCAGGCGCCGGCCGTCCCCGACATCGGCCACGGCCTCGGCACGCCGGACAACCCCATCTTCCCGGGGATGTACGCCGCCGCCGCCCTGATCACCGGCGGCAGCGTGCTCGCCGCCCAGCAGGTGCACAGCGGCGCCGCCCAGCACGCCGTGAACATCTCCGGCGGCCTGCACCACGCCATGCGCGCGAACGCCTCCGGGTTCTGCGTCTTCAACGACGCCGCCGTCGCCATCGCCTGGCTGCTGAAGCAGGGGTACGAACGGATCGCCTACGTCGACCTCGACGTCCACCACGGCGACGGCGTCCAGGCCGCCTTCTACGACGACCCCCGCGTCCTGACGGTGAGCATCCACCAGACCCCGCTCACCCTCTTCCCGGGCACCGGCTACCCGGAGGAGACCGGCGACCCCGACAAGGCGCTGGGCAGCGCGGTGAACCTCGCGCTGCCCAACGGCACCGACGACTCGGCGTGGCTGCGGGCGTTCAGCGCCGTCGTCCCCAGCGTGCTGAAGGCCTTCGAGCCGCAGATCCTGGTGACCCAGTGCGGTTGCGACGCCCACCACGAGGACCCGCTCGCCGACCTCGCCCTGACCGTCGACGGGCAGCGGGCGAGCTACAAGGCCATGCACGAGCTGGCCCACCAGCTCTGCGACGGGCGCTGGATCGCCCTCGGCGGCGGGGGCTACGGCCTGGTGCGCTGCGTGCCCCGCGCCTGGACGCACCTGCTCGCGGAGGTGAGCGGCACCCCGCTGGACCCGGCCACCGAGATCCCGGAGTCCTGGCGCGAGGACGTCCTCCGCAGAGGGCTCAGGGCACGACCACCCACGCACATGACCGAGGGCGGGTACACCGGCTTCTCCCGCTGGGACGCGTTCACCGAGTCCCGCGTCGACCGGGCGATTATGCGGACCCGCCGCGCGAGCTTCCCCTACTTCGGCCTCGACCCGGACGACCCCCGTGACTGAGCCCACCCGCTCCGCCCCCGTCCCCGACGAGGAGCAGAACCCGACCCCTCCGCCGGGCTGGGAGGCCGACATCGTCGCCGCCGACGGCGGCACGGTGCACCTGCGGCCGATCTGCCCCGACGACGCCGAGGCCCTCAACGGCCTCATGGACCGCAGCAGCGACCAGACCCGCTACTACCGGTTCTTCGGTCCGATGAAGCGGCTCTCCGACCGGGACCTGCACCGCTTCACCCACGTCGACCACGACCAGCGCGTGGCCTTCGTCGTCCTGCTCGGCGACCAGATCATCGGGGTCGGCCGGTACGACCGGTACCCCGGCACCGACGACGCCGAGGTGGCCTTCCTCGTCGAGGACGCCCACCAGGGCCGCGGCCTCGGGTCGGTGCTCCTCGAGCACCTCGCCGCCGCCGCCCGGGAGCGCGGGATCAAGCGGTTCGTCGCCGAGGTGCTCGCGCAGAACAGCAAGATGGTGCGGGTCTTCCGGGACGCCGGATACAAGGCCGAGCGGTCCTACGAGGACGGCGTGGTCCACCTGACCTTCCCGATCGAGCAGACCGAGGACGCCCTCGCCGTCGCCTACGAGCGCGAGCAGCGCAGCGAGTCGCGGTCGATCGGCCGGCTGCTCACGCCGTCGTCGGTGGCCGTGGTCGGCGCCAGCAACGACGCCGGCAAGATCGGCAACGCGGTCCTGCGGCACCTGCTGGACTACGGGTTCGCCGGCCCCGTCTACCCGGTGAACCCGGGTACCCGGCACGTCCGCGGGGTGCCGGCCCACGCGGACATCGAGTCCATCCCCGACGACCTCGACCTCGCGATCCTGGCCGTGCCGGCCGACGAGGTCGCCGGTGTCGTCGAGGCATGCCGGCGCAAGCGCGTGCGCGGGCTGGTGGTGATCTCCGGCGGCTTCGGCGAGGCAGGCCCGGAGGGGCGGGCGGCCGAGCGGCAGCTCGTCGCCGCGGCACGGGCGTCGGGCATGCGGGTGGTGGGCCCCAACTGCCTCGGCATCGTGAACACCGACCCCGAGGTGCGGCTGAACGCCAGCCTCGCCCCGATGGTGCCCGGCCGCGGCCGGGTCGGGTTCTTCGCGCAGTCGGGCGCCCTTGGCGTCGCGCTGCTCGAACGGGCCCGCAGCCGGGGGATCGGGTTGTCCACGTTCGTCTCGGCCGGCAACCGCGCCGACGTCAGCGGCAACGACCTGCTGCAGTACTGGTCCACCGACCCGGGCACCGAGGTGGTGCTGCTGCACCTGGAGAGCTTCGGCAACCCGCGCAAGTTCGCCCGGCTGGCGCGCACCGTCGGGCGCACGAAGCCGGTGGTGGCGGTGAAGAGCGGCCGGCACGTCGGGGTCACCCCCGGGCTGGCCGGGACCTCCGTCGCCGTGCCCGAGCAGTCGGTGGCGGCGCTGTTCGCCTCCGCCGGCGTCATCCGGGTGGAGACCGTCGCCCAGCTGTTCGACGTCGGCACCCTGCTGGCCCACCAGCCGCTCCCGCCCGGGGACCGGGTGGCGGTGGTCGGCAACTCCACCGCGATCGGCGTGCTGGTCGCCGACGCGGTGCTCGAGGAGGGCATGGCGCTGGCGCACGAGGCGCCCGTGGACATCGGCGTGGCCGGCGGTCCCGAGGCGTTCCGGGACGCGTTGCAGGCCGCGGTCGACGACGACCGGGTTGACGCGGTGGTCGCCGTCTTCCTGCCGCCGCTCATGGGCGGGTCGCAGGAGTACGGGCCGGCGCTGCGCGAGGTGTCGGTGGGCTCGGACAAGCCGATCGTCGCGAGCTTCCTGTCCACCGAGGGCATCCCGCCCGAGCTGGCCGTCACCGACGAGCACGGCATGCCGGGGCGCGGGTCCGTGCCGTCCTACAGCACCCCGGAGCGCGCCGTCATCGCCCTGGCGAAGGCCACCGAGTACGCCCGGTGGCGACGCCGGCCGGTGGGCGAGCTGCCCGAGCTCCCCGACGTCGACGAGGCGGCGGCGCAGCGGATCGTGCGCGGCGTGCTGGCGGAGTCGCCCGGGGGCCGGGAGCTCACCGACGACGAGCTGCTGGGCCTGCTCGCCGCGTACGGCGTGCCCCTGCTGGGCACCCGCACGGTCGCCGACGCCGAGGCCGCGGTCGTGGCCGCGGAGAAGATCGGCTACCCGGTGGTGCTGAAGTCGACGGCCCCGTGGCTGCGGCACCGGTCTGACCTGGGCGGGGTGCGGCTGGACCTCGCCGACGCCGAGGCCGTCCGCACCGCGTTCGCCGCCATCCCCTCGGGTGACCCGGTGATCGTGCAGGAGATGGCGGCCCCGGGCGTGGCGACCGTCGTGGAGATCGTCGACGACCCGTCGTTCGGCGCGCTGGTCAGCTTCGGCGTCGGAGGAGTGGCCACCGACCTGCTCGGCGACCGCGCCTTCCGCACCCTGCCCCTCACCGATCTGGACGCCGCCGAGCTGGTGCGCGCCCCGCGGGCGTTCCCGCTGCTCAACGGCTACCGGGGGTCCGAGCCGGTCGACCTCGCCGCGCTCGAGGACCTGCTCCTCCGGGTCGCGCGCCTGGCCGACGACCTGCCGGAGGTGCTGCGGCTGACGCTGGAGCCGGTGATCGTCGGCCCGGCCAACCCCTGGCACGGTGGCCGGTCGCTGGTGGTGGCCGGCGGCGCCGCCCTGGTCGGGCCGCCCACGGCCCGCGTCGACCCGGGCCCCCGGAGGATGCGCAGCCCGGTCTGACCGTCGAGCCGCGCGGCGGCTGCTGGTCGCCCGGGCCGCGCGGTGCTGGAATCACCGGGACGCCCCGGTGCGGGGCGTGTGCCACGTCAGCCGGGAGGTCGGCGATGCCCCGGTACGCCCTCGCCTACCGCCTGGGGTTCACGCCCTGGGAGCGCTACGGAGCTGCGGCCGCGGCGAGCATCGGGGCCCTGCTGGACCGCGAGGAGGCGGCGCGGCCACGTCCGCCCGGCCGCGCCCTGGATCTCGGCTGCGGGCGGGGGCAGTACACCTGCGAGCTCGCGCGGCGGGGGTGGGAGGCGGTCGGCATCGACGACGTCCCGCGGGCGATCGAGGGGGCGCGGCGGGCGGCGGTCCCCGGTGTGCGGTTCGTGGTGGGCGACGTGACCGCCCTTCCCGCGAGCGACCTGGGCGCGTTCGACTTCTTCCTCGACGTCGGCTGCTTCCAGGGGCTGGACGTCGCGCAGCGGCACGCCGAGGGCGAGGGCGTCTCCGCGCTCGCGGAACCGGGCGCCACCCTGCTGGTGCTGGCCTTCGGGCCGACACCCCTGCGCTCCGCTGTGGGGGGTGTGTCGCGGGCCGACGTCGAGGTGGCGTTCGGCGGCTGGCAGCTGCTGGCGGTCGAGCCCGCCGACACCGCGGGGCTGGGCTGGCCGCTGAACAGGACGGCGCCGCAGTGGTACCGCCTGGGCCTGCGGGCCTAGACGACGAGAGCCCGCCCCCGGACAGGGGGCGGGCTCTCGTCGGGCTCGCTCAGGCGAGGTAGTCGCGCAGGGCGTCGGCGCGCTGCGGGTCGCGCAGCTTGGCCATCGTCTCGCGCTCGATCTGGCGGACCCGCTCGCGGGAGAGGCCGAACTGCTTGCCGATCTGCTCCAGCGTGCGGGGCTGGCCGCCGTCCAGGCCGAAGCGCAGGACGACGACGTCGCGCTCGCGGTCCTCGAGCGTGGACAGCACGTTCCGGACGTCACCCTTCATCATCTGGAAGGCGACGGCGTCCTCCGCGACGGCGGCGTCGGCGTCCTCGATGAAGTCACCGAGCCGCGACTCCTCGTCGGCGCCGACGGTCTGGTCGAGGGAGACCAGATCGCGGCTGTACTCGAGCAGCTCGGAGATCCGGGCCTCGGGGAGGTCCAGTTCGAGGCCGAGCTCCTCGGCGGTGGGCTCCCGCTCGAGCTCCTGGTGCATGCGCCGACGGGTCCGCACCACCTTGTTGACCTGCTCGGCCAGGTGGACGGGCAGCCGGATGGTGCGGCCGGAGTCGGCCATGGCGCGGGTGATCGCCTGGCGGATCCACCAGGTGGCGTACGTGGAGAACTTGAAGCCCTTGGTGTAGTCGAACTTCTCCACGGCCCGGATCAGGCCGACGTTGCCCTCCTGGATGAGGTCCAGGAACGTCATGCCGTGGCCGGTGTAGCGCTTGGCCACGGAGACGACCAGCCGGAGGTTGGCCTCCAGCAGGTGTGCCTTGGCCGCCTTGCCGTCGGTGGCGAGGATCTTGTAGTCCCGCTTGCGGGCGGGGGTGAGCCCCTCCTGCTCGGCGAGCAGCCGCTCGGCGTAGAGGCCGGCCTCGATCCGCTTGGCCAGCTCGACCTCCTGCTCGGCGGTGAGCAGTGCGGTCTTGCCGATCGTGTTGAGGTAGACGCGCACGAGGTCGGTCGACACGAGCCCGCTGGTGTCGGGCTCGCGCCGGGGGGAGCGCACGTCCAGGGTGTCGGTGGGGGAAGACTGCAGCAGCGTCACGGTGGGTCTTCGTCCTTGCCTTCGGTTCGGATGCATCCGCCGGGCATCAACGGGCGGCGGATCGTCATCCAGGCGTGGGGCGGGGCCACGGGGCTACGGGGTCACCGGCCGGTCCCGCCCTGTTCTGTCCGGTGTGGTACGTAGTGCACAACGGTCACCCGGGGGCCTGGTGTTCCAGGAACCCACTGTTCACAGGAAACCGACAGGAAGTGTCTTCGGTCACGGGGATACCCGGGCGGCCGAAGCCCAGACATGTCATTTGTGCGACAGGCCGCCGCGGGTCAGACCTCCAGCAGCAGGGTCATCGGCCCCTCGTTGACCGACGAGACCTGCATGGCGGCGCCGAACCGGCCCGTGGCTACCGTCGCGCCGCGGCGGCGCAGTTCGGCGACCACCTCGTCGACCAGCGGCTCGGCAACCTCGCCGGGCGCGGCGTCCTGCCAGGACGGGCGCCGTCCCTTGCGGGTGTCGGCGTAGAGGGTGAACTGGCTGACCACCAGCACGGGGAGTCCGAGGTCGGCGGCGGAGACGGCGCCGCCGCCGCCGGGGAAGATGCGCAGCTCGTGGATCTTCCGGGCCAGCGCCCGGGCCGCCCCGGCGCCGTCGTCGTGACCCACGCCGACCAGTGACAGCAGTCCGGCGCCGATCTCGCCGACGACGACCCCGTCGACCGCTACAGCCGCTGTACTGACCCGACTCACCACCGCGCGCACCAGCGCATTCTCCCGGGTTCGCGCACGGGCACGGCCGTGGCCGTGCCCGTGCCGCGGTCGGGCCCCCTGCGGGGGTGGGATCAGGCGAGGTCCGGCTTGCCGAACAGCTGGGCGTAGCCCGGCTGCAGCTGCGTGAGGACCTGGTTGAGCTGGCCGCCGGTGACCGCCTCCGCCACCGTGGTCAGGACGGCGCTGGCGTCCCAGAGGGCCGTCTGCTCGGAGCTGCCCAGTTCCCGGGCGACGCGGGAGCAGAACTCCTGCACGCCGATGCTCTCGGCCGATGCGTCCGCCTCGAGCAGCGGAGCCTGCAACTCGGAGGGCAGCTGGGCGGCGAGGTCCTTGCTCTCCCCGCCGGCCAGGCGCTGCCCCAGCAGGCCCAGGACGGCGGTCGTCACCCGCTGCGCCTCCTGGGCGTCCGCGTAGTTGCCGCGCTCGCGGACCCGGGCGTGGAACTCGTGTGCCTTCATGGCTCCTCCTCTCGTCCGTGGTCCTCGCGGGCTACCCGTCAGGTGCCCGTATTCACATCGACCGGCCGGCCCGGGCCCGCCGGGCGCTGGGCGAGGATGGCCTGATGCGGAGGGGACGAGCAGGGGGAGACGGCGGCGACGGACCCGCCGCGGCTCTCCGGGTCTGGGACCGGCACCCCCGCGTGGTCCTGGCCCTGAAGACGGCCCTGGCGGCCGGGCTGGCCTGGGCCCTGGCCCAGAGCCTCCCTGCGCCGCTGGACGACTACCCGTTCTACGCCCCGCTCGGGGCGGTGGTCACGTCCTCCATCACGCTGGTCGGATCGGTGCGCGAGTCGGCCGAGATCCTGCTGGCACTGGTCCTCGGCGCGGTGATCGGCGTGGTGTTGACCGCGCTACCCGTGCCGAACCTGCTGTCCCTCGCCGTCGCCGTGGCGGTCGGCATGGTGCTGTCCGGATGGCATCGGCTGGGCGATGCCGGCAGCTGGGTCCCGACCTCGGCCTTCTTCGTCCTGATCTTCGGGGGCAGCGACCCGACCGGGTACGTGCTGGAACTCGTCGGGCTGGTGCTCCTGGGCGCTCTGGTGGGGCTGGGCGTGACCGCGGCCTTCCCGCCGTTGCCCCTGGCGCCCGCGCAGACGGAGATCCAGCGGCTGCGGGGGACGCTCGCCGGGCAGCTGGCCGCGCTCGCCGACGGTCTCCGCCGGGACCACCCGCCGACCCGGCACGAGTGGCGCGACCGGATGCGTGCGATCGACCCCGTCCTCGGCCAGATGCGCTCGGCGGTCCAGCAGGCCGAGGAGGCCCGGCGCGGCAACCGGCGCGCCCGGAAGCACCAGCAGGACGCCGAGCGGCTCTACGAGGAGGCGCGGGCGCTGGAGAACCTGGCGCTGCTCGTCGAGGTCGTGACCCGGATGATCGCCGAGACCGAGGTCGCCGACCGTCGCCGGGTGGCGCTGGGTCCGGCCCTGCGGCCACCGGCGGCCGAGGCCCTCGCCCGGCTCGGTGAGGTGCTGGGCAGCACCGAGGCCTCGACCGCCGACCCCGACACGACGCGGGGGGCCTACGCCGCGCTGCACCGGCTGACCGACCAGCTGCGGGCGGCGAGGAGGCAGACCGACGACGACCTGTTCGCCGCCAGCAGCATCGTGGAGGCCATCCGGCGGTGCCTGGCCGCGGTCGTTCCGCAGGAGCTCGCCGAGGAGGAGGACCGCGCCCGCACGGTCGACCGCTGAGGCAGGGATGGCCGGTTCGCCGTCAGTCCAGCTCAGGGCAGTCCCGCAGCGCGGAGCCCTCGAACTCGGGGACGGGCCGGGCCTGCGCCTCCGCGAGCGTGTCCGCCTCTCCGTTCTCCTCGATGTCCTCGATCAGCCACTCCATCTCGCTGATCTCCCGCTCCTGGGCCCGGATGATCTCGACGGCCAGCTGGCACACCCGGATGTCGTCGATGTCCGCGCGCTCGGAGCGGGTGATGGCCAGCGAGTGGTGCGGGATCATCGCGCTCATCCAGTTGACGTCGTCCACGGTGACCTGGCTCCGGTCCAGGGCGATGCCGCCGCCGAGCAGCAGGAGGCTCACCGCCACGATCGCGATGTTGCCCTTCATGTTCTTGTACATGTTGAGCATCCAGGCGAGCATGACCAGCCCCATGGTGCCGCCCATGGTGATCGCCATGAACACGCGGCTCTCGCTGAACTGGACGTGGCTCCACTCCCACGTGCCGGCGAACATGGTGAAGTACATGACGACCATGGACGTGGTGATCATGGCGGCGAAGCGCAGGTACATCGTGGTCTGGTGCGACATCCCGCCGCCGTGCTGCTGCCCGTGTTCCTGCTCGTCGTCCTTCTTCTGCGTCGACGCCATGGCTGGCTCTCCGTTCTCTCGTCGGCCGGTGGGGGGAGCACGCCTCGCGCCCCCGCCACCGCCGGGGGCCGGTGGTCTCGACCCGTGACCTCGTCACCGGGCCCCGGTGACGAGGGTGCGTCCGCGCGCGGTCGGGGACCGGGCGCGGGGCCGGCCACGGCGCCGGTGATCGGTCCAGGTCCGCGTGCCCGTGCGACCGGAGCGACAAACGCCGGGCCGCCCAGCCGGTCAGCCGGTGGACCTCCGCCCGTCGTGGTGGCGGTGCCAGAGGAAGACCGCCGCCGACATCGCCGTCACCACGGTGGCGTCGACGGTCCACCGGCCGAGGCTGCGCAGGGCCAGCTCGACGTCCCCGCCGACCACGGCCATGGCGGCCAGGGCGAGGGAGGGGATCAGGCCCAGCGCGATCATGACCCCGGCGGTCAGGACGCGGCGGTTGATGACCAGGAGCAGTCCACCGGCCAGCCCGGCCACCACGGCCACCGCCCAGCTCACCCAGGACGTCGTGGAGAAGTGGTCCACCAACCCCGGCGATGACAGGTAGCTGCCGGTCTGCGTGGACAGGGCCCCGGCGCCGAGGACGGCACAGGCGACGGCGCTGGCCGCGGCGCCGGCCGCCAGGGCGGTATATCCCTTGGCGATGTCGGTCAGGCCCCGCTGCCAGGCGCGGCTGCGCTCGACGAGCCCCAGGGCGAGCCGGCTGAACGGCTCGAAGGCCGGCGCGATGACCATCGCGCCGATGACCAGGTGCAGGGTGCCGCTGGCCAGGCCCAGCCCGGCGAGGAAGCCGGCGGTGGCCATCACGCCGAGTTTCCCGGCCGTCATGGTGCTCTCCCGGCCGATCTCGAGCTCGATCTCCTCGGCCGTCCCGCTGGTGATGTCGCGCAGCACGTCGTCCTGCCGGCCGGCGGAGATGACGCTGGCCGGCCTGCTCGTCGACAGGGAGACCGAGGACTCCCGACCGACACCGCACCGGTCGGCCAGGCGCATTACCGCGGCCAGCTTGCGGTTGGTCACCTCCACGGTGATCACGTCACCCGGGGGTTCCAGCGAGACACCGCGCATCACCCGCAACGAGAGCGGGTCCAGACTGCGCAGCTCCTCCACCGCTGCGTCGACCAGGTCGGGGGGCAGGGTGATCTCCACGGTCCTCGGCACGGTGCTGCCCTGCCCGTGCGCCGCGGAGAGCAACCGCACTGCCGCCCCCACCTCACCGCGAGGGGTGTCCTCCTGAGGGAGGTGGTCCAGGCCGAGGGCGCGGTCCAGCAGCCGGTACCGGTAGGCGAGGCTCAGGAGCACGAACCACAGGAGAAGCGCCGGGAGCACCGCGAACACGACGGGCTCGACCGCCTCGGTCAGCCCGAAGTAGTCGGTGAAGGCCGGAACGAGCAGCCCACCGGTGAAGACGGCGACGAGGACGGCGACGAGCACCGCGGGACGCCGGTCGCCGTCGGGCCGGGTCCAGGAGGCGAAGAACCGGTTCGGCGGCTCGAGGAAGAGGATCAGCAGGAAGGCCGCGAAGGAGACGAAGGTGGACAACCCGGTCTGGGCGCCGATCGTGGCCGACGCCTCCGCGAAGCCGACGTCGTCGGACGCCAGCCCGGTGTACGCCTCGAAGTCCGCCAGGATGAACGACGGTGTGTTGCCGCTGCTGAGGCGGGTGTAGACGTCGGTGTACAGCCAGGCGTAGACGCCGACGCCGGCGCCCGCCGTCACCAGCGCTGCCGGGACGACGAACCGGCCGACGGTGGCCAGCAGGTGCGGGTCCGGCGGCACGGGCTTCGCCCACATGGTCAGGAACAGCGTCGGGACCCCGACGGTGAGCAGGGTCAGCCCACCTGCGCCGGCGAGTAGGGGAACCCCAGGCCGAGCATGGTCACCGCCAGGATAACCAGACCCTGGGTGGCCACCCGGGCGAGGAACACCTGCATGGAGGTGGCCAGCCCGCTGATGATGCGGCGGCCCTCCTGCCGCGCGGGCACGAGGGCGGCCAGGGAGTCCTCGGTCAGCAGGATGTCGGCGACGTCCCGGGTCACCGCGCTGCCGCTGCGCATGGCGACGCCGACCTGGGCGGCCTTGAGCGCCCGGGCGTCGTTGACGCCGTCGCCGATCATGGCGACGTAGCGGCCCTGCCGGCGCAGCGAGGCGACGAGGCGCTCCTTCTGCTCGGGGGCGACGCGACCGAACACCGCAGTCCGGGCCACCAGCGCGTCGAGCTCCGGGTCGGGCAGCGCCGCGAGGTCGGCACCGGCGGCCGGCTCCCCGCCGTCCAGGCCGGCCTGGCGGGCGAGTGCGGCGACGGTGCGCGGGTCGTCGCCGGAGACCACCTTCACCGCGACCCCGTCGGCGGCGAACCGGGCGAGCGCCTCGCGGACCTCCGGCCGCAGCTCGTCGGCCAGCGCGACCACGGCCAGCGGCGCCAGCGGGGGGAGCTGCGCCCGGCCGGCGTCGTCGCGCAGTGGGGCGAGCGGGTCGGCGGCGCGGGCGGCGACGAGGACCCGCAGCCCCTGCGCGGTCCGCGCACCGACGGCGCCGGTCAGGGGCGGTCCGGACAGGTGCGGGGCCAGGGCGTCGGGGGCGCCGAGGACGAACACGCCGTCGTCGGTGCGCAGGGCGCTCCACCGCAGGGAGGAGGAGAACGGGATCTCCTCCCGCACCGGCCACGGCTCGCCGGGCAGCGCGGCGGCCAGCGCCGCCGAGGTCAGGTTGGCCGATGCCGCGCTACGGGCCATGGACCCGATCACCCGCTCGACGTCGCCGACCTCCGGCGGGCCGACGGGGGTGATCTCGGCCAGGCTCAGCCGGCCGGTGGTCAGCGTGCCGGTCTTGTCGGTGCAGACCACGTCGACGCTGCTCACCGACTCCACGGCGTTGACCTGCTGGACCAGCGCGCCGCGCCCCGCGCTCTTCGCCGCACCGACGGTGTAGGCCACGGCGATCAGGAAGAACAGCCCGTAGGGCACCAGCCCGGACAGCACCGCCGTCGTCTGCACCACCCGGACCAGGGAGAACCCCTCCAGAGCGGCCTGCAGCAGGATGGCCCCGCTCATCAGCACGACCAGGCAGATGACCAGCCGGACGACGAAGCTGATGCGCCGCTGCAGGGGTGTGCTGTCGGTGGACACCTGCCGGGCGTCGGTGGTGAGCCGGTTGGCGTAGCTGGCCGCTCCGACGTCCCGGGCGAGCTGGTGGCCCCCACCGCCGACGCAGAAGCTGCCCGACAGCAGGTCGTCGCCGGGCTCCTTCACCTGCGGATCGGGCTCGCCGGTGAGCAGCGACTCATCGGCCTCGACCCGGCCGCCGTCGAGCACCGGGCCGTCGACGACGATCTGGTCGCCGGGGCGCACGTGCAGGACGTCGCCGCGCACGACCTCCTCCGGCGCCACCTCGACGTCCCGGCCGTCACGGACCACGGTCGCCGCGCTGCGGCTGAGCAGCTGCAGCCGGTCGAGCTTGCGCTTGGCCCGGAGCTCCTGGACCGCGCTGATCGCGGCGTTGACCAGGCCGAGGCCGACGCTGATGACCGCGTCGTTGACCTGGCCGAGGGCCAGCAGCGCGACGCCGATGCTGAAGAGGATCAGGTGAAGAACGAGAAGACGTTGGTGCGCAGGATCTGTGCGTAGCTGCGCCCCGAGCGGCTGACGGCGGCGTTGCCCTCACCGCGCCGGCGCCGGCCGTCCGCCTCCCGCTGCGACAACCCCTCCGGTCCGGCGGCGACCGCGCCGCCCGCACCGGTCTCCTGCACGTCCACGCCGCTCGCTCCTCGCCCGCCGTCCGCTGCGCCCGGCCCGTAGCTCGCGACGTCGCACGGGAGGGCCGGAAGCGCACGGTGGATCAGGCTCCCCTGCCGGTCCCGGCAGTCTCTCCCGGACACGCCGAGCTCGCTCGGTCGGCGGTGCGGGAGGGGGAGGTCGCGTCCAGTGGAGGAGGCACCGACAGCACCAGCGCCGCGGCGCCGACCAGCAGCGGCAGGCCGGCGGAGACGAGCAGTGCCGCCCCGTAGCCGTCGGTCGCGTCGTGAACGAGTGCGAATGCGAGAGGGCCGAAGGCGGTGGAGCCGACGCTGACGGCGGCGACGACTCCCCGGATGGCGCCGAGGTGCGTGGTGCCGAAGTAGCGGGGGAAGGCCGCCGCCTCCAGGGTGCGGATGGCGCCTGCGGAGCCACCCAGGAGGAACCCGAAGCCGACGGCCGACCAGCCGGGGTCCACGACGGTGCCCCACGCCAGGCCGCCGGCGAGCGCGACCATGCAGCCGGCGGTCAGCCAGCGGGGGCTGATCCGGTCGGCCAGCGCGCCGACGGCGAGGGTGGCCAGCAGCGCTGCCGCGGTCTGGGGCAGGAAGTTGGCCGCGGCCTCGGTGGCGGACAGGCCGCGTTCCCCGAGCAGGTCGATCTGGTGGAAGGCGACCGCGGTGCCCAGCATCCCGGCCACGGCGACGCCGGCGAGGACCACCCAGAAGAAGCCGGTGCGACGGGCCTGGGCGAGGGTCATGCCGACCGGGGACGGGGCGGGCCGGTGCCCGGCCGGGGTGGGGCCGTCCGGGTGCTGACCGAGGTCGGCGGGGGAGTTGCGGACGCCGAACAGCGCCAGGGGCAGGACGATCGCCCAGACGGCGAGCCCCTCGACGATCCAGGCGGTGCGCCAGCTGGTGGCCGAGATCAGCGCCTCCAGGCCGACCGGGGCCAGCGAGATGCCGGCGGCACCGACGGCGGAGACCAGGCCGACGGCCAGGCCCCGGCGGCGGGTGAACCAGACGGCGACCGCGGTGGTGGCCGTCAGCCCGAGGGCGCCCTGGCCGGCCATCCGGACACCGACGAACCCGGCGGTCAGCCCGAGCAGGCTCGAGACGAGGGCCAGCGAGATCAGCACCCCGCCGAAGACGGCGCCGATCGCGGCCATCGTGGCCCGGGTGCCGAACCGGTCGAGCGCGCGGCCCACCAGGGGCATGGCCGCCGCGCCGACGAGCGTGCCGATCAGGTAGGCGGTGGAGATGGCCGAGCGGCTGATCCCCAGCCCCTCGGTCATCGGGTCGATGAAGGCGGAGATCGCCGCGGTCTGCCCGGGCGCGGTGGCGGCGAGGGCGACGGCGGAGACGGCGACCATGTGCCAGCCGTAGAACCCGCCCGGGCTGCGCGGGCCGGCCGATGCGTGAGCAGGCGGAGCGGGGTGCGATGCCGACGCGGAGCGGTACGTGGGAGATCCTTCCGAGGTCGCGCCGGCGTCGCTGACGGCGAGGAGCTGCGGCGGCAGCGCCGCTCACCGGTCGACGGTGGGGTCGGTCGGTGGGGGAGTGCCCGAGCGGGCTGCCACGCGAACCTGGTCGACCGAGCCGGGCGGCCGCCAAGGATACGAGGGGCCGGGTGCAGCTCCGCTCTACATCGACGCGGACCCGCGGCTCAGGCGTCGATGACGATCGGGATGACCATGGGGCTGCGCCGGTGGGACCTGTCCACCCAGCGGGCCACGGCACGAGCGATGAGCTGCTCGAGCTGCACCGCCCCGCCCACCCCTTCCTCGGCCGCCTTCGCCAGTGCCTTCTCGATCAGCGGCACGACCTCGTCGAACGTCGTCTCGTCGTGCACGAACCCGCGAGCCAGGAAGTCGGGCGCCTCGGCCAGCCGGCCGGTGTCGGCGTCGACGATCGCCACGACGGTGATGACGCCCTCCTGGGCCAGGGTGCGCCGGTCGCGCAGGTGCGCCTCGGTGGCGCCGCCGACCGCGGTGCCGTCGACGTAGACGTTGCCGGCGGGCACCTTGCCGGTGATGCGCACCTTGCCGTCCAGCAGGTCGACGACGACGCCGTCCTCGGCGATGACCACTCCCCGCGGGTGGACCCCGGTGCGCAACGCGATGGCGGCGTTGGCCTTGAGGTGCCGCCACTCGCCGTGCACCGGCATGACGTTGCGCGGCCGCACCACGTTGTAGACGTAGGCGAGCTCGCCGGCGCTGGCGTGCCCGGAGACGTGCACCTTGGCGTTGCCCTTGTGGACGACGTTCGCGCCCCACCGGGTCAGCTCGTTGATGATCCGGTAGACGGCGTTCTCGTTGCCGGGGATCAGCGAGCTGGCCAGCAGCACGGTGTCGCCCTCGGTGATGCGGATGACGTGGTCGCGGTTGGCCATCCGCGACAGCGCCGCCATCGGTTCACCCTGGGAGCCGGTGCAGATCAGGCAGACCTGGTCGGGCGGCAGCTTCTCGAGCTGCTTCATGTCGACCAGCAGGCCGGGCGGCACGGTGAGGTAGCCGAGATCGCCGGCGATGCCCATGTTGCGGACCATGGACCGGCCGACGAAGGCGACCTTGCGGCCGTGCGCGTGCGCGGCGTCGAGCACCTGCTGGATGCGGTGCACGTGGCTGGCGAAGCTCGACACGATCACCCGCTTCGGCGAGGTGCGGAAGACCGTCTCGATCGCCGGGGTGAGCTCCGCCTCGGACGTCGTGAAGCCCGGGACGTCGGCGTTGGTGGAGTCGGTGAGGAAGAGGTCCACGCCCTCCTCGCCGAGGCGGGCGAAGGCGCGCAGGTCGGTGATCCGCCGGTCCAGGGGGAACTGGTCCATCTTGAAGTCGCCGGTGTGCAGCACCAGCCCGGCGCCGGTGCGGATCGCCACGGCGAGGCTGTCCGGGATGGAGTGGTTGACCGCGATGAACTCGCAGTCGAAGGGGCCGAACGTGCTCCGGTCGCCCTCGCTCACCTGACGGGTGACCGGCCGGATCCGGTGCTCCTTCAGCTTGGCCTCGATGAAGGCCAAGGTCAGCCGCGAGCCGACCACCGGGATGTCGGGACGCTCGCGCAGCAGGTACGGGACGGCGCCGATGTGGTCCTCGTGCCCGTGGGTGAGCACCAGCGCCTCGATGTCGTCGAGCCGGTCCCGGATCGAGGTGAAGTCGGGGAGGATGACGTCGATCCCGGGCTGGTGCTCCTCGGGGAAGAGCACTCCGCAGTCGACGACGAGCAGCTTTCCCGCGTGCTCGAGGACGGTCATGTTCCGGCCGATCTCCCCGAGACCGCCGAGCGCGACCACCCGCAGGCCCCCGTCGGGGAGCGGCGGTGGTTGACGGAGCTCGGGATGGGCGTGGCTCATGGCTCCACGCTACGGGAGGGGTGTGGCGACGATCGTCCCCTGCGCCCGTGGCGGAGGCGCTCGTCGCCCCAGGTCCATCACTGGGCCCGGCGGTCATCGCGTGGGTGCAGCGCCGGTCGCCGACCGGGCGCGGCGGCGCGGGGTCAGAACCGCTCTTCGGCGGCGGCCTGGTCACCGCCGCCGGGCAGCCCCGTGGGCGCTGCCTCCGGCCGCGAGCGGGGCATGGTCCACGTCATCCCGTCCCGATGCCGGCGAGGGCCTCTCCGAGCGGGTGCACTTCGCCCCCCGCCGCAGATGTGGTGGGGGTGTTCTCCGGTGGCATCCGCGGCGGGGGTCCGGGGTAGGGGCGGTGCGGTCACGCCGTCACGCCGGCGGCAGGCCACAGCAGGTGATGGCCTGATCCTCCGACGACCCGATCGAGGTGCGATGGAAACGACGCCGTTCTTCGTCCTGCTCTTCCTCCACCTCGGTGGCCTGGTCCTGGGATTCGGCGCGGTCCTGGTGACGGACCTCTACGGCCTGCTGTGGATCCGGGACAGGGTCCGCTTCCCGCAGGTCGTGCGCGTGAGCAGCGTGACGGAGAAGTTCATCTGGGCGGGGTGGGGGGTCATGGTGGCCACCGGGATCCCGCTGCTCCTGCTCAAGGGCGAGGTCGACAACCTGATGGCGGTCAAGATCTTCTTCGTCGCCCTCATCGGGCTCAACGGCTTACTGCTGCGCGCCCTCCACGACAAGGTCCGGGGCTACGAGCAGGGCCGCGACGTGCCGGCCGCCGTCCTGTTCCGGCTGTCGTTCTCGTTGCTCGTGTCGCAGATCGCCTGGTGGGGGGCGCTCCTCATCGGTTTCCTGCACCGCCACGTGCAGTCGGTCATCGAGTGGCCCGATTCGCCCTGGCTCCTGATCGGGCTCATCGCCGCAGCCCTCCTGGCGCTCTGGGCGGGCGGCGAGGTGCTGGTGCGGCGCAAGCGCACGGCCGCGGAGGACCTCGTCGACGAGGTAGCGCCCTGACCCGGCAACCGGTGCGGCGGTGAACCCCGGTCTCCGGTGGTGCCGTGCTCCAGCGACGTGGGGCGTCCCCGATGCCGGGGACGGTCCCCGAGCGAGCTCGAGCCGCGACGGCGGAGCCGATCCGTCGGACGACCGTCTCCACCGGGCGGCTGCCGTGGGCGGCGTCACCCGCGCCGTTCCGACCGCGGCCACGCGCCGGCTGACCGTCGCGGCCGGTGCATCGGGAGGGATTCTGCGCGTGCCGACCGTCCACGTCGCCCACGACCCCGCCGCCGACGACCTGCTCGGCCGCGACCCGCTCGCCCTCCTGATCGGCATGCTGCTGGACCGGTACGTGCGTCGACGAAGCAGCGGGAACCCGGGCTGAGGCGGCTCCGACCGCCGACCGTCCGGTGATCTCGGTCCTCGCGTGCGTGCGTGGGCATCGCCAGCGTCACCCGGTCGTGCGCGCCTCCGCGGTGGTAGGCCAGGGCATCTGCCGGGTAGCCCGCCTCCAGGAGCTGCCGGATGGCGTCAGGGGACTGCGGACACTGCGGTCCGTCGCAGAACAGGATCGACAGCCGCCCGGGGTCCAGCCCGCCGCGTCGCTCGAGCACCTGGTCGTGGGGGAGGAGCACCGAGCCGGGGATGGTGCGGCCTCCGAAGGGCCCGGCCGTGCGGCAGTCGATGAGCGCGGCTCCCTGGCCGACCAGCTCGATCAGTTCCAGTTCGCCGACGGTGCGGACCCCGGGGGAAGGCTCCAGGCGCTGGACCTCGCCCCAGGTGGTGTCCACTGCGACGACATCGGCCTCGCCGTCGAGGGGCCAGGGCACGCTGCGTGGCGGCGCCGCGGACCATCAGGTGTCGGCCTCGTCGGACAGGTCCTCGTCCGCCGACTGCCCGGCATGGGCACGCGTTCGAGAGAGCCACGTCTCACGGTCCAGGCGGAGTGCGCGGCGGATGACGCCGGCGCCTGGCATGGCAGAGGGGTTTTCGAAACACCCCGAAACCGTTGACGGCCGGCTGCTCCATGTCGTCCACTCTCATCGCCTGGTCGTCGATAACGATTTCGAACGCCGACCGGGACCTCCGGAGCAGAGCCGCTCCGCGATCCTCTCGAGGGGACCCACATGAGACGACGTCGTCTGGCCGCGGGGGCACTCGCTCTCGCCATGACCGCGGGAGTCGGCCTGCTGGCCGCCCCCACCGCGGTGGCCGCTCCGTCCACCGTCCACCAGACCTCGTTCGAGGGCGGGACCGATGGTTGGTTCGGCCGCGGCGGTGCGCAGCTCGCCGCCACCGGGGACGTGGCCCGCACGGGTGCGCAGAGCCTGGCGGTCACCGGACGAACGCAGAACTGGGAGGGACCGGGCCTCGACGGCCGGCAGATCATGCCGGCCGGCACCTACGCCGTCGAGTCGTGGGTCCGCCTGCCGCAGGGCTCCGGCACCGACCTGGTGACCCTGAGCGTGGCGCGCACGCCGGTCGGCGGCAGCACGGCGTACGACACCGTCGCATGGCAGGTCCCGGTCAGCGACAGCTCCTGGACGAAGGTCGGCGGCACCTACGAGCACGCCACCGCCAACAGTTCCCTCGAGCTGTACCTGGAGAGCCCCGACCCGACCCAGAGCTTCTTCGTCGACGACGTCACGATCATCGGTGAGGCGGCCGCACCGACGGAGCCGGGCAGCCGCGAGGACATCACCACGGACTTCGAGGCCGGTCTGCAGGGCTGGGTCCCGCGCGGCGACGCCGAGGTCGCCGTGACGGACTCCGCCGCGCACGGCGGGAGCAACAGCCTGCTGACCACCGACCGGTTGCAGTCCTGGCAGGGTCCGAGCATCGACGTCACCCGCGGGCTGGCGGTCGGTGAGACCGTCGCCGTCTCGGTCTGGGCCACGCTGGCGCCGGGCGAGGAGCCGGCGTCGCTCAACGTCTCCATCCAGCGGAACCGCGGCACCACCACGAACTACGACAACGTCGCGGGCGCCAGTGCCGTGGTGAGCGCCGGCGCATGGACCCGGCTCACGGGCACGTACACGCTGGGCGCCCCCATCGACGAGGCGCAGCTCTACGTCGAGGGCGATGCGGACGTCGACTTCCTCATCGACGACTTCTCCCTCACCGGCGTCGTGGAGACCCCGATCCAGGACATCCCGGCCCTCGAGGACGTCCTCGGCGCACAGGGCTTCGAGTACGTCGGGGTCGCCATCGACCAGCGCGAGACCGTGGGCCGTCCCTCGGCTCTGGTCGAGAAGCACTTCAACTCCATCACGCCGGAGAACGACGCCAAGCCGGCCGAGATCCAGCCCACCGAGGGGACCTTCACCTTCGGCGACCTGGACGCGTTGCTCGACCTCGCCGTCGCGAACGACATCGAGGTCTACGGCCACGTGCTCGCGTGGCACTCGCAGACCCCCGACTGGTTCTTCACGGACACGGACGGCACGCCGCTGACCAGCAGCCCGGAGGACCAGGCGCTGCTGCTCGCGCGCATGGAGACGCACATCAGGGCGATCGACGAGCACATCGACGCCCGGTTCCCGGACGGCAGCAGCCCCATCTGGGCCTGGGACGTCGTCAACGAGGTCATCGCCGACGGTGACAACGCCAATCCGCACGACATGCGCGACAGTCGCTGGTTCCAGGTGCTCGGCGAGTCGTTCGTCGACCACGCCTTCCGTCTGGCCGACGAGTACTTCCCCGAGGCCGAGCTCTTCATCAACGACTACAACACCGAGATGCCCGGCAAGCGCGACGACTACCTCTCGCTGATCGGTGCGCTGCTGGACCGGGGCGTCCCGATCGACGGCGTGGGCCACCAGGCGCACGTGGACTTCGCCCGGCCGGTGGAGTGGCTCGAGGCCAGCCTGTCCGCCGTGGAGGAGCTCGACCCGACGCTGCTGCAGGCCATCACCGAGCTCGACGTCAGCAACTCCAAGGAGAACCACGGAGCCGACGTCAGCAACGGCACGACGCCGCAGCACTCCCCGGCCATGGCAGCGGGTGAGGCGGCCACCGAGGTCGGCTACTACTACCGCGACCTCTTCGAGATGCTGCGCCGGCACTCCGGGTCCATCGAGGCGGTGACCTTCTGGGGCATCAGCAACGCCCGCAGCTGGCTGCGCACCTGGCCGGCCGCCCGGCCGTGGGAGACGCCGCTTCCCTTCGACGACGACCTGCAGGCGGCTCCGGCGTACTGGGGCATCGTCGACCCGGCGGAGCTGGCACCTCGCCCCGCCGACGTGCTCCCACCGCGGATCGCCGGCCAGGACGACGTCGCGGCCACCTCGACCGGTGTCGACGGCGCTCGGGTGACCTATCCGACGCCGGAGGCCGGTGACACCCGTGACGGTGCGGTGACTCCGGTGTGCACGCCGCCGTCGGGATCGCAGTTCCCCATCGGCACCACCGAGGTGACGTGCACCGCCGAGGACGCCGCCGGGAACGACGCCACCCCGGTCACCTTCGACGTGGTCGTCACCCCGCCGCCCACGACGACGAAGCTGTACCAGCGCTTCAACCACGGGCCGACCGTCCGCGCGAACGTCAAGCAGACCGTCCAGCTGGTGGCCCAGTTCGGCAACGAGGGCACGGGCAGGCTGCTCGGCAGCTCGTTCTCGTACGGCTGCCAGCAGACAGCGGGATCCGCCCCGATGACGCTGGAGCTGGCTCCGGGAGCAGCCCGGCAGGTCGGCAATCGCGATTACCCGGCAGGGCAGCACGCGAACGTCCAGCTGCGGGCGCGGCCGACCACGGTCGGGACGGCGACCTTCGCGTGCACGCTGTCGATGGTCGACAGCTTCGGGGCCCCGGTGAGCAGCACCGCGACGGTCACCATCGACGTCCGGCGCTGATCGACCCGGGTCCCGCGCCTACGGCCGGCCCCCGACCACTGCGGTGGTCGGGGGCCGGACCGCGTGAGGTCCCGGACCGGCGGGATGCCGCGTCCGGCAGCCCGACGACGGAGGCTGACGGGAGGCGGGCGAGGCGGGCAGTCGTCACCGTGGCGGCGGTCGCGACATGGGTGGCAGCGGTCGTGCTCGCAGTCGCGGTGGCCGTCGACGACGAAGACGGACGGGGGGATCGGCGACTCCGCGTGTGCGGTGGGCGGGTGTGCCGGGTGTGTTCCTCCGGGGCTGGAACGGTGGTGGGTCGCTGGCCGGTTCGGCCGGCCGGTGGGGTTCGGGCGGTGGTCGGCGTAGGCCCGGCGGTCTGGTGGTGGGCGTCCCGGGCACCGCCGTCGTCCGCTCGTACCCTCTCGGACTCCGTCGCCGCTGCGACGTCTCCGGGTGGCTGACCGGGGACGGGGATGAGGCACGATCTCCGGCGTGCCCACCGTCCACATCGCCCAGGACCCCGCCGCCGACGACCTGCTCGGCCGTGATCCGCTCGCCCTCCTGATCGGCATGCTGCTGGACCAGCAGTTCCCGATGGAACGGGCGTTCGGCGCGCCCCGGCTGCTCGCCGACCGGCTCGGCGTGGCGACCCTCTCGGCCGGGCAGCTGGCCGCCATGGACCCGGAGGAGCTGGTCCGCCTCTTCCAAGGGCCGCCCGCGCTGCACCGCTACCCGGGATCGATGGCCGGCCGCGCGCAGGAGGTGTGCCGGGCCCTGGTGGAGCACTACGACGGGCGGACCGAGCGGCTCTGGGCCGACGCCCCGGACGGCGCCACCCTGCTGAAGCGGCTGAACGGCCTGCCCGGCTTCGGAGCGCAGAAGTCGGCGATCTTCCTGGCCCTGCTCGGCAAGCAGTACGGCGTCACCCCGCCGGGCTGGCGGGAGGCCGCCGGTGACTACGGCACCGAGGGTTCGCGGCGCTCGGTCGCCGACATCACCGGCCCGGAATCACTGGCCCAGGTACGGGCGTTCAAGCAGGAGCAGAAGCAGGCCGCCAAGGCGGCGAAGCAGGCGCCGGCCGGCTGAACCGGAGACGCCGCCACCGGGTCGTCACCGGTGGCACCATGGGGGTGGTCCGGAACCCGGCGGGGTGATCCACCGCAGGGGCACCGGCCGTCGGAGGGAAGAGTGCCCGTGGCCTCGAGCCAGCAGTTCCCCCGGTCGCGCAGGCCCGAGCCGGTGCTCATCACCGAGGCCGAGCCCAGCCGCGCCGATCAGCACGCCGCCCGGAAGCGGCGCTACGCCATCACCATGGCCGTCCGCGGGGTGGCGCTGGTGCTCGCCGCCGTCTTCTACCAGACGGTCTGGCTGATGGTCATCCTCGCGTTCCTCGGCACGGTCCTGCCCTGGGTCGCGGTGCTGATGGCGAACGACCGGCCGCCGAAGAAGCGGCTCGACCCCAATCGCTACACCCCACCCCGGCCGGACCGGATCCTCGAGAACCCGGCGCGGAAGACACGGATCATCGACGTCTGACGCCTAGCGGGCGCCGGCCCGTTCCACCACGTCGGCGGCCCGCGCCAGCCCCGCGCCCAGCGCGACGGCGGGGTCGCCCTGCGGGTCGTCGAGCCACACCGCGAGCAGGCCGGCGGTGAAGGCGTCCCCGGCGCCGGTCGTGTCCACGACGGCCGCAGGTCGAGCCGGCCGGTGCACCAGCCGCTCGCCCGCGGCCCACAGCGCGCCGTCCGGCCCGAGGGTCACCGCCACGGCGGCGTGCCGGCCCGCCAGCGCCCGCGCGGCGTCGGTCGGATCGGCGCAGCCGGTGAGCAGCCGCGCCTCGTCCGCGTTGGGGAGCACCATCGTGGCGGCCGCGGTGTCCGCCAGCCACCGGTCCACGCCGTAGGCGCCCAGCGGGCCGATCGAGGCGGGGTCGACCGAGACGGTGCAGCCGGCCGCGCGCGCTGCAGCGAGGGCGGCGAGGCCGGCCTCGCGCGGGCCCGGGTCCAGCAACGTGTAGCCGGACAGGTGCAGGTGACCACCCGCGGCAGGTGCGGGCACGTCGGCGGGGCGCAGCGCCAGGTTCGCGCCGCGGTCGGCCAGCATGCTGCGCTGCCCGTCCGGCTCGACCAGGCTGACGATCGTGCCGGTCGCCGTCCCCGGGACCACGCGCAGCCGCAGCTCCACACCGGCCGCCGTGAGCTCGGCGGCCAGCCCGGCTCCGGCGGCGTCGTCGCCGATGCAGCCGGCCAGCAGTGTCGGAGCCCCCAGCCGGGCGAGGTGGAACGCGACGTTGGCCCCGGCGCCGCCGCCCCGGCTGCGGATCGCCGCCGGCCGGTCCGAGCCCGGGGCGGGCGCGCCCGAGGGCATGACCACCACGTCGGTGGCGACGTCGCCGACGACGACGACCGGGATGGCCACGGCCGGCTCAGCCCGCGCGGGTGGCCAGCGCCGCGGCGATCCGGCCGGCCAGCTCGGCGTTGCGCAGCACCAGCCGCACGTTGACCGCCAGGGTCGCGCCGGCGCTCGCCCGGTGCAGGTGGTCAAGGACGAACGGGGTGACCGCCTTGCCCCGGACCCCGGCCGCGGCGGCCGCCGCCAGCGCATCGGCGATCACCCGGTCGTGCAGCTCGGTGTCCAGCTGCTCGTCGGCCGGCAGCGGGTTGGCCACCACCACGGCGCCCGGGGTGAGCCCCCGACGCGCGGCGAAGACCGCCGCGGCCTGCTCGGCGTCCTCGACCGCCCAGTCCAGCGTCGAGCCGGAGTCCGCCACGTAGAAGCCGGGGAACGTCGTGGTGCGGTACCCGACGACCGTGACCGACAGCGATTCCAGGCGCTCGAGCGTCGCCGGGACGTCGAGGATCGACTTCACGCCCGCGCAGACCACCACCAGCGAGGTGCGCGCGAGCGCCGTGAGGTCGGCGGACTCGTCGAAGGTCTCGGCTGACTCGCGGTGCACCCCGCCGAGCCCGCCGGTCGCGAAGACGCTCACCCCGGCCGCCTCGGCCAGCAGGGCGGTGCTCGACACGGTCGTGGCGCCGCTCAGGCCCAGTGCGGCGGCCACCGGCAGATCGCGGACGCCGAGCTTGGCCAGGTCCGGGTCGGCGCAGACACGGTCCACCTGCTCGGGGGTGAGGCCGACGTGCGGCACCCCGTCGAGCACGGCGATCGTGGCCGGGATCGCTCCGCCGGCCCGCACGGCGGCCTCGACGTCGTCGGCGGCGGCGCGGTTGTCCGGGCGGGGGAGACCGTGGGCCAGGAGCGTGCTCTCGAGGGCGACGACGGGACGGCCGGCGGCCAGGGCCGCGGAGACCTCGGGGGACAGGACCGGGCGGGGAGGGGTGGTGGCGGGGTGCACCCTGTCATCATGGTCACCGGGTGCGGGAGCACCGCGGCGCCCCTGCCGCGCGGCCACCGCACGACTCGACCGTCGAGCAGGGAGCCCGCCATGAGCAGCAGCGACATCCTCGAGCGGCCGGACGTCCGCGAATCCGACACCGGCAACGCCAACGAGGTCTTCCACTACGTCCGGAAGAACAAGATCGCGGAGAGCGCGGTCATGGGCACGCTCGTGGAGGCGCTCTGCGGTGAGGTCTTCCCGGTGACGAAGACCCCCAAGCCCGGCAGCCCGGTGTGCCCGGCCTGCAAGGAGGTCTACGAGCAGCTCCGCAAGGAGTAGTCGCTCGGTCCTCCCGAGTGGGGCTGCGGTGTCGTCCGGAGGACGACGGTGTCGTCGCGGCTCATCTCAGGCCGAGCCGGCGGGCCTCGGAGTCCAGCTTCGCCTGGCGCCGTGCGCGTGCCCGGCGGTCGTGCCGGCTCAGCGGCGCCGGCCACCGCGACTGGATCGTGGCGTTGAGCTCGGCGCCCAGCAGCACCGCCATGCCGAAGAAGAAGCAGAACAGCAGTGCGCCGATCGGGGCGGCCAGCGCTCCGTAGGGCAGGGCGCTGGTCAGGAAGCTGCCGATGTACTCGCGCAGCAGGATCGCGGCCACCAGGAAGAAGCCCATGCTCAGGAACGCGCCCGGCAGGTGCCGTCGCCACGGCAGGCGGTGCGGGAGCACGACGTGGAAGAAGCTGGTGAGCCCGAGCAGCAGGCCGATGACCACGATCGGCCAGTAGACGGCGTTGATGAGCGTGTCCGTGGTGCTCCGCCAGTCCGGCGGCACGAGCCCGACCAGCACGTCGCGGCCGAGCACCAGCAGCGGGAGGGTGAGCACCGCCAGGAAGAGCCCGACCACGAACAGCCAGAGCGCCTTGAGCCGGGTCCGGATGGGACCGCGGACGTCGCGCTGGTCGTAGGCGATGACGATGGTGTTCATGAAGGTCGCGGTGGCCGACGACCCGGCCCACAACGACAGCAGGAAGCCGACGCTGACGAGCTCGAGGCGGCCCGAGCCGAGGATGTCGGCCAGCGTCGGGCGCACCAGGCCGTCGACGACGTCGGCGGTGAGCACCTGGGCGGAGGCGTCGAGCAGTTGCTCCTCGATCTGGAGGACCGCGTCCCCGCCGATGAGGGACCCCAGGTAGCCCAGCGAGCCCAGCAGCCCGATGAGCAGCGGTGGCACCGACAGGATCTGCCAGAACGCCGCCTCGGCCGACAGCCCGAGAATGCGGTCCTGCC
The DNA here is from genome assembly GCF_039679125.1 of Blastococcus sp. HT6-4. Taxonomy (NCBI): domain Bacteria; kingdom Bacillati; phylum Actinomycetota; class Actinomycetes; order Geodermatophilales; family Geodermatophilaceae; genus Blastococcus; species Blastococcus montanus. Next base: position 2,754,361 of record NZ_CP155551.1, on the reverse strand, counting down.
ACGCCTTGGCGAGGGTGCGGCCGAGGACCTGCAGGGGCACCCGCACCGGTGCCGGCCACCGGCGTAGCCGGGACGGGGCGGGGACGTCGGCCCGGGTGGCCCCGGATGCGGCCGGCCCGGAGATCGTCGCCTGCTCCGTGCCGGCCCGGGTGGGCGGGCCGCTGGGCAGGACGGCGCTCACCAGGACAGTGTGCACGTCGAGGGCGGGATGGACGGTGGGGTGCCTACCCGGACGGCGGTACCGGCGCGGTCGCGGACGGGGTCAGGCCGCCCGTGGCCGGGCCGGGCGGCGGCCGCCCGGGGTCGGGGCTCCGCTGGGCGCGGTGCCCTCCGGTCCGGCCGGTGCGGGCTCGGCCGGAACGCAGACGATCCTCGGCTCCGCGGCGTAGCGGGTCTGGAAGTTCTCCCGGTCCAGCTCCTCGCCGGTGGACAGGTCGCGGAAGACGCGCGTCACCGTGATGTCGAACCCGGTCGTTCCCGCCTGCGGCTCGCAGGTGGGGCTGTCCGGCTTCTCCTGGACGACCGGCTCGCGGATGTTGTACCGGTCGCTGCTGATCGACTGGATCTCGTAGCGCTTGGTCCCGTAGAAGGTGACCGTGATCGACGCCGGCGTCCAGGCGGTGTCGACGTAGACCCCGGTGTCGCCGTCGTTGCGCCACTTCAGGTCGATGGAGTCGTAGTAGACCGTCGCCTCGCGGCCGGCCGGGTAGCGGCTGATGTAGTAGCTGTGCGGCTTGTGGAAGACGTCCTCGAGGCCGGCGAAGAACACCGCGTTGAACATGGTCGTGGCGAACTGGCTGATGCCGCCGCCGACGGCGGTGGTGAACTCGCCGTTGTTGATGACGCCGGCCTCCACGTAGCCCTGGGCCACGCCGCGGGGGCCGGTGAACCCGTTGAGGCTGAACGTCTCGCCCGGCATGATCAGCGCGCCGTCGACGTCCTCCGCCACCACCCGGATGTTCGTGCCGCTGGCGGGGTTGCCGATCCTGGTGGTGAAGCTCGAGATCTCCTCGCGGATGCCGAGCGCCTCGGCCTCCGCGGTGGTGAACTCCGCCGGCACGGGACCGAGCTCCGCGGTCACCGTCCGCGGCGCCTCCTCCTCGAGGACGGGCAGCAGCTGCTCGGCCAGCTGCGCCGGCGCGATGCCCGTGCCGTCGGCCGAGGGGACGATGCGCACCGATCCGCCGGAGACGTCGAAGTCGGCGTCCTGCGCAGGGGTGCCGAAGACGTTCAGTCGGTCGCCGAGGGCCGTCTGGAGCGCTTCCGGGTCCAGGCCGACGGTCAGCTCGCCGTCCTCCTCCGGGGTGAAGGTCAGTGCGGCGGCGATCGCCTCCACGGGCACCTCGGCGGAGGTGGTGCCGTCCTGGCTGACGATGCCCACCGGGGCCGAGAGCGCGGGGGTCACCGTCTCCTCCAGGACCCGCTCCGCCTCCTCGGTGTCGACGTCGACGGGGGTGACCTCGACCGGCAGTTCGATGGGTGTGTTCGGGTCGCCGCCGGAGGCCAGGGCCTCGGTGATCGCCTCGGCGGCGCCCTCCCGGTCCAGGGCGCGGCCGTCCGCGGGCTCGACCACCGAGGGCGTGGCGCCCTCGATCGCGATGGTCGCGTCCTGCGGAGCGCGGTCGACCTGCGCCGCGATGCCCTCGATCTGCGCCGCCAGCGCGGTCTCCTCGCCGGTGATGACCGCCTCCACCTCGCGGTCGGAGAAGAGCGTGACCAGGCGCGTCCACGGGTTGAGCGGCCGCTCCGCGGCGGCGTCCACGGTGCGGTCGACGTCGAGGGTGACGCCGGCGGCGGCGGGGGAGAGGGTCGCCGTCACGTCAGCGGCGGAGACGACGTGGTCGGCGGCGATCCGGGGGGCGAGCTGCTCCTCCAGCTCCGCGGCCGCTCGGGCAGGAGTGAGCCCGCCGACCTCGACGCCGGCGACCACGGTGTTCCGCGGCACCTCGCCGGAGGCGAGTGCGAGGTCCGCGCCGTAGGCCAGGCCCAGGACCGCGAGCAGGCCTACGGGCACGAGCGTGGCGGGGCGACGCCACCACGGGCCGCGGCGCCCGTCCGCAGGGGGGCCGTCCGCCGGCGGCGGGCCGGTGGGGCCGTCGCCGGCCGGCCCGTCACCGGTCATGGGCGGGATGACGGCGGTCCGCTGCGTTCCGTCGTCGGCGGCGGTGTCCCCGGGCGTACCGGCCGAGAGGTCGATCCGCTCGGTGCCGCCGGTCGCTCCGGTGGTGGCCTCGTCGGCCTGCGGTTCGTGGCCCTGCGGTTCGTGGCCCTGCGGTTCGTGGCCCTGCGGTTCGTCGCCCTGCGGCTCGTCGGCCGCGGTGGCCGGCTGCTCCGCCGTCGACGGGGCGGACTCGGGGACCGGCGGCGCCTCGTGGCCACCGCGCATCCACTCCCGGCCGACCGGCCGGGTGTCATCGGGCTCGGTCCCGAACGCCGGCACCGCGGCCGAGAGCGGCGGTCGCTCACCGGCGCTGTCGGGACGCATGCGCACCGTCTCGTCGGGCGCAGGGGACTTCTGGGACATGGGGGGTTCCTCCGGTCGCCGCCGACCGGGGGTCCCCGGAGACGACGGAGCCGCCGGTCCGACGCCTGCACGAGGCGGGGCGTCGGACGCGGCGGCGTCGTCGGGTGAGGCGGTCATCGCGGGCGCGACGATAGCGCCTCTCTCACGCGGTTACGTGCTGCTCGCCCTCTGTGTCGATGATGTCGACGGCGATGTCGCGGAGCTTCCCCTCGTACTCCCGGGCGTGGTGCCCGCAGAACACGAGGTCGCTGCCACTGGCGAGCACGACACGAACCTTGGCCAGGGCGCCACAGCGGTCGCAGTGGAAGGGCACGACCAGGTCGTCGGCGGCGGGGGTCGTCGTCAGCGTCTGGGTCATCTGGGTCATCACTCGCTCTCTACCGCACGGACCCGCGGCTGCGGATCGGCCTCCTGCACAGCGCCAGGATGGCCCCTCGGATTCCCGATCCCACCCGGATCACCACGGACTCGCCGAAAGAGATGAGTCCGTAACACGCCGGGCTTGGGTGGAGCGGGTTCAGCAGAGGACATCACTGGAGTGGAACTGGTGGTGCACGTGCTGGTGGTGATCTGCCGGACCGGTGGTTGACCGGGCCGACCGTGGGTCCGCTGCTGTTCTGACGGGCACCACGCTACGCCGTCTACCCGACAGGTGTCGGCGTACACCGGTGCCCGCCCCTCCGAGTGACGTCCGCGACGGAACCGTGACCTGGGCGAGTGAGCAGGTGCGCCCGCCGGCACGCACGGGCTCGCCGGTCCGGACGACCACGACTGCCCACCCGGCCCAGTGGCCGGATCGCACGGATGCGCACGGGAGCGGTTCTGCACGCGGTCATGGCGGGGCCCGGACGCATCACGGCGCACCGGCGCCGCGCGGGCCCGCACCGGCCAGGACACGACGAGGGGCCCGGACCGCTCGCGCGGTCCGGGCCCCTCGTGCCGCCTCGCTCAGTCCAGGTAGTCGCGCAGGACCTGGGAGCGGCTGGGGTGGCGCAGCTTGGACATGGTCTTCGACTCGATCTGGCGGATCCGCTCACGGGTGACCCCGTAGACCTGGCCGATCTCGTCCAGGGTGCGCGGCTGACCGTCGGTGAGGCCGAAGCGCAGCCGGACGACGCCCGCCTCCCGCTCGGAGAGGGTCTGCAGCACGCTGGTCAGCTGGTCCTGCATGAGCGTGAAGCTCACCGCGTCGACCGCCACCACGGCTTCCGAGTCCTCGATGAAGTCACCGAGCTGGCTGTCGCCCTCGTCGCCGATGGTCTGGTCGAGGCTGATCGGCTCCCGGGCGTACTGCTGGATCTCCAGCACCTTGTCCGGGGTGATGTCCATCTCCTTGGCCAGCTCCTCCGGGGTGGGCTCGCGGCCCAGGTCCTGGAGCAGCTCGCGCTGGATGCGGCCGAGCTTGTTGATGACCTCGACCATGTGCACCGGGATGCGGATGGTGCGGGCCTGGTCGGCCATCGCGCGGGTGATCGCCTGCCGGATCCACCAGGTCGCGTACGTGGAGAACTTGTAGCCCTTGGTGTAGTCGAACTTCTCGACCGCACGGATCAGGCCCAGGTTGCCCTCCTGGATCAGGTCCAGGAACGCCATGCCGCGGCCGGTGTAGCGCTTGGCGAGGGAGACCACCAGGCGGAGGTTGGCCTCCAGCAGGTGGTTCTTGGCGCGCTCGCCGTCGCGGACGATCCAGTTGAGGTCCCGGCGCATCTGCGGCGAGATCTTCTGGCCCTCCTCCTCGACCTGGCGGAGGCGCTCGGCGCCGTAGAGACCGGCCTCGATGCGCTTGGCGAGGTCGACCTCCTCCTCGGCGTTGAGGAGGGCGACCTTGCCGATCTGCTTGAGATAGGCGCGGACGGAGTCGGCCGACGCGGTGAGCTCGGCGTCCTTGCGGGCCTGCCGCAGCGCCTCGGACTCCTCCTCGTCGTCCCACTCGAAGTCGGTACCGCCCTCGGCGGTGGCCTCGTCCTCGGCGGCGGCGACCTCGACGCCGTCCTTGCCGGTCACGACCGTCTCGTCGAGCTTGAGGCCCTCGGATCCGGCGTCGACGACGGCGACGGTGGAGCCGTCGGTGGCGACCGCGGTCAGCACGGTGCCCTCGCCGGCGTTCGTCGAGGGGGTGATCGCCGGCTTGGCGCGGCCCTTGGCCGGGCTCTTCCCACCGGCGGTCTTGGCCGGTGCCCTCTTCCGGGCGGCCGTCGGCTCGGCGGCCGACTTGGTGGCGCTTGCACGGGTACCGGCCGCGGCGCTCCTGGCGCGCGGGGTGGTGCTCGCTGCGGCTGCTTCCGGTGCTGGCTGATCGGCGGGCACTCAGGTTCCTTCCCGTACTGGGTTCGTTCCCCGGGGGACCGTGTGGTCCGCGGGCAGCGGCGCCGGCCTGCGCTCTGGAGGGGGTGAGGACCCGACGGACCGGCGCGGTGTTTGACCGCGATCCGGGCTGGGGATCCCTCCCGGCTGAAGGGCAACGGGCTGGGGCTCCACCATTGTAACGACGTCGCGGAGCGAAACCATCGGCTCGCATCCGGCCGTCTCGCTCCGACGAGGCGGGCGGCATGGCCCCGGCGGGTGAGGAGCGGCCCCGCCGGGCGGGGGCACGCTCAGGGTTCCAGGTGCTCTGTGGCCGCGAGCGCGGCGCCGACGATGCCGGCGTCGTTCTGCAGCTCGGCGGGCACCACGGGGGTGCGGGTCGACAGCAGCGGCACCCACTTGTGCGCCTTCTTGCTCACCCCGCCGCCCACGATGATCAGGTCCGGCCACAGGCCCGCCTCGAGCACGTCGAGGTAGCGGTCCACCCGCCGAGCCCACTCCGGGTAGCTGAGCTCCTCGCGTTCCCGCGCGGCCGCCGACGCCCGCCGTTCGCCGTCCTCGCCGTCGACCTGGATGTGCCCGAACTCGGTGTTCGGCACCAGTTGCCCGTCGACGAACAGGGCGCTGCCGATGCCGGTGCCGAACGTGAGCATCAGCACCACCCCGCGCCGGTCGCGCCCGGCCCCGTAGCGCATCTCGGCCAGCCCGGCGGCGTCGGCGTCGTTCAGGGTCTCGACCGAGCCGGGGACGAGCCGCGAGAGGCCCGCGTCGACGTCGGTGCCGATCCAGCTCTTGTCGACGTTGGCGGCCGTGTGGGCGACGCCGCTCTTCATCACGCCGGGGAAGGTGACGCCCACGCGCCCGTCCCAGCCGAAGGAGCCGACGATCTCCGCCACGACGCCGTAGACCGGCTCGGGCAGCGACGGCTGCGGCGTCTCGATCCGCAGCCGTTCACCGACCAGCCGGCCCTCGTCCAGGTCGACCAGGCATCCCTTGATGCCGCTACCGCCGATGTCCACCCCGAAGCCATGCACCCGGACAGGTTAGTGAGCACGTCGACCCGAGCGGTCAGGCCTGCGGCAGGATCGCGGTCATGACACCCTTTCGGGCGGACGCCGCCCGCGTCGCCGAGCCGGCCGAACTGCTCGACCTGGCGGTCGTCGTCGCACGTGAGGCGGCCGCCCTGGTGAGCCGGGGCAGGGACACCGCGGCCGAGCACGTGGACACCAAGTCCAGCCCGGTCGACGTCGTGACGGCGGTCGACTCGGCCAGCGAGGAGCTGATCGTCGCGCGCCTGCTGGCCGCCCGCCCGGACGACGGCGTGCTGGGGGAGGAGGGCGCCGACCGTGAGGGCACGAGCGGGGTCCGCTGGATCGTCGACCCGATCGACGGCACCGTGAACTTCCTCTACGGCGTCCCCGCCTACGCGGTGTCCATCGCCGCGGAGGTCGACGGCGAGGTGCGGGCCGGCGTGGTGGCCGACGTCGCCACCGGCGAGCTGTTCACCGCCACGGCCGGCGGCGGGGCCTGGCTGGCGGCGCCGGGACGCCCGGCGCGCCGGCTGGCCGCCAACCGCCCGCCGTCGCTGGAGCAGACGCTGGTGGCCACCGGCTTCGGGTACGGGGTGGAGCAGCGCCGGGCCCAGGGCGCCGTCGTGGCCGAGCTGCTGCCCCGGGTGCGGGACATCCGGCGGCTGGGCAGCGCGGCCCTGGACCTGTGCCGGGTCGCCTCCGGCCAGGTCGACGCCTACTACGAGCTGCACCTCAACCCGTGGGACCGTGCGGCCGGGGCGCTGGTGGCCGCCGAGGCCGGGGCCGTCGTCACCGGGCTGCCCGGGACCCCGGTCGGCGAGCCGATGGTGATCGCCGCCGCGCCCTCCGTGGCGGCGGCGTTCCTGGCCCTGGTGGCCGAGCTGCACCGCTGAGCCGGCTTGCGGCCTCAGCAGGCCTCGGCGACCTCCTCCTCGGAGACGGTGAGGGCGCTGGTGACCGCCTCGGGGGAGGCCAGGCTGTCGGGGAAGACGAACTCGGGCCCGAGCACCACGTCGACCACCGCGGTGGCGCGGGTGTCCTGGTAGGTCCCGGCGCCGGGGAGGTAGACGCCCAGGAAGCGGGCCGGGTCGGTGCCCCGCGGCCCGTGCCGGATCTCGCCGACGCCGTCGACCTCGCGGCTGCTCGGGTCGTTGGCCACCTCGGTGACGGCGAACCCGCGCGCCTGGAGGTCGCCGGCGACGGTCTGGGCGAGCCCGCCCTGGTCGGTCGCGTTGAGCACCCGGACCGTGACGCTGGCCGGGTCCAGCGACGGCGGCGCCTCCTCGGCGACCTCGCACGCCGCGGCCTCGGCCGCGCGCTGCTCACGGTCCTGCTCGACGACGTTCCACCAGACGGCGCCGGCGGCGACCGCCAGCACGAGCAGGAAGATCAACGGCGGCAGGGGGCGGCGGCCACTGCGCGGGCGCACCGGAGGACGGGCGGTGCGCTCGGTCACGGGAATGCTCCTCGGCGAGGATCCGGCAGGCGGGGCACCGACCACCCGGGCGGCGCCGACGTCCTGGTGGGGGCGGCGGTCGGCCCGAGTTTAGGGCCGTCGGCGGTCGCTAGATCGCACCGTCGTCCAGCGCGGCGCGTCCCAGCTCGACGCACGGGTCGATCCGGTCGGCGTACCCGCTGGTGTCCTTGCCCGCCATCGCGCCCGCGGCCGAGCGGGCCAGGATGCCGGCGATGATCGCGGCGAACTTGAAGAAGCCGAAGGCGACGTACCAGTTCAGCTCGGACAGGTCGGTACCGGTGCGGGCGGCGTACCGGTCGGCGATCTCCAGGCGGGTCGGGAACCCGGGGAGCGCCGTGACCGGGCTCTGCGACGACGGACGGTTCTCGCCGGCCTGCGGCCAGTAGACGAGCATCATCCCGAGGTCGGTGAGCGGGTCGCCCAGCGTGGACATCTCCCAGTCGAGCACCGCCGCGATCCGCCCGGGCGCCGCCGGGTCGAGCAGGCAGTTGTCCAGGCGGTAGTCGCCGTGCGTGATGCCGGCGCGGTCGGTCGTGGGCACGGTCTCGGCCAGCCGGGCCGCCAGCGCGTCCAGGCCGGGGCGGTCGCGGTCGCGGGTGGCCTCCCACTGCGTGGTCCAGCGGCGCACCTGGCGGGCGGCGAAGCCCTGGGGGCGGCCGAAGTCCGCCAGGCCCACCGCGGCCGGGTCGACCGAGTGCAGGTCACCGAGGGTGTCGACGAGGGCGTTCCCGATGGCGCGCCGCTGGTCGGGGGAGTCGGCGTACCCCGCGGGCAGCTCCCGGGCGACGTGCACGCCGATCACCCGCTCCATCACGTAGAAGGGCGCGCCGAGCACCGTGGGGTCGGTGCAGAGGTGCAGCGTGCGGGGCACGGGGACCGGGGTGGGGACCAGCGCGGAGATGACCCGGTGCTCGCGCGCCATGTCGTGCGCGGTGGCCAGCACGGCGCCCGTCGGCGGCCGCCGGAGGATCACCGCGTCGTCGGCCCCGCCGCCCTCCGGCGTCACCACGTAGGTGAGGTTCGACATGCCCGCCGCGATGAGCTCCACGGTGATCGAGCGCCATCGTTCGTCGCCCAGGACGGAGGCCAGGTACGGCCCGACGACGGCTGGATCGGCACCCGGGGGAGTCGGCACGGCGGCAGGGTAACCTCTGGCGCTCCGCGACCCGCCTCGGCCGTTCCCCCGCGTCATGTGTCACCTCTCCGGAGGCGGGCACAAACCGGGGCCGGACGGCGTTGGTGGGCTGCCGGTACTTCCGCGAGGGGGACCGGTGACGTGGACAAGGGCGTTCTGGCAGTTGGCCTGCGCCCACCCCGACCCACCGGTCGCCCATCGGCGGCCGGCCAGGACGACGGCGCACACCCGGCGCCGCGTCAGACGAGCGGGCACGATGCCCGCGAGAACCCCGGAGGAGGGGCACACCCCATGGCCACCGACTACGACGCCCCGCGCCGCAACGAGACCGACGAGCTCGGCGAGGACTCGCTCGAGGAGCTCAAGGCGCGGCGGGCCGAGGCCCAGTCCGCGTCGGTCGACGTCGACGAGACCGACTTCAACGAGAACCTCGAGCTCCCGGGCGCGGACCTGTCCAACGAGGAGCTCACCGTCCGCGTGCTGCCCAAGCAGGAGGACGAGTTCACCTGCTCCCGCTGCTTCCTGGTGCAGCACCGCAGCCGGCTGGCTGCCACCCGTGGCGACCAGAACTTCTGCCGCGACTGCGCGGCCTGACGCAGGCCCCCGCTGAGGGGCCGTCGGGAGCCTCGGCGGACCGGGAGCGGGACCGGCACGGGGACGAGGACGGGCTGCTGACCGAGGAGGGCGACCGATGACCGAGGACCCGGCACGCACCGGCGCGCCGCGGGACGTCCCGCCGCCGCGGCCCGTGGTGTCCCCCGCGACCGCCGTTCCGGCGGACGAGAGCCCCCTGGCCCGCGCCGGCCGGGCCGTCGCCGACGCCGTCGCCGGGCTCGCCGGCGGCGGTGGTGAACGCTCGGCGGCCGGTGGACTGCGGAACGTGGTCGGGGCGGTCGCCGGCGCCGTGGCCGGCGCCTTCACCGGCGCACCTCCGGCCGGCGGGACGGCGGCCGGGACCGACGACCGCCGCCCGGCCGGTGAGGCCCGCAACCCCGGCGCGATCCTCGGCGACCTGCTGGCCGCGGCCGCGCCCCGGCTGCCCATCCGCGACCGCGCCCGGCTCCGGGCGGCCCTTCCCGGCGCGTCCGACGAGGAGATCGCCGAGGCGCTGGTCCAGCGCGCGGCCCGCATGACCTCCGGCATCGGCGCGGCCACCGGAGGCCTGTCGGCGGCACACTGGTTCGCCCCGCCGTCCCTGCTCGCCGTGCCCCTGGAACTGGGCGCCGAGACCGTGCTCACCGCCGCGGTCGAGGTGGTGCTCATCGGGGAGCTGCACGAGCTGCACGGCCGTCCGGCCCCCGGGGACGCCGCCGCGCGGGCGCAGGCCTACCTGGGCAGCTGGTCCGCCCAGCGCGCCGTGACCGGTCCCGGTGGCGCCGGCCTGGGCAACCTGCTCGGCACGGCGGGCATGCGAGCCCTGCGCCGGCGGATGACCCGCCGGCTCGCCGGCGCCGTCCCGTCCGCCGCCCCGTTCCTCGTCGGCGCCGCACTCGCCGGGCGCGGCAACCGGCGGGCGACCGAGACCCTGGCCCGCCGTGTCCTGGCCGACCTGCGCGACCGGCCGCGCGCCGGGGACGACCCGTCCGCGCGCTGACCACTGCGCCGCGCACCGTCCCGCCGGCCGCGGCTAGGGTCGCCGTCGTGCCCGAGCCCTCCGCCGAGCTGGACGTCCCCGTCCTGCTGACCGCCGCCGACGCCGCTGTGCCGCACTACGCGCTGGCCGGCGATGCGGGCGCGGACCTGACCGCCGCGGAGGACGTCGAGCTCGCCCCGTTCGAGCGGCGGCTGGTCGGCACCGGGGTCGCCGTCGCGATCCCCGAGGGGCATGCCGGATTCGTGCACCCGCGGTCGGGGCTGGCCCACCGGCTCGGCCTCGGCATGGTCAACGCACCGGGCACCATCGACGCCGGCTACCGCGGTGAGATCAAGGTCAACCTGATCAACCTGGACCCGGTGACGCCGCTGCGGCTGTCCCGCGGGGACCGGATCGCCCAGCTGGTGGTGCAGCCGGTGACCCGGGCCCGGTTCGTGCCCGTGCGCGAGCTGCCCGCCAGCGAACGGGGAGCGGCCGGCCACGGCTCGACCGGTGGGTACACCGGCGGTGGACCCGGATCTCCCGACACTCCAGCACTCGAGGGGCGGAACTGACATGCCGTTCGGACGGCGGCGCAATCGCATCGATCGGAGCCTGCGCGAGCGGGGGGTCCCACCGGAGCCGCAGCAGCGGCTCCGGGACGTCCCGCCGACCACGGGCCCCTGGGACGAGGCCGACGCCCCCGACGACGGGGTGACCCGCATCGACCTGGGGGCCATCCGCCTCCCCGCGCTGCCGGGCATGGACCTGCGGGTGGAGCTCAACCCGCAGCAGAAGGTCATCGGCGCGACGCTCCGGCACGGTGGTTCGCTGCTGCAGGTGGCGGCTTTCGCCGCCCCCCGCATGGCCGGCATCTGGGACGACGTCCGCGCGGAGCTGGCTCGCAGCGCGTCGGGCCAGGGCGCATCGCTGCGCGAGGTCGAGGGCCCGTTCGGCATCGAGCTGGTCGGCACCGTCCTCGCCGCACCGCCGGCCCAGCCGGGGCAGCCGGCGCAGCAGCCGGTGCGGCGGCCGGCCCGCTTCCTCGGGGTCGACGGACCGCGCTGGTTCCTCCGCGGCCTGCTCAGCGGATCGCCGGCGGCGGACGCCCAGGCAACGGCCGAGGCGGTGGCCCTGGAGACGGCGTTCCGGGGGATCGTCGTCGTCCGCGGGTCCGAGCCCATGCCGGTGCGCGAGCCCCTCGAACTGGCCCTCCCCCCGGCGGCGGCGGCCCAGCTCGCGGCCCAGCAGGCGGCCCAGCAGGCAGCCCAGCAGGCGGCCCGGCAGGCGGCCCAGCAGGCGGCCCGGCAGCCGCGGCCGCCGGCCGGTGACGGCGGCGCGAGCCCGGCCTGAGCGGTGCGACCCAGGTGACACACCCGCAGTGCGACCCCTCCCGCCGCGACCGAACTACGCTGGCACGGTGACGGAGACCCGACCGGCGGGCTGGTGGTCGCGCACCCTCCAGCGCCTGACCGCCGACGACCAGACCATCGACGCCCAGGAGCTGCGGGCCGGGACGGCCACCGCGGGCTGCGAGTCGGTGAGCTCGTGCCGCAAGGGCGCGGTGGTCACGGTCACCGGCCGGCTGAAGTCCGTCGTCTACACCCCCCGCGAGACGGTGCCCACGCTCGAGGCCGAGCTGTTCGACGGCTCGGGTTCGGTGACGCTGGTCTGGCTGGGCCGGCGCCGCATCCCGGGCATCGAGCCCGGTCGCACGCTCACCGCGCGGGGGCGGTTCGCCTCCTTCGACGGCCGGCAGGTCATCTACAACCCCTGGTACGAGCTCGGCTGCTGAGCGGACGTGGCACGGGAGGACGCGCCGCCACGAGGCAGCGAACGAGGGGGACGAACGTGACCGCACCAGGTCCGCCGACCGGCGGCGACCCCACGGGGGAGCCGGGCACGGGGAAGAGCGGGGCCTCGATGTTCGACCGCGACACGCTGCTGGCCCAGCTGGGCGGCTGGCGGGGCATGGTCGACGCGACGCTGCCCACCGTCGCCTTCGTGGTGGCCAACGGCATCGCCGGGCTGCGCACCGGGATCGTGGCGGCGGTGGCCGCGGCGGTCGTCGTCTTCGTCCTGCGGCTGACCCGCCGGGAGAGCGTGCAGCAGGCCGTGGGCGGGCTGTTCGCCGTCGGGATCGCGGTCGCCATCGCCGCCAACACCGGGCAGGCGCGTGACTTCTTCGTGCTCGGCATCGTCCGCAGCCTGGCGATCGGCGTGGTGCTGCTCGGCTCGATCCCGTTCCGGTGGCCGCTGGTCGGCGTGGTCGCCGAGTTCCTCGCGCCGAGCCACCTGGGCTCGATGGCCACGCACACGATGCCCTGGAACCGCCGGACGGCTTCCGACGTCCCCCCGGCGGCGGGGAGCGCCGACCCGGTGCACGGCACCGTCGCGCCGGCCCAGCCGTCGGTGCCGCCCGAGCTGCACTGGCGCCTGGAGCCGCGGCTGGTGCGTGCCTACTCGTGGCTCACCGCGCTCTGGGCGGCGACGTTCCTGCTCCGGGCGGGGGTGCAGTGGGTGCTCTACCGCGCCGACGAGGTCGAGCTGCTGGGCACCGCGTCGGTCATCCTCGGGCTGCCGCTGACCGCGGTGGTGCTGGTCGTGACCCTCTGGGTCGTCGCCCGCCTGCACCGGCACCGCACCACCGGGCCGGGCCCCGACCCCGTCGGCTGAGACACGGCCGGCTGAGACACGGCCGGCTGAGACACGGCCGGCTGAGACACGGCCGTGGCCGGCCGGGACGGTTCAGCCGGCGTCGCCGGGCCCCTCGGGGGCGAAGACGAACTGGAGCTGCTCCTCGGTGTCGCCGTGCGACACGAACAGCAGCTCGTCGCCGGACTCCAGCGGCTCGTCCGGCGACGGGGTGATCACCCGGGTTCCCCGCAGGATCGCCGTGAGGACGGTCTCACGGGGGAGGGGGACCTCCCGCAGCGGACTTCCCACCCACCGGGTGTCGTCGCCCAGGGTGATCTCGACCAGGTTGGCCGCGCCCTTGCGGAAGCTCATGAGCCGGACGACGTCGCCCACGCTCACCGCCTCCTCGACCAGGGCCGCCAGCACCCGCGGGGTGGACACGGCGACGTCGACCCCCCACGCCTCGGTGTAGAGCCACTCGTTGCGCGGGTCCTTGACCCGGGCGACGACGCGGTTCACCGCGAACTCGGTCTTGGCCAGCAGCGAGACGACCAGGTTGGCCTTGTCGTCACCGGTCGCGGCGACGACGACGTCGCAGGTGGCCAGCTGGGCCTCCTCCAGGGAGGACACCTCGCAGGCGTCGGCCTGGACCCACTCCGCACCCGGTACCGAGCGGGTGCGCACCTTGCGCCCGTCCTTCTCGATGAGCATGACGGCGTGGCCGTTCTCCAGCAGCTCCCCGGCGATCGACCGCCCGACCGCACCCGCTCCGACGATCGCGACGCGCATCAGTGCTCACCGTCCTGGGGGCCGCGCTCGATGACCTCGTGCACGCGGCTGGTCAGCTCGTCGGTGACCGCGACCACGAGCTGGTCGCCGTCCTGGAGCACCGTGGTGGTCGTGGGCAGCTGGGCCTCCCCGAAGCGGATCAGCCACGCGGCCCGGGCGCCGGTGGCGGTCTCCAGGGCGATCAGCTTCCGGCCGACCCAGCCCTCGGTGACGGTCACCCGCACCAGCAGGACCTTCCCGGTCGGCTCCCGCCACAGCTCGCTGACCTTCACCGAGAGGAGCTCGCGCAGCAGCCGGTTCACCGTCCACGGGACGGTCGCGACGCTGGGGATGCCCATGCGCTCGTAGACCTCGGCGCGCTTGGAGTCGTAGATGCGGGCGACGACGTGCTGGACGCCGAAGGTCTCGCGCGCCACGCGGGCGGAGATGATGTTGGAGTTGTCGCCGCTGCTGACGGCGGCGAACGCGCCGGCGGAGTCGATGCCCGCGTCGAGCAGCGTCTGCCGGTCGAAGCCCAGGCCGGTGATCTGCCGCCCACCGAAGTCGGGGCCGAGCCGGCGGAAGGACGCGGGGTCCTGGTCGATCACGGCGACGCTGTGCCCGATCTGCTCCAGGCGCCGGGCGATGGCCGAGCCGACGCGGCCGCAGCCCATCACGACCACGTGCACGTGTCACTCCCCGCAGGTTCTGGGCGCGCCGGCGCCGTCCGCCCGCGCATCACCGGGCGCGAAGCTACACCCGCCGGAGGCCCGCAACGGGGGAGGCGGCCCGGATCCCCCCGTGGGGGCGGGTGGGCCGAGTCACCCACGCCGGACGCTCCGGCGTCCGTACCATCGCCGCCGTGCCGAACCTGTCCGACCTCGGACAACTCCCGAAACGTCTCGTCCTCGGCCGCCCGGTGCGCAGTGACCGGCTGGGCGAGTCGTTGCTGCCCAAGCGGCTGGCGCTGCCGATCTTCGCCAGCGACCCGCTCTCCTCCGTGGCCTACGCCACGCAGGAGATCCTGATCGTGCTGACCCTCGCCGGTACCGCGTTCCTGTTCCTGGCGCCGTGGCTGGCCGCGCTGGTGGTCGTGCTGCTGATCACCGTGGTGATGTCCTACCGGCAGGTGGTGCACGCCTACCCGTCGGGCGGCGGCGACTACGAGGTCGCGATGAAGAACCACGGCCAGTTCGCGGGGCTCGTGGTGGCCAGCGCGCTGCTGGTCGACTACGTGCTGACCGTCGCGGTGTCGGTCTCGGCGGGCACCGACAACATCATCTCGGCCTTCCCGGCGCTCAACGAGTACCGCGTGCCGATCGCGCTGGCGCTCGTCACGGTGCTCGCGGCGGCGAACCTCCGCGGCGTGCGCGAGTCGGGGCGGGCCTTCGCGGCGCCCACGTACCTGTTCATCGGCAGCATCCTGATCATGATCGTGACCGGGCTGGTCCGGTACTTCGTCACCGGCGACGGCATCATCGCCGAGAGCTCCGGCTACGGGGTGACCCCCGAGCCCGAGTACACGCAGATGGCCGGGCTGGCCCTGGTGTTCTTCGCGCTGCGGGCCTTCGCCTCCGGGTGCACCGCGCTCACCGGTGTGGAGGCGATCGCCAACGGGGTGCCGGCCTTCCGGCCGCCGAAGAGCCGCAACGCGGCGACGACGCTGGCGCTCATGGGCGGCGTCGCGGCCACCATGTTCGCGGGCGTGACGGCGCTGGCCCTGCTCGCCGACGTCAAGTACGTCGAGCACCCCTGCGACCTCGTCGGCTTCACGGACTGCGAGACCGAACCGCAGCGCACGGTCATCGCGCAGCTGGCCGCGGCCACGTTCGGCGGCGACACGTCGGTGGGCTTCTTCGTCGTCCAGGCCGCCACGGCGCTGGTGCTCATCCTCGCCGCCAACACCGCGTTCAACGGGTTCCCGCTGCTGGGATCGGTGCTCGCCCAGGACCGGTTCATGCCCCGCCAGCTGCACACCCGCGGCGACAAGCTGGTGTACAGCAACGGCATCCTGCTGCTGGCCGGGTTCGCCGGCCTGCTGATCGTCGCCTTCGACGCCGACGTCAACCGGCTCATCCAGCTCTACATCATCGGGGTCTTCACCAGCTTCACCATCGGGCAGTGGGGCATGGTCCGGCACTGGAACCGGGAGATGAGGAGCGCCCCGGACGACGCCGCCCGACGGCGGATGCGCCGCTCGCAGGCCATCAACTTCTTCGGTGGCTCGATGACCAGCGTCGTGCTGGTCATCATCGTCATCACCAAGTTCACCCACGGCGCCTGGCTGGTGCTGGTCTCGATGCCGGTGCTGTTCGTGCTGATGCGGGCGATCAACCGGCACTACTCGAACGTGTCGCAGCAGCTGGAGCCCGACACCGACGCCCGCACCCTGCCCAGCAAGGTGCACGCCGTCGTCCTCGTGTCCAAGGTGCACAAGCCGACGCTGCGGGCGCTGGCGTTCGCGCGGGCCACCCGCCCGGATGCGCTGACCGCGCTCACCGTCAACGTCGACGACGCCGAGACCCGCGGGCTGCAGGCGGACTGGGAGCGCTACGACATCCCGGTGCCGCTGACCGTGCTCGAGTCGCCGTACCGGGAGATCACCCGCCCGGTGCTGGACTTCGTGAAGGGCATCCGCCGGGACAGCCCGCGCGAGCTGGTGGTCGTGTTCGTCCCGCAGTACGTCGTCGGCCGCTGGTGGGAGAACGTGCTGCACAACCAGAGCGCGCTGCGGCTGCGGGCCCGGCTGCAGTTCCAGCCCGGCGTGATGATCACGACCGTGCCGTGGCAGCTGGAGAGCACCGCCGGGCACGACGACGACGGGCGCCGGGGCGGCCCGGCCCCGGGTGACCTGCGCCGCGGGTTCACCGACGACCAGGTCGACGTGTCGCCGTATGGCTGATCCGCGCCGTGGTCGCCGCCGCCGGCCGGCTCGCATCCCGGAGGACCGCGGGGGCGGCTGGACCGGGCGGGAGTTCGAGGTCGCCGTCGGCCCGGTGGCGCACGGCGGGCACTGCGTCGCCCGGCACGAGGGCCGGGTCGTCTTCGTCCGGCACACCCTGCCGGGGGAGCGGGTGCGGGTCCGGGTGACCGAGGACCGGCACCCGGGTTTCTGCCGCGCCGACGCGGTGGAGGTGCTCGAGGCCGCGCCGGCGCGGGTCGAGCGCCCGTGTCCCTACAGCGGCCCGGGGAAGTGCGGCGGCTGCGACTGGCAGCACGTCCGTCCCGCGGAGCAGCACCGGCTCAAGGCCGCCGTCGTGCGCGAGCAGCTGGTCCGGCTCGGGGGGCTGGACGCCGACGACCCCGTGGTCGCCGGCCTCACCGTCCAGGACCTGCCCGGTGGCGCGCTGCGCTGGCGGTCGCGGGCACGGTTCGCCGTCGACCGCACCGGCGCGCCGGGCCTGCGGCGGCACCGCTCGCACGACGTCGTCGTGCTGGACGACTGCCCTATCACCGTGGAGCCCGCCGCGCAGGCGGTGCTCACCCGGCGGTGGCCCGGCGCCGGGGCGGTGGACGTCTCGATCGACTCGGCCGGGGCGGTGACCACCACCCGGCTGGACCGTCGCGGGCGGCCGCAGCACAGCGAGGTCCGGCAGGTGGGGGAGGAGCTGCCGCGCGAGCCGGCGGGCCGCGCCGAGCGACGCGCGGGGGGCCGCGACTGGGAGGTCGAGGGAACCGGGTTCTGGCAGGTGCACCCGGCCGCCGCCGACGCGCTCGTCACGGCCGTGTCCGGCTTCGCCGACGTGCGAACGGGGGAGACCGTCCTCGACCTCTACGCCGGCGCCGGCCTCTTCGGTGGCGCCCTCGCGCCGGCCGCCGGTGAGGAGGGTCGTGTGGTCTGCGTCGAGTCCGACCCGGGCGCCTGCGCGGCCGCCGACGCGAACCTGGCGCACCTCCCGCAGGCCGAGGTGTGGCAGGGCGAGGTCGATGCCGACGGGCTGGCGGAGCTGCTCGCGGAGCTGGGCCCCGCGCCCGACGTCGTCGTCCTCGACCCGCCCCGGGCGGGCGCCGGGAAGGCGGTGAGCCGGTTGCTGGCCGGCACCGGTGCCCGCGCCGTCGTCTACGTCGCCTGCGACCCCGCCGCCCTCGGGCGCGACGTCGCCGCCTTCACCGGGGCCGGGTACCGGCTGGCAGACGTCCGCGGCTTCGACGCCTTCCCGATGACCGCGCACGTGGAGTGCGTGGCGCTGCTGGTCAGAGCCGACTCCTGAGCAGTCGAGGAGCGTCGCTGCGGTCACGGGTCGTCATGGCGCTCCGCCGGCCCGGCGGCGCGCCGGGTGGACACGCCGGGCCGCCGGAATACGACACGACCCCGTCTAGTGCGGTCGCGCGGAGATACCCAGACTGACCGCCCGGCCCGCCGCCATCGGAGGCGGTGGGCCAGACGGGGAGGTCTCCTTCATGCGCGTTCGTCGTCTCGTATCCACTGCCCTGGCCGCCGCAGGTCTGAGCGTCGCGTTCGCCGCGCCGGCGCAGGCCGACCACATCGTCGACATCGTCGACGTCGTCGATGGCACCTGCAGGCTCGGGGGCCTGGCGTCCGGGGTCGGCGTCGATGTCATCGGCCAGGTGGTGCAGCAGAAGAGCAGGGACGGGGCGACCACCCGCTACACCTGCCAGTTCCGTGGCATCCCCTCATACGTGTCCGCGGAGGACAGCGCGTATGGGGAGGAGTTCGTGATGCCCCGGAACGGCTTCACCACGACGGTGATCTGCTCGGCCCCGGCGCCCGGCGGCGGGGAGTCGTACAGCGAGCACGGGCGGCTGCGTGTGACGCCCAGCGGGAACGCCACGGTCCAGTGCTCGGGCTTCGACTCGGTTCTCTGACGTGCGGACGGCCCCGCCCCCGACCGGGGGCGGGGCTGTTCGTGTCCCGGGCCGGAGCAGTCGTCACACCCTGATCGCCCCGGGCCGGTCCCGCTGCCGACACCTGCCGGAACGGCATTGGATACCGTCTACGGGTGCCCACGTGGGAATACGCCTCGGTCATCACCGCCAACGACGCCGAGTCGCAGCGGGCCGGAGTGAGCGTCAAGCTCCCCGGTGGTCAGTCGGAACGGCAGCAGGGCGACACCAGCTCGGTGCTCAACAAGCTCGGTGCCGAGGGGTGGGAGCTGGTCAGCTACCACTCCAGCGGCGCCGGCACCTGGGGGTTCGAGCAGTTCTGGCTGAAGCGGCAGGCCGGCTCCTGACCCCGGAGGTCCGGGCGGGCTGAGGCGGCCGGCGGCACGTCGTCGAACGCATGTTCGATGCGTGCGGCAGACTGGTGCGGTGGACGCGACGGTGCCGCCGGGCTGGCCGGACGAGGTGCGCCCGCCCGGGGCCCCGGACTGGGAGCGCACCGCCGTCGCCTGGTTGTTCGACCTGGTGCCGCCCGACTACCGCGCGCACGAGGTGCTGCGCCGCTACCCGGTGCTGCTCGCCCGGTTCGCCGCCGACCACGTCTCCGCGGGTCTGGAGGCTGCGCGCACGGGCTGGCGCACGGTCCGCGTCGAGCTGGCCGACCAGCTCCCGCCGGATGCGATCGAGGCGGCGATCACCGCGTACGAGCGGGAGGGGGCGCGGCTGGCGGCCGCCGCCCGCGGCGTCGAGGTGGTCGGGGGTGCGCTGCGCGGGGAACGGTGGGTCCCGCGACTGTGAGCGGAGCGCGTCGCAGGAGCGAACCCGTGGACCTGAGCGGAGCGCCCCGCGGGAGCGAACCGGTCGACCTGAGCGGACGACCTCCTGAGCTGTGAGCTGCATCCGGGCAACCCGCTCGACCGGAAGAGCGGGGAAACCGCAGTTACAGTGGGCCGGCGGCTGCCGAGCAGCTGCCGCCCGACCGAGAGGACACCGCCGAGCCGTGCCGCTCCTGCGATCGCTCCGGGGTCCCGAGGACCTCCGGGCCATACCCGCCGAACAGCTCCCCGCGCTCGCGGCGGAGATCCGTGACGCGCTGGTCACCAGCGTGGCGAGGACCGGTGGCCACCTGGGCCCGAACCTCGGTTGCGTGGAGCTGACCATCGCCCTGCACCGGGTCTTCGAGTCCCCGCGCGAGCCGATCGTCTTCGACACCGGGCACCAGTCCTACGTGCACAAGATGCTCACCGGCCGCGTCGACGGCTTCGAGCGGCTCCGCCAGCGCGGCGGGCTGTCGGGCTACCCCAGCCGGACCGAGAGCGAGCACGACTGGGTCGAGAACAGCCACGCCTCCACCTCGCTCTCCTACGCCGACGGGCTGGCCAAGGCCTTCGCGATCCGCGGTGACCGGCGGCCCGTCGTCGCCGTCATCGGCGACGGCGCCCTGACCGGCGGCATGGCCTGGGAGGCGCTGAACAACATCGCCGCCGCGCAGGACCGCCCGGTGGTCATCGTGGTCAACGACAACGGCCGCTCGTACTCGCCGACCATCGGCGGCGTCGCCGACGCGCTGGCCACCCTGCGGCTGCGGCCCGGCTACGAGCAGGCGCTGCTGCAGGTGCGCCAGGCGCTGCACCGGGCCCCCGTCGTCGGGTCGGCGCTCTACGACGCGCTGCACGCGATCAAGAAGGGCCTCAAGGACGTCCTCGCCCCCCAGGGCATGTTCGAGGACCTCGGCCTGAAGTACGTCGGTCCGGTCGACGGGCACGACATCGAGACGATGGAGTCGGCGCTGCGCCGGGCCCGCTCCTTCGGTGGCCCGGTGATCGTCCACGCGGTCACCACGAAGGGTTTCGGGTACCCGCCCGCCGAGACCGACCAGATCGACGCCTGGCACGCCACCGGGGTGTTCGACCCCGACAGCGGCGCGAGCGTCGCTGCGGCACGGGACTGGACCACCGCCTTCTCCGACGAGCTCGTGCGCATCGGCGCCGAGCGCTCCGACGTCGTCGCCATCACCGCGGCGATGCTGCACCCGACCGGGCTGGCGGCGTTCGCCGAACGGTTCCCCGAGCGCACCTTCGACGTCGGCATCGCCGAGCAGCACGCGCTGACCTCGGCCGCCGGGCTGGCCATGGGCGGGCTGCACCCCGTCGTCGCCGTCTACTCGACGTTCCTCAACCGCGCGTTCGACCAGCTGCTGATGGACGTCGCCCTGCACCGCCAGCCGGTGACGGTCGTCCTCGACCGCGCCGGCGTCACCGGTAGCGACGGCGCCTCCCACAACGGCATGTGGGACATGTCGCTCCTCTCGGTGGTGCCCGGACTGCGCCTGGCCGCCCCACGGGACGAGCCCACGCTGCGGGAGGCGCTGCGCGAGTCCGTCGCCGTCACCGACGGGCCGACGGTCGTGCGTTTCCCCAAGGGGGCGCCACCGGTCGACATCCCGGCGCTCGAGCGGCGCGGGCCAGTCGACGTGCTCCGCCGCGGGCAGCGGCCGGACGTGCTGCTCGTCGCCGTCGGGTCGATGGTGCCGATGTGCCTGGCCGTCGCCGAGCGCGCCGCCGACCACGGCATCGAGGTGACCGTCGTCGACCCGCGGTGGGTGCTGCCGGTGGCCGACGAGCTGGTGACCCTGGCGTCCGGGTTCCGGCTGGTCGTCACCGTCGAGGACGGCGGCCGCGCCGGGGGAGTGGGCACCACGCTCACCCAGGCGCTGCAGGACCGTGACCTCGACGTGCCCGTGCGCAGCGTCGGTCTGCCGCAGCAGTTCTTCGAGCACGGCAGTCGCGGCCAGGTGCTGGCCGACGCCGGGCTCACCGAGCAGGACGTGGCCCGCCGGATCGCGGAGTGGACGGCGGTGCTCACCGAGCGCGCCGAGGACCGGCTGGCCACGCCGGCCGTCGAGGACCGGGCGTGAACGTGATCGCCGAGATCCAGGTCGCGCCGTCGCCGCCCGGCACCGCTGAGAACCCGCACGCGCACGTGGAGGCGGCGATCGCCGTCATCCAGTCCTCGGGGCTGCGCTACGAGGTGGGGGCCCTGGGCACGACGCTCGAGGGCGAGGCCGACGAGGTCTGGGCCACGCTGCGTGCCGCGCACGAGGCGATGCTGGCCGCCGGGGCCCCGGCCGGGCTCTCGCACATCAAGGTCGCCTCGGTGGACCGCACGATGGACAGCCTCACCGCCAAGTTCCGCTGAGGACCCGCGCGGGCTCGTCCGCGCCGTACGTCAGCCCTCCTCGCGGTGCGCGGCGAGGAGGCTGCCACACCGCGCGGACGAGAAGCCGGTGTGAGGTCTGGGCCGTCGGCACGGTCCTGCGATGGACGCCGAACGCTGGCGGGGTGACCCGCCTGCTTCCGGCGGCGGCCCGACGTGGTCGCTGTGCGGGCGGGGGCTGAGGCGGGGCCGGCCTCGTCACGGGAGGTCGACGGCATCCGCTGGTTCTGCCCTCCGTGCGCTCGCGTCGTCCTCCCTCGCCGCGGAGCGTCCTTCCTCACGGTGCACCGCGAGGGAGAACGCTCCACGACCAGGTCACCTGACCCCGGCGGACGTCAGGCGGGGAGCGAGGCGACGCCCTCCGGCAGGAACCGCGAACCGGTGACCCGCTCGGAGACGCCGGTGCGGTCCAGGTAGGCGGAGATGCCGCCCAGCCAGAACGGCCACCCGGCACCGAGGATCATGCTCAGATCGATGTCCTGCACCGCCTGCACCACGCCCTCGTCCAGCATCAGCCGGATCTCCTGCGCCAGCGCCTCGACCGCCCGGTCGTGCACCTCCTCCTCGGTGAGCGGCTGGTCGCCGGCGAAGGCGTCCGCGAGCTCGGGGTCGACGACGCCCGGCTCGACGAACACACTCGTCCTGCCCAGCTCGACGATCGTCCGCAGGCCCTCGCCGACGGCGAACCGGCCGGGGAACGCCTCGTGCATGCGCTCGGCCACGTGCAGCGCGACCGCGGGGCCGACGAGCGAGAGCAGCTCGAACGGCGTCATCGGCAGGCCGAGCGGGTCGAGCGCCTTCTCGGCGACCGACACGGGGGTGCCCTGCTCGACGGCGGCGGTGACCTCACCCAGGAACCGGGTGAGCAGCCGGTTGACCACGAACGCCGGGGCGTCGGCCACCAGCACGCAGCTCTTCTTCAGCGACTTCCCGACGGCGAAGGCGGTGGCCAGCGTGGCGTCGTCGGTCTGCTCGGCGCGCACGACCTCCAGCAGCGGGAGGACGGCGACCGGGTTGAAGAAATGCAGCCCGACGACCCGCTCGGGGTGCTCGAGCTTCGCGGCCATCTCGGTCACCGACAGCGCCGAGGTGTTGGTCGCCAGTACGCACTCGGGGGAGACGACCGCCTCCACCTCGGCGAAGACCTGCTGCTTGACCGACATCTCCTCGAAGACGGCCTCGATCACCAGGTCGGCGTCGGCGAAGACGTCCTTGGACAGCGAGCCGGTGACCAGGCCCTTGAGCTGGTTGAGCTTGTCGGCCGACAACCGGCCGCGCTGGGCGAGCTTGTCCAGCTCGCCGTGCACGTAGGCCACGCCCTTGTCCACGCGCGCCTGGTCGATGTCGGTGAGGACCACCGGCACCTTCAGCTGCCGGACGAAGAGCATCGCCAGCTGCGAGGCCATGAGCCCGGCGCCGACGACGCCCACCTTGGTGACCTTCCGGGCCAGCTTCCTGTCCGGCGCGCCGGCCGGCCGCTTGGCCCGCCTGTTCACGAGGTCGAACGCGTACAGCGAGGCCCGCAGCGGGTCGCTCATCAGCAGCTCGGTGAGCGCGTCGTCCTCGGCCGCGGTGCCGGCCGTGAACGCCTCGCCCTCGGCGCCGGCCCGCGCCAGGTCGAGCAGCTCGACCGACCGGACGGGGCCGGGCGACGCGTTGCGGGTGCGGGCGGCCACGACAGCGCGAGCACGGGCGATGGCATCGTC
Organism: Blastococcus sp. HT6-4; assembly: GCF_039679125.1. Lineage (NCBI taxonomy): Bacteria > Bacillati > Actinomycetota > Actinomycetes > Geodermatophilales > Geodermatophilaceae > Blastococcus > Blastococcus montanus. The sequence goes on along the minus strand of NZ_CP155551.1, from coordinate 2,731,148 downwards.
CCATGTGGAGCGGTCGATCTCCGGCCGGACGGGCGTCACCGAGCCGCCGAGCACACCCACCGCCCACTCGAGCGAGCGCTCGAGGAAGTCGGCCGGCTCGAAGAGCGCGTCGGCGATGCCGAGCTTCACGACCTTCGGGGCGGGCGTCATCCTGTTCTGCGCCAGGGCGTTCTCGACGATGACGGTGACGGCGGCGTCGATGCCGATCAGGTTCGGCAGCAGTTGCGTGCCGCCCCAGCCGGGGACCAGCCCGAGGAAGGCCTCGGGGAAGCCGACGGCTGCGCCGCTGCTGATCGTCCGGTAGTGGCAGTGCAGCGCCAGCTCCAGGCCGCCGCCGAGCGCGACGCCGTTGACGAAGGCGAACGTCGGGATCGACGAGTCCTTGAGCCGGCGGAACACCCGGTGGCCGGTCTCGGCGATCTCCCGTGCGGCAGCGCCATCGGTCACTGACGGAACGCCGGAGAGGTCGGCCCCCACCGCGAAGATGAACGGCTTGCCGGTGACGGCGATGGCCGCCGGCGCCGGGGTACGCGCCGAGATCTCGTCGAGGGCGGCGTCGAGGGACGCCAGCCCGCCCGGCCCGAAGGTCGAGGGCCGGGTGTGGTCGTGCCCGTTGTCCAGGGTGATCAGGGCGATCTCCCCGGCCAGCCCCGGGTAGGTCAGGAACCGCAGCTTGGCGGCGGTCACGACCTCGTTGTCGAAGACGGCGTTCGTCACTTCTGGAACCCCTCCCAGTTCGGGTTCTCCCAGATCACGGTGGCGCCCATGCCGAGGCCCACGCACATGGCGGTCAGGCCGTAGCGGACGTCGGGCCGCTCGGCGAACTGGCGGGACAGCTGGGTCATCAGGCGGACGCCGGAGGAGGCCAGCGGGTGGCCGACGGCGATCGCGCCGCCCCACGGGTTGACGCGCTCGTCGTCATCGGCGATGCCGAAGTGGTCGAGGAAGGCCAGCACCTGGACGGCGAAGGCCTCGTTGAGCTCGAACAGGCCGATGTCGGAGATGGACAGGCCGGTGCGGGCCAGCGCCTTCTCCGTCGACGGCACGGGGCCGATGCCCATCACCTCGGGCTCGACGCCGGCGAAGCCGTAGCCGACCAGGCGCATGCCGACGTCCAGGCCGAGCTCCTCGGCCACCTCCTCGGCGGCCAGCAGGCAACCGGTGGCGCCGTCGTTGAGACCGGCCGCGTTGCCGGCGGTCACGTTGCCGTGCGGACGGAACGGGGTCTTCAGCGTGCCGAGGCCCTCGAGGGTCGTGTTCGGCCGCGGCGGCTCGTCGACGGTGGCCAGCCCCCAGCCCTGCTCGGCCGACCGGGTGGCGACGGGCACGAGCTCGGGGCCGATCTTCCCGTTGGCCACCGCCTTCGCGTACTTGTGCTGGCTGGCCAGCGCGAAGGCGTCGCAGCGCTCCTTGGTCAGGTGCGGGAAGCGGTCGTGCAGGTTCTCCGCGGTCGAGCCCATGACCAGCGCCGACGGGTCGACCAGCTTCTCGCTGACGATCCGGGGGTTCGGGTCGACTCCCTCACCCATGGGGTGGTGGCCCATGTGCTCGACGCCGCCGGCGATGGCGACGTCGTAGGCGCCGAAGGCGATGCCGCTCGCGGTCGTGGTGACGGCGGTCATGGCGCCGGCGCACATCCGGTCGATGGCGTACCCGGGGACGGACTTCGGCAGGCCCGCGAGGAGGGCGGCGGTGCGGCCGATGGTCAGCCCCTGGTCGCCGATCTGGGTCGTGGCGGCGATGGCGACCTCGTCCACCCGGTCGGCCGGCAGGGCCGGGTTGCGGCGCATCAGCTCGCGGATGCAGCGCACGACCAGGTCGTCGGCGCGCGTCTCGGCGTAGATGCCCTTCGGACCGGCCTTGCCGAAGGGGGTGCGGACGCCGTCGACGAAGACGACCTCGCGCAGCGAGCGTGGCCGCCGCTCAGTGGAAGACACAGAACCTCCGCAGCAGTTCGGGGACCGGCCGGGGGAGGCGCGGTCGCCGGTGAAGTTACCCGCCGGTAACCGGCCACCCGATGGCAGCTCCCTCGCGCGGGTCGGGCCCCGTGTGGTCACGGTCCTGCAACGGCTCAGTTGTGTGCTTGCGGTCACTCCGACGACGTGGACAAGATGACCCGCCGGAATTTCTCTGTAACCCCAACGAAATGGCAGGCACTCATGGCGCGACGGCGCACCCTGACGACGGCGATCGCGGCGGCCCTGGTCTTCGGCCTGGCCGCGTGTGGTGGCGACGACGGCAACGGCGGCACCGGTGGCACCGGTGGCGGTGGCGGTGGCGGTGGCGGCGGCGAGGCTGCCGGCAAGGTCGGCGTGATCCTTCCCGACACCGCATCCTCGGCCCGCTGGGAGTCGGCCGACCGCCCTCTGCTCGAGGCGGCCTTCGAGGAGGCCGGCGTCGAGCACGACATCCAGAACGCGCAGGGTGACGCCCAACGCATGGCGACCATCGCCGAGCAGATGATCACCGAGGGCGTCACCGTCCTGGCGATCACGAACCTCGACTCGGCCTCCGGTGCGGCCATCCAGCGCCAGGCCGAGCAGCAGGGCGTGCAGACGATCGACTACGACCGGCTGACGCTCGGTGGCGAGAGCGACTACTACGTCTCGTTCGACAACGTCGAGGTCGGCCGCCTGCAGGGCGAGGGCCTGGCGCAGTGCCTCGGTGACGAGCCGGCCAACATCGCGTTCCTCAACGGCTCGCCCGACGACAACAACGCCACGCTGTTCTCCCAGGGTGCCCACGAGGTCCTCGACCCGATGGACCAGTACACGGTGGTCGCCGAGCAGTCGGTGCCCGACTGGGACAACCAGCAGGCCGCGACGATCTTCGAGCAGATGTACACCCAGGCCGGCGGTGACATCCAGGGTGTCCTGGCCGCCAACGACGGCCTCGCCAACGCCGTGATCTCGATCCTGTCCCGCAACAACGTGGCGGGGGAGGTCCCGGTCACCGGTCAGGACGCGACCGTCGAGGGTCTGCAGAACATCCTCGCCGACCGCCAGTGCATGACGGTCTACAAGCCGATCCAGGAGGAGGCGCAGGCCCTGGCCGACCTCGCCGTCGCCCTGGTCAACGGCGAGGAGCCGGAGGTCGACGGCACGGTGGAGGACCCCGAGGGTGACCGCGAGGTGCCGTCGGTGCTGCTCGAGCCGGTCTCGATCTTCCGGGACAACGTCTCGCGGGTCATCGAGGACGGCTACCAGAGCGCCGAGGACGTCTGCACCGGCGAGTTCGCCGCTGCCTGCGAGGAGCTCGGCATCTCCTGAGCCGTTCGGCCGGGGCATCCGCCACGCGGGTGCCCCGGCCGCTCGCTCCTCGCCTCGCGGATCGCCCATCGCCGGTGGTCCGCGAGGCGGCACACTGTCCCACCACGGCCCGGCCAGGGTCGTTCCCGCAGGAAAGGACGCAACGGTGTCCGCACTCGAGCAGACCCCGACCACCTCGACCCTCGACCGGCCGACACTCAGCCTGCGGGGGGTCAACAAGAGTTTCGGGGCCGTCCAGGTCCTGCACGACGTCCACCTCGACGTCTACCCCGGCAAGGTCACCGCGCTCGTCGGTGACAACGGCGCCGGCAAGAGCACGCTGATCAAGGGAATCGCCGGGATCCACCCGTTCGACTCGGGCGAGATCGAGTTCGACGGCGAGCGCGTCACCCTGCACGGTCCGCGCGACGCCGCCAAGCTCGGCATCGAGGTCGTCTACCAGGACCTCGCGCTCGCCGACAACCTCGACGTCGTCCAGAACATGTTCCTGGGCCGCGAGCGCAAGCGCGGCGTGGTCCTCGACGAGGCCTCCATGGAGGAGGCCGCGCGCGACACGCTGACCAAGCTGTCGGTGCGCACGCTCAAGTCCGTGCGCCAGCTCGTGTCCAGCCTCTCCGGTGGGCAGCGGCAGACCGTGGCGATCGCCAAGGCGGTCCTCTGGGAGTCCAAGCTCGTGATCCTCGACGAGCCGACCGCCGCACTGGGCGTCGCGCAGACCCGTCAGGTCCTCGACCTGGTCCGCCGGCTGGCCGACACCGGGCACGCCGTCGTCTTCATCACCCACAACATGGTCGACGTCTTCGAGGTCGCCGACCGCGTCGCCGCCCTCTACCTGGGCCGGATCGCGGCGGACGTCCCGATCGACCAGGTGGACCGGACCCAGGTCATCGAGCTGATCACCTCCGGCCGCTCCGGTGACCTGGGGCTCTCGGCCGAAGACCTCGAGGACTGAGAGGACTCCCCATGTCGAGCAACACCCTGACCGCCGCGGAGGCGAGCGGGCCGCACAAGCCGGCCGCGGGCTTCGAGGGCGACCGGCAGGACAACACCGTGTCCGGTGCCTTCCACGGCTACCTCAACAAGCTGCGGGCCGGTGACCTCGGCGCGCTCCCGGCCGTCCTGGGCATCGTCGTCCTCGGCATCCTGTTCACCGTCCTGCGGCCGGGCACCTTCCTCACCCCGCTGAACCTCTCCAACCTGCTGGTCCAGTCCACGCCGATCATCGTGCTCGCGATGGGCCTGGTCTTCGTCCTGCTGCTGGGCGAGATCGACCTGTCCGCCGGCGTGGTCTCCGGGGTCTGCTCCGCGGTCCTGGCCCAGCTCCTGGTGCAGGCGGGGGTCGCCTGGCCCATCGCGATCCTGGGCGCCATCGCGACCGGTGCCGTGATCGGCATGTTCACCGGCAGCCTCGTCGGGATGGTGGGCATCCCGTCGTTCGTGGTGACCCTGGCCCTCTTCCTCGGTTTCCAGGGCGTCACGCTGCGGTTGATCGGGCAGGGCGGCACCGTTCCGGTGCGCGAGCCGGTCATCCGCGCGCTGGCCAACGAGAACGTGCCGGTCACCCTCGGGTGGATCCTGGCCGCGGTGGTCGCCGTCGCCTATGCCGCCGTGGAGTTCTGGCGGTGGCGGTCCCAGCGTTCCCGGGGCCTGGCGCACCAGCCGCTGGCGCTCGTGATCGTGCGGGTGGTCGTGATCGCCGCCGTGATCTTCGCGGTGACCGCGATCCTCAGCGTCGACCGGGCGCTGGCGGCCGCCATCGACCTGGCCGGCATCCCGTACGCGGTCCCGCTCGTGGTCCTGCTGCTGCTGATCCTGACGTTCGTGCTCTCGAGGACCAGCTTCGGCCGGCACATCTACGCCGTCGGTGGCAACGCCGAGGCCGCACGCCGGGCCGGGATCAACGTGACCCGGATCCGGGTCATGGCGTTCGTGATCTCTTCCAGCATGGCGGCGATCAGCGGCATCCTGGCCACGTCGAGGCTGAGCTCGGTGACGCCCGACGCCGGTGCGGGCAACACCCTGCTGTACGCGGTGGGCGCCGCCGTCATCGGTGGCACCAGCCTCTTCGGCGGCCGCGGCCGGGCCCGCGACGCCGTCCTCGGTGGCCTGGTCATCGCGATCATCGCCAACGGGCTGGGCCTGCTGGGGGTCGCGGCGTACCTGAACTTCATCATCACCGGCGGCGTGCTGCTGCTGGCCGCGGGCGTCGACGCGCTCGCCCGCCGACGGGCCGCCACGGCCCGCCGATGACCCCTGCCGCCCGCCGCGTGCTCCAGGCCGGCGGGCGGCAGGTGACCCACGCCGGCGCCGGCGTCCTCCGCTCCGTGCGGAGGGCGCCGGCGTTCGTCGCTCAGGCATAGGAACCTGTGCCTACGGGTTCGGGCGCCGATCCGTAGGCATAGCTTCCTATGCCTACGGGTTCGGGCGCCGATCCGCAGGCATAGCTTCCTATGCCTACGGGTTCGGGCGCCGATCCGCAGGCATAGCTTCCTATGCCTACGGGTTCGGGCGCCGATCCGCAGGCATAGCTTCCTATGCCTGCGGCTCAGGCGGCTCAGGCGCGGGTGACCGCGTCGGTCAGCACGTCCAGGGTGAGCTCGACCTGCCACTCGCGGGCGCCCCCGGCGCGCAGGGCGTCGGCGACGGCGGCGGCCTCCCGCGGCTCGGGCGGGCTCCACATGATCCGCCGCACCAGGTCGGGGGAGACGACGTTCTCGACCGGGACGGAATGCTTCTCCGACAGCTCGGCGAGGCCGGCGCGGGCGGCCTGCAGGCGGGTGGCGGCGGCCGGGTCGCGGTCGGCCCAGCGGTTCACCGGCGGGGGACCGTCGCCCGGCTTGCTGTGCAGCGGCAGCTCGTTCTCGGGCAGCGCCCTGCCCCGGGCCAGCGCGGTGAACCAGTGCGCCACGAGGCGGCGGTTGGCCCGGCCCCGGAACACCGGCAGCTCCAGCAGCGCGCCCTCGTTCTTGGGATCGGCCTGCACGGCGGCGACCATGGCGGAGTCGGGGAGCACCCGGCCCGGGGCGACGTCACGGCGGCGGGCGAGCTCGTCGCGGGCCTCCCAGATCGCCCGCAGCATGCCCAGCTGGCGGCGGCTGCGCAGGCCGTGCACGCCGGATGTCCGCCGCCACGGGTCCTGCTTCGGGGCCGGCGGGCCGGCGGCGAGGATCGCCTCGAACTCCTGCCGAGCCCACTCGGTCTTGCCCTGCTCCGCCAGGATCGCGGCCAGCGCATCCCGCAGGTCGACCAGCACCTCGACGTCGAGGGCGGCGTAGACCAGCCACTCCTCGGGCAGCGGGCGGGTGCTCCAGTCGGCGGCCGAGTGGCCCTTCTGCAGCGAGAACCCCAGCAGCGACTCGACGACGGCGCCCAGGCCGACGCGCGGCAGGCCGGCGAGGCGGGCGGCGAGCTCGGTGTCGAACACGCGGGCCGGCACCAGGCCGATCTCGGCCAGGCAGGGCAGGTCCTGGTTCGCCGCGTGCAGCACCCACTCGGCGTCGGCGATGGCCGCCTGGAGGACCGAGAGGTCCGGCAGTGGCACCGGGTCGACCAGGCCGGTGCCCGCACCGTCGCGACGCAGCTGCACCAGGTAGGCCCGCTGCCCGTAGCGGTAGCCGGAGGCGCGCTCGGCGTCGACGGCGACCGGGCCGGTGCCCGCGCGCAGCGCCTCGGCGTACTCGACGAGCTGGGTGGAGGTCTCGATGACCGGGGTCAGACCGTCGCGGGGGGCGAGGAGCGGGGTGGCGGGGGTCGTCTCCTCCGCCGGCGTCTCCGTCGGCTGGGGAGTGGGCTCGCTGCTCAGTTGCCGTCCACCTTCTCGCCGGTCCTCGTCCGTCGGTCCACCGGCGCCCGGCCGGGGTCGCCCGCGGCCGGGCGCGGGCTCCAGGGAGCGGAGCACCGGCTCAACGGGCTCCGGGCCCGCTGTGCCGGGTCGATGTTAGAGAGTCTCGGTGCCGACCCGGTCGGAGGGACCCAGCAACCGCACTCCGGGCGGCGGCAGGCCGGCCGCGTTCCCGAGGACCTCCAGCCACGCCAGCAGGTGCCGGTCCAGGTCGGTGCCGTCGGCCGTCCACGAGGCGCGCATCTCGACGTCGACCGAGTGCTCGGGGCCGGCGAGCTCCCCGAACCGGGTCGAGGCGGTGCGGGTGACCGTCCCACCGACGGTGTGGTGGGCGGCGCCTGACTCGGCCAGCGCATCGGTGAGCCAGCTCCACGCCACCTCGGAGAACATGGCGTCGTCGACCAGCTCCTCGTCGGTCTCCGCGGAGAGGTAGCCGACGCAGCGCATGGTGCCGTGCCAGGCCTCGTGCCCCTGCGGGTCGAAGAGCACGATGAACCGGGCGCTGGCGATCTCGAGGTCGTCCTCGTCGTCGCCCTCCGGATCAGGCACCCGGGCACCGATCGCGTGGGCGAAGGGAGCGAGGCGCTGCGGGGCGGGGATGCGCCGCAATTCGATCTCGGGCCGGGCGGAGACGGAGGCCAGCGACTCGAGGGCGGCGCGGAACTCGGCGGGGACGGCGTCGTCCCGGCTCTGGTCCCCGGCCTCGGCCAGGTTGCGCGGCTCCACGTTCGCGAGAGTAGGCCGGTAATCAGGACTCGGTGGCCGACGCGCCGCACGCGCACGGACGCGGCGGGTAGGCGTGGCCTGCGCATCTGGGAGGATCGGCGGTCGTGAGTCCCGCTCCCGTGTCGGCGTCCCCGGCCGATTCCGACCTCGTCCGCGCCGCACGTGGCCTCCCGGTGAGCCGCACCCCGGTCTGGTTCATGCGCCAGGCCGGCCGCTCGCTGCCGGAGTACCGCGCCCTGCGCGCCGGGACGGCGATGCTCCAGGCCTGCCAGGACCCCGACCTGGTCACCGAGATCACCCTGCAGCCGGTCCGCCGGCACGGGGTGGACGCGGCGATCCTCTTCTCCGACATCGTGCTCCCGCTGGTGGTCGCCGGGGTGGACATCGAGATCAAGCCAGGGGTCGGCCCGGTCGTCGCGAACCCGGTGCGCACGGTCACCGACGTCGACGCGCTGCCCGACCTCGAGCCCGGTCAGCTGGCGTTCCTGGAGACCGCGGTCCGGTCGCTGGTGGCCGAGCTCGGCGCCACCCCGCTCATCGGCTTCGCCGGTGCGCCCTTCACCCTGGCCACCTATCTGATCGAGGGCGGTCCCTCCAAGGAGCACGCCCGCACCAAGGCGTTCATGTACGCCGAGCCGGAGGCGTGGTCGCGGCTGCTGCAGCGGCTGTCGCTGTCGGCGGCGACGTTCCTGCGGGCGCAGGTGGATGCCGGGGCCTCTGCGGTGCAGTTGTTCGACTCCTGGGCCGGCGTGCTGTCGGCCGCCGACTACGCCGAGCGGGTGCTGCCGCACTCGCGGGCGGTGTTCGACGGGCTGGCGGAGCGCGACGTCCCGCGCATCCACTTCGGCGTCGGCACCGGGGAGCTGCTGCCGCTGATCGGTGACGCCGGCGCCGACGTCGTGGGGGTCGACTGGCGGGTGCCGCTGGACGAGGCGGCCCGCCGGGTGGGGCCGGGACGGTCGCTGCAGGGCAACCTCGACCCCGCGGTGCTGCTGGCCGACCGCGCCACCGTCGAGCGCGAGGTGCGCCGGGTGGTCGAGCAGGGGCAGGCCGCGCGCGGGCACATCTTCAACCTCGGCCACGGCGTGCTGCCCGACACCGACCCGGACGTGCTCACCCGCGTGGCCGAGCTGGTGCACGAGCTGACCGTCGCTCCGTCCCACCCCACCACGACCGTCGCTCCGTCCCACCCCACCACCCCGGGCGCATGACGTCGCCGCGCCGGCTGGTCGTCGTCGGGGCCGGGATCACCGGCCTGGCCGCCGCGTTCGAGTGGCGCCGTCGGCACCCCGACGACGAGATCGTCGTGCTGGAGGCCGGGGACCGCCTCGGCGGGAAGCTCGACCGGATCGACCTGGCCGGTGCCTGGTACGACACCGGAGCCGAGGCGATGCTCGCCCGGGTGCCGGAGGCGGTCGCCCTCGTGGAGGCCCTCGGCTGGGGGGACCGCCTGGTCGCCCCGGCCACCACGCAGGCGTCGGTGGTCCTGCCCGACGGCCGCTTCCCGCTGCCGGCCGGCACGGTGCTGGGCGTGCCGACCTCGGCCGACGGCCTCGCGGGCGTGCTGACCCCTGCCGGGGTGGAGCGGGTGCGTGCCGAGGCGGACCTGCCGCCGCTGTCGCTGTCCGGGGACGACGTCGCGGTCGGGGCGCTCCTGCGCGAGCGGCTCGGCGACGAGGTCGTCGACCGCCTGGTCGAGCCGCTGCTGGGCGGTGTCTACGCCGGCCGGGCCGACGAGCTCTCGCTGGCCGCCACCATGCCCGCGCTCGCCGCCCACCTGCCCGGCGCGCGCTCGGTGCTCGAGGCGGCGGCCGCCGCCCGGGACGCCGGTGCGCGCAGCCGCGGGGACGTCGACGGCCCGGTCTTCGTCACCGTCGACCGCGGGATCGGGGCGCTGCCGGTGGCGCTCGCCGAGGCGGCGCGGGCGGACGTCCGGCTGCGCAGCCCCGCGCACGGGCTACGCCGGACGGCGTCGGGCTTCGAGGTCTCCGTGGGGCCCGTGGCGGCGCCGGAGGTGCTGACCGCCGACGCGGTCCTCGTGGCGACGCCGGCCACGAAGGCCGCCCGGCTGCTGGGCGGCGTCGCACCGGCCGCGGTGGAGCCGCTGCAGGGGATCCCGTACGCGTCGATGGCCGTGGTCGCCATGGCGTTCCCGGCCCAGGACGTCGCGGCGGGCTCCGGCCTGCTGGTGCCGCCGGTGACCGGCCGGCTGGTCAAGGGCGTGACGGTCTCGTCGGCCAAGTGGTCGCACCTGGGCGCGGGCGGCGTGCTGCGGGTCCGGTCCTCGGTGGGCCGGTTCCGGGACGAGTCGCAGCTGCAGCGCCCGGACGACGAGCTGGCCGCCGCGGTCGTGGCCGACGTCGCGGAGCTGCTGGGGCTCGCGCACCCGGAGCCGCTGCAGACCCGCGTGGTCCGCTGGGGTGGCGGGCTCCCGCAGTACCAGGTCGGGCACCCGGCGCGGGTGCGGGCGATCCGGTCGGCGGTCGCCGGCATCCCGGGGCTGGAGATCGCCGGCGCCGCGTTCGAGGGTCCGGGTGTGCCGGCCTGCATCCGGGACGCGTACCGGGCGGTCGACGCCCTCGGCTGAGGTTCCTCCGGTTGCCGATCGGTCGCAGGGTGCGCAGGGTCGGAGGATGACCGGGTCATTCACGCGCGGGCTGGCTGCTGGTGCGGCCGGCACCGTCGCCCTCAACGCCGTCAGCTACCTCGACATGGCCCTCCGCGGACGTCCGGCGAGCACGGTGCCGGAGCGGGTGGTCGACGCCGTCGCCGCCCGGGTGGGGCGGGATGTCCCCGGCCGCGGCGCCGTCCGTGCGCACCGGCGGACAGCGCTGGGTGCGCTCGCCGGGACGGCCAACGGCCTGGGCGTCGGCGTCCTGGCCAGTGTCGTCCGGTCGCTGGGCGTGCGGTTCCCGGCGCCGGTGGGCGCGGTGCTGGCGGGGGCGGCGGCGACCGCCGTCACCGACGGCGCCGCGGCGGCGCTGGGGGTCACGGACCCGCGCACGTGGTCGGCCGGCGACCTGCTGGCCGACGCCGTGCCGCACCTGGCCTACGGCGCGGCGGTGCAGACCGTGCTGGAGGCGGCGCCCGTCCCGCGCGAGCGTGCGGTGGGCCCTGCGCGCGCCGATCTGGTGCTCCGGTCGGCGGTGCTGGGGCTGGCCACCGGCAGCCGGAGCTCCCTGGGTTTCGCGGGCCCGATCCTCACCGCCTCCACGAGAGCGGGTGCGCCGGGCGGCGTGACCAGGAAGCGGCAGGTCTTCAGCGGCGCGGGCGTCGTGGCGGAACTGGTCGCCGACAAGCAGCCGGGCACCTCGCCGCGGACGGAGGGCGCCGTCCTGGTGCCACGGTTGCTCGCCGCGGCCGAGGGCGGTGGGCGGCTGGCCGCGCGGGAGCGCTCGAACGGGGCGCTGCCCGTGGTGGCCGGGGTCGTCGGCGCGCTGGCCGGCTCCTACGGGGGGCTGGGCTGGCGGCGGTGGGCGGCCGGGCGGATGCCCGACCTCGGGGCGGCGCTGGTGGAGGACGGCGTCGCGCTGGCGCTGGCCGCGGTCGCCTGCCTGCCCGGGCGCAGTCGTCGGCACCTGACCGTGATCCCGGGCACCTGACCCGCCCGGCCCCGGTGCCGCCCACGCCGCGGAGGAAGATGTGGGCATGAGCGAGCAGCAGGTGGATGAACGCAGCATCGGCAAGCGGGCGAACGAGCTGAACGCCAGCATCCGCTACACGATGTGGTCGGTGTTCAGGCTGGCGCACCCCTTCGGCGACGACCAGCGGACCGCGGCCGCCGACGAGGTCGCCGCGCTGATCGAGGAGCTGGCCGGCAAGGACGTCGTCGTCCGCGGCACCTACGACGTCGCCGGTTTCCGGGCCGACGCCGACCTCATGGTGTGGTGGCACGCCGCGTCGGTGGAGGCGCTGCAGGAGGCCTACACCCGGCTGCGCCGCACCGCGCTGGGCCGGCGCCTCGAGCCCGTCTGGTCGCAGATGGCGCTGCACCGGCCGGCGGAGTTCAACCGCAGCCACATCCCGGCGTTCCTCGCCGACGAGGAGCCGCGGCGGTTCATCTGCGTCTACCCGTTCGTGCGCTCCTACGAGTGGTACCTGCTGCCCGACGCGGAGCGCCGGGACATGCTCAAGGAGCACGGCATGCAGGCCCGGCCGTACCCCGACGTGCGGGCCAACACGGTGGCCGCGTTCGCGCTCGGTGACTACGAGTGGATGCTCGCCTTCGAGGCCGACGAGATGCACCGGATCGTCGACCTGATGCGCGATCTGCGGGCCAGCCGCGCCCGCCGGCACGTGCGCGAGGAGGTGCCGTTCTACAGCGGCGTCCGCAAGCCGGTCGCGGAGCTGGTCGCCGACCTGGCGTGACGACGCCGGACAGCACTGCGTCCCGCGTCGCGGGACCCGGAAGGCTCCCGACGCGGGACGCGGACGCGTTCAGCGGAACCGGGGAACGGCTCGTGGACGCGGTGTGATCCGGAGGATCACGATGTCGTGGCGGGCTGCAGCCGGATGCTGACGCTGTTGATGCAGTAGCGGTCGCCGGTGGGCGTCTGCGGGGCGTCGTCGAAGAGGTGGCCCAGGTGGCTGTGGCAGGTGCCGCACAGCACCTCGGTGCGGACCATCCCGAAGCTGCGGTCCTCGCGGAGGAGCACGTTGTCCTCGGCCGAGGCCTCGTAGAAGGACGGCCAGCCGCAGTGGCTGTCGAACTTGGTCTCCGAGCGGAACAGCTCCGCCCCGCAGGCCCGGCACTCGTAGACGCCGACGGTCTTGGTGTCGACGTACTCGCCGGTCCAGGGACGCTCGGTCCCGGCCTGCCGGAGCACCGCGTACTCCTCCGGGGACAGCTGCGCCCGCCACTCCTCGTCGGTCTTGCTGACCTGGGGCTTCTCGGGGGAGGTCGTCATGTCTGGACGAACGAAGCCGCCGGAGCCGCCATTCCCCCCGGGCTCCGTGCCGCCGGGGCGGGCCGCCTGCGCGGGCGGGTGGCGGGCGCGGGGAGACTGGAGGCGTGACCTCCCCCGATCCCACCGCGCCCGGCGACCTGCTCCCCGACGTCTGGTTCACCCGTGACCTCCCGGTGCTGCGGGCCATCGCCCGGCTGGTCGACGAGCCGAAGCACGGTGGCGCGCCCTACCTGCTCGGGTCGGTCGTCCCCGGGAGCGGGCTGCCGAAGGCGGAGGTGATCGCCGCGGCCAAGGCCCTGGCGTCGGCCGGCTACATCGAGCCGCTCACCAACCACGCGGGGGACATCGTCCGGATCACCGCCATCTCGGCGGAGGCCCGTCGGCTGGCCGGGCTCTGGCCGACCCCGCAGGGGGAGTGGGAACGGCTGCTCGAGCAGCTGGCCGTCCGCGCGGAGCGGGCGCCCACCGATGTCGAGCGGCAGCGCTGGCGGGCCCTCGCCGAGGCGGCGGCGGCGGTGGGCGAGCACGACGGGGCACTGCTGATGTCGTCGCTGATCGGCGGCTACGTGCCGCGGGCGCGCTAGCGACCCAGCCCCGGAACGACAGCGCCCCCGCCCGGAGAACCGGGCGGGGGCGCTGTGCTGATCAGGAGATCAGAGCCTGATCAGGAGATCAGAGCGGGGTGACGTTCGCGGCCTGCGGGCCCTTCTGGCCCTGCTCGATGTCGAACGCGATCCGCTGGCCTTCATCGAGCGAGCGGTACCCGCTGGACTGGATGGCCGAGTAGTGGACGAAGACGTCCGGTCCGCCGCCGTCGGGGGTGGCAAAGCCGAACCCCTTCTCCGCGTTGAACCACTTGACAGTTCCTTCGGGCATTGCTCGCTCCTAGCTGAGGTGGTGCATCGGGGTCCTGCCAATGCGCAGGGCCTTCCCGACAGGCCCAACCCTAGCCAAAGATCGCCAGAAGGGAACACCGACGCGGCACAACTGTGACCTGCGACTCTCCGCGGGGGCTGCTGGTGCCCGCCCCGAGGGTCGCAGCAGGTGCCCGGGTTCCTCCGGGAACGACGGCGAGACCCGTCGTCCCCGGCGGCCCGACAGGGGTCCGGAGGCGCCGACCGCGTCGGTGCTCCGAGCCGGGCGGACGTGCGCGGAGCGCGCGGCCGGCTCTCGACTCACCCTCGAGGGTGAGTCGTGGTCGCAACTCTGTAGTGCGCGATACTCCGGCCGATACCTGGGAGGTCCGACGTGGCCGTACGGCGACCGAGGGCGTAGATCCCGATCCCAGGAGACCTCCATGATCCGCACCACGGGGCGCCCCGGCGCCCGCGCGGCCAAGTTCGGCTTCGTCGCGGCACCGTTCGTCGGCCTCGCCGTCGCGGTCCTGCTCGTGTGGCAGACGTCCTACTCGGCGTTCTCGTCCACGACGAGCAACGGCGTCAACAACTGGACCGCCGGCAGCGTGCGGCTGACGGACAACGACTCCGGCGTCGCGATGTTCAGCGCGGACCGGCTGATGCCCGGTTCGACGGGCAACCGCTGCATCGTGGTCACGTCCGAGGGCACGGTGCCGTCCACGGTGAAGCTGTACGGCACCGGCCTGACCACCACGAACGGTCTGTCGTCGTATCTCCAGCTGACCGTCAGCGAGGGCGCGGGAACGGCGACCGACTGCTCGGACTTCAGCGGTGCCGGTATCTACACGGGGACCCTGGCGGGCTTCACCGCCACCACGCACGCGGCCGGTTACGGCACCTGGGCCCCGACCGGCGCGAGCGCCGCCTCGCGGACGTACCGGTTCGCGTGGACGTTCGACTCCGCTGCTCCGCAGAGCACCCAGGGTGGCACCGCATCGATCACCTTCACCTGGGAGGCCCAGAGCTCCTGACACCCGCCCTCCCGACCGACCGCCCCGAGCAGGAGACCCGTGACCACCGATCCGAGCCCGCGGCGCCGGGGGGCGCACCGGGCCGGACGTGCGTCCGGGGGGCTGCGCGGGAGCTGGGCCGCGCTCGTCGTCGCGGCGGTCGCGCGGGCGTTGCTGGCCCTGGTGACCGGGCTGTTGCTGTGGTCGGTCGCGCCGGCCGCCCTGGGCTGGGAGTCGACGGTGGTGCTGTCGGGTTCCATGGAGCCCCGGTTGCACACCGGCGACGTCGTCGTCGTGCGCCCCGGCGCGGTGGCCGAGCTCGTCCCGGGCCGGGTGCTGCTCGTCGACCACCCCGAACGCCAGGGCCAGCTCCTGCTGCACCGGCTGCACGACGTGGACGACGCGGGGCGGCTCTGGCTCAAGGGGGACGCCAACGCCGAGCCCGACACATCCCCGGTCGAAGCCGCGCGGGTGCACGGGATCGCCTCCCTCCGGGTGCCCTGGGCCGGCGCCGTGGTGGTGTGGGCGCAGGAGGGGCGGTGGGCGCCGGTGCTGGCCGCCGGGGCTGCCGTCGCGGGGCTCCTGCCGGCCGCCACGTGGTTCCGGTTGCCGGCCGCGCCGGCGTCCCCGCCGCAGCGCGATCACGTGCGCCGCGCACGGTGGCGGCTCCGGCTGCTCGGCCTCGGCGCCGGCGCCCTGACCGTGCTGACCGTGCTGACCGTGCTCGATCTGACCGGTGCGGGCGCGGCCCTGGCCAGCACCACGAGCAACGCCGGCGACGCCTGGGGCTCGGGCACCTACTACACCTGTGCGAACGCGGCCCGCGACGTCGGAGCCGGGGGGATCACCGGTACGTCGGTCGCCCAGCGCTACTACGGGCTGCAGGAGACCAGCGGCTCCACCGCCTACGACACGGCCGGAACGCCGCAGAACGCCACGTACACCGCCGCCGGCACCTACCTCGGCCGCGCCGGCGGCCCGTGCCCCCGCGACGGCGGCCGGGCCGTCTACCTGGACGGCACCTACGGGTACGTCTACACGACGGACGCCATCGCCAACCCGACGGTCTTCACGCTGAGCATCTGGTTCCGGACGTCGACCGGATACGGCGGGGTCCTGATGGACCTTGCGCGGGACCCCGTCGGTGACTCCATCTACCACGACCGGCTGCTCTACATGAGCTACTCGGGCAATCTGTACTTCGGCCTCCGGCCCGGGACGACGCCGCGGACGATCCGGACGCCGTTGCCCTACAACGACAACCGCTGGCACCTCGCGACGGTCACCGTCTCCGCCGCCGGCTCGTACCTCTACGTCGACGGTGCACGCGTGGCCGGCGACGCCACCATGACCACGCCGCGCAACTACACCGGTTACTGGCGCCTGGGGTACGACGACATCTCCGACGCCTGGCCGGACAACACCTACGGCGGGCACTGGCGGGGATACCTGGCCCACGCGTCCGTCTACACGCGCGAGCTGACGGCCGGGCAGATCGCCGACCACTACCGCGCCGGGGTCTGACCGCCCGCGCCATCGGTCCGGCCCCGCGGGCCCGCCGTGAGGTGGAGCGGGGCGCCGCCGCTGCACCGCTCGTCACCGAGCCAGGTGCCGACGGCCCCCGGCTCTCATGCGGCTGCACCGCTGCCTGGCAGCGGCCGGCGGCCCTCCTGCCGAGGCCGGCGTCATCGGGCCGGCCGTCGATCGGGGTGACGCGATGCCGCTCCGTCGACCCGTCCCGGCCGTCGCCCATCCGGTGGGTGCCGACCCCACGCGACACGATCCGCGGGCCGTCGGACCGAGTTCAGAGCAGGTGGCCGGACTCCTCCGGGAACGCCGGCGCCAGTCGCCGCCCGCGCCGATCACCGCGGCCGAGGCGCGCACCCACGGAGTAGGTCCCCACCGTGGGGGTGCTCGTCCCGTAGGCCCCGCTTCCGTAGGTGCCGGTGCCGGTGTCGGTGTCGGTGCCGGGGCCTCCGGTCGGTGCCGAGGAACCGGGAAGGGCCAGGGGCGCCGGCCGCCACGACCGCACGCCGATCGGCCGGTCGGGAAGCAGTTCGACCGGTTCACCCGATCGGCCCCGGGTCGCCAGCAGCGGGCCCCAGCGCCGCGCACCGAGTTGGGCGGCGAGGAGCGCGGCCATGGCCACGGCGACGGTGAGGAAGGCGTCGGTGACCGCCGTCGCCACATCGAGGGCGGTGATGTGCGGCCAGCCCACCGTCGCCAGGGCGTGGCCGGTCATCTCGATGACGACGTAGAGCACGCCGTACACCAGCAACCAGACCCTCACCCGAACTCCTCCGTCGCTGTCGAGAGCTGCATCGACCACCGTTGCCCGCAGCTGGAGGACCGGCCGGCGCGCGGCGGGTGACCCTCACCCGTCCGAGGGGGCCGGTGCGACCGTCCGGGGGAGTGAGGGCCCGGCGGGGTCGCGCGGCGTCCGGTCTTGCGCATTTCCTGCGGATTCCTCGGCGGCGCCGTGCGGGAGCCGCCGGAGGGTGGAGACCAGCCGGACGGAACCGGCGCACCACCGATCCAGGAGGACCGCCATGCAGGCCACCGCCGCCACGACCCGTTCCGCCCGCGTTCCCGCCACCGGGCCCGCCGTCCTGCTGCGCGACATCGAGGACCTGCACGACGCCGACCTCGACCTGATCCTGGCCGACCGGCTGGCCGAGTCCGCGGCCGCGCTGCGCGTCGCGGGAGCGGCGGCCGAGCTGGCGCGCGAGCTGGGGACGCCGGCCGCGCTGGCGGCGCACGCGCTCGGCCCCGACGCGCACCGGCTGACCTGCTGACCCGGGACCGCCCCTCGGCGTCGCCGCCGGGCGCGCGGCCCGCCGTCGCGCCGGGGCGGATGGCCCGTGCCGATCTCGTTCCTGACGCCGTCCGGCTCGAACAGGGCAAGAACGGTCGGGCGCGACGCCGCCGTCGCTCGCCAGACTGCTGCCATGGCCGACGACACCCCCGGGCGGGACCGCCTGCGCGAGCTGCTCGACGCCGTCCTCGACGAGGACAACCGGACGCTCAGCGACATGGCCGGGGACGCCTACGCCTCCCCGTGGTACTTCAGCCGCCAGATCACCCGCGGCGCCGGCGAGTCGCCCGTCGCGCTCCGTCGCCGGGTGCTGCTGGAGCGCGCGGCCTGGCAGCTGCGCGCGGGTGCGAGCGTCACTGACACGGCCTTCGCCGCCGGCTACGAGTCGGTCGAGGGCTTCGCCCGCGCGTTCGCCCGTGCCTACGGCCGGTCCCCCGGGGCGGTGGACGGCGACACCGCGGGCGGCGCCGAGGTGGACGCCCGCCCGCGCACCCGCGACGAGCACTGGCTGCCCGCGCCCAACGGCATCCACTTCCACCCGCCGGTGTCGCTGTGGGTGGCGGAGGAGGCCGGCCGCGGCACGCCCGACGAGGTCACCGCGCTGATGGTGCACCACGACGTCGAGGACACCCGGGCGCTGATCGAGACGGCGAAGGCGCTGCCCGGCGCGGAGTACCACCGGGCCCGGCTGCCCGGGTGGTCGGTGCTGCCGTGGGACGGCGCCGAGGAGTCGGTGGCCGCGCTGCTCGACCGGCTGGTGTGGAGCAAGGAGGTGTGGCTGGCCTCGGTCGAGGGCGGTGCGCACCCGGCGCGAGGCGCCGACGACCCGGTGTCGTTGCTGGCGCGGCACGACGCGGTGGCGCCGCGGTGGCTGGTCGCCGTCCGCGACATCGCCCGGCGCGGCGCCTGGGGCGACCGGTTGGTCGACGCGCTCTGCGAGCCCCCGGAGACGTTCGTGATCGGCAGCGTCGTCGCGCACGTCCTCACGTTCTCGGCGCACCGGCGCCTGCTGGTGCGACACCTGCTCCGCGACGCCGGGCTGTCCGTGGACACCGGCGACCCGATCGACTGGCTGACGCGCTCACCGCGCTGAGGCCTCGGCGGCCGCGGCCGCCTGCCGCCGTGCACACCCGGAGGAGGACCGATGACCCGCACCGTCTACTACACCGCCACCACCCTCGACGGCTTCATCGCCACGGAGGAGCACTCCCTGGACTGGCTGCTCACCCGCCAGGCCGACCACGAGGGGCCGTTCGGCTACCAGGACTTCGAGAAGCGGATCGGTGCGCTGGCGATGGGCGCGAACACCTACACGTGGGTCCAGCAGCACGGCGGCGCCGACTGGTCCTACCGCGCGCCCACCTGGGTGTTCACCCACCGCGACCTGGGCGGCTACCCGGGTGCGGACATCCGCTTCACGTCGGCGGGGGCCGCGGAGGTGCACGGGGAGATGGTCGCCGCGGCCGGCGACCGCGACGTCTGGGTCGTCGGCGGCGGCGACCTCGCGGGCCAGTTCGCGGACGCGGGCCTGCTCGACGAGATCGTCGTCTCCATCGCGCCGTGCACGATCGGGTCCGGGGCGCCGCTGCTGCCCCGCCGGCTGGAGCTGGTCCGCACGGAGTGGGCGGTCAACGGCGAGTTCGTCTGCGTCCGCTACGACGTGGTCAAGGGCTGACCCGCCAGGACCCGGACGCGCGGACGCCCCGGCCCGCACGAGGCGGACCGGGGCGTCGGCCAGGGGTCGGTTACCGCAGGTCGTAGCGGTCGAGCTCCATGACCTTGACCCAGGCGGCGGCGAAGTCCCGCACGAACTGCTCCTGGGCGTCGTCGGCCGAGTAGACCTCGACGATGCCGCGCAGGATCGCGTTCGAGTTGAACACGAGGTCGGCCGCGGTGGCCGTCCGCACGACGGTGCCCTCGGCGTCCAGGCCCTCGTACACGTCCTCCGTCTCGGCCGACGTGCGCCACGAGATGCCGAGGTCGAGCAGGTTGCGGAAGAAGTCCTGCGACAGCACGCCCGGCCGGTCGGTGAACACGCCGTGCTTCACCCCGCCGGTGTTCGCGCCGAGCACCCGCAGCCCGCCGAGCAGCACCGTCATCTCCTTCGGCGTGAGCTCGAGCATGTAGGCGCGGTCGACCAGCAGCGTCTCGGGGGCGAGCTTGCTGCCCGGCTGGATCCAGTTGCGGAAGCCGTCCGCCCGGGGCTCGAGCCAGCGGAACCCGTCGACGTCGGTCTGCTCCTGCGAGGCGTCGGCGCGGCCCGGGGAGAAGGGCACCGTCACCTGGACGCCGGCGTCGGCAGCGGCCTTCTCCACCGCGGCGGTGCCGCCGAGGACGATGAGGTCGGCGAGCGAGACCTGCTTGCCGGCCTGCGACTCGAACTCACCCTTCACCCGCTCGAGCACCGGCAGCACGTCGCGGACGCCCTCGTTGACCGCCCAGCCGATCTGGGGCTCGAGCCGCAGGCGGCCGCCGTTGGCGCCACCACGCTTGTCGGTGCCGCGGTACGACGCGGCGGCGGACCAGGCCGTGTGCACCAGCTGCGAGACGGTCAGGCCGGAGGAGAGCAGGCGCTGCTTCAGGTCGGCGACGTCGACCTCGCCCACGAGCTCGTGGTCGACGGCCGGGATCGGGTCCTGCCAGATCAGGTCCTCGCTCGGCACGTCCGGACCGAGGTAGCGGGCCTTCGGACCCATGTCACGGTGCAGCAGCTTGAACCAGGCGCGGGCGTACTGGTCGGCGAAGTACTCGGGGTCGTTGTAGAAGCGCTCCGAGATCTCGCGGAACCCGGGGTCGGCCATGAGCGCGAGGTCGGTCGTGGCCATCATCGGCGCGTTCTTCTTGCCCTCGATGTGCGCGTCGGGGACGAGCTCCTGCGCCTCGGGGTTCTTCGGCTTCCACTGCTTGGCGCCGGCCGGGCTCTCGGTGAGCTCCCACTCGTAGCTGAACAGCATCTCGAAGTAGGTGTTGTCCCACGTGGTGGGCGTGGGGGTCCAGGCGCCCTCGAGACCGCTGGTGATGGTGTCGGCGCCCTTGCCGGTGCCGTGCTGGCTGATCCACCCGAGGCCGTTGCCGTGCACCGGGCAGCCCTCCGGCTCCGGGCCGACGAGCTCGGGGTTGCCGGCGCCGTGCGTCTTGCCGAACGTGTGGCCGCCGGCGATGAGGGCGACGGTCTCCTCGTCGGTCATCCCCATGCGGCTGAAGGTGACGCGGATGTCGTGCGCGGACGCGAGCGGGTCCGGCTTGCCCTGCGGGCCCTCGGGGTTGACGTAGATCAGCCCCATGGTCACGTTGGCGAGGGGGCCGTCCTCGAGGTCGAGGGGGGTGTCGCCGCTGTAGCGCTCGTCGCCGAGCCAGGTGTCCTCCGGGCCCCAGAAGATCTCCTCGGGCTGCCAGGTGTCCTCGCGGCCGAAGGCGAAGCCGAAGGTCTGGAGGCCCATGTCGTCGTGCGCGACGTTGCCGGCGAGCACGAGCAGGTCGGCCCAGGAGACCTTGCGGCCGTACTTCTGCTTGACCGGCAGCAGCAGGCGCCGCGCCTTGTCGAGGTTGGCGTTGTCCGGCCAGCTGTTGAGCGGGGCGAAGCGCTGCCCGCCCTGGCCACCGCCGCCGCGGCCGTCGGCCATGCGGTAGGTGCCGGCCGCGTGCCACGACATGCGGATGAACAGCGGGCCGTAGTGCCCCCAGTCGGCCGGCCACCAGTCCTGCGAGGTGCGCATCACCTGGACGATGTCGCGCTTGAGCTCCTCGACGTCGAGCGTGGCGAACGCGGCCTTGTAGTCGAAGTCCGCGCCGAGCGGGTCGGAGTCCTTGGACGGCTTGTTCAGCACCCCGAGGTCGATCTGGTTCGGCCACCAGTCGCGGTTGGTGCGCGGCCGCCGGTTGGTGACCTGCGTCGGCGAGGGGATCGCCGGGTTCTCGCTCTCGGTGGTGCTCGCGGTGTGGATCTTGTCGTGCTCGTTGGTCACGGTGGACCTTCCTGGGCGTCGGGCGGGGAGAGGGGAACGGCCGGTGGGTCAGGCAGCCGCGCAGCTGGGGCAGCGGCCCCAGAAGACGACCTCGGCCTCGTCGACGGTGTAGCCGACGTCGTCGGAGGGGGTGAGGCACGGGGCGGCGCCGACGGCGCAGTCGACGTCGACGATGGCGCCGCAGTCCCGGCAGACCAGGTGGTGGTGGTTGTCGCCCACGCGGGCCTCGTAGCGGGCGACCGACCCCTGCGGCTGGATGCGCCGGACGAGGCCGCTGTCGGTGAGCACCCGCAGCACGTCGTAGACCGCCTGGTGCGAGACGGCGCCCAGGCGCGTGCGCGTGACGCCGATGAGCGCCTCGGTGTCGAGGTGCGGGTGCGCGTGCACGGCGTCCAGCACCGCCAGGCGCGGGCGGGTGACGCGGAGGCCCGCGGCGCGCAGGTCGCGTTCGAGAGCCGCGGGGTCGGTCACGGGGACATCCTGGCGTGCTTTCTTGAACGGGTCAAGAAAGGCGCGTCGCCGGTCCGCCGGGAGCGGGATGTGCTGGAGTGGTGCGGGGCTCGACCGGGCCCCGGAAGGAGCGCGGAGCATGACGCAGCAGGAGACCCTCCCCACCGACCAGGTGCTGGCCTCGGCGGAGCGGATCGCCGATCGCCTGCTGGACGTGCAGCGCCGCGTGAACGCGCAGATGGACGCGGTGCAGGCGGAATTGCTCCCCGAGGTCCGGCGGCAGCTCGGCCTCCGGGATGCCGACCCGGTCGACCTGTCCGGGCTGGTGAACACGCGGATCGCCGGGCTCGACGTCGTCGTCACCCCCGAGGCGGTCGCCACCGTCCTGCCGATCTCGGCCGCCTCCGCCGCCACGACGCGGGCGGGCCGGCGGGCGATGACCGACATCGTCACCGGCGCCGACGGCCGGCTGGCCGTCATCGCCGGCCCCTGCTCGATCCACGACCCGGCCGCCACGCTCGAGTACGCCGAGTTCCTCCGTCGCATGCGCGAGCGGCACGCGGCCGACCTCGAGATCGTCATGCGCACCTACACGGAGAAACCCCGGACCGAGGTGGACTGGAAGGGGTTTGCCTACGACCCCTACCTCGACGGCTCCAACCGGATCAGCGTCGGCCTGGTCGCGACGCGGATGCTGATGAGCCGCATCACCGCCCTCGGGGTGCCGGTGGCCGCCGAACCGCTGAACGCCCTCACGCCGCAGTACGTCGACGGGCTGGTCACCTACAACGGTGTCGGCGCGCGCAACGTCACCGACCAGACCGCCCGGGAGCGCGTCTCGGGGTTCTCCGCCGTCGTCGGCTTCAAGAACTCACCGGAGGGCAGCATCGACGCCGCGATCCAGGCGGTCATCGCCGCACGGGCCGCGCACGAGTTCCTCGGCGTCGACCGGCACGGGATGACGGCGCAGCTCTCGACCACCGGCAACGAGACCGGCCACGTCATCCTCCGCGGGGACAAGGACGGCCCGAACTACTCCGCGGCGCACGTCGCGGACACCACGGCGAGGCTGCGGAAGCGCGGTCTGCCGGCGGTGCTCGTGGTCGACGCCTCCCACGGCAACAGCCAGAAGAACCACCTGCGCCAGATCGACGTGGTGCACGACCTGGCCGGTCAGATCGCGGCGGGGGAGGCGGCCATCCGCGGCGTGATGCTGGAGAGCAACCTCGTCGCCGGGCGGCAGGACCTGGACCAGCGAAATCCCGGCGGGCTGCGGTACGGGTTGAGCGTCACCGACGCCTGCGTCGACCTCGACACGACCGAGGCGATGCTGGCCGAGCTGGCCGACGCCGCACGCGCGCGGCGGGGCGCCGGCGGACACGGTCCGGGCAGCTGACCGTCTGCCGGGCTCCGACGCAGGCCGGGTAGCCGGACCCACCGTGCCAGGCCGGGGTCCCGGCCGACGGCGCGATCACTCGTTTCCGCGGGTAGACCGCTTGGCGCGGCTGGGCTGCGCGCGCATCGCGCTCGCCCGGCATCTTCGCGGAGCAAGCCCGGTAAGCGCTGTGCGAAGTGGTGTATCCGCAGGTAGCGGGGGAGCGTCCGTCGGTGGGTTATCGGGCGAGTTCTGTCGGTCGGCGAGGGCTTGTCGCACCCCGCCGCTACACCAGCGGCACCCGACAGGAGGAGTACCGCCGCCATGAACACCACCCAGCAGTCGAATTACATCAGCCGCCGCCCGGCCCGGGCCGAGACCGTTGCCGTGGGTCCGGACTCCATCGAATACACCTGGACCATGCCGACCGTGGCCTAGGTCATCGAGCCGCCCGACGGCGAGTTGGTGCCCGTGAAGGGTCAACTCTTCCGCGAGGACGCCTTCGCCGTCGGGGAGGGCGGAGTGCTCCTCGTCGAGGGCCAGAGCGCGTTTTCGTTCTCGACACGAAGCTCGACCCGGACACCGCCCGCAAGCTCGCCACGGCCATCCTCGAGTGCTGCGACCGGATCGGGGGGTGCGGGATGATCACCTGGGACCCCTGGGCGCACCGGGTCGAGTGGTATCCCGACGTGCGAGTGATCGAGACAGTGCAACTGGTCGACAGCCGGCTCACCACTGCAGAGCGCCGCCCGACGCTGGCCTACGAACTGGGGGTGCTCGAGCTCGGCCCCTTCGACCAGGACCGCGGGGACGGAGCCGCTGCGGGCTGGGCCTCGTGGCTCCTCATCCCGTTCGACGACCTGCTTGCGGCGGCCCAGCGCAGCACGGGTCTCCATGAGGCCGCCGCCACGCTGCGCGTTGACGTGCCGATGCTGCGCGCCCGGCTCCGCCGACTGTCGGAAGAGGAGCGGGCGCTGCTCGACCTCGCGCGCTGATCCGGACGACAGCACTGAGCCCCGCCGATCCGTAGTCGGCGGGGCTCAGCGCGTTGTCAGGCTGACCGGGTGGTCTCGGCGTACTTCCGCCGGGTCCGCCAGTCGGCGACGTAACGCACATGGGCCTGAGTGCACGGCCCACAGTCGCAGCCGGCCGCGTAGGTGCTGTTCTCACCGTGCCGGGGCAGCTCCGGCGGTGAGGGCGGCGCCAGCCCCCGTTGCCGGCACACCTCGGCCCGCTCCGCTCGAGTGAGCCCACCCCACAGTCCACCATCCTCGTTCGCGGCGAGGGCGTAGTCGAGACACTCGAGCTTCGCGGGGCAGCCTTCGCAGCAGCAGCAGCAGCAGCAGCAGCGGACGGCGAGCGGGTCGGGCACCCCGCCACCGGCTGGCCACCAGGCGTCTGGAGCGCCGCTCTCGCGGCACCGGGCGGGAGACGGCCAGCACCTCGGCGAGCTCCTGCCACTCCATGCGCGCCTGAGGGGTACCGACCACGGTGTGCGCTCCTCCTGATCGTCCTGCAACTGAACCGGGCGCGGTTATTTCACTAGGTGCAGATCTGGATGGGTGAATGAATACTGCGAGGGTGGACTTGTCCGTGGGTTGCCTACTTCCTCGGCTCCCGAGACTGGACAGCTTGCAGCGCAAGCGCGTGCTGGGGCTCGCCGAGGAGGCTGGTCTCGATCACGTCGCCGTTGGTGACCACGTCAGCTTCCACACCGGCGCAGGTTTCGATGGGCTTCTGGGAGCTGCTGGGATCCTCGCCGCCTCCGACAGGCTCTCCACCAACACTGGTATCTACCTGCTGCCGCTACGGCATCCGGTCCCGGTGGCGCGTCAGCTCGCCGACATCGCGGTGCTCGCACCGGGGCGGTTCGTGTTCGGCGTCGGGGTTGGTGGCGAGGACAGGAACGAGTACGCGCTCTGCGGGGTCGATCCGTCGACTCGGGGACGACGGATGGAGGAAGCCATCCAGATCGTTCGTTCCCTACTGGCAGGGGGGTTGGTGGATTTCGAGGGGGAGCACTTCAGGTTGCAGCGGGCTCAGATCACGCCGACCCCCGTGCAGCCCGTCCCTGTCGTCATCGGCGGCCGTTCCGATGCTGCAATCGCCCGCGCAGGGCGGGTGGGCGATGGCTGGTGGGGCCTCTGGGTCTCCGCCGAGCGGTACCGAATGTCCCTGGACCTCATGGCGGAGTCCGCGTCGAACGCCGGTCGCGGCGTTCCGGACCTCAACGCGCTGAACATCTGGTGCGGCGTTGGAGACACGCGGGACCAGGCGCGGGGCCACGTCGCCTCGGCGATGCAGGCCTTCTACGGGATGCCCTACGAGCGATTCGAAAAGTGGAGCCCGGCAGGACGATCGGAGGAGATCGCGACTTTCCTCACGCCGTTCGTCGAATACGGCTGCCGCCTGGTGAACCTCATCATCAACGGAAAAAGCGCCGAGCATGAGGTGGAAGCCGCAGGCGAGATACGGTCCCTTCTCCTGGGATCGGTGAGCTGAGATGCGGACGCACGTGGTGATAGACCGGCGCTTTTGTGGACCCCCGGGCTCAGCCAACGGCGGTTATGCCTGCGGGGTGACGGCGCAGGGGTCCAGGCGACCCGCCGAGGTCACGCTTTTCGCCCCGCCCCCGCTGCAACAGCCACTCACGCTGGAACAGGAACACGGCGAGACACGGCTGCTGGCCGATGACAGGTTGGTGGCACAAGCCCGACGGTTCGACGGCGAACTCAGTTCCCCACCGACCGTGAGCTACGACGAGGCTCTAGTAGCGGCCGAGTCATTCGACATCACTGCCTACCGGCGCAGTCACGTCTATCCGACCTGCTACACCTGCGGCCCCGACCGCACCCCGGGTGACGGACTGCGCATCTTCCCGGGTGCCACGTGCGAACACGGCATCGTCGCCTGGCCATGGACCCCGACGTCCTCGCACGTGGACGACGGTGGAGCCGTGGACGAGCGCATTCTGTGGGCAGCCCTCGACTGTCAGAGCGGATTCGCGTGGCTGTCGGTCGACCCGAACCTGGGGACCATCGTGCTGGGCCGCATGGCCGCGGTCGTGCATCGCCGACCGAGAGCCGGCGAACCTCTAACAGTCCTGGGGTGGACTCTCAGGGCGGATGGGCGGAAACGCCATGCGGGGTCGGCGATACAGGCGGCGAACGGCGAGCTCACCTCCGTTGGCACAAGTACCTGGATCCTTTTGACCCCAGAGCAACAACAGGACTTCGGCGCCGGTGCCTCTCAAGGTATCTAGGCCCTCACAAGACGGTGGACTCGGGATCGTCACGCCGTGCGTTCTCTTCGACACCGGCATAGCACCGCGCGTGAAGACGGCGGGCTAGGTTCCCTCGTGTACAAGGCCTGCTTGGAGAAGCCGAGCACCGGGCAGGTCACCACGACAGGGATCTTGTCGGCGGCGAGCTCTTGGACCAGCGGGTACATCATTCTGGGAGCACGTCGCGCGCTAAGTAGGCCGCCGGGCAGCATCTCGTTCTCCTGCTTGAACTGGCTCATCGCAATGGAGGGTGTGCGGGACGAGTACTGGCGGGACACTGGGGTTCACGATTCGGTGTTGCTGACGGTCCCCCTCCCGAGGACCCGTGCAGCATCAGTGCCACCCCGCTGAGCAGTGACACCGCGGCGGTGAGGACGAGCAGCGTCCCTAGCCCCAGGCCAGGGATGACCGCACCGGCGACGGCGGGCGCTGCGACCGAGGTGACGGCTCCCACGACCAGACACCCGGTGAACGCCGTGCCTGCGCGGTCGGGCACCAGCTCGGCGGTCCAGACCGCGAGCACCGCCGACCCGGTCATATACCCCACGCCGAAGATGCATGCCGAGGCCGCCGTCGCGGCCAGGGAGTCGCTGGCCAGCCCCAGTAGTGCCAGCGCCGCAGCCACCGTCAACAGGCATAGCGCCGCCACCCTGATGCTGCCAAGTCGCTTCGCGATGGCCCCGGTCGTTACAGCAACCACGCCGGTGAGGCCGATGGCCGCGTAGAGGGCCGGGACGGCTGCCGCCGGGAGGTCATCCCGCTGGAGGACGTCCGCGGCGTAGGTGAAGTAGATGACTATGACCGCGAAGTAGACGACGGAGTAGGCGGCCGGAACCCGCAGCGCTCTCACGAGTGAGGAGGTGCCGCGCCGCCCATCCGGGCGTGGGGCTGGCCTGGTTCTCGGCACCAGCCGGAGGTTCACCACGGCGGCAGCCACGGCGGCGAGGGCGATGCCGCCCCAGACCAGGCGCCATGAGCCCAGCGCGGCAAGGCCGGCCAGAGCACCCAGAGCGACCAGTCCGCCGCTGGTGCCGGTCGTGATGATCGCCAACGCCCTCGGCTGCTGCCGCTCGGCTACCGTCCGCGTCACGATGTCGGAGTAGGGCGCCCAGACCCAGCCGCCCGCACTGCCGGCCAGGACGGCACCGCCGGCGAGCAACCAGGGAGACTGCGCGACCGTGACGATCACCGCCCCCAGAGCGCCGCAGGCTCCGCCCACGGTCGTCGGGGCACGCGAGCCGCGGCGAGTGGCGAGCGGCCCCGTAAGCAGCAGGCCCGCTAGGTAGCCGGCGAACGTGGCGCTGGCGACCAGACCGAGCACCAGCTCGGAGAGTCCCAGGTCCTGTCGGATGTCGGGCAGTGTCAGCCCGTAGGCGTACCGGGCCATACCGAAGGCGACCCCGACCACCGCCGCTCCGGCCAGGCCGACCCGGGCGGCCGGGGACAACGTCATGAACTCTCCTGTTTGCAGCATGCACTGGCGCCGCTTCCCGCTCAGCGGGGCTGGCGCCGCGATGCGCTCAGCCTGGTCGCTGGGCGTCTACTGCGGCGATGGGACCGGAGAGCTGCTCGCACCCTCCGCCCGGGATTGAGGCTACTTCGATGGCTTGTCAGAGCTGAATGGTGGCACCGGCCCGCGCGTGGGTGCCCGGGTGAAGGCCGAGGCCTGCCGAGGGTGGAAGTTCCTACACCGCCCATCCAGAAAGACCTCGACGTGCCTGACGCTACCTTTGCCTGCCCCGACCTGACCACGTTTTGCCGCCTCGACAAGCTGGGTCTGCAAGCCCTCGGGCAGTGCCTCGAGCCCGACCGCGCGGTCCTGGCCTGCCGCGTCGTGGAGGCCGACCAGTGGTGCAGGCGCTGCGGCTGGGAGGGCACCCCGCGTGACAGCGTGACCCGCCGCCTGGCCCACGAGCCGCTGGGCTGGCGGCCCACGACGCTGCTGGTCACGGTCCGCCGCTACCAGTGCACCGGCTGCGGCCACGTCTGGCGTCAAGACACCAGCCGCGCCGCAGAACCCCGGGCGCGGCTCTCCCGAAGCGCGCTGCGCTGGGCCCTGGAAGGGCTAGTGGTCCAGCACCTCACGGTGGCTCGGATCGCCGAAGCCCTCGCGGTGTCGTGGAACACCGCCAACACCGCCGTCCTCGCCGAGGGTAAGCGCGTCTTGATCGGCGACCCGGACCGCTTCCACGGCGTAGCGGTCATCGGGGTTGATGAGCATGTCTGGCGCCACACCCGCCACGGCGACAAGTACGTCACCGTCATCATCGACCTCACCCCGATCCGCGACAAGACCGGGCCCTCCCGCCTGCTGGACATGGTCGAAGGCCGCTCCAAGCAGGCCTTCAAGACCTGGCTTACCCAGCGGCCGGAGGCCTGGCGGAAGGGCCTGGAGGTGGTCGCGATGGACGGGTTCACCGGCTTCAAGACCGCCACCACCGAAGAGCTCCCCGACGCCGTCGCCGTCATGGATCCGTTCCACGTCGTCCGCCTCGCCGGCGACGCGTTGGACCGCTGCCGCCGCCGGGTCCAGCAGGATCTGCACGGCCACCGAGGCCGCAAGGACGACCCGCTCTACCGCGCCCGACGCACCCTGCACACGGGTTCTGACCTCCTCACCGACCGACAGCAGCAACGCCTCACCGCGCTGTTCGGCGTCGAGGAGCACGTCCAGGTCGAGGCGACCTGGGGCATCTACCAGCGCATGATCGGCGCCTACCGCGAACCCGACCGCGCGAAGGGCCGGCGGCTCATGACGACGCTGATCGAGTCCGTCAGCCACGGCGTCCCGGCCGCGCTCACCGAGCTGACGACCCTCGGGCGGACCCTGAAGAAGCGCGCCGAGGACGTCCTGGCCTACTTCGACCGCCCCGGCACGAGCAACGGCCCGACAGAAGCGATGAACGGACGCCTGGAGCATCTGCGCGGCTCGGCGCTCGGGTTCCGCAACCTCACCAACTACATCGCCAGGAGCCTGCTCGAGACCGGCGGCTTCAGACCGCAACTACACCCTGGATTGTGTTGAGCCCTTGAACTGCGTGGCGCTTACGGCGCGCGCGGTTCTCGGCTTCCAGAGGCCGCGGCCTCACAGGTAAGGAGTCAACCGAACCTTGGGCAGTCCCGGGCGAAGATGCAGGTCGATCCGATGCCGCGGGTGGCTCGAGTAGCACTCCGGCGACCCCATGCCTCGCGCGAACTCTCCTAGCTGTAGGAGACGTCCGCGATGCCGGTCGCCCTCCGCTTGACGGTCCGCAGCCGCTGCAGTTCTCAGCGCGACGACGACCGAGGCGATGCTGGCCGAGATGGCCGACGCCGCACGTGCGCCGCGGGCAGCCGTCGCGCACCGGCCACCCCGTTGATCGCCCGCCGGGTAGCCGGGGCCACCGTGCCAGGCCGGGGTCCCGGCCTGACGGCGCGATCACTGGTTTTCGCTGGTAGACCGCTTGGCGCGGCTGGGCTGCACGCGCATCGGCTCGCCCGGCATCTTCGGGTAGTCGGGGGGATAGGGCAGGTCACCCAGACCGTCGTCGGCGGCCTGCCGCTCGGCCAGCTCCAGCAGCGGTTCGATGCCGTAGGCGTGGTCGGCGAGGCCGGCGTGCCGGTCGCCCACCTTCGCGAAGCGCTCGGGCATGGTCCGGATGTCGAAGTCGGTGGGATGCACGTCGGGCAGCTCCTCCCAGTCGACGGGTGCGGAGACCGGCGCGTGCGGCTTGGGCCGGATGGAGTAGGCCGAGGCGATGGTGCGGTCCCGGGCCATCTGGTTGTAGTCGATGAAGATCTTCTCGCCGCGCTCCTCCTTCCACCACGACATCGTCACGCGGTCGGGCAGGCGCCGCTCCAGCTCGCGGCCGAGGGCGATCACCGCATGCCGGACCTCGGTGAAGGTCCAGCGCGGCTGGATGGGCACGTAGATGTGCACGCCGCGCCCGCCGGAGGTCTTCGGCCAGCCCTCCATGCCGAACTCGTGCAGCAGCTCCCGCACGTGCGGGGCCACCCACACCGCGTCGGCGAAGTCGGTGCCCGGCTGCGGGTCGAGGTCGATGCGGATCTGGTTCGGCGCCTCGACGTCGGTCTTGTCCACCGGCCACGGGTGGAAGGTCAGCGTCCCGAGGTTCGCGCACCAGGCGACCACGGCCACCGAGTCGGGGGCGATCTCGTCGGCCGTCCGCCCACTGGGGAAGGTGATGTGCGCGGTCGGCACCCACGGCGGGGCGTTCTTCGGCACCCGCTTCTGGTAGAAGGCGTCGCCGTGGGTGTCTGCCCGCGTGGCCATCTTCGCGTCGGGGGAGTAGCCGCCCGGCCAGCGCTCCAGCGTCGTCGGCCGGTCCTTCAGCGCGAACAGGATCCCGTCGCCGACGGCGACGAAGTACTCCACGACGTCGATCTTCCGCACGCCCAGGCCCGCGAAGTACGGCTTCTCCGGGTTGGAGACGCGCACCTCGTGCCCGGCGACGTCGAGGACGACGGCGTCCTTGCTGGTGGCCATCAGCGGCACTCCCTCAGTGGTCGGGAGCGCCGAGTCTCACGCAGGGCAGGTGAGGCCGTCCACCGGCGCCACCAGATCGATGAGGTAGGCGTTGACCGCCGCGGTGACGCACTCGGTCTTCGGGTAGGCCGTGTGCCCCTGGCCCTCCCAGGTGAGCAGCACGCCGCTGTCGAGGTCCTCGGCGAGGTCGACGGCGCCGGCCAGCGGGGTCACCGGGTCACCGGCGTTGCCGACGACGACGATCGGCGCGCTGCCCTCGGCATCGCGCTCGGGGAGCGGCGTCCGCTCCGCCTCCCACACCGAGCACGTGTACAGCCCGGCGGCGGACCCGGCGCCGAACAGCGGGAAGCGCTCGCCCCACTCGGGCGCGAGCTGGCGCACCCGGCTCTCCTCCACGGTCTGCTCGGTGTCGGCGCAGTTGATGGCGAGGTTGGCGTCGAAGAGGTTGGTGTAGGTGCCGTCCTCGAGCCGGCCGGTGTACTGGTCGGCCAGCGAGAACAGCGCCCGGGCGTCGCCGTCGCGGGCGGCCGCGAGGCCCTGGGCCAGCTGCGGCCAGGACGCGGTGTCGTAGAGCCCCGCCTGGATCGCGGTGAGCACGATCCCCGGCGTCGCCTGGCGGGACTCCTCGGGCTCGCTGCTCGGGATGGGGGTGGCGTCGGCCTGGGCGAGCAGCTCCTCGACGAAGCGACGGGGGTCGTCGCCGAGGGGGCAGCCGGCGATCAGGCCCGTGCAGTTCGCGGCGAAGGCGTCGAACCCGGCCTCGAGCCCGGCCGCGGTCGCCTCGGCGTCGGCGATCGCGTCGGCGTCGGGGTCGACGGCGGCATCGAGCACCATGGCGCGCACGCGGTCGGGGAAGAGCTCGGCGTAGGTGGAGCCCAGCGTGGTGCCGTAGGAGTAGCCGAGGAAGGTCAGCCGCTCCTCGCCCAGCGCCTGCCGCAGCTGCTCCATGTCGCGCGCGGTGTCGACGGTGTTGAACGTGCCCAGTGCGTCGCCGTACTCCTCGGCGCAGCCCTCGGCCACGTCGTCGGCCATCGCGAAGACGGCGTCGAGCTGCTCGTCGGTGGTCGGCCGCGGCTCGGCGGCGACCGCCCGGTCCTTGAGCTCGGCCGGGATGCACTCCACGGGGGTGGACAGCCCCACGCCACGGGGGTCGAAGCCCACGACGGCGAAGCGGTCGAGCACGTCCTCGGGCAGGGTCAGCGCCAGCCCGATCGCGGCGTCCGCCCCGGAACCGCCCGGCCCGCCGGGGTTGACCACCAGGGACCCGATGGGGTCGGTCTGCGCGCCCGACGAGGCGCGGACCAGGAACAGCGGGAGCGTGTCGCCCCCGGGATCGTCGTAGCTGATCGGCACCTCGGTGCGGCCGCACTCGAAGCTCAGCGGGCGCTCGCTGCCGGGCTGGCCGGCGATCAGCGGCTGGATCTGGTCGTCGCAGTCGGTCCACTCGACGGCGGCGACCTCGGCCTCGGTCGGTGTCGCGCTGGCGGCCGCGGGGGCCTCGGCGTCGTCGCCGGAGGTGGTGCACCCGGCCAGTGCCAGGGGGAGGGCCAGGAGCAGGCCGGACGCGGCGGCCGGGAGGCCACGGTGCAGACGCATGATCCCGAGCGTAGGAGCCTCGCGCAACCGCGGCAGGCGGCCCCGCTCCCGCGACCCCGCTCCGCAGCCGGGCGATCAGCCGTCGAGGACCTCGGCCAGGTCGTAGCGAACGGGCACGTCGAGCTGGTCGTACGTGCAGCTGCGGGGGTCCCGGTCGGGGCGCCAGCGCAGGAAGTGCCCCGTGTGACGAAGTCGACGCCCCTCGAGCTGGTCGTACTTGATCTCGACGACCAGCTCGGGCCGCAGCGGCACCCACGAGAGGTCCTTCTTCGCGTTCCACCTGCTGACCGCCCCGGGCATGCGGTGACCGCCGTCGGAGCCGGTCTCGGCGTTGGCCCAGTCCTGCCACGGATGGCCGTCGAGCGCCTCGGCCCGGTACGGCGCCAGCTCCTCGACCAGCTCGGCGCGGCGCTTCATCGGGAAGGAGGCGGCGACGCCGATGTGCTGGAGCTCGCCGGCGTCGTCGTACAGCCCGAGCAGCAGCGAGCCGACGATCGGCCCGCTCTTGTGCCAGCGGAAGCCGGCGACGACGCAGTCCGCCGTCCGCACGTGCTTGATCTTGGCCATCAGCCGCTGGTCCGGCCCGTACGGCAGCGTGCCGTTCTTGGCGACGACGCCGTCGAGGCCCGCGCCCTCGAAGGTGTCGAACCAGCGCCGGGCGGTGTCCGCGTCGCGGCTGATCGCGGTGACGTGCACCGGTGACGTCGCCCCGGCGAGGACGGTGCGCAGCCGCTCCTGGCGCCGGGCGAACGGCTGGTCGAGCAGCGACTCGTCGCCGAGCGCCAGCAGATCGAAGGCGACGAACGAGGCCGGGGTCTCCTCGGCCAGCAGCGCGACCCGCGACTGTGCCGGGTGGATGCGCTGCAGGAGCGACTCGAAGTGCAGCCGGTCCCCGCGCGGCACGATGATCTCGCCGTCGACCACGCACCGCTCCGGGAGCTGTTCCTTCACCGCGGCGACCACGTCGGGGAAGTAGCGGGTGAGCGGCCGCTCGTTGCGGCTGCCCAGCTCCACCTCGTCGCCGTCCCGGAAGACGATGCAGCGGAACCCGTCCCACTTCGGCTCGTAGAACCACTCGTCACCGGTGGGGATCGTGGTCACGGCCTTGGCCAGCATCGGCTTCACCGGCGGCTGCACGGGGAGGTCCATGCCGGTCAGTCAAGCAGTCTCGGGCCGACCGGACACGGGATCGGGCACCGTCACGGCCGGGGCTCGGGGCGCCCGACGTCGTAGCGGGTGAAGAGCATGCCGTCCTCCTCGAGCACCTGGCGCAGCGTCAGCCGCGCCGGGCCGGGGAGCGCCCGGTCGAGCAGCCGGGTCTCGCCGCCGACCAGGGCCGGCGAGAGGGACAGGTCGAGCTCGTCGACGACGCCGGCGGCCAGGGCGGTGCGCAGCAGTTGCGGGCCGCCCTCGCACGTCACCTGCTCCACCCCGCGCTCGGCGAGCGCGCCGAGCGCGGCCGGGAGGTCGACGTCGTCGTCCCCGCACACCAGCACGGTCGCCCCGGCGTCGGCCAGCGCCGCGCGGCGGGTCGGGTCGGCCGCCGCGCAGGTGACCAGGATCGTGGGGGAGACGGCTTCGGTGACCAGTCCGCTCGCCGGGTCCAGCGACGCCCGGCGGGAGACGACCGCGACCGGTGCGGTCGGCGGCC
Source organism: Blastococcus sp. HT6-4 (assembly GCF_039679125.1). Classification (NCBI taxonomy): domain Bacteria; kingdom Bacillati; phylum Actinomycetota; class Actinomycetes; order Geodermatophilales; family Geodermatophilaceae; genus Blastococcus; species Blastococcus montanus. The sequence continues at coordinate 2,696,917 of NZ_CP155551.1, read as the reverse complement.
GGCCGAGCCGGGTGCGCAGCCGCCCGACGGCGGAGTTCGCCAGCACGGGCCGGTAGCCCTCGGCCGAGGCGGTGCCGTGCCCGACGAGGACGACGTCGGCCAGCGCGCGCAGCACCCGGAAGACCCGGCGGTCACCGGGGGAGCCCAGCCCCTCGCTCACCCCGCCGACGGTGATGGCGCCGTCGAGCGAGGCGATGAAGTCCATCCGCAGCCAGCGCCCGGACGGGCAGCGGTAGGCCTCGACCAGGGCGTCGTCGTCGAGCGGGGCGTCGTCGGCGCCGGGCCCGGGGAGCAGTCGCCGCACGTCAGCGGGTGCTGAGGACGGTCGCGCTCTCCGGCGGGAGGGTCACGGTCGCGCCGTCCACGGCGGGCAGTTCGGCCGTCGCGAAGAGGATCTCGCCCACGGGGCGGTCCAGGTCGATCTCCCGCGGCTCGCCGGCGAGGTTCACCGCCACGCGCAGGGTGCCGCGGTGCACGACCAGCCAGCGCTCCGCGTCGTCCAGGTCGACCTCCACGGCGGCCAGGTCCGGGTCCGCGAGGTCGGGGTGGGCCCGGCGGAGGGCCAGCAGCGTCCGGTGCACGGCGAGCAACCGGTCGTGCGGCTCCCGGGCGAGCTCGGACCAGTCCAGCTTCGAGCGGGTGAAGGTCTCCGGGTCCTGCGGGTCGGGCACCTCGTCGGCATCCCAGCCGTGCTCGGCGAACTCCCCCTTGCGCCCTTCGGCCGTCGCCCGCCCGATGTCTGGGTCGGTGTGGCTGGTGAAGAACTGCCAGGGCGTGCTCGCCCCCCACTCCTCGCCCATGAAGAGCATGGGCGTGAACGGGCTGGTCAGCAGGACCGTGGCGCCGACCGCGAGGAGGCCGGGGGAGAGGGACGCCGAGATGCGGTCGCCGACCGCGCGGTTGCCGATCTGGTCGTGGTCCTGCAGGTAGGCCAGGAACTTCCAGCCGGGCAGGTAGGCGGTGTCGACCGGCCGGCCGTGGTGCCGGCGGCGGAAGCTGGACCACGCGCCGTCGTGGAAGTAGGCGCCGGTGAGCGTCTTGGCCAGCCCGGCCGGCCCGGCGTCGGCGAAGTCGGCGTAGTAGCCCTGCCCCTCGCCGGTGAGCGTCGCGTGCAGGGCGTGGTGGAAGTCGTCGCTCCACTGGGCGGCCAGCCCGAGGCCGCCGGCGATGCGCGGCGTGACCATCCGGGGGTCGTTCAGGTCGCTCTCGGCGATGAGGGTGAGCGGCCGCCGGACGGCCACCGACAGCCGGTCGACCTCCTGGGCCATCTCCTCGAGCACGTGCGTGGCCCGCTCGTCGACCAGCGCGTGCACGGCGTCGAGCCGCAGGCCGTCGACGTGCATGTCGCGCAGCCACATCAGCGCGTTGTCGATGATGTAGCGGCGCACCTCGTCGGAATCCGGTCCGCTGAGGTTGACCGACTCGCCCCAGGTGTTCGCCCCGCCCTCGCTGAAGATCGGCATGAACATCGGCAGGTAGTTGCCCGACGGGCCGAGGTGGTTGTAGACGACGTCCTGGATCACCCCCAGGCCCTGCTGGTGGCAGGCGTCGACGAAGCGCTGGTAGGCCTCCGGCCCGCCGTAGGACTCCTGCACGGCGTACCAGAGCACGCCGTCGTAGCCCCAGTTGTGGGTTCCGTCGAAGGCGTTGACCGGCAGCAGTTCGACGAAGTCGACGCCGAGGCGCACGAGGTGGCCCAGCCGGCCGATCGCCGCGTCGAGGGTGCCCTCGGGCGTGAAGGTGCCCACGTGCATCTCGTAGACGGAGCCGCCGGCCAGCGGGCGCCCGGTCCAGGCGTCGTCGCCCCACTCGTGGGCCGCCGGGTCGAACCGGCGGGAGAGGCCGTGCACGCCCTCGGGCTGCCGGCGGGAGCGCGGGTCGGGACGGGGTGTGTCGTCGTCGCCGAGCAGGAAGCCGTAGTCGGCGTCCGGGCCCGCCTCGATCTCGGCGCGCCACCAGCCGCCGTCGTCCCGTCGCATCTCGTGGACGGCGCCGTCGACCTGCACTCGGACGCGTCCGGGCAGGGGCGCCCAGACGGCGAACTCGACGGGAGCGGGCATGCGGGAGCCTCCGATGAGGGGGACGGCGGGGGGCGGACGGATTCTGCCCGCGACACCGCTGGTCAACCCTTCTCACCCCGGATCCGCCCGGACGCCGCGCGCCGCACACCGAACGGCGAGCAGGGGGCCGATCACGCGCTATCGTCCCGCCACACCGGTACCACTGAGTACCCCATCCGCCGGAGGTCGCCCGTGGGCGCTGTTCGCACCATCGCGTTCCCCGCGCTGCGGCTGGTCGTCTGGGCGGTGATCGCCGTGGCGCTGGTCGTGCTCGCCTTCCGGGGCGGCGCCGGGGACACCGCGGCCGGCTCGGGGCCGGGCGCGCCCACGCTGGATCTGGCCTCGCCGCCGATCCCGGTGGCGAGGGGGAGCGTCGCCAACACCGTCACGGTGAGCGGGACCGTGGTCGCCGACGCCCCGGTCGCGGTGAAGGCGACGGCCGCGGGCACCGTCCGCCGGATCCTCGTCGCGACCGGTTCGGCGGTGACGGCCGGACAGCCCGTCCTGGAGGTGCGCTTCGAGGAGGAGCAGCCACCGGTCACCGGAACCGACGCCGAGGGCAACCCCACGTCCACCCCGCGGCCGCCGAAGGTCCGCACCGTGACGGTGCCGGCCCCGAGCGCGGGCACGCTCGCGGAACTCGACGTGCTGGTCGACCAGGTGGTCGCGGTCGGCGACACGATCGGGCAGATCTCCCCGGGCACGCTCTCGGTCACCGCACCGCTCACCCAGGCCGAGCAGTTCCGCCTGCTGGCGCCGCCGTCCACGGCGGAGGTGACCGTCCAGGGCGGGCCGGCCCCGTTCACCTGCACCGGGCTCGTGCTGGGCGCGGCGACCGGTCCGAGCCCCGACGGCGGCGCGGGTGGCGATCCGATGGCGCCGCCCTCGACCGGGGGGACCACCGCCCGCTGCGCAGTGCCGCCGGACGTCACGGTGTTCGCGGGCATGGGGGCCACCGTCGCGGTCTCCGCCGGCACCGCCGAGGACGTCCTCGTCGTGCCCGTGACCGCCGTGCAGGGTTCGGTGCAGCAGGGCAACGTCTGGGTCGTCGGCGCGGACGGCGCGGAGGAGCAGCGGGCCGTGGCGCTCGGGCTCACCGACGGCGAGCAGATCGAGGTCCGCGAGGGCCTGGCCGAGGGCGAGCAGATCCTCCAGTTCGTGCCGGTGCCCGACGACAGCGTCCAGGACCAGATGACGGGCGGGCCCTACGGATGAGCCTGCTGTCGCTCAGCGGGATCAGCCGGCGGGTCGACCTGCCCGACGGCAGCGTCCTGCCGATCCTGACCGGCGTGGACCTCGAGATCGCACCCGGCGAGCACGTCTCGATCGTGGGGCGGTCCGGGTCGGGGAAGTCCACCCTGCTCAACATCCTCGGGCTGCTGGACAGCCCCACGGAGGGGCGGTACCTGCTCGACGGGGAGCCCACCGTCCGGCTCCGCGCCCGGCGACGCTCGCGGCTGCGCGGCGAGGTGTTCGGTTTCGTCTTCCAGCAGTTCAACCTGCTGCCCCGGCGCACCGCCGCGGAGAACGTGGCGGCGCCGTTGCTCTACGCCCGCGGTCGCGACTACCTGCACCGGCGGCGGACGGCGCGCGAGATGCTCGACCGGGTCGGTCTCGGTGCGCGCGCCGACCAGGTGCCCGAACGGCTGTCCGGCGGCGAGCAGCAGCGCGTGGCGATCGCCCGGGCACTGGTCCGCTCGCCGCGCGTCGTCCTCGCCGACGAGCCGACCGGGGCCCTGGACGTCGAGACCGGGGCGCAGGTGATGGCCCTGCTCGCCGAGGCGGCGGCGGAGAACGGTGCGGCGCTGGTGACCATCACCCACGACCTGTCCGTCGCCGCCCTCGCCGGCCGCCGCTTCCGGCTGGACGCCGGCCGGCTCTCCCCGCTGGTCGAGGCCGGTGCGCTGGGCGCCGCGACGTCGGACCGGGGCACCACGTGACCGGCGTCCTGGGGGCCCTCGCGGAGGGGTGGGACGAGGTGCGGGTGCACAAGGCCCGGGTCGTCCTGTCCCTGGTCGGGGTGTTCCTCGCCGTCTTCGCCATGACCACCGTCACCGCCCTCGGCCTGATCGTCGCCCAGGTGCAGCAGGAGAGCGCGGAACGCGGATCCGGCCGGCCGGCGACGGTCGCGGTGAGCGCCTACGACTCGATGACCGGGATGCCTCCGGACGCCGGGCGGTGGGACGCCGCGGTCACGGACCTGACCGAGCGCTACGGCATCTCGACCGCCGCCACCGTCTCCTACGGGGAGGGCCTGTTCCGGCTTCCCGGAGGCACGCAGCGGGTGCAGACCATGCGGGTCTCCCCGTCCTACGGGGAGCTGCACCGCAGGGAGCCGATCGAGGGACGCTGGTTCCGCGAGGGCGACCGGACCAGCCTCTCGCCGGCGCTCGTGGTGAACGAGAGCTTCCTGGAGGCGCTCGGCGTTCCCGACCTGTCGTCGCGGCCGACCGTCGTCCTCGGCGGGCCGACCCCCGTGCGGGCCACCATCGTCGGCGTCGTCCGCGAGGGCTACGGGTCGGACCTGATCGCCTACCGGGTGGACCGGTCCGGGGCGCCGTGGGACGACGCGGGCACGGCGGACCCGATGGCCGGGATGTACGGCGGGCCGAGCACCCTCGAGCTCTGGGTGTCGCCGGAGCAGGCCGAGCAGGTCATGGAGACGGTGACGCACGACCTCGGCCTGGCGCTCGACGGTGTGCAGGTGGACGCCTACCGGCAGGACGCCTCCGGGATGGAGGAGACGCTCGCGATGCTCCGGCTGGCCATCCGCGGCGCCGGGATCGTGGTGCTCGTCCTGGGCGGGCTGGGAGTGCTCAACATCGGCCTGGTCACGGTCCGGCAGCGGATCCGGGAGATCGGGGTGCGGCGCAGCTTCGGGGCCACCTCGGGGCGGATCTTCTCCGCGGTCATGCTGGAGAGCGTCTGCGCGACGGCCCTGGCGGGGGTGGCCGCCGTCGGGGCGGCGATCGTGCTGGTGCGTGCACTGCCGCTGGAGCGGCTGCTCAACGACGGCATCCCGCTGGCCGACACCCCGGGCTTCCCGGTCGCCGCGGCGGTCGAGGGGATGATCGCCGCGACCGCGGTCGGGGCCCTGGCCGGGCTGCTGCCGGCGATCATCGCCGTCCGCGCCAAGGTCATCGACGCCATCCGCTTCTGACGGGAGGAGGCCGGTGCCCGATCGGCTGCGCGACCTGCAGAACCGGGGGCCGGCCGGCGGGCGGATGCTGCTGGCCGCCGGGATCGAGACCCGCGCGCAGCTCGACGCGCTCGGCGCGGCGGAGGCCTACCGCCGCGCGTCGCCGCCGGCGCGCGTCCGACGAGGAACCTGCTGTGGGCGCTCGAGGGTGCGCTGCTCGACCTCGACCGGCGCCAGCTGCCGCCGGAGCGCCGGCGGCGGCTGGCGGCGGAGGTCGGCCGGTAGCCGTCAGCCGCGGACGAGCAGGGCCACCGGCAGGCGGCCGAGCACGCCGGCCACGGCGACGCCGGCGGCGTCGGAGACCGCCCGCTCGCCGGTGAACAGGTCGCGCCAGGCGCCGTTGGGCAGCTGCAGCGCGGTGTCGCCCCAGCCCTGGCCGGCGAGGCCGGCGGGCAGGCGGGTCGCCACGACGACGACACCGCCCCGGTCGTAGGCCACCACGTGATCGGCGCCCGATCCGGTCACCGCCACGGGCTCGTACCCGGTGAACCACTCGGGACGGTCCCGCCGCGCCCGCAGCACCCGCGAGGTGACCAGGAGCTTCGCCGCGCCGGTCTCGTCGACGGCCGGGACCTCGCCGGCGTCGAGCGCGGCCAGCAGCTTCCGGCGCATCGCGTAGTCGACCGGGCGGCGGTTGTCCGGGTCGACCAGCGAGAAGTCCCACAGCTCGGTGCCCTGGTAGACGTCGGGGACGCCGGGCATCGTCAGCTGGAGCAGCTTCTGGCTCAGCGAGTTCGACCACCCCAGCGGGGCGATCCGGACGACCAGGGCGTCGATCTCCGCGTTCGTCGCCGGGTCGTCGTAGGCGGCGTCGACCAGCGCGTGCAGCCGCTGCTCGAACTCCTGGTCGGGATCGGTCCAGGTGGTGGCGGTGCCGGCCTCGCGGGCGGCCTTCTCCGCGTAGGCGTGCGCCCGCTCCCGGGAGAGCGGCCACGCACCCACCAGGTTCTGCCACACCAGGTGGGCCAGCGACGGGTCGCCCAGCGGGTGGCGGAGGATCCAGCCGCGGACCAGCCGCGCCCACTCGTCGGGGATCTCGGCGAGCACGGCCAGCCGCGCGCGCACGTCCTCGCTGCGCTTGGTGTCGTGCGTGGACAGCGTCGTCATCGACCGCGGCCGCTTCTCCAGCCGGCGTCGCTGGGCCTCGTGGAACCCGGCGACCGTGCCGCCGAAGTGCGCCGGGTCCCCGCCCACCTCGTTGAGCGCCGCGAACCGGGCATACCGGTAATAGGCGGTGTCCTCCACGCCCTTGGCCATGACCGGGCCACTGGTCTGCTCGAACCGGGTCGCCGCCTCCGACCCCGACGCGGAGAGCACGGGGTGCAGCGCGTCGACCGCCGGGACCAGGTCCGGGCGGCGGTCACGGACGGCGGCGACGGTGGCGTCCAGGTGCACGCGGCCGTCGGGCAGGTAGCTGCGGTAGACGGGGAAGGCGGCCAGCAGCTCGGCCAGCGCTTCGGTCTGCTGGGCGACGCCGACGCCCGGCAGCTCGCCGATCACGCGGACGAGCCGGGCGACCTCCGAGCCGAGCATCCCGTCGGTGACCTCGCGCTTGCAGTCGTGCACGAGCTGCTCGTAGTCGACCCGCGTGCCGGCCAGCTCGGTGTCCAGCGCGGTGAACGCCGGCTCGCCGGCCGGGTCGACGAGCACCGCGTCGACCTCGGCGAGGGCGTCGTAGCCGGTCGTCCCCGCCGTCGCCCAGCTCTCCGGGAGGTCCTCACCGGGCTCGAGGATCTTCTCCACGACCGTCCACCGGTGGTCCGAGGCCTGGGCGAGCCGGTCCAGGTAGCCCTTCGGGTCGGCCAGCCCGTCCGGGTGGTCGATCCGCAGCCCGTCGACGGCGCCGTCGCGCACGAACCGCAGCACCAGCTCGTGCGTCGCGCCGAAGACTGCGGGGTCCTCCACCCGCAGGCCGGCCAGGGTGTTGATCGCGAAGAACCGCCGGTAGTTGAGGTCGGAGTCGGCGCGGCGCCAGTCGACCAGCTCGTAGTGCTGCCGGGCGTGCACCTCCTGCGGCGTCCCCTCACCGGTGCCGGGCGCGATGGGGAACCGGTTGTCGTAGTAGCGGAGCTCCCCGTCGGCCACTTCGAGCTTCTCGACGTCGTCCGCGGACCCGAGCACGGGGATGCGGACCTTCCCGCCGCCGAACTCCCAGTCGATGTCGAACGCCGCCGCGTGCGCGCTGTCCCGGCCGTGCTGCAGCACGTCCCACCACCAGCGGGCGGCGGCCGGGTCGTCGACGCCCATGTGGTTCGGCACCAGGTCGAGCACCAGACCGAGGCCGTGCTCGTGCAGCGCCGCCACGAACCGGTCGAAGCCGGCCTGCCCGCCGCGCGCCTCGTCGACGTGGGCGTGGTCCACGGTGTCGTAGCCGTGGTTGCTGCCCTCCGCCGAGCGCAGCAACGGCGAGGAGTAGGCGTGGGTGACCCCGAGGTCGGCGAGGTAGCCCGCGACCTCGGCGGCGTCCTGGAGCGGGAAGCCGGCGTGTACCTGCAGCCGGTAGGTCGACGACGGGGTGCCGCGGCGCCGTTCACCACCGGGCACCCGGACGGGCTGGGTCACTGCGCAGGACCCGTCAGGACGACGATCGAGCGGCCCTGCACGGTGACCGTCTCGCCGGGCTTCACCTCGACCGGCTCCACCTCGTGCATCTCGGCGGTGTCGAGCACCGGCGTCCAGGTCCGCGAGTAGTCGTCGCTGGGCAGCGTGAACTCGATCGGCTCGTGCGAGGCGTTGAACGCCAGGTAGAAGTGGTCGTCGGAGACGTACTCGCCGCGCTCGTCGGTCTCCCGGATCCCGACGCCGTTGAGGTAGACCGCCAGCGACTTGGCGTAGGCGGCGTCCCAGTCCTCGTCGGCCATCTCCTCCCCGGACGGGGCGAGCCAGGCGATGTCGGGCACCGGGTCGCCCAGCCCGCGGCGGACCGGTCGGCCGTGGAAGAACCGGCGACGGCGGAACGTCGGGTGGTCGGAGCGGAGCTTGGTGACCTTCCTGGTGAACTCCAGCAGGCCCTCGTCGACGTTGTCCCAGTCGATCCAGGTGAGTTCGGAGTCCTGGCAGTAGCCGTTGTTGTTGCCCCTCTGGCTGCGGCCGAGCTCGTCGCCGTGCAGGAGCATCGGCACTCCCTGGCTGAGCATCAGGGTGGCGATGAAGTTGCGCTGCTGGCGGGCCCGGCAGGCCAGCACGTCGGGGTCGTCGGTCTCGCCCTCGACCCCGCAGTTCCAGCTGCGGTTGTGGCTCTCGCCGTCGTTGTTGTCCTCGCCGTTGGCCTCGTTGTGCTTCTCGTTGTAGGACACGAGGTCGCGCATGGTGAAGCCGTCATGGGCGGTCACGAAGTTGATGCTGGCCACCGGCCGCCGGCCCGAGTGCTGGTACAGGTCGGAGGACCCGGAGATCCGGTCGGCGAACTCGCCGATCGTGCCGCCCTCGCCGCGCCAGAAGTCGCGGACGGTGTCGCGGTACTTGCCGTTCCACTCGGTCCACAGGGCCGGGAAGTTGCCGACCTGGTAGCCGCCTTCGCCGACGTCCCAGGGCTCGGCGATCAGCTTGACCTGGCTGACGACCGGGTCCTGGTGGACGAGGTCGAAGAAGGTCGCCAGCCGGTCGACGGCGTGCAGCTCGCGGGCCAGGGACGAGGCGAGATCGAACCGGAAGCCGTCGACGTGCATCTCGGTGACCCAGTACCGCAGCGAGTCCATGATCAGCTGCAGCGACTGTGGCGTCCGGACGTTGAGGGTGTTCCCGGTGCCGGTGAAGTCCATGTAGTACCGCTCGTCGCCCTCGACGAGCTTGTAGTACGTCCGGTTGTCGATCCCGCGGAACGACAGCGTCGGGCCGTTGTGGTTGCCCTCGGCGGTGTGGTTGTAGACGACGTCGAGGATGACCTCGATGCCCGCCTCGTGCAGGGCCCGCACCATGCCCTTGAACTCCAGGACGTGCTGCCCGGCGGTGGTGTCGCTGGCGTACTCGTTGTGCGGGGCGAAGAAGCCGATCGTGTTGTAGCCCCAGTAGTTGCGCAGGCCCTTCTGCTGCAGGGTGTCGTCCTGGACGAACTGGTGCACCGGGAGCAACTCGATGGCGGTGATCCCCAGGTCGTGCAGGTGCTCGATCGTCGCCGGGTGCGCGACGCCGGCGTAGGTGCCGCGGAGGTTCTCCGGGATGCGCGGGTTCGTCATCGTCAGGCCCTTGACGTGGGCCTCGTAGATGACCGTCCTGTTGTAGGGCGTCCTCGGCGGCCGGTCCACGCCCCAGTCGAAGAACGGGTTGACGACGACGGACTTGGGCATGTGCGCCGCGGAGTCCTCGTCGTTGCGCTCCTTGGTCTCGAAGTCGTAGCCGAAGACCGACGGGTCCCAGTCGATCTGCCCGTCGATCGCCTTCGCGTAGGGGTCGAGCAGCAGCTTGGTGGGGTTGCAGCGCAGCCCCTGGGCCGGGTCGTAGGGGCCGTGCACGCGGAAGCCGTACTTCTGGCCCGGGTGGATGCCGGGGAGGAACGCGTGCCAGACGTAGCCGTCCATCTCGGGGAGCCGGATGCGCTCCTCGTTGCCCTGCTCGTCGAACAGGCACAGCTCGACCTTCTCGGCCACCTCGCTGAAGATCGCGAAGTTGGTGCCGGTGCCGTCGTACGTGGCGCCGAGAGGGTAGGCACTACCGGGCCATACCTGGGTCATCGTGGGGTGTTCCTCCTGCGCAGGGCGCCCCGGTGCTGAGGGCGGTGACCCGGGCGTGTGCTGGCGCGACCGGGTCCGGACGGTCGTCTGACACCCGTTGCCCGCCCGGGGGCCCCGCCACACCTGGACGTGCCGCACGTCTCCGCCTCGCCCCGGCGGTCCCCGTGGTCCCGCGCGGCGCGACGACCACGCCCGGCGCGACGACGCCCCCCGCGGCAGGGCCGCAGGGGGCGTCGTGCGCAGGCCCGCCCGGAGGTGGGACCGGGAACGGGAGGCCCCGGGGGCCGACCTCGCCCGGCGAGCTGCCGGGTGGCGCTGGCCCCGGGTGGTGACCGCTCCTGCGACCAGGCACGCTAGGGGTGGCCGGCGGAGGAGACAAGTACCCGCCCTGCCGCCGCCGTCCCGGGGGCACCAGAGGTCGCACCGGAGCGCTCGCGACGGCTTCTGTCACACCGCCGACGTACCGTCGACGCCGTGCGCACGACCACCGATCTCCGGCCCACCCAGGGGCGTTTCCGCGTCGTCAGCGACTTCGAGCCCTCGGGCGACCAGCCGGCGGCGATCAAGGCCCTCGCCGAGCGGGTGAACGCCGGTGAGAAGGACGTCGTCCTGCTCGGGGCCACCGGTACCGGCAAGTCGGCGACGACGGCCTGGCTGATCGAGCAGGTGCAGCGCCCGACGCTGGTGATGGCGCCGAACAAGACCCTCGCCGCCCAGCTGGCCAACGAGTTCCGCGAGCTGATGCCCGACGCGGCGGTCGAGTACTTCGTGTCGTACTACGACTACTACCAGCCCGAGGCCTACGTCCCGCAGACCGACACCTACATCGAGAAGGACTCGTCGATCAACGAGGAGGTCGAGCGGCTGCGGCACTCGGCCACCAACAGCCTGCTCACCCGCCGCGACGTCGTCGTGGTCTCCACCGTGTCCTGCATCTACGGCCTGGGCACGCCGCAGGAGTACGTCGAGCGGGCGCTGAAGATCGGGGTGGGGGAGGAGCGCGACCGCGACGAGCTGCTGCGCACCCTGGTCACCGAGCAGTACACCCGCAACGACCTGTCGTTCACCCGCGGCACCTTCCGGGTCCGGGGCGACACCATCGAGGTGTTCCCGGTCTACGAGGAGCTCGCCGTCCGGATCGAGATGTTCGGCGACGAGGTCGAGCGGCTGTACTACCTGCACCCGCTCACCGGTGAGGTGGTCCGCGAGGTCGAGGAGCTGTTCGTCTTCCCGGCCAGCCACTACGTGGCGGGTCCCGACCGCATGGAGCGGGCGATCGCCACGATCGAGGCGGAGCTCGAGCAGCGGCTGGCCGAGCTGGACAGGCAGGGCAAGCTCCTGGAGGCGCAGCGGCTGCGCATGCGCACCACCTACGACATCGAGATGATGCGCCAGGTCGGGTTCTGCTCGGGCATCGAGAACTACTCCCGGCACATCGACGGACGCACCCCGGGCAGCGCCGGTGCCTGCCTCATCGACTACTTCCCCGACGACTTCCTGCTCGTCGTCGACGAGTCGCACGTGACCGTCCCGCAGATCGGCGGCATGTACGAGGGGGACATGAGCCGCAAGCGGACGCTCGTCGAGCACGGTTTCCGGCTGCCCTCGGCGATGGACAACCGCCCGCTGAAGTGGGAGGAGTTCACCGACCGGATCGGGCAGACCGTCTACCTGTCGGCCACCCCGGGCCCCTACGAGCTGGGCCGGGTCCAGGGCGACGTCGTCGAGCAGGTAATCCGCCCGACCGGGCTCATCGACCCGGAGGTCGTGGTCAAGCCGACCAAGGGCCAGATCGACGATCTCGTCCACGAGATCCGCGTCCGCACGGAGAAGGACGAGCGGATCCTGGTCACGACGCTGACCAAGAAGATGTCCGAGGACCTCACCGACTACCTGCTCGAGCTGGGCATCAAGGTCCGCTACCTGCACTCGGAGGTCGACACCCTCCGCCGGGTCGAGCTCCTGCGCGAGCTCCGGCAGGGCGAGTACGACGTGCTGGTCGGGATCAACCTGCTGCGCGAGGGGCTCGACCTGCCCGAGGTCTCGCTGGTGGCGATCCTCGACGCGGACAAGGAAGGCTTCCTCCGGTCGGGCACCTCGCTGATCCAGACGATCGGGCGGGCCGCGCGCAACGTCTCCGGCCAGGTGCACATGTACGCCGACAAGATCACCCCGTCGATGGCGCAGGCGATCGACGAGACCAGCCGCCGGCGCGAGAAGCAGATCGCCTACAACACCGAGCGCGGCATCGACCCGCAGCCGCTGCGCAAGAAGATCGTCGACATCCTCGACGGCATCTACCGCGAGGCCGAGGACTCCGAGGGCGCCACCGAGCTGCTGGGCGGTTCCGGCCGGCAGCAGTCGCGGGGCAAGGCGCCGGTGCCGGGTCTGTCGTCGAAGAAGGCCGGCGGCAAGGGCAAGGCCGGAGCGATCGACGTGCAGGGCCTGCCCCGGGCCGAGCTGGCCGACCTCATCACCCAGATGAACGAGCAGATGCTCGCCGCCGCCCGCGAACTGCAGTTCGAGGTGGCCGCCCGCCTGCGCGACGAGCTCAACGAGCTGAAGAAGGAGCTCCGCCAGTTCGACGCCGCGCACGCCTGACGGAGGACCGGTCCGGCCCCGCTCGTGGCGGTCGGACGCGCCCGGGGGTGACCCGCTCGGGCGAGGTGCCGGTCGGGCCGGGCCGGGTGCGACCGGAGCGGACGACCGGGGCGGCGCGCCGGGGCGACGGGACGCTCCGGCGGTGGTTCCCGCGGCGCCGGGGTACGGTGTGCGCCAGAACCCCGGCGCTCGCATCCGGTGACGCCTGCGCGGCGACGGGGTCGCACGGTGGAGGGGAGTATCCCCCGCGGCAGCGTCGTCATCACGAGGTCCCATGGCCTCCGGTGCTGCCGGTCGCCGGCCCTGGCCGGCGGCGGGAGAGACCTCCGGTGCCGGACGTCGGCAGTGATACCGGAGGTCTTCTGCAATGGACGTGCCCTTCTGGGTGTGGGCTCTCACGGTCGGCGCCATCGTCGGCATGCTGGTCTTCGACTTCTACGGCCACGTGCGCACCCCGCATGCGCCGACCCTCAAGGAGTCGGCCACCTGGTCGGCCATCTACGTCGGGATCGCCGTCCTCTTCGGGCTGCTGATCCTCTTCTTCTACGGCGGCACGTTCGGCGGGGAGTACTTCGCCGGCTACATCACCGAGAAGAGCCTCTCGGTCGACAACCTGTTCGTCTTCGTCCTGATCATGGCCAGCTTCGCGGTGCCTCGGGTACTGCAGCAGAAGGTGCTGCTGTTCGGCATCGCCTTCGCGCTGGTGCTCCGCACGATCTTCATCTTCATCGGCGCCGCAGCGATCGAGAACTTCAGCTGGGTCTTCTACATCTTCGGCGGGTTCCTGATCTACACGGCCTGGGCGCAGGCGCGCAGCGGCGGGCACAACGAAGAGGAGGAGTTCAAGGAGAACTTCTTCCTCCGGCTCACCCGCAAGGCGGTGCCGACGACGGACGACTACCACGGCGACCGCATGACGACCAAGATCAAGGGGAAGCGCTACATCACCCCGCTGGCGATCGCGCTGGTGGCCATCGGCAGCGCCGACATCCTGTTCGCCGTCGACTCCATCCCGGCGATCTTCGGACTGACCCAGGAGACGTACCTCGTCTTCACGGCCAACGCCTTCGCCCTCCTCGGCCTGCGCCAGCTGTTCTTCCTCATCGACGGCCTGCTGGACCGGCTGGTCTACCTGGCCTACGGCCTGGCCGTCATCCTCGGCTTCATCGGCATCAAGCTGCTCATCCACGCGCTGCACACCAACGAGCTGCCGTTCCTCAACGGTGGTGAGCACATCACGGTGATCCCGGAGATCCCGACCTGGCTGTCCCTGACGGTCATCCTGGTGACCCTGCTGATCACCACCGTCGCCAGCCTGGCCAAGAACAAGCGCGACCGGGAGCAGGGCTACACCAGCCCGACCGGTGCCGGCGATCCGGGCGCCGACCGGACCGGGCGCAACGTGGCCGCTCCGGCGAGCCACGACGGGATCGACAACCCCGGGCGCGGGGAAGGCCCGCCGGACCCGAGGAACGCCCCCGTGACGTCCCGGGACGACCACTCGAGGGACTGAGTCCGGGCCGGAGCCGCCCGCGGTGACGCCACCGCGGGCGGCTCCGATCCGTCGACGTCCCGGCCGCCGAGCCGGCCGGCGCCGCCCGCCTCCGGACGGGAGCGGGGGGCGGACGAGCCCTCGGCTAGCGTCGCCGGCATGCGGCCGACCGACCTCGCGCTCCTGCGCACGCCGGGGACGCCGACCCTGTCGCCCGACGGGCGGATCGCCGTCGTCGCCGTCGGCTGGCCCGATCCGGACGCGGACGACCACCGCAGCCAGCTCTGGGCGGTGCCCACCGACGGCTCCGCACCGGCCCGGCCCCTGACCTCCGGCCGGCACGACACCGATCCGGTCTTCTCCCCGGACGGGCGCTGGCTGGCGTACCTCGGGGCGGAGCCGGGCCGTCGCGCCCAGATCCACGTGCTGCCCGCCGCGGGCGGGGCGCCCAGGCGGCTGACCGACCACCACCTGGGTGCCGGTGCGCCGGTGTGGTCGCCGGACTCGCGCCGCCTCGCCTACGTCGCGCGGGTGCCCGAGCACGGCCGCTACGGCACCGTGGCCGGCGTGGACCCGGCCGCCGAGCCGCCGCGGCTGATCACGACGCTGAGGTACCGGCTCGACGGGGTCGGCTTCGTGCGCGACCGGCCCAGCCAGGTCTTCGTCATCGACCTGCCGGCCGACTTCGCCGACGACACCGTGCCGCCGCCGGCGCCGGTGCAGGTCACCACCGGCGAGGCCGACTGCGCCGACGTGGCCTGGCGCCCGGACGGTGCCGAGCTGGCCTTCGTGTCCGCCCGGCACGACGGCGCCGACCGCGATCCGGTGCGCGACGTCCACGCCGTCGCGCCCGACGGCTCGGGGCTGCGCCGGGTCACCGGGTCCCGCGCGGACTGCGCTCTCCCCGCGTACACCGCCGACGGCACGGCGATGGTGGTCACCGCCGTTCCCGACCGGGGCCCGGACGGGCCGGACGTCGTCGGGTGGCAGGCCGTGCCCTGCCGGGTGGCCGTCGCCGGCGGGGCGCTGCAGCCGCTGCTCGACCCGGCCGAGCGCCGCGGCGGTGCCGTCACCGCGCCCGTGCTCGCCGACGGGGCGGCGTTGGCCGGCGTCGAACGACGGGGGGCGGTCGAGCTGCTCCGCGTCCCCGTGGAGGGCGGGGCGCCCGAGACGCTGATCGACGGCCCCTTCACGGTGCGCGGCGTCGCCGCGGCCGCCGGCGTCGTCGTCGCTACCGTCGGCCACGACCGATCCGCGGGGGAGCTGGTGGCCCTGACACCCGGCGGGCGGCGGCTGCTCACCGGCTTCGGCCGGGAGCTCGGCGCGACCGGGCGGCTGCACCGCACCTCGGAGCGGACGGCGACCGCGCCTGACGGCCGACCGGTGCACGGCTGGGTGACGACACCGCCGGGGCCCGGGCCGCACCCGGTCCTGCTCGTGCTGCCGGGCGGGCCGGTCCGGCAGCCGGGCTGGGCGCTGTCGGTCGACACGCAGGTGTACGTCTCGGCCGGGTACGCGGTGGTCCGGTGCGATCCCCGGGGCTCCTCCGGCCACGGGCCCGACCACGGCCGGGCCGGCCCCGGGGAGCTCGGCGGCCCCGACGTCGACGACGTCCTCACGTTCCTCGACGCCGCGCTGCTGGATCCGGCGCTCGACGGCGAGCGGATCGGGATCGCGGGCAGCTCCTCCGGGGGATACCTGGCGGCTCTGCTGCTCGGCCGGACCGACCGGTTCGCGGCGGCGGTTCTGGACGCGGCGATCACCGACCCGGGAGGCCTGATCGACTCCGCCGGCACGGGTTGGTGCGTGGCCGACGACGGCACGGGGACCGCCTCCGAGCGGCCGGCTGCGCAGAGCCCGCCGGCCTGGCCGGGGCGCAGCGCGGCGCCGACGCTGGTCATCCACGGCGAGGAGGACGCGCGGGTGCCAGCCCGGGAGGGCGAGCGGTTGTACGTGGAGCTCGTGCGGCATGGAGTGCCGGCCGAGCTGCTGCTCTTCCCCGGCGAGGGGCACGAGCTGGCGCGCACGGGACGGCCGAGGCACCGGCTCGCCCGGCTCGAGCACCTGCTGCGCTGGTGGGGGCGCTGGCTGCCGCCCCCGCAGGTCACCGACGGTGACCTCGTCTCACGCTGAGTCTTTCCGAGCCTGCGGCGTGTCGTGACCTGGGCCACGCGCGAATGCGCAGGTCAGCCCGCTGTCCGTCGAGCGCGGCCCCCGATGACCACCGGCCGGAGCAGCGGTCCTGTCGGTGCGTGTCGCCACATCACCTCTATGCAACCGCCCCTCGAAGGGGCCAAGGTCCCGGTGCCGACAACGGTGTCGGCGCCCCGGCGGTGGTCCCCGCCGCCGGTGACCGATCGAAGGGACCGAGCGTGAGCCAACCACGGACCGCGTCCGCACGACGGACGGCGGCTCGAACCATCGCCCTGGGCAGCAGCGGACTGCTGGTCGCCCTGGCGCTGCCTGTCACCGCGGCCACCGCCGCGCCAGGGAACGCCTGCGAGAACCGGAACAACAACACCTACGCCAAGCTGCTGGAGTGCGTGACCCTCGAGGGCGTCATGGAGCACCAGCGCGCCTTCCAGAAGATCGCCGAGAACAGCGACGACCCCGTCTACCCGGGCAGCCGGGCGGCGGGCACGGACGGCTACGACGACAGCGTCGAGTACGTCGCGGGCCTGCTCCGGGACGCCGGCTACCGGGTCACGCTCGACCCGGTCGACGTCACGTTCAACTTCCCCGCGGTGCTGCGGCAGCTGAGGACTGTCCAGGCCGAGTACGAGACCGGCGTCTTCACCGGCAGCGGGTCCGGCACGGTCGAGGGCGCGGTTGTCCCCGTCGACCTCGCGCTCACGGACCCGGCCACCTCGACCAGCGGGTGCGAGGCCGCCGACTTCGCCGGGCTGGACCTGAGCGGCCCCGCCGACATCGCGCTCGTCCAGCGCGGGGCCTGCAACTTCGGGAACAAGGTGGTCAACGCCGAGGACGCCGGCGCCGAGGCGGTGGTCATCTTCAACCAGGGCAACGGCCCCGACCGGATGGAGCTCATCGTCGCCAACGCGGCGACCCTCGGGGACGGCAGCACGGTCCAGCACGGCATCCCCGTGGTCGGCGCGAGCTTCGACCAGGGTGTGGCGCTCGCCGCCGATGGCGCCACCGCGTTCATCGAGGTGATCCCCGCCGAGATCCGCGAGGACCACAACGTCATCGCGGAGCTGCCGGGCAGGAACCCTGACAACGTCGTCATGGCCGGCGCGCACCTGGACAGCGTCGAGGTCGGGCCGGGCATCAACGACAACGGCTCCGGGTCCGCGGCGCTCCTGGAGGCGGCGCTGACCATGCGCAAGCTCAACCCGGAGAACACGCTGCGGTTCGCCTGGTGGGCGGCCGAGGAGCAGGGCCTGGTCGGATCCGCCGACTACGTCGAGGGCCTGTCGCAGGCGGAGGTGGACCGGATCGCGCTCTACATGAACTACGACATGGTGGGCTCGCCGAACTACGTCCAGATGGTCTACGACTCGGACGAGTCCACCTGGGAGGCGCCGGTGCCGATCCCCGCGGGCTCCACCGCGATCGAGGACCTCTACGAGTCGTTCTACACCAAGGTCGGCGTGCCCTACGACGATGCCGAGTACTCCGGCCGGAGCGACTACCAGGCGTTCATCAACGCCGGCATCCCCTCCGGTGGTCTCTTCACCGGCGCGGAGGTCCGGAAGACCGAGGAGCAGGTGGCCATCTGGGGCGGCACCGCGGGTGAGCAGTTCGACCCGTGCTACCACCAGGCCTGCGACCAGATCGACAACCTCGCCCTGGACGCGCTCGAGGTGAACAGCGATCTCATCGCGTTCGCCATGCTCACGTACGCCTACTCGACGGAGCCGGTGAACGGCGTGCCGGGCAAGAAGGTCCCCGGCCCGGCGTTCCGGCTGCCGGCGCCGGCCGGCGAGGAGGGCACGTTCAAGGAGGCCGCCGGCGGCGGCGGCCTCGCGCACGACCACGTGCACGGGCACGACATCGAGGACTGATCGCTGGTGGTGGCGCGGCCGACCCGGCCGCGCCACCGCCGGCCCGGTCCCGTCGACTGATCACCGAGCCGTCGTCGGCGTCCCCGGGGACGCCGACGACGGCTCGCCGGCTACCGGGGCTCGTCCAGGCGGCGGACGGCGCGCGCCGGGTTGCCGACGGCGACGACGTCGGCCGGCAGGTCGCGGGTGACGACCGCCCCCGCGCCGACGACGGTGTTCGCGCCGATCGTGACCCCGGCCAGCACGATGGCGCCGCCGCCCAGCCACACGTTGTCGCCGATGACGATCGGCCGCGCCGCCTCCCACTTCTGCCGCCGCGGCTCGGCCGCCACCGGGTGGGTGGGCGTGAGCAGCTGGACGTTCGGCCCGATCTGCACGTCGTCGCCGATGGTGATGGGGGCGACGTCGAGGGCGACCAGGCCGAAGTTCGCGAAGCAGCGGGCACCGATGCTGAGGTGCCGGCCGTAGTCGACCCGCAGCGGAGGGCGGATCTCGGTGTCCTCGCCGACCGATCCGAGCAGCTCGGCCAGCAGGTCCCGCCGGAGCGACGCCTGCCGCACCGACGTCGCGTTGTACGCGGCGACGAGGTCGAGCGCCCGGGAGCTGAGCTCCCCGAGCTCGGGGTCGTCGGCGAGGTAGAGCTCCCCGGCCAGCATCCGCTCCCGCATGGACCGGCCGTCGTGCCCGGGTGCTGTCGTCACGCCCTGGAACCTACGCACCGGCGCGCCGACGTCCTCCCGCGACGCATCGAGGTGTCTCCGGGGCCCGCAGGGCCTAGCGTGCGGAGGATGGCGCTCATCTACCCGGTCCGGCTGGACACCCCCGAGCCCGACGAGGACACCCCTGCCGACTTCTCCGAGCTCGCCGCCGACCTCTCGGACCAGTGGCTGGTCGAGGTGGACCTGGGGGAGGACGGCGAGGACGCGTGCTTCGGCCCGCTCACGCCCCGGGCCGCCTGGGACCTCGCGCTCGGCGTCGACGAGCGGCGGCCGGAGTGGACGGTCTCGGTCCTGCCGCTGCACCTTCCCGGCACGGCCGACGAGGTGGTCGAGCTCTTCGACGAGGAGTGACGAGGCGGCTCACCAGCCGCGGGCGCGCCACTGCGCCAGATGCGGGCGCTCGGCGCCGATGGTGGTGTCCTTGCCGTGCCCCGGGTAGACCCACGTCTCGTCGGGGAGGGCGCCGAACAGGCGCTGCTCGACGTCGTCGATCAGGCTGGCGAAGTCCTCCGCCGACCAGGTCCTGCCCACGCCGCCGGGGAAGAGGCTGTCGCCGGTGAAGACGTGCACCCCGGCGTCCGCCGGGCCGCGCCAGACCAGCGCGATGCTGCCCGGCGTGTGCCCGCGCAGGTGCACCACCTCGAGCGTCTGGTCGCCGACGGTCACCGGATCCCCGTGCTCGACGGGGCGCTGCACCGGCACCGGCAGGGCGGCGGCGTCCTCGGGGTGGGCCACGGTGGCCGCCCCGGTCTCCCGGACGACGTCGGGCAGCGCGCGGTGGTGGTCCCAGTGGCCGTGGGTGGTGACGACGGTGCGCAGGTCGGCGTCGCCGATGAGCGCCCGGAGGACGTCGGGCTCCGCGGCCGCGTCGACCAGCAGCGCCTCGCCGGTCGTCGTGCAGCGCAGCAGGTAGGCGTTGTTGGCCATCTCGCTGACCGCGACCTTGCTGATGGTGAGGCCGGGCAGCTCCCGCACGTCGGCGGGGCCGCCGACCTGGACGTCGCCGGTGTAGGTCGGGGTGCTCATCCGGACTCCGTTCGGAAAGTGTCGGCGGCCGCCGTTACGGTCCTGGCATGGACGCTAGCGGAGGTGTCGGCACGGCTCAGGGCGGTGCCGGGAACGGCGGCGGCCCCGGTACCCGGATCGTGGGGCTCCCGGCCACGGAGATCGCGGCGCGGGTGCGGGCCGGGGAGCTGACGGCGGTCGAGGTGGTCCGCGCGCACCTCGACCACATCGAGGCCGTCGACGCCCGGGTCGGCGCCTTCCGGGTGGTCCGCCGCGAGGCGGCGCTGGCCGAGGCCGCGGCGGTCGACGCCAGCCTCACCCGCTTCGCCCTGCCGCTGGCCGGCGTCCCGGTGGCGATCAAGGACAACGTGGCCGTGGCGGGGGAGGTCTGCACCGACGGCTCGCCGGCGCGCGAGGACGCCGCCCCCGCGCGCAGGGACCACGACGTGGTCACCCGGCTGCGCAAGGCCGGCGCGGTCGTCGTCGGCATCACCCGGGCGCCCGAGCTGTGCCTCTACGCCGCCACGGACGGCCCCGGCACGGTCACCCGGAATCCCTGGGACACCGCTCTCTCGCCGGCCGGCAGCTCCGGCGGCAGCGCGGCCGCGGTGGCCTCCGGGTCCGTCCCGATCGCCCACGGCAACGACGGCATGGGCTCGCTCCGGCTGCCCGCGGCCGCCTGCGGCCTGGTCACGCTCAAGCCCGGCACCGGGGTCGTCCCCGGCGGCATCGGGGCCGACGACTGGTCGGGCATGGCGGTGAACGGGGCGCTCGCCACCACGGTGGCCGATCTCGCGGTCGTGCACGCCGTGCTGGCGGGGGAGCAGCCCGGCCCCCCGGCGGATCCGGGCCGCCCGCTGCGCATCGCGGTCAGCACCCGGTCACCGCTCCCCGGCGTCGGCGGGGACGAGCCCATCCGCGCAGCGATCGACGCGGTGGTGGCCGAGCTGCGCGCGGCCGGGCACACGGTCGTCCCACGCACGCCCCCGATCACCCCCGGCGCCGCCGCGGGCGCCGTCGTGCGCTGGATGGCCGGGGCGGAGGACGACGCGGCGTACCTGGGCATCGACCGCAGCCGGCTGCAGCCCCGCAGCCGCACCCACGCCCGCATGGGCCGGCTGGTGCGGCGCCTCGGGCTCGTGCGGCCGCGCACCCAGGAGCGGTTCCGGGAGCGGATGGTGCGGTTCTTCGACGACGTCGACCTGCTGCTCACCCCGGTCACCACCGGGCCGCCGCTGCCGGCCCGGCCCTGGCACGAGCGGTCGTTCCTGGCCAACCTCACCGCCAACGCCCGCTGGGCGCCGTTCACCGGGGCGTGGAACCTGGCCGGCATCCCCGCCACCGTCCTCCCCGCCGGCACCCGGCCCGGCGGGCCGCCGGTCCCGGTCCAGTTCGTCGGCCCCCCCGGCGCCGAAGCGCGCCTACTCTGGATCGCCGGCGAGCTGGAGGCCCGGCGGCCGTGGCGCCGGTACGCGCCGGTGTTCGACCCGACGTCCCCGGCGGCCCCGGCCGCGTAGTCCGGCCGCCGCACGGCCGGACGCAGCTCACAGCCACCGGCGG
This sequence comes from Blastococcus sp. HT6-4, assembly GCF_039679125.1. NCBI lineage: Bacteria > Bacillati > Actinomycetota > Actinomycetes > Geodermatophilales > Geodermatophilaceae > Blastococcus > Blastococcus montanus. Next base: position 2,675,586 of record NZ_CP155551.1, on the reverse strand, counting down.
ACGACCACGGGGACCACCGGCGTTGCACCGGGTGGCCCGCGGTCGGCGCCCGACGGCGGCACGCCAGCGCACCAACCGCGACACCCAACCCCAGCGACCGACAGGGATCACATGGACCGGCTCGTCGTCCGCGGCGCCCGAGAGCACAACCTCAAGGACGTCCACATCGACCTCCCCCGTGACGCGCTCATCGTCTTCACGGGGCTGTCGGGCTCGGGGAAGTCCAGCCTCGCCTTCGACACGATCTTCGCCGAGGGGCAGCGCCGGTACGTCGAGTCGCTGTCGGCCTACGCCCGGCAGTTCCTCGGGCAGATGGACAAGCCCGACGTCGACTTCATCGAGGGCCTCTCGCCCGCCGTCTCGATCGACCAGAAGTCGACCAACCGGAACCCGCGGTCGACCGTCGGCACGATCACCGAGGTCTACGACTACCTGCGGCTGCTGTACGCCCGCGCCGGGCAGCCGCACTGCCCCAACTGCGGCAAGCCGATCGCCCGGCAGACCCCGCAGCAGATCGTCGACCAGGTGCTCGCGATGGCGGAGGGCACCCGGTTCCAGGTGCTGGCCCCCGTCGTCCGCGCGCGCAAGGGCGAGTACGTCGACCTGTTCAGCTCGCTGCAGACCCAGGGCTTCTCCCGCGTGCGCGTCGACGGCACCGTGCACCCGCTCACCGAGCCGCCGACGCTCAAGAAGCAGGAGAAGCACACGATCGAGGTGATCGTCGACCGGCTCACCGTCAAGGAGAGCGCCAAGCGCCGGCTCACCGATTCGATCGAGACCGCGCTCGGCCTGGCCGGCGGACTGGTGGTCCTCGACTTCGTCGACCTCCCCGACGACGACCCCGAGCGCGAGCGCACCTTCTCCGAGCACCTGGCCTGCGTCGACGACGGGCTGTCGTTCGAGGCGCTGGAGCCCCGCTCGTTCTCGTTCAACTCGCCCTTCGGCGCCTGCCCGGAGTGCACCGGCATCGGCACCCGCAAGGAGGTCGACCCGGAGCTCGTCGTGCCCGACCCGGGCAAGAGCCTCGCCCAGGGCGCCGTCGCACCCTGGGCCAGCTCGATGAGCAACGAGTACTTCACCCGGCTGCTCACCGGTCTGTCGCAGCAGATCGGCTTCTCGATGGACGACCCGTGGGAGCGGCTGCCGGCGAAGGTGCAGAAGGCGATCCTCCACGGCTCGCCCGACCAGGTGCACGTCCGCTACAAGAACCGCTACGGCCGCGAGCGCAGCTACTACGCCGCCTTCGAGGGTGTGCTGCCCTTCCTCGAGCGCCGCCACGAGGACACCGACAGCGAGTTCATGAAGGACAAGTACGAGGGCTACATGCGCGACGTGCCCTGTCCCGTCTGCCACGGCACCCGGCTGAAGCCGGAGATCCTCGCGGTCAAGCTCAGCGACCGGTCGATCGCCGAGGTGACCAACCTGTCGATCGGCGAGGCGGCGCAGTGGCTGGGCGCGCTGGAGCTGGGGGAGCGGGAGAAGGCGATCGCCGACCGCGTCCTCCGCGAGATCCAGGCCCGGCTGTCCTTCCTGGTCGACGTCGGCCTGGACTACCTGTCGCTGGACCGGCCGGCGGCCACCCTCGCCGGCGGCGAGGCGCAGCGGATCCGGCTGGCCACCCAGATCGGGTCGGGGCTGGTCGGTGTCCTGTACGTGCTGGACGAGCCGTCCATCGGCCTGCACCAGCGGGACAACAGCCGGCTGATCGAGACCCTCGTGCGGCTGCGCGACATGGGCAACACGCTGATCGTCGTCGAGCACGACGAGGACACCATCAAGACCGCCGACTGGGTCGTCGACATCGGGCCGGGTGCCGGTGAGCACGGCGGCGAGGTCGTGGTCAGCGGCACGGTCGAGGACCTGCTGGCCAGTGAGCGGTCCATCACCGGCGCCTACCTGTCGGGCCGGATGGCGATCTCCGTCCCGGAGAAGCGGCGTGTGCCGGAGCCGGGACGCGAACTGGTGGTGAAGGGCGCCCGCGAGAACAACCTGCGCGGCGTCGACGTCACCTTCCCGCTCGGCTGCCTCGTCGCGGTCACCGGCGTCTCCGGGTCGGGCAAGTCCAGCCTGGTCAACGACATCCTCTACACCGTCCTGGCCAACGAGCTCAACCGGGCGCGCATGGTCCCGGGCCGGCACCGCACGATCACCGGGCTGGAGCACCTGGACAAGGTCGTGCACGTCGACCAGTCACCGATCGGCCGCACCCCGCGGTCGAACCCGGCCACCTACACCGGGGTCTGGGACCACGTCCGCAAGCTCTTCGCCCAGACGTCGGAGGCGAAGGTCCGCGGCTACCTGCCGGGGCGGTTCTCCTTCAACGTGAAGGGCGGCCGCTGCGAGGCGTGCTCGGGCGACGGCACGCTGAAGATCGAGATGAACTTCCTGCCGGACGTCTACGTCCCCTGCGAGGTCTGCAAGGGCGCCCGGTTCAACCGGGAGACCCTCGAGGTGCACTACAAGGGCAAGACGGTGGCCGAGGTCCTCGACATGCCGATCGAGGAGGCCGCGGACTTCTTCGCCGCCATCCCGGCGATCGCGCGCTACCTGCGCACCCTCACCGAGGTGGGGCTGGGCTACGTGCGGCTGGGGCAGCCGGCCACCACTCTCTCCGGCGGTGAGGCGCAGCGGGTCAAGCTGGCCAGCGAACTGCAGAAGCGGTCCAACGGCCGCAGCATCTACGTCCTCGACGAGCCGACCACCGGGCTGCACTTCGAGGACATCCGGAAGCTGCTGCTGGTCCTGCAGGGCCTGGTCGACAAGGGCAACTCGGTCATCGTCATCGAGCACAACCTGGACGTCATCAAGAGCGCCGACTGGCTCATCGACATGGGCCCCGAGGGCGGTTTCCGCGGCGGCACCCTGGTGGCGGAGGGCTCGCCGGAGTTCCTCGCCTCGGTGCCGGAGAGCCACACCGGCCGGTACCTCGTGCCGCTGCTGGACGCCGACGCGATCGCCGCGGCGGCGGCCTCCGGGCCGGTGAAGAAGCGGGCCCGCAAGAAGGCCGGCTGAGCCTCCGCCGCCCGCCCTGGGGGCATCCGGCCCGCGCTCCGCTCCCGGCGACGCGGGCCGGTGTCGTCCCCCGGGATGCCGCAGGACTTGATCCGCCGCCGGACCGGCCCGTATGGTCCGTGTGACCGACGTCACGACAGTGCCCCTCCGGGGCGCCGTGGCGGAGTCCCTCGGAGGAGGACAGCGATGAGTGCGCTGACGCCCGACTGCGACCCCGACCTGTCCAACTGCGGCTCCCCGGTCGACGGGCCGTACACCGGTGGCGGCCCCGGCGTGCGGTCGACCGTGATCCTGCTCGCGGTCCTCGCGGCCTCCGTCTCCCTGGCCACGGGCGGCACGGCGCCCGGCGCCGTCGTCGTGCTGTCCGGAGGCGTGGCGCTCGTGTCCGGACTGGTGCTGACCGCGCGATGCATCCGTCTCGCGCAGCGTCTCGGCGCCGCGGCCGCCGCCCACGCGCCGGCCGCCATGCGGCGGTCCCGGCCGGTGGGCTGACCGTCCGGCCCGGCCCCGCGCCGTCGGCCGACCGCGCCCGGCGACCGCCGGGCGCGGGATCGGCGGTGCGCGCTGTCCGCGGCGTCCGCGCGCGACCCCTGGGGCGAGTGGGACGGACGGGTCCCGTCACCTGACGGACCGTCGGTCCCGCGACCTAGTGTGGAGGCATGGCCGATCCGTCCACGTACCGCCCGGCGGTCGGCTCGATCCCCGAGAGCCCCGGGGTCTACAGGTTCCGCGATCCCCACGGCCGGGTCGTCTACGTCGGCAAGGCCAAGAGCCTGCGGCAGCGGTTGAACAGCTACTTCGCCGACGTCGCCGGCCTGCATCCCCGCACCCGCCAGATGGTGACGACGGCGTCGAGCGTCGAGTGGACCGTCGTCGGCACCGAGGTCGAGGCCCTCCAGCTCGAGTACAACTGGATCAAGGAGTTCGACCCGCGGTTCAACGTCCGCTACCGCGACGACAAGAGCTACCCGTCGCTGGCCGTGACGCTGAACGAGGAGTACCCGCGGCTGCAGGTCATGCGCGGGCCCAAGAAGAAGGGCGTCCGCTACTTCGGCCCCTACGCCCACGCCTGGGCGATCCGCGAGACCCTCGACACCCTCACCCGTGTCTTCCCGGCCCGGACCTGCTCCACCGGCGTCTTCAAGCGCGCGGGGCAGATCGGCCGGCCCTGCCTGCTCGGCTACATCGGCAAGTGCGCCGCGCCGTGCGTCGGCCGGGTGAGCGCCGAGGAGCACCGGGAGATCGTCGACGACTTCTGCGACTTCATGGCCGGGCGCACCGACTCGATGATCAAGCGGCTCGAGCGGGAGATGGCCGCGGCCGCCGAGGCGATGGAGTACGAGAAGGCCGCCCGGCTGCGCGACGACATCGGCGCCCTCAAGCGCGCGATGGAGAAGCAGGCCGTGGTCCTCGGCGACGGCACCGACGCCGACGTCGTCGCCTTCGCGCAGGACGACCTGGAGGCCGCCGTCCAGGTCTTCCACGTCCGCGGCGGGCGGGTCCGTGGCCAGCGCGGCTGGATCATCGACAAGGTCGAGGAGGTCACCACCGGGGAGCTGGTGGAGCAGTTCCTCCTGCAGGTCTACGGCGGCGTCGACGAGCAGACCGGGACGGGGGAGGCCGGCGAGGCGGTGCCCCGCGAGGTGCTGGTCCCCGAGCTGCCCGACGACGCCGACGTCTACGTCGAGCTGCTGGAGGAGCTGCGGGGTGGCCGGGTCTCCCTCCGCGTGCCGCAGCGCGGTGACAAGCGCAGCCTCATGGAGACCGTGGAGCGCAACGCGAAGGAGGCGTTCGCCCGGCACCGGGTGAAACGGTCCAGCGACCTCACCGCGCGCTCGCTGGCGCTCGCGGAGCTGCAGGAGGCGCTGGAGCTCCCCGACGCGCCGCTGCGGATCGAGTGCATGGACATCAGCCACGTGCAGGGCACGAACGTGGTGGCGTCCATGGTGGTCTTCGAGGACGGCCTCGCGAAGAAGTCCGACTACCGCAGGTTCTCCGTCACGGAAGGAACCGACGACACCGCCGCCATGGCGGAGGTGGTGCGCCGCCGGTTCGCCCGGCACCTCAAGGACGAGGCCGACCGCCGGGACGAGCAGGGCATCGCCGCGGAGGAGGGGCGGCCGCGCCGGTTCGCCTACCCGCCCAACCTGCTCGTCGTCGACGGCGGCGCCCCGCAGGTCGCCGCGGCGGCCCGGGCGCTCGACGAGCTGGGCGTGGTCGACGTCGCCGTCTGCGGTCTCGCCAAGCGCATGGAGGAGGTGTGGCTGCCGGGGGAGAGCGACCCCGTGATCCTGCCGCGCACCTCGGAGGCGCTGTACCTGCTGCAGCGGGTGCGCGACGAGGCCCACCGCTTCGCGATCACCTACCACCGGCAGAAGCGGTCCACCGGCATGCTGGTCTCCCTGCTGGACGACGTCCCCGGCCTCGGGGACGCGCGACGGAAGGCACTGATGAAGCAGTTCGGCTCGCTCAAGCGGCTGCGCGCAGCGACGGTGGAGGACCTCATGACGGTGCCCGGCATCGGCCGGCGGACGGCGGAGGCGGTGCAGATGGCGGTCGCCGAACCGGTGCCCGGCCCCGCGACCGGCCCACCGGTGGCGGAGGAGTCCGCGCTCGCGCCGCAGGGGCCGGCGCAACCGGGGAGCAACCGTCCGGGCGCCGGGGACGCCGCCGAGGCCGGGCGGGTGGCCTCGTGACGGCCGAAGCCGACGTGGCCGGTGCAGGGCCGCAGAACGAGCGCCCCCCGGCCCTCGACCCGGCCAGCACGGAGACGCCGCCGCTGGAGGTCGTGGTGGTCACCGGCTTGTCCGGGGCGGGCAAGAACAGCGCCGGACGGGTGATGGAGGACCTCGGCTGGTTCGTGGTCGACAACCTGCCGCCGGCCCTGCTGCTGCCGATGGTGCAGCTCGGGGCACGGGGCGATCTGCGGCGGTTCGCCGCGGTCGTCGACGTGCGTAGCCGGGCGTTCTCCAGCGACCTCCAGGAGGCGATCCGGGTCCTCTCCGAGGCCGGGCACCGCCCGCGCGTGGTCTACGTGCACGCCCGGGACGAGGTGCTGGTGCGCCGCTACGAATCCAACCGCCGGGAGCACCCGCTCCAGGGCAACGGGACGCTCATCGACGGGATCACCGCCGAGCGGGCGCTGCTCACCGGGATCGCCGGCGAGGCCGACCTGTGGGTGGACACCAGCGACCTGAACGTGCACCAGTTGCGGGCGACGCTGGAGAACGCCTTCGCCCGCGGCGGGAGCACCCCGCCGCTCACCGCCACGGTGATGAGCTTCGGGTTCAAGTACGGGCTCCCGCTCGACGCCGACCTCGTCGTCGACGCCCGGTTCCTGCCCAACCCGCACTGGGTCCCGGAGCTCCAGGAGCACACCGGCCGCGACGCCGACGTCCGCGACTACGTGCTCGGGCAGGAGGGCGCCGCCGACTTCCTGGACCGCTACACCGAGGTGCTGCGGCTGCTCGTGCCCGGCTACCGGCGGGAGGGCAAGCGGTACCTGACCCTGGCGGTGGGCTGCACGGGCGGGAAGCACCGCAGCGTGGCGATCACCGAGGAGTTCGCCCGGCGGCTGAGCGCCGAGGGCGTCGCCGCCGTCGCCCGGCACCGCGACCTGGGCCGCGAGTAGTGGGCGGAACGGTGGGTCCGGGGGGGACTCCCCGGGTGGTGGCGTTCGGCGGTGGGCACGGGCTCGCCGCGGCCCTGGCGGCCTGGCGCCGCATCACCCCGCAGCTGACCGCGGTCGTGACGGTCGCCGACGACGGCGGCTCCTCCGGGCGGATCCGGCGGGAGATGCCGGTGCTGCCGCCCGGCGACCTGCGGATGGCCCTCGCGGCGCTGGCCGGGGACGGTGACCGCGACCGCACCCTCGCCGCCCTCTTCCAGCACCGCTTCGGGGGCACCGGCGTGCTCGCCGGGCACCCGGTCGGGAACCTGCTGCTCACCGGGCTGGCCGAGATGCACGGCGGCGACACCGTCCGGGCCCTGGACGAGCTCGGGGAGCTCGTCGGCGCGTGCGGGCGGGTGCTGCCCATGGCCGACGAGCCACTGGACCTGGTCGCCCGGGTGGAGACGACCGACCGCGACGACCCGGCCCGGGTGCGGACCATCCGCGGTCAGGTGGCCATCGCCGCGACCCCGGGCCGGGTGCGGGAGATCCGGGTGTCGCCGGCCGATCCGGTCGTGCACCCCGCCGTGCTGGAGGCGATCGCGGCCGCCGACGTCGTCTCGCTCGGCCCGGGCTCCTGGTACACCTCCGTGCTCCCGCACCTGCTCGTGCCCCAGCTCCGCACGGCGCTGGCCGATTCACAGGCGCGCGTGGTCGTGGTGCTCAACCTCGAACCGCAGCCCGGTGAGACGGACGGTTTCTCCCCGGAGGAGCATGTGTCCGTGCTGCAGGCGCATCTGGGCGGAGTGGCGTTGCACGCCGTGATCGCGGAGGTGGAATCGGTGGTTGACCGCCGTGGTCTTCTGGACGCGGTCCGCGGGTGCGGTGCCGAGCTCCTGCTCGCCCCGGTCGCCGAGCCGGACGGTGCGCCGCGGCACGACCCCGTGCGCCTGTCCGCGGCGCTGGCCGCCGCGGTCGGGGTGCGATGAGCGAGCAGAGGTGTCGGATCGGGTACCGGGGTGTTCGGCCGTCCGGCCGGCACGAGGGGGAAAGGGGACGGCGTAGATGACGCTGACCCGAGGTGCGGGGGCGGAATACCCCGGGGTGACGTGGGGGTGGACTGCATGGCGATGACGGCCATGGTGAAGGACGAGCTCTCCCGAGTGGAGTGCACGAAGACCTCCGAGCGCAAGGCCGAGGTGACCGCCCTGCTGCGGTTCTCCGGGGGCCTGCACATCGTCGGCGGCCGGGTGGTCATCGAGGCCGAGCTGGACACCGGGTCGGTCGCCCGGCGGCTGCGCCGCGACATCAGCGAGGTCTACGGCTACACCAGCGGGGTCAGCGTGCTCGCCGGCGGCAACATCCGGCGTGGCGTCCGCTACCTGGTCCGCATCGCCAAGCACGGCGAGGGCCTCGCGCGGCAGACCGGCCTGGTCGACCAGCGCGGACGGCCCGTCCGCGGGCTGCCTCCGGCCGTCGTCTCCGGCAGCCTCAGCGACGCCGAGGCCGCCTGGCGGGGGGCGTTCCTCGCCCACGGCTCGCTGACCGAGCCCGGCCGCTCCTCCTCGCTCGAGGTGACCTGCCCGGGGCCGGAGGCCGCCATGGCCCTCGTCGGCGCCGCGCGCCGGCTCGGCATCGCCGCCAAGGCCCGCGAGGTGCGCGGTGCCGACCGGGTGGTCGTGCGGGACGGCGACGCGATCAGCGCGCTGCTCACGAAGATGGGCGCCCACGACGCGGTGCTGGCCTGGGAGGAGCGGCGGATGCGGCGCGAGGTCCGCGCCACGGCCAACCGCCTGGCCAACTTCGACGACGCCAACCTCCGCCGGTCCGCGCGCGCCGCCGTCGCGGCCAGTGCACGGGTCGAGCGCGCCCTGGAGATCCTCGGTGAGGACGCCCCGGAGCACCTGCTGGTGGCCGGTCGGCTGCGGCTGGAGTTCGGTCAGGCGTCGCTGGAGGAGCTCGGCCAGCGCGCCGACCCGCCGATGACCAAGGACGCCGTCGCGGGCCGGATCCGCCGGCTGCTGGCCATGGCCGACAAGCGCGCCAAGGATCTCGGCATCCCCGACACGGAGTCCGTCGTCACCGACGACATGCTCACGCAGTAGGAGGACCGCCCGCCCCTCACCGGCTCGCAGACTCCTGGCGGGCCCCTAGGGGAGCCGCCGTGTCGCTCGACACGGCTCTCTGCACGTCGCTGGACCCGCACGTCGTCGACCTCGGTGTGGGCGGGCCGGCGTGCCTCCCTCGGAGGGGGGAACGGCGGCTCCAGGGACATGGCGTCGCGTCCGATCTCCGGGGCAGCGGCCGGCGACCGACGCCCGGCCGGGCGACCGAGGAGCCGGGCATGACGTCACAGCGATGGGCGGTGCTGTTCGCCTGCGCAGCCGTCATCGCGGTCGTGGTCGGCGTGCTGGCCTGGCGGCGCCGCGACCGCACGCCGGCGGCGATCGCGTTCGCCGGCACCATGGCCGGCGTGGCGACCTGGTCGGGCGCCGACGCGCTCCTCTTCGGAATCGGATCCGAACTCGTGCGCCGGGCCTACCCGCCGGTGCTCATGGCCGCGGTCGGGGTGGTGGTCGCCGGGACCTACGCCATCGCCCGTACCGTCACGGACCCCTCGTGGCGCCCGGCCCGGCGAGGGGTCGCCCTGATGGCGGTGGAGCCCGTCGTCATGGTCGTGCTGGCCGCCCTGCCGGCCACCCGGGACCTCGTCATCGCAGGTCACCTGGCGGCTGGAGAGCGGGTGACCTTCGGAGCAGCCTTCGCCGTCCACAGCCTGTACTCGTACGTCGTCGTCGGCGCAGCCTACCTGCACCTGCTGCGCCGGTGGAGGAGCGCCGCCGGCGTCTTCCGCTCCCAGATCGCCGTCCTCCTCGGCGCGGCGGTCGTGTCGACCGTGGGCAACGTCGTGGCGGTCGTGTCGCAGCTCGACGGGCAGGGCGTCGACGTGACCCCCCTGTTCTTCGTCGCCACCGGACTGGTCCACTGCTGGGCGCTCCTGCGGCTGGGCCTGCTGCGCCTGGTGCCGGTCGCCCGCGACCAGGTCGTCGACACCGTTCCGGACGCCGTCCTCGTCGTGGACCCCCACGAGGTGCTCATCGACGTCAACCCGGCCGCCCGGCGCATGCTGCGCCGCCTGCGCCCGGAACTCGGCGACCGGGAGCTGATCGGCCGGCCATTGCCGGAGATCGCCGGCCAACGGGCCCTCGCCGCCCTCGGGCAGATCGAGCGGCAGGACGGCCGCCGCGTGGCCGAGGTCGCCCCGGGACTCTGGCTCGACATCCGGGACACCGCCGTCGGCGACTCCCGCGGCCGCTCGCTGGGCCGGATCCTGGTGGTGCGGGACGTGAGCGAGCAGCAGGCCCGGCAGGAGGCGGTCGAGACGCTGAACCGCCAGCTGGCGGAGCAGGTCCGCGTGATCGACCGGTTGCGCGCCGAGCTCGCGGAGGACGCCGTCCGGGACCCGCTCACCGGACTGCACAACCGCCGCCACCTCGACGAGGTGCTCCCGGCCGATCTCGACCGCCGGCCGCGTGACGGCCGGGTGGCCGTCCTGGCCGTCGACATCGACCACTTCAAGACCGTCAACGACCGCTTCGGGCACGGGGCCGGCGACCGGGTCCTCACCGCCGTCGCCCGGCTGCTGCAGGCCGCCGTCCGCGACGGTGACACCGCCGTCCGCCTCGGCGGCGAGGAGTTCCTGGTCATCCTGCCCGGCGCCGGCCGTGAGCAGGCCGTGGCGCGGGCGGAGCAGATACGCCGGGACGTCGCCGCGGCGGTGCACCTCCTCGACGGGGAGGCGGTCCGGGTGACCATCAGCGCCGGGGTCGCCGTGTGCCCCGACGACGAGGGAACCGCCGCAGCCCTGCTCGAGGCCGCCGACCGGGCGCTCTACACCGCCAAGGCGACCGGCCGGAACCGGGTCGTGGCCTCCGGTGCGCTCCTCCGCGACGTGTCGCTGGCAGCCCCGGCGATGTCGCAGCCGGCACTGGGCAGCTGACCCTCAACCCTCCGGACCGGGACGACCGGAGCCGCGGCAGACCCCGACCGATAGGGTCTACGGAGCGAGGTCGCGTGTCTGCGCGGCCCGGCGAACGTGACGGTTCCTATGGGAGGTCTGCAGTGACGGTCCGGGTAGGCATCAACGGATTCGGCCGGATCGGCCGCAACTTCTGGCGGGCCGCCGCGGCCAGCGGCCAGGACATCGAGATCGTGGCGGTCAACGACCTGACCAGCCCCGAGGCCCTGGCGCACCTGCTGAAGTACGACAGCATCCTGGGCAAGCTCGCCGAGGACGTCGCCGCCGACGGCGAGGGCATCAAGATCGGCGGGAAGACCATGAAGGTCCTCTCCGAGCGCGACCCCGCGAACCTGCCGTGGGGCGACCTGGGTGTCGACGTCGTCGTGGAGTCCACCGGCTTCTTCACCAAGGCCGCCGACGCCCGCAAGCACGTCGACGCCGGTGGCGCGAAGAAGGTCATCATCTCCGCGCCGGCCACCGACGACGACATCACGATCGTCATGGGCGTCAACGACGACCTCTACGACGGCTCGCAGACGATCATCAGCAACGCGTCCTGCACCACCAACTGCCTGGCCCCGCTGGCCAAGGTCCTCAACGACGCGTTCGGCATCGAGCGCGGGCTGATGACGACCATCCACGCCTACACCGCCGACCAGAACCTGCAGGACGGCCCGCACAAGGACCTGCGCCGCGCCCGCGCGGCCGCCCTCAACATGGTGCCCACCTCGACCGGTGCGGCGAAGGCGATCGGCCTGGTGCTGCCCGAGCTCAAGGGCAAGCTCGACGGCTACGCCATCCGCGTCCCGGTGCCCACCGGCTCGGCCACCGACCTCACCGTCCAGCTGACCCGTGAGGCCTCCGCCGACGAGATCGACGCCGCCTACCGCGAGGCTGCCGCGGGTCCGCTCGGCAAGTACCTGACCTACACCGACGCGCCGATCGTCTCGTCGGACATCGTCACCGACCCGTCGTCGTGCATCTACGACGCCAAGCTCACCAAGGTCTTCGGCCCGATGGTGAAGGTCCTCGGCTGGTACGACAACGAGTGGGGCTACTCCAACCGCCTCGTCGACCTGACCACCCTGGTGGGCAAGTCCCTCTGATGCGCTCGCTCGACGACCTCCTCGCCGAAGGCGTCTCGGGTCGGCGCGTGCTCCTGCGCGCCGACCTGAACGTCCCGCTCGACAAGCAGACCCGCGCGATCACGGACGACGGCCGGATCCGGGCCAGCCTGCCGACCCTGCAGGCGCTCCGCGACGCCGGCGCCCGGGTGATCGTGGCCGCGCACCTCGGCCGGCCCAAGGGCACGCCGGACCCGCAGTTCTCCCTCGCGCCGGTGGCGGCGCGGCTGGGCGAGCTGCTGGGCACGGCGGTGCCGCTGGCCGCCGACGTCGCCGGTGACGACGCGCGCGCCAAGGCCGGGGCCCTCGGCGACGGCGACGTCCTCCTCCTGGAGAACGTCCGCTTCGAGGCCGCCGAGACCAGCAAGGACGACGCCGAGCGCGGGGAGCTGGCCGACCGGTTCGCCGCGCTCGCCGACGTCTACGTCGACGACGCGTTCGGTGCGGTGCACCGCAGGCACGCCTCCGTGTTCGACGTGGCGGAGCGGCTGCCGCACGTCGCCGGGCGGCTGGTCGCCCAGGAGCTCGACGTCCTGACCCGGCTGACCACCGACCCCGACCGCCCCTACGTGGTCGTGCTCGGCGGCTCCAAGGTCAGCGACAAGCTCGCGGTGATCGAGGCGCTGCTGCCCAAGGTCGACCGGCTGCTGGTCGGCGGCGGGATGTGCTTCACCTTCCTCGCGGCCCAGGGCCACGGGGTGGGCAACTCGCTGCTCGAGGCCGACCAGGTCGACACCTGCCGGCGGCTGCTCGCCGATGCGGGCGACCGCATCGTGCTGCCGGTCGACGTCGTCTGCGCACCCGAGTTCAGCGCCGACGCCGAGACGACCGTCGTGCGGGTGGAGGAGATCCCGGACGGCCAGATGGGGCTCGACGTCGGCCCCCGCACCGTGGAGCTGTTCGGCACCACGCTCGGCGACGCACGCACCGTCTTCTGGAACGGGCCGATGGGCGTGTTCGAGCTGGCGCCCTTCCAGGCGGGTACCCGGGGCGTGGCCCAGGCGGTCGCCGCCGTCGACGGGCTGTCGGTGGTCGGCGGTGGTGACTCGGCGGCCGCGGTGCGCGTGCTGGGGCTCGACGAGGCCGCCTTCGGCCACATCAGCACCGGCGGCGGCGCGTCGCTGGAGTACCTCGAGGGCCGCGAGCTCCCGGGCCTCGAGGTGCTGACCGCCCGAGCGGGGGAGTGACATGGCACGGACCGACCGCACCACCCCGTCCCGGGACGGGCGCCGGCCGCTGATCGCGGGTAACTGGAAGCTGCACATGACCCACCTGGAGGCCATCGGCCTGGTCCAGAAGGTCGTGTTCTCCCTCAAGGAGAAGGAGCTCGACACCGCCGAGGTCGTCGTGCTCCCGCCGTTCACCGCGCTGCGCAGCGTGCAGACCCTCGTCGCCGGGGACAAGCTGGCGATCGGGTACGGCGCGCAGGACCTCTCCGCCCACGACTCCGGCGCCTACACCGGCGAGGTCAGCGGCGGGATGCTCAGCGCCCTGGCCTGTGGCTACGTCGTGGTCGGGCACTCGGAGCGCCGGGCGCTGCACGCCGAGGACGACGCCGTGGTCGGCAGCAAGGTGCAGGCGGCGCTGCGGCACGGCATCGTGCCGATCGTCTGCGTGGGGGAGGGGCTGGAGGTCCGCCGGGCCGCCGCCCACGTCGCGCACTGCACCGGCCAGCTGGACGCTGCGCTCGACGGACTCACCGCCGAGCAGGTCGCGGGCGTGGTGATCGCCTACGAGCCGGTCTGGGCGATCGGGACCGGGGAGGTCGCCACCCCCGATGATGCCCAGGAGGTCTGCGGGGCGCTCCGGGCACGGCTCGCCGAGCGGTTCGGGAGTGACAGCGCGGCCACGGTACGTATCCTCTACGGCGGGTCGGTGAAGGCCGCGAACACGGCCGGGATCCTGGCCGGGCCGGACGTCGACGGTGCGCTCGTCGGTGGTGCCAGCCTGGACGCCGACGAGTTCGCGCAGATCTGTCGGATCGCCGCCGGCGGTAGCTGAGCCCTGCTGCCCGCCGCCGGCCGAACACGCATGGGGGCGGGCAGCAGGTGGTGCAGGAGACGCTGGATCGGTACGCCGACCGGTTGCCCGAGTGGGCCCGGGGCGTGCCGCGACGGCGGGTCCTGGCGGCGATCGCGATCGTGGTGATCGTCGTGGTGCTCGGGGTCAGCTCTCTGGGGGGCGACGGCGGCAGGGCCGACGTCCCGGTGCTGGCCGACGGCCCGGACGTGGCCGTGGAGGGCATCCGATCGCCGTCGGACCAGGCCGGTGGCACGCTGCGCGTCGTCGCACCCGAGATCGACAGCCTCGACCCGCAGCGCTCCTACCTGCCGGGCGTGTGGAACCTGATGCGGCTCTACGCCCGCACGCTGGTCACCTACTCGAGCGAGCCCGGGGCGACCGGGGAGCTGGTCCCCGACCTGGCCACCGACCTCGGCACCGTCTCCGAGGACGGGCTCAGCTGGACCTTCACCCTCCGCGAGGGCGTCCGCTTCGAGAACGGGCGGCCGATCACGGCGCAGGACGTCAAATACGGCATCCAGCGCTCGTTCGCGTCGGACGTGATCGTCGGCGGCCCCACCTACGTCGTCGATCTGCTCGACGACCCGGGCAACCCCTACCCGGGGCCGTACTCCAAGGAGGAGGACGACCCGGATCTGACCGCGATCGAGACGCCGGACGAGCGGACGATCGTCTTCCGGCTGCGCTCCCCCCGCGCGGAGCTGCCGTACGTGCTCGCGTTGCCGTCGAGCAGCCCGGTCCCGGTGGAGGCCGACACCCGTGCGGACTACGGGCGCGACCCGGTGTCGTCCGGCCCCTACGCGATCACCACCGTCGACCCGGTGACCGGCATCCTGCTCGAGCGCAACCCGCAGTGGGACCCGGCCACCGACGACGTCCGCACCGCCCTGCCCGACAGCGTCGTGGTGCGCACCGGGCTGTCCGGGCTGGCCCGCGACCAGGCGCTGCTGGCCGGCTCCGCCGACCTCGACATCTCCGGCACCGGGGTCCAGCCCGCGACCACGGCCCGGCTCTCCGGCGATGACGACCCGCTGCTGGCCCGGGTCGACGACGTGACCACCGGCGCGGTGCGGCTGCTGGCGCTGCCGACCGACGTCGCCCCCCTGGACGACGCCGACTGCCGCGCCGCGGTGGCCGCGGCGATCGACCGCCGAGCGGTGCAGGCGGCGCTGGGTGGGGCGGTCGACGCGGTGCGCAGCTCGCGGCTCTGGCCGCGCGCGCTCGACGGGGGCCCCGCCGAGACCGAGGCCGGGCCGGACCTGGACGCGGCCCGGGCCGCCCTGGGGCGCTGCGGGCAGCCGGACGGGTTCACGACCCGGCTGGCCGTCCCCGACACCAGGAGCAGCGTCCAGCTGGCCGAGGAGGTCGCCGCCCAGCTGGGCGAGGTGGACATCGACGTGGAGATCCGACCGCTGGACCCGGCCACCTTCTACGCCACGGACGTCGGCAACCCCGACAGCGTGCGGGACAACGGGTACGGCATCGTGCTCGCGACCCGGACCGCGGACTTCCCGACGCCCGGGTCGTTCCTCGTCCCCCTGGTCGACGGACGCAGCATCGCCCGGGTCGGCAACACCAACTACGCGCGGCTCGCCGACCCCGCGATCGACGCGCTCGTGGACCAGGCGCCGGCCGGCGGGGACGACGGCTGGGCCGCCGTCGCCGCGGCGGCGCAGGCGACCGGGGCCTACGTGCCGCTGGCGGAGACCCGCATCCAGCTCCTCGCCGGACAGCGGCTGCGTAACGGTGTGGTGATGCGGCCCTACAGCGGGTACGACGTCGCCACGGCCGGCGTCAGCTAGGCTCGGGACGAGAGCTGGCGTCCGTCGCCGGTCGTCGAGCTTTTCCGGAGAGGTCAATGGAGCTGGTGCTCAACGTGCTGCTGGTCCTCAGCAGCCTGATCCTCATCGTGCTCATCCTGCTGCACCGCGGCAAGGGTGGCGGGCTGTCGTCGATGTTCGGCGGCGCGGTGTCCTCCTCGCTGTCGGGGTCGTCGGTGGTCGAGAAGAACCTGAACCGTCTGACCGTGCTGACCGCCGCCGTCTGGTCGGTGTGCATCGTCGCCCTGGGCATCCTGCTCAAGGCCGGCTGAGCCGTACCACCCCCCGCGCTGCCGTGCGAACCGGCGCGCAATCGTGACCGGGAACGGGCGTTGCAGGCCCTAGACTTCCCGCGCGGCGTCAGCTCTGCCGCGACCCGGACAGACGATCAGGGGGCACACGTGGCTGGTGGGAACGCGATCCGGGGCAGCCGGATCGGCGCGGGTCCGACGGGCGAGGTCGAACGCGGCGAGGCCGTGCCACGCCGGCGCATCCCGTTCTGGTGCGCCAACGGGCACGAGACCCGAGTGGTGATGGCGAGCGACGCCGACGTCCCCGAGTTCTGGGACTGCCCCCGGTGCGGGCTGCCGGCCGGTCAGGACCGCGAGGCCCCGCCAGCGGCGCCGCGGATCGAGCCGTACAAGACCCACCTCGCCTACGTGCGCGAACGGCGCAGCGACGCCGACGGGGACGCGCTCCTGGCCGAGGCCCTCGAGCGGCTCCGGGTCCGCCGCGGCGGCTGAGCGCTAGCCGCCGCTGGGGAGTTCGGCGGCCGCCTCGGCGTCGAGCAGCCATCGGGTGGCGCGGCGGCCGTGCACGCCGGCCGCCGGGAGATCCGCGGGATCGGCGCCACCGAGCGACTGCGCGACGGCCGGCGCCTTGCCCCCGCCGGCGACCAGCAGCCACACCTCCTCGGCGTTGTTGATGGCCGGGAGCCCCAGGCTCACCCGCGTGGGCGGCGGCTTGGGGCAGTCGCGCACCGCCACCACGGGGCGGTCGTCCCGCACGGCCGGCGACGCGGGGAAGATCGAGGCCACGTGACCCTCCGGGCCCATGCCCAGGAGCAGCACGTCGAAGCGGGGCAGCATCCGTCCCTCGGGTGCCGCGTCGGCGAGCTGCCCGGCGTACCAGGCCGCGGCGTCCTCGGGCTCCGCGAACGGCCCGTCGGAGGGCGGCATGGCGTGCACCCGCTCGGCCGGCACGCCGACGACGTCGAGCAGCGCGGCGCGGGCCTGCTTCTCGTTGCGCTCGTCGTCGTCCGCCGGGACGAACCGCTCGTCGCCCCACCAGATGTCGACCGCCGTCCAGTCGACCGTCTCCCGGACCGGCTCCGCGGCGAGCCCGGCGATCCGTTCGAGGACGGCGATCCCCATCCCGCCCCCGGTGACCACCAGCGACGCGCTTCCGTGCACCGCCTGGGCGGCGGCGAGCCGCGCGACCACCGCCTCGGCCACCGCGCGGGCGAGTCGCTCGGCGTCGGGTTCGATGACGACGTCCGCAGCGGGGCGCCCGGATCCGGTGAGCTCGGCGGACACGCGGTCGCCGGGGGAGAGGCTCACGAGGTCGCTCCGTCCTGACCGGCGGGCCGGCCGGCGTCGTCGGGGGAGCCGGCGAGGGCGACCTCGTCGGCGTCCTCGGAATCACCCGGGACGGTGGGGGCGGTCGGCCGGGCTGTGGCCGTGCGACCGGTGCCGTCCGGGTTGGCCGGGTCGAACCACACGTGCTCGCGGACGCCGGGGCGGTCGGAGAGCCCACGGAGCCCGGTCGTGGCCTCCAGCGCCTCGCTGTAGGGCTCGTCGTCGTCCAGCCGGCGCAGCTCCTCGCTGAGCAGGTCACCGAGGACGCGCTCGGGCAGGGCGACGGTGGAGTCCGGCCGGTACGGCTGGGAGATGACCGCGCCGCCCCGGCGATCGGCCCGGACCTGCACCTCCTCGTCCTGGTCCAGCTGCAGGGTGACCGCCTCCACGCCGCTGGGCCCGGGGGCGCGCGAGCCCTCCGCGAGGTCCACCGGGCAGCCGCAGCGGGAGGTCAGCCAGCCGGCGAGCAGGCGGGTGGTGGCGTTCTGCGGATCTCCCTCGATCCGGCCACCACGGACCCGCACGGGCTCGCCGCGGCGGCCGGACACCGAGTCCAGCGTCGAGGCGAGGATCGTCCGCCAGGCGGTGCTGCGGGTCCACGCGAGGTCGGTGTCACCGGGCGCGTAGTCCTCGGCCCGCACGTGCAGGGCGGCCGGCGGGTCGTCGGCCAGGGAGCTGTCGGTGATCCGGCGGTCGGCGAAGACGGCCAGCGCGTCGGTGGCCAGCCGCTCCGGCGGCTGTGCGTGCCACCAGGTGACGACGGGCGCGTCGGCGGCCAGCAGCGGCAGCACGACCGACTCGGCGTGCAGCGCGAGGCGGCCGTACATGCGCAGCACCACCGCCTCGCCGGGGCCCAGGCGGCCGCCGATGACGACCTCGGCATCGAGCCGGGGGGCAGGGGCGTCGATCTGCCGGCGCACCACGACGAGCACCCGGCACGGGTGCATCTCCGCGGCGTGCGTCGCCGCCTCCTCCGCCTCGTTCACCCGGCCCTCGTCGGCGACGACGACGAGGGTGAGGGCGACGCCGGAGAGGACCGCGCCCCCGGTGCGCCGCTGGGCGGCCAGTTCCTTCACCACCGCCGATCCGGTGGTGTCCCACAGTGTCGTCACGGTGTCTCCTCGGATCGACGGGGCAGGGGCGGCGGGGTGCTCACGGGCGCCGCCACCGGCGGCCCTCGGCGGCCAGCATCTCGTCGGCGGCCCGCGGCCCCCACTCGCCGGCGCGGTAGGGATACGGCTCGGTGCCCTGCCAGAACTCCTCGAGCGGGTCGATGACCGCCCAGGAGGCCTCCACCTCGGCGTTGCGGGGGAAGAGGGTGGCGTCGCCGAGGAGGACGTCGAGCAGCAGCCGTTCGTACGCCTCGGGGCTGGACTCGGTGAACTGCTCGCCGTACAGGAAGTCCATCGAGACGTCGCGGACCTCCATGACGCTGCCCGGCACCTTCGACCCGAACTTGAGGGTGACCCCCTCGTCGGGCTGCACGCGGACCACCAGCTGGTTGTTGCCCAGCTCCTCGGTGTCCGTGTCGGCGAAGGGCAGGTGCGGGGCGCGCTTGAACACCAGCGCGATCTCGGTGACCCGGCGGGGCAGCCGCTTGCCGGTGCGCAGGTAGAACGGGACACCCGCCCACCGACGGGTCTCGACCCCGAGCCGGACCGCGGCGTAGGTCTCGGTGGTCGACCCGGGGTCGACGCCCTCCTCCTGCCGGTACCCCTTCGCCCGCTGCCCGGCCAGCCAGCCCTGCTGGTACTGACCGCGCACCGCGGCGGTCTCCAGGTCCTCGGGCAGCGAGATGGCCCGCAGCACCTTCAGCTTCTCGGTGCGGATCTCCTCGGCGGAGAACTCGACCGGCTCCTCCATGGCCGTGAGCGCCAGCAGCTGCAGCAGGTGGTTCTGCAGCACGTCGCGCGCCGCACCCGTCTTCTCGTAGAAGCCCGCCCGCCCGCCGATCCCGACGTCCTCGGCCATGGTGATCTGCACCGAGTCGACGTGGTGGCCGTTCCAGATCGGCTCGAACAGCGAGTTCGCGAACCGCAGCGCCATCAGGTTCTGGACGGTCTCCTTGCCCAGGTAGTGGTCGATGCGGAAGACGTCCTCGGCGCTGAACACCGAGTCCACCAGCTCGTTGAGCTCGCGGCTGGACCCGAGGTCGTTGCCGAACGGCTTCTCCACCACGACCCGCCGCCACCGGCCCTCGGTGTTCTCGGCCATGCCGGTGCGCTGCATCTGCTTCAGGACGACGGGGAACATCGAGGGCGGGATCGACAGGTAGAACGCCGCGTTGCCGCCGATGCCGTGGCTGCCCTCGAGCTCCGCCAGGTTGGCGGCCAGCTCGTCGAAGGCGTTGTCGTCGTCGAAGGAGCCCTGGACGAAGCGGACGGTCGACGCCAGCTGCTCCCAGACCTCCTCGCGCCAGGGCGTGCGGGCGTTCTGGCGGGCCGCGTCCCGGGCCAGCTCGGCGAACTCCGTGTCTCCCCAGTCGCGGCGGGCGAAGCCCAGCAGCGCGAAGTTCGTCGGCAGCAGGCCGCGGTTGGCGAGGTCGTAGACGGCAGGGAGGAGCTTCTTGCGCGCCAGGTCGCCGGTGATGCCGAAGACCACCAGGGTGCACGGCTCGGGCACCCGGGGCAGCCGCCGGTCCCGCGGATCGCGCAGCGGGTTGGGAATCATCGTCCGTCCTCGTGGTCGGGGTGACCCGCCGTCCGGCCCGGTGGCGGACCGGACGGCGGGGTGGATCGGGCGCGGATCGGGGGCTCCTGCGTCGGGGAGGTCAGCAGAGGGCCTCGAGGAGCTGACGGATGCCGGCCCGCCGGTCGGTCAGGTGCAGGTGCAGCAGCGGGCGGGCGCGGTCGGCGAGGGCCTTCCGGTCGCCGGCCGCCTGCGCCGCCTGCAGGGTGCCGAACGAGTAGGGCTGGTCCGGGACGAGGAGATCATCGGTGACCACCCCGGTGAGCTGCAGGAAGGCGCCCACCTGGGGGCCGCCCTTGTGGTACTGCCCGGTGGAGTGCAGGTAGCGCGGGCCCCAGCCGAACGTCACCGGGTGCTCGGTGCGCCGGGCCAGCGCCTCGCGCACGTCCGCGGCCGCGGCGTCCCGGATCCGGTCGAGGTATGCCATGACGGCGAGGTACCCGCGGGGCGGGACGGAGGCCAGCAGCGCGTCGAGGACCAGCGACAGCCCGTCGTGCAGGGAGACGTCGACGTCGGTGAGCACGGCCGCGGTGCCACGGATCTCCACGGCACCCACCGTCGCCACCGGCGGCTCGTCGGTGAACCCGGCGGACAGGATCGTCCTGGTGTTCTCCTTGCTCTCGGTCACGTTCGGCTGGTCGAACGGGTTGATCCCGAGGATCCGCCCGGCCACGGCGACGGCGTACTCCCAGGCCAGGAACTGCGCTCCCAGCGGCCCCGTCACCCCGACCGAGGGGGCCTGCTCGGGCGCCTGCGCACCCACGACGGCCAGCAGGACGTCGGCCGCGGCCGCGCCGGGCGTCGCCGGCGACCCGACGACGACCGGCAGGATGCCGCGGCCTTCCTTGCCGGTGGACTCCGCGATCAGCTGCTCGGCCCAGTCGCCGAACCCCTGGATCGGGGTGTCGGCCGTGTCGGCGAGGGCGACCTTGTCGCGTCCGGTGCGGAAGGCGCAGCCCAGGGCCACCCCGAGCGCCATGGCGGCGTTGCCGGGATCGGCCAGCCCCTCGGCCAGCGCCTCCGCCTCGTCGACGAGCGCGGCGACGTCCGCGCCGGCCAGCGCCGAGGGAACCAGTCCGAACGCCGAGAGGGCGCTGTAGCGGCCGCCCACCGTGGGATCGGCGAGGAAGATCGCCCGCGCGCCCATGGCGGCGGCGATCTCGGCCAGCGGCGACCCGGGGTCGGTGACGACGACGAACCGCCTGCCGATCTCCTTCTCGTCCAGCCCCGCCTCGGCGAACGAGGCGACGAACACCCGGCGCTGGCTCTCGGTCTCCACCGTGCCGCCGGACTTCGAGCTGACCACCACGACGGTGCGCTCGAGATCGGTCAGCGCGGCGGCGATCTGGCCGGGGTCGGTGGAGTCCAGCACGACCAGCGGCACCCCCGCGGTCCGGCAGATCACCTCGGGGGCCAGCGACGACCCGCCCATCCCGCAGAGGACGACCCGGTCCAGCCCCTCGGCGGCGAGCTCGGCGCGCAGCTCGGCCAGCTGGACCACCAGGGAGCGGGAGGTCGCCGGCAGGTCCAGCCAGCCCAGCCGGACCGCGGCGTCGCTCTCGGCGTCCGGGCCCCACAGGGTGGCGTCCTTGCGGATCAGCCGCGCAGCGACGTCGTCCTGCCGCAGCTGGGCCAGCACCGGTTCGGGGAGCTCCACCCCCCGGGTGCTGACCGAGAGGCTCACGTGCCCTCCTCGCCGGCCCCTGCCGGGTCCGCCGAACCCGGGAGCTCGGTCACTTCTTGTCCTCGAGCTCGCTCCGCACCGACGCGGTCAGCTCGTCCCAGGAGTCGACGAACTTCTGCACACCCTCCTCCTCGAGGGCCCGGAAGACGTCGTCGAGGTCGACCCCGGCGTCGCGCACCGACTGCATCACGGCGGCGGCGTCGTCGTAGGCCTTCTGCACCGGCGTGCCCGGCCGGCCGTGGTCGGCGTAGGCCATCATCGTCTTCTCCGGCATGGTGTTGACCGTGCCCGGCGCGATGAGCTCGCTGATGTACATCGTGTCGGAGTAGTCGGGGTTCTTCACCCCGGTCGAGGCCCACAGCGGCCGCTGCCGCGCCGCGCCCTTCGCCTCCAGTGCCTGCCAGCGGTCGGACGAGAAGACCTCCTCGTACGCCTGGTAGGCGAGCTGCGCGTTGGCGATGCCGGCCTTGCCCTTCAGCGAGACGTCGGCGCCGGCCGCGTCGAGCCGCTTGTCGATCTCGCTGTCCACCCGGGACACGAAGAAGGACGCCACCGACGCGATGCCCTCCAGCGAGCCGCCCGCGGCGACCCGCTTCTCGAGGCCGGCGAGGTACGCCTCCATGACCGCGCGGTAGCGCTCGAGGCTGAAGATCAGGGTGACGTTGACGCTGATGCCGTTGGCGATCGTCTCGGTGATCGCGGGCAGGCCCGCCTCCGTCGCCGGGATCTTGATGTACAGGTTGGGCCGGTCGACCAGCCACCACAGGTGCCCGGCCTCGGCGGCCGTGGCGTCGGTGTCGTGGGCCAGGCCGGGGGCCACCTCGAGGGACACCCGGCCGTCGCCCGGCTGCCGGTCGGCGACCGGGCGCAGCAGGTCGCAGGCGTCCCGGACGTCGGCGGCGGTGATGGTCCGCAGCGCCTCCTCGACGCTCACCTTGCGGACGGCGAGGGCGTGCAGCTGGTCGTCGTAGGAGTCCGACCCGCTGATCGCCGCGGCGAAGATGGTCGGGTTCGTGGTCACGCCGACGACGGAGTGCTCGTCGACCAGCGACTGGAGGTTGCCGCTGCGGATGCGGTCACGCGAGAGGTCGTCGAGCCAGACGGCGACCCCCGCTGACGACAGCTCGGCCAGGTTCTCGTTCTGTGCCATGTCAATGCCTTCCGTGGGTGGGACAGCGGGGTCCTCTATCACCGGTCGCCGGTGGCCTGGGGGAGCCCGCCGGTGGCGGCGACGGGACCGGCCGGGACGGCGGCGCCCGAGCGGGCCGCCTCGATGCTCTCCCGGGCGGCGGCGACCACGGCCTCGTCAGTGAGGCCGAACTCCTCGTAGAGGACGGTGTACGCGGCGCTGGCGCCGTAGTGGGTGAGCCCGACGATCCGGCCGGCGTCGCCGACGAACTCCCGCCAGCCCATCGGCACGCCCGCCTCGACGCTCACCCGGGCACGGACCGTGGGGGGCAGCACCTCGTCCTTGTAGGCCTGGTCCTGGTCCGCGAACCACTCGACGCACGGCACGGAGACGACCCGGGTGGGGACGCCGTCGGCCTCCAGGCGGTCGCGGGCGGCCATGGCGATCTGCACCTCGGAACCGGTGCCGAGCAGGATCACGTCGGGGCTGCCGGTCGACGCCTCGGCCAGCACGTAGGCGCCGCGGGCCACGCCGTCGGCCGCGCCGAACTGCTCGCGGTCGAACACCGGCAGGTTCTGCCGGGACAGCAGCAGGCCGGCCGGGCGGTCGTTGTTCTCCAGGATCGTCCGCCAGGCGGCGGTGACCTCGTTGGCGTCGGCGGGACGCACGACGTCGAGGCCGGGGATCGCGCGGAGCGCGGCGAAGTGCTCGATCGGCTGGTGGGTGGGGCCGTCCTCGCCGAGGCCGATCGAGTCGTGGGTCCAGACGTAGGTGACCGGCAGCTGCATGAGCGCGGCCAGCCGGACCGCACCCCGCATGTAGTCGGAGAAGGTGAGGAACGTGCCGCCGTACACGCGGGTGCCGCCGTGCAGGGCGATCCCGTTCATGACCGCGCCCATGGCGTGCTCGCGGACGCCGAAGTGGATGGTCCGCCCGTAGGGGCCACCGGACCACATCTTCGTCTGCCGGTCGGCCGGCAGGAACGACGGTTCGCCCTCGACCGCGGTGTTGTTGCTCTCCGCGAGGTCGGCCGAGCCGCCCCACAGCTCGGGCAGCCGCGGGTACAGCGCGGCGAGGACCTTCCCGGAGGCCTTCCGCGTGGCCACGCCCTTGTCGTCGGCGGGGAAGGACGGCAGCTCGTCGGCCCAGCCCTCGGGCAGCCGGCGCTCGCGCATCCGCGCCAGCAGCGCCGCGCCCTCCGGGTTCGCCTGCTCCCAGGCGGCGAACCGCTCCTCCCACGTCGCGCGGTCGGCGCGGCCCTTGTCCACGACCGAGCGGGCGTGGGCGAGCACGTCGTCGTCGACCTGGAAGGTGCGCTCGGGGTCGAAGCCGAGGATCTCCTTGGTCGCGCGCACCTCGTCCTCGCCGAGCGCCGAGCCGTGCGAGGCGCCGGTGTTCTGCTTGGTGGGGGCGGGCCAGGCGATGACCGTCCGCAGCACGATGAGGGAGGGGCGACCGGTCTCGGCCTTGGCCGCGGCGAAGGCGGCGTCGACGGCGGCGAGGTCCTCGCCGTCGTCGACGTGCTGCACGTGCCAGCCGTAGGCCTCGTAGCGCTTGCCGACGTCCTCGGTGAAGGCGACGGTCGTGTCGTCCTCGATGGAGATCTTGTTGTCGTCGTAGACCAGCGTCAGGTTGCCGAGCCGCTGCGTGCCGGCCAGCGACGACGCCTCGCCGCTGACGCCCTCCTCCATGTCGCCGTCGGAGGCGAAGCACCAGATGTGGTGGTCGAAGAGGCTCTCGCCCTCGGGGGCGTCCGGGTCGAGCATCCCGCGCTCCCGGCGCGCGGCCATCGCCATGCCGACCGCGTTGCCGACACCCTGGCCCAGCGGGCCGGTCGTCGTCTCGACGCCCGGGGTGTGGTTGACCTCGGGGTGGCCCGGGGTCTTCGAGCCCCAGGTGCGCAGCGCCTTGAGGTCGTCGAGCTCCAGGCCGTAGCCGGAGAGGAACAGCTGCACGTAGAGCGTGAGGCTCGAGTGGCCCATCGAGAGGACGAAGCGGTCGCGGGCGACCCAGTTCGGCTCGGTCGGGTCGTGCCGCAGCCACTTGTGGAACAGCAGGTACGCGGTGGGGGCCATGCTCATGGCCGTGCCCGGGTGGCCGTTGCCGACCTTCTGGACGGCATCCATGGCCAGCACCCGGGCGGTGTCGACGGCCCGGCGGTCCAGGTCCCCGAAGTCCTCGGGGAGGGTCGGCCGCGGCTGCGACGGGTTGCCGGTCGGCGCGTCGGTCGCGGCCTCGGCCGGCGCTTCCGCCTCGGTGCTTCGCGTGTCCATCTGGTCGGTTCTCCCTCGCGGTAGGCCTGACGTCGTGCCGGGTGGGCGGCCGCCCGCCGGGCGCGCCGGCGACGCGACCGTCGGCGGGGCCGGGGGACGCCACTGCGTCGTCGGCGTCGCCCCTACCCGCTGGACCGGCGGCATCAACGTGATCAAGCCTAGTCATCCGGCCCGGTGCCGCGCGCCTGGCTCGGATCCGGCCGGGGCTACAGTGGGTGCGTTCCGCTCCCCGGTTCGAAGGGATCCCGTGGTGCCCTGCTGCCCGCGCGCGACCGCGCACGAGGGCACCCGGTGACGGCGCTCTCCGAGCGCCCCGCTGCGTCGTCTGCTCGCCTCTCCACCCGCCTGCGTTCCCGGATCGGGGCCTACGTCGGCCTGACCAAGCCCCGCATCATCGAGCTGCTGCTCGTCACGACGGTGCCGGCGATGATGCTCGCCGCCCGCGGGTGGCCCTCGCTCCCGCTGCTGCTGTGGACCCTGCTCGGCGGGACCCTCGCGGCGGGCGCGGCCAACGTCTTCAACTGCTACTTCGACCGTGACATCGACCGCCTGATGGAGCGCACCCAGAAGCGGCCGCTGGTGACCGGGCAGGTATCCCCGCGGGCGGCGCTGGTCTTCGGCGTGGTCCTGACGGTGACGTCGATCGTCCTGCTGGCGCTCACCACGACGCCGCTGGCCGCCGCCCTGGCCGCGGCGGCGATCTTCTACTACGCCGTCCTCTACACGATGGTGTTCAAGCGGCACACCCGCCGGAGCACCGAGTGGGGCGGCGTCCCCGGGGCGGCGCCGGTGCTGATCGGCTGGGCCGCGGTCACCGGCTCGCTCGACTGGCCGGCCGTCGTGGTCTTCGGCGTCGTCTTCTGCTGGCAGATGCCGCACTTCTGGGCGCTGGCGCTGCGGTTCAAGGACGACTACGCGCGGGCCGACGTCCCGATGCTGCCGGTCGTCACCTCCGCCCTGTCCGTCGGCCGGCAGACGGTGGCCTGGGCCTGGGTGACCGTGGCCGTCTCGCTGTCGCTGTGGCCGGTCGCCGAGGACTACGGCATCGGCCCGGGCTACACGATCGCCGCGGCGCTCCTGGGTGGCTGGTTCATCGTGGAGTCGCACCGCCTGCTCCGCCGGATCGCGGGCGGCGGGGACACCAGGCCCATGCAGCTGTTCCACGTCTCGATCTCGTATCTGGCGCTGCTGATGGTCGCGATCGTCGTCGACGCCATCGTCTGATCCGGGGCCGAGCGTGTGCGCCCGCGCCGGGGGAACGCACCCAGAAGCCGGCCCGGCTGCACACACTGGGCGCAGCCGTCCACAGATGCAGGAGAGCGTCCCCCCGCGGATGACCTGCTCGGCAAGGTCGCGGCATGGCGTACGACCTCCCGGCCCTGTTCGGCCCCCACGGCTGGGCGACGTGGGCGGAACTCACCGACCGGATCGATCGCAGCACGCTCACGGCGTGGGTGGCCGCCGGAAGCGTGCGCCGCATCCAGCCGGGGGTGTACGCGCTCCCCGCCGTCGCCGACGACTGGCGGGTCCGTGTCCGTGCCGCGGTACGGGCGTGCGAGGGGGTCCTCAGCCACCACACGGCGCTCGCCCTCTGGGGTCTCCTCCCACCAGGGGGCCCGGTGCACCTCACCGTCGACCTGGCACGCAGCGGCAGGGGGCCGGCCGGTGTCGTGCTGCACCGCAGCCGCGACGTCACCGACCCGCTCCGCCGGGTGGACGGCCTGCCGGTGACCTGCGCCGAACGCGCGGTCGTGGACACCTGGGGGCGGCCGCACGGAGCGCACCGGTCGGATCTCCGGGCCGCCGCGATCACCGCCGTGCGTCGACGGCTGTGCCTCCCGCGGCAGCTGGCCGGCGAGATCGAGCGGCGGCCGTGCCTGCCCGGGCGCGCGGCGCTCGTCGACCTGGTCGGGCTCCTCGCGGACGGCTGCCAGAGCGAGCTCGAGATCTGGGGATGCCTCCAGGTGCTCCGCGCGCCGGGGATGCCCCGGTTCACCCAGCAGCGGAGGGTCACCGTCGGCGGCCGGGTCCACCGGCTGGACGCCGCCTACGACGACGTCCTGCTCGCCGTCGAGATGGACGGCGCCGCCTGGCACGGGTCGCGGGAGCAGCGGGAGCGGGACATCCGCCGGGACGCGTTGCTGGCCACCGTCGGCTGGCAGACGCTCCGCTTCAGCTACCGCCGGCTGACCGGCGAGCCCGAGGAGTGCCGCCGGGAGATCCGGTCGGTGCATGCCGCCCGGCGACGCCTGCTGCTCGGTGGTGTGCACTGACGCCGGGTTCTCCCGGTCCGGATCCGGCCTGGGCGCACACGCCACGGCCCCGGGTCAGCGTGCGGCGGCCGCCGGCTGCGGCGAGCTGCTGAGCGGGAGGTCGGAGGCCGGCCCACGCACCGCCCACACCAGACGTGCGGTGTAGGCGACGATCAGCACCGCGCCCAGCATGTGCAGGAGCACCAGGACGATGGGCAGCCCGGTGAAGTACTGCACGTAGCCGATGACGCCCTGCGCGAGCTGCACGACGAGCAGGTCGCGGGCGGCCCGGCGGACACGGCCGGGGGCGTCGGTGGCGTACAGGGCCACCAGCAGGGCGATGGTGAGGCCGAGCAGCAGGAACACCGCGTCGGCGTGGAGCTGGCTGATCAGCTCGAGGTCGAAGCCCATGCGGTCACCGGTCGGGACGTCGTTCGCGTCGACGTCGCCGCTGTGCGGCCCGCTGCCGGTCACCAGCGTGCCCAGCAGCAGGACGAGGGCGGTGACCACCGCGATGCCCCGCACCAGGAGGACCAGGGGACGGCGGATCAGCGGCTGCCCCACGCCCGGCTCGCGGGAGCGCAGCCACAGCACCGTCGCGATCGCGACCAGGGCCATCGAGATGAGGAAGTGCGCGGCGACCGTCCACGGGTTCAGCCCGGTGAGCACGGTGATGCCCCCGAGGCCCGCCTGGGCGGGGATGCCCAGGAAGCCGAGCACCGCGAGCGGGCGCAGGTCGCGCCGGGGGGAGCGCCACACCGCCACCAGCACCGCGAGCGCGATGGCGGCGAGCAGGAAGGTGAGCGTGCGGTTGCCGAACTCGATGACGCCGCGGACGCCCATCTCCGGCGTCGTGATCAGGCTGTCCTCGGTGCACGTGGGGAACGTCGGGCAGCCGAGGCCCGAGCCGGTCAGGCGGACGGCGCCGCCGGTGACCACGATGAGCCCGTTCGCGACCACGTTGGCGAAGGCCAGGCGCGAGACGGTGGCGGGGGAGAAGGCGGTGGGCAGGACCGGCACGGGTCGATGCTAGGCGCTCCTCCGCGCCGGGCAGGGGACGACGGCCGCGTTGGTCACGGGCGCCCCGGCCCGTCGGTGAGGAGCGTCACCGGCCCGTGGTGACCCTGCTCACGGGAGGCGGCCGGGAGACCCGTTCTTAGGTCGACCTTGCTTGCGGCCCCCTCGAAATAGGACACACTCGTGTTGTGGAATCCATCGCGGCACGCCTCCGGCCGTCGGCGCCTGCCGACGACGGGCGTACCCGCGACCGCGTGACCTCCCTGCTCCTGGAGCACGGGCCGCAGACCGCGACGGAGCTGGCCGGCCGCCTCGGCATCTCCGCGGCCGCCGTGCGCCGGCACCTGGACGCGCTGCTGGCCGGCGGCCGGGTGGAGGAGCGGCTGGGGCGCGACGCGCACCGCGGCCGCGGCCGGCCCGCCCGCCGGTTCCACCTCACCGACGCCGGTCGCTCGGCGTTCCCGCACGCCTACGACGACCTGGCGCTGACCGCCCTGCGGTACGTCGCCGGCGCCGGTGGGCCGGACGCGGTCCGCGCGGTGGCCGAGCAGCAGCTGGCCGGCCTCGAGCAGCGGTGCTCCGACGCCGTCGAGTCGGCCGTCCACGCCAGTACGGGGGAGCCGGTCGACCGGGCCCAGGTGCTCGCGGCCGCGCTCACCGCCGAGGGCTACGCTGCCAACGCCTCGGCGATCTCCGGCGGGGGGCAGCTCTGTCAGCACCACTGCCCGGTGGCGCACGTCGCGGCGGAGTTCCCCCAGCTGTGCGAGGCCGAGACCGCGGTGATCGGCCGCCTCGTGGGAACCCACGTGCAGCGGCTGGCCACCATCGCCCACGGCGACGGGATCTGCACCACCCACATCCCGGGGCCGCTGGTGCCCGGGACCCGGCCCAGCGGCCGGGACCACACCCGTGCGGGGAACAGATCGGCCCCCGCACGCCCTGTACCCGGTGAGCGAGGAGCGTCCCGGCCCGCCCGGGAGCGCACCGCACCGTCCAGCACCACCACCCCCACGAACGACCGGGAGAGGACGCCCGCATGACGAGCACGCAGCAGCCGGTGAGCACGCCCCTGACGCAGGACGAGCAGATCGACCAGCTCGGCCGGTACGAGTACGGCTGGGCGGACGCCGACGTCGCCGGCGCCTCGGCCCGCCGCGGGGTCGATGAGGACGTCGTCCGCGACATCTCGGCCCGCAAGAGCGAGCCCGAGTGGATGCTCGAGCGCCGCCTCAAGGCCCTCAAGCTGTTCGGCCGCAAGCCGATGCCCGACTGGGGGTCGGACCTCTCCGGCATCGACTTCCAGAACATCAAGTACTTCGTGCGCTCCACCGAGGCCCAGGCGACCTCGTGGGAGGACCTGCCCGACGACATCAAGAACACCTACGACCGGCTCGGTATCCCCGAGGCCGAGAAGCAGCGCCTGGTCTCCGGTGTCGCCGCGCAGTACGAGTCCGAGGTCGTCTACCACCAGATCCAGAAGGAGCTGGAGGACCAGGGCGTGCTCTTCCTGGACACCGACTCGGCGCTCAAGGAGCACCCGGAGATCTTCCAGGAGTACTTCGGCTCGGTGATCCCCTCCGGCGACAACAAGTTCGCCGCGCTGAACACCGCGGTCTGGTCCGGCGGCTCGTTCATCTACGTGCCGAAGGGCGTGCACGTCGAGATCCCGCTGCAGGCCTACTTCCGGATCAACACCGAGAACATGGGCCAGTTCGAGCGGACGCTGATCATCGTCGACGAGGGCGCCTACGTGCACTACGTCGAGGGCTGCACCGCGCCGATCTACAAGAGCGACTCGCTGCACTCCGCGGTCGTCGAGATCATCGTCAAGAAGAACGCGCGCTGCCGGTACACGACCATCCAGAACTGGTCGAACAACGTCTACAACCTGGTCACCAAGCGGGCCGTGGCCCACGAGGGCGCGACCATGGAGTGGGTCGACGGCAACCTCGGCTCCAAGGTGACCATGAAGTACCCGGCGGTCTGGATGACCGGCGAGCACGCCAAGGGCGAGGTGCTCTCGATCGCCTTCGCCGGCGAGGGCCAGCACCAGGACGCCGGCGCCAAGATGGTGCACGCCGCGCCGCACACCTCCTCGACCATCGTGTCGAAGTCGGTGGCGCGCGGTGGTGGCCGCACCTCCTACCGCGGCCTGGTCCAGGTCGACGAGGGCGCGTACGGCTCGAAGTCGACGGTCAAGTGCGACGCGCTGCTGGTCGACACGATCAGCCGGTCGGACACCTACCCCTACGTCGACGTCCGCGAGGACGACGTCTCGATGGGGCATGAGGCGACCGTCTCGCGGGTCAGCGAGGACCAGCTCTTCTACCTCATGAGCCGCGGCCTCTCCGAGGACGAGGCCATGGCGATGGTGGTGCGCGGCTTCGTGGAGCCGATCGCCCGCGAGCTGCCCATGGAGTACGCCCTCGAGCTGAACCGGCTCATCGAACTGCAGATGGAAGGTGCCGTCGGCTGATGACCGACCAGAACACCGGCACGACCGACCTCACCACCCAGCCGGCGACCCTCGCCTCGGAGCTCTTCGCTCCGGGCGTGGGCGCGCAGGCGGGCCCGCCCACCACCCCGGCGTCCGACACGGGCGCCGCGGGTGAGGCCGCCCCGGGTGCGCACTCGCACGGTGGCCCGACCCCGACCGGCTCGCCTGCCGAGCGGTTCACCTCCACCGACCCGGACGCCTTCGGCGTGCCCACGGGGCGCGAGGAGACGTGGCGCTTCACGCCGATGAAGCGGATCCGTCCCCTGCTGGACGGCGCCCCGTCCGACGCCCACCTGACCTGGACTCCCGACCTGCCCGAGGGCGTCGAGCTGACCAGCGTCGAGGCCGGCGACCCGCTGCTCAAGGGCCTGCCCGACCCGGTCGACCGGCTGGCCGCCCTGGCGCGGCAGCGCAGCGGCGGCGCCGCCGTCGTCCGCGTGGCGCAGGAGGCCCAGCTCGACCGCCCGGTGACCCTCGGCCTGGCCGGCACCGGCTCGGACGACGTCGTCTGGGGTCAGCTGGTCGTCGAGGTCGGCGCGTTCGCGAAGGCGACCGTCGTCCTGGACCACACCGGCCTGGCCCGCTACGCCGGTGGCGTCACCGTGCTCGTCGGCGACGGCGCGCAGGTCACCCTCGTGTCCGTGCAGGACTGGGCGCCCGGCGCCGTCCACGGCGGCCAGTACGACGCCGTCGTCGGCCGGGACGCCACGTTCAAGCAGATCGTGGTCACCCTCGGCGGCGACCTCGTCCGCCTGGTCAGCAACGTGCAGTACGCCGGCCCCGGCGGCAGCGCGGAGCTCTTCGGCGTCTACTTCTCCGACGAGACACAGCACCAGGAGCACCGCCTGTGGGTCGACCACGCGGTGCCCAACTGCACCAGCAACGTGCTCTACAAGGGCGCGCTGCAGGGCGAGGGTGCGCGCACGGTCTGGATCGGCGACGTCCGCATCCGTCCCGCGGCGACGGGCACCGAGACCTACGAGCTCAACCGGAACCTCGTGCTCACCGACGGCGCCCGCGCCGACTCGGTGCCGAACCTGGAGATCGAGACCGGCGAGATCGTCGGCGCCGGCCACGCCAGCGCCACCGGCCGGTTCGACGACGAGCAGCTGTTCTACCTGTGCTCGCGGGGCATCGACGCCGAGACCGCCCGCCGTCTGGTGGTGCGCGGCTTCTTCGCCGACGTCGTCCAGCACATCGGCGTGAACGAGCTGCAGGACCGGCTGATGGCCACCATCGACGCCCGCCTGGGCGCGCTGCCCGGCCTGGACGAGCAGCCGGTCGAGGTGGCCTGACCATGGCGTTCGAGCGGGTCTGCGCGCTCTCCGAGGTCCCCGAGAACGGGTCCTTGCGGGTGGAGCTGGCCGACGTCGACGTCGCGGTCGTCCGGTTCGAGGGTCAGGTCTACGCCCTCGAGGACCGGTGCTCGCACGCCGACGTGCCGCTGACCGACGGCGACGTCGAGATCTTCGCGGGCGCCCCCACCATCGAGTGCTTCCTGCACGGCTCGTGCTTCGACCTGCGCACGGGCGAACCCACCAACCTGCCGGCCACCGAGCCGGTCGACGTCTACCCCGTACGCGTGGAAGGGGAGGACGTGCTCGTCGACACGGAAGCAAGCGCCGTGTCCGACGACGCCCTTCCCCGCGCGGCCGGCAACTGAGGAGCGAGAAGAGAAGTGTCCGTTCTGGAGATCCGCGACCTGCACGTCAGCGTGGGCGAGGGTGACGACGCCAAGGAGATCCTCCGTGGCGTCGACCTGACCGTCCGCGCCGGCGAGACCCACGCGATCATGGGCCCCAACGGGTCGGGCAAGTCGACCCTGGCCTACTCGATCGCCGGCCACCCCAAGTACACGATCACCGGGGGGACGGTCACGCTCGACGGCGAGGACGTCCTCGCGATGAGCGTCGACGAGCGGGCCCGCGCCGGCCTGTTCCTCGCCATGCAGTACCCGGTCGAGGTGCCCGGCGTCTCGGTGTCGAACTTCCTGCGCACCGCCGCCACCGCCATCAAGGGCGAGGCCCCGAAGCTGCGCACCTGGGTCAAGGACGTCAAGACCGAGATGACCGGCCTCGAGATGGACCCGGCGTTCGCCGAGCGCAACGTGAACGAGGGCTTCTCCGGCGGTGAGAAGAAGCGCCACGAGATCCTGCAGATGCGGCTGCTCAAGCCGGCCATCGCGATCCTCGACGAGACCGACTCCGGCCTGGACGTCGACGCGCTGCGCGTGGTGTCCGAGGGCGTGAACCGCAGCCGCGAGGACAGCGATGTCGGCGTCCTGCTGATCACGCACTACACGCGGATCCTGAAGTACATCAAGCCCGACTTCGTGCACGTCTTCGTGGCCGGCAAGGTCGTCGACGAGGGCGGTCCGGAGCTGGCGGCGAAGCTCGAGAACGAGGGCTACGCGTCCTACGTCAAGGCGTCCGCGGAGGTTGCCCAGTCATGACCCAGACCGCCTCGCGTCCCGGAGCCGGGGCGCAGCAGGTGCCCCTGCCCCTGGACGTCGAGGCGATCCGGGCGGACTTCCCGATCCTGACGCGGACCGTGCGCGACGGGAAGCGGCTGGTCTACCTCGACTCGGGGGCCACCTCGCAGAAGCCGCGCTCGGTGCTGGACGCCGAGCGCTGGTTCTACGAGAACGTCAACGCCGCGCCGCACCGGGGGGCCCACCAGCTCGCCGAGGAGGCCACCGGCGCCTACGAGCAGGCGCGGGCGACGATCGGTGCGTTCATCGGGGCTCCGGAGAACGAGATCGTCTTCACCCGCAACACCACCGAGGCGATCAACCTCGTGGCGTACGCGATGTCCAACGCCGTCACGGCCAAGGAGCCGGAGTTCCGGACCTACGCCGTCGGCCAGGGTGACGAGATCGTGGTCACCGAGATGGAGCACCACGCCGACCTGGTCCCGTGGCAGCAGCTGTGCGAGCGCACCGGGGCGACCCTGCGCTGGCTCGGGCTCACCGACGACGGCCGGCTGGACCTCTCCGACCTGGACACCGTGGTCAACGAGCGGACCAAGCTGGTCGCGGTGACCCAGCAGTCGAACATCCTCGGCACGATCAACCCGCTCGGGGAGATCGTCGACCGCGCGCACGCGGTCGGCGCCCTGGTGCTGGTCGACGGCGCGCAGTCGGTGCCGCACCAGCCGGTCGGCGTCACCGAGCTCGGCGCTGACTTCCTGGTGTTCTCCGGGCACAAGATGCTCGGGCCCACCGGGGTCGGCGTGCTGTGGGGGCGCTACGACGTCCTCGACAGGCTGCCGCCGTTCCTCACCGGTGGCTCGATGATCGAGGTCGTGCGGATGGAGGCCAGCACCTTCGCCGCCCCGCCGCAGCGCTTCGAGGCCGGCGTCCCGATGACCGCGCAGGTCATCGGCCTGGCCGCCGCCGTCGAGTACCTGCAGGCGCTCGGCATGGAGAGGGTCGAGGCGCACGAGAAGGCGCTCACCGGGTACGCGCTGGAGAAGCTCGCCGAGATCCCCGGGGTGACCGTGATCGGCCCGCCCGACACCGTCGCCCGCGGGGGAGCCGTCTCCTTCACCGTCGAGGGCATCCACCCGCACGACGTCGGCCAGGTGCTCGACGACCTCGGCATCGCCGTGCGCGTGGGACACCACTGCGCGTGGCCCGTGGTGCGCCGCTACGGCGTCCCGGCCACCACCCGGGCGACGTTCTACGTGCACACCGGGTACGACGACATCGACGCGCTGGCCGACGGAATTCGCGCGGCCCAGAAGTTCTTCGGAACGGTGTGAGGTCGATGCGCTGATGCAGCTGGAGTCGATGTACCAGGAGATCATCCTGGACCACTACAAGAACCCGCACGGACGCGGTCTGCGCGACCCGTTCGACGCCGAGGTGCACCACGTCAACCCGACCTGCGGTGACGAGGTGACCCTGCGCGTGAAGATCCATGACGACGCCACCGGTGACTCCGTCCTGTCGGACGTGTCCTACGAGGGCATGGGCTGCTCGATCAGCCAGGCGTCGGTCTCGGCGATGTACGACCTCGTGGTCGGCAAGCGCGTGACCGAGGCGCTGGAGGCCGGCGAGCACTTCATGACCCTGATGCAGGCCAAGGGCGACCCCGCGGTGGCCGAGAAGCTCGAGGACGAGCTGGAGGACGCCGTCGCGTTCGCCGGGGTGTCCAAGTACCCGGCGCGGATCAAGTGCGCGCTGATGAGCTGGATGGCCCTCAAGGACGCGTCCGCCCGGGCCCTGTCCGCCCACCAGACCGGAGGCAGCAACCCATGAGCGAGACCACCGAGAACGCGACGCCCGCGACCGACGGCGCGCCGGGCGACCTGCCGGCCTACAAGTCGGCGCTGATCGAGGACCTCGAGGAGGCCATGCGCGACGTCGTCGACCCCGAGCTGGGGGTCAACGTCGTCGACCTGGGCCTCGTCTACGGCATGGACGTCGACGACAGCAACGGTGACACCAGCGTCGCGATCATCGACATGACCCTGACCTCGGCGGCCTGCCCGCTGACCGACGTCATCGAGGACCAGGCCCGCCAGGCGCTCACCGGCGGCCCCGGCCCCGGGCTGGTCGACGACATCCGGATCAACTGGGTCTGGATGCCGCCGTGGGGTCCGGACAAGATCACCGACGACGGCCGCGAGCAGCTGCGCGCCCTCGGCTTCCGGGTGTAACGCAGCTCCTTCAGCGCCCGTTGTCCCTGAGGCGGCCGTTCCGGATGCCGGAACGGCCGGCTCAGGGACATCGTCGTCTTCTGGCCGGCTCGCACTCACCTGAGCTCGGCGAGGCGGGCGGCGAACCCGGCGACCGGCGTGCGCTCGCGCCGCGTGCCGACGACCAGCAGCACGGCGCCCACGGCCAAGGCGGCGGCAACCGGCCAGGGGAGTGCCCGGACCGCGAGCCCCAGGGCCAGCGCCAGCGCGGTTCCCGCCCCGACCACGAGCGGCGCGCGGAGCCCCGCCCGGGCGCCTGCGACCATGGCCGCGGCGGCCAGGGCCAGCACGAGCACCGGCCGCACCGGGTCCGACGCCAGGACGGCGAGGGTGGTCGACGGCACCGCAGCCGTCAGCAGCCCCGGTCCCCAGGCCGGCCAGGACGCGTCGCGGACCAGCCGCCGTCCCGCGGCCAGCAGGAGCCCCGCGGCCGCCGGCAGCGTGTAGGCCTCCACGACGCCGGTGCCGGTGAGCGCGGCGGCCACCCAGGCGGCGAGCACGAGCTGCGCGGCCCCGGCCCGCCACGCGGCCGGGGCGTCGTCGCCGGCGTCCGGTCCCTCCGGGCGGCCGGTCCACCACGCCCAGCCGAGCGTCGCGATGCCCTGGACCGTCAGGTGCCCCAGCGCGAGCCAGCCGTCGTCCCCGGCGAGGAGCAGCAGGACGGCGACGACGGCGCAGGCCGCCGCCGCGATCACCGTCGCCCGCCGCGCGTCCCGGGCGAGCGGCGCCGCGGCGGCCAGCGAGAGCAGGTAGAGCGCGGTGAGCGCCGCCGCGACGACGGCGGGCGACGCCCAGCCGGCGGGCAGCCCGAGGAGCGCCGCCCCGGCCAGGCAGCCGACCGCGGTGGGCGCAGCCACCGGACGGTCGCCGGGACGCGCCGCCGCCACCCACCCGGTCGGCGCCGCGGTCAGCAGGAGCAGCAGCGCCAGCGCCGACCAGTGCGCGCCCACCACCAGCCGGGCGATCGAGAGCGCGGCCAGCAGCACCCCACCGGTCTGCGCCGCCGGGAGCAGCAGCCCCCGGTGCCGCCCACGGAGCTCACCCGGGGCCACGGTCGCGAGCAGGACGCCGACGAAGCCCGCGACCGCCACGGCCACCGGGCCCCCGGCCGCCGAGGCCCCGGCCAGGGCGGCCCCGGTGACGGCACCCGACACCGCGGGGACCAGGCGGGGCGGGCCGAGCAGCACGTCGAGGGGCTCCCGGAGCCGCGCCAGCAGCAGCCCGCCCGCCACCGCGGTCACCAGCCCGGCGGCCAGCCAGCGCCCGCCGGCGTCCGCGGTCCACGCCTGGCGGGTCCCGGCGAGCACCCCGGCCGCCCACCACGGCGCCGTCGTGACCGCGGCCGCCCGGGCGACGACGGGCCGGGCGACCAGCGCGACACCCAGCCCGGCGAGGGCGACGCCCAGCACGAGCTCGGCGCGCACGACCTCGGGGACGGCGTCGAGCGAGCGCAGCGCCGCCACCTGTACCGCGACCCAGGCCGCCAGCGGCCAGGCGGCCGTCGCGGGGGAGACCCGGCCCAGCAGGAGGAAACCGCCGCCCAGCGCCAGCGCCGACCCGGTGGTGAGGGCGGCGCCGACGTCGCCGGCGGCCAGGGCGAGACCGGCGGCACTGGCGGCGAACGTCTCGGCGGAGCTGCGCAACCCCGCCCGCCCGGCCCGCACCGAGCCGGCCGCGGCCCCTCCGGCCAGCGCCAGCAGCGCGGCCCGGACGACCGGCCCACCGTAGGCCGACGCCAGCGTCGCGCCGGCGCTCACGAGCAGCACCGCGCCGACGGCCAGCAGGACCTGCGGTGGGCGGCTCCGGTAGGGGAACGGGGGCACCGGCGCCGACGGCGTCGTCCGCATCCCCTGGGTCACCGCAGCACCGTGCCCGCCGGGATGCCGCCCGAATCACCCGCAATCCGCTCGGAGTCCGGCCGGGGAGCGCCTACCCTGGGTTCAGTGATCACGACGACGGGCCTGGAGCTGCGCGCCGGCGCCCGCATCCTCATCAGCGAGGCCGACCTGCGGGTACAGCCGGGCGACCGCATCGGCCTGGTGGGGCGCAACGGGGCCGGCAAGACGACCACGCTCACCACGCTCGCCGGTGAGCGCGTGCCGCACACCGGCAAGGTGGAGGTCACCGGCGAGGTCGGGTACCTGCCGCAGGACCCGCGCAGCGGCGACCTCGACATCACCGCCAGCGACCGGGTGCTCTCCGGCCGCGGGCTCGACGTCATCCGGTCGCAGATGGTCAAGGCCCAGGTCGCGATGGCCGAGCCGGCCGACGACGCCGAGCGCGACAAGGCCGTCCGTCGCTACGGCCGGCTCGAGGACCAGTTCGCGGCGCTGGGCGGGTACGCCGCCGAGAGCGACGCCGCCCGCATCTGCAGCAACCTGGGTCTGCCCGACCGTGTGCTGGCCCAGCCGCTGCGCACCCTCTCCGGCGGTCAGCGCCGCCGGGTCGAGCTGGCGCGGATCCTGTTCTCCGACGCCGAGACCCTGCTGCTCGACGAACCGACCAACCACCTCGACGGCGATTCGATCACCTGGCTCAAGGGCTTCCTCTCCAGCCACCGCGGCGGGCTGATCGTGATCAGCCACGACGTCGAGCTGCTCGAGGCCGTGGTCAACAAGGTCTGGCACCTCGATGCGAACCGGGCCACCGTCGACATCTACAACCTCGGCTGGAAGCCCTACCTGGCCCAGCGCGAGACCGACGAGCGCCGGCGCAAGCAGGAGCGGGCCAACACCGAGCGGAAGATCGACACGCTCAACGCCCAGGCGGACAAGATGCGCGCCAAGGCCACCAAGGCCAAGGCCGCCAAGAGCATGGACAAGCGGGCCGAGCGGCTGGCCGCGGGCCTGGCCGACGTCCGGGTGCAGGACAAGGTCGCCAAGCTGCGCTTCCCGACCCCCGCGCCCTGCGGACGGACGCCCCTGACCGCCGAGGGCCTGTCGAAGAGCTACGGCTCGCTGGAGATCTTCACCGACGTCGACCTCGCGGTGGACAAGGGCGCACGCGTCGTCGTCCTCGGCCTGAACGGCGCCGGGAAGACCACGCTGCTGCGGATGCTGGCCGGCACCGAGAGCCCGGACACCGGCGAGGTGAAGCCGGGGCACGGGCTGCGGGTCGGCTACTACGCCCAGGAGCACGAGACGATCGACATGGACCGCTCGCTGCTGGAGAACATGCGGTCGGCCGCGCCGGACAGCACCGACACCGAGCTGCGGCGGATCCTCGGCGCGTTTCTCTTCTCCGGTGAGTCCGTCGACCAGCGCTCGGGCACGCTGTCCGGTGGTGAGCGGACCCGGCTGGCGATGGCGACGCTCGTCGTCTCCGGCGCCAACGTGCTGCTGCTCGACGAGCCCACCAACAACCTCGACCCGGCGAGCCGGGAGCAGGTGCTCGAGGCGCTGCGCACGTACGCCGGCGCCATCGTGCTGGTCACCCACGACGGGGGCGCCGTTCGGGCGCTCAGCCCCGACAAGGTGATCCTGCTGCCCGACGGCACCGAGGACGCCTGGAGCGAGGACCTGGCCGACCTGGTCGAACTGGCCTGATCGCCGGTGATCGACCGGACGGTGCCGGTCGCGAGGTGGTCCTCCCGGGCGACGGGTGACGAGTAGGTTCCGCGGCACCTCGAACCCTGCCCCAGGTGGGGGCAGGGTCCGAAACCGGCCCGGGACGGGTGGTGCTCCGTCTCGGCTCCTGCCCCCAGGTGGGGGCAGGACGCGAAGCCACAGCAGGACGGGGCGCGGGGCTGCTGCTCCCCGCCGGGGGAGCGCCGAGATCGCCGACAGTTCACGTGGCCGACCCCGGGGCGTTGGGTGATCATGGGTTGACGGGAGCCGTGGTCGACGGGACGGCGGCACCAGGGCGACAGCCCAGCACAGGCCGCCGCGCGGCACCGGGAGCGCCGGTGCGGATCAGCCGGCGGTCGACACGGAGGGGAGCCATGGCCGACACGAACACTGCGGACCTCGGCAAGGGCAAGCGGATCACCGGCGGGGACCGGTCCACGCTCGCCGACGAGCTGCGCAAGCGGTACGACGAGGGCGAGAGCATCCGGTCCCTGGCCACCTCGACGAACCGGTCCTACGGGTTCGTGCACCGGCTCCTGTCGGAGTCCGGGGCCTCGCTGCGCAGTCGCGGTGGGGCCAACCGGAATAGTAAGAAGACGTGAGTGAGCTTGCGAACGAACCAGTAGGCACAGCGCCGCGCGGTCCGCGCCCGACGAGCGTCAGCGAGGCAGGGGCGTGACTGCAGACCCCACCACGTCCTTGTCCGAGTCCGGCTGGGTGCGGACGCGTCGCGACGGCGCCGTCCTCACCGTCAGCCTGGACCGCCCCGAGCAGCTGAACGCGCAGACGCCGGCCACCTGGTCGGCGCTGGCCGAGGTCGGCGCCGCGCTCGACGACGACGTCCGTGTCGTTGTCCTGCGCGGCGAGGGCCGCTCCTTCTCGGCCGGCCTCGACCGCAGCATGTTCGACACCGCGTCGACCAGCGGTGGGGGTCTCGGGGAGCTCGTCCGGCTGCCGGTCGAGCAGGCGCAGGAGCGGATCCGGGCCTACCAGGCCGGGTTCCGCTGGCTCCGCTCGCCGGGCGTCGTCTCGGTGGCCGCGGTGCAGGGCCACGCCATCGGCGCCGGCGCGCAGCTCGCGCTGGCCTGCGACATGCGGGTGATGGCCGACGACGCCCAGCTCCGGCTGCCGGAGGTCACGCTCGGGCTCGTGCCCGATCTGACGGGGACCAGCACGCTCGTGGAGCTGGTCGGCTACTCGCGGGCGCTGGAGATGTGCCTGACCGGACGTGCGGTCGGCGCGGCCGAGGCGCAGGCGATCGGCCTGGCCACCGCCGTGGTGCCCGCCGCGGAGCTGGACGACGCCGTCGCCGACCTCACGTCGGCCCTGCTGGCGCCCCCGGTCGGGGCGAGCAGGGCGACGGCGGCGCTGGTCCGGTCCGCCGTGCGCAACGACTTCCCGACCCAGGACGCCGCCGAGCGCGCCGCCCAGGTACAGCGACTGCACGATCTCACCGGCGGACGCTGACCGCCGGACGGCGGAACAAGCGCGGTCACGCCCCGGTTGGACGAGCAGCCGGGGCGTGACCGGCGGAGGCGAGGAGGGGCGGTGGACGTGAGCAGCCCCATGACCTCGATGGCGGCCATGCGGTCGTTCAAGCGGGACCCGTCGGTGACGTCGCGGAAGCTGCCGAAGGGCACCGTCCGGCGGATCCTGGAGATCGCCCGGCCGTACCGGCGCGAACTGGGCTTCTTCCTGGCCCTGGTCGTCGGCTCCTCCGTGATCGGGGTGATCACCCCGCTGCTGGCCGGCAACATCGTCAACCGGATCGCCGGGCTCGAGGGCACCGCCGGGGGCATCATCCGCATCGCGCTGATCATCGCGGGGCTGGCGGTGATCGACGCCGGCATCTCGCTGGGCACCCGGTGGTACTCGGCCCGCATCGGCGAGGGCGTCATCTACGACCTGCGCAGCCGGGTGTTCGAGCACGTGCAGCGCATGCCGGTCGCCTTCTTCACCCGCACCCAGACCGGGGCCCTGGTCAGCCGGCTCAACAACGACGTCATCGGCGCCCAGCAGGCGTTCACCTCCACGCTCTCCGGCGTCGTCTCCAACGTCATCGGCCTGGTGCTGACCGCCGGCGTGATGCTCACGCTGTCCTGGCAGATCACGCTGCTGTCGCTGGTGCTGGTGCCGTTGTTCGTGCTGCCCGCCCGCCGCATCGGCAGCCGGCTGCAGGAGATCACCCGGGAGTCGTACTCGCTCAACGCGTCGATGAACGCGACGATGACCGAGCGGTTCAACGTCGCCGGCGCCCTGCTGGTCAAGCTGTTCGGCCGGCCCGCCGTCGAGGCCGAGTCCTTCCGCGGCCGCGCCGCCCGCGTGCGGGACATCGGCGTGCTGTCGGCCATGTACGGGCGCACCTTCTTCACCGCCCTCACCCTGGTGGCGGCGCTGGCGACCGCGCTGGTCTACGGCCTCGGCGGGTGGCTGGCCTTCACCGGCGCGCTGA
This sequence comes from Blastococcus sp. HT6-4, assembly GCF_039679125.1. NCBI lineage: Bacteria > Bacillati > Actinomycetota > Actinomycetes > Geodermatophilales > Geodermatophilaceae > Blastococcus > Blastococcus montanus. The sequence goes on along the minus strand of NZ_CP155551.1, from coordinate 2,634,141 downwards.
CCGCGGGCGACGTCGTCGCGCTGGCCCTGCTGCTGTCCCGGCTGTACGGACCGCTCACCGCGCTGGCGAACGTGCGGGTCGACGTCATGAGCGCGATGGTGAGCTTCGACCGCGTCTTCGAGGTGCTCGACCTTCCGCCGATGATCCGGGAGGCGCCCGACGCCGTCCCGGTGCCGGCCGACGACCGGTCGGTGCAGTTCGAGCGGGTGTCCTTCAGCTACCCGGCCGGCGCGGACGTCTCGTTGCCGTCACTGGAAGAAGTGTCGCTCCCTCAGCACGGTGGCCCCACGGCCGTCCTCCACGACATCTCCTTCCGGGTCGCCCCGGGGCAGCTGGTGGCGCTCGTCGGGCACTCGGGTGCGGGCAAGTCGACGATCGCCCACCTGGTGCCCCGCCTGTACGACGCTACCGAGGGCACCGTCCGGGTGGGCGGGGTCGACGTCCGGCGGGCCACCTCCGACTCGCTCCGCGACGCCATCGGGGTGGTGAGCCAGGACGCGCACCTGTTCCACGACACCATCCGGGCCAACCTGCGCTACGCCCGGCCCGAGGCCACCGACGAGCAGCTGTGGGACGCGCTGTCCGGGGCGCGCATCGCCGACCTGATCCGCTCGCTGCCCGAGGGCCTGGACACCGTGGTGGGGGACCGGGGCTACCGGCTCTCCGGCGGGGAGAAGCAGCGGCTGGCCATCGCCCGGGTCCTGCTCAAGGCCCCCGGGATCGTGATCCTCGACGAGGCGACCGCCCACCTGGACAGCGAGTCGGAGGCGGCGGTGCAGCACGCGCTCGACACCGCGCTCGCCGGCCGGACGTCGCTGGTCATCGCCCACCGGCTGTCGACGATCCGCCGTGCCGACCAGATCCTGGTGGTCGACGAGGGGCGGATCGTCGAGACGGGCACCCACGACGAGCTGCTGGCGCGCGAGGGTCGGTACGCCGATCTGTACCGGACCCAGTTCGCCCAGGGGGAGCGCGGCTCGATCGTCGTCGGGTGACCGGCGGCCGAGTCTTCGGCGTGGCTCTCCGCGCACGACCGGGCACGGCGCGTGGCAGCCGCTCGGGAGGAGCCCGGAACCCGCGGAGGAGACGGCGTGTGGCACCGGCGGGGGTCGAACGGTCGGGGGCACCGGAGCACTACCGTCACTCCTGTCCCAGGCGTCCACAGCCCGGGGCACGTGACCGGGCTGGCGCGGTCACGCAGGAACAGAGCAGGCGTCGGACGTACCGGCGAACGCCAGCGAGGAGGAGACGTGACCGCAGCGCACCCGCAGGACGCCCAGATCCGCTCGCTGTACACCGACTTCATCGACGGGTGGAACCGGCGCAGCGGCGCGGCGGTGGCCGCGGGGTTCACCGACGACGGGGACATCATCGGGTTCGACGGCAGCCACCACCGCGGGCGGCTGTCGATCGCGGCCGACCTGCGGCAGGTGTTCGGCAGTCACCCGACGCCGGCCTATGTCGCGGTGGTCCGCTCGGTCCGCCCGGTCGCGGCAGGCGTCGCCATGCTGACCGCGCACGCCGGGATGATCCCGGCCGGTGGCAACGACCTGGATCCGGAGCTCAACGCCGTCCACACGCTCGTCGCCGTCGACGAAGGCCGTGGCCGGTGGCGGATCTCGCTGTTCCAGGTCACCCCGGCCGCCTGGCACCAGCACCCCGCGGCCCGGGAGGCCCTCACCGAGGAGCTGCGCGGGCTGCTCATCCCGCAGTGAGCGGAGCGGGTCAGTCGACCGTCGCGTCCACCGTGACGTCGTCGGCCTGCTCGACCCGTGCCTTGCCGCCCACGCGGCCGACGTCGGCGACGACCCCGCCGGAGACCTTCAGCGCCACGTCGAGTTCCCGGGGCGGGCCGATCACGCGGAACTCGTAGGGGGCGCTGATCGGCTGTCCGTCGATGCGCAGCTCGCCCGGGGTCCCGGTCACCGCGCTGGACACCACGATCCGCACGTCGTCGACCTGGATCGCCTCGGCGCCGGCGCCGCGCAGTTCCTGGATGGCACCCAGCACGACCGAGGCCGGGACGGCGCCGTCGGGATCCTGGACGGTCATCCGGAGACCCGGCCCCCGGGCGGGAAGGGTGCCGGCGAGGACGCCGATCGCCTCGGCCCGGGACTCGGCCTCGTCGAGCGCGCCGCCCGACTGCTCCTGCCCGCTGCTGAGGTCCTCGATCGTCTGCCGGGTCTCGGCGATCTGCCGGCGCAGCGTCTCCTCGCGGGCGTTGAGGCTGTCGAGGATGAGGACCAGGTCCTCCTCGCGCTGATCCGGTTGCCCCTCGGGCTCGGTGGTGCTGCGGATCTGCACGGTGAGCCCGAAGCCGAGCGCGATGGTCAGCGCAGCAGTGGCGAGGGCGGCCACAGGTCGGCTCCAGGTCCGTCGCCGTGCTGAACCTCTACCGGAGGTCGAGAGTTCCGGCCTGGCCGGTTCCGGGCCGTTCTCCCGGCCCTCGGCGGCCGCCGTGGTGGAGGCTGCGGCGGGCCCTGTCTCCTCGGTTCCCGCGGGCGGGACCTCCGGCGCGGGGGTCGGTGCCCCGTCGGTGGTCGGCTCGCGCTCCATCGCCTCCACAGTAGGTCAGCCGCGGGCCGGGACGGTGGATCGGCGCCCGTCCGCAGGGGGCGGTGCCGGCGCTCAGCGGTAGCTGGGTGACCGACCCGAGCCGGGGGCCGCCTCCGACCGCAGCAGCGGCAGCGTCCGCCAGGGGACGACGCAGGACAGCGCCACCACGCTCGTCGAGCGCACCACGGACGGCGAGTGGTTGAGCTGCACGAGCACCTGTTGCAGGGCCTCGTGCGACGACGCCGCGACCCGGCACAGCACGTCGCCGCTGCCCGTCGTGGCGTGCGCCTCGAGGATGCCCGGGAGCGCGGCCAGCTCCCGGTGCACCTCCTCCAGCGCGCCCTGGGCGATCTCCAGGGTGACGAAGGCCTGGACGCCGAAGCCCGCCGCCGTCACGTCGACGTCCGGACCGAAGCCGGTGACGACGCCGGCGCGTTCGAGCCGCTGCAGCCGCGCCGTGGCCGTGGCGCGGGCGACGCCCACGATCCGCGCGATCTCCTGCAGCCCCACCCGCGGGTGGTCGCGCAGGGCCTCGAGCAGGGCGACGTCGAGGGTGTCGAGGACGTGCGCGGGCATCGGGCCTCCGGTCGGTGCGGACGCGATCTGTGCAGTCTGCCCAGCCGGGCCCGGGTCGCGCTAGCCCGGATGTGCAGGCTCGCCGGACCGTGGCAGGGAGCTTGCGCAGCCCCGTGACCAGGGTGTCCCGTGGGGAGGGACACCCCGACCGCCGCGCGACGAAGGAGGCACGATGACGCTCGAACAGGCGCTGAACGACGAGGAGCGACTGGCCGGACTGGACCTGCGCCAGCTCGAGCAGCTGGTCGGTCTGGTGGCGCACGACCCCTCGGCCGACCCCTTCCCCGTCACCGGCTGGGACTCGCTGGTGTGGGTGGTGGGCAACGCCGTCCAGACCGCGCACTTCTTCCAGTCCGCCTTCGGGATGGAGCTCGTGGCCTACTCCGGCCCCGAGACCGGCAACCGCGACCACCACTCCTACGTGCTCCGGTCCGGCGCTGCCCGGTTCGTGGTCAAGGGGGCGTACGACCCGGCGAGCCCGCTGGCCGACCACCACCGCCGGCACGGCGACGGCATCGTCGACATCGCGCTCGCCGTCCCCGACGTCGACCGGTGCGTCACGCACGCCGCGGCGCAGGGCGCCACCGTGCTCGAGCAGCCGCGCGACCTGACCGACGAGCACGGCACGGTGCGGGTCGCCTCGATCGCCGCCTACGGGGACACGCGCCACACGCTGGTCGACCGGTCACGCTATTCGGGGCCCTACCTGCCCGGCTACGTCACCCGAACGTCGTCCTACGCGAAGCGGCCGGGCAGCCCGAAGCGGCTCTTCCAGGCGGTGGACCACGTGGTGGGCAACGTGGCCCTCGGCGAGATGGACCGGTGGGTGGACTTCTACAACCGGGTCATGGGCTTCACCAACATGGCCGAGTTCATCGGAGACGACATCGCCACCGACTACTCGGCGCTGATGAGCAAGGTCGTCGCCAACGGGAACCATCGCGTCAAGTTCCCGCTCAACGAGCCCGCGCCGGCGAAGAAGAAGTCGCAGATCGACGAGTACCTCGAGTTCTACGGCGGGCCGGGTGCGCAGCACGTGGCCCTGGCGACCAACGACATCCTGGCCACGGTGGACGCGATGCGGGAGGAGGGCGTCGAGTTCCTCCCCACCCCGGCGTCCTACTACGAGGACCCCGAGCTGCGGGCGCGCATCGGCGCGGTCCGGGCACCGATCGAGGAGCTCCAGCGGCGTGGGGTGCTGGTCGACCGGGACGAGGACGGCTACCTGCTGCAGATCTTCACCCGGCCCACCGGCGACCGGCCCACCGTGTTCTTCGAGCTGATCGAGCGGCACGGCTCGCTGGGCTTCGGGAAGGGCAACTTCAAGGCGCTCTTCGAGGCGATCGAGCGCGAGCAGGAACGGCGCGGCAACTTCTGAGCCTCGGAGGGCACAGGTGGCCGTTCCCCCCGCGGAGCGGGGTTCGTCCCGGATCCCTCGGCGGCAGCCCGGGTGCGCGGTCTCAGCCGCCCGGGCGGGATCGGTCGCCCGGCGTCGCGGCGGTGCGCAGCTCGGCGTGGTGGGTGCGGAGGGCGTGCAGCACCGCACGGTTCACCACCACGTAGATCGCCAGGAGGAACAGGCCGACGACGACCAGGTACAGGGCGAGAATGATCAGCGACGTCACCGGCGTCAGGCTATCGGCCGGCCGGGCCCGTCCGGGAGCGCCGCGTCGTAGCGGTCGAGGAGCACGGCGGCGATGCGGTCGTCGGGCAGGAGGGGCGCCGTGATCGCGTCCGCGCCGGCCCCGGCCAGCTTGTCGTGGAAGTGGCCCGGCGCGAGCAGGTAGGAGGCGATGACCACCTGCTCCGCCCCGGCCTTCCGGGCGGCGGCCACCGCGTCGGGGACCGGTGGCTGCGCGGCCGAGCCGTACCCGGTCGTCACCGGGCCGGCCCAGTCGCGCTGCAGCAGGTCGGCGGTGTTCTCGACGTCGGCCACCGACCGGGGGTCGCTGGAACCGGCGGCGGCCAGGACCACCGCGGTGAGCGGGTCGCGCGGGTCGGCGCCGGCAGCCAGGAGCCGGTCGTGCAGGACCGCCACCAGCCGGGGATCGGGGCCGAGCGGGCGGGCGGCGACGGCGGCCTCGGCGTCGGCCACGGCGCCGGCGATGTCCACGTGCACGTGGTAGCCGCCCGACAGCAGCAGCGGGACGACGACGGCCGGCCGGCCCTCGGCCGACAGCCCGGCCACGACGTCGACGACGGTGGGCGGCTGGACGTCGACGAACGCCGCGGTCGTGACGAGGCCGGGGCGCTGGGCGCGGGCGGCCAGGGCCAGCTCGGCGATCAGCCGACGGCCGGTGGGGTTGCGGGTGCCGTGCGCGCAGGCGACCAGCACCGGTGCGGTCATCGGTCTCACAGCGCCCGGGTGACGCCGCCGTCGACGGCGATCATCGTCCCGGTCAGGTAGGAGGCGGCGGGGGAGAGGGCGAACGCCGCGACCCGGCCGAACTCCTCGGGCCGGCCGACCCGGCGCAGGGGGATCGATGCCTCCGTCCGGGCGCGCATGGCGGCCGCGTCCCCCGAGGCGGTCTCGATCTCGGCGATCCGGTCGGTGGCGATGGTGCCGGGCAGCAGCCCGAGGACGCGGATCCCCTTGGGCCCGAGTTCGTCGGCCAGCGCCTTCGCCGTCATCGCCAGGCCGGGGCGCAGCCCGTTGGAGATCGCCAGGTGCCCGATCGGCTGGCGCACGGAGATCGAGAGCACGAACGCGATCGCGGCGCCCTCGCCGAGGTGGGGGACCAGCGCCTTGACCAGGCGCAGTGGCCCGAGGAGGACGCTGTCGACGGCGCTGCGCCAGGCGTCCTCGGGGGTGCTGAGCACGGTGCCGGGCGTCGGCCCGCCCACCGAGATCAGCGCGCCGTCGATGCGGCCGAGCCGGGCGCGGGCGTCGTCCACCAGCCGCTCGGCGGCCTCGGGGTCGGCCAGGTCGGCGGCCAGCCCGACCGCGGCCGGCTCGCCGCCGAGCGACTCGACGGCCGAGCGGACGCCGTCGTCGGAGCGGGAGCTGACCAGCACCCGGGCCCCGTCGTCGACGAGGGCCCGGGCGGTCGCGAACCCCAGCCCCCGGCTCGCGCCGGTGAGCAGGAATCCACGACCACCCAGGCCCAGGTCCATCAGCGGGTTCTCAGACGTCCGTCGGTCAGGCGGCCGAGCCGCGCAGCGACCGCAGGACGTACTGCATGATCCCGCCGTTGCGGTAGTAGTTCGCCTCGCCGGGGGTGTCGATCCGGACGCGGGCGTCGAACTCCACGTCGCCGGCCTTCACCTTCACCGTGCGCGGGATCTCGCCGTCGTTGAGCGCGGTGATCCCGGTGATGGTGAACTCCTCGTCGCCGGTCAGGCCGAGCGAGTCGCGGTTCTGGCCCTCGGGGAACTGCAGCGGCAGCACGCCCATCCCGATGAGGTTGGAGCGGTGGATCCGCTCGTAGCTCTCGGCGATGACCGCCTTGACGCCCAGCAGCGCGGTGCCCTTGGCGGCCCAGTCGCGCGACGAGCCCGAGCCGTACTCCTTGCCGGCCAGCACGACCAGCGGGATGCCGGCGTCGATGTAGGCGCGCGAGGCGTCGTAGATCGTCGTCGTCTCGCCGGTCAGGTGGTTCTTGGTGACGCCACCCTCGGTGCCGGGCACCAGCTGGTTGCGCAGCCGGATGTTGGCGAACGTGCCGCGGATCATCACCTCGTGGTTCCCGCGCCGGGAGCCGTAGGAGTTGAAGTCGCGACGGTCCACACCGTGCTCGCGCAGGTACTTCCCGGCGGGGCTGTCGGCCTTGATGGAACCGGCCGGCGAGATGTGGTCGGTGGTCACCGAGTCACCGAGCACCGCGAGGGTGCGCGCGCCGGCGATGTCCTCGACCGGGGCCGGCTCGGCCGGCATGCCGTCGAAGTACGGAGGACGCCGGACGTAGGTGCTCTCCTCGGCCCAGTCGAAGGTGTCGCCCTCGGGGGTGGGCAGGTTCTGCCACTGCTCGGTGCCGGCGAAGACGTCCTGGTAGCTGTCGCCGAACTGCTCGGCGGACACCGCGTGGTCGATGACCCGCTGGACCTCCTGCGGCGAGGGCCAGATGTCGCGGAGGAAGACGTCGTTGCCGTCGGCGTCGGTGCCCAGGGGGTCGTTGTTCAGGTCGACGTCCATGGAGCCGGCCAGCGCGTAGGCGATGACCAGCGGCGGCGACGCCAGGTAGTTCATCTTGACGTCGGGGTTGATCCGGCCCTCGAAGTTCCGGTTGCCCGAGAGCACCGAGACGACGGCGAGGTCGGCCTCGTTGACCGCGGCCGACACCGGCTCGGGCAGCGGGCCGGAGTTGCCGATGCAGGTGGTGCAGCCGTAGCCGACCAGGTAGAAGCCGAGCTTCTCCAGGTACGGGGTCAGCTCCGCCTTCTCGTAGTAGTCCATGACGACCTTCGACCCGGGGGCCAGCGTCGTCTTGACCCACGGCTTGCTGGTCAGCCCGCGCTCCACGGCGTTCTTCGCCAGGAGCGCGGCGCCGATCATCACCTGCGGGTTGGAGGTGTTGGTGCAGGAGGTGATCGCGGCGATCACGACGTGGCCGTGGTCGACGTGGGTCTCCGTGCCGTCCTCCATGACCACCCGGGTCGGCTTCGAGGGGCGGTCGGGCACCCGGTCCGGGACGGTCTGGTGGTTCGGCTTGCCGGCCTCCCCGTTGCCGTGGGCGAACGGGCTCACCGGGTCGGACGCGGGGAAGGACTCGGCCGAGGCCTCGTCGGCCGCGGACTCGACGCCGTAGGGCTGCTCCTGGCCGGGGACCCCGGGCTTGCGGTCCTCGCCGCCGGTCTCGTCGTCGGCCACGTAGTTCGCCAGCGACGTGCGGAACGCCGGCTTGGCCTCGGTGATCGCCACGCGGTCCTGCGGGCGCTTGGGCCCGGCGATCGACGGGACGACGGTGGCGAGGTCCAGCTCGAGGTACTCGGAGAAGGCCGGCTCGCGCGACGGGTCGTGCCAGAGGCCCTGCTCCTTGGCGTAGGCCTCGACCAGCTTGACCTGCTCCTCGCTGCGGCCGGTGAGCTTCAGGTAGGTGATGGTCTCCTCGTCGATCGGGAACATCGCCGCGGTGGAGCCGAACTCAGGGCTCATGTTGCCGATCGTGGCCCGGTTGGCCAGCGGGACGGCGGAGACGCCCGCGCCGTAGAACTCGACGAACTTCCCGACCACACCGTGCTCGCGGAGCATCTCGGTGATGGTCAGCACCAGGTCGGTCGCCGTGGCGCCGTCGGGCAGCTGGCCGGTCAGCTTGAAGCCGACCACGCGGGGGATGAGCATCGAGACCGGCTGGCCGAGCATCGCGGCCTCGGCCTCGATGCCGCCGACGCCCCAGCCCAGCACGCCGAGGCCGTTGACCATCGTGGTGTGGCTGTCGGTGCCGACGCAGGTGTCGGGGTAGGCCACTACTCGTGTGCCGCCCGCAGTCTCCTCAGCGCGAGGGAAGACCACGCGCGCCAGGTGCTCGATGTTGACCTGGTGGACGATGCCGGTGCCCGGGGGGACGACCTTGAAGTCGTCGAACGCGCCCTGGCCCCAGCGGAGGAACTGGTAGCGCTCGCCGTTGCGCTCGTACTCGATCTCGACGTTGCGCTCGAAGCTCTCCGGCGTGCCGAAGACGTCGGCGATCACGGAGTGGTCGATGACCAGCTCGGCCGGGGCGAGCGGGTTGATCTTGTTCGGGTCGCCGCCGAGGTCGGCCATGGCCTCGCGCATGGTGGCGAGGTCGACGATGCAGGGGACCCCGGTGAAGTCCTGCATGACCACGCGCGCCGGGGTGAACTGGATCTCCTGGTCGGGCTCGGCCGACGGGTCCCAGTCGGCGATCGCCCGGATGTGGTCGGCGGTGATGTCCGCGCCGTCCTCGGTGCGCAGCAGGTTCTCGAGGAGGACCTTGAGGCTGAAGGGCAGCTTCTCGGAGCCCTCCACCGCGTCGAGCCGGTAGATGTCGTAGTCGGTGCCGTCGACGGAGAGCGTCGCCCGTGCTCCGAAGGTGTCCTTGCTGGCTGCCACTGCTCTGCGCCTACCCCTCGTGGTTCATCACGCTTCGTTGACCACCCCCGATCATCCCAGCCCGCGCGTGGGAGCACCGAGTCAGGCGACCCTTCCCTCACCCGGTGACCTCTGTCACCCGAGGGGAAACATCCGGGCGCCCGTGCCGTCCCTCCTGCCCGGGACGGCCCACCCGTCACTCCCGTCCGGCGCCACCGGCGTGCCGCGACAGGGGCGGGCTGTCATCGTGACCGCGCGGTTACGGTGCCGCGCCATGACCGCGGTCGACTCACCGGTATCCGCCCTGGCCCCGGCGCCACCCGGCCCCGGGCTGCCGGCGGGCCGGAGGGCGCCGGCCCGGTTCTTGATCGCCGCGCTCTGGGGCGGGCTGCTCCTGGCGTTCGTCCTCACCTGCGTCGTCCGCGGCCTGCCCACCGACCGGGTGGTGCTGCTGGGCTGGGTGCTGGCCGGGCTCGGGATCCACGCGGCCACCCAGGGGCGCGGCCGGCTCGGCGGGCTCCTCGTGGACTGGCTGCCGCTGGTCGCCGTCCTCCTGGCCTACGACGCCACCCGGGGGCTGGCCGACGGTCTGGGCATGCCCGTGCACGTGGCCGAGCTCGCGGCCGCCGACCGGTGGCTCACCGGCGGGGTGCTGCCCACCGTCTGGCTGCAGGACCAGCTGCAGGCCGACTGGTGGAAGGCGTTCGCGACGCTGGTCTACAGCAGCCACTTCGTGCTGACTCCGGTCGTCCTGGCGGTGCTGTGGCTGCGCGACCGGCGGCGCTGGGCGCGCTGCGCCCGCCTGGTCGTCGCGCTCTCGGTCGCCGGCCTGGTGACCTACGTGCTGTACCCGGCCGCGCCCCCGTGGCTGGCCGCCAAGGAGGGCGTGATCGAGCCGGTCGACCGGATCAGCAGCGCCGGGTGGGCCGTGCTCGGGCTGCCCCGTGCCGGCGTCCTGCTCGACACCAGCCAGGGCCAGGTCAACCTCGTGGCGGCGGTGCCGTCGCTGCACACCGCCTTCGCCGTCCTCATGTGCATCGTGCTCCTGCCGCTGGCCCGGCGGCCGTGGCAGCGGGCGGCCCTGGTGGCCTACGCGGCGCTGATGCCGCTGGTGCTGGTCTGGTCGGGGGAGCACTACGTCGTCGACACGCTGCTCGGCGTCGCCTACGCCTGCGGCGTCGTCCTGCTCCTGCCGCCGGCGGAGCGGCTGGTGCGCTCCGGCGGCCGCCGGGCCGCGCTGTCCCTACCGTGGCGGGTGTGACCGGCGCCGTCCCCGACCCCCTGCCCGAGTGGCTGACCGCAGCCTCCCGCATCACCGTGCTCACCGGCGCGGGCATCTCCACCGACAGCGGCATCCCCGACTACCGGGGGCCGAACGGTGTCTGGACGCGCGATCCGGACGCGGAGAAGCTGGTGACGCTGTCGTACTACGTGCGCGACCCCGACATCCGGCGCCGGGCCTGGCTGATGCGCCGTGACATGGGTGCGCACGACGTGCGGCCCAACCCCGGCCACGCCGCCCTCGTCGACCTCGAGCAGCAGGGCCGGCTGCGCGCGCTGGTCACCCAGAACGTCGACGGGCTGCACCAGGCCGCCGGCTCGTCGCCCGGCCTGGTCATCGAGGTGCACGGCACCGTCCACGAGGTCGAGTGCCTGTCCTGCCGCGACCGGACCAGCATGGCCGACGCGCTGGCCCGGGTGGACGCCGGCGAGCCCGATCCGGCCTGCTCGGTCTGCGGCGGCATCCTCAAGTCGGCGACGATCAGCTTCGGGCAGATGCTGGACCCCGACGTGATCGACGCGGCGGCCGCGGCCGCGCGCGACTGCGACGTGCTGCTCGCGGTCGGGACGTCGCTGCAGGTGCACCCGGCGGCGGGGCTGGTCGACCTCGCGGCGGCCTCGGGTGCACGGGTCGTCGTGGTCAACGCCGAGCCGACGCCCTACGACGACGTCGCCGATCTCGTCGTCCGCGAGCCGATCGGCACCGCGCTGCCGAGGCTGGTCGGGGCCGGCTGACGGCGTCCTCCCTCACCGTGGAGCGTCCTCCCTCACCGTCCGCGCCGAGGGAGGAGGCTCCATGATCAGGTCACCTGATCCCGGCGGGCCGGGTCGGGCGATCACGTGGCCGTGGCGCAACACGCCTGCCGGGTCGAGCCGCCGCTGCAGGCCCCTCGGGCTGTTCCCGCGACCCGGCCTGATCCGTCCCCGGCCGGCTCGTCGGCGGACCCTACGGACCGATAGCGTGACGTGGACCACTGGACCGGCCGGCCCGTTCCGGCCCTGCACCTCGGGAGCCGGCATGCGCGTGCCCCTCACCAGTCGTGACTTCCTCGACCGCGCCGAGCTGGTCTACGGCGACCGCGTCGGCATCGTCGACGAGCCGGCCCAGCCGGCGCCGTCGCTGGGCGAGGTCACCTACCGCGAGGTGGCCCGCCGCGGCCGCGCCCTGCAGGCCGGGCTCGACGAACTGGGCATCGGCGAGGGCGAGCGGGTGGCGATCGTCAGCCACAACGCCGCCCGGCTGCTCGAGCTGCTGCTCGCGGTGCCGTCGTCGGGGCGCGTCGCCGTGCCGATCAACTTCCGGCTGCAGCCCGAGGAGGTCGAGTACATCGTCGGTCACTCCGGGGCCCGGGTGCTGCTGGTCGACCCGGAGCTGGAGGCCGCGCTCAAGGGCGTGCGGGCCGAGCACCGGTTCGGCACGGGCGAGGAGTACGAGCAGCTGCTGCGGTACGACACCGAGCCGCGGCCGTGGTCGGAGCCGGACGAGGACGCGACGGCGACGATCAACTACACCAGCGGCACGACGGCCCGCCCCAAGGGCGTGCAGATGACCCACCGCAACATCTGGGTCAACGCGGTCACGTTCGGCATGCACATGCAGGTCAGCGACCGCGACGTCTACATGCACACCCTGCCGATGTTCCACTGCAACGGCTGGGGCCTGCCCTACGCCATGGCCGGGGTCGGCGCCCGCCAGGTGGTGATCCGCAAGATCGACGGCGCGGAGATCCTGCGCCGGGTCGACCGGCACGGCGTGACGATCATGGCCGGGGCGCCCGCCGTCTGGAACGCCGTCCTGGACGCCGCCGCCGACTGGGACGGCGAGATCCCGGGACGCGACCGGGTGCGGATCATCGTCGCCGGTGCGCCGCCGCCGTCGCGGACGATCGCCCGGGTCGAGGCCGAGCTCGGGTGGGAGTTCAACCAGATCTACGGCCTCACCGAGACCGCGCCGCTGCTCACGATCAACCGGCCGCGCGCCGAGTACGACGACCTGGACGCCGAGGAGCGCGCGAAGCGGCTGTCCCGCGCCGGCGTGCCGTCTATCGGCACGCGGATGGCGGTGAGCGACAACGGCGAGGTGCTGGCGCGCAGCAACACCGTGCTCGCCGGCTACTGGGACAACCCCGACGCCTCCGCGGAGGCGCTCGAGGGCGGCTGGTTCCACACGGGCGACGGCGGCAGCATCGACGAGAACGGCTACCTGACGATCTCCGACCGCAAGAAGGACGTGATCATCACCGGCGGCGAGAACGTGTCGTCCATCGAGGTCGAGGACGTCGTCTTCAGCCACCCGGCCGTCGCCGAGGTCGCGGTCATCGGCATCCCCGACGAGAAGTGGGGGGAGATGGTCACGGCGGTCGTCGTCCTGGCCGAGGGGGAGCAAGCCACGGAGGGCGACATCATCGCCCACTGCAAGGCCCGGCTCGCCGGCTACAAGGCGCCCAAGAAGGTGGAGTTCCGCGACCAGCTCGCCCGTACCGCGACCGGGAAGATCCAGAAGTTCAAGCTGCGCGAGGACTTCTGGGCCGGCTCTGACCGCCAGGTCAACTAGGGAGCGCGGGCCGGGCCGCGGCCGACGGACCCTGCCCGCAGGAGGATTTCTCACCCGCTCGTGTCGTCCCACCCTTCGGGGTGAGACGCGCTCAACGACGTCCTCGTCCGCACCGAACACCAGCACGGTGGCGCCCTCCGGCGCCGGTCGTCTATGTGCTGGAAGAGGTCGGACAACGTGGACAGCGGTATCCGGGGCGCCACGGCGCGACGCGCGCAGGTCCGCACGGCGCTGCGGGTGGTCGGGACGGCGCTCGCCGGCCTGGTCGTCCTCGGGCTGACCCCGGGCGTGGCGGACGCGGCGCCCCGGCGTCCCGGTGACGGCCAGGTCGCCGCCGCCGAGCAGCAGGCCCGCGCCATCGAGGGGCGGATCGGCGACCTGAGCGGGCGGCTCACCGCGGCCCAGGAGTCGGTGGACGCCGCGCGCGCCACCTCTGCCCTCGCGCTCGACCGGTACCAGGCGACGCAGGAGGCCCTCGAGGCCGCGCAGGAGCGCGCGGCCACCGCCACGGCCGCGGCGGCGCAGGCCGCCACCGAGCTGGGCGGGGCCCGCGCCGACGTGGCCGGCTTCGCCCGCAGCAGCTACATGGACGGCAGCACCTACGCGGGCGCGGCCGCGTTGGTGACGGCCGGCGACCCCGGGCAGCTCATCGAGCGCGCCGCGCTGCTGGAGGCGGCGGGCAGCCACCGGACCGACGTGCTGGTCAGGGTCAGGGAGCTCAAGGTGGTCGCCGACCGCGCCGACGTCGTCGCCCGCACCGCCCTGGTGGAGGCCGACACGCTGCAGGCCGAGGCCGCGACCACGCTGGAGATCGCCCGTTCGGCGGAGATCACCGCGCGGGCGGAGGCGGCCACGGTGGCCGCCGAGCAGGAGCAGCTGCAGCAGGAGCTCGGGCGGGCCCGCGAGGAGCTCGAGGCGCTGGTCGGGGCGCGCGCCGCCGCCGAGCGCGCCGCGGCCGTCGCGCCGGCTCCGGTCCGCGAGCCCGCGCCGGCTCCGGTCCGCGAGCCCGCCCCGGCTCCAGTCCGCGCGCCGGCTCCGGTCCCGAGCCCGCCGCCGGTGCAGGACCGGCCGGCCACCCCGCCCCCGGCGACCGGGACCGGCGACGCGTCGGCCGCCGAGCAGGCGATCGACGCCGGCATGGCCTATCTCGGCACGCCCTACGCCTGGGGCGGTGGTGGGCGCCGCGGGCCCGGCCCCGGTCAGGACCCCGACGAGGGCATCATCGGCTTCGACTGCAGCGGGCTGACGCAGTACGCCTACGCCCGCGCCGGCATCTCGATCCCGCGCAACAGCCGGGCGCAGTACGCGTCGCTGCCGAAGGTCGCCGGCGACGATCTCCGCCGCGGCGACCTGGTGTTCTGGGGGACGAACCCGGCCGACCCGAACTCGATCACCCACGTCGCGCTGTACCTCGGTGGCGGACGCGTGCTGCAGGCGCCGCAGAGCGGAGACGTCGTGAAGGTCTCGGCCATGTGGTGGCGCGGCTACGTCGGCGCGGTGCGCCCCAGCGCCTGAACGAACAGGCGTCGGGCAGCCACGGGGGGAGCTGCCCGACGCAGGGCCAGGCTAGCAGTCGGAGCGGTGGCCGGGCAGGGGTTCGCACGCCCCTGGACCCGCCCTGCGCGGCTCGTCCGCGGACTCCCCGTCGAGGGCGGGTGGCCACACCGCGGTCGTGCAGGACCCGCACCGCGATCGTGTAGGACACTGGGCGGGGGGCCGGGACGACACCGCCCCGTCGACGGCCTGCCCGTGCCGGGGCGGTCGCGGCCCGGCACGACCAGGGAGCCACGTGTCCAGCGCTGCCAGCACTCCGATCGAGAGCGTGCCCGCCCACCCGCAGGCGCCGGTGCCGCCCTCGGTCGACGCCGCCCGGCTGGAACGGGTCATGTTCGAGATCAAGCGCGTCATCGTCGGCCAGGACCGGCTGGTCGAGCGGATGCTCGTCGCCCTGCTGGCCCGCGGCCACGTGCTCCTCGAGGGCGTGCCCGGCGTGGCGAAGACCCTCGCGGTGGAGACGCTGGCCACCGTCGTGGGCGGCACGTTCGCCCGCCTGCAGTTCACCCCCGACCTGGTGCCGGCCGACATCCTCGGCACCCGCATCTACAAGTCCGGGCAGGACGCCTTCGACACCGAGCTGGGCCCGGTGTTCGCCAACTTCGTGCTCACCGACGAGATCAACCGCGCGCCGGCGAAGGTGCAGTCGGCGCTGCTGGAGGTCATGGCCGAGCGCCAGGTGTCCATCGGCGGGGTCACCCACCGGCTGCCCGACCCGTTCCTCGTGCTGGCCACGCAGAACCCCATCGAGTCCGAGGGCGTCTACCCGCTCCCGGAGGCCCAGCGCGACCGCTTCCTCATGAAGGTCCTCGTCGACTACCCCAGCGCCGAGGAGGAGCGCGAGATCATCTACCGGATGGGCACCGAGCGCCCGGTGGCCGAGACGGTGCTGGGGCCCGACGAGCTGCGCCGGCTGCAGGGCACCGCGTCCCACGTCTTCGTGCACCACGCGCTGGTCGACTACGTCGTCCGGCTGGTGGTGGCCACCCGCTCGCCGCGGGAGCACGGCATGGACGACGTCGCGGGCTGGGTGTCCTACGGCGCGAGCCCGCGCGCCTCGCTGGGGCTCATCGCCGCCAGCCGCGCGCTGGCGCTGGTGCGCGGCCGGGACTACGTGCTGCCCCAGGACGTCCTCGACGTCACCGGCGACGTGCTCCGCCACCGCCTGGTGCTCTCCTACGACGCGCTGGCCGACGGGGTGCCCGCCGACCACATCGTCAAGCGGATCGTGCAGACGGTGCCGCTGCCGCAGGTCGCGTCCCGCCAGGGGGCGGCCGGTGGCGGGCCGGGCGTCCCCGGTGGGCCCTCGGTGCCCTCCGGCCCCTTCTACGGCCCGCCGCAGGGCGTGCCCAACGGCGGGCAGTGGGGTCAGGGCGGCCCGCAGGGACCGGGTGGCCCCGGCCCCTACGGTCACGCCCCGCAGGGCCCCGGCGGGAACGGCGCCTCGGCGGCCGGGGGACAGGGCCACTCCAACGGCACCGCGCCCGGGTCGCAGCAGACGTGATCCGCCGTCGTCGGCGCGAGCAGTCGCTGCCGGACGCACCGGAGCACCCCGGCCTGCTCCTGCACCCGGCGACCCCCGGATCGGGCACGGGGACCGGGGGGACCGACGGTGCGCCGCCGCGGTTCACCGACGGCCCCACCGACGTCCTGCTGCGCCGGCTGGAGCTGACCGTCCGCCGCCGTCTCGACGGGCTGCTGCAGGGCGACCACCTGGGCCTGGTGCCCGGCTCGGGCAGCGAGGCCGGGGACTCCCGCACCTACCACCCCGGCGACGACGTGCGCCGGATGGACTGGCCGGTGACCGCCCGCACCCAGGTGCCGCACGTGCGGGAGACCATCGCCGACCGCGAGCTGGAGACCTGGGCCGTCGTCGACCTCTCCGCGAGCCTCGACTTCGGCACGGCCAACTGCCAGAAGCGCGACCTCGCGATCGCCGGCCTGGCCGCGGTGGGCCACCTGACCGTGCACGGCGGCAACCGGCTCGGCGCCGTCGTGACCACCGGCGAGCGGGTCGACCGCTACCCGGCGCTGCCCGGGCGGCTGGCCGCCGAGCGGCTGCTGCGATCGGTCGTGGCGACGCCACGGGCGGCCAGCGGCCGCCGGGGCGACCTCGCCGCGGCGCTGGAGACGCTGCGCCGGCCGTTGCGCCGGCGGGGTTTGGTCGTCGTGATCTCCGACTTCCTGGGGGACAGCGAGTGGGAGCGCCCGCTGCGCGGGCTGGGCACGCGGCACGACCTGCTGGCCGTCGAGGTGGTCGATCCCCGCGAGCTCGAGCTGCCCGACGTCGGGCTGCTGACCGTGGTGGACCCCGAGACCGGACAGACCCTCGAGGTGCCGACCGGCAACGCCGAGTTCCGCGCCCGCTACGCCGAAGGAGCCGCGGCCCAGCGGGCCGGGGTCGCCGCCGCCCTGCGCCGGGCGGGCGCGGGTCACCTGCAACTGCGGACCGACCGTGACTGGCTCATGGACGTCGTCCGCTTCGTCGCCGAACGCCGGCGTGCCGGCAACGGAGGAGCCTCCCGATGACGTTCCAGTCCCCGTGGTGGCTGCTGGGCCTGCTCGTGGTCGCCGCGCTCGTCGCGGTCTACGTGGTGCTGCAACTGCGCCGCAAGGCGTACGCCGCCCGGTTCACCAACGTGTCGCTGCTCGGCTCGCTCGTGCCCCGGCGGCCCGGCTGGAAGCGGCACCTGGCCTTCGGCCTTGTCGCCCTGGGCCTGGCCACCCTGGTCGTGTCGCTGGCCGTCCCGAGCACCGAGGTGCGCGTCCCGCGGGAGCGGGCGACCGTGGTGATGGCGGTCGACGTGTCGCTGTCGATGGAGGCCCGCGACGTCGAGCCGACCCGGTTCCAGGCGATGCAGCGGGCGGCGACCGAGTTCGTCGACGTCCTGCCGGAGCGGATCAACCTCGGCCTGGTCACCTTCGCCGGCACCGCCACCACCGTGGTCCCGCCGACCACGGACCGCGCGCAGGTCGCGATCGCGATCGAGAACCTCGACCTCGCGGAGGCGACCGCGATCGGCGAGGCGGTGTTCACCTCGCTGAGCGCGATCGAGAACTTCCAGGCTGCGCTGGAGAGCCGCGGCCAGGAGCCGCCGCCGGCCCGGATCGTGCTGCTCTCCGACGGCACCAACACCGTCGGCCGCGACGAGACCCAGGCCATCGACGCCGCTCGCGCCGCCGGCGTGCCGGTGTCCACGATCGCCTTCGGCACCGACTACGGGGTGCTGGACATCGACGGCGAGCAGGTCCCGGTGCCGGTCGACCGCGCGGCGCTGGAGGAGATCGCCGACGAGACCGGCGGCAGCTACAGCGAGGCCGCGAGCGCCGCCGAGCTGGAGAAGGTGTACGCCGACCTGGGCAGCCAGATCGGCTACACCACCGAGCCGAAGGACATCAGCCCCTGGTTCGTGCGGGCCGGCGTCGCCGCGGTGCTGCTCGGCGCCCTCCTCAGCCTGTTCTGGACCAACCGCCTGGTGTAGCGACGTCGGCCCGGCACCGCGCGGCGGCGCCGGGCCGACGCGCTCAGCGGGCGGGGTCGAGGACGAGCTTGCCGGTGGTGCGGCGGGCCCGCAGGTCCTGGTGGGCGTCGCGGACGGCCGACAGCGGGTAGCGGCCGCCGATCACCGGGTGCAGCTGCCCGTCGGCGACCTGCTGCAGCAGGTCGGTCATCGCGTCGGTCATCATCTGCGGCCGCGCCATGCAGTGCGCCAGCCAGAAACCGATGACCGCCCGGCTCTTCTGCATGAGCATGCCCGGGGGGACCGACGGGGTCTCCTCCCGCGCCGCCATGCCGTAGGTGACCAGCCGGCCGAACGGCGCGATCGCCGACAGCGACCCGCTGAAGACGTTGCCGCCGGTCATCTCGAGCACGATGTCCACCGGCTTGCCCCCGTTGGCCTCGCGCAGGGCTCCGGTGAAGGCCTTAGGGTCGTCGTCGGCCAGCGCCGGGTCGACGGTGGCGTGCGCGCCGAGCTCCTCGGCGAGCGTCCGCTTCTCCGGGCTGGAGGCGGTGGCGATGACCCGTCCGGCGCCCCAGCGGCGGGCCAGCTGGACGGCCAGGGACCCGACGCCGCCGGCGCCGGCGATGACGACGACCGACTCGCCCTCGGCCAGGTGCGCGCTGGTGCGCAGCAGGTGCCAGGCGGTGGAGCCCTGCAGGACGACGGCCAGCGCCTGCTCGTCGCTGACGCCGTCGGGCACCGGCCAGGTGAGCGCGTCGTGGGCGACGACCTTCTCGGCGTAGCCGCCACCGTCGAGCAGGCCGACGACGCGCTGCCCGCCGCCGACCGGGGTGCCGACGAACTCCGCGCCCGGGACGAGCGGCAGCTTCTGCTCGGCCAGGTAGGAGTTCTCGATCTGGTGGGTGTCGGCGAAGTTCACGCCGGCGGCGGAGACGTCGTAGAGCTGCTGGCCGGGGCCGGCCTCCGGCTCGGGGATGTCGACGACGTCGAGGACCTCGGGCCCGCCGAAGCGGGTGATCTGCACGGCTCGCATATCGCTGACGCTAAGGCGTGGCTCGGGGGAGGGAGCATGGAGCAGGGTGTTTCGGCGGGCCAGCAGGCGGGTGGGGTCGTGTGGGCGGTCCGCGCTTCGGGATACCGGCCGTGGGCCTTGGTCGGCTCCGAGCGGAAAGAAGGCGATGCCCACTCCTCCCGCCTCAGGTCGATCTCATGCTCAGGAGTTCCGACGGCGTTCACGTGCCCATCAGCGACGGGGATCCAGCCTTTCCTCTCGTCGCGTCCGCCGTCTGCTTGTTAACTGAGGGGATGAGCGATGCCACTGTCTTGGTGCTGGGAGCCACCGGCAAGGCGGGCAGGCGGATCACCCCGAGGTTGCGCTTGCGAGGTCTGACTGTCCGTGCCGCGTCGCGGAACAGCGCCACCCCCTTCGACTGGTCCGACCCGGGTGGGTGGGATGCGGCGCTGCGCGGCGCCGACGCGGTCTACATCGTTCCTCCGGCTGTGCCCGGCCCGGTCCACCAGCTGGTCGATCGAGCCGTCGCAGCTGGCGTGCAGCGCTTGGTGTTGCAGTCGGGGCACGGCGCCGACGTCTGGGGGGACACCTCCTTCGGGCAGGACATGCTCTCGGCCGAGCAGGCCGTGCGGACATCGGACCTGGAATGGACGGTGTGCTGCGAGCGTCGAACTTCGACCAGAACTTCGACGAGGAGCTCTGGTACGCCCCCCTGATGGAGGGGGAGTTGGCGTTGCCAGCCGGTTCCGTACCCGAGCCGTTCATCGATCTGGAGGACGTCGCCGACGTGGCCACCGCCGTGCTGACCGAACCGGGACTGCATGCAGGGCGCGTCTACGAACTGACCGGGCCGCGGGCGCTCACGTTCGCTGAAGCCGTCGAGGTCCTAGCCTTGGCGTCCGGGCTGCCGATGACCTACCGCCAGATCTCGCCTCAGGAATACACCGACGTCCTGGTTGCGCGGGGGGTGCCTCGCGAAGCGGCACAGCACGTCTCGGAGATGTTCGTGATGATGGCCCGCGGCGTCATCGCTGGCACGACCGATGACGTCAGGGCCGTACTCGGTCGTCCGCCTCGCTCCTTCGAGGAGTACGCGGTCCGGGCGGCGGCTGCTGGAGCCTGGCGACGTTGACCCGTCGCTGGCTGTTGTCAGTGAAGCAGGAGAAGGCGGGTCGGACGTCCACCCGCATCGGCGGTCACCCGAGGCGGGTCCGTCCACGGTCAGGGACGCAGTGGCTCGCCCGTGACACGGGCGCGACCGTTCAGCCGACGACGATCAAGCCGTGACCCCCGTCATGCACTACGTACCAACCCCTCCTGGTAGGCGATGACGACCAGCTGCGCCCGGTCGCGTGCTTTTAGCTTCGTCATCGCCCGGTGTACGTGTGTGCGAACTGTCAGGGGGCTCACGACCAGCCGCTCGGCGATCTGCTGGTTGGACAGGCCGAGCGCGGCCAGCCCGGTGATCTCGCGCTCGCGGTCGGTCAACCTCGGGAGCAGTCCGCGCGGCAGGTCGCCGATGCCGTCCGGACTGGCGAGGAAGCGGTTCACCAGCACCCGGGTGGCGACGGGCGAGAGCAGCGCCTCCCCGGCCACGACCGTCCGGATCCCGGCGAGCAGCTCGGCGGGCGTGGCGTCCTTGCCCAGGAAGCCGCTCGCCCCGGCTCGGAGCGCGTGCGCCACGTGCTCGTCGGACTCGAAGGTGGTCAGGATCAGCACCCGCGTGCCCGCCAGGTCGGGGGCGGAGCAGATCTGCCGGGTCGCGGCGAGCCCGTCCAGGACCGGCATCCGGATGTCCATCAGGACCAGGTCGGGACGGTGCCGCCGGGCGAGATCGGCCGCCTCCTCGCCGTTCGCGGCCTCGGCGACGACCGTCATGTCGTCGCAGAAGTCGATCAGCATGCGGAACGTCGACCGCAGCAGCGCCTGGTCGTCCGCCAGGAGCACCCGGATCATCGTGCCTCCTGCGCTTCCTGCCAGCGAGCCAGCGGGACGACGAGAGTGAGGGCGTACCGACCCTCCCCGGCCGGGCCGGCCTCCACCGTCCCGCCGAGCGCGAGCGCGCGCTCGCGCATCCCGATCAGCCCGTAGCCCGATCCCACCGGACCGGGCCGGACGCCGGTGTTCACCACCTGGACGCAGAAGGTGTCCTCGGTTCGGCTCACGGTGATCGTCACGGACGGCCGGACCGCGTGCTTGGTGACGTTGGTCAGGGCCTCCTGGACGACCCGGTACGCGGTGACGTCGATCAGCCGGGGCAGGCACGCCAGCGACCCCTCGCGGAGCACCGTGACCTCGATGCCGGCGGCCCGGCAGGGCTCGACCAGCTCCGCGAGCTGATCGAGCCCCGGTGCCGGCACGGTGTCCACCGGGGGGTCGTCGTCGGAGGTGCGCAGCACCGCCACGGTCGCCTTGAGCTCCTGGAGCGCCGCCGACGTGGAGACGCTCAGCCCGGCCAGCAGCTCCCGTGCCTGCTCGGGACGCTTGTTCACAAGGTGCTCCGCGGTCCCGGCCTGCGCATGGGCCACCGTGAGGTGGTGGGCGACGACGTCGTGCAGCTCCCGCGCGATGCGCAGGCGTTCCTCGCCCACCCGGTGCCGGATCTCGTCGTCCCGGCTGCGCTCGGCGTCCTCGGCGCGGGCCCGGACCACGTCGAGGTAGGACCGGTGGGCCTGCGTCGTCCGGCCGGCGAAGACCGCCGGCAGCAGCCACAGCGCGACGCCGACGGTGCGCAGCACCAGCGAGCCCCCGGTGGGTGTGTCGGTCAGGCCGCCCAGGATGACCGCGGCCACCGCGGACCCGGTCCACCAGGCGACCGCCCGCACCGACCCGACGACCGCGAGCCAGTACAGGCAGCCGATCAGCGGGGCCAGCAGCAACGGCGTCGGCAGGTAGCCGAGCGCGCACGCGGCCGTCTCGCAGCAGATCGCGACGGCCGTCGCGGCGCGCGGCCACCGGGCCGCGGTGAACAGCGCGCCGCTGGCCACCAGGCTGAGCAGCACGCCGGGGACGAGCACGGCCGGACCGACGATCCCCTGGGTGCCGATGCTGGCACCGAGGGCGGCAAAGAGGAACGCCACGAACGCGGCCGCCGCGTCCCGCACCCCGATCCGGCCGGTGCTCATCAGCGGCTGCTCAGCGCCAGGTCGGGTCGCGCCTCGGCCTGCGCGGGAGCCAGCGACGCACCCTCCACGTCGACGCGCGGCAGCAGCCGATCGAGCCAGCGCGGCAGCCACCACGCCCGCTCACCGAGCAGCTGCAGGATGGCGGGCACCAGCGTCAGGCGGACGACGAACGCGTCGAAGAAGACCGCCGCCGCGAGCCCGAGACCGACCATCTTGATCAACGGTTCCGAGGCCGCCGCGAACCCGCCGAAGACCGCGATCATGATCACCGCCGCGGCGACCACGACCTTCGAGCTCTGCGCGAAGCCCGTTCCGACCGCCTGGCGGGCCGGCACACCGTCCACGTGCGCCTCACGCATCCGCGACACCAGGAACACCTCGTAGTCCATCGCCAGCCCGAACACGATCCCCACCAGCAGGATGGGCATCAGGCTCATGACCGGGCCAGTCTGCTCGACGCCGAGCAGATCACCCGCCCAACCCCACTGGAAGACCGCGACGATCACCCCGATGGAGGCGAACAGCGAGAGCAGGAAGCCGGCCGCGGCCTTGACCGGCACCCAGATCGAGCGGAACACCACCAGCAGGAGCAGCACGGCGAGACCGACGACGAGCGCGACGTAGGGCACGAGGGCCGACTGGGTCTTCTGCGCCATGTCGATGTCGAGCGCCGTCGTTCCGGTGATCTCGTAGCTCACGCCCTGGTCACGCTCCACGGCCGGGCGGGCGTCCCGCAGCGACTCCACCAGCTGCTCGGTGCGCTCGTCGGTCGGCCCGGTGGTGGGGACGGCGGTGAACACCGCCGTGTCCCCCTGCTCGTTGAAGGTCGCGGTCGACACCGAGGCCACGCCGTCGGCCGCTGCGAGGTCGTCCGCGACGGCCGCCACCGCGGTCTCGGGGTCGCTCGCACCGCGGGCGTCGACCACGACCGTCAGCGGACCGTTGGAGCCGGGCCCGAACGCCTCGGCCCGGAGGTCGTAGGCCCGGCGCTCGGTGGCCGTGGTCGGCAGCGAGGCGTCGCCGGGGGTGCCCAGCTGCAACGACAGCGCCGGGACGGCGACAGCAGCGAGCACCGCGACCCCGGCCACCGTGACCAGGAGCGGACGGCGCTGCACCAGCCGCATCCACGACCGGGCCACCGGGACGCGGGGCGAGGTGCGACCACCGCGCCGCTGCGCCCGCGAGCGGACCCGGTTCGGGAACACGCCCAGCAGCGCCGGGACCAGCGTCAGCGCGACCAGGACGGCCACGACGACGGCGCCGGCGGCGGCCAGCCCCATCTTCATCAGCGACGGGATCCCGACCACGAACAGCCCGGCGAGCGCGATCACCACCGTCGTCCCGGCGAAGACGACCGCGGATCCGGCGGTGCCGACGGCGCGACCGGCCGCCGTCTCGGCGTCGTCCTGGCTCTGCCGTTCCTCCTGGTACCGCGAGACGACGAACATGGCGTAGTCGATGCCGACCGCCAGCCCCAGCATCAGCGCGAGCATCCCGCTGGTGATCGCCATCCCCAGCGGGCCGGCGAGTGCCCAGACTCCGAGGAACGAGACGGCCACCCCGATGATCGCCGTGACCAGGGGCAGCCCCGCGGCCACCAGCGACCCGAAGGTCATCAGCAGGACGACGGCCGCGATCGCGACCCCGAGGAGCTCGGTGGCGCTCATGCTGGTCGGGCTGTTGAGCGCCGAGCCGCGCATCTCGGCGGTCAGCCCGTCGTCCCGCGCCTGCTCGACGGACTCCTCCAGCAGGGCGCGCGACTCGTCGGTGACCTCCGCCGACGGCACGTCGTACGTCACCGACGCGAGGCCGGTCGAGCCGTCGGCGCTGATGCTCGTGCCGGCCGAGGGCGGCACCACCCGGGACACCTGCGGGCTGCCGGCCACGTTGGCCAGCGCCTCCTCGACCGCCGCCCGGTTCGCCGGCTCCTCCAGCGCACCGCCCCCGGGAGCGACGAACACGAGGGTCGCCGACGCGCTGTCCGTGGGGGTGTCGGGGAAGCGCTCGGCGAGGAGGTCGAAGGCGTCCTGCGACTCGATGCCCGGGATGGTCGCCCGGGTGTTCACCGGGCCCTCGGACGTGACGGCGGCCGTCACCGCCCCCGCGAGGACCAGCAGCCAGAGCGAGGCTGTCCACCACCGCTTTCGAAAGGAGAAACGACCGAGACGATCAAGCAAGGCTGCCATCTGATACTCCGGTTCCGTTGTCGGCGATTGGCAGCCTCCTGCGCCGGCACACCCTCCGTCGTCATGCCGGTGCAGGCTTCATCTACGGCAATTGCAGTATGTGAGAACCCAACGTCGGGACTGATGCACGGAGTCACGCGGCCCTGAGTGGCCACGATCGTTCCTACTCGATGGGCGTGAGTCGACCGAGGACGTCTTGACGGCGCCGCCGGTGATAGGCCCGTTCGATCCAGCTGACGATCGCAATCCGCAGCTCTTGTCGGGTGTGCCACTGTCGGCGGTCGAGCACGTTCTGCAGCAGGGCGAAGGACGACTCCATGGCGGCGTTGTCGCCGGCCGCGCCGACTGGGCCCATCGAGCCGGTGAGCTGATGCTGATCGGGGGGTGAACGAACTTCCGCCTGCGGGACTTGTCGATGGAGTAGCCGACGATTCGGTTGGAATGCACGTCGGTGGTCGTGCACAGGCAGAGCTTGCCTTCGGCGGTGCGGTGTTCGGTGATGCCGATCAACCACAAGGCGTTGGACGCCTCGGCGGTGAACCCGGTTGACCCGGTCGTCGAGCACTGGCGGTCCGGCCGGCCGCCCTTGCCTCGTCGGGACGAGCCGGAAGCGCTCCACCACCGGTTGGCCGCACAGATCGCCCAGGCCGTCCGAGCGGTTCTCGGCTGCCCGTTCGCGGCGGCCCCTTCGACGAGTCGGTAACCGAACTCCGGGTCGTCCCGGTGGGCGTCGGACGGCGCGTCGGCCCGGTGCGCCGTCACGAGACCCGGGCGGTGACCGGTGCGGCCAGCCATCGGTGGCTGCGCAGTCCAGACGGGGGGCTCCTGCTGAGGCGCCGCCGCTCCCGGCTCATCCCGCCCGGCCGAGGGTCTCCGCGGGCGGCGTCCGCAGGGCCAGCCGGGTGGGGCCCTCCGTGCTGAGGAACGCCACCACGGCGACCACCACCACGGTCGCCGGCACCAGCCACCACGGCCCTGCCGGCCACGGTCGGGCCAGGAAACCCACGCCGAGCAGGGCGAGCGGCAGGGCGGCCAGCAGCAGCCCGGCGACGACGGCCGCCGCGGAGATCAACGCCGCCTCCCGCCGCACCATCGCCCGGATCTGCCGCGGTGTGGTGCCGGTCAGCCGGAGCGTGGCGAACTCCGTCCGGCGCTGCGCGGTGCCGGCGACCATCGCGTTGGTGGTGCCGAGCAGGACGTAGCCCAGCAGCACGACGATCACCGCCAGGTTCACCCACACCTCCGGCGGCGTGGCCTGCGCGATGCCGCTGCCGGCGTCCACCCCGCTCACAGCGATGCCGGGCCAGTCCGGCTGCAGCGCCGCGAGGCGCTCCGAGGCCCCGGCCGTGCCGTCGGTGCGCACCAGCAGGCTGTCGGCGAGGTCCGAGCCCCGGTGCCCGGCCGCCAGATCGGGGGAGAGGGCCACGGGTCCGAAGCCGAGGGTGCGGTCGTAGACGGCCACCACCCGGGCCTCGACGCCCGTCCCGTCCCCGAGCGTGAGTGCCACGTCGTCGCCGACGGTGGTGCCCCGGGCCTCGGCGAGCTCCCGGCCGATGGCGACGGTCGGGCCGGTGAGGTCGATCAGGTCGCCGGACCGGACGCCGAGGTCGAGGACGTCCGAAGCGGCGGGGGAGAGCACCAGCGCGGAGGAGGGCTCGACCGTCTCCGTCCCCAGGGTGCGCCCGGTGAGCAGCACGGTGGTGGTGCTCACCGGCGCGGCGGCCCGCACGCCCTCGGTGGCGCGGACCTCCTCGAGCAGCCCGTCGGGGACGCCGCCGACGGCGGAGGCGTCGACCGTCGCGTCGGCGAGCGTCGCCGTCTCGACGTCCCGGGCGACCGCGCCGGTCACCGTGGTCTGGGCGAAGGTGTAGGTGAGCACGAAGACGACGGCCATCGCCAGCGTGCTGATCGCGCCCGCGGAGCGCAGCGCGTACCCGTGCAGGTTCGCGGTGGCCAGCCACGTGGGGGCCGAGGCGCGTGCGGGGAGCCGGGCGGCCAGGCCGCCGCTGACCCGCCGGAGCAGGGCCGGGCCGGCCAGTGCCAGCCCGACGGCGGCGACGATGCCGGCCATCGAGGTGGACGCCGCCCCCAGGGACGAGCGGACCAGCAGCGGTGGCACCGCCAGCGGGACGGCCGCCACCAGCAGGAACAGTCCGGCACGGGTCCGGGCGGCCGACGGCGTCCGGGGCCCCGTGCGCGACTCGCCGAGGACCGTGGTGACCGGCTCCCGCGAGACCCGCCAGGCCGCGCCGCGGGCCGCCACCTGCACGACAAGCAGCAGCAGGAGCACGGCCGCGACGGCGGGCAGGGGGCTCACGGTCAGCGGGAGCGCCTCCGGAAGCAGCCCGATGTCGACGAGCAGCGAGCGGAACCGGCCGGCGAGCAGGTAGCCGAGCAGCAGGCCGGGCAGGGCGGCGACCGCACCGATCCCGGTGGCCTGGGCCGCCACCAGCCGGCGCAGCTGCCGCGGCGTCGTCCCGACCGCGCGGAGCAGGGCCAGCTCCGGCCGCTGCCCGGCGATCGACACGCTCACCGCCCCGGCGACCAGGAAGCCGACGACCAGCAGCGGCACCCCGGCCAGCGAGCCGGCGAGGACCACGAGCAGCGACCGCGACGAGGCGGCCCCCGGCAGGACGGCCTCCCCCCGGTCGTCGCCGGTGGCGACCACCAGGCCGGTGCCCGGCAGCTCGGCGCGGACGGCGGCGGCGACGCGGTCGGTCGCCCCCGGCTCGACCCGGAGACCCACCAGGTCGACGGTCGCCGCGCGGGCACCATCGGTGCGCCCGGCGAGCTCCGCGGCGGTCGCGTCGTCGAACAGCACCCCGGCTCCGGCCGGGCGCACCACGGCCGTGACGCGGTACTCGCCGGGAACGCCGGCGGCCACGAGGCGTGCGGTGTCCCCGACCTCGAGCCCCGCCGCCGCCGCGAGGTCGGCGTCCAGGGCCACCTCGTCGGCGCCGGTGGGCGGCGCGCCCTCGACCGCGGCGCGGGGGAGCAGCGCGACCGACGACCAGCCGTGGCCGTCGGTGGCCGCGTCGCCGACCGGCGCGACCGCGGCGTCGCCGTCCAGGACAGCGGCGGGGAAGCTGACGTCGCCGGCGACGGCGGTGACGCCCGGCACGTTCGCGAGGTCGTGCACCAGCTCGGCGGGGACGGGGCGCCGCTCGGGCAGCGCGAGGTCGAGGTCCTCGGCCCGCGGCACCGTCGGGTCGGCGGCGACGAGGACGTCGGCGCCGGCCAGCCGCCCGGCGGACAGCTCGGATCGCAGGCCCGACTCGAGGAGCACGCCCGTGCCGGTGACGATCGCCACCCCGCCGAGGACGGCGAAGGCCACGGCGACGAGGGCGGCCATGCGGCGGCGGGCCATGCCAAGCGCCAGACGGACCACGGCTCAGCCCTCCCCGAGCGCGACCAGGCGCGCGGCCAGCGCGCCCGGGGTCGGCCGGTCGAGCGCGTCGACGACCCGGCCGTCGGCCATCACGAGCACCCGGTCGGCCTCCGCCGCGGCGGCGGGGTCGTGGGTGACCATCACGACGGTCTGCCCGAGCTCGTCGACCACGTCGCGGAGCAGGCCGAGGATCTGGGCGGCGCTCGCGCGGTCCAGGGCGCCGGTGGGCTCGTCGGCGAAGACGACGGCCGGCCGGGCGACCAAAGCGCGGGCGATGGCCGCGCGCTGCTGCTGGCCACCGGAGAGCTCGCCGGGGCGGCGGGCCAGGTGCCCGCCGAGCCCGACCCGGTCGAGCAGGAAACGCACCCAGTCCGGCTCCGGCGGCCTGCCCGCCAGCCGCAGCGGGAGGGTCACGTTGTCGGCGACCGACAGGGCCGGCAGGAGGTTGTAGGCCTGGAAGACGAACCCCACGTGCTCGCGGCGCAGCTCGGTGCGGCGGGTCTCGTCCAGACCGCCGATCTCGCGCCCGGCGAGCAGCACCTGGCCGCTGGTCGGCGAGTCCAGCCCGGCGGCGCAGTGCAGCAGGGTGCTCTTGCCCGAGCCCGACGGGCCCATGACCGCGAGGTAGCTGCCGCGGTCGACGGTGAGGCTCACGTCGTCCAGGGCGCGGACGTCCGGTGGGTGGATGCGGCTCACGCCGACCAGCTGCACGGCCGGCGACCCGGCCGGGGTCCCCGGCCGTTCGGGGAGGGTGACCGCGGTGGTCATCGGGCGCGGCGGTGCACGAGGACCAGCCCCGCGATGCACGCCGCGGTGACCAGTCCGAAGGACAGGCTCACCCACACCGGCACGCTCGCGAACGAGGACAGGGTGTTGCCGCCGACGCTGAGCGCCAGGAGGGCCCACAGGAACGCGCGCAGCGCGCCGCCGGTCGTGGGCCGGGCGGGCGTGGGTGGGCCCTGGGGATCGAGGGCGTAGGGATCGGGCACGGGGAGCTCCTCGGGAGGGGCGGATGGGGACGTCCTCGATCCTTCGGAGTCCGGGCGGCTCGTCCCATCCCGCACGCTGCCCACCGGGGGTGGTGCAGGCTGTACTTCCGGGTGAGGGGTGATGACGTGCGGCCCGCGGCCTCCTAGCGTCCGGGTGTGCCGATCTCGCCGCCGGGGTCCGCGCGGTCCGCGGGGCTCCGGCCGGCGACCGCCGCGGTCGCCCGCACGACGCTCACGGCGGTCGAGCAGCTCGCCGGCGGGCTGGGCACCGCGCTGCTGGCGTTCGTCCTCTTCGCCTGGCTGCTGCTGGTCGCCGCGGCGTCCCTCATCGGCGTGGGTCTGCTGCTGGTACCCGGAGCGCTCCGGGCCGTACGCGGCCTCGCCGACCGCGAGCGGGCGCGGCTGGGCCGGTGGGGGGTCGAGGTCCCGAGCCCCGGGCCCGTTCCGCGCACCGTCCGGGCCGCCCTGCGGAGCCCCGTCGTCGGGCGGGAACTCGCCTGGGTGGCGGCGCACGCGACCGGCGGACTGCTCTGGACCCTGATCGGCGTCGTGCTGCCGCTGTACGCCGTCCGGGACACGACCTATCCGCTCTGGCGGCCGCTGCTGCCCGACGAGGTGGAGTCCGAGGGGCTCTGGTGGTGGGGCGAGGACACCGTCTCGGGTGTCCTCGCGGTCGCGCTGCTGGGACTGGGCTGGGCCGCGCTCACCGTCGGGGCGGCGCCGAGGATGGCCCGGCTCCAGGCGCGGACGGCCCGCTGGTTCCTGACGCCGCCGGGCACGGACCTCTCGCTGCGGGTCGCCCAGCTGACGGCGAGCCGGGCGGCCGCACTCGACGCCCACGTCAGCGAGCTGCGGCGGATCGAGCGGTCGCTGCACGACGGCACCCAGAACCGGATGGTGGCGGTGACCGTCCTGCTCGGTGCGGCCCGCCGCTCGCTCGCCCGCGACCCGGCGGGTACCGACGAGCTGCTGGAGCGGGCGCAGGACGCGGCGGAGCTGGCGCTCGCCGAGCTCCGCTCCGTCGTCCGCAGCATCGTGCCGCCGGTGCTCGCCGACCGCGGGCTCGCCGAGGCGCTCGCCGGGCTGGCCGCGGCGTGCCCCGTGCCGTGCCAGGTCGAGGTCGACGTATCGGTCCGGTGTCCGGCGAGCGTGGAGGCGACGGCGTACTTCGCGGTCGCGGAGGCGCTCACCAACGTGGCCCGGCACAGCGGGGCGCGGGCGGCCACGGTGACGGTGCGGCAGGGGGATGGCCGGCTGGTCGTGCGGGTGGCGGACGACGGCCGCGGCGGCGCCGACGAGCGCGCGGGGTCGGGGCTGGCCGGCATCCGCGGCCGGGTCGAGGCCCACGACGGGACCCTGAGGGTGGTCAGCCCCGCCGGGGGGCCGACCGTGGTGGAGGCGGAGCTGCCGTGCGGATCGTGATCGCCGAGGACGACGCACTGCTCCGGGAGGGTCTGGCCCTGCTGCTGCGGGCGGAGTCGCTCGACGTCGTCGCCACCGCCGGGACGCCCCAGGAGTTCCTGGCCGCAGTGGACCGGCACCGGCCTGACGTCGCGATCGTCGACGTGCGGATGCCGCCCACGCACACCGACGAGGGCATCGTCGCCGCGGTGGAGGCACGCCGCCGTCACCCGGAGCTGGCCGTGCTGGTGCTCTCGGCCTACGTGGAGCAGGCATTCGCAACCGAGCTGCTCGCCGGCGGGGCCCGGCGGCTGGGCTACCTGCTCAAGGAGCGGGTCGGCCGGGTGGAGCAGTTCCTGGAGGCGCTGCACCGGGTGGCGAACGGGGGGAGCGCGATCGATCCGGACGTCGTGGCGCAGCTGTTCGCCCGCAGCCGGCCCGACGACGGGCTGGACCGGCTCAGCGCCCGCGAGCGGGAGGTGCTCGCGCTGATGGCCGAAGGGCTGGGCAACACGGCGATCGCGGAGCGGCTGTTCGTCACCGAGGGGGCGGTGCACAAGCACATCCGCAGCATCTTCGCCAAGCTCGACCTGCCCCCCACCGACGCCACCGACCGGCGGGTGACCGCCGTCCTGCGGTACCTGGACACCGTTCCCGACCGGTGACGCGGCGAGGTCTCGATGCCGGGCCCCCTCGGCACCGTGACCTCCCTGGCAGCCGGAGGAAGAGCGATGCCCCTCGAGACCTCGGTGCTCCGCACTCGGGCAACGGACCGACCCGCCCTGGTCGGGGTGATCGGCTGGCGTCCATAGGGGCCGTGGCGCGACGCGTGTCGGCGAGGCGCTGGGTGTCAGTTCAGTTGGTCGACAGGGCGTGGTGGGTGTCGGCGAAGTTCACGCCGGCGGCGGAGGCGTCGTAGAGCTGCTGCCCGGGACCGGCCTCCGGATCGCGGATGTCGACGACGTCGAGGACCTGGGGACCGCCGGAGCGGGTGATTTGGACTGCACGCTCGGGTCGGGCCAGGACCTCGTCGAGTGCGCCGGGCTCGGCGCCCGTCCGTCGTGCGGCAGCCACAGCTCCGTCCCGCAGGCGGTGGCCAGGTGGCTCACCGCGGTCAGGTCCGGGCGTCGAGCTCCTCGGTGTGCAGTCGACCGTCCTCGACCAGGATGCGGCGGTTGCACGTGACGACGAGTTCGGGGTCGTGCGTCACCAGGACGGTGATCCGGTCCGCGGCGCCGCGGTGGATCAGGTCGGCCAGGGCATCCCGCGCAGCGCGGTCGAGGGCCGAGGAGCCCTCGTCCACGAGCAGGACGTCGGCGTCCCGGTGGAGCGCCCTGGCCAGCGCCACCCGCTGGCGCTCACCGCCGGACAGCGATCGACCGTCCTCCCCGACGGTCCGGCCGGCCAGCCGCTCGACCACGGGCCGCAGCCCGACCTCGTCGATGACGGCCGCCAGACGCGGATCGTCCGCCTCGGCCCCGGACGGGTCGAGCGTGACGTTGGTGAGGATGTCGGCGTCGAGGAGGTGGACGTGCTGGGAGACCTGCGCGACGCCGGCGAACCACGAGCCCGACCCCGCCCGGACGGGCGTCCCGTCGACGACGATCTCGCCCCGCGCCGGCGGGAGGGCGCCCGCGAGCACGTCGAGGAGGGTCGACTTCCCCGAGCCGTTGCGGCCGACCACGGCCACGACGTCGCCGCGGCGCAGCTCCAGGTCGACATCGGACAGCACCGTCCGGCCGGTCTCCGGGATCTCCACGGTCACGCGGGACAACCTGATGGTGTCAACCGGGTGGACGGGGGGCTCCTCGGCGGTCGGCCGGGCGAGCAGGGGCAGGTCTGCCATCACCGTCTCGAGCGCGGGACCCGCGTGGTTGACCGAGTGCACGAGCGAGACCGCCTCGATCAGCGAAGGGAGCACCCGCAGCGCGGCGTAGGTGAACAGCCCGAGGGTCGGCAGGACGCTCTCCTCCGCCCCTCGGGCGAAGGCCACCGCCACGTAGCCCACCACGAACAGGACGAGCAGGGTCTCCGCCGTCAACCGGGGGACCGCACCGATCACCTCCTCGGTACCCGCGGCGCGGGCGAGCTGCCGCCGGGTGTCGCCGAACCGGGCGCTGAACTGCCGTGTCCGGCCGGCCGCGCGGATCTCGGCGGACAGCGCCAAGGTCTCCGTCGCCTGGTGGAGGCTGCGTGCCAGCGTCGCCTCCACCTGCTCACCGAGCCGGCGGACCGGCCTGCGGGCCAGCCGGGACACCAGCCACAGCACCGGGCCGAACACCAGGGCGGCGAACAGCGACGGCACGGGCGCGACGGCGACCATGACGGCGACGATCGCGAACATGCGCAGTCCGTTGCCGATGGTCAGCACGGAGGCGATCAGGCACTCCTCGACCACGACGATGACCGTGTCGTGCACGTTGCGGACGAGTTCGGCGTGCCCCCGGCGCCGGAGGTCGCGCGCGGGGAGGGACAGGTAGCCCGCGAGCAGCCGTTCCTCCAGCTCGGCGCCGGCCTGGTAGCTGACCCGGTAGAGCACCGCGTTCTGCAGGATGACGAGGCCGGCGCGCACGAGGAACGCGACCGTGACCAGCCCGGCGAACATGCCCAGGGCGTCGGTGGTGATCACGCCGAGGACGGGCAGCCCGACCGAGCCGCCGGCCAGCAGGCCGACCAGCGCGAAGACCAGCGCGGTGGCGACGGCTTCCATCAGGCCGTTCACGCCGACGAGCAGCAGCAGGAGCGCCCACCGGCGTCGGTGGCCGACGCCGAACAGTCGGTACAGCCGGCGCAGCGCGGTGGTCACTCGACTCCCTGCTCGATCTGGGGGTATGAAGACGCATGGTGCCGGAACGGTGACCGCATGTGCCACCCTGTGTCGGGCCGTCACACTTGCGAGCAGGGGACTCACCGATGCATCAGCCGCCCGGCGCACGGGCCAGCGGTCGACCTGAGTGGGTGGTGGGGCCGACGCTCCCGGCCCCCGGCAACGTGCTCGGTGACCTGCTGGCGCGGTCGGCCGCGGCGTTCCCGGAGCGCGAGGCCCTGGTCGTGCTCGGCGACGACGGGACGACGGTCCGGTGGACCTACCGGCAGCTCGAGGCAGAGGTCGCCCGACGCTGCCACGCGCTCGAGCTGGCCGGGCTGCACCGTGGGGACGCGGTGCTGCTGGTGGCCACCCGGTCACCCGCGCTGGTCCCCGCGATCCTGGCCCTGGTCCGCTCCGGGGTCACCTACGTGCCGGTCGACCCCGGTGCCCCCGACGAGCACTGGGCGTACGTCGCCGAGGTCTCCGGCGCGCGCACGCTCGCCGGGGCGAGGCTCTCGCCCGACCGGGCGGCCGCGGTGCTGGGGCCGGGCGGGCGGGTCGTCGACCTCGATGCGCCGCTGCCGGACGAACCGTGCCCCCCGGCGGACGTGCTGCCGACCGCGCTCGCCTACGTGCTGTTCACCTCCGGCAGCACGGGCCGGCCCAAGGGCGTGCAGGTCTCGCACGCCAACGTGCTGCACCGGCTGCCGGCGTACCTGGACCGGCCCGACGAGCCCTGCCGCTACCTGCTGCACAGCTCGATGACGTTCGACGGCGCGGTCGGCGGCCTCTACTCGACGGTGGCCCGCGGCGGCTGCCTGGTGATGGTGCCGGACGGGCTGGCCGGCGACCCGGGGCGGGTGGCGGGGGTCGTCCGGGCCGAGCGGATCACCCACCTGGAACCCGTGCCGTCCTGGTTCGCGACGCTGGTGGAGCTGGCCCGGCCGGGCGATCTGGACTCCGTCCGCAAGGTCATCCTCGGCGGTGAGGTGCTGCCGCCGGGGCTCGTCGCCGCGACGCGGCGGGCTCTCCCGGGGGCGCGGCTGGTCAACGACTACGGACCGACCGAGGTGACGGTCGCGGCCACGGCGTTCGACGTGCCGGCCGGTTGGCAGGGGGACGACGTCCCGATCGGCCGGCCGCACCCGAACACCGCGGTGGCGGTGCTGGACGAGGCGGGGCGACCGGTGCCGCACGGAGCGGTCGGGGAGCTGTGGGTGGCCGGCCCGTGCGTGGCCAGGGGCTACGCGGGCCGGCCCGATCACCCGGCCTTCGAGCCCGACCCCGCGACGGGGGAGCCCCGCTACCGCACCGGCGACCTGGTGCGGTGGGACGACGAGGGCCTGCTGCACTTCTGCGGCCGCCGGGACCGGCAGGTCAAGATCCGTGGTCAGCGGATCGAGCCCGAGGAGATCGAGACGGTCCTCGGTGGCCTGCCCGGGGTGTCGGCGGCCGCCGTCGAGGTGGATGCGCGCGGCCCCGAGGAGCGGCTGGTCGCGTTCGTCGGGCCGGTGCCGGGAGCGACGCTGACCGAGGAGGGGCTGCTCGCCGCGCTCGCCGAGCGGCTGCCCCGGCACCTGCGTCCGGCCGCGGTGGTGGTCCTCGACGCGCTCCCGCTGACACCGGGCGGCAAGGTGGATCGCCGCCGGCTGCCCGCGCCGCCTCGGCCGGCGGCGGCCGCGGGCCCGGGCGCCGAACCACCGCGGGACGACGTCGAGCGGTGCGTGGCCGCCGCCTTCACCGCCGTGCTGGGTGCCGAGGCCGACCGGAACACCGACTTCTTCGGCGCCGGTGGCCAGAGCTTGGGCGTCGCCCGCGTGGTCGCGCGCCTGCGCGACGACCTGGGAGTCGACGTCGCCCCCGCCGACCTGCTCGCCGGCCCGACGGTCGCCGCGCTCGCCGACCGGGTGCGGCACCGGCCGCCCGCGGTCGCCGGGCCGGTGCTGCGCCGCCGTCCCCGCCCGGCCGGCTACCGGCTCCCGGCCGCGGCACGGCAGGAGTCGTTCTGGTACCTGGAGCACGTCCGCGGCGGTGCGGGCCGGTCGAACCTGGTCGAGGCACTGGTGTTCCCCTCCGGCACCGAGGCCGGGCTGCTCCATCGGGCGGTGGCCGACCTGGTGGCCCGGCACGCCGCCCTGCGCACCGCGTTCGAGCTGACCGCCGACGGCCTGCAGCAGGTGGTCCACCCGGAGGTCGCGGTTCCGTTCTCCGACCTCCCGGCCGCGCCGGACCGGCCGTCGCTCGAGGCCCTGGCCGACGACTTCGCCGCGGCGCCCTTCGACCTGGGCTCGGCACCGCTCGTGCGCGCCGGTGTGGCGTCGACCCCGGAGGGCCCCGCGCTGCTCCTGGTGGTGCACCACACGGTCGCGGACGGCTGGAGTCTCGGCCTGATCGCCGAGGAGATCGCGGCATGTGTCCGCGCCGGCGGCAGCGCCACGGACCTGCCGGTGCCCGCGGTCGAGTACGCCGACCTGGTCGAGTGGACCGCCGAGCACACCGGGGAGCGGCGCCGGGCCGCCGTCGCGTACGTCACCGACCAGCTGCACCGCAGCGCCGGCGTCGGGGGAGCGGTGCTGCCCTACGACCGCCCACGCCCGGCCCAGCCGGACCTCACCGGCGCCGTCGTGTCGCTCCCCGTCGGCGAGCGGCTGGACGCGGGACTCACCGAGGTCGCCGGGCGGCTGGGCGTGACCCCGTACGCCGTCCTGGCCGCGTCGCTGGGGATCCTGCTCGCCCGGTCGGCCGGCCGAGAGGAGCTGGTGCTCTCCGGCCCGTCGTCCGGCCGTGGGGACCCCGCTCTGGACCGCGTGGTGGGTTGCTGCATCAACACCGCGCTGTTCCGTGTCGACGTCTCCGGCGATCCCCGTTTCGCCGAGGTGGCGCGCCGGGTCGCGGTGGAGGCCGCGGCGGGTGAGCCGCACCGGTGGCTGCCCGTGGAACTGGCGATGCGGGAGGTCGGCGAGGCCGTCCGCGAGGAGGCGCCGACGGTGCTCCTGAACCTCCTGGAGGCGCAGCAGCCGGACCTCACGGTGCCCGGTGGCCGGATGCGCAGGGTCGGCCGGCCCAGCGCCGCGGCCTACTCGGACCTCGACCTGTACCTGGAGCGCCGGGACGGCGAACTCGTCCTCGACGCCGTCTACGCCACCGCCCGCTTCGACCGGGGGACCGTCGAGGTGCTGGTCGAAAGGTGGCTGGGGCTGCTCGCGGCGGCGCTGCGGGAGCCGGACGCCCCGGTGGCCGCGCTCCCGTTGCTCACCCCGGCCGAGCAGCGGCGGCTCGACGAGTGGGAGGGCCGGCCGGCCGAGCCGGTGCCCACCACCGTGCTGGACCAGTTCCGGCTCCGGGTGGCCGAGGAGCCCACCGCCCAGGTGGTCGTCGACTCCACCGGCACCTGGACCCGCGCCGAGCTGTGGGACCGGGCCGGCGCCGTGGCCGCCTGGCTCACCGCGAACGGGACCCGGCCCGGCGAGGCCGTCGTCGTCGCGCTCGACGGCTGCGCGGACGCCGTCGCTGCGGTGGTGGGGTGCTGGCGGGCGGCCGCCGTCCCGGTGCCGGTGGGAGAGACCCTGCCGGCCGCCCGGCTCACTGCCGTGGCCGCGGGTGCGGGCGCGCGCACGGTGCTCGACCGGGCGGTGATGGACGCCCTGCCGGAGCTCGCGCAGCCGTGGGAGGAGGCGGACAGCGCCCCCCGACCCGCGGCGTACGTGCTGTTCACGTCCGGCAGCACCGGGGAGCCCAAGGGTGTCGTCGTCGGTCAGGCGGCCTTCGCGGCCTCGACGGTGGCGCGGGTGGAGGCCTATCCCGACCGGCCGCCGGTGGCCCTGGTGAGCCACGACCTCGCTTTCGACGCGGGGCTGGGCATCATCGGCTGGTACCTCTGGACCGGCGGCGTCCTGGTGATGGCCCGGGAGGAGGAGCGCCTGGACCCGGAGCTGCTGGCCGGGCTGGTGCACCGCCACGGGGTCGGCCAGCTGGACATCGTGCCGTCGCACCACCGACTGCTGCTCGACCTGGCCGCGGCCGACAGCCTGGCCTCGTTGCGGCTGGTGACACTCGGTGGCGAGGCCTGCCCGCCGTCGCTGGTGAGCGCGCACCGGGCCGTCCTGCCCCGGGCCACCCTCGTCAACGAGTACGGGCCCACCGAGTGCACCGTGTGGGCGCTCGCGCACACCTGCACGGGCGCGGAGACGGGCCGGGTCCCCGTGGGACGGCCGATCGCCGGCGTGCTCGCACGGGTGGGCGACGCCGCGGGCCACCGGCTGCCCCCCGGCGTCACCGGTGAGCTGCTGCTGGGCGGGGAGCTGCTGGCCGACGGCTACCTCGGTGACCCGGTGCGGACCGCGGAGCGGTTCGTCGTCCGCGACGGCCGGCGCTGGTACCGCACCGGTGACCGGGCGCGCTGGACGGCGGACGGCGAGGTGGACCTGCTCGGCCGGACCGACCGGCAGCTGAAGGTGCGCGGGCGGCGCATCGAGCCCGGGGAGGTCGAGGCGGTCCTCGAGCGCTGCGAGGGAGTGCTCCGCGCAGCCGTGGACGCCGTCGAGGTGGTCAGCGGAGCCCCGGTCCTGGTGGGCTGGGTCCAGGTGGCCGGCGACAGGCAGCC
The DNA here is from genome assembly GCF_039679125.1 of Blastococcus sp. HT6-4. NCBI lineage: Bacteria > Bacillati > Actinomycetota > Actinomycetes > Geodermatophilales > Geodermatophilaceae > Blastococcus > Blastococcus montanus. Next base: position 2,596,654 of record NZ_CP155551.1, on the reverse strand, counting down.
CGTGGGCGAGGACCCGGCGGACCGGTTGCGCAGGGAGCTGCTGGGGGAGCTGCCCGAGTGGATGGTCCCGCAGGCACTGGTCGTGCTCGACGCCATGCCGGAGACGACCACCGGGAAGATCGACCGGGGTCGGCTCCCGCGCCCGCGGACCGCGTTCGTCACCGGCGGGCGGGAGCCCGGGACGCCGACCGAGCGACGGGTCGCCGCGGTCTGGGCGGAGCTCCTGGGCCGTCCGGTGCCCGCGGACGAGTCGTTCTTCGCGCTCGGCGGCCAGTCCCTGCTGGCTGCGCGGATGGTCGCCCGGCTGCGGGCGGACTTCGCGGTCGACCTGCCGATGGGGGAGGTGCTCGCTGCTCCTCGGGTGGCCGATGTCGCGGCGGTGATCGACCGGCTCCTGCCGGAGGGTGCGCCGCACACGGAGCCGCCCGCGCCACCCCCCGCCGTCGCGGAGCTCAGCATGACGGAGGTCGAGGAACTGCTCGCCCGGATCGACGAGCTCCCCGAGGACCAGGTCACCGCCCTGCTGGCCCGGCTGGGGGAGCAGTGAGCACCGGCGCGCCGGGGTCCCCGCTCGCGGACGAGAAGCGCCGGCGGCTCGCCGAGGCGCTCCGCGCCCGGAGGGACGCGCCGGCCCGGCTGGCGCCCAACCAGGAGCGGCTGTGGTTCCTGCAGCAGCTCGACCCGGGCTCGGTGGCCTACGCCGAGAGCGTCGTGATGAGGCTGTCCGGCCCGCTCGACGAGGAGGCGCTCCTCACCGCGGTCCGGGCGCTGCCCACCCGGCACGAGTGGCTCCGCAGCCGGGTCGACGGCGGCCCCGACGGCCCGGTGCAGGTCGTCGACGACCGGATCGAGCCGGACGTGGTGGCGACCCGGCTGGCCGGGGCCGGGCCCGGTCCGGCCGGGGGGCGGTCGAGCCGGACCGGGAACGGTGCCGAGGAGGTGCTCGACGAGGCGGCCCTGGCCTGGGTCCGGATCCTCGTGGAGGAACCGTTCTCGCCGGCCGAGGGCCGGATCTGGCGCGCCGGGCTGGGGCGCTGGAGCGACGAGGAGCACCTGCTGGTCCTCGTCGTGCACCACCTCGCCTGCGACGCCTCCTCGCTGGCCGTGCTCGTCGACGAGGTGGGGGCGCGGTACGACGCGCTGGTCACGAGAGCCGGGTTCGACCGGCCGGTGCCGCGATCGGCCCGTGACGTCGCCCGCGAGGTCCGCCGGCTGCAGACCTCGCCGGAGTCGCAGGACGCGGTGACCGCCTCCGCCGACGCGCTGCTGGAGGCCGGGGTGGAGGCGGGGCAGGGACAGGCCGGCGCCGGCCGGCCGGGGCCGGTCGCCGTGCTGCGCACCGACCTGCCCGGCCCCCTGGCCGAGGCCGTCCACCGGACCGCCGGCGCCCACGACGTCGCGCCGTTCGCGGTGGTGTGCGCCGGACTGGGGGCGGCGATCGCCGAGACCCTGGACGTCGACACCCCGGTGCTCGGCGTCCCGGTCGACCTGCGGTGGCGGCTCGACGACGGCGAGGACGTGGTGTCCTTCCTCGTGGAGACGGTCGCGGTGCCGTTGCCGGATGCCCTGACCCGCTCGCCCGACCAGGTGATGACCGGGATCCGGGACACGGTGGCCGCCGCGCTGCAGCAGCCGCCGCCGTTCGACCGGGTCGTCGACCGGCTGCGGCAGGCCGGCGCGTCCTCCACGACCGATGTCCCCCTGCACGCGTACGTCACCTGGCTGGACGGGGGTGAGAGCTCGACCCTCGGAGCGGCCGGTCCCGCGGTGATCCACCTGGATCCACCGCTGGGGGAGGCCAAGGCCGACCTGGCGTGGACGGTGGTCAGCCGCGACGGTGGGCTGGGCCTGCGGCTGGAGTACGACAGCGTGCGGATCGGTCACGAGGCGGCCGGCCGGCTGGTCGCGGACGTCGTCCGGCTCGTGGAGCTGATCTGCGGTGCACCGGACGTCCCGGTCGCCGGCGCCGAGCGCGTGGAGCAGGCGGAGGCGGCGCTGATCCGGTCGTGGGAGGGGCGGCTCGACGACGTGCCCCGGAGCGACCTGGTGACCACCGTGTGGCAGGCCGTGGCGCGCTCGCCGGAGCCGGCGCTGGTGGCCGGTGACGTCTGCTGGTCCGGCGCCGACCTCGTCGCCCGGGCGGAGCGGCTCGCCGGCGCCCTGGCCGATGCGGGGGTGACCACCGGGACGCGGGTCGCGGTGTCCAGCCGGCGGGTCCCCGGGATGGTCGTCGCGCTGCTCGCCGTGCTCCGGGCCGGCGGCACGTTCCTGCCGATCGACAGCGCCCATCCGTCCGCCCGGCAGGCCGACCTGCTCCGCCGGTCGGGCGCGTCGGTCGTCGTGGGCGCCGAGAGCTGGGCCGGGGCGCTCGCCGAGGCGACCGGCCGGATCGCGGTCGCGGTCGACGACCTGGGTGCTCCGTCGCGGGCCCCCGCCCGGACGCCGGACGCCTGGCCGCAGCGGTCGCCGGACGACCTGGCCTACGTCCTGTTCACCTCGGGCTCCACGGGACGGCCGAAGGCGGTGCGGGTCCCCGACAGCGCGATCGTGGCGCGCGTCGATTCCTACCGCACCACGCTCGCGCCCTCAGGCGTCCGCTACCTGCTGCACTCGTCGCTCACCTTCGACGCGGCGATGTACCTGTTCTGGGTGCTGGCGGTCGGCGGCCGCCTGACCCTCGCCGACGACCGGCAGGCCGTCGACCCGCTGGCCCTCGCGGACCTGATCGAGCAGCACGGGATCACGGACACGTTCTTCGTCCCCGCGCTGTACGAGGCGGTGCTGCGGGTGGCGCGACCCGGCGCCCTGACCTCCTGCCGGCGGCTGTGCGTGGGCGGCGAGGTCATGCCCGCGGCGATCCCCGGGCTGCACCAGCTGACCGTGCCGGAGGCGCAGCTCCTCAACGTCTACGGCCCGACCGAGACCGTGGTGACCGCCACGGCGGCGATGATCACCACCGACGACCTGACCGGCGGCCGCCGGCCGCCGATCGGCCGGCCGCACCCGGGCACGCTCGCCCGCGTGCTGGACCGGCACGGCAGGCGGGTCCCGGTAGGGACCGCCGGGCAGCTGCACCTCGGCGGTCCGTGCGTGGCCGACGGGTACGACGACCCCGACGCCCCCGGCCGTCGGATGCCGGCCGGGGACGGGCCGTTCTCCGTCGTCCCGGACGACGGCGGCCGGCAGGTGCGCTGGTACGCCACGGGGGACGTCGTGCGGTGGCGCGAGGACGGCCGGCTCGACTACGTCGGACGTCGGGACCGGCAGGTGAAACTGCGCGGGCAGCGGGTGGAGCTCGGCGAGGTGGAGGCGGTGGCCCGGTCGATGCCGGGTGTCCGCGATGCCGCGGTGGAGATGATCGAGGGCCCGGGCGACCGGCACCTGGTGCTGTTCGTCGAACCCGAGCTGGTCGGCGTGCGGGAGCACCTCGCGGCACGGCTTCCCGCGGCGTGGCTGCCGGAGGCGGTGGTCCTGCGCTCGGCCCTGCCCCGGCTGCCCAGCGGCAAGCTGGACCGGCACGCCCTGCGCAGAGAGGCGCCTCCGCGGTCGACGGCGGCCGTATCGTCGGACCTCGACGACATCACCCGCCGGGGTCTGGGACCGGTCGTGCTGTCGGTCGTGCGTTCGGTGCTCGACCGCCAGGACGTCGGCCCGGACGACGACTTCTTCGAGGCAGGTGGCAACTCCCTCCTGGCGGCCCGGCTCACCGGCCAGCTGAGCGCCGTGCTGGGGGCCGCCATCCCGTTGCACGAACTGCTGAGCCGGTCGACCCCGAGGGGCATGACGGCGCTGGCCTACGAGAACCTGGGCCGGGACGCGACCTGTCCCCAGCGGGAGCCCCGGCTGGTGGCCGTCCGGGCGACGGGACGCCTCGCGCCGACGGTCCTGGTCACCCGGGACGGGGAGACCAGCCTGGTGCTGCGGCACTTCCTGGCCCGGCTGGATCCCGAGCGGCCGGTGTGGGCGCTCATCCGGCCCATGCCGCCGCTGGGCTACGACGTCCCGGATCTCGCCCTGACGGGGGAGCTCGTCGCCGCGACGTTGCGCGAGCGGTTCCCGCCGGGGCCGGTCCACCTGCTCGGCCACTCCGCGTCCGGGTTGGTCGCGGTGGAGGCGGCTCGCCGGCTGGGCGACCGGAGAGGGGCAACCGTCCTCCTGGACACCTACGCCCCCCCGCTGTGGTCCCGCACGCCGCTGCGCCACGTCGTCGCTGCCGCCGACGGGGTCCGCAGCCGCCTGGTCCTCGCCCGCCGCCGGGTACGGGCGCCCGCCGCCGGCGACACGGTGCTGCCGTCGAATGCGATCCACTCGCTGCGCCTGCACCAGGACTCCCAGGCGGTGTTGCGTCTGCGCATGCGCCCGGTCGACTTCCCGCTGACCGTGCTCGTGGCCGAGGCGAGCCGGGGGGAGAGCCGCTGGGCCGACCTCGGCTGGCACCGCTGGACGCCGGATGTGGCGACCGTTCCGGTGCCCGGTGACCACATCAGCCTCCTAGTGCAGCCGCACGTCGAGCAGACCACCCAGCGCATCGAGGAGGTGCTGGGCCGGTGGTCGTGACCGACGGCGCGCTGCGGAGGTCACGGCGCATGCCCTCGCCGGTCGCGGGGATCGAGTTGTGGTCGCTCGACCTGCGGTCGCACCCGTGCGACGCGGCACGGGCCGGGCTGTCCGGGGACGACCACGCCCGGTGGGCACGGCTGGGGTCGTGCGAGGCGGATCGGCTGCTGGCCCGGCGGGCACTGCTGCGCGGCATCGTCGCGGCCGAGGCGGGCTGCCGGGTCGAGGACGTCCGCGTGCCGGTGGGCGCGGGCCCCCGGACGGCCGAGACCCCCGGCGGCCACCGTCGGTACTGCTCCGTGTCCTCCAGCGGCGGCCGCGCCCTGGTCGCGCTCGCCGACGTACCGGTCGGTGTGGACCTCGAGCAGGCACCCGGACCCCCCGACGGCCTGGTGGTCGCGCAGCACGTGCTGCCGGCGGCGGAGGCCCGGTGGATCGCCCGGGGTGGCCCCGCCGCACCCGAGCGCTTTCTCGCCACCTGGGTGCGCAAGGAGGCGGTGGTGAAGTGCACCGGCGAGGGGCTGCACCGCGATCTGCGCAGCTTCGTGGTGGACGCCCGGCTCCCGGTCGCAACCGTGTCGGTCGACGGAGCGTTGCCCGGCGAGATGGTCCTGGCGGACGTGCCGGTCCCGGACGGGTTCGCTGCCCTCGCCGTGGCCGTCGGGTGGTCGGCCGAGGGCCGGATCGCCCCCGGCCGGTCCGGTGCCCGGCACGACGGTGCGATGGACGACCCGGCGGAGACGAGCACCACCGGGAACGACGTGGGCGAAGTTCGCTGACCGGCGTCGCCGCGCGGTGGGCAGGTCGCGAAGCCGGGTGGTCCCCGGCTCGCATTCAGGTGGGGCCAGAGCCATTCACGGCACGGGCCTCAGCCGGGGCCCGGCCTCGTGCTGGTCCACCCGGGCGGAGTCGCCCCTCGTCGGACTGCGGCGGTGGTCGGCCGATACTGCAGCGAGGGGAGTAGACCCGAAGACCGCTCACGTCGGGATCGACGTGCCCGCCGACGGCGGTGAACACGACGGGCTCGCCGGCCCGAGGCCGGCGTGCCGCATGGTCGATCGGATCCACGCGTACGCCAGCCGTACCGGAGAGGGATGGTCCTTGCGGAGATCCCCCGCCTGCCTGCCATGCCTGCCGACGCAGACGTGCCGTGCATGGGGCAGTCGCTGGACGACACGGTGTTGCCCGGGCACTCGTGGCGTCGCTCGCCGACCGCCCTGACGCGTGCCCTGACGCCGGGCAGCGTGAGAGCGGCGGGGACACCAGCGAGATCGCCGCACCGGCGGCTTCCGCCTGTCCACGCTGCGCGCAGCGTAGCGGCACCGCGCTGTTCCGTGGCTGTGGGAACCGCGCCAGGAACCACCGCGGTCGTGCGTTCGACTGTGCAGATTCCCCACACGAACGAGCCGCAGGAGTCGGGCGATCGTCGTGGACGCGCCGATATCCCCTCCGCGACGGCGCGCAACGGCGGAATCCTGCGGTCGTCATCCGGACGTTTGCGGACCCCTGCATCGCTCGAACCACCGACGATCCCGGAAGGCACCGTGCAGGCCGCGGGGATCGACGTCCGATCGGCCCGGAGCGCATCCCTGTGCCCGGCGCGATGCACTCGCCGGAGTCGTGCCAGAAAGGCCGATCTTGCGCGCGTTCCGAGCGCGAGGGCTTCGCAGCGCCGTCTCGACGGTCCATACCGCGGCGGTTCCGGCCACTACCGGGCGACGACCCGTCCCCGCCTGCGCCCAGGCCGGGCCCGCCGCCCGGAGCGTCGAAAACGGGCCGGTCGACTGCTTTCCTGTTCAGCTCGTCATTCGCGCTCTGCGTTGACCCCCGGTGTACCGGATGTGACCATCGGGCTGCGGGCGAGACGCTTCTCCTGGCAGACCCGCAAAGTGTCCCGACTGCAATCCGGTCGACTGGAACCGGAATTCTCTCCCCGTGTATCCGGGTGATGGTCAGCGTAACCCACTGGTCCTGCGGTGATCCTGCCGTGCATATCGGTTCGGATTTCGAGCCCCGGGAATCGACTCCATCGGCCGGTGGTGCGACGAGGAAGCGTGCAGCGATACGGTCCCGATTCGACAGCAGCGATATGGAGGGCGATTTCCTGTGATATCCGAGAGTGTGAGCCTGAGTCGACGTCAGATGTTGGCGACGGCCGGATCCGTCGCCGCCGCCACAGTGGTCATGCAGCATCTGGCGGCCGGGCGGGCCGAGGCTGCGCCACCGGTCGGTGGCGTATTCGACATCGATCACGGAAACGCCCTGTTCGAGGTCATCTACCCTCCCCTCGAGCGGGTGCAGCGGCTGCAGACGCCGGACGGATCGGATGCCACACTCGTCGTCGATCAGCTCTTGCTGCCCGAGCTGGCCTGGTTCGACGCCATCGCTCCGTACCACCAGACGGCCGTCGGCATATTCTCCGACCTCGGTCGCCGTCCCCGGAGCGAGGACACGATCCGGAACAAGAACACGGCGGTCATCTACGCTGCCTATACGACGCTGAACGTCACCTTTCCGCACGCCCATGCCGAGTGGCGCGCGATGGTGGCGTCGGCCGGCCTCGATCCCGACAACAGGGAGGAGAACCGAACCTCTCCGGCCGGAATCGGCAATCTCGCGGCCAGAATGGTCCTGGAAGCACGGCGCAACGACGGCTCGAACCGTGCGGGCGACGCGGGGGGGCGTACGTACAATCGACAGCCCTATGCGGACTACACCGGATATCGGCCGGTCAATACCGCCTACGAGTTGACTGATCCGTCCCGCTGGCAGCCGAACATAATCTCCAGGGACGGCATCTTCACGGTTCAGCAGTTCGTGACACCGCAGTACGGTCAGGTCAAGCCGATCACCTACGGCAGACCGTCAGATCTCACATTGTCGCCCCCGTTCAAGAGCATGCACCACCGTGGGCCGTCGTACAGGCGACAGGTGGACGAGGTGATCGATGCGTCGGCGCAGATGACTGACCGGCAGAAGATGATCGCCGAACTGTTCAACGACAAGATCTTCGCCCTCGGGATCGTCGCCGGCGGTGCAGCGGCGATGGCGGGTCGGATGGACATCGAGAAGACCATCCACTACGTCGCCACGGTGGAGATCGCCATATTCGATGCTGCCGTCGCCAGCTGGTACTTCAAGCGGAAGTTCGACTCGGTCCGTCCGTTCAGCGCGATCCGCCATCTCTACGGCAACAAGAAGCTGACCGCCTGGGGTGGCCCCGGAAAGGGGACCGTCAGCGACATCAGGGGCTCCGAGTGGCGGAGCTACCTCACGACGGCGGATCACCCGGAGTACCCCTCCGGCTCGGCGGCGCTCTGCCTCGCCTACGCCCAGGCGGCGCGACGATTCCTCGGCACCGACCAGATCGACATCACCCTCCCACGGATGAAGGGGTCGTCCTTCGTCGAGCCCGGGGTGACACCGGCCAACGACCTCGTCCTGCACTGGGACACGTGGACCGACATGGCCAACGACTGCAGCCTGAGCAGATTCTGGGCCGGCGTGCACTTCCGGTCGTCGATCGAGAACACGGCCCAGTACGCCACGGGTATCGGGGACGCGGCGTACACGTTCATCCAGAACAAGCTCGGAGGAAGGTGACCGACCGTCGCCGCGGTGACGGCACCGACCGGGTCGGGGACACGCGCGGGAGCGTTTCGCGCTCAGGGCAGGCGGTGTGAGCTGAGGTCGGACGGCGGGTTCCGCGGGTCGGTGCTGATCGGGCGGGCCGGCGCCCTCCCGATCAGGAGCAGGCCTTGGCGCCGGCGGGACGGTGGCCGACGAGACCGTCAGGGGTCCGTGGCACCGGGTGCCGCCTGGGAGGGGAGCGCGGCCTGGGTGGGTGGTGCGGGCCGGGAAGACGCCGTCCATCCAGCTCTCGTCGAGTCCTCGGAGCGCTCGTGAAGGCCTCGCACGACCACAGGACCCCGTACGTCTCCACGGTCATGGCGGCCGGCGTCCTGATCGCCGTGGTCGCCACCGGTGTCAACCTGGTCCGGACCTTCCGGATGCGGGAGATGGCGCCGGCCATGCAGATGCAGTCGACGGAGGCCTCCCGCGCGCTGCACGGGATGCCGCTTGCCGACATGCCCGAGATGTACGTCGCCGGAGTGGGGATCGTGCTCTTCCTTCTCGGGGCGGCCCTCCGCCCGACGCGTCCACCGCCCGGGCCGTCCGACGGTTCGCCGTCGTCAGCTCGCGGTTTCGCGGTCGCGACGGTCGCCACGTTCGGACTGACCATCGACATCAGCAAGACGTCGACGCTGGGCTTCGTCATCCCCGGGTTGCGCGCCGAGTACGGGATCTCTCCCCAGGCCGCGTCCTTCCTCGCAGTGGCCGGCCTGAGTGGCACGGCTCTGGGGGCCATCGTCTTCGGGAGCCTCGCCGACCGGTTGGGACGGCGACCGGCGTATCTGCTGGCCACTCTCGGGTTCGCAGTCACGAGCATGTGCGGCTCGATGCCGAGCTTCGCGGGGAACCTCGTCATGTGTGCCGTCATGGGGCTCGCGGTGGGCGGTCTGGCCCCCCTCCTGGTGACCGTGCTCGCCGACGAGTTCCACGGACGGCGGGCCCACTGGGTCGTGGGGTTGTCCGTCGTAGCGACGGCCGTCGGCTATCTGGTGGCGGCAGGGTCCGCACTGTGGCTCGAGCCGATCTTCGGCTGGAGAGTCCTGTGGCTGATCGGTGCTCCGACGGGGCTCGTCCTGATCGCACTGACGCCCGTCATCCCGGCTCGACGTCGAAGTCCTGAGTCCCCGGCTCTCGGTGACGACATCAGTGCATCGGTGGTGCTGGTGCTGTCGCGCGACGTCCAGAAACTCTTCGCCTTCCTGATCGGCCTGCTGACGTTCGGGCTCGCCACCTGGGTGCCCTCCGTAGCCAGATCGGGCGGGGTGTCCGTCACGACCGCGAATCAGCTGCTCACGATGACGGCCCTGGTGATGGTGCCGTGTGCTCTGGTCGTTGCCGTGGCATACCGCAGGACCGGGCCGATCACCCTTCTCGCGGTCCTCGCGGGGGGTGCCGCCTGCGTCATGATCGCCCTGACTGCAGTCGGCACGATCGCGTCGATCGGCTGGCTCGCTGTCGGAGTGCTGGCCGCGGTGCTCTTCCTCGTCAACACGATGGCGGCCGTCTTCCTCCCCATCGCTGCGACCCTGACCGGCTATGACACGCGGGGGCGTGCAACGGGAAGGGTCTCGCTCTTCAATCGACTGGGCGGGCTGTGCGGACCATTGCTGCTGGCGCAATTCGTCTCCACGACTCGCGGTGTCCTCGCGGCGACGGCCGTTCTGGCAGTCGCCACGGCGGCTGCGGCCTTCCTGCTGGGCGCCCGGCGGCGGTGGCTGGTCCGGGCGCCGGCTCCAGCTCTCGCTGCGGAGGAGAACAGCGTGTCGAGACCGGTGGGTCCATCTGACTGCCCTCCTCCGGGGGCACCGGTGGACTCACGTTGCTCGGGGACGGTGACCGCTCGGCGTGATCGCGCAGCCATGTAGGTCCGGGCGAGCGAGACCCGGCGGTGAGGTGCGCCCCCGATCGGGCGCCCGAGCACGAGGAACTCCCAGGCGGTGCCCGGCCGCCGGCCGCCGGACGCCGACCGAGGACGACCGGAGCACGCCTTCCTGAGCAGCACGTGGACCGCCCAGCGCCTCACCTCGACCGGGCTCCGCGGTCCGGGGCGATCGGTGACCATCGTCGTCGTGGTCGGTGACACCGAGCGACGGCGACGGCAGGCAGGGTCTCGTCGGCGGACCCGGGGGCAGGAGTCTCGCGCCGACGTCCAACCGACGAGGCCGGCAGCCCCGTGAGGCAGAGTCGGCTCCAGCCGGGCGGTGTAGCGACGGCGTCTGCGCGGCCGGCAGCGGTCGGCCGATCGCGTTCAGGGTTCAACGGCGATCGCGGCTCTGGCCCCTCGCTCGGCAGCGCGGCAGGCTTCCGACATGACCGCCACCCCCATCGTTGAGGGTCCCACGTCGGACCTGTCCAGCCGACTGGCCGCTGCCCTCGCCGACACGGTGGGCCCCGAGGCGGTCGCCATCGACGCCACCGGCACCTTCCCCCGAGCCAGCCTCGATGCGCTGGCGCGGGCGGGAGCTCTCGGTCTCCTGAGTTCCCGCGAGGTCGGTGGGCACGGTGGATCGCTGGCGGACATGGCTGCGGTGGTCGAGCGGGTCGCAGCGGCCGACGGGTCAGCGGCGATGGTTCTGCTCATGCACTACGCGGCGAGCGCCGTGCTGGAGGCGCACGGGCCCGAGGAGGTCCGGCGGGCGATCGCCCGAGGTGAACACGTCAGCACGCTGGCCTTCTCGGAACCGGGGTCACGTAGCCACTTCTGGGCGCCGATGAGCAGCGCGACACCGCACGCCGACCACGTCCAGCTCGACGCGACCAAGAGCTGGGTGACTTCGGCGGGTGAGGCCGACAGCTACGTGTGGTCCAGCCGCCCGGTTCGCGCCAAGGGACCGATGACCCTCTGGTTCGTGCCGGCGGACGCTCCCGGACTGACCATCAGTGGACCGTTCGACGGCGTGGGGCTCCGCGGGAACTCCTCCCGGCCGATCCAGGCCCGAGGCGTTCGAGTGGCCACCGACGCGCAGTTGGGACATGACGGTGAGGGGTTGACCATTGCGCTGGCCACGGCACTGCCCACGTTCCTCGTGGGCAACGCCGCCTTCTCCCTGGGGCTGATGCGGGCGCTCCTCGCTGACGCGTCGACGCATCTCACGCACACCCGGTTGGAGCATCTCGGCGCCTCGCTCGCGGAACAACCGGTGGCGCGTGCCGAGTTCGCCCGGCTTCGGATGGTCGTCGACGGCGTCGAGGCCTTCCTCGCCGACACCCTGGCGGCACTGGCCTCCGGACGGGGCGACGGCACGCTCCGTGTGCTGGAGGTCAAGGCGGTCGCCGCGGAGGCGGCCTCCGACGTCGCGGACGGGGTGATGAAGCTCTGCGGCGGTGCAGCCTTCCGCAAGGAACTGGGAGTCGAGCGCCGCTTCCGTGACACGCTCGCGGCACGCGTCATGGCACCCACGACCGCGGCCCTCCAGGACTTCGTCGGCCGGATCAGCCTCGGCTTGCCGCTGTTCGACGGGGCGGACGCCTGATGCCTGGGGACGTGCTCGTGATGGGTGCCGTCGCGTACGACGCCAAGGTCGTGACGATCTGGGAGGGGTTTCGCAGGTGGTTCCGCGCCGCGGGCCTGCCGTTCGACTTCGTCCTCTACTCCCACTACGAGCGCCAGGTCGAGGACCTCGTCGCCGGTCACCTGGACGCCGCATGGAACTCACCCCTTGCGTGGATACGGGCCGACCGTCTGGCCGCTGCCAGGGGACGCACGGTCCGCTCGACGGTCATGCGCGACACGGATCAGGACCTCACCTCGGTGATCGTGGTCCGCACCGACTCCGGCATCACCTCGGTCACGGACCTGAAGGGACGGTCGGTGGGTACGGGTGCCATCGACTCACCGCAGGCCACGCTGCTGCCGCTGTCACTCCTGCGGGCCAGCGACCTGGATCCGGACAACGACCTGTCCGTCCACCACTTCGACGTCGGGGTCGGTCTTCACGGCGACCACATCGGCGGCGAACGAGACGCTGCCCGGGCGTTGATGGCCGGGGAAGTGGATGCCGCCTGCATGATCGACGGCAACCACCTGCTCTTCCTCCAGGAGGGCGTCCTGCCGAGCGAGACGACGCGGGTGCTGGCGCAGACACCGGTCTTCGACCACTGCACGATGACGACGGTCGACACCGGCCCTTCCGAACTGACCCACCGCTTCATCGAGCTGCTGCTCTCGATGTCGTACGCCGATCCCGAGGTGCGTCCGCTGATGGATCTGGAGGGGTTGCACGAGTGGCGCCGAGGTCGAGTCAGTGGTTACGGCCCATTGGTCGACGCCGTCGACGAGAGCGGCTTCTATGGCCGGGACGGCTCGATCGGAGATGCGGGGTACGCGCCGTGACCGCTCCCGCCGCGCTGCTGGACCTGGCGCGGCTCGGTTTCGACAACGGTGCGCACATGCTGGTGCAACGAGGGCTCCAGTCTCTCCCGGTCCGCGGTCGGCTGCGGGTCCGCGGGACCGACCCCTCGCTCGGCGTCCACCTGCGCGCCTGGTGCCGGGCCCAGGGCCACGGATTCTCCGTCGACCCCGACGGCGGGTACGACGTGGTCCGCGGGGAAGCCGAGGAGCGGCGGTGGGCTGGGGCGGAGCGGGCCGGCGGGCCGACTCCCGCAGGGATCGTCCGCCACCCACCGGCGAACTGGGGGCTCGCGGCTCGTGGCGCTCTCGTGGAGGCCGGTGGTCCGACCCCGGGCTTCGACATCGCCGATCGGGACGTCGTCTGGGCCGATCTCGCACCTCGCCTCTACGCCCACGCGGCGGCCGCCCAGTGGGATCCGGCGACGGCGGTCGACTGGGCGATCCAGGATCCACTGGCGCCCGAGATCGAGACCGCCGTCGTCCAGGTGATGACCTACCTCGTCGAGAACGAGAAGGCCGCCTTGGTCATCCCGTCCCGCTTGCTGGCCCGAGTCCATCCGCACTTCCACGAGGTGCTCCAACTGCTCGCGGTGCAGGCCGCCGACGAAGCCCGCCACATGGAGATCTTCACCCGTCGCGCCCTGTTGACCGGCAGTGACATGGGGACGAGCTCGGCCGGTGGGCGGGCCTCGCTCCACTCGCTGCTCGACGAGCCGGACTTCTCCCTCGCCTCGTTCCTGCTGTCCGTGCTCGGTGAGGGCAGTTTCCTGTCGTTGCTCGGTTTCCTCGACCAACACGCGCCGGACCCGGTGACCCGACAGGTCACCCGTCTCGCTCGCGTCGACGAGGCCAGGCACGTGGCGTTCGGGGTCGCACACCTCGAGCACCAGGGCAGGCTCGACCCCACACTGAGAGGACGACTGCGGGCCGCGGTCGAGCGGCGGCACGACGCGCTGGCCGACACCGCAGGACTCAATGCGGACGTCTTCGACTCCCTCGTGCTCCTCGCGGCCGGTTCCTGGACGCCCGAGGCGATCGCTCGCGGCTATCGCGCGGTCCAGGACCTGCACGGCGCCATGGACGACGGCAGGCGTCAGCGGCTGCACAGGCTCGGTTTCCCGGACGACGAAGCCTCGGAGCTCTCTGCGCTCCACACGGGCAACTTCATGTAGTCGGAGGCGACCTCGTCCGCCTCCGACGGCGATCCGCGTACCGACGACGACGCTCGGCAACGCGGCAGGGGAGTGGGCTCAGACCGCGACGGTGGTGCCGCAGATGCCGCACACCTCGAGCTGCCGGCGCTTCCAGCGGGCGACCGGCACGAAGAACAGCGAGAACTGCTTGTACTGCCGGACGCGGGTCCAGCGCGTGGTGTTGTGGCAGTTCGGGCAGGTGCGGGTCTCGCCGGGACCGAGGGGTTTCTGCTTGGTGCCGAGACCGAAGAGGAAGAACATCACGTCAGCGTAGGGAGCAGGCCTGCCCACCGCGCGGGCGTCGGTGGCGGTGCGGTGGGGTGCGGTCGTGCTCATCGCGCGGATGCCGGCTCGATCCGGCCGGTTACCTCGCCGAGGGAGATCCGCCTGCCGCCGGCTCCCGGCGCGGTGGCGGTGAGGGTGACGACGTCGCCGTCCTCGAGGAAGGTGCGGGTCGAGCCGTCGGCGAGCCGGAGCGGCTCCTCCCCGCCCCAGGAGAGCTCGATGAACGAGCCGCGCTGGTCCGGCCGGGGGCCCGAGACGGTGCCGGAGGCGTACAGGTCGCCGGTGCGCAGGCTGGCGCCGTTGACGGTCATGTGCGCGAGCTGCTGCGCCGGCGTCCAGTACATGAGGTCGAAAGGCGGGCAGGAGATCAGCTCGCCGTTGAGGTGGACCTCGATGGCGATGTCCAGGCCCCAGGGCTCGCTGCCGGTGTCGTCGAGGTAGGGCAGCGGCTTCGGGTCGCGGGCGGGCGGGGCCACGCGGGCCTCGTCCAGTGCGGCCAGCGGCACCACCCAGGGCGACACCGAGGTGAGGAACGACTTGCCGAGGAAAGGGCCGAGCGGCACGTACTCCCAGGACTGCAGGTCGCGGGCCGACCAGTCGTTGACCAGGCAGACGCCGAACACGTGTTCCGGGAAGGCGCCCAGCGGCACCGGGCGGCCGAGGTCCGAGGGCGTGCCGACGACGAAGCCGACCTCCGCCTCGATGTCCAGGCGCTGCGAGGGCCCGAAGGTGGGAGCGTCGTCGGTGGGCGCCTTGCGCTGACCGGACGGGCGGACCACCGGGGTGCCGGAGACCCGCACCGTGCCGGAGCGGCCGTGGTAGCCGATCGGCAGGTGCTTCCAGTTCGGCGTCAGCGCTGCCGAGTCCGGGCGGAACATCCGGCCGAGGTTCTCCGCGTGGTGCCGGGAGCTGTAGAAGTCGACGTAGTCGGCCACCTCGACCGGCAGGTGCATCGTCACCTCGCCCTGCGGGACCAGGTGCGGCTCGACCCGCTCGCGGTGCGCCGCGTCGGTGAGCCACTCCGTCAGGTCCGACCGCAGCGCCCCCCACGCCTCCGGGCCCCGGGCCATGAAGGCGTTGAGGGAACCGGTGGCGTGCGCGTCGTCGCCGGTGACGCCGTGCAGATCGAGGACCGAGCCGCCGATCGCCACCCCGGTGCGGGGCCGGGTGCCCGCGGTGGAGAAGACGCCGTAGGGCAGGTTGCCGAGGCCGAAGCCGGTGTCGGCCGGCAGGTCGAGCCAGCCGGTCATCACGACGACGGGCCCCGTCCCGACCAGGTCCAGGCGTACTTCCCGTCGTCGGCGGCGACGCCTGCCTCACCCAGATCCAGCGGCCGGAAGGTGTCGACCATGACGGCCAGCTCGTCGAAGTACTCGATCCCCAGCGACCGCTCCACCGCGCCCGGCTGCGGGCCGTGCGAGTGCCCGCCCGGGTGCACGGAGACCGATCCCTTGCCGATGCCGGACCCCTTGCGGGCCTCGTAGTCGCCGTCGACGTAGAACATGATCTCGTCGGAGTCGACGTTGGAGTGGTAGTAGGGAACCGGCACCGCCTGCGGGTGGTAGTCGACCTTCCGGGGCACGAAGTTGCAGATCACGAAGTTGTGGCCCTCGAAGACCTGGTGCACCGGCGGCGGCTGGTGGACCCGGCCGGTGATCGGCTCGAAGTCGGCGATGTTGAAGGCGTACGGGTAGAGGCAGCCGTCCCAGCCGACGACGTCGAAGGGGTGCTCCGGGACGACGTGGACGGTGCCCGCGAGCCCGCCGGGGCCGGCGCCGCGGTGCTTGACGTAGACCTCGACGTCGGTGCCCTCGGCCAGCAGCGGCTCGGTGGGGGCGCGCAGGTCCCGCTCGCAGTAGGGCGCGTGCTCGAGGAACTGCCCGTACCGGGAGAGGTACCGCTTGGGCGGGGCGATGTGGCTGTTGGCCTCGACGACGTACGTCCGCAGCGGCTCGTTCCCGGTCGGGACCCAGCGGTGCGTGGTGGTCCGCGGCAGGATCACGTAGTCGCCCTGGCCCACCTCGAGGGCGCCGAACGAGGTCTCCACCGTCGCCGCGCCGCGCTCGACGTAGACGCACTCGTCACCGGTCGCGTTCCGGTAGTACGGCGAGGGCACCGAGGAGACGGCGTAGGAGATGCGGACGTCCCCGTTGCCCAGCACGAGCCGCCGGCCGGTCACCGCATCGGTGGACCCGCGCTCCTGGAATGACGTGGCCTCCTCGCCGGGAAAGAGGTCGTGCAGCTTGAGGTGCCGCGGCACCAGCGGTGCGTTGGGGGTCAGCGTCTGGTCGGGGAGCTCCCACGGGCGGGCGTCGACGATCGCCGACGGGATGCCCCGGTGGTAGAGCAGCGCGGAGTCCGACGAGAACCCCTCCTCGCCGACGAGCTCCTCGGAGTACAGGCCGCCGTCGGGCCGGCGGAACTGGGTGTGCCGCTTCGGTGGGACCTCGCCCACCTGCCGGTAGAACGCCACGGACATGCCTCCTTCAGGCGGGGATGGAGCGGGCGGGCGGCGGGGCCACCGCGGGGCTCAGGCGTCGTAGTCGACGGTCACGGCGTCGGAGACCGGCAGCGACTGGCAGGTCAGGACGTAGCCGGCCTCGACCTCCCCGGGCTCGAGCGCGTAGTTGCGCCGCATGGTCACCTCGCCGTCGGTCACGCGCGCCCGGCAGGTCCCGCACACGCCGCCCTTGCAGGCGAAGGGGAGGTCGCCGCGCACCTTCTGCGCCGAGTCGAGCACCGGCTCGTCGCGCGGCAGGGCCAGCGTCGTCGTCCGGCCGTCGAGGACGACGGTCACCTGGGCGCTCGGCCCGTCGACCGTCTCCTCGTCACCCCGGACGGGCTCCGGTGGGACGTCGTCGACGTAGAACAGCTCCTGGTGCACCTTCTCCGCGGGCACCCCGAGCCCGGCGAGGAGCTCCCGGGCGTCCTGCACCATCCCGTGCGGCCCGCACAGCCACCAGTGGTCGACGTGTGGTGCGTCGACCAGGTTGTCGACGAGCGTGCGCAGCCGGTCGCCGTCGAGCCGGCCGCTGGTGAGCTCGGCGTCGCGCTGCTCGCGGGAGAGCACGTGCACCAGTTGCAGCCGGGCGCCGTAGCGGTCCTTCAGGTCGGCCAGCTCGTCGGCGAACATGACCGTGTTCGTGCGCCGGTTGCCGTAGAAGACCGTCACGGTGGACACGCCGTCGCGCAGCACCGTCCCGGCCAGCGACAGCGCCGGCGTGATGCCGGAGCCGGCGACGACGAAGACGTGGTCGCCGGGCTGCGAGAGGTCGGCGGTGAACGTGCCCGACGGCGGGAGGACGTCGATCTCGTCGCCCGGCTGCACCTCGTGCACCAGGTAGGAGGAGAAGAACCCGCCCGGGACCTCCCGGACGCCGACCCGTGGCGCGGCCCCCATCGGGGCGCAGATGGAGTACGAGCGGCGCTCGTCGCGGTCGCCGTCGATCCGGCGCAGGGTCAGCGCCTGCCCGGGCCGGAAGGCGTAGTCGTCGGCGAGCTCGGGCGGGACGTCGAAGGTGACGGCGACGGCGTCGTCGGTGAGCCGCTCGACCCCCGCGACGGTCAGCGGGTGGAACTGCGGCCGGCGGCGCGGCGGGGCGCTCATCAGATCTCCTTCACGTGCTCGAACGGCTCGCGGCAGCTCCGGCACCGGCGGAGCGCCTTGCACGCCGTCGCGCCGAACTCGCTGAGCTCCTCGGTGTCGGGGGAGCCGCACAGCGGGCACGGCGCCGTCCGCCGGGTCGGTCCGAGCTGCAGGGGCACGGGGCCTTCGGTGCGCTCGGGCGCGCGGCCGGGCGGCGCGATGCCCGCGGCGCTGAGCTTGCGGCGGCCGTCCTCGCTGATCCAGTCGGTGCTCCACGCGGGGGAGAGCACGGTGCGCACCTCGACGTCGTCGAACCCGGCCGAGTGCAGGGCGTGCAGCAGGTCGGCGCGCATGACGCCCATGGCCGGGCAGCCGCTGTAGGTGGGGGTGATGTCGACGACGACGGTGCCGTCGTGCACGCGGACGTCGCGCAGCACGCCGAGGTCGGCGAGGGTGAGGGCCGGCAGCTCGGGGTCGGTGACGGTCTCGGCGACGGCCCGCGGGTCGTTGGTCACGGCGGTCACCAGGTGGCCGCCGGGTGCTGCCGGGCCAGGCCCTGCAGCTCGCCGAGCAGGTCGGTCAGCTCGGGGCCGTGCACGCCGACGCGGCCGCGTGGCGGCGTCCCGTCGGGCCAGGCGGGCGTCGTCAGGGTCGCCCGGTCCAGCACCTGGCGGAGCACGCCGGTCACCTCGTCACGGGTGCCGGCCGGGTCGACGGCGACGCCGGCGGTGATGAGCCGCCGCTCGACGTCCGTGGCGCCGAAGACGTCGTCGAGCAGCGGCCAGACGGCGTCGACGCCGGCCTGCGCCCGGCGGTGGGACTCCTCGGTGCCGTCGCCGAGGCGCAGCACCCAGCGGGCGGCGTGGTCGCGGTGGTAGGTCAGCTCGTTGACGCCCTTGGCCGCGATCGCGGCGAGCACCGGGTCCCGCGACCCGCGCAGCCGGGCGAACAGGGCCAGCCGCAGCGTCGAGGCCACGAGCAGGCGGACCATCGTCCGCGCGAAGTCCCCGTTGGGCGCGGACACCAGGTCGGTGCAGCGGAACTCGTCGGGGTCGCGGAAGTAGGCCAGGGCGTCCTCGTCGGGGATCGATGCGGTCGCCCTCTCGCGCGACCGGCCGAGCACCCCGACGGAGCCGGCCCGGGCGAGCAGCAGCCGGGCCTGGCCGAGCAGGTCCAGCGCCACGTTCGCGACGGCGACCTCCTCCTCCAGCTCGGGGGCGGCGGTGACCCACTGGGTGAGCCGCTGCGCGAGCACGAGGGCGTCGTCGCCGAGCATCAGGCAGTAGGTGCCGAGATCGGCCGGGTCGACGCCGTCGGGCACGGTGGTGTCGACCCCGGCCAGCGGCTCGTCGAACCCGGTGCCGAAGGCCCAGTGCCCCTCGTCCCCGGGCGCGTGGTCGAGCGCCTCGTAGACCGTCTCTTCGTGCGCCATGGCCGGATCTCGCCTCACATGTGGGGGACGTTCTCGGGGATCTCGTAGAACGTCGGGTGGCGGTAGACCTTGTCGCCGCTCGGGGCGAACATCGGGTCCTTCTCGTCGGGGCTGGACGCGGTGATGTCGGCGGCCTTGACCACCCAGATGCTGACGCCCTCGTTGCGCCGGGTGTAGAGGTCGCGTGCGCTGTGCACGGCCATCTCGTCGTCCGCCGCGTGCAGCGAGCCCACGTGCACGTGGTTGAGGCCGCGCTTGCCCCGGACGAACACCTCGTAGAGCGGCCAGTCGCGCCGGGTGGTCGCGGGCTTCGGTTCGACCGGCACCTCCGGGCCCATGGGAACGGCGCCGTGCCCGCCCTCGCTGGTCAGGTCGGTGCTCATCAGGCAGCCACCCCGGCGTGCTTCCGCGCGTAGGCCGTGGCGGCCTCGGTCACCCAGGCGTTGTCGTCGCGGGCCGCGCGCCGGCGGGTGATCCGCTCGTCGTTGCACGGGCCCTGCCCACCGACCACCCGCTTGAACTCGTCCCAGTCGATCGCGCCGAACCGGTAGTGGCCGGTCTCCGCGTCGTGGGCGAGCTCCGGGTCGGGGAGCGTGACGCCGAGGACCTGCGCCTGCGGCACCGACATGTCGACGAAGCGCTGCCGCAGCTCGTCGTTGCTGTGCCGCTTGATGCCCCAGGCCATCGACTGCGCCGAGTTGGGGCTGTCGTCGTCCGGCGGGCCGAACATCATCAGCGAGGGCCACCACCACCGGTCGACGGCGTCCTGCACCATCGCCCGCTGCTCGGGAGTGCCGCGCATCATCGTCATCAGCAGCTCGAAGCCCTGCCGCTGGTGGAACGACTCCTCCTTGCAGACCCGGATCATCGCCCGGGCGTAGGGCCCGTAGGAGGACCGGCACAGCGGCACCTGGTTGCAGATCGCGGCGCCGTCGACCAGCCAGCCGATGACCCCGACGTCGGCGTAGGCGAGGGTCGGGTAGTTGAAGATCGAGCTGTACTTCTGCCGGCCCTCGATCAGCTTGTCGGTGAGGTCGGCCCGGTCGGCGCCGAGGGTCTCGGCCGCCGAGTACAGGTACAGGCCGTGGCCGGCCTCGTCCTGCACCTTGGCCAGCAGGATGGCCTTGCGCCGCAGGCTCGGCGCAGCCAGCAGCCAGTCGCCCTCGGGCTGCATCCCCATGATCTCCGAGTGCGCGTGCTGGGCGATCTGGCGGACCAGCGTCTTCCGGTAGCCCTCGGGCATCCAGTCCCGCGGCTCGATCCGGTGCTCGGCGGCGATGACCGCGTCGAACCGCGCCTGCAGCGCGGCCTCGTCGTCGGCGGTCGGCCGCTCGATCGTGGGTGCGGACATCGACGTCCCCTCGGGTGCGACGACGGTCAGCGCATTTACTGACCGTATGGTCGGTAATCAGTGTGCCGGAGTTCACGCCGCCTCACAACCCCGTGCCGCGGGACGGTGCGCCCGGACTTGACAGCGCCCCCGGTGAGGGGTTGGTTACCTGACCATCTGGTCGGTAATCGGTTGCCTGCTGCCCGCCGGCCCGTCCGGTGACGAGGGTCTGAACACGGAGGCATCGGCCATGACGGCTGCGACGGGTCCGACCGCGAGACGCCTGGGGGAGGCGCCCGATCCGGGCACGCTCGACCCGGCCGAGCGCATGGGGGTCGACGAGCTGCGCGCCCTCCAGCTGGAGCGGCTGCGCTGGACGCTGCGCCACGCGTACGACAACGTGCCGCACTACCGGCGGTCGTTCGACGCCGCGGGCGTGCACCCGGACGACTGCCGTGACCTCGCCGACCTGGCCAGGTTCCCCACCACCGGCAAGGCCGACCTCCGGGAGAACTACCCGTTCGGCATGTTCGCCGTCCCGCGCGAGCAGGTCCGGCGGGTGCACGCCTCGTCGGGGACGACCGGCAAGCCGACGGTCGTCGGCTACACCGAGCGGGACATCGACACGTGGGCGACGGCGATGGCCCGGTCGATCCGCGCCGCCGGCGGGCGCCCGGGGGACGTGCTGCACAACGCCTACGGCTACGGCCTGTTCACCGGCGGGCTCGGCGCCCACTACGGCGCGGAGAAGCTCGGCTGCACCGTCGTCCCCGTCTCCGGCGGCATGACCCCGCGCCAGGTGCAGCTCATCCAGGACTTCGGGCCCCGGCTGATCATGGTGACGCCGTCCTACATGCTCACGGTCATCGACGAGTTCGAGAAGCAGGGCATCGACCCGCGCTCGTCCTCCCTGGAGATCGGCATCTTCGGCGCCGAGCCGTGGACCGAGCAGATGCGCCAGGAGATGGAGCAGCGGCTCGACATCGAGGCCATCGACATCTATGGCCTGTCCGAGGTGATGGGCCCCGGCGTCGCCCAGGAGTGCGTGGAGACCAAGGACGGCCTGCACGTCTGGGAGGACCTCTTCTACCCGGAGGTCATCGACCCGTTCACCGGTGAGCCCCTGCCCGAGGGCGAGGAGGGCGAACTGGTCTTCACCTCCCTCACGAAGGAGGCCATGCCGGTCATCCGGTACCGGACCCGCGACCTGACCCGGCTGCGTCCCGGCACCGCCCGCCCGGCGATGCGCCGGATGGACAAGGTCACCGGCCGCACCGACGACATGATCATCCTGCGCGGGGTGAACCTCTTCCCGACCCAGATCGAGGAGGTGGTGCTGCGCACGCCGGGGCTCTCACCGCACTTCCGCCTGGTGCTGTCGACCCGCGGGCGGATGGATCACCTGACCGTCGAGGTCGAGGCGCGCCCCGACTGCCCGGCCGAGCGCCGGCCGCCGGCCGCCGCGGAGGTGGCCACGCAGGTGAAGGACACCGTCGGCACCAGCGTCGAGGTCGTCGTCGTGGAGCCGGAGAGCCTGCCCCGGTCGGTCGGCAAGCTGCAGCGCCTGTCGGACCAGCGCTCCCGATGACGCTCACCACCGGCAACGGACGGCGGGGGCGCCCCGGGCACTCGCTGGAGTCGCTGCTCGACATCGCGGTGGCCGCCTTCATCGAGCGGGGTTTCGAGGCCACGAGCATGGACGAGCTCGCGGTGCGCCTGGGGGTCACCAAGTCCGCGATCTACCACCACGTGCCGAGCAAGGTGGAGCTGCTGCGGCTGGCGCTGGACCGTGCGCTGGACGCGCTCTTCGCCGTCACCGAGGAACCCGGGGCGACCCGCGGCCGGGCGATCGACCGGCTCGAGCACGTCGTCCGCGGCTCCGTCCGGGTGCTCGCCGCGGAACTGCCCTCCGTCACCCTGCTCCTGCGGGTGCGGGGCAACTCCGAGGTCGAGCGGGCGGCCCTGGCCCGGCGGCGCGCCTTCGACCGGTTCGTCACCGACCTGGTGCGCGCGGCCGAGGAGGAGGGCGACGTCCGGCCCGACGTCGACCCTGCCGTCACCAGCCGCCTGCTGTTCGGTGCCGTCAACTCCCTCGCCGAGTGGTACCGCCCCGACGGCGGGCTCTCCGCCGACGATCTCGCCGACGCCCTGATCCGCACGAGCTTCGAAGGGCTCCGCACCCGGACCTGACCGATCCGGGTGGCGGGCGGTGGGCCGTCGTCAGGCCGGTTCGGCCGGGACGGCGCCGACCCGGCGGCTGTGCCCGCGCATCTCGGCCAGCAGCGCGCCGTCGCCGTCCCGGGTCACGGCGACGTCGTAGATGCCGCCCCGCCCGACGACGACGCGCTCGACGGCGGTGGCGCTGAGGGCGTCACCGGCGGACGCGGGCGCCAGGTACTCGATGCTGCAGGAGCGCCCGACCGCCGGGTACCCGTGCGAGTTGCAGGCCAGGGCGAAGGCGATGTCGGCGAGGGCGAACAGCACCGCCCCGTGCGCGCTCCCGGCGCCGTTGAGCATCTCGGGGCGGACCGTGAGGTGGGTCGTCACGGCCCCGGGGCCGATCGCGCTCGCGGTGACGCCGAGCGCCCGGGCGGTCGCGTCGTCGGCCAGGTAGCGGC
Organism: Blastococcus sp. HT6-4; assembly: GCF_039679125.1. NCBI lineage: Bacteria > Bacillati > Actinomycetota > Actinomycetes > Geodermatophilales > Geodermatophilaceae > Blastococcus > Blastococcus montanus. The sequence continues at coordinate 2,573,669 of NZ_CP155551.1, read as the reverse complement.
GGACCGCATCCTCCGCGACGCGCTGCGGCGACGGGGCGGTCATGGGTGGGTCTCCCGGTCAGTCGTAGGTGTGGAAGCCGCGGCCGCTCTTCCGGCCGAGCTCGCCGGCGGCGACCTTGTCGCGGAGCAGCTGGGGCGGCGCGAACCGCTCGCCGAGGGTCCGGTGCAGGTACTCGGCGATCGCCAGCCGCACGTCGAGCCCGACCAGGTCGGTCGACCGCAGCGGGCCCATCGGGTGGCGGTAGCCCAGCTCCATGGCGGTGTCGATGGCCTCGGCGTCGGCAACGCCCTCCTCGAGCATCCGGATGGCCTCCAGGCCCAGGAGCACGCCCAGGCGCGAGGACGCGAACCCCGGGGAGTCCGTGACGACGACCTCGGTCTTGCCCAGCGCCCGCACCCAGCGGCCGGCCGTCCCGACCAGCCCGGGGTCGGTCCCGGCGGCGACCACGACCTCCACCAGCTTCGACGCCGGGACCGGGTTGAAGAAGTGCAGGCCGAGGAACCGTGCGGGGCGGTCGAGCGCGGCCGCCAGCTCGGTCACCGACAGGGAGCTGGTGTTCGTCGCCAGGACGGCGTCGGGCCCGACGGCGGACTCGGCGGCGCGCAGCACCTCGGCCTTCAGGTCCGCCCGCTCCGGCACGGCCTCGACCACCAGCCCGGTCCCCGCGTCGAGGTCGGCGGGGGAGTCGAGCAGGGTCAGCCGGCCGAGGACGGCTTCGACGTCGCCGTCCAGCTTCCCGCGGCGGGCGGCCTCCTCCAGGCCGTCGGCCACCCGGGCGCGGGCGGCCTCCGCGGCGTCGCCGCCGGCCTCCACCACGTCCACCCGCGCGCCCGCGGTCAGGAACGCCTGCGCGATCCCGGCGCCCATCCGGCCGCCGCCGATCACGCCCACGCGGGCGGGCAGGTCGCTCATGTGTCCTCCTCGCTGGCGCGTGTCGCCGCACGCGCGGTGCCGTTCCCGTCCACCGGTGAGCTGGTGCACACCATGCCATCCCACCGACGACGGCCGGCTCGAAGTCGGGGTGGTTCGCGCCCCCCTCCGCGCCGGTCAGCGGGCCAGGAAGTGCACCCCGAGCCAGATCCAGCCGACGAGCACCGCCGCCCGCCCCGGGGTCGTGCGCATGGCTGCCGCGAGCGCCTCCGCGAGGGTCGCCCGGCCGTCCCCGCGGTGCGCGGAGAGCTCCAGGGCCGCTCCCCAGACCACCAGCGCGGTGAAGCCGAGGAGGGACACCGCGCCGCCGCTCACGGTCGCTCCGGCCGGTGGGCGGGCCGGGTGACCAGCCAGGCCCCGGCCACCAGCCAGACCACGGTGGCCGCCGCGCGGGCCGCCGGGGAGGCGAGGACCGGATCGGCGAGATCGCTCAGGGTCGGGAGGCCGGGATCGAGCAGGGTGACGACCTCCCAGACCAGGGCCACCACCAGCCAGCCGAGCCACGGCAGGCCTCGGCGGCCGACCGGGGGTGCGGCCTCGCCGGCGTGGCCGGCCAGTCCCCGGGCCGCGACGAGCACCCCGGCGCCGCCGACGGCCAGCAGTGCGCCGGTGGTCAGCTCTCCGAACCACGCGACGGCGGCGACGCAGGCGACGGACACCGCGAGGTAGGTGAGCCGGCGGGTGGAGCGGGAAGACACCACCGGTGCATGTTCGCCCACCCGCCGGCCGACGGGTGCTGGTCCTCGCGGCGTCGTCGGTGCTGTTCCTCAGCGCCTGGAACAACGTCGTCGTGACCCGGCTGCCCGGTTATCCCGGGTCCTACGTCGCCGCGAACCTCGCCGCCACCGCGGCGCTCCTGGTGGCGGCGCGGGCCGGCGGCCTGTCGTGGGCGGAGCTGGGGCTCGCCCGGCACCGCCTGGGCGCCGGGCTCCGGTGGGGTGGGGCCTGCGCCGCCGTCGTCGCCGGCGGCTACGCCGTCGGCCTCGCCGTCCCCGCGCTCCGCCCGCTGCTCGCCGACGCCCGCGTCGCCGGGCTGGATGCCCCGGGGATCGCCTACCAGGTGCTGGTCCGCATCCCGCTGGGCACGGTGCTGTGGGAGGAGGTCGCCTTCCGCGGCGTGCTGCTCGGCGCGCTGGCCCGCCTGCTGCCCGCGAGCAGGGCGGCAGCGGTCTCCGCGGCCGTCTTCGGGATCTGGCACGTCCGGCCCACGCTCAGCGCCGTGGCGGCCAACGACCTCGCCGACGGGCCGGTCCGGACGGCCGTGCTCGTGCTGCTCGGCTGCCTGGCCACGGCCGTCGCCGGTGGACTGTTCGCCTGGCTCCGGCTGCGCAGTGGGAGCCTCCTCGCGCCCACGCTGCTCCACCTGGCGACGAACTCGCTCGGCATCCTGGCCGCGGCCGCCGCCCACCGGCTCGGCTGACCGGGGCCGGCCCGGTCCCGGCCGGCCGTCCTCCCAGGTGGAGGCGGCACTACGGTCGTGACCCGACGAGGCAGGAGGCCCCATGTCCGACACCCCCGGTCTGCTCCTGGTCGTGAACGGGGCCGCGGGCACCGCCCACGACGAGGCGGTTCAGGCGGCGACGACCGAGCTGCGCACGGGCGCCGACGTCGTCGTGGCCGCCACCTCCGACGCCGCGGAACTGGACGAGGTGCTCGGCGGCGAGCCCGACCGGCGCGTGGTCGTGCTCGGCGGCGACGGGTCGGTGCACGCCGTGGTCCGGGCGCTCGACCGGGCCGGGCGGCTGGCACCCGACGCGCCGGTGGGGATCATCGCCTGCGGCACCGGGAACGACCTCGCCCGCGCGCTCGGGCTGCCGCTGAACCCTGCCGAAGGTGCCGCGGCGGTGCTTGCCGGGACACCCCGGCCCCTGGACCTGGTGCGTGACGACCGTGGGCAGGTGGTGGTCAACGCCGTCCACGCCGGCGTCGGCGCCGAGGCCGCGGCCGAGGCCGTCCGGCTCAAGGGCCGGCTCGGCGCGGCGGCCTACCCCCTGGGTGCCGCGATCGCGGGGGTGGCCGGCACCGGCTGGGACCTGCGGGTGGAGATCGACGGCCGGATCGCCACGCACGAGGCGGAGGGGTGGGCGGCCGACGGCGGCCGCGGCGTCCTGATGCTCGGCGTCTGCAACGGCTCGACCATCGGCGGTGGTACGGCGCTGGCCCCGGGTGCCCGGCCCGACGACGGATGGCTCGACGTCGTCGTGAGCATCGCGACCGGCCCGGTCGCGCGGGTCGCCTTCGGGACGGCCCTGACCACCGGCGGGCACGTGGACCGGCCCGACGTCCTCGTCACCCGCGGCCGGGAGGTGCGCGTCTCGGGCGGCCCGGTCGACGTCGACGCCGACGGCGAGCTCGACGAGCTCGCGGACGCGCGGACGTGGCGGGTGGAGCCGGCCGCCTGGTCGGTGCTGGCGCCGCGGTAGGCACGCCCTGTCACGCACCGGGCGGGCTGGAGGCGCACCCGCGAACACGTGGTCGACGCGGCCGAGGGGCTGACGTGCACGCCCTGGCCCGCCCGGGTGGGGCAGGGCGGCGGGGACCCGGAATGCCGCGCCCGGCCTGCCAGGATCGTCTCTCATGGGAATCGACCTGGACTACTTCCTCGCCGAGGACGACGGGGCCGCCGCCCGTGCCCTGTCGCGGCCGGGTGGGCCGCTGGGCCGACCGGAGGTCACCGGCCACCGGAAGACCGGGCTGTTCCGCAGGGAGCCCGTGGTGACGGAGCTCGGTCCCGGCTACCCCGGCTTCGCCTCGCGGGGCGTGGACCCGGTCGTGGCGCTCGGCACGCTCGCAGAACTCCTCACCGGCGTGCCGTACGACTCGGTACAGGAGGATCCGCGGCACGGGGCCGAGATCGCGTGCACTCCGTCCGGGGACCGGATGGTGCTGGCGGTGACCGACGGGCTGCGGGCCGCCCTGGTCACCGTGGACGACACTCGCCTGCGGGAGATCGCGGCGGCGTGGAACCGCACCGAGGAGCTCGCGGACATCCCGCCGGAGGACCTCGTCGAGTTCCTCTCCCGACTCCGGGACCTGGTGCGCTCGGCCGGGGATGCCCGGCTGTACTGCCACGTGGCGCTGTAGGGCGCCGCTCAGCCCTTCCCCAGCCGGCGCCGGACGACGGCGGCCTGCTCCGGCGAGCCGATGAGCGCGCCGATCTCCGCCTGCTCGGCGGCCAGTCCTTCGGCGAGCGGCACCCGGCCGGCGAGGTCGACCAGCCGCTTGACCGCCCGGGTCGCGCTGCGGCTGTGCCCGGCGATCTCGGTGGCCAGCTCCAGCGCGGCGGCGAGCGGGTCGGCGGCCTCGCGGGTGGCCAGCCCGAGCCGCACCGCCTCGGTGCCCGACACCTTGCGCCCGGTCAACGCGAGCTCCTTGGCGACGTCGCGGCCGACCAGCTCGGGCAGCAGCTGCGTGCCGCACATGTCGGGCACGATGCCCCAGAGGATCTCCATCAGCGACAGCTGCGCGTCGGGGGCGACCAGCCGGATGTCGGCGCCGAGCGCGATCTGCAGGCCGCCGCCGAACGCCACGCCCTGCACCGCCGCGATCACCGGCGCGGGGACCAGCGACCAGACGTGCACGGTCTGCTGGGCCAGCGCGCCCGCCGCGCCTAGCGGCTCGCGGGGGACGACGACGCGCTCGCCGCCTTCGGCCATCGCCGCGAACCGGCCGAAGTCCAGGCCGGCGCAGAACGCCCGCCCGGCCCCGGTGAGCACCACCGCCCCGACGTCGTCCCGCTCGACGAGCTCGGTCCCGGCCGCGACGAGCTGCTCGAACATCGCGTGGTCCAGCGCGTTCAGTTTCTCGGGGCGGTCCAGCCGGACGGTCGCCACGCCGTCGGCCACCGTGAGCGCCACCCGGCGCGGGACGTCGTCAGCCATCCCCGCTGTCTACGGGCGGCCCGGTCCGGCTGTCAACGCGCGGCGCGGGCCCGCGGTTAGGGTCCGCGCATGACCTCGGCCGCCCGCACCGCTGCCCGCCTGCTGCTCGGCGCGGTCATGGTGGGCGCCGGCGTGCTGCACCTGACCACCCAGCGGCAGGAGTTCCGGGCCCAGGTGCCCGACTGGTTCCCGGTCGACGAGGACCTGACGGTGGTGGCCTCGGGCGTCGTCGAGATCGCGTTGGGCGTGGCCTTCCTCGTGCTTCCCGGCCAGCGGCGGCTGATCGGTGCGCTGCTGGCGGCGTTCTTCGTGGTCGTCATCCCCGGCAACGTCGCGCAGTACCTCGAAGGCACCGACGCCTTCGGTCTCGACACCGACCGCGAGCGCCTCGCACGGTTGTTCTTCCAGCCCGTCCTCGTCCTCTGGGCGCTGTTCGGGGGCGGCTGGCTGCGGCGATCCCGAGCACCGCGGACCCCCGACGCCCGCTGACAGGCGCCGCCCGCCGGTGCGCGGCGGTGGTTCCGTACCGGCCGGTAGGCGGTGTGACCTGCGACCACGGGATAGGTTCGACGAGTAACCGGATCGTCGGCGCAGGGGAGTGGCACGTGGGCAGGTCGGTGCTGGTGACCGGCGGCAACCGGGGGATCGGGCTGGCCATCGCCCGCTCCTTCGCCGAGCAGGGTGACTCCGTGGCGGTGACCCACCGCGGCAGCGGCGCCCCCGACGGGCTGTTCGGGGTGCGGTGCGACGTCACCAGCGCCGAGGACGTCGACCGCGCGTTCGGCGAGGTCGAGGAGCACCAGGGGCCGGTGGAGGTGCTGGTCAGCAACGCCGGCATCACCCGCGACGGCCTCTTGATGCGGATGAAGGAAGAAGACTTCACCGACGTCGTCGACGCGAACCTGACCGCCGCCTACCGGGTGGCCAAGCGGGCCAGCGCCAAGATGGTGCGCGCCCGCTCGGGCCGGATGGTCTTCGTGTCCTCGGTCGTCGGGCTGCTGGGCTCGGCCGGGCAGGCGAACTACGCGGCGAGCAAGGCCGGCCTCGTGGGCCTGGCCCGCTCGATCGCCCGCGAGCTGGGCAGCCGGAACATCACGGCCAACGTGGTGGCGCCCGGGTTCGTGACCACGGACATGACCGCGGAGCTGCCGGAGGCCCGGCAGCAGGAGATCCTGGGGCAGGTGCCGCTGGGGCGGTACGCCGACGCCGGCGAGATCGCCGGCGTCGTGCGCTTCCTGGCCTCCGACGCGGCGGCTTACATCACCGGGGCGGTCGTCCCGGTCGACGGCGGACTGGGGATGGGGCACTGATGAGCGGGATTCTCGAGGGCAAGAAGGTCCTGATCACCGGCGTCCTGACGGAGGCGTCGATCGCCTACGCGACCGCCCGGCTGGCCCAGGAGCAGGGCGCCACCGTCGTCCTCTCCAACTTCGGCCGTGCCCTGTCGCTGTGCACGCGGATCGCCAAGCGGCTGCCGCAGGAGGCCGCGGTGGTCGAGCTCGACGTCACGGACACCGAGCACCTGGCCACGCTCGCCGACCGGCTGCGGGAGCAGGGCGTCGACCGCCTCGACGGCGTCGTCCACTCCATCGGTTTCGCGCCGCAGGAGGCGATGGGGGAGGGCTTCCCCGAGGTCGCCTGGGAGCACGCCGCGACGGCGTTCCAGGTGTCGGCGTGGTCCTACGCCTCGCTCACCCAGGCCTGCCGGCCGCTGCTGGCGAACCCCTCCTCGGTCGTCGGGCTCACCTTCGACGCCTCGGTCGCCTGGCCGGTCTACGGCTGGATGGGGGCGGCGAAGGCGGCGCTGGAGTCCACCTCCCGCTACGTGGCCCGCGAGCTCGGCCCCGAGGGCGTGCGGTCCAACATCGTCGCCGCAGGTCCGCTGCGCAGCATGGCCATGAAGTCCATCCCCGGCAGCAAGCAGTTCGAGGAGGCATGGGAGGGCCGTGCCCCGCTGGGCTGGTCGGTCACCGACACCGAGCCCGCCGGCAAGGCCGTCGTCGCGCTGCTGTCGGACTGGTTCCCGGCCACCACCGGCGAGATCGTCCACGTCGACGGGGGGTTCCACGCCGTAGGCGTGTGACCCGTCACAGAGCCACTCCGCCGGACCGCGCGTGCATCCGGCGGCACCCCGCAAGAGGAAAGAACCCACGTGCCCCGCGCCATCGTCGACATCACCCCTGCCGGCCAGCGACCCGACGAGGACCCCTCGCTCGCCGTCCGCAACAACGGCGGTGTCCCGCCGTCGGCCGAGCCCGCCCCGCCCGGCCGGCGGGAGGCGCTGCTGCTGCTGTCGTTCGGCGGTCCCGAGGGCCACGACGACGTCATGCCCTTCCTCGAGAACGTCACCCGCGGCCGCGGCATCCCGCGGGATCGGCTGGAGGAGGTGGCCGAGCACTACCACCACTTCGGTGGCGTCAGCCCGATCAACGACCAGAACAAGGCGCTGATCGCGGCCCTGGAGATGCAGCTGCGTGCGGCGGGGATCGACCTGCCGGTCTACTGGGGCAACCGCAACTGGGCGCCCTACGTCGAGGACGTCTGGCAGCAGATGACCGACGACGGAATCCAGCACGCCTACGTGCTCGCGACGTCGGCCTACGCGTCCTTCTCCGGCTGCCGGCAGTACCACGAGGACATCGCCCGGGCCCGCACCGCGCTCACCGGGGATGCCGCGGCGCCCGGGGGCCCGACCGCCGAGAAGCTGCCGCACTACTTCGACGCCGATGGCTTCGTGCGGGCCAACGCCGAGGCCCTGACCGCGGCGCTCGCCGAGCTGCCGGACGACGTCCGGGACGGCGCCCGCGTGGTCGCCACCGCGCACAGCATCCCCGACACGATGGCCGCCGTCGCCGGGCCGGAGGGCCACGCCTACGAGGCCGAGCTGATGGCCGCCGCCCAGCAGGTCGTCGACCTCGCCGCTCCCGGGCGGGCGTTCGACCTGGTGTGGCAGAGCCGCAGCGGCCCGCCGTCGGTGCCGTGGCTGGAGCCGGACGTCAACGACCACCTGACGGCGCTGGCCGAGGCCGGCGAGAAGGCCGTCGTCCTCTTCCCGGTCGGCTTCGTGAGCGACCACCTCGAGGTGATCTGGGACCTCGACAACGAGGCGAAGGAGACCGCCGAGGAGGTCGGCCTGGCCTTCGCCCGCGCGGCGACCGCCGGCACGCACCCGGAGTTCGTGCGGTCGCTGGTCGACCTGCTCGCCGAGCGACGGGCCGGCGGCGAGCCGCGGCTGGGCACCAACTGCCCCGCCAGCTGCTGTTTCGTGCCGCCCCGCCCGCGCCCGACCAGCTGACGTAGGGCCCCGGCGCTCTGCTCCGGGGGTGTTGTTCGCGCTGAGGGGGTGCTGCAGGACCCCCTCAGCGCGAACAACACCCGCGAAGCGCGGCCGCCCTCAGTCGGTGCCGGACTCCATCGCGGCGCGGTCGAGCAACTCGTCGTGCGCGGAGACCTCCCCGCGCGAGGCGATCGCCTCGGCACCGCCGGGCTCGGAGGCGTCGATGAGGCCGGTCGCCGCCGCCTGGGCGGCCCCGATCGCGGTGGGCGTCGCGCCGCCGACCATGCCGATCCGGGCGTACTGCTCCAGCCGGGCGCGGGAGTCGGCGATGTCGAGGTTGCGCATGGTCAGCTGCCCGATCCGGTCCACCGGTCCGAACGCGGAGTCCTGCGTCCGCTCCATCGACAGCTTGTCCGGGTGGTAGCTGAACGCCGGCCCCGAGGTGTCGAGGACCGAGTAGTCCTCGCCGCGCCGCAGCCGCAGGGTGACCTCACCGGTGACCGCCATGCCGACCCAGCGCTGGAGCGACTCCCGCAGCATGAGCGCCTGCGGGTCCAGCCAGCGGCCCTCGTACATCAGCCGGCCCAGCCGCCGGCCCTCGCTGTGGTACGTGGCGAGGGTGTCCTCGTTGTGGATCGCGTTGACCAGCCGCTCGTAGACCACGTGCAGCAGCGCCATGCCCGGCGCCTCGTAGATGCCCCGGCTCTTGGCCTCGATGATCCGGTTCTCGATCTGGTCGGACATGCCCAGGCCGTGCCGGCCGCCGATGGCGTTGGCCGCCAGCACCAGGTCGACGGGGGAGTCGAACTCCAGCCCGTTGATGGTGACCGGCCGGCCCTGCGAGAAGCCGATCGTCACCGTCTCGGGCGCGATCTCCACCGACTCGTCCCAGAACCGCACGCCCATGATCGGCTCGACGGTCTCGATGCCGGTGTCGAGGTGCTCCAGCGTCTTGGCCTCGTGGGTGGCGCCCCAGATGTTGGCGTCGGTGGAGTAGGCCTTCTCGGCTTTGTCGCGGTAGGGCAGGCCGTGCGCGACCAGCCACTCCGACATCTCCGTGCGCCCGCCGAGTTCGGTGACGAAGTCGGCGTCCAGCCACGGCTTGTAGATGCGCAGCCCCGGGTTGGCCAGCAGCCCGTAGCGGTAGAACCGCTCGATGTCGTTGCCCTTGTAGGTCGAGCCGTCGCCCCAGATCTGGACGTCGTCCTCGAGCATCGCCCGGACCAGCAGCGTGCCGGTGACCGCCCGGCCGAGCGGGGTCGTGTTGAAGTAGCTGCGGCCGCCGGACCGGATGTGGAAGGCGCCGCAGGTCAGCGCGGCCAGGCCCTCCTCGACCAGCGCGGCGCGGCAGTCGACGAGCCGGGCGAGCTCGGCGCCGTACGCGGTGGCCCGTCCGGGCACCGAGGCGATGTCGGGCTCGTCGTACTGCCCGATGTCCGCCGTGTAGGTGCAGGGCACCGCCCCCTTGTCGCGCATCCACGCGACGGCGACGGACGTGTCGAGACCGCCGGAGAACGCGATGCCGACGCGTTCGCCGGTCGGGAGGGACGTGAGCACCTTGGACACGAGCACAAGTATTCATGGCGATGCATGACCATGCACACGCGGGGGTGGTTCAGCGGGGAATCGCGTTGTACGCCGCCACGACCGCGTCGCGGACGGCGTCCGACAGCGGCCGGAGGGCTGCGTCCCGGGCGCTGGCCTGGACGCGGTTGACCGCCCCGCCCGGTGCGTCGGACGTCGCCAGGTCCAGCACGGCCGCCAGCCGCTGCGCCCGGCCCAGCACCGACAACGCGAGCGGGTCGTGGTCTGCGGGCAGCCCGGGCGCCGGCTTCGGCCGGGCCAGGTCGGCCAGCAGCGCCGGCACCTCGGGGTGCCAGCGGGCCAGGTCGAGTCCGGCCAGGGTGCGCGCCGCGTCGCCGACGGCCAGGTCCAGCGCGCCGGACGCCGCCCGCAGCGTCCCCTCGACGGGCGGGGCCGGAGCGGCACCGTCCAGCGGGAACGCCGTCCAGGCCACCACCTCCGGGCCGGGCCGCGGCACGAGCACCACCCGATCACCGACGGCGGCCTGGCCGGCTTCCAGGCCGGCCGGCGCCAGCCCGGGGACCGCCGGGAGGCCGCGCACGTCGCCGGGCACGGGCAGCACCAGGCGCAGCCGCCGCTCGCCCAGCCCGCGCAGCGCCGCCAGCGCCGTGCCCAGCGGCGCCGCCTCCGGGTTCCCCGGCATCCCGGCCACCAGGTGGGCGTGCGCACCGGTGAGCGCATCCAGCGCCTCGTCGTAGGAGGTCCGTCCGGACAGCCAGGCGGTGGCCCAGACCGCGAGGCGGCCGGCGGGGAAGTCGTGCACCGGCCGAGGCTACGTCGGCGCGGCCGGGTGGCTCGGAGCCGACCAGGGGCCGAAACTCTGCGAGACTCGGGCCATGGCTGCCTGGCTGCTCTGGCTCATCGGTGCGGGAGTGCTCGCCGTCGGCGAGATGCTGACCCTCGACCTCGTCCTGCTCATGCTGGCCGGCGGCGCGCTGGGCGCGATGTCGGTCGCGCTGCTGGGCGGGGCGACGTGGCTGCAGCTGATCACCTTCATCATCGTCTCGGGGGCGCTGCTGGTCCTGGTCCGCCCGATCGCGGCCAAGCACCTCACGAACCGGACCCCGCTGCAGCTCGACGGCGTCGACACCCTCATCGGCCAGACCGCGAAGGTGACCCAGGACGTCGATTCTTCCGGCGGGCGGATCCGGCTGGGCGCCGACGAGTGGACCGCACGCACCCAGCACAGCGGCGAGAGCTTCCCCGCCGGCACGACGGTGCGGATCCTCGAGGTCGAGGGCGCCACGGCGGTCGTCGGCGACGCGCTGGAGTGATCCGAGACCCCCTGGTGCTGACCGGGGTGGACACGGCGGGGGAGGATCGACGGTGACCCCCGACGAAGGGAGCCCGCTGTGGATGCGGCACTCATCGCACTGATCGTCGTCGCCCTGCTGGTGATCGTCGTGATCGCCAAGAGCGTGACCATCGTGCCCCAGGCCCAGGCCAAGGTCGTCGAGCGGCTGGGCCGGTACAGCCGGACGCTGTCGCCCGGTCTCTCCCTCCTGGTGCCGTTCATCGACCGCGTGCGGGCGACGATCGACCTGCGCGAGCAGGTCATCTCCTTCCCGCCGCAGCCGGTCATCACCGCCGACAACCTCCAGGTCGGCATCGACACCGTCGTCTACTTCCAGGTCACCGACCCCCGGCTGGCCGTGTACGGCATCGCCAACTACATCACCGGCATGGAGCAGCTGACCACCACGACGCTGCGCAACGTGGTCGGCGGGCTGAACCTGGAGGGCGCGCTCACCGGGCGCGACGGAATCAACAGCCAGCTCCGCACCGTGCTGGACGGCACCACCGGCCCCTGGGGCCTGCGGGTCGCCCGGGTGGAGATCAAGGCGATCGACCCGCCGCCCTCCATCCAGGACTCGATGGAGAAGCAGATGCGCGCCGACCGCGACAAGCGGGCGATCATCCTGACCGCCGAGGGCGCGCGCCAGTCGGCGATCACCACCGCCGAGGGCGAGAAGGCCGCGGCCATCCTCTCGGCCGAGGGCAAGAAGCAGGCCGCCATCCTCGAGGCGGAGGCCGAGCGGCAGAGCCGCATCCTCAAGGCCGAGGGTGAGCGGGCGGCGCTGTACCTGCAGGCGCAGGGCCAGGCGAAGTCCATCGAGACGGTCTTCCAGGCGATCCACGACGGCAAGCCCGACCAGGGGCTGCTGGCCTACCAGTACCTGCAGACGCTGCCGCAGATCGCCCAGGGCGACGCCAACAAGATGTGGATCGTCCCGAGCGAGTTCAGCAAGGCGCTGGACGGGCTGGCGAACCTGGGCGGCGCCGCCGAAGGGAAGTCCTGGATGGACGTGCCGGCCGGCGACGGCGGCAGCGGCCCGAAGGACGGCGGGCTCGACACCAGCAGCTGGTTCGAGTCGCAGCTGCCCCGGGCGGCCGACCAGCCCGAGGCGAAGATCGAGCTGTCCAGCATCACCGACACCGCGCCCGCGGTGCCGACGCCGCCGCCGCTGTCCCAGGTCGCCCAGGACGTGCGGGAGAGCGGTCCGGCTGCCGACCCGCGCAACCGGAACGGCAGCACGGATCCGGACGCGCCGGACGGCCCGCCGCAGCTGCCCCCGCAGTAGCCCGTCCCGACGTCGGACGCCGGTGGCCCGGAACCGCACGGGTTCCGGGCCACCGGTGTTCGCGGCCACTCGTCCAGGGGACGACGGACGGCTCAGTCCTTGAGCAGGCCCTCGCGGAGCTTGGCCAGGGTCTGGCTGAGCAGCCGGGAGACGTGCATCTGCGAGATGCCGATGTCGGCGGCGATCTGCGACTGCGTCATGTTGCCGAAGAACCGCAGGATGAGGATCCGGCGCTCACGAGCCGGGATCGTGGCCAGGAGCGGCTGCAGCGACTCCCGGTACTCCACGCCCTCGAGTGCGGCGTCCTCCGCGCCCAGCGTCGCCGCCAGCGTGGGGGAGTCGTCCTCGCCGGAGAGCCGCTCGTCGAGCGAGCTGCTGCGGTAGGCGTTCGCGACGGCGAGCCCCTCGAGCACCTCGGCGCGCGGGATCCCCAGGTGCTCGGCCAGCTCGCTCGGCGTGGGCGCCCGACCGTTCTTCTGGGCGAGCTCGCCGACGGCGGAGTTCAGCGACAGGTGCAGCTCCTGGAGCCGGCGCGGGACCCGCACCGACCAGCCCTGGTCGCGGAAGTGCCGCTTGATCTCCCCGGTGATCGTGGGCACCGCGAAGGACAGGAACTCCACCCCGCGGGTGGGGTCGAACCGGTCGATCGCGGCGATCAGGCCGAGCGTGCCCACCTGGAGCAGGTCGTCGAACGGCTCACCGCGGTTGCTGAACCGGCGGGCGAAGTGCCGGACCAGGGGCAGGTGCTCCTCGACCAGGATCTCCCGCAGCCGCTCGCGCCGCGGGTCGTCCTTCTCCAGCGTGGCCAGCTCCGCGAACAACGGCGCGGTGCGCTCGGCCCGGCGCCGGTTCTCCGACAGCGGCGGTGTGTCGGCCTCGACGGCCGGCTCGGCGACGGCGGGCTCGGCGGTAGCGGGCTCGGCGGCGGCGATTTCCTCCACGGCGTCGGCCGAGGGCTCCTCGGCCGGCGTCGCGTCGGCGCCGGGGGTGGCGTTCAGCGGCTCCTCCTCGAGGGAGTCGGCGGCGGCCGACCGGGTCACCGGGCCACCGAGAGGTTCTGCCCCGAGTCGCTCCCCGTCTCGGCCGGCCTGTGCCCGGGCAGGTACTTGACCAGGGAGATCACGGCCACCGGGGCGTCGGAGCCGTTCCCCGCGGGCACCTCGCCCTGGCTGGACCGGCGTCCCTCGACCGCGTCCACCAGCGCCGCCAGGACGACCCAGCCGAAGCCGTCGGTCGGCACCTCGGTGCCGGAGGCGGTGGGAACCCAGGCGTCGATGCGGAGACCGGCGCGGGTGGTCTCGAAGACGACCGTCAGCGGGGCGTCGCCGAGGGCGATCGTCGTCAGTGTCGCGCAGGCCTCGTCGACGGCCAGGCGGAGGTCCTCCACCGCGTCGAGGTCGTAGTCCATGCGCATCGCCAGGTCACCGGCCATCGCCCGCACGGCGGGCAGCTGGGTCGGTGTGGTGGGCACCCGCAGCTCCAGCCGCTCCACACGTCGTCCGTCCTGCGCGAGGGTGCCCCTCGAGTCGACCATCCGTCGTCCGCTCCTTCGTTCCCGGCGCGCTCGGCTCTCGAGTCGCGGCGGTCCGTCGTGTCGGGCGGTCGGGCCACCGGCGGGGCCGGACCGTCATCCCGTTGGCACAAGACTGCTGGTTACCCGCGGCACCCGGCCGCTGAAACCTGCCCGCCGCCGCGATGTCGATCACGATCCGGGCGCGGTTGCCGCGGGCGGGACGCTGTTGTTTCCTGGCCCGAGATGAGCGCCAGTTCCGGCAGTCTGCCACCCGCACCCGACGGCACCCTGGACACGGGGTCGGCCGTCCTGCTCGCCGCGCTCGAGAGCGCCCCCGACGCCGTCTTTTGCCTGGCGTCCGACGGTGCGGGACCGCTCTGGGCCAATGCGCGGGCGCGCGCGCTGGACGCGGGGCGCAACGGTCTGCCCGAGGTCGCCGGCCGGCCGGTGGCCGACCTGGTGGACATCGCCATCAGCACCGGCCGCCCGGAGACGGCGCACGGGGCCCTGGGCGTCGACGGCCCCCTGGCCACGGTGACCGCCCGCCCCATGACGGTGGCGGGGGAGCCGGGGGCCGTCGTGATCGTCGAGGAGTTCGGTACCGACACCGCCGGCAACGTCCACCTCGCGCAGCTGTCGTTGCTCCCGCCGTCGTTGCCGTTGCTCCCCGACCTGCGGCTGTCCGGCAGCTACCACCGGGCGACCGACGTCTCCGTCGCCGGCGGTGACTGGTACGACGCGGTGCCGCTCGGCAAGGGCAGGGTCGCGCTCGTGGTCGGCGACGCCGTCGGGCACGGGGTCCCGGCGGCCGGGGCGATGAGCCGCCTCCGCGGGGCGATGCGCTCCACCCTCCTGCGCGACCCGGAGCCCGGCGCGGTGCTCGGCGCGCTCGACGACTTCGCCGCCCAGATGGACGACGTCGAGGGCGCGTCGATCTTCTACGGCGTGCTCGACGCCGCCACGGGGTGGCTCGTGTACAGCGCGGCCGGGCACCCGGCGCCGTTGGTCATCGGGGCCGACGGGGACACGTCGTTCCTGGAGGTGACGCCGCGCCCGCCCCTCGGCAGCCTGCCGGGCGCGCCCACGCCGGTGCACGAGGACCGGCTGCCGCAGGGCGCCACGCTGGTGCTCTTCTCCAACGGTGCCGTCCTCGGCACCGCCGACGCCCCGGCGGAGGCGCTGGACCGGCTCGGCGAGGTCGCCCGCGAGGTGCTGGCCGTACCCGGTGCCCTGGACGTGGAGGCCGGCAGCGGCCTCGCCGCGGCCGTCGCCGAGGGCGTTCGCCGGCCGCACGGCTGGCTGGACGACGTCGCCGTCCTGGTGGCCCACCGGCGGGCCACCCCGCACGAGTCGCTGCATCTGGACCTGGTGGCCGTGCCGTCGGCGCTCCCGGGGGTCCGGCGCCGGCTCAACGCCTGGCTGGCCGGCCTCGGGATGGGCGAGCAGGACCGGGTGGGCGTCATGGTGGCCGTCGGGGAGGCGTGCGCCAACGCCGCCGAGCACGCCTATCGGGGTGCCGAACCGGGGCCGATGTCGGTGACGGCGAAGGTCGACGTCGACGGGATGCTCACGGTGACCGTCCAGGACCAAGGGACGTGGCGCCCGCCGGACCGGGATCCCGGCGACCGCGGGCGCGGCCTGCTGATCATGCGCCAGCTCGTGGACGGCGTGACGCTGGAGGAGGACCACGGCACCACGGTGACGCTGAGCTTCCGGCTGCGCCGGACGCCCGACGAGGAGCTCGACCAGTACCGGGTCTGCGACAACGCCGAGGTGGTCGTCGACCGGGAGGGCGACCGTCCGGTGGTACGGGTCAGCGGCGCGGTCGACGCCCCGGCCGCCGAGCAACTGCGGATCAGGATGCTCGAGGCCAGCCACGGCGGCGCCGCCCGGATGGAGCTCGACCTGTGCCGGGTGTCGCTGTTCAGCAGCGCGGCGGTGCGGGTGGTGCTGGCGATGGCGCGGATCGCCCGGGACGAGGCCTGGCGCCTGGTGGTGCACGCGCCGGAGGGTGGCGTCACCCGGCACGTCCTGGAGATCAGCGGCCTGAACGGCCTGGTGGACCTGCGCTGAGGGGTGACCCACCGTCGCGGCGGGTTTGCCGACCGCTCACGGTGCTCATCCACCGCCCGTGAGACTGCGGCGCAGCGACGTGCACGGCCCCGGGTACCGACGCCGGCGGGCGGGGCGGGGCTTCGCCTACTACGACACCGACGGTGCGCTGATCAAGGACGACCGGCTCGACCGGATCCGGGCGCTGGCCGTCCCGCCCGCCTGGAAGGACGTCTGGATCTGCCCGTGGCCCAACGGCCACATCCAGGCCACCGGCGTCGACGCGGCCGGCCGGCGTCAGTACCGGTACCACGACGCTTGGCGGGCCCGTCGCGACGCGGAGAAGCACGAGCGGGTGCTGGAGATCGCCCGGCAGCTGCCCGACGTGCGCGACGCCGTCGTCTCGGCGCTGCGCACCCGGGGGTTGAACCGTGAGCGGGTGCTGGCCACCGCGATCCGGCTGCTGGACCTGGGTGCGTTCCGCGTCGGCAGCGAGCAGTACGCGGAGGAGAACGGCACCTACGGCCTGGCCACGCTGCGCCGTGAGCACGTCCGGGTGCGCGGGGAGCGGACCTTCTTCTCCTACACGGCCAAGGGCGGCATCGAGCGGGAGGTCGAGCTGACCGACCGCCCCACGGCCACCGTGGTGCGGCAGCTCCTGGAGCGCCCCGAGGGCACCGGCGAGGAGCTGCTGGCCTACCGGACCGACGACGGCGTGTGGCGGGACGTCACCAGCGACGAGATCAACGCGTTCCTGAAGGAGATCAGCGGAGCGGAGATCACCGCGAAGGACTTCCGGACCTGGAACGCCACCGTCCTCATGGCCGCCATCCTGGCCGAGGTGCCGCCGCCGGCGACGAAGACCGCGCGGAAGAAGGTCGTCAACGCCGCCTACCGGACGGTGTCCGAGCAGCTGGGCAACACACCGGCGGTCTGCAAGGCCAGCTACGTCGACCCCCGGGTGGTCGACCGCTTCGAGCACGGGGAGACCGTGGCCGATGCCCTGCACGCCGCGGACGAGACCCTGGCGACGGAGGGCGTGGCCGACCGGGACACCCAGAAGGTGCTGGAGCAGGCCGTCTGCGCCCTGCTCTCCGGCTGAGACACGACGAAGGCCCCCGCCGCGGTGCGGAGGGGCCTTCGTCGTACGCCGGGACGGGCCCGGCGACGTTCAGCGCGCGGGGCTGTCGGCGATCGTGAAGAGGTCGATCAGGCCGGTCACCTCGAGCGGGCGGGTGACCGCGCGGGTGGTGGCGATCAGGCGCAGCGCGACGTCGCGGCTGCGGGCGGACTTCTGCGTCTCGACGAGGACGGCGAGGCCGGCGGAGCCCAGGAACTGGACGCCGGAGAGGTCGATCACGAGCTCCCGCGGCTGCTGCTCGAGCTGGCTGTCCAGCGTTGAGCGCAGCACGGGGGCGGTGAAGGTGTCCACCTCGCCGACGACCGTGACCGTGACCGTGCCGTCCTCATCGGTGGAGGTCGAGAGCGTGATCACGTCGTCGAAGGGCGCCTCGGTGCCCTCGGTCGACACGTCGGGCTGCCCCTCGGCAGGCAGGTCGGAAGTGGTCACGGACTGTTGCTCCTCTCGGCGGCATCCGGACGGCGGGCCGCCCGGACAATCTACCGCTGTGCGTTCCGGGGACTCGACGTCCCCGTCCCACCGGTGGTCGATCGTGTCCCGTGCCGGACCACGCGGTCCGGCACGGCGCGGCTACCTGCTGAACCGCTGACTCAACGTAGACAACCGAGCGGGCGCGCGCCAACCCACCCCCGCGGAACACCCATGCAGGTGGTCCCGGAGGTGGGGCGGCGGCGGAGGCGCGGCGGCGGGTCAGCCGTCGATGACGTGCACCGCGCCCTCCTCGGGACCTTCGCCGCCCACGGGGGCGTCGGCGGTGGCCTCGATGTCGTCGGCGGTGCGGTTGGTCCCCGAGTCGCTGTCGGGCGTGGTGGAGGTGTCCTGCTCCAGCTGGGCGTCGGCGCGGTCGGGGTCCTCGGCCGGGCGGACGTCGGCCGCGTCGTCGGGGAGCTCCCGATCGAGCCGGCCGGTGAGCGACTCGCCCTCGGACTGCTCGAAGGCGGTCGTGCCGAAGTCGACGCTGGCGTTGGCCCGCTCACCGGGCATCGGCTCGAACTGCGGGTCCTCCGCCCGGTCCATCGTGGGGGAGTCGTCCTGCGACACCTCGGGGATGCCGTCGTCCTCGGGGAAGATGTCGCGCGCGGTCTGGCCCTCGGGCTGCGTCATGCGGTGCCTCCGTCTCTGCGCGGCGTGCGCGCGTCGTCCTCGTGGCGTCCCCGCGGGGACGCCGGAGCCGGTCGGGGGACCGGCGTCGGACCACCGCCCTACCCGGGGTGCCCACGGGCATGCGCCCGTGTGCGTCGGCGCACTGGGTGCCGGGTCACGGCATGAGGGCGGACCGCAGGGGGTAGCTGGGGCCGCATGGCGATCGCAGACGAGGTGCAGCGGATGGGCGCCCCCCTCCGCAGGTGGGCCCGGATCCAGAAGCGCGAGTACGGGAACGGGGAGGCCCGGCCGCTGGGCGGCGACCTCGGCGCCATGGGGGTGTACGTGGGCCTGGTGACCGCCGGGGCGGCGGTGGTGCGCGCCTCGGGGCGCGAGCTGCCGGAGCGGATCCCCTTCGGCGACGCCGCACTCCTCACGATCGCGACGTTCCGACTGGCCCGCCGGCTGGCCAAGGACCCCGTGACCGCGCCGCTCCGGGCGCCCTTCACCGCGTTCCAGGGGCCGTCGGGTCACGCGGAGGTGGCCGAGGAGGTGCGCGAGCACGGCGGGGTGAAGCACGCCGTCGGAGAGCTGCTGACCTGCCCGTTCTGCCTGGCGCAGTGGGTCGGGACGGCGTTCGTCTTCGGCTACGTCTCCGCACCCCGTGCGACGCGGCTGGCGGCCCTGACCATGACCACGGTGGCCGGCTCGGACGTCCTGCAGTTCGTGTACGACGCGATCCAGAACGGGGCGCTGGCCCCCGCCGACGACGAGGCCGACGTGCAGGTCTGACCACGGCCGTCCCCGCCGTCCTCCGTCAGGGGGAGCGGAGGCGTCGTCCGGGCTGCCGCGGGTACGGCTCCGGACCTATCCTGCGATCTTGACCCGGTCGGGGTCGCCGGACGCCCGGGACGGCGGGGCTGGAGGAGGACGGCATGCGATCGATCTGGCGCGGCGCCGTGTCGTTCGGCCTGGTCAGCATCGGGGTGAAGCTCTACTCCGCCACCGAGGACCACGACATCCGCTTCCACCAGGTGCACGCCGCCGACGGCGGCCGGGTGAAGTACAAGCGGGTCTGCTCCATCGACGGCGAGGAGGTCGAGTACGGCGACATCGCGAAGGGCTACGAGCTGCCCGACGGTCAGCTGGTCATCCTCACCGACGAGGACTTCGAGCAGCTGCCGCTGAGCTCGCGGCGGGAGATCGAGGTGCTCGAGTTCGTCGACCAGGAGCAGATCGACCCGATCCACTTCGAGAAGACCTACTACCTCGAGCCCGACGGCGCCGCGACGCGGCCGTACGTCCTGCTGCGGGACGCGCTGGACAACGCCGGCCAGGTGGCGATCACCAAGATCGCCATCCGGCAGCGCGAGTCGCTCGCGGCGCTGCGGGTCCGCGACGGCGTCCTCGTGCTGCACACCATGCGCTGGCCCGACGAGATCCGGCGCCCCGACTTCGCCTTCCTCGACGAGGACATCGCCGTCCGGCCGCAGGAGCTGCAGATGGCCGAGGCGCTGATCGCCTCCATGTCCGGCGAGTTCGACCCCACCGAGTTCACCGACGACTACCGCGAGGCGATGACCGCGCTGCTGGAGGCGAAGGCGACCGGCGGCGACGTCCAGCCGGTGCCGGAGGTGGCCGACAGCGGCGCCGCGGTCGTCGACCTGATGAGCGCTCTCCGGCGCAGCGTCGAGCGGGCCCGCGGCGACGACCCGGCCCCGGCCGCACCGGCGAAGAAGGCGCCGGCGAAGGCCGCGCCGGCCAGGAAGGCGCCGGCCAGGAAGGCGCCGGCGCGGAAGGCCTCCGCGGCGGGGGCCGACGACGCGCCCGCCGCGAAGCGGGCGGCGAAGAAGAGCACCGCCGCGAAGAAGGCCGCTCCGGCGAAGAAGGCCGCTGCCGCGAAGAAGGCGGCCGCCACGAAGGCCGCCGCCGGCGAGGAGCCGCCGGCCAAGCGCTCCCGCCGCACCGCCTGAGGTGGTCGCGCCCGGCCCGGCCGAGCTCCCGCTGCCCATGCTGGCGGTCGCGGGCGAGCTGCCGACCGCCGACGACGACGCGTGGGGCTACGAGTTCAAGTGGGACGGCGTCCGCGCGGTCGCCGCGGTCGACGGCGACCGCCTGGCGCTCGCCTCGCGCAAGGGTGGCGACATCACCGTCCGCTATCCGGAGCTGGCCGCGCTGCCCGCCGGCGTCGGCGGCCGGCGGACGGTCGTGGACGGGGAGATCGTGGCGATGGACGCGGCCGGCCGCCCCGACTTCGGTGCGCTGCAGAACCGGATGCACCGCACCGGCCCGGAGGTCCCGCGCCTGGCCGCCGCCCGCCCGGTGACCTACCTGGTCTTCGACCTGCTGGCCCACGACGGCGCGGATCTGACCGGGCTGCCCTACGCCGAGCGGAGGGAGCGGCTGGAGGCGCTGCCCCCGGGTGGCCGGCGCTGGGTGACCACGCCGTGGTTCCGGGGCGGGGGAGCGCGGGTGCACGCCGCGAGCCGGGAGAACCAGCTGGAGGGCGTCGTCGCCAAGCGCCTGGACTCGCCGTACCGGCCCGGGGCGCGCAGCCCCGACTGGGTGAAGGTGAAGAACGTGCGCACGCAGTCGGTCGTCGTCGGCGGGTGGCGGCCCGGTGCCGGCCGGCGGGCCGGGACGATCGGCTCGCTGCTCTTCGGCGTCCACGACGACGACGGGCGGCTGGTCTACGCCGGTCACGTCGGCACCGGGTTCACCGACCGGGCGCTGCGCGAGCTGCAGGCCGCGGTGACCCCGCGGCGCACCAGCCCGTTCGCCGGTGACCTCCCGCGGGAGGTCACCCGGGACGCGCAGTGGGTGGAGCCGGAGCTCGTGGGCGAGGTCGCCTTCGCCGGGTGGACCGCCGAGGGCCGGCTGCGCCACGCGTCGTGGCGCGGGCTGCGGGACGACGTCGACGTCGCCGACGTGGTGGTGGAGCCGTGAGCGGACCGACGCGTGCGGTCCACCGTCCCCGGGCACGGAGGCACCCGTGAGGCAGCGGGTCCGGGTGGACGGGCGGCAGCTCGAGGTGTCCAACCTGGACAAGGTCCTGTTCCCGGAGGTCTCGTTCACCAAGGCGCAGGTGATCGACTACTACGTCCGCATCGCACCGGCGTTGCTGCCGCACCTCTCCGGCCGGCCGGTCACCTTCACCCGCTGGCCCGACGGTGTGGAGGGGCAGGCCTTCTTCGAGAAGAACAGCGCCCGGCACGCCCCCGACTGGGTGCGGAAGGTGACGGTGCCGAGCCCCGGCAGCTCCAAGGGGCGCGAGACGCTGGAGATGGTCGTCCTCGAGACCGTCGCCGACCTCGCCTGGGCGGCGAACCTGGCGGCGCTGGAGCTGCACGTGCCGCAGTGGCAGGTGGGCAGCAGGCTGCAGCCGGCGCTGCCCGACCTGCTGGTGCTCGACCTCGACCCCGGACCCAACACCGGCATCACGGAGTGCTGCCACCTCGCCGAGCGGCTCCGCGCCCGACTGGTCGACGACGGACTCGACCCGGTCGTGAAGACCTCCGGCTCCAAGGGGATGCAGGTCTACGCGCCGATCCGGGTGGCCGATCGCGACCACCCCAGCCGGTACGCCAAGAAGCTGGCGCAGGAGCTCAGCGCGGAGACGCCCGACCAGGTCGTGTGGCGGATGGAGAAGGCGCTGCGCCCGGGCAAGGTCCTCGTCGACTGGAGCCAGAACAACACCGCGAAGACCACCGTCGCGCCGTACTCGCTGCGGGCGCGACCGGACGCCACGGTCTCCACGCCGATCGGCTGGGACGAGGTGGACGCGGTCCGCGACGGCGCCGACCCCGGCTCGCTGCGGTTCCGCACGGAGGAGGTGCTCGCCCGGGTCGAGGAGTGGGGCGACCTGTTCGACATCGCCGACCGGCAGCGGGCGACGCTCCCGGCGGTCTGATCCCACCGCCCCGCTGGGGGCGCACCGGCGTCGGACCCGGGTGACCGGCGAACCGGCGGTTTCTGCCACGATTTCCGCCATGTCCGCCGCCGGCCCGCACGATCCCAGCACCACCGACCTCGGGCGGCTGGTCGTCCGCTGCCCCGACCGCCCCGGGATCGTCGCCGTCCTGAGCGGCCTGATGGCCGAGGCCGGGGCGAACATCACCGACTCCCAGCAGCACTCCTCCGACCCCAGCGGGGGCACCTTCACCCTGCGGCTCGAGTTCGTGCTGGCCGACCTGCCGGCGCGGCTGCCCGAGCTCGAGGCCCGGCTGGTGGAGCTGGCGGGGGAGTGGCAGCTCACCTGGCGCCTCACCGAGGCGACCCACCGGCCGACGGTCGCGGTGTTCGTGAGCAGGACCGACCACGTGCTGCAGGAGCTCGTCTACCGGGTGCGCGCCGGTGACCTGCGGGCCGACATCGTCGCCGTCGTCTCCAACCACCCCGACCTGGAGCCGGTGGCGGCCGCCGCCGGCATCCCGTTCCACCACGTGCCGATCACGCCCGCGACCAAGGCCGAGGCCGAGGCCCGGGCGCTGGAGATCGTGGGTGACGTCGACCTCGTGGTGCTGGCGCGGTACATGCAGATCGTCTCGCCGGAGTTCTGCGCCAGGTTCCCGGAGCGGCTGATCAACATCCACCACAGCTTCCTGCCGGCGTTCGTGGGCGCGAACCCGTACCAGGCGGCGCACGACCGGGGCGTGAAGCTCATCGGCGCCACCGCGCACTACGTGACCGCCGAGCTCGACGCCGGGCCGATCATCGAGCAGGAGGTCGCGCGGGTCGACCACCGGGCCACGGTCGAGGACATGCGCCGGGTCGGCCGGTACGTGGAGCGCCAGGTGCTGGCCCAGGCCGTCACCTGGCACGTGGAGGACCGGGTCATCGTCGAGGGCGACCGCACGATCGTCTTCGCCTGAACAGCGGGTCCCCGCCATGATCAGCTGACCTGATCATGCGGCGTCCTCCCTCTCGGTGCACGGTGAGGGAGGACGCTCGATGATCAGGGAGGCTGATCATCGAGCGGCGAGGTGGGGGGGGCGCTGTCCACCCCGCCGGCGGCGCCCTTTTCTTGACTAGATCAAAAAAAGGGCGTTCAGTGGTGGTCGATGGAGACCACCTGGGCACACGAGCTGCGCGGGGCGGGGCTGCGCGTGACGCGGCCGCGCCTCTCCGTGCTGACCGTGCTCGCCGACCACCCCCATGCCGACGCCGACACGATCGTGACCGGAGCGCGCGAGCTGCACCCGTCGCTGTCGCCGCAGGCCGTCTACGGCGTGCTCAAGGCGTTCGTCGCCGCGGGGATCGCCCGCCGGATCGAGCCCGCCGGAGCGCCGGCGCTGTTCGAGCTTCGGGTGGGGGACAACCACCACCACCTCGTCTGCCGCTCGTGCGGCGTGGTCGCGGACGTCGACTGCGTCGTGGGCCGGGCCCCGTGCCTGGAGCCGGCGGACACGGCGGGTTTCGCCGTCGACGAGGCCGAGGTCGTCTTCTGGGGACTCTGCGCGGACTGCCAGGTCGCGCGCAGGGCTCCCGGGTACGGAACGAGCAGTGCAATCGAAGAGGGAGTGATCGCATGACCGACGTCGCATCGCAGGGCACCGCACCCAGCCAGGCCGGCAAGCCCGTCCTGACCACCCGTCAGGGCCACCCGGTCTACGACAACCAGAACCAGCGCACCGTGGGCGCTCGCGGCCCGGCGACCCTCGAGAACTACCAGTTCCTCGAGAAGATCAGCCACTTCGACCGGGAGCGCATCCCGGAGCGCGTGGTGCACGCCCGCGGCGTGACCGCCTACGGCTACTTCGAGGCCGACGGCACCGTCGGTGACGAGCCGATCAGCAAGTACACCCGCGCCAAGCTGTTCCAGGAGAAGGGCAAGCGCACCGACGTCGCGCTGCGGTTCTCCACCGTGGCCGGTGGCCGCGATTCCTCCGAGATGGCGCGCGACCCGCGCGGCTTCGCGGTGAAGTTCTACACCGAGGACGGCAACTGGGACCTCGTCGGCAACAACCTGGGCGTCTTCTTCATCCGCGACGCCATCAAGTTCCCCGACTTCATCCACTCGCAGAAGCCGGACCCGGTCACCTTCGAGGCCAACGTCGCCGAGCGCGCGTTCGACTTCTTCAGCCAGACCCCCGAGGCCATGCACATGGTCTCCCTGGTCTTCAGCCCGCGCGGCCTGCCGGCCAGCTACCGGACGATGCAGGGCTTCGGCGTGAACACCTACAAGTGGGTCAACGCGCAGGGCGAGACCGTCCTGGTCAAGTACCACTGGCTGCCCAAGCAGGGCGTGAAGTCCTACACCGCCGCCGACGGCGCCGCGGTGCAGGCCCAGACCCTCGGTGCCCACACCAAGGACCTCTACGACTCGATCGCCGCCGGTGATTTCCCGTCGTGGGAGCTGCACGTCCAGCTCATGAGCGACGACGAGCACCCCGAGCTGGACTTCGACCCGCTCGACGACACCAAGGTGTGGCCGGAGGAGGTCTTCCCGCTCCGCAAGGTCGGGACGATGACCCTGAACCGGATGCCCGAGGACTTCTTCTCCGAGAACGAGCAGATCGCCTTCGGTACCGGCGTGCTCGTCGACGGCCTGGACTTCTCCGACGACAAGATGCTGGTCGGCCGGACGTTCTCCTACTCCGACACCCAGCGCTACCGGGTGGGGCCGAACTACCTGCAGCTGCCGGTGAACCGCCCCAAGGTGCCGGTCAACACGAACCAGCAGGGCGGCCCGATGTCCTACGGCCGCGACACCGTGGGCGACAACCCGCACGTCAACTACGAGCCGTCGATCACCGGCGGCCTGCGTGAGGCCACCTACCCCACGCACGACGAGCAGGGCCCGGTCGTCAACGGCCGGCTCACCCGCAAGCGGATCCCGCGGACCAACGACTACAAGCAGGCCGGCGAGCGGTACCTGCTGAGCGAGCAGTGGGAGAAGGACGACCTGGTGGCCAACCTGGTCGGCGCCCTCCAGCAGTGCCGCCGCGAGATCCAGGAGCGGATGGTCTGGCACTTCTTCATGTGCGAGGACGAGTGGGGTCAGCGCGTCGGTGACGCGCTGGGCATCAGCGCGGACGACGTCCGCGGCCTGCCGCCGCTGCAGACGCAGACCCTGAACGAGGAGGAGCAGCAGCGGCTCGCCAACCTCGGCAAGAACGGGCCTCGGGACGTGACCGGTCTGGTGATGACGCACTGCGTGCCGAACGAGCACGTGGTCGTGGCGGGCTGACCGCGTAGCGCCAGCAGGCCGCGGCGGGCCGGGACCGGGATCTCCCGGTCCCGGCCCGCCGTCGTCTCACAGCAGGACGGCGGGCCGCCGGCCGCGCAGCGAGCTGACCAGCGCGAGCGCGTCGGCGCGGCGCAGGTCGTCGGGGGTGAGAGCCCGCTCCCGCAACTGCCCGGCGGCCACCAGGCGGGCGCGCTCGACCCCGGGCAGGCAGCCCGCCGACAGCGGCGGGGTCCACCAGGTCCCGTCGAGGCGCGCGGCCACGGTGGCGATCGTCGACTCGGTCACCTCGCCGGCCTCGTTGACCAGCAGGACGTCGTCGGCCTCCGGGTGGCGGGCGGCCCGCTCCGTGTACAGCCGGCGTCGGGTGGTCTTGTGGTGCAGCCAGACCAGGCCGGCGGCGACCGGTTCCGGGTCCACGACCAGCCGGACGGGGCCCTGTGCCGGTCCCGGCAGGGGGCGCAGGTCGATGTCGAGGGCGCCGTCCCGGTGCAGGGCGAGCCGGACCCGGGCCGCGCCGTACCCGTCCACCGCCGCGGCCAGCCGGCCGGCGACCGCCTGCCGGTCGACGGGGAAGCCGAAGTACGCGGCCGAGTCGGTGAGCCGGTCGAGGTGCCGCCCGAGGTTGCGCAGCCCCTCGCCGGGGACGTGCGCCATCGTCTCCAGCAGCGCGAACTCCTCGTGCGGTTCGGCCAGGATCGCCGCCTTCGCCAGCAGTTCGGCGTGCTCGGCGGCCGGGTCCGAGCTCCAGGTGATGCCGCCCCCGGTGCCGTACTCCGCCGTGCCGGCCACCCGGTCGACGGTCACGGTCCGGATGGCGACGTTGAACCGCGCCCGGTACGGATGCCCCGGCGGGGCGACCACCCCGATCGCGCCGCAGTAGACGCCCCGCGGTCGGGGCTCGAGCTCGCGGATGAGCTCCATCGAGCGCTGCTTGGGTGCCCCGGTCACCGAACCGGAGGGGAAGAGGGCGCGGAAGACGTCGACCAGCCCGGTCCCGGCCCGGGGCCGGGCCGTGACGTCGGAGGTCAGCTGCCAGACGGTGCCGTAGCGCTCGGCCCTGAACAGCGCGGGGACCTCCACGCTGCCCACGGCGGCGAGCCGCCCCAGGTCGTTGCGCAGCAGGTCGACGATCATCAGGTTCTCGGCGCGCTCCTTCTCGCTGCCGAGCAACCGGCTCCGGCGGTCGGCGTCCGCAGCGGTCGTGGGGCCGCGGGCGGCCGTTCCCTTCATCGGGCGGGTGATCAGCCGGTCGCCCCGCCACTCGAAGAACAGCTCGGGGCTGGCGCTGACGACGGCGAACCGGCCGAGCTCGAGGTGGGCGGCGTAGGAGCCCTGCTGCGCCCAGGCCAGATCGGCGTAGCGCTCGTCCAGCGGTCCGGCGGCCGGTGCGTCCATCCGGACGGTGAGGTTGAGCTGGTAGGTCCTCCCGGCGGCGATCTGCGACCGCACCCGTTCCACGGCCGCGCGGTGGCCCGACCCGGTCCAGTCCTGGGTCCAGGGCCCCACCCGGTACGCGCGGTCGCGCCCGCGCGGCGAGGCCACCGGTGCCACCTCGTCGGGCCGGTCGCACAGGGCGAAGACCGCGAGGGGCAGATCGGCGGGGGGCCGGTCGGCCACCGGCCGGCGCGGGTCCAGCCCGGGCGCGGCCTCGTAGGCCAGGTAGCCGAACGCCCAGCGGCCCCGCGCGGTGGCTCGCTCGACGTCGGCCAGCAGCGGGACGACGTCCTCGGGGCGCTCGGCCGTCAGCACGCGGTGCGCCTGCCCGAACGACAGCGCCGTGCCGGCCACGAGGTCGTCGAACCGCGCCGTCACCGGCTGGTCGGACCAGGTCGCCACCCGGTGATTGTGCTGTGCCCGCCGGGCCGGACGGCGGCGGGGACGCCGGGGCGTCAGTCGCGGGGGCGGCGGCGGTCCTGGTCAGCGAGGAAGCGCTCGAACTCCGCGCCGATCTCCTCGGCGCTCGGCACCTCGCCGGCGCTGCCGAGCAGGTCGCTGCCCTCGCGGGCGGCGGTGAAGGAGTCGTACTGCTCCTCCAGGGCGGCCACGACGGCGACGTTGTCGGCCGACCGGGCGATCTGCTCGTCGATCTCGGTGCGGTTGGCCTCGGCCGCCTCGCGCAGGGCCTCGGTGGGCAGCCGCAGCCCGGTCAGCCGTTCCAGGTGCTCGACCAGCGTGAGGGACGCGGCCGGATAGGTCGTCTGGGCCAGGTAGTGCGGCACGTGCGCGGCGACGCCGAGGGCATCCACCCCGGCCTCGCCCATGCGCAGCTCGAGCAGGGCCGACACGCTGCCCGGGATCCGCATCTCGCCCCAGTACACCGGGTACTGCTCGATGAGCTGGCGGCGCGTGGCGTGCGCGGTGACCGTGACGGGCCGGGTGTGCGGAACCGGCATCGGGATCGCCTGCAGCGCGACCACGGAGGTGACGCCCAGGCGCTCGACCAGCTGACCGACGGCGGCGACGAACCGCTCCCAGGCGTAGTCCGGCTCCGCGCCGTGCAGCAGCAGGAACGTCTCCCCGGCGTCGTCCTCGACCGCGTGCAGCGCGATCTCGGGCGCGGTGAAGGACTCGTACCGGTCGCCGTTGAAGGTCATGCGCGGCCGGCGGGCCCGGTAGTCGACCAGGCTGTCGGCGTCGAAGCGGGCGACGACCTCGTGCGGCAGGGTGGCCAGCAGGTGCGCGCCGGCGAGCGTGCCGGCGGACGCGGCGTCGAAGTCGCCCGCGAGGTCGTGCACGAGCACCAGCCCGCGACGCTCGGCCGGGTCGCCGAGCTCGGCCTCCCGCGCGAGGAGCGGCTCCGCGGCGGGGAGCAGTTCGACGAGCTCCTCCGGTCGCTGCGGCACGGTGGGACCTCCTGGCGGTCGGTTCGGCGGAACACCCGTTCGCGCCTCCGGGTACAGCTGCGTCGCGGCCCCCCGCATTCCCCGGCGGGGTCGCCCGGACGGGGCAGCTAGCGCGGCGCTCGGGTCGCCCCCGCCGCGCCGTCGCCCGCGTCGACGTCGGCCGGGCCTTCCGGCGCCGTCGCCGCCTCGCGCTCGAGGTGGGCGCCGACCGGGTCCTCCACGATCTGCGCCCGGGTGCCGTCCGGGAAGATCTCCGGTGACTTCCCGTCGAGCTGGTCCCGCGCGTAGCGGTACGACACGGCGATGAGCGCGGTCACCGGGACGGCGAGGAAGGCGCCGATGATGCCGGCCAGGCTGGCGCCCGCGGTGACGGCCAGGATGACCACGGCGGCGTGCAGGTTCAGCCCGCGGCCCTGCAGGATCGGCTGCAGGATGTTGCCCTCGATCTGCTGCACGAGGAGGACGATGCCCAGCACGATCAGCGCCGTCGTGATCCCGCTGTCCACCAGAGCGATCAGCACGGCGAAGCCGCCGGCGACGAAGGCGCCGATGATCGGCACGAACGCGCCGAAGAAGGTGAGCACCGCCAGGGGCAGGACCAGCGGCACGCCGAGGATCCACAGGCCCAGGGCGATGAAGACCGCGTCGAACAGGCCGACCAGGGCCTGCTGGCGGATGAACTCCGACAGCGTCGACCACGTCTTGTAGGACAGCGCTGCCACGTGCGGCGCGGCGGGCGGGCCGGTCTGCGCGGCCAGCCACGGGACCCAGCGGGGGCCGTCCTTCAGGAAGAAGAAGGTCAGCACCAGGGCGAGGGCCAGGTTGATCAGGATGCCGCCGATCGCCGTGGCGCCGGTGACGGCGTAGCCGGCGATGTTCTGGGCGTTGCCCTGGATGGTGTCCGTGGCCTGCTCGATCGCGCTGCCGATCTGCTCCTCGCCGAGGTTGAACGGCGGGCCGGTCAGCCACTGCTGCAGCTGCTCCAGGCCGACGCTGACGCCGGCGGCGAGCTCCTCGATCTGGCCCACGACGGGCGGGGCGATCAGCGCGATGATGCCGCCGAAGGCGGCGAGGAACGTGAGGAGCACGGTGAGCGCGGCCAGGGCCGCCGGCCAGGCGTGGTTGCGGAGGAAACGCGTGGGCGGCCACAGCACCGTGGTGAACAGCAGCGCGAGGACGACGGGGAGCAGGACGACCCACAGTTTCCCGATGACGTAGCCGAGGACGATCACCCCGCCGACGACGAGCAGCAGCTCGGCCGAGGCGATGGCCAGTGACCGGCTGGCCCGCCGGAGGCGCTCCCCGCGCTGGGTGGTCGGGGCGGGGGCGTGGGTGGCGGGTCGGACGCCGGACTCCGGGATCGGCTGGTCGGGCTCGACCTCGTCGGTCGTCTCGTCCGGTGGGGAGTCGGTGCGACCGGGCACGCGGATCCTCATGCTCCGATCTCAGCACACATGACGGGGCGCGACCGGGTGGGAAACGATCATCACACCCGCGTCGTACCGTCCACCCCATGCCGAGGATCGCCACCGCCGACCGCGTCGACCGCACCGCCCTGCTGGAGTTCCTCCGCCCGCGCCACCGGGCCGTGCTGGTCACCCGCCGGCGCGACGACGGGGTCCAGCTGTCACCGGTCACCTGCGGCGTCGACGCCGAGGGGCGGATCGTGGTCTCGACCTATCCGCAGCGGGCGAAGGTGACCAATGCCCGCAGGGACGGGCGGGTGTCGCTGTGCGTCCTCTCCGACGAGTGGGACGGCCCCTGGGTCCAGCTCGACGGCGAGGCCGAGGTGCTCGACCTGCCCGAGGCGCTCGAGCCGCTGGTCGACTACTACCGCTCGATCAGCGGGGAGCACCCCGACTGGGACGAGTACCGCGCGGCCATGACCCGGCAGGGGAAGTCCCTGCTGCGGATCACGATCACCGGCTGGGGCCCGGTGGCCACCGGCGGCTTCCCCGCCGGGGTGGCCGACAAGTTCTGAGCCTTGCCTCACAGGAGGAAAGCTGCCAGGCTTGCGACATGCCCTTCGTCCTGACCGTCGACCAACGGGGGAGCCGGCGCGGACCCGACCGGGTCGCCGGCGTCCTGGCGGAGCTCGGGGAGGTGCGCACCCTGCTGGGCTTCGAGCGGACGGCCGGTGACGAGTTCCAGGGCGTGCTGGACACCTCCGAGGTCGTCGTCGACGTCGTCGTCCGTCTGGCCCGGCTGGGCGGCTGGAGCATCGGGATCGGCGCGGGCGCCGTCCAGACGCCGCTGCCGCCGAGCACC
The DNA here is from genome assembly GCF_039679125.1 of Blastococcus sp. HT6-4. Taxonomy (NCBI): domain Bacteria; kingdom Bacillati; phylum Actinomycetota; class Actinomycetes; order Geodermatophilales; family Geodermatophilaceae; genus Blastococcus; species Blastococcus montanus. The sequence continues at coordinate 2,543,325 of NZ_CP155551.1, read as the reverse complement.
CGGGCCGCCACCGGGCCGGCCTTCCTCTGCGCCCGGCGGGCCGTGGACGCGGCGAAGCAGCGACCGGCCAGACTGGCCGTCCGGGGCGCGGCGCCCGCGGACGCGGCCGACGCGCAGTCGGTGCTGAGCGCGCTCGTCGTCCTCGTCGGCCGGCGCAGCGACCAGGCGTGGGAGGCGATCGAACTGGTGGAGGACGGGCGGACGCAGGCCGAGGCGGCCGCCGCGCTCGGCATCTCGCGCCAGGCGGTGGGGCAGCGGCTGACCGCCGCCGGCTGGGAGCTGGAAAGGGAGCTGCGCCCCACGGCGGCCCGGCTCCTGCAGCGGGCGGCGGGATGACGGCCGGCGCGCTGGTCCTGCTGAGCCTCATCGCCCTGGCCGGGCTGGCCCTCGCCCTCCGCGGCGAGCGGCGGGGGGCCACCGGGGGTGCCGTGGCCCTCGGCGTGGCGCTCGCCGTCGCCGGTGGCCTCGCCTGGCTGGGGACGGGGGGCGCCGGCGCGGTGCAGGCCGGTGCGGTCCTCGCGCTCCTCGCGGCCGTCGCCGGGGGCGGGCCGGTCGCGACGGCCGTGCTGCACGCCGCCGACCCGGCCGCGACCGGGGTGTCCGGTGGCCCGCAGGACCCCGACATCCTGCGCGGCGGGGCGTGGATCGGGGTGCTCGAGCGCACCGCGATCGCCGCGACGCTGCTGGCCGGGTGGCCCGAGGGGCTCGCGGTGATCCTCGCCGTCAAGGGGCTGGGGCGCTTCTCGGAGCTGCGCGCACCGGCCGCCGCCGAGCGCTTCATCGTCGGCACGCTGGCCAGCGCCCTCTGGGCGGTCGCCTGCGTCGGCGTCGTGGCGCTGCTGCGCAGCTGACCGCACACCGCGCGGGGTGATCCGCGCGCGGCGAGAATGGTCGGCGTCCCCACCGTCCCGTCTGGAGGCGCCGTGCCCGAACCGCCGGCCACCGGTGCCGTCCGCAACCCCGACCTCCTGGCCGTCTACTGCAACGACCACCTGGCCGCGGCGACCGGGCTGATCGAGCTGGTCGGGCGGATGCTCGGCCGGCACCGCGGCTCCCGCTTCGAGGAGCCCCTGGAGCGGTTGCTCGACGAGCTGCGCGAGCAGCGGGCGGCGCTGCGGACCACGATGGGCGCCATGGGCCTGCCGGTGCGCCGGTACAAGCTCGCGGCGGTCTGGGTGGCCGAGAAGCTGGGCCGGGGCGCGCTCAACGGCCGGCTGCTCACCCGGTCGCCGCTGAGCGACCTGCTGGAGTTCGAGATCGCGGTCACGGCGGTGCTGGCCATGCGGCAGGGGTTCCAGACCCTCTCCGCGCTCGGCCAGGTCGACCGCCGGGTCGACGCGGACCTCCACGCGCGGCTCGTCGAGCAGACCGGCCGGCAGCACCGGTGGCTGTCCGCGGCCCGGCGCGAGGTCGCCGCCACGGTGTTCGGCGGGCGCCCGGAGGCGGCTGCCGCGGCCGCCGGCAGCTGAGCCGACGGGAGGAACGCCGTGTGCCACGGCCACGACAGCCGCCCGCCGGCCCCGCCCCGCACCGGCCCGGTCGGCCGGCGCCGGCAGGGCACCCTCACGGCCGCGGACGGCACCGAGTTCTCCGTGGCCACCGCGTTGCCGGGCGAGCCGGCCCGGGTCGGGGTCGTGCTGCTGCCGGACATCCGGGGCCTGCACCCCTACTACGTGGCGCTGACCGCGCGGTTCGCCGAGGCCGGCCTGGCGGCGGTGGCCATCGACTGGTTCGGCCGGACGGCCGGCGTCTGCGCCGACGGGGTGCGGCCCGAGGACTTCCCCTGGCAGTCGCACGTCCCGCGCACGACCCCCGAGGGCATCGACGCCGACGTCGGGGCCGCGATCACGCACCTGCGCGCGGAGTCCGGCGCGGACCTGCCGGTGGTGACGGTCGGCTTCTGCTTCGGCGGCAGCCAGTCCTGGCGGCTGGCCGGCGGGCAGCTGGACCTGGCCGGCTGCGCCGGGTTCTACGGGCGGCCGGCCCTCGTCGGGGACGCGGCCGATGACGCCCGGCTGCCCACGCTGATGCTGATCGCCGGCGCCGACACGGTCACGCCGGTCGAGGACCAGCTGGCCCTGGCCGAACGCATGCGCGCCGCCGGGGCCGCCGTGGACGCCGTCGTCCACGACGGCGCGCCGCACTCGTTCTTCGACCGCGCGCACGACGAGTGGGCCGACGCCTGCCGCGAGGCCTGGGAGCACGTGCTCGCCCTCACCGACCGCGTCGCCCGCGACTGATCAGCTGCCCGGCAGGTCGATCCGGCGGTCCGGGCCCGGGCGGCGGCGGTCTCCTACGCTGGGCGGTGTGAGCGGCCAGCCGATCGACCCCGGAGTCATCGAACTCGCCGGGCGTGTCTTCGACCTCGCCCGCGGCGGGCACACGCAGGAGCTCACCGAGTACGTCGATGCGGGCGTCCCGGTGAACCTCACCAACGACAAGGGCGACACGCTGCTCCTCCTCGCCGCCTACCACGGACACCCCGGCACCGTGGCCGCGCTGCTGGAGCGCGGCGCCGACCACGACCGCGCCAACGACCGGGGGCAGACCGCGCTGGCCGCCGCGGTCTTCCGCCAGTCGACCGAGACCGTGCAGCTGCTGCTCGATGCCGGTGCCGACCCCGACGCGGGTGGTCCGAGCGCCCGGGCGACCGCCGCCTTCTTCGACCTGCCCGCCATGACCGCGCTGCTGGACGCCCGCGGCTGACCGCGGGCGCGCGGCGCGGGCGGGCGGGCGGGCGGACAGGCGTACCGAGGAGGAGGGGCAGGCATGACGGCACAGCGTGACCTGCCGGGAACAGGGGGAGCGATCCGGCCGGAGGGACGAGGGACGGCGCCGGACGCGCCGCCCGAGGTGGCCCACGCCACGCCCGGGCTGCCCGAGGCGCTGCCCGACTCCGAGCCGGTCGCCGAGCCGGTCGCCGAGGCGCCGTCGACGGGGCTGCCGCGCTGGCTGCTCCTGGTGGGTGGGGCGGCCGCCGCCACGATCGCCGTCGCGGGCCTGCAGGCGGTGGCCTGGCTGGTCGCCCCGGTGTTCCTGGCCCTCGTCGTGGTCATCGCGCTGAGCCCCGTGCAGCACTGGCTGCGCCGGATCGGCACACCGCGCTGGCTGGCCACCACCGTGCTCCTCCTGCTCGTGTGGACGGTGCTGCTGGCGTTCGTCGCCCTCCTCGTCATCTCCGTCGCCCAGTTCGCGGCGCTGCTGCCCGCGTACGCCGGCCGCGCAGAGGCGCTGATCAACGACGTCGTCGCCGACCTCAACAACGCGGGGATCGTCTCCGGCCAGCTCTCCGACCTGGTGGCGCAGATCGACTACGGCTCGCTGGTCGGTCTGGCCACCGATCTGCTCGCCCGGCTCACCGACGCGGCGACGATGCTGCTGCTGCTGCTCTCGGCCCTGGTGTTCATGTCCATCGAGTCCAGCGGCTTCGGCCGGCGGATGGCGCTCGTCGGCGCCGAGCGTCCGCACCTGCCGGTGGCGATCAAGCTGTTCACGCACGGCACCCGCAGCTACCTGCTGGTGAGCACGGTGTTCGGCGCGATCGTGGCGGTCGGCGACACGATCGCCCTGGCCATGCTCGACGTGCCGGCCGCGCCGCTGTGGGGGCTGCTGGCCTTCATCACCAACTACGTGCCCAACATCGGCTTCGTCCTGGGCGTCGCACCGCCGGCGCTGCTGGGGCTGCTCGCCGGTGGCTGGGGTGACCTGGTCGCGATCATCGTCGTCTACTCGCTGCTGAACTTCGTCGTCCAGACGCTGATCCAGCCGCGCTTCGTGGGTGACTCGGTGGGCCTCTCCATGACCGTCACGTTCGTCGCGCTGCTCTTCTGGGGCTGGGTGCTCGGCGCCCTCGGGGCGCTGCTGGCCATCCCGCTCACCCTGCTGGTCAAAGCGCTGCTGGTCGACGTCGACCCCCGTGCGCACTGGCTGGACGCGCTGCTGCGCGAGGAGCCCCGCGCCCCCCGCACCGTGCGGGCCCGCCGGCGGATGGCGGACCGCCACGCGACGCTCGCGTCGATCCGGCGCGTGTCCCACCACCCGCACCGCCGGGCGGAGCAGGAGACGGTGGAGCAGGAGACGGTGGAGCAGGAGACGGTGGAGCAGGAGACGGTGGAGCAGCCGGCCGGCGAGGTGGGTACGCGCTGAGCTGCACCGGCCCGGGGCAGGAACTGGTCGTCCTCGTGGGTCTGCAGGGCAGCGGGAAGAGCACGTGGGTCCGGCGGCACCTGGCGGCCACGCACGCCGTGGTGAGCAAGGACCACTGGCCCAACGCCCGGCGTCGCGAGGCCCGTCAGCAGCGGGTGGTCGCCGAGCTCCTGGCCGAGGGGCGGAGCGTCGTCGTCGACAACACCAACCCGTCGCCGGACGACCGGGCGGCGCTGGTCGCCCTGGCCCGGCAGGCGGGGGTGCCGGTGCGGGCGGTCTGGTTCGCCACCCCGCCGGAGGTCTGCCTGGCCCGCAACGCCGGCCGCACGGGCCGGGCACGGGTACCGCTGGTCGGCGTGCTCGCGACCCGGGCGCGGCTCGTCCCGCCGTCCACCGCCGAGGGCTTCGCGCACGTCGAGGTGGTCGACGGGGGGCCGCCCGGCCCGCCACCGGACCTTGTGACCGGCGCCTCGACCGGCGGCCGTAACGTGTCGGGCGCAGCTCGCCGCGCGCCGGGGCCTTCCGCCCCGGTTGCCGCCGGCATCCGAGACGAAGGGAACGACATGAGCGAGGCAGGCACCACGGGGGCACCGTCCCGCGTGGCCATCGTGACCGGCGCGGCCCGTGGCATCGGCGCGGCGACCGCGCTGCGGCTGGCCCAGGACGGCTTCGCCGTCGCCGTCCTGGACCTGGACGAGGGGCAGGCCAAGAGCACCGTCGAGCAGATCGAGGCCGCAGGCGGCCGCGCGCTGGCCGTCGGGGCGGACGTCAGCGACTCCGAGCAGGTGGAGGCGGCCGTCGCGCGCATCGCGAGCGAGCTCGGCGCCCCGACCGTGCTGGTCAACAATGCCGGCGTCCTGCGCGACAACATGCTGTTCAAGATGAGCGAGTCCGACTGGGACATCGTCATGAACGTGCACCTGCGCGGCGCCTTCCTCATGACCCGGGCCGCCCAGAAGCACATGATCGACCAGAAGTGGGGTCGCATCGTCAACCTGTCCAGCACCTCGGCGCTGGGCAACCGCGGCCAGGCCAACTACTCGACGGCCAAGGCCGGCCTGCAGGGCTTCACCAAGACCCTCGCCATCGAGCTGGGCAAGTTCGGCGTCACCGCCAACGCCATCGCCCCGGGCTTCATCGAGACGGAGATGACCAAGGCGACGGCCGACCGCATGGGCATCCCGTTCGACGACTTCATCAAGGGCGCGGCCTCGCAGATCCCGGTCGCCCGCACCGGCAAGCCGGAGGACATCGCGCACCTGGTGTCGTTCTTCGTCAGCGAGGGCGCCGGATTCGTGTCCGGCCAGGTGGTCTACGCCGCCGGCGGCCCGAAGGCCTGAGGCAGCACCCCCAGTACGTCACGGGGCCGGGCAGCCGTACCGGCGGCCCGGCCCCGTTCCGTTCCCGCACCCGTTGGAGGAACCGTGCCCGAGTCCGTCCTGGTGGAGCGCCGCGGTGCGGTCCAGGTGATCACGATCAACCGGCCGGAGGCGCGGAACGCGCTCGACGCCGACGTCGCCCGGGCGGTGGCCGCCGCCGTGGACGAGATGGACGCCGACGGCGAGCTGCGCGCCGGGATCCTCACCGGTGCGGGTGGCACCTTCTCGTCGGGCATGGACCTCAAGGCGTTCCTCCGCGGCGAGAGCCCGTCCGTCGAGGGCCGGGGCCTGTGCGGCATCACCCGCACGCCGCCGCGCAAGCCGTTGATCGCGGCCGTCGAGGGGTGGGCGCTGGCCGGCGGTTTCGAGCTGGTCCTCGCCTGCGACCTGGTCGTCGCCGCGCGGACGGCGCGCTTCGGCGTCCCGGAGGTGAAGCGGTCGCTGGTCGCCGCCGGCGGGGCGGCCCTGCTCCTGCCGCAGCGGGTGCCGCGCGCCGTGGCGCTGGAGATGCTGCTCACCGGTGAGCCGATGGACGCCGAGCGCGCCACCGCGGTGGGCCTGGTCAACCGTCTCGTCGACGAGGGGGCGGCGCTGGACGCCGCGCTCGCGCTCGCCGAGGTCATCGCCGCCAACGGGCCGCTCGCCGTCGCCGCCACCAAGCAGGTCGTGCTGTCCGCGCCGTCCTGGGGTGCCGAGGAGGCGTGGGACCGCCAGGACGAGGTGGTGCGGCCGGTGTTCGCCTCGGAGGACGCCCGGGAGGGGTCGACCGCGTTCGCCGAGCGGCGGCCCCCGGCGTGGCGCGGTCGCTGAGCGGCATAGCGGGTCGCCCCCGGTCGTTGCACCGGGCGTGGTCCGCACTCCGCTCCGCCTCGCCGTCCTCGGTGACTCGCTCGCCTTCGGTACCGGCGCCGCCCGCCCCTCCGACGCCCTCGGGCCGCGGCTGGTCCGCGCGCTGACCGACGACGGGTTCGACGTCGACCTGCACGTCCTCGCCGTCCCCGGTGCCGTCTCGGCCGGCCTGGCCGACCAGGTGCGGCGGGCGCTGCCCCTGTCGGCCGGCCTCGCCGTCGTCGTCGTCGGGGCCAACGACCTCGCCCGGTTCGTGCCGGTCGAGCAGGCCGCCGCCGCGCTGACGGCGGCGGTGACCGCGCTGCGGGCCGGCGGCACCGACGTCGTCGTCGTGCCGGCTCCGGACATGTCGATGGTCCCGTTCGTGCCCCCGGCGCTGCGCGCCCTGGTGCGCGGGGCCTGCGCGCTCCTGCAGCAGCGGCAGGCGCACGTGGCCACCACCGGCGGCGCGACGGTGGCGCCGGTGGCGGACGAGGTGGCGCGGGCCTTCGTGGCCGACCCGGCGCTGTTCTCCGCCGACCGGTTCCACCCGTCGTCGGCCGGTTACGCCCGCATCGCCGAGGTGCTGACGCCGTACGTGCTGACCGCGGCGCGGACCCGGCGGGACGACGCCGCGGCCTGAGGCCGCTCAAACGGGGGCCGCGCGGCGCAGCATCCGGCCGGTCAGCGGCTCCACGAAGCGGGTGAGCACCGGTCCGCTGACCGCGAGGACCAGCACGTAGCCCGTGGCGACCGGCCCGACCGCCGGGATCCCCGCGGCGACCGCCAGCCCGGCGATCACGATCGAGAACTCCCCGCGGGCCACGAGCGCGGTGCCGGCGCGCAGCCGCCCCGGGACGGCGACGCCGTCCCGCTTGGCCGCGAACCACCCGGTGCCGATCTTGGTGACGGTGGTGACCGCGGCCAGCGCCAGGGCGGCGGGCAGCACGGGCAGGATGGCCGCCGGATCGGTGGCCAGGCCGAAGGCGACGAAGAACGTGGCCGCGAACAGGTCGCGCAGCGGGCCGAGGATCGCCCGTGCCCGCTCCGCGAAGGACGCCGGGAGCGCGAGCCCGACCAGGAACGCGCCCACCGCCGCCGAGGCGCCCATCGCCTGGGCCGCCCCGGCGACGAGCAGCGTGAGCCCGATGAGCCGGAGCATGACCTGCTCGTCGTCGTCGTGGCTGAGCAGCCTGCCGAGCCGGTGGCCGTGCCGCTGCGCCGCCAGCAGCACCACCAGCACGGCGCCGACGGCGAGCCCGACCCCGGCGACGGCCGACATCGGGCCCTGACCGGCGAGCGCCACGACCAGCAGCGGCAGGAACAGCGCCATCGCGAGGTCCTCGAGCACCAGCACCGACAGCACCGCCGGGGTCTCGCGGTTGGCCAGCCGCCCCAGGTCGCCGAGCAGCCGCGCGATGATGCCCGAGGACGAGATGTACGTGACCCCGGCCAGCGCGAGCGCGCCCTGCCAGGGCAGCCCCAGCAGCAGCCCGGCGACGAAGCCGGGTGGCCCGTTGAGTAGCAGGTCGACGAGGCCCGAGGGCGTGTGCCGGCGCAGCGAGGTGAACAGCTCGGTGGAGGAGAACTCCAGCCCCAGGGTGAGCAGCAGGAGGACGACGCCGATCTCCGCGGCCGCCTCCAGGAACGGTGTGGCGTTCGCCAGCGGCACGACGCCGCCCTCACCGACCGCCAGCGCGGCCAGGAGGATGAACGGGATGGGGGAGAGTCCCAGCCGCCGGGCGAGCAGCCCGAGCGCCGAGAGGCCGAGGAAGAGCAGGCCCAGCTCGAGCAGCAGCGCGGCGACGTGGTCCACGCGGGCTACTCCCGGCCGGCGAGCCGCCGGTCCAGCTGCTCCAGTCCGGCCGCCGAGCCGATCGCGACCAGGACGTCGCCGGCGGACAGCGGGTCCCCGGGGGACGGCGACGGGACGACGTCGGCACCGCGGACGATCGCGACCACCGAGCAGCCGGTGAGCGTGCGGGCCCGGGTGTCACCGAGGGTCCGGCCGGCGAACGGGGAGCCCTCGCGCACGGTGATCCGGGCCGACTCCAGCCCGGGCACCTCGCGGGACAGGTCGGCGAACCGCTGGGTCAGCCGGGGGGCGCCAAGCACCTCGGCCAGGGCATCCACCTCCTCGGCATCGAGCCGGAACGTCTCCCGCGCCTGGTCGGGGTCGCGCCGGTCGAACACCGCGATCTCGGCGCCGCCCTCCCGCTGCACGACGATGCCGAGCACCTGGCCCGACCGGGTGCGCATCTGGTACCGGACGCCCACACCGGGCAGCAGGGTCTCCTCGAGCTCCACGTCCGGCATCGTCGCAGACCCGCCCTCAGCCGAGCCGCTCCGCCAGCAGCTCGGCGAGGTGCTTGCCGCGCCGGCCGGCCAGCTGGTCGAGCTGGGTCCGGCAGGAGAAGCCGTCGGCCACCACGACGGCGCCGTCGGGCAGGTCGCGCACGGCGGGGAGCAGCTGCTGCTCGGCGACCGCGACCGAGACGTCGTGGTGGCCGCGCTCGACCCCCCAGTTGCCGGCGAGCCCGCAGCAGCCGCCGAGCCGCGTCACCCGGGCACCCGCGCGCTCGAGGAGGCGCGCGTCGGCCGACCAGCCGAGCACCGAGGCGTGGTGGCAGTGCGGCTGGGCGACGACCTGCAGCCCGTCGAGCGCCGGCGGCGTCCAGCCGGGGGTGTCGGCGAGGACCTCGGCGAGCGTCCGGGTGGCCGCGGCGACCCGCTCGGCGTCCGGGCCGCCGACCAGCTCCAGCGCCTCGCTGCGCAGCACGGCCGTGCAGGACGGCTCGATGCCGACGATGGGGACGCCGGCCGCCGCCATCGGCGCCAGGGCGCGCACCGTGCCACCGAGGATGCGCCGCGCGGCGTCGAGCTGTCCGGTGGTGATCCAGGTCAGCCCGCAGCAGGTGTCGGCGCCGGGTACCTCGACGCGGTAGCCGGCGTCGGTGAGCACCCGCGCGGCGGCCGACGCCACCTCCGGTGCGAAGTGGTCGGTGAACGAATCGACCCACAGCGCGACCCGCGGCCCGTCGCCGGTCTCGGCCCGGTCGGCCCACAGCTGGCGGAAGGTGCGGGGGGCGAACGTCGGCACCGAGCGGCGCTGGTCGATGCCCGCGCTCCACTTGGCCAGGGAGCCGACCAGCGCCGAGCCGAGCATCGCGTTGACCAGGCGCGGGGCCCGGGCCACCAGGTCGGACCAGAACGGCAGCCGGCCCAGCGTGTAGTGCGCGCGCGGGCGCAGCCGCCGCCGGTAGGACTGGTGCAGCACCTCGGCCTTGTAGGAGGCCATGTCCACCCCGGTGGGGCAGTCGGACGAGCAGCCCTTGCAGGACAGGCAGAGGTCGAGGGCCTCGTGCACCTCGGGGGCGCGCCAGTCGCGCACCGGGCCGCCCGGCGCCAGCATCTCCTGCAGCACGCGGGCCCGGCCCCGCGTGGTGTCCTTCTCCTCCCGGGTGGCCGGCCAGGACGGGCACATGACGCCGCCGGAGGACTGCAGGTCGGCCCGGCACTTCCCGACGCCGGTGCAGCGGTGCACGGCCGCGGAGAAGTCGCCGCCGTCGTGCCGGTAGGCCAGCGCGAGCCCCTCCCGCCGGCGCGGGGCGGCGGCCACCCGGACGTCGTCCTCGACCGGCACCGGGCGCACGAGCACCCCGGGGTTGAGCACGTCGGCCGGGTCGAACAGGGCCTTGACCCGCTCGAACAGCGAGAGGGCGGCGGGGGAGTACATGTGCGGCAGCAGCGCGCTGCGGGCCCGGCCGTCGCCGTGCTCCCCGGAGATCGAGCCCCCGTAGCCGGACACGAGCCGGGCGGCGTCCTCCACGAAGGCCCGGTAGGCACCGCGTCCGCCGTCGTCGCCGGCACCGAACGGGAAGTCGATGCGCACGTGCACGCAGCCGTCGCCGAAGTGCCCGTAGGGGACGCCCTGGAGCCCGTGGCCGTCGAGCAGCGCCTCGAAGCCGCGCAGGTAGTCGCCCAGCCGCTCGACCGGGACGGCGGCGTCCTCCCAGCCCGCGTGCGCCGGCCGTCCGTCGGAGGTGCGTGCGGCGAGCCCGGCGCCGTCCTCGCGGATCCGCCAGATCGCGGCGGCCTCGGCGGGGTCGGTGACGACGAGGGAGTCCAGGGCGGCCGCGTCGGCGAGCACCCCGCGGGCCTTGGCCGCCACCTCGGCCACCGTCTCACCGGTCAGCTCCACGATCAGCCAGCCGTCGCCGCGGGGGAGCTCGGGGACGACCGCGGCCGGCACGTCGCGCAGCCGCTGCACGATCCGCTGGTCGAGCCCCTCGACGGCGGTCGGCTCGTGGGGGAGCAGCCCGGGGGTCGCGTCGGCGGCGTCGGCCATCGAGGGGTAGCCGAGCACGACCAGGCCGCGCACCGGCGCGTCGGTGACCAGCCGCACCGTGGCGCCGAGGACGACGGCGAGGGTGCCCTCGCTGCCGACCAGGGCCCGGGCGACGTCGAAGCCGCGCTCGGGCAGCAGGTGCTCCAGCGAGTAGCCCGACACCTGCCGGCCGAAGCGGCCGAACTCGGTGCGGATGGTGGCCAGCTCAGCCCCGACCAGCCGGTGCAGGTCGGCGAGCAGGCCCTCCCGCGGACCGGTGCCCGGGCCGACCTGCAGGCGGTCGCCGCCCCCGGTGACCACGTCGAGGGCCACGACGTTGTCCGACGTCCGGCCGTAGCCCAGGGCGCGCGAACCGCAGGCGTTGTTGCCGATCATCCCGCCCACCGTGCAGCGGTTGTGCGTGCTGGGATCGGGGCCGAACCGCAGCCCGTACGGGCGCGTGGCCGTCTGCAGCGCCGCCTGGACCACGCCGGGGTCGATCGTCGCGGTCCGGGCCTCGGCGTCGACGGTGCGCACCCGGGACAGGTACCGGCTGGTGTCCAGCACGACGCCCGTGCCCACCGCGTTGCCGGCGATGGAGGTGCCGGCGCCGCGCGGGGTGAGCGGGACCCCCAGGGAGCGGCACACCTCCACGGCGGCCACGATCTCGTCGGGGTGACGCGGCCGGACGACGGCGCGCGGCAGGACCCGGTACAGCGACGCATCGGAGGAGTAGAGGGCGCGGGCCAGCCCCGAGTCGTCGACGTCGGTGATCCCCGCGGCGTGCAGGGCGGCCACCAGATCGCGGTCGGTGGCCAGCGGAGCGGGTGCGGAGCCGGTCGCCGTCATGGGGAAAGTGTCCCGTCGGCTCCCGGACGGCGACCACCCGGCCCGTTCACCGGGTGAACTCCCGGCAGACGTCGCCCCCGCGGCCGGGAGTCATCAGCGTGCGGGCGATGCGGAGGACGGCGCCCACCGAGACCACCGGACCGCTGGCCGACGACGAACCAGCGGCTCTCGATACCGGTCCCGCGCGGCCGACGACTCTCCGTCGGCAGGGCGGAACAGCCGTCGGAGCCGCCCCCGGGCGAGGGCGGCCCCGACGGGCGTGCGCGGTCAGGAGGTCGGCGGCTCGTCCTCGCCCGACTCCTCGGCCTCGTCGGCCTCCTCCTTGGTCTTGTGCACCGCGCCGTCGGCGTGCTCCGGCGGGCCGTAGACGGTGTAGAGGACCAGCGGGTTCTGGCCGGTGTTGACGAAGTTGTGCTTGGTGCCGGCGGGGACGACGACGAGGTCACCCTGGGCGACGTTCTTCTCCTTGCCGGAGATGACCGCCTTCCCGATGCCGCTGACGAAGGTGAGGATCTGGTCGATGTCCTCGTGCGTCTCCTCGCCGATCTCCCCGCCCGGCGGGATCGTCATGATGACCAGCTGGGTGTTCTTGCCGGTCCAGAGGACCCGGCGGAAGTCGGGGCTCTTCTCGGCCTCGGTGGCGATCGTGTAGTGGATGACGGACGCCATGGGCGGCGCTCCTCTCGGCTCGGGGTCGGACCTGCGGTCGGTCCCGGGGGATCGACCGGCACGGTCCGCTCCTGCCCTGTTCGGTCGAGGAGTAGTCGTCCGGGAGCGGGGCGTCGATCACGATCCGGGCGCGGGAACCACCTCGGCGGCCGGCACGACCGGGCGCTCGCCGGCACGGGTGCGGGCGCGCGTGCGGGCCAGCCGGACCAGGCCCATGGTGACCAGGGCCGTCGCGGTGAGGGACGCGGTGCCCACGAGCGAGAGGGGCGACAGCCGGTCGGTGGCCGCCAGGACCGAGACGACGACGGCCTCCACGCCGGCCGCGGTCCAGACCGCCGCCGTGGCCAGCCGGTCGGCGGTCGCGATGCCCGAGAAGAGCAGCAGCTGTGCCAGGGCGAGCAGGGTGCCCAGCGCGGCGAACAGCCAGGTGGCCGCCCCGAGCGTGCCGCCGTAGGCCGAGCCGCCGATCAGCGGGAGCGCCGAGTCGCCGAGGGCCGCGGTGCTCAGGGTGAGGGCGGCACCCAGCGTCGCGACCGCCGCCAGGGCGGTCGGCAGCGTCTCGTGGCGGCCGGCGGCATGGGCCAGCCGCGGCAGCAGGACCACCCCCACCCCCTGGGGCAGCCAGAAGGCGATCTTGGTGATGATCGCGGCGACCGCGTACTCGCCCGCGGCGGCGGCCGGCAGGTGGTGGCGGGCGAAGAGCAGGTCGAGGTTGAGCAGCACCACGAAGCCCAGCAGCGCGCCGGCCGCGCGCAGGGCCGCACCCAGGGGTGCCCGGAGCCGCCCGAGGAGCTCCGGCCGGCCGGCGCCGAGCCAGCCGCCCAGTGCACCGAGCGACGCGCCGACGGCCATGCCCAGCAAGGCGGACGCGGAGCTGCCGCCGACGAGCAGCCCGGTGACACCGCCGACCAGCTTTGAGACGCCGAAGACGACCGTGACGCAAGCCAGCCGGCGGTAGCGGGCCGCACCCTGCAGCATCCCCTGGTATCCCTCGCCCAGCGTCTGCGGGAGGAGCAGCAGCGCCAGCCAGATCGCGGCCGTGGCGGCGGGCAGGTGCAGGAGCGTGACCACGACCGGCACGAGCAGCAGAGCGAGCAGGCTCACGCCCAGGCCGACCGAGAGCATCACCGCGTGCAGCCGCGCGGTCGCCTCGCGGTCCCCGGACCTGCCCCCGAGGTGGAGCGCGATCGCGGTGCGGACGCCGGTCCCGGGCACGGACCCCACCAGCAGCAGTCCGAGCAGCGCGGCGAGCTCCCCGTACGCGGCCGGCGCCAGCAGCCTGGCCGCCAGCACGGTGAAGACGTACGCGAGGGCGCTCGTGCCGAGGAAGGCCACGGACACCAGGGCGGTGGCCCCCACCAGCCGTCGTGAGTCCTGCCCGGCACCCTTGCGCCGCCGTCGGCGGGTGCTCGATCGCAGTGGGCTCACCCCCTTAGTCTGCGCACGTCCGCCGAGAGGCCGGCGCGGGGACCTCCGGACGGGATGGGGTGCAGGTGGACCAGCGATGGACGCGCGCCGACGCCTCGCCGTGGCCGGCGAGGCTGCTCGCGCTGGTCGTGGCACTGCTGGTGACCGGCCCGGCGCTGGGCCCCGGGTACGTCCTGCTCCGGGACATGGTGTTCGTGCCCCGGCAGGAGCTCGACCTGGATGCCCTGGGGCTCGGCGGCTCGCTGCCGCGGGCGGTGCCGGTCGATGCGGTGATGGGCGTGCTCACCGGCGTCGTGCCGGGGGATCTCGTGCAGAAGGCGGTCCTGCTGGCGACCGTCTCCTTCGCGGTGCTCGGTGCGGCCAGGCTCGTGCCACCCGGCCCGGACGGGCGGCGCGGGGCGGCGGGGTTGGTCGCCGGGCTGGTGTACGGCTGGAGCCCCTACCTGGCCGAGCGGCTGCTGATGGGGCACTGGACGCTGCTGGTCGCGTACGCCGCCCTGCCCTGGATCGCGCGGGAGTCGCTCCGCCTGCGCGCCGGGATGCGCGGGTCCCTTCCGCGGCTGCTGCTCACCTGCGTGCCGGCGGCGCTGAGCCCCACCGGCTCCCTGCTGGCCGGCGGTGTCGTGCTCGCGCTCGTCGGGCGGCAGCGTGTGCCGGTGGCCGCCGGCGGGCTGCTGCTGCTCTCCCTGCCCTGGATCGTGGCCGGAGCCCTGCACCCGGCCGGTGGGGCGTCCGACGCGGTGGGGGTGGACGCCTTCGCCGCGAGGCCGGAGAACTGGGGCGGCACCCTGCTGGCGCTGCTGGGCACCGGGGGCATCTGGAACGAAGGCGCCGTTCCCGGCAGCCGGACGTCCGTGCTGGTCCCGCTGCTGACCGTCCTGCTGGTCGCGGTGGCCGTCGCCGGCTGGGCCGGTCGCCGTCCGTTCGGCCGGCCGGCCCGTGGGCTGCTGGTGCTCGGTGGTGCCGGTGTGCTGCTCGCCGGGGTGGGCGCCGTCCCGGGCGCCGCGGGCCTGCTCGAGTGGGCCGTGGAGACGGTCCCGGGAGCCGGGCTGCTGCGGGACGGGCAGAAGTGGATCGCCTGGTGGGCGCTGCCGCTCGCCGTGGGCGCCGGGCTGGGCACCCGCCGGCTGGTGTCGGCGGTCGCGCGGCGCGACGGGGGGCCGGTGCTCGGGGGTGCCCTGGTGGCCGGGCTGCTCGCGCTGCCGCTGATCGCGATGCCCGACCTGGTCTGGGGTGCCGGCGGACGGCTGCAGCCGGTGCGCTATCCGGCCGACTGGGACCGGGTCCGCGAGGCGCTGACCGACGACGGCACCGGCGACGTGCTGGTGCTGCCGTTCGGCGCCTACCGGGCGTTCGACTGGAACGACGACCGCCCGCAGCTCGACCCCGCCGCGCGCTGGCTGTCCCGGCCGGTGGTCGCCGACGACGACCTGGTCGTCGGGGGCCGGACGGTGGCCGGGGAGGACCTGCGCGCCCGTGCGGTGGCGCCGGCTGGTGACGACCCGGCGGCACTGGCCGATCTCGGCATCGGCTGGGTGCTCGTCGAGCGGGGCACCCCGGGCCGGCCCGTGCCCGAGGGCGTGGCCGCGCTGCCCCTGATCGTCGACGGCGCCGACCTGCGGCTGTACCGGGTTCCCGGGGCCCGACCTGGGCCTTCGCCGTCGGCGGTGCGCGTCGTCGCCGTGGTGGGCGCTCATGCCGTCGCGCTGGGGGTGGGCGTGGGCGCGGTGTTGTGGATCACGACGTCGGGCTCTACCGTTGCGCTCCGTCGCCGCCCTCCACGGAAAAGAGTCGCGCCATGAAGACCCTCATCGCCGTCATGCTGGCCCTGGGTGGCGGGTCCGGTCTCGCCGTCGCCGCGGTCCTCGGCCTCGAGGCCGCCATGGACCCCGACAGCACCGTCGAGACGGGGAGCAGCGAGCAGATCCAGGTGCTGGAGTACGGCAACCGGGGCTGATCCCTCGGCCGCCCGGGCCAGCGCCCGGGCGAACCCCCGGACGCTCGCAGCCCAGCTGTACCCCGCCGCGTGACGGGCGGCGGCCTCGCCCATGAGCCGGCGGGCCGCCCCGTCGGTGAGCAGCTGCTCGACTGCTTCCACCATCTCGTCGAGGTCGTCGACCAGCACCCCGGTCCGTCCGTCGACGACCGATTCGCGCAGACCGCCGGCCGACCGGTAACCGACCGTCGGCACGCGGTGCGCCCCCGCCTCGGTCACGACCAGTCCCCAGCCCTCCTTCACCGACGGGCACAGGTGCACCCAGGCCCGGGCCAGCTCCTCGTGCTTGGCCTGCTCGTCGAGAAAGCCGTGGAACTCCACGAGGTCGCCGACGCCGAGCCGCTCGACGCACGACCGCAGCTCGTCCTGCCACCAGCCCTCGCCGATGACGGCGAGCCGCAGTCCGGGCCACCGGTCCTGCAGCCGAGCGACCACCTCGATGGCGTGCTCGACCCGCTTGTGCGGCACCAGCCGGCCGAGGACCACCAGGCGCGGCTGCTCGTCGGGCACGACGCGCACCGCGGGTGCCGGCTCCACGCCGTTCGGGACGACGGTGATCCGGTCGGCCGCCACACCGAGGGCGGTCAGCTCCGTGGCCGTGGCCCCGGAGACGGTCACGTACCGGCTGCGCCGGTACAGACGGGGGGCGAGGACCGACTCCAGCCACCAACCGACGGCCCCGCCGGCCCGGCCGAACACGATCGGCCACTGCTCCCGGTGCACGTGGTGCACGACGTTGACCACCGGACCTCGCGCGACCAGGGTGCTGCCGAAGGGCAGGCCGTTCTGGACGTCGACGACGATCGCGGGCCGGTGCCACGCCACGTGCAGGAGGGCCCGCGCGTAGACCGTCAGGCGTCCGCCGCGGTGCACCACCGCGACGCCGTTGACCCGCTCCTCGGCCGGGGCCCGGTCGTGGGCGGCGCAGAACAGCCGGACGCGCAGCCCGCCGGCCGCAAGCCCTTCGGCGATCCGGTGGACGTAGCGTTCGGAGCCGCCGCCTTCGGGATGACTGGCGTCCCGCCAGTTCACGAAGAGGACGTCGATCTCCGTTGATCGAGAAGTCACCGCGCGAGACTACCGTCGGGTAACAAGACCGCCAGCAGTTCTTTCCATCGAAAGGTACGGTCCCGAAGAATGGCACGCTCTGCGACCCTGTCGCGGTCGATCACGCTGTTCCGGGCATTCCTGCGGGAACAGCCCGAACCCGACCTGTTCTACGGGGTGCTGGCCGCGGACTCCGCCCGGCAGCTCGCGGAGCACGCGCCCCTGAGCGGGGCCCTGCTGCTCGACGTCGGGGGCGGGCCCGGCTACTTCGCCGAGGCCTTCCGGGCGGCCGGCGCGCGCTACGTGGGCCTCGAGCCCGACGCCGGCGAGCTCGTCGCCCGGGGGGAGCCGGAGCCCGGCACGGTGCGGGGGAGCGGCGAAGCGCTGCCGGTCCGGACCGCGGCGGTGGACGTCTGCTACTCGTCGAACGTGCTCGAGCACGTCGCCTCGCCGTGGACCATGACGGCCGAGATGGTGCGCGTGACCAGGCCCGGAGGCACGGTGTTCCTGTCGTTCACCCCCTGGTGGTCGCCCTGGGGCGGGCACGAGACCGCTCCGTGGCACTACCTCGGCGGCCACCGGGCGCGACGGCGCTACCGGCGGCGGGAGGGCCGCGAGCCGAAGAACCGGTTCGGGGAGTCACTGTTCCCCGTGTCGGTCGGCGCGGCGCTGCGCTGGGCGCGATCCTGCCCCGACGTCGAGGTGGTCGCCACCTTCCCCCGCTACCACCCGTGGTGGGCGCGGTGGATCGTCGCCGTCCCGCTGCTGCGCGAGGTCGTCTCCTGGAATCTCGTCATCGTGATGCGTCGCCGTTGAATCGGCACGAAATGGCCACGGCGACCGTTCGATCACGCACGGTCAGCGCCCCAGTACGGAGCGGTACCGGTCGTGGTACGCCCGGTTACCGTCTCGATTCGCCGGTTCGGGTGACCCGACGGCAGGGGAGTGGGGGGCTCGATGCGGGAAAGCGCACCAGGCTGGTACGGGTTCGTATCGGCCGCTGTTTGGTTTTCGGCTACTCGCCAGTAGGGTGACCGGGCCGCGACAGCAGCGAGGCCGTCGCGCCGACACAGGAGGAGCCATCCGCATGCGAGGACGCGCCGTCGGGTTGGGCTTGCTGGGGCTGGGAGCGTTCCTGCTCGTGGGAGCCTTCATGGTGGGGCTGGTGCTGGCGCCGACGATGGTCAAGTTGCCGCTGGACCAGACCGCGGAACCGACCGCGGTCGGCAGTGACGTCAGCTTCTTCGACCTGGGCGAGATGCGTCAGCTGCGTGGGCTCGATGCCGAGGTGCAGCAGCGGGTGCAGGGCGATCCCACGTCGGAGGCGGCGGGGGAGGACATCGCGGTCTGGAACTTCGGCTCGGTCATGACCGACAGCGACGGCCAACTGATGAACGCCTCCACGTACCGGGTGTGCCTGGACAGGACCGACGCCGTCGCCGTGGCCTGCGACGTCGACCAGGTGGACTACGACCGGGACAAGGACGTGGAGGGCCTCACCCTCACGTTCCCGTTCGGCACCGAGCAGCGCGACTACGACCTGTTCAACCCGACCACCGGCCAGAGCTTCCCGGCCCGCTTCGAGGGTGTCGAGGAGATCCAGGGCCTGGAGGTCTACAAGTTCGTCACGACGGTGCCCGAGACAGTCATCCGGGAGACCGACGTTCCCGGCGCGCTGGTCGGTGACCCCGAGGCGGGCACCGTGCCGGCGGAGGTCGTGTACAGCAACCAGCGCACCGTGTGGGTGGAACCCACCAGCGGGGTCGTCGTGACCGCGAAGGAGACGCCGAACACGGTCCTTCGTGGACCGGACGGCACGACGGGGGCGACCATCCTCGCCGGCACCTTCAGCGGCACCGACGAGACCGTCGCCGCCGGCGTGGAGCGGGCCGAGGAGACGCGCGGTCAGATCACCCTGATCCAGCGGACGCTGCCGCTCCTGATGGCCGGTCTCGGACTGGTGCTCCTGGTCGTCGGGGTGGTGCTCCTCCTGCGGGGCCGGACCGACCGCCGTCGCGGCGCAGCCTGATCGGACCTGTCTGCCCGGTCGTCCGATCGGGTCCATCCGCGCCCGCGGGCGCGGTCGGCGACCCACCGGCGCTGAACCGGTCCCCGCACCCTGCCCGGCCGGCGTCCGGCGCCCAGACCCGGGGCCGGCGCCGGTGTGGCGCATCGGCGACGCGTGGACCGGCGCGGTCGGTAGCGCGGGCGCGGCCACGTCCGGCGTGAAACCGGCGCTACCCCGGTGCGCCAGCGCGGGCACCGGTACGGGCGCCGGCATCAGCGCCTGTGGGCCGTCCTCGCCGCGAGACGGGGTGCGATGCGATCAGTCGGCAGGCCATGGTGTGCCGGCGACCACGTCGCTGGCGCAGATCCCGCCGGAGGCGACATCGGACACGCGGGCCCGCACCCGTCCCTCCTGTCCGGTGACCACGAAGGTGACATGGCCGACGCCCGCGGGCACGGCCACGGCCTGCCTGTCCTGTCCGACGGTCAGGTGCAGGGTCGCCGGCTGCCCCGTCACGTAGCCGACGCGGAGCACCTGCGGGCGGCGGGAGGTGGGTGGCAGGGTGCCGAGCGACTGCCACGTGCCCTCGATCCGCCAGCCGCAGTCCTGGACCGGGCCGGACGCTGCCAGGGTCGGCTGGATCACGGTGATCGAGCGCAGGTTCGCCAGCGCGTCGAACATCCGCACGTCGGTTCCGGGTTGGTCGAACTCCCGTTCCCTGCCGACCGCTCGCAGCAGCCCCTCCAGGTCGGTGCTGATGCTGACGGTGGCCGGCAGGGCGGTGGAGATGACCGAGACCCCGGGATTGGCGTCCAGCTGCCGCACCACACCGTGCACGTAGTTGCGCGAGTGCTCGTGCTGCAGTCCGTCCGCGAGGAGGAGGGTCGTCAGCAGGCAACTCGCGACCAGGACTGCCGTGCTTCCCACCGTGACGCTCGTCGAACCCGCAGCCCGCCGGAACCAGCGGGGGGTCCGCCGGGCCGGGACCGGGCCGGCGAACGCAGCGCAGAACGCGATCGCCAGGACGGGCAGCGAGTCGGTGATGTACCGCGGATCGCGGGCCAGCAGCGTGATGAAGCCGGCCCGGCCCACCTGCATGAGGGCGATGTCGACGGCGACGTAGCCGACGGCCAGCAGCCAGCCCTGGAGGGCGAGAGGACCGCGCACCCACACGCTGAGCCCGACGACGGCCAGGAACAGCAGGGCGAAGAACGCGGCGAGCAGGGCACTCGTGTTGGGGAAGACGGTGTTCTCGGCGCCCGTGGTGGTCCACGGTCCCCCGAAGATGCCGGGCAGCAGCATCCGGAACACCACGTCGCGGCTCGTCGCCGCGACGGACTGCGCGTCCTCGCCCAGCAGTGACGCCGAGTCGACCACCGAGAGGTAGATGGCGGTGTAGAGAGCGGCCACGACGGCGTGCGGAGCGAGGAACCGCCACTGCCGCAGGAGCAGGCGCAACCGCTGCCGGACGGGCTGACGGCCCCATTCCACGAGAACGAGCACGGCGACCAGGGTGGGCAGGATCAGCAGCGCCTTCTCCCAGAACAGGAGGCCGATGGCGTGCGCGAGGACCGACCCTGCCGCCCACCGCCACGAGCGCCGCCGTACCGCGCGGACCAGGCCCAGCAGCGCCAGCAGCATGGCGATCTGGAGGGGAAGCGCCTGCAGCCCCGCGGCCCACCACGTGGCGACAGGGAGGGCCAGGGGGGTGAACAGGTAGCCGGCGAAGGGGAGCAGGAGCCACGGCGAGCGGCCGAACAGTTCCCGGAGCACCCCGAGCAGCAGGCACGACGCCACCAGTTGCAGGACGAGGAGGCTCAGGGCGGCGGGGAGAAACGAGGTGCCCGCGTCCCGGCCGATGAGCCAGTACAGGAAGTACTGCCCGACCTCCAGATGGCCGCTGTAGTCCCGGACAAGGAACTCCTTCGAGAGACCCAGCCGGCGCGCGAGCTCGACGTGGTGGAAGTCGTCCTGCCAGTAGTAGGAGGGCAGGACGACCCCGGCACGGACGATCGTCTGCAGAGTGATCAGAATGCCGCCGGCGAGCAGCTGCGGGTCGACCCGCACCCGCGGCCCCGCTGGCCGGTGGGCGGTCTCGTCGCTCATCGGAACCTCCGGGTCAGCGGTCGGGCAACGTACGACGCAGTGGAGCTCAGGTTGAGGTCGAGGGTCGGGCGCCGGACTCGGACGGTCTGCGCCAGCACGAGCCCGAGCCCGAGCGCGGCCGTCCCGTCCGCCCAGACCCCCGGACGCCCCACGGCGAGCCCGGCCGAGGTGGCCGCGAGGACTCCGCTCACCAGGAGGGCCACGGCCCCGAGCGCGGTGGCGTACCGGCGGACCGGCGGCACCAGGCCGGCGGCCCATCCCGCGGCCAGAGGGACGCCGCCGGAGATCAGCGCGGCGACGCCGACCGCCGCGGCCGTGCCGGCGCCCAGTGAGCGATCGTGCGAGGTGAGGTCGCTGGCCACGCCGCCGCCCCGTCTCCGTCCGCGCGGGGACAGCGCCGCGAGCACCACGAGCACCACGGCCAGGACCAGGCCGGCCAGCAACGTCCCGCGGTACCAGGGGTCGGGCACGAACTCGAGCACGACGTCGCCGGACACCGCGGCCGGGATCCGGTACCCCTGCTGCCAGCCGTCGAGCACCACCGGCTCGAGGACGTCTCCGTCGAGGGTCGCCCGCCAACCGTCGTTCACGTTCTCGGCGATCCGCAGGACGGCCGCAGGACCGTCGGCCACGGAGACCACGCGCCGAGTGTCGCCCCACGATGTCACCTGCAGGCGGCCGTCGTCGCCGCTGCCGGTGGCGGCGGCGTCCCCGCCGGCGGGACGCCAGGTGAGGGACAGCGGCTCGAACCGGGACGTCGCCTCGGCCACCACCCGGTGGGTGCCCGGAGCCAGCGGAACCGGCCCGTCACAGGAACGCCAGGTCAGCGGACGTCCGCCAACCACGTCCTGCAACGTCCCGGTGACCTCGGTCGGATAGGGCACGTCATCGATCCGGATCTCGGGCCCCAGGCCGCATTCGGCACCGGTCGTGCTGTCCAGTGACGGCCGGTGCTGCAGGCCCTCCAGGCCGTCGACGCGGACCTCGCCGATCCCCATCGGCGCGCCGGCCCCCGATGGCGCCGCCGACCGGTCGAAGGTGATCGAGACCCCGCCCGGGGCCGGCAGCGGCTCGAAGAAGCCGAAGTCGGTGAGGTCCACCTCGCGGACGCCTTCGGACGACTCGATCCGTGCCCGGAGAGGGGCGGCCGCCGGAACGGGCGCCTTGTCGACCGCGAGCCGGGTGAGGGTGCGCTCACCGGACCAGGCCAGGTGCAGGGTCGCGCTGGAGTCGTCCGGATCGGCCAACCACGGGGTCTCCGGCCGCCCGTCGAAGGCGAACGCGCCGGAGACGGACGGATCACCTCCCAGCACCGAGGTCGACGTCACCGCCGCGGTCGAGTCGTCGACCGGCGCGAGCAGGGCCGCCGCACCGGCCTCGGCGGTGACGGTTCCGGAGAGCTCCCACGTGCCGCCCTCGACGACCTCGAGCCGCCGGTCGATCCCGTTCCACTCGGTCTCCCGGATCTCCGACGTCTGGCAGCGCGGGCCGTATCCGACGTCCACGCAGGGTCGCCGCGGTGCCTCGTTGCGCAGCGTCAGCGAGCTGTCGGCTCCGATCGGCCGAGGTACGTGCAGAGTCCGCCCCGGGGCCGTCCCCGGGATCTCCACCTCTTCGATGGCGACCGGTGACGACGCACCGAGTCCTGGGGCCACCGACACGACGGAGATGCGCACCTGGCGTACGGGGACCTCCGGCACGGGCACCACCAGTCGCCCGCCCCGGGGGACACCGTAGACCCGTGACTCGCCGTCGAAGGAGATCATGGCCTCCTGCACGGTCGCCGTGCCGGCGACCTCGAGGAAGGACACCTGCAGCACCCCGCCGGTCACGGGGCGATCCAGGTCGACCGCCAGCCACTGGCCGGTCGGCGGCACGAGCGGTGCGGACCGCCAGGCCGTCCCCCGGCGGCCGTCGAAGGCCGCCGCGGGCCCGTGGAAGGGCAACACCGGCCCGAAGGTGTCCGCGTATCCCTGCGAGCTGGACGCCCGGACGGCGTCCACCGCGAGATGCTCCGCGGCGGCCCGCCGGACGGTCGGGGCTCCCGGGTAGTCGTGCGTCGGCCGGTCCTCCCGGTAGCGCGCCGACCCGGTCATCACCTCGCTCACCGCGTCGTGGCTGCGGCCGAACTGGCGCTCCACCCGCCGGTAGCCGTCGCTCACCAGGTCGGCCGGCTCGGCGGCGGAGCGCACGACCACGGGCTGGAGGGGCGACAGCGTCCCGGCGTCCAGGGCGGCGAGCACGTCCTCCGGTCCGCCATCCAGCGTCACCACGTCCCGTGCCTCGGCCAGAGCGACCCGCGGCGCCGCGTCGGTGACGGTGAACACGCTGATGAGGTCCTGGTCCGGAAGGCCGGTGCTGCCGAACCCGGCCACCCGGCGCAGCCCCGGGCTGTCGAGGAGCGCGCGCTCGACCCGGTCCGCGGGCGCGGTCTCGGCGGCGGTCCTGTCGAGATCCCGGCGGACGACGACGTGCGTGATGCCGGCCCTCCCCAGGAACTGAGCCAGGCCGGCGCTGCCGTGCCCGTTCGCCAGCCGGGTCTCCACGGCGTCCAGCACGCGCGCCGTCGGTCCCGGGACCAGCGGTACCTGGCTGCGGGTCACCCAGGCGGTCCCGGTCAGGCCCTGGAGCGGCTCGTCGATCGTCCACCCCCACGAATGGACCCCGAAACCGGCGCCGGGCACGACCAGTGCGCGGCTGTCCGGCCGGTCCTCGAGGTAGTCGGCCAGCGCGGCCCACGCCTGGGGCACCTCCGTCCAGCCCGGCATCCGCAGACCGCCGGTGAACAGTGGTGCGGCGCTGACGAGGAGGACGACGACCAGGGAGGTGCCGGCGACACGCCGGGCCAACGGGAGGCGCCGGCTCTCCCCGCGCTCGTCCAGCAGGCGCCCGAGCCGTCCGACCGCCAGGGCTGCCGCGTGGGCGAACCCGAGCGCGATCGGCAACCGGATCAGGGGATCCACCTTGTGCACGTTCCGCAGGGGTGCCAGCGGCCCGTCGAGCAGCGCCCGGACCGGCTCGTCGACGAACGACCCGACCGCGGAGGAATTGCCGATCGTGAGCAGCAGCAGGCCGAGGACGAGAGACACGGTCAGCGGGATCCGCAGCGGCATGCGGCGGTGCAGCAGACCGACGAGCCCGAACGTCGCGATCGACATGGCGAGGAAGGCCAGCAAGCCCGACGTCGCGAGGGTGTGGGCGCCGGGCCACCAGCCTTCCCCGTCGATGCGGTGGTAGGCGACCCAGTGCTCGGCTCCCCGCAGGCTGTTCGCCCAGCCGGTCGGGGAGGTGGTCGTCGCAGCCGTCTCGATGAAGTCGAGGAACGGTGGGCTGTATCTCCCCAGGAGCAGGAGGGGACCGAGCCACCAGGCGCACGCGAGGCCTGTCCCGAGCGCCCACCAGCCCAGGAGGGCGGCGCCACCGCGGGTCCGGATGCGGCTGGCGGCCAGGAGGAAGGCCACGGGCAGGGCGGCGAGGGTGCCGGTGGCGTTGACCCCGCTCATGAACAACACCGCGACACCGGACAGCAAGCCGGCACGGCGAGCCGGGAGGCGCCCGTTCAGGGCGAGGACGAGTGGGAGCGCGACCCACGGCAGGACGGCCTCCGGGAGCACTTCACCGGAGAGCACGCCGACCGCACCCAGCAGACGCGGGGCGAGGGCGTAGGCGAGGCCGCCGAGCACCGCGGTGCCCCCGCCCAGTCCGAGAGCGCGGCAGATCCGGCGGGTCCCCTCGTAGGCGGCCACCAGCAGGAGCGCCGACCACAGGCGCTGGGCGAGCCAGTCGGGGACCCCGACGTGTTCGGCCGCGAGGAAGAAGGGCCCCTGGGGAAACAGATAGCCGTAGGCCTGATTCTGCAGCTCGCCGAGCGAGACGGGGTTCCACAGGTGCAACGCCCGGCCGAGGAACGAGGCGGGGTCGGCGGTCAGGTCGAACTTGGTGTCGAACGTCGTCCGCCCCGGCTGCTGCAGCAGCGAGCCGAGCAGCAGGAGCAGCCAGACAGCGGCGTTGCCCCACGGCCAGGACCGGATCGATCTCGGGCGACGGTGCCGGCCGGCGGCTGCGCTGATGTGATCCCTCCACGGCCGGTCGCGGCGAACACCTGTAGGGTGCCGCGCGAGTCTAGTCGTCCTTGTCTACCGATTGGTGATACGTGGCGGAATCCATTCCTGCCCCCGCCGAGGGAGTCTTCGCCGACATCTGGGCGCTCGCGGATGGCATTCCGGGTTGGCTGACGAGGGCGCAGGCCGAAATGCTCTTCCAGCAGGCCCGGTCGCTTCCCGAAGGCGCTCTCGCGGTCGAGATCGGTAGCCACCGCGGTCGCTCGACGGTGGTGCTGGCCTCGGCGATCAGGGAGCGGGGCGGCCGGCTCGTCGCCATCGACCCGTTCGTGGACGGGCGGTTGTTCGGGGGCAGCCGGACGCGCGTGGAATTCGAGCGGCACATCGCGATGGCCGGCGTCGAGAACATGGTCGAGCTGGTGTGCGACTACTCCACGAGAGCGCGCACGTCGTGGACCCGGCCGTTCGAATTGCTCTACATCGACGGAAAGCACGACTACTGGACGGTCAGCGACGATCTGAAGTGGCGCGTGCACCTTCCGGATGGCGCACCCGTGCTCGTGCACGACTGCTTCTCCTCGGTCGGGGTCACGTTGGGCATCCTCCGCCACGTGCTGCCGTCAGCCGACCTCCGCTACGAGGGGCGGGCGGGTTCGCTGGCGCTCTTCCGCGTGGGGCGGCCGACGCGTGCCGACCGGCTCCGAATCCTCGGCGAGATGCCCTGGTGCGTGCGCAACGTCTTCCTCAAGGTGCTGCTGCGGCTGCGGCTACGCCCGGTGGCGCGGGCGTTCGGCCACGACTCTCCCTATGACCCGTACTGATCGGCCGGCGCGGCGGGTGTCCACCGGCTGTCCGAGTAGATGCGCCGCTCCAGGAGCGCGCCGTTCCCCAATCGGAACTCGGGGCGGACCAGATCGTCGTACCGCAGGGCCCGCCGGCGCAGGCGCCGCTGCTTCCGGACGGTGACCGCGTCGGTCAGCACCTGGATCAACGTCGCCTGCAGGTCCTTGGTGTGCGGCGGCTGCGCCATGGCGTGCGCGACGAGCGAATCGGGAACGGCGCCCTCCACCCGGTGCGGGATCGTGCCCGTCCAGTGCAACATGACCACCCGGTGCTCGAACCGGCTGTTCAGGACGGACTCCACCCGGCGCTCCAGCCCCGAGCGGCGCAGGTACCTGGCGATCTCCGGATCGAAGTCCGGGGCGGTCTTGGCCGTCAGGACGAGCGTCGGCGGGTCGGTGCCCGGATCGAGCCGGCACCACCAGATGTGGCTGGGGAAGTCGACGATCTTGGCGCTCGACGCCTCGGGCACCTCGATGTAGCCGGCGCGGGACACGCGCATCAGTTCCTGGACGACGCCGGCCGGATCGACCACGTGCTCGAGCAGGTTCGAGCAGATCGTGTAGTCGAAGACGCCGTCCGCGAACGGCATCGCCACCGCGTCGGCGTTGAACAGCGGCCGGCTGACCCGGGCCCGCCCTCGTCCCGAGCGCTGGGCCGCGTACTCGTCCCCGAGGTAGCGGTCCAGGAGCACGTCCGCGCGCCAGGACGGCTTGTCGCCGCTGCCCACGTCGAGGACGAGCGCGTCCTCGGCGATCGGCAGCGCGATGCGCCGCTGGTGGAAGACACGCAGCGCCTGCATCACGGACATGACCGGGAAGTATCACATGCGGTCGCGGGCCGGTCCCGGAGCGCATGCCCCCGGGGCACCCGACGGCGGGGGTCAGGCCCGGCGTTCCAGCAGCCCGACGACGGTCGCCGTCGCGGCGTCCACGTCATCGGTGAAGTGCTGGGCCTCGCCGCGCTCCACGCGCGCGAGCATCAGCTCGTTGATGCCGCCGACAGCGGCCAGCACGAGCTCCCGGCCGACCGGCCGGACCTCGTCGGGGTGCTCCGCGGCGAGCGTCGCGGCGACCTCGCAGAGCAGGTCGACGTACCGGTCGACCACCTGCCGCCGCAGGGCGCGCGCCCGGGGGCCGGCAGCCTGGACCTCGACCAGCGCCGCCCACGCCACCGCCGGCCCGGCCGCCAGCGTGCCGAGGTAGGTGCCGATGCCCGCCCGCACGCGCTCCCGCCACGGGAGCCCGGTCGCCCGCGCCTCCTCCTGCGCCCGGCGGACCTGATCCAGCACCGTGTCGTTCGCGCGGGTGTAGAGCTCGAGCAGGCAGTGCTCCTTGTCGCGGAAGTGCGCGTAGACGACGGTCTTCGACACCCGGCCCGCGCGGGCGATGTCGGAGATGGTCGTGGCCTGGTAGCCCTTCTCCGCCATGCAGGTCGCGAGCGCCCAGAGGATCCGGCCGCGACGGTGTGCGTCCTCCACGGCCGGGTCGTCGGTGGGGTCGACAAGGGGGTCCATCGGGTCGGAACCCTAGTGCGCCGGAAGGTCCTGGTGAGGGATCTCACCGGCCCGGTGTGGAAGCGCCGCGCGGCGTGCGGTGTCCTTCCGTGGTGACCTCGGCAACCGTGTCCCGTCCGCCGGCCGGCGCCTACGCGATGTGGGCCGTCGGGCTGCTGGCCTACGCGGTCGCGGTGTTCCACCGCTCGTCGCTGGGGGTCGCGGCCGTCGAGGCGCAGGAACGGTTCTCGGCGGGCGCGTCGGCGGTGTCGCTGTTCCTGGTGCTGCAGCTGGCCGTCTACGCCGGGCTGCAGGTGCCGGTGGGCGTGGCGCTGGACCGGTTCGGCGCCCGCCGGATGATCCTCGCCGGCGCGGTCACCATGGCCGTCGGGCAGCTGGTGCTGGCGCTGGCCGGCGACGTGCCCACCGCCGTCGCCGCCCGCGTGCTGGTCGGTGCGGGCGACGCCATGACGTTCATCAGCGTGCTGCGCGTGGTCGCCCTCTGGTTCCCCGGCACGGCGGCGCCGCTGGTCACCCAGCTCACCGGGATCCTGGGCCAGATCGGGTCGATCGTCGCCGCCTACCCGCTGGTCACCCTCCTGCACGCCACGTCGTGGACGGCGACGTTCCTGGGGGCCGCCGCGACCGGTGTGCTGGTCGCCGTCCTCGTGCTGGTGGCCCTGCGCGACGCCCCGGAGGGCACGCCGCGGCCGGTGGCCCGGGGGATCGCCGAGCTGCGCCGGGGCCTGGCCGCCACCTGGCGCGAGCCGGGCACCCGCATCGGCCTCTACACCCACCTGGTCACGCAGTTCTCCGGCACCGTCTTCGCGCTGCTGTGGGGCTACCCGTTCCTCGTGGTCGGGCAGGGCCTGAGCCCCGGGACGGCGGCCGGGTTGCTCACCCTGCTCGTCCTCGTCGGCATGGGCGTGGGGCCGGTGCTCGGCCGGCTGTGCGCCCGCTGGCCGCTGCGCCGGTCGGTGCTCGTCTTCACCATCCTCGCCGCGACGGCGACCGCCTGGACCCTCGTGCTGCTGTGGCCCGGCCGCGCGCCGCTGCCCGTGCTCGTGCTGCTGGTCGTCGTGCTCGGCACGAACGGGCCCGGATCCATGATCGGGTTCGACTACGCCCGGACGGAGAACCCGGTCGAGCGGCAGGGGAGCGCCAGCGGCGTCGTCAACGTCGGCGGCTTCGTGGCGTCGCTGCTCACCATCCTGGCGGTCGGCGCGGTGCTGGACCTGCTCACCCCGGGTGCGTCGACCGCCTACGACCTCGACGCCTTCCGGGCCGCCTTCTCGGTGCAGTACCTGTTCTGGGCGATCGGGCTGGCCGGCGTCGTCCGTCACCGCCGGGAGCTGCGGGCGAGGCTGGCCCGGGACGGGGTCGTCCTGGTACCGCTCCACGCCGTCGTCCGGACCCGGCTGCGCGGGGGCCCGGCAGCCCGCTGAGGTCGCGCCAGGCCCAGGGGTCGGTGTGCGATGGGCGCACCCGCGTCGCACGCGGTTGCCCGCGGACCCCGGTACGGGCACGATGCCGGACAGCGAACGAGCCGGTCAGGGGGGTGCCGTGGACGTCGTGGTCGGTCTCGACTCCGGGACGACGGCGACGAAGGCGGTGACCGCCGGCGCCGACGGCAGGGTCCGGGACGTCGCCAGCGTCGGGTACCCGTTGCTCGTGCCGGCTCCCGGCCGGGCCGAGCTCGACGCCGGGGAGTTGGTCGCCGCGGCCGTGGAGGCGCTGGCCGCCGTCACGGCCCGTGCCCACGACCGCGGGGACACCGTCGTCGCGGTCACCCTCAGCGCGGCGATGCACGGGCTGGTGCCGATGGACGACGACGGCCGCCCGCTGGGCCCGGTGCTCACCTGGGCCGACGACCGGGCCGCGCGCTGGGCGGAGGCGCTGGTGGCCGACGGCCGGGCGTCCCAGCTGCACGCCCGCACCGGCACCCCGGTTCACGCGATGTCCCCGCTGGTCAAGCTCTCCTGGGAGCGGGCCGACGACGCGGACCACGTGGCCGGCGTCCCCCGCTGGGGCGGGGTCAAGGAGCTGGTCGTCGCGGCCCTGTGCGGGGGCGGGCACGTGCTCGACCGGTCCTGCGCCTCGGCGACCGGGCTA
This sequence comes from Blastococcus sp. HT6-4, assembly GCF_039679125.1. Taxonomy (NCBI): domain Bacteria; kingdom Bacillati; phylum Actinomycetota; class Actinomycetes; order Geodermatophilales; family Geodermatophilaceae; genus Blastococcus; species Blastococcus montanus. The sequence goes on along the minus strand of NZ_CP155551.1, from coordinate 2,514,034 downwards.
TACGACATCCGGGCCGGCCGCTGGGACGAGGAGGCCATGGCGATCGCCGGCGTGCGTCCCGCCCAGCTGGGGGAGGTGCTGCCGACCACGGCGGTCCTGCCGGGCCTGCGCCGCGAGGTGGCGGACGCGACCCGGCTGCCGGTGGACCTGCCGGTGGTCATCGGTGCGTCCGACGGGGTGCTCGCCAACCTCGGGATCGGGGCGGTGCGGCCCGACGTCGCCGCGGTGTCGCTGGGCACCAGCGGCGCGATGCGCGTCGTCGTCCCCACACCCACGGTGGACGCCGACCGCCGGCTGTTCTGCTACGCGCTCACCGACGACGCCTGGGTGGTGGGCGGCGCGATCAACAACGGCGGGTCGGTGGTGCGGTGGGCGGCCCAGGCGCTGGCCGCCGGCCTCGACGGCGCACCGGACCCGGTGGGGGAGGACGCCGACGCCCTCGACGCCCGGCTGCTGGCCGAGGCCGAGGCGGTGCCGGTGGGCAGCGCCGGGCTGCTGTGCCTGCCCTATCTCCTCGGCGAGCGGGCGCCGTGGTGGCGGTCGGGGCTGAGCGGCGCCTTCATCGGGCTGCGCCGGGAGCACCGGCGCCCGCACCTGGTCCGTGCCGCGGTGGAGGGCGTCTGCCAGCAGCTGGCGCTGGTGCGGGACGCCTTCGCCGCGACCGACCTGCCGGTGCGCGAGGTGCGGGCCACCGGCGGCGCGGTGGCCTCCCCGCTGTGGATCCGGACCCTCGCGGCCGCGCTGGACCTGCCGGTCCGCGTCGCCGACTCACCCGAGGGCACCGGGCTCGGCGCCTGCCTGCTCGGCTGGCACGCGCTCGGCGAGCTGCCCGACCTGGGCGCGGCCACCTCGCTGGTCGACGTCCACGACCCGGTGCTGCCCGACCCCGACGCCGTCGCCGTGTACCGGCAGCTGCGCCCACTGGCCGCCCAGGCCACCCGCGCGCTGGGCGACGTCCTCACCACGCTCGACACCCTCGACGACGAGCTGACCCCACCGCCCGAGTAGTCCCCGCCACTGCTGGAGGAGCACCCATGCCCGAGGTCGAACCCACACTGGGCGCCGGTCCGCTGCTGCTCATCGCCGCGGCAGGCGTCGCCCTCCTGCTTTTCCTGATCATGAAGCTGAAGCTGCACGCCTTCCTGGCGCTGGTGCTGGTCAGCTTCCTGGTGGCGCTGGTCGCCCAGGTGCCGCTGGAGGCGGTGGTCGGCACCCTGACCGCCGGCTTCGGCAGCACCCTGGCCGCGGTGGCCCTGCTGGTGGGCCTGGGCGCGATGCTCGGCCGGCTGCTGGAGTTCAGCGGCGGGGCCCAGGTGCTGGCCGACAGCCTGGTGCGCCGGTTCGGCGAGCAGCGGGCGCCACTGGCCCTGGGCGTCGCGGCGCTGCTGTTCGGCTTCCCGATCTTCTTCGACGCCGGGCTGGTCGTCTTCCTGCCGATCGTGTTCACGGTGGCCCGCCGGCTGGGTGGCTCGCTGCTCACCTACGGGCTGCCCGTCGCCGGCGCCTTCGCCGTCATGCACGCCTTCGTGCCCCCGCACCCGGGCCCCGTGGCCGCCGCCGAGCTGGTCGGCGCCGACATCGGCCTGGTGCTCGTCTTCGGGCTGCTCATCGGGCTGCCGACCTGGTTCCTGGGCAGCTACCTGTTCGGGCTGTGGGCCGGCCGGCGGTACGACATCGCCGTCCCCGACATCCTGAGCGCGGGCGGCCGCACCGGCCCGGACGCCGCCGAGGCCCCCGAGACGCCGCCCCAGGGCGGGACCCCGGCGGCCGGCGCGGTGGCGGGGGCCGGCGCGGCGGCCGGTGGGACGAGGCCGCCGGCGCCGGAGGGCACCGTGGCCGGCACCGCTCCCTCCGTCGCCGCGCCCTCGGGCGGGGGGAACCGGACGGCGACCGTCACCGCCGGCCCGCCGGCGTTCGGCACCGTCCTGGGGCTGCTCCTGCTCCCGCTGGTGCTGATCTTCCTCAACACGGGGCTGAGCACGCTGGCCACGGGTGGCGCCGTCGACGCGGAGGCGTGGTTCGTGCGGGTGGGGCAGCTCGTCGGCGCGACGCCGATCGCGCTGCTGATCACCGTGCTCGTGGCCTCCTACGTGCTGGGCAAGCACCGGGGCAGCTCGGGCGCGGAGATCGAGTCGGTGGTCAACAGCGCCCTGGGTCCGGTCTGCGCGATCATCCTGATCACCGGTGCCGGTGGGATGTTCGGCGGCGTGCTGCGGGCCAGCGGCATCGGGGAGGCCCTGGCCGACGTCCTGGGGGACATCGGCCTGCCGGTGATCGTGGCGGCGTTCGTGATCGCCGTCCTGCTACGGGTCGCCCAGGGGTCGGCGACCGTCGCGCTCACCACGGCGGCCGGTCTCATGGCGCCGGTGATCGCCGCGACCGACGGCGTCTCGACCGCCGACCGGGCGCTGGTCGTGATCGCCATCGCCGGCGGCGCGACCGTGCTGTCGCACGTCAACGACTCGGGCTTCTGGCTGGTCAGCCGGTTCTTCGGGATGGACGAGAAGACGACGCTGAAGACCTGGACCGTCATGGAGACCCTGCTCGGCACCATCGGGTTCCTCCTGGCGCTCGTGCTCAGCCTGTTCCTGTGATCCGCCGGCCCGGCCGGGAGGAACTGTCGGGACGGGGCGGCCGTGGCAGGGTGGAGAGATGACGCTCGCCTCGCGTGCCGCCGCGGCCGGCCTCTCCGCCCTGGCGGCCGTCGCCGTCCGAGACCTGCTGCAGCGGGAGCACTCGCTGCTGCGCAACTTCCCGGTGATCGGCCATGCGCGGTACCTGATCGAGTCGATCGGGCCGGAGCTGCGCCAGTACCTCGTGGCCGGCAACAACGAGGAGCGGCCCTTCACCCGCGACCAGCGGCGCTGGGTCTACGCCTCGAGCAAGCAGGAGAACAACTACTTCGGGTTCGGCACCGACAACGACCTCGAGTTCAGCGCCGGTTACCCGGTGATCAAGCACGCCACCTTCGGGGTGTCCGTGCCGGCCACCGACGTGCACACCGGGCAGGGCGTCGTCATGCCGTGCGCCAAGGTGCTCGGCGCCGCGCGCGGCCGGGCCGGGGCGTTCCGGCCGGCATCGGTCGTGAACATCTCCGCCATGAGCTTCGGCTCGCTGTCGGGTCCGGCGATCGAGGCGCTCAACCGCGGTGCCGCGCTGGCCGGGTGCCTGCACAACACCGGGGAGGGCGGCGTCTCGCGGTACCACCGGAACGGCGGCGAGCTCGTCTTCCAGATCGGGACGGCGTACTTCGGCTGCCGCGACGAGCACGGGCGGTTCGACCTGGACCGGCTCAAGGACCTCGTGGCCTCCGCGCCGGTGCGGGCGCTGGAGATCAAACTCAGCCAGGGCGCCAAACCGGGCCTCGGCGGGGTGCTGCCGGCGGCCAAGGTCTCGGCCGAGATCGCCGAGGCGCGCGGCGTCCGGGAGGGGGTCGACTGCATCAGCCCGTCCCGGCACGCGGAGTTCTCCGACGCCGACAGCCTCCTGGACTGGGTGGAGCTGCTGGCCGCCGAGACCGGTCTGCCGGTCGGCATCAAGTCCGCGGTCGGGGACCTCGCCTTCTGGGAGGAGCTCACCGACCTGATGGTGTCCACCGGCCGGGGCCTCGACTTCGTGACCATCGACGGTGGCGAGGGCGGGACGGGCGCCGCGCCGCTGATCTTCACCGACACGGTCTCGCTGCCGTTCCAGGTGGGCTTCGCCCGGGTGTACTCGGTGTTCGCGCGCAAGGGCCTGCACGAGTCGGTCGTCTTCGTCGGGGCCGGCAAGCTCGGGCTCCCGGACAACGCGACCGTCGCCTTCGCGCTGGGCTGCGACATGGTCAACGTCGGGCGGGAGGCGATGCTGGCCATCGGCTGCATCCAGGCGCAGAAGTGCCACACCGACACGTGCCCCACGGGCGTCGCCACGCAGAACGCCTGGCTGGTGCGCGGCCTGGACCCGGCGCTGAAGTCCGTCCGGACGGGCAACTACGTGCGCACGCTGCGCCGCGACCTGCTGAAGGTCGCCGAGGCGTGCGGGGTGCCGCACCCCGGGCTCATCGAGACCGACTCGGTCGAGATCCTCACCGGGCGCACCGCCTCGCAGCCGCTGGCGACGGTCTACGGGTACGAGCCGGGCTGGGGGCTGCCCTCGGCGGCCGACCGGGCGGCCATCACGGCGATCATGTGCGGCCAGGGCGAGCAGGGCGGCAGCGCACCGCCGTCCGAGGACGCCGTCGGCTGACCGGCGGCTCGTGCGCGCATCGCCGCGGCGACATGTGCGAGGCGCACGGGCGGCGGATGCGCGGGCCGCCCGCGGGCGGGTGTGGAACGTGCCGGGAGGGGACATAGGTCGGGGGCACGCATTCGCTGCCGACCACGGTCGGCCGTACCCGTAGGAGACCTGATGAGCCGCACTTCCCTGCCCACCCGCCGCAACCGGTGGCGCTCGGCCGCTGCTGGTGCCGCCATCGCCGCCGCGTCGTTCACGATGACCGCCTGCGGTGGTGAGGACGGCGTCGCGGAGGAGGGCGTCGTCGAGGAAGAGGGCATCATGGAGGAGGAAGAGGAGGACTGAGTCCTCCTCCCGACCGGCCCGGCTCCGCCGGCGCTCCGTGCGCATGCCGCCCAGGCGACGTGCGCACGGAGCGCCGGTGCGTCAGGCCCCCGGGCCGCGCAGCAGGTCCTCGAACGAGGTGGCCGGATCGGCGAACGGATCGTCCGGTGCCGCCGGCGGCCGACCGGCCACCAGGTCGGCCAGCTCCCCGGCGGCGCGGCGCACCCGCCCGGTGAGCGCCGGCCCGCTGGAGTCGCCACCCGCCCAGTCCTCCGGCGCGGCGAACACCGCCGTGGGCACGGCCGTCGCGCGCAGGTAGGCGAACAGCGGCCGCAGCGCGTGCTCGAGGGCCAGGGAGTGCCGCGCGGTGCCGGCGGTGGCGCCCATGAGCACCGGCGTGCCGGTCAGCGCATCCTTGTCCAGGACGTCGAAGAAGGTCTTGAACAGCCCGCTGTAGGACGCCGAGAAGATGGGCGTCACCGCGATCAGCCCGTCGGCGCCGGCGACGGTCTCCACCGCGCCGCGCAGCGACTCGTTGGCGAAGCCGCTGGTCAGGTTGTCGGCGAGGTCGCGGGCGTGCTGTCGCAGCTCCACCACCTCCACGGTCGCGCTGACCCCTCGTTCGCCCAGCGCCTCGATCGCCGCCGTCGTCAGCCGGTCGGCGAGCAGCCGGGTCGAGCTGGGGTTCCCCAGCCCCGCGCTGACCACGGCGAGCGTGCGGGTGCTCATCGGGTCACCGCCTCCGCGGTGCGCCCGGTCACGCCGTCGCCCCCGGTGTGCACGGTCGCGTCCCTCGCGCCCCCGGCCGCGGCCACCCGGGAGGCGTGCGTGGGGGCGTCCGGCACGTGGGCCGGCTTGAGCGCCGCGAACTCGCGGCGCAGCACGGGGACGACCTCCTCGCCCAGGATGTCCAGCTGCTCGAGCACCGTCTTCAGCGGCAGCCCGGCGTGGTCGATGAGGAACAGCTGCCGCTGGTAGTCGCCGACGTAGTCGCGGAAGCCGAGAGTGCGCTCGATGACCTGCTGCGGGCTGCCGACGGTCAGCGGCGTCTCGCGGGAGAAGTCCTCCAGCGAGGGCCCGTGGCCGTACACGGGGGCGTTGTCGAAGTACGGGCGGAACTCGTCCACCGCGTCCTGCGACCTCCTCCGCATGAAGACCTGCCCGCCCAGGCCGACGATCGCCTGGTCGGCCGCGCCGTGGCCGTAGTGCGCGTAGCGCCGGCGGTAGAACTCCACCATCCGCTGGGTGTGCTCCTTCGGCCAGAAGATGTGGTTGTGGAAGAAGCCGTCCCCGTAGTACGCGGCCTGCTCGGCGATCTGGGGGCTCCGGATGGAGCCGTGCCACACGAACGGCGGGACGCCGTCGAGGGGGCGCGGCGTGGAGGTGAAGCCCTGCAGCGGCGTGCGGTACTTCCCCTGCCAGTCGACGACGTCCTCGGTCCACAGCCGGCGCAGCAGGGCGTAGTTCTCGACGGCGAGCTCGATGCCGTTGCGGATGTCCTGGCCGAACCACGGGTAGACCGGCCCCGTGTTGCCGCGCCCCATCATGAGGTCGACCCGGCCGCCGGCCAGGTGCTGCAGCATCGCGTAGTCCTCGGCGATCTTCACCGGGTCGTTCGTGGTGATCAGCGTCGTGGCGGTCGACAGCTGCAGGGTCGTCGTCCGCGCCGCGATCCAGGCCAGCGTGGTGGTGGGCGACGAGGAGAAGAACGGCGGGTTGTGGTGCTCGCCGAGGGCGAAGACGTCGAGCCCGACCTCCTCCGCCTTCTGCGCGATGGCCAGGACCGCGCGCAGCCGCTCGGCCTCGGTGGGCGTGCGGCCGGTGGTCGGGTCCTGGGTGATGTCGCTGACGGTGAAGACGCCGAACTGCATCTCGATCTCTCCGCATCTGGTTGAGAGCGCAATTATCTCTGCCGGGACAACGCGCCGCACCGGTGCCCTATGCCCCGGGCGCCCGAAGGGGGTGGGCGGGGTTCTCGGCAGCGCCCCGTAGTTGTTCCGGTACGCGCCGCCGTGACATCGCCGGACCGCTCGCGACACGGGTCACGGAGCTGTCACGGCGGCCCGCGGGCCCCGTGGCCCTCTGGCAGATTCGCCGTCACCTACTTCCCAGGGGGGCCATCCGGATGCTCCGGCATGTCGAGTTCGTTGCCAACCGTGTGCAGGGCCAGGGTGCGCCTCCGGAGGGGTCCGATTCCCGGACCCCGCAGCCGGCGGGCGCCCTGGAGACGCTGCTGGACCAACGGCCGGCCTTCCGCGCGTCGCTGCGCGGCTACGACCGGCTCGAGGTGGACAACTACGTGGCCTGGGCCGAGGGTGAGCTCGCCGCCGCGCAGCGCGAGCGGGAGCACCTGCTCGACCGGGTCGTCGCCTGCGGCACCGAGCTGGAGATCTCCCGCCGGCTGCTCGCCGAGCAGCCGGCCGGGCGGGACCGCACCGCCATCAGCGATCGGGTGGTGCAGGTGTTGCGGCTGGCCGAGGACCAGGCGGCGCAGGTGCTGGACGCCGCCGACGCCGAGGCGGCCCGGATCTGCGCCGACGCCCGTCTGGAGGCCGACGCCCGGCTGCGCAAGGCCCACGAGATCAAGGAGCTGGCGATCGACGTCGCCGACCAGCTGCGCATGGGCGCCCAGCGGGACCGCGCCGAGGGGCTCGAGGCGCTGGAGAAGGCGCAGGCGGAGGCGGCGGAGCTGCTGCTGGAGGCGGCGGCGGAGCGGGACCGGCTCGCCGCGGAGGCGGCGGCGGAGCGGGACCGGCTCGCCGCGGAGGCGGCGGCGGAGCGGGACCGGCTCGCCGCGGAGGCGGCGGCGGAGCTCGCGGAGCTGGCGGAGCGGTCGGCTGCCGAGCGCCGGGCGCTGGCCGAGTCCGGGGTCGCCGACCGGAACCGGGCCGACGAGCAGGCGCAGCGGGACCGGGAGGCGGCCCAGGAGGCCGCGGCGGCCCAGCTGGCCGCGGTGCGCGCCGAGCTCGACGACCTGTGCCGCCAGCGTGACCTGGCGCGGGAGTCGCTGCGCTCCCTCACCGCCCGGATCGGTGAGGCGCTGCTGGCGGTCGGGGTGCCGGCCGGGGAGCTGGTCCTGGCCGGCGGGCGGTCCGAGCCGGTGTCCGGCTGACCACCCGCACCGCCGCTCCCACGGCCTCCGCTGCCGGGATGAGAGTCTGACCCCAGCGGCGGTCGCGCCAGCGGGCGGCAACGAGGAGGCAGCGGTGGACGAGGTCCGTGAGGACGTGCAGGTCGAGGGTGGCATCGTCGTCGGGCACGACGGCTCCAGGTGCGCCCAGGAGGCCCTGCAGTGGGCCGGGCGGCTGGCTCGCCGGGCGGACCTCGAGCTGCACGTGGTGCGCTCCTGGTCCATGACCACCGCACCGCAGCCGAGCACGTGGGAGCCCGGCTACGTGCCGCCGCTGGTCGATTGGGAGCGGGGCGTCCTCGACGAGCTCACCGCGCACGTCGCCGCGGCCGGCCTGGACCCGGCCGTACGGGTCACCAGCCACGTCGTCCACCGGGCGCCGGTGCAGGGGATGCTCGCCGCCGCGGAGCACGCCGACCTCCTCGTCGTCGGCGCCCGCGGCCGGGGCGGCTTCGCCGGCCTGCTGCTCGGCTCGGTCAGCGACCAGCTGGTGCACCACGCGCCGTGCCCGGTGACCGTGGTCCGCGCCGGCGCCGGCAGCCGCGACTTCGACTCGGCCGAGACCGGGTCCGCCGTCGTCGCCGAGTGACGCAGTCGGCGGCCGTCGGGCAGACTGCCGCCGAGCTCGCGGGACCCCGCGGCGGGAGCGGGGGGACGGCGTGCGCGACTTCAGCGGGGCGACGGTGGTGCCGGTCGGCGAGGGCCCCGAGGACGTGCTCGTCGACCGGGCGGGGCGGGTCCTGACCGGGCTGGCCGACGGCCGGATCGTGCGGCTCGCCGGCCCCGGCGCGCCGGTCGAGACCGTCGCGCGGGTGCCCGGCCGGCCGCTGGGCCTGGAGCTCCTCGGGGACGACGAGGTGCTCGTCTGCGCCTCCGACGCCGGGCTGCTGGCGGTCTCGTCGGCGGACGGGACCGTGCGGACGCTCGTCGACGAGGTCGGCGGGCGCCGGCTCGGGGCCGTCAACAACGCCGCGGTCGCCGCGGACGGGACGATCTACTTCACCGACTCCTCGCAGCGCTTCCGCATCCCGCAGTGGCGGGCCGACCTCGTGCAGCGGACCGCCACCGGCCGGCTGTTCCGGCGGGCACCGGACGGGGTGGTTACCGAGCTGCTCGGTGGGCTGGAGTTCGCCAACGGCGTGGCGCTGGCCGCCGACGAGAGCTGGGTGGCGGTCGCCGAGACCGGCGCCGCGCGGGTCCGCCGGGTGTGGCTCTCGGGGGAGCGGGCCGGCACGGCCGAGGTCTTCGTCGACGACCTGCCGGGTCACCCCGACAACATCGCCCTCGGCTCCGACGGGCTGGTGTGGATCACGCTCCCGAGCCCGCGCGTCGCGGCGCTCGCCGCGATCCACCGCCTGCCCGCGCCGGTGCGGACCCTGCTCGGCATGCTGCCGCCGGCCCTCCAGCCGCGCCCCGGCCGCACGCTGGGCGTCCTCGCCGTCGACGGCAGCGGCCGTGAGGTGCACCGGCTGCAGGGCGAGATCCCCGGCTTCGAGATGCTCACCGGCGTGCGCGAGTCCGGCGGCACCCTCTGGTTCGGCAGCCTGACCGGCAGCACGCTGGCGACCGTCGCGGTCTGAGCCGGCCGCTCAGTCCGGCGTGGCGGTCCCGTAGACCGCGGGCAGCCAGATGCCCAGCAGGACCTCGACCACGTCGGCCTCGGCGACCGCCGGGCCGTCGCCGCTGAAGGTCGCGTAGAGCACCCGCTCGTTCATCGAGGTCAGGGCGACGGCGAGGTCGCGGGCCGGCAGCCCGGGCGGCGCGGCGCCGCGGGCCCGCTCGGCGTCGATCGCCGTGGCGGACCGCTGCACCCAGTGCTCGAACACCGTCGACCAGAGCCGTCGCACCTCGTCGCTGGTGGAGCGGGCCTCCGCCCACGCCACGGTGAGCGCGCGGTGGACCCGGAAGGTCTCGTAGTAGGCGGCGATCGCCCGCGCCCAGCCCTCCCGTGCGCCGGCCGCCGGGCTGCCGAAGGCCTCGCGCATGGCCGTGTCGGCCTCGGCCACGACGCGGTCGAGCAACGACAGCAGGACCGCGTCCTTGGACGGGAAGTAGAAGTAGAACGTCGGCCGGGAGATCCCGGCGCCGCGCGCGAGGTCGTCGACCGAGATCGCCGCCAGGGGTCGCTGGCCGAGCAGTCGCTCGGCCGTGGCGAGGATCGCCAGCTCCCGGTCGTCGCCGGATGGCCGGGCCGGCCGACGGCCGCGCCCGGCGCCGGGCAGGTTCTCCGTGGGCGCCGACATGCGAGGGAGACTAGCCGCCGGCCGCCGGTCTCGACACCGTGTTGACGCTGTCGACAGTATGTCGATAGCGTCGACGGGGGAGTGGCGCTCACGGCGCCGCGCAACCCGGCCGCCGGCCGGGCGGGCGAGAGCGGAGTGTGGGCACATGGGGACCGAGCACGTGGACGTCCTGGTCGTCGGGGCCGGCCTCTCCGGGATCGGCGCCGCCTGCCACCTGGAGGTGGATCGGCCCGGCACCACCTACGCGGTCCTGGAGTCCCGCGCGGCCGTGGGCGGTACCTGGGACCTCTTCCGCTATCCGGGCGTCCGGTCGGACTCCGACATGTTCACCCTCGGCTACTCCTTCCGGCCGTGGGCGGAGTCGAAGGCGATCGCCGACGGTCCCGCGATCCGCCGGTACATCGAGGAGACCGCCCGCGAGTACGGCGTCACGGAGAGGATCCGGTTCCACCACCGGGTGCTCTCGGCCGAGTGGTCCAGCGACGACGCCCGGTGGACGGTGACCGCCGAGCGCACGGACACCGGCGCGACCGTGACGCTCACCTGCTCCTGGCTGTCGGTCTGCTCGGGCTACTACCGCTACGACGAGGGCTACCGGCCGCACTTCGAGGGCGAGGAGCGCTTCCGCGGGACGCTGGTGCACCCGCAGCACTGGCCCGAGGAGCTCGACGTCTCGGGCAAGCGGGTCGTGGTCATCGGCAGCGGGGCGACGGCGGTGACGCTCGTCCCCACCCTCGCCCAGCAGGCCGCTCACGTGACGATGCTGCAGCGGACACCCAGCTACGTGCTGTCCCTGCCCGGCCGCGACCCGCTGGCCCTGGCGCTGCGCTCGCGGCTGCCGGCCCGGCTCGCCTATCCGATCGTCCGGTGGAAGAACGTGCTCACGTCCACCGCGCTCTACCAGCTCAGCCGCCGTCGTCCCGCCCTGGTCCGTGCGCTCGTCCGCCGGCTCACCGCCAAGCAGTTGCCGGCCGGCGTCGACGTCGACACGCACTTCAACCCGCCCTACGACCCGTGGGACCAGCGGCTGTGCCTGGTGCCCGACGGCGATCTGTTCCGCAGCCTGCGCGCGGGCACGGCCTCGATCGCCACCGACCGGATCCGCACGTTCACCGAGGACGGCATCGAGCTCGCCTCGGGCGAGCACCTGGCGGCCGATGTCGTGGTGACCGCCACGGGGCTGAACCTGCTCCCGGTCGGCGGGATGAGCATCACCGTCGGCGGGCGGCCGGTCGACCTGTCCGAGACCGTCTCCTACAAGGGGATGATGATCTCCGGGGTGCCCAACTTCACCATGGTCATCGGCTACACGAACGCGTCCTGGACGCTGAAGGCCGACCTGGTCAACCGCTACGTGTGCCGGCTGCTGGACCACCTGGACGCCCACGGCTACGTCTCGGCCACGCCGGTCGCCCCGCCCGAGGGTGCGGACGCGCCGTTCCTGGACCTGTCCGCGGGCTACGTGCAGCGCAGCCTCGGGGGCCTGCCGAAGCAGGGGGCGCGGACCCCGTGGCGGCTGCACCAGAACTACCTGCGCGACGTCGCGCTCATGCGGCGCGGGCCGCTGGCGGACGAGGGCATGACCTTCCAGCGGCCGGCCGCCGTCGCCACCGCCTCGGACGCGCAGCCGTCGGTGGCGTGATGCGGCCCTACGCGTTCGCCGGCGGGACGGCGGTCGTCACCGGTGCGGCCAGCGGCATCGGCGAGGCGCTGGCGGTGCAGCTCGCCGCCCGCGGCAGCCACCTGGTCCTGCTCGACCGGGACACCGAGCGGCTGGACGGCGTCGCCGCGGGGATCCGGGCCGCGCACCCCGCGCTGCAGGTGACGACGTACGTCGTCGACCTGGCCGACGAGGAGGCGACGGCGGCGGTCGCGCGGACCCTCGTGGCCGAGCACCCCGGGACCACGCTCCTGGTGAACAACGCCGGGGTGGCGCTCGGCGGGCGGTTCGACCAGGTCACCGTCGAGGAGTTCGAGTGGGTGATGGCGATCAACGTCCGCGCCGTCGTCCGGCTGACCCATGCGCTGCTGCCGGTGCTCAAGACCCGTCCAGGCGCCCACGTCGTCAACGTCTCCAGCGTCTTCGGGATCTTCGCGCCCGCCGGTCAGGCCGCCTACTCGACGAGCAAGTTCGCGGTCCGCGGTTTCAGCGAGTCGCTCCGCCACGAGCTGGCCGACGACGGCATCGGGGTCACCGTGGTGCACCCCGGCGGCGTCCGGACCCGGATCGCGGAGACCGCCCGGACCGGTTCCGGGGTCTCGGTGGAGGAGTACGAGGAGGGCCGACGGCAGTTCGCCAGGCTCCTGCGCATGCCACCGGAGCAGGCCGCGGCGAAGATCGTGACGGCCATCGAGAAGCGCCGCCCGCGGTTGCTGATCGGCTGGACGGCGACGGTCCCCGATGTGCTGGTGCGGCTGCTGCCGGGGACCTACTGGCGGCTGATCGCCCGTCGCGCGGGGCGGGCGGGCCCACCGGTGGCCTGACGGCCGCGACCGGCGCCGGCCGGGCGGTGCGGTTGACTGCCGGTGTGGACCTCCCCGTTCCCGCCGCCTTCGTCCGCGCCCACACCCGCCCGGCCCGCCCCGCGCTGGTGCCCGAGGTGGAGCTCCACGTGGCCGCCGACGTGGTGGCCCTCTGGGAGGCGATGGCGACCGAGCAGGGGTACACCGCGACCGACCCGCCGTTCTGGGCCGCGGTCTGGCCGGGCGGTCAGGCGCTGGCCCGGTACGTGCTCGACCACCCGGAGCTGGTCGCCGGCCGCACGGTGCTGGATCTCGGGTCGGGCAGCGGGCTGGTGGCCGTCGCTGCCGCCCGGGCGGGGGCCACCGGCGTCCTGGCCAGCGACGTCGACCCCTTCGCGCTCACCGCGATCACCGTGAACGCGGAGCGGAACGGGACCCCGGGCATCACGCCCGTGGGAGACGTCCTGGGCGCCCCGCCGCCGGACGTGGCGGTGATCCTGGCCGGCGACGTCTGCTACGACCGGGAGATGACCGACCGCGTGCTGCCGTTCCTCGACGCCGCCCGCGGCCGGGGGGCGGAGGTGCTCATCGGCGATCCGGGCCGGGTGTACCTGCCGGAGGACCGGCTGAGCGCTCTGGCCGTCTACGAGGTCCCTGACACCGGGTCCTCGCCGGACCACCCCGCTCAGCTGCGCCGGACGACGGTGTGGCGGCTGCCCTGAGCCCCGCGGACGTCTTTTCCTGCGCCAGGCATTGTCACGGACGGATAACGGTGGTTACCGTGGCTGGGCCCGGCCGGTCGTCCGCTCCCCATTCGGGGAGGTCCGCCGGGCGCCGCCGAGTCGCCCTCCGGGGCGAGCCGGGGACCCACCGCAGCACTGGGGTGAATCGCGCGCCGGGCACGTTCCGGCGCGGGTAGGGCCGTTTCCCGCCCGAATCCGTCAGCTAACCCGGTAGGCGGCCGTCGGAAGAACGGAGAGCCGCCGCATGGCGAGCCTGCGGGTCCACCCTGCACGGATCCGCAGCCGGTCCGGTACCTCGCGCGCGCCTTCCCCGCGCTGAGCTCCGGGCGTCCCGCCCGCCACCCGCGCTGCCACTCGACCACCTCGCAGCAGCACCGCGCCGCTCCGACGGCCGGCTGCTGTGCCCTGCACCTGGAGCAGTCCCACCCCATGAACCTTCGCCCCACCTCCTTCGCCCGCGCCGCGCGTACGGCCGGCGGCCGCCGCCGTTTCGTGGCGGGCCGCCGCCCCGCGCTGCTGCTGGCGGTCGCCGCCGCGGGCGGCCTGACGGCCAGCGTCCTCACCAGCGGCGGCGAGCCCGCTGCACAGGCGGAGCCGCAGCTGGCGCCGGTCAGCATCGCGGAGCAGCTGGGCATCACCGCCGACGCGGCTCCGGCCGATGTCGCCGAGACCGCGGCCGGCTCGCTCCAGCCGCTGGCCGCCAGCCGGAGCGAGCGCGTGGCCGAGCAGGTCGCGGCGGCCGAGGCGCAGGCTGCCGCCGACCAGGCCGAGCTGGACCGCCGCGCAGCCGAGGAGGCCGCCCGTCTCGAGGCGGAGGAGGCCGCCCGCCGTGCCGCCGAGGAGGCCGCACGGGCCGAGGCCGCCCGTGCCGCGGAGGCTGCGCGTGCCGCGGAGGCCGCCCGCGCCGCGGAGGCCGCCCGCGCCGCGGAGGCCGCCCGCGCTGCCGAGGTGCAGGCCGCCGCCCCCCGCGCCGGGCGTGCCGCGCCGGCACCGGCCGCCCCGGCCGCCCCGGCCGCGCCCGCCGCGCCTGCCGGGTCCATCAAGGGCTACGCCATGCAGAAGGTCGGCGGCAGCGAGTTCACCTGCCTGGAGAGCCTGTGGGGCAAGGAGAGCGGCTGGAACCCCAACGCGCAGAACCCGCGCAGCACCGCCTACGGCATCGCGCAGTTCCTCGACTCGACGTGGGCCGGTACCGGCATCGCCAAGACCTCCGACGGCTATCGCCAGATCGACGCCGGGCTGATCTACATCAACAACCGCTACGGCTCGCCGTGCGGCGCGTGGAGCCACTCCCAGGCGAAGGGCTGGTACTGACCCGCGGCTCGTGACGCCGGTTCGGGAGTACACCGGCCGAGGAGTCCGACCGCGGCCGTCGCGGTCGGGGTCGTGCGGCCGGCGTCGCGAGCTGGTCGGCCGGGAGCTGGCCCTGCTCGACGGCCGCTGAACCGGGTGGGGCGATCGATGTCCCGGCGGGCGCTCCCGTGCCCCGGACCGTCGGTACGGGTCGCCCTCGACGGCGACGCGCGCCTAAGGTCGGATCCGGCACGGCAGCCGGAGGGGGAGCGATGACCGAGGCCGACGACGCCGACCGGGCGACCCCGCCGAGCGGGATCGTGGGTCGGTCCGTCGACGAGTTCGTCAACCAGCTGCGCGGTTTCAGCGACCGGGCCCGCAACCTGGCCGGCGCCGTCCCCGGCAGGTTGTCGCTGCCGGCGCTGCCCAGCCCCCCGGGCGCGATGTCCGCCGCGCAGGTGCGGGCGATCGCCGACGTCGTCAGGGCCCAGCGGCAGTCGATCGCGGCGATGACCGCTCAGCTGCAGGCCTTCGACCAGCAGCTCGCGGTGTTCGAGCGGATCCTCGACCCGCTGGTGGAGTGGAGCTCCACGTGGGCGCGGCTGGAGGAGGCCGTCGGCGACCTCGTCCGCCGCGAGCCGCCTGCCGCCGACGGCTGAGGGTGGCTCAGTAGCCGTCGTCCCCGTCCCCCGGGCGGCGGCGCAGCAGCCCGGTCACCGAGCCCACCCGGCTCTGCGCCTGCCGCAGTCCGGAGATGAGCGGCATCAGGTCCTCGTGGATCCGCCGCAGCGTGTCGGGCACGGTGTCGACCGCCGGGTCGTCCAGCACCCGGCCGACCCGCTCGATGCCGGGGCGCAGCGCGCGCACCGGCTCCTCCAGCTCGTCGACCAGGTCCTCCAGCCGCTCGGCCATCCGCTGGGCCGACGCGATCGTCTCCCGCGCCGACGTGGTCGCGGCGGTCAGCTCACGCACCGCCCCGTTGAGGTCGGCCAGCGTCCGGGGCAGCTGGGACAGCGCCTCGGTCTGGGTCTGCAGCAGCGCGAGCAGCTCGCCGAACCCCGGGATCCGGGGCATGCCGAGACCGCGGAAGGGATCCATGTGGCCACCGTCGGGGACCGGTGTCCGGCGCGCAAGCCGACTCGCGGATCCCGGCGGGGGAGGAACCGCCGGCTCAGCGCTCCCGCAGCTCCCCGGTCAACACGAACTCGGCCGCCACGTCACGCAGCTTGGTGTTGGTCTCCATCGACACCCGGGCCAGCAGCTGGAACGCCTGGTCGGCGGTCAGCTTGTGCCGCTCCATGAGGATGCCCTTGGCCTGGTCGATCACCGCCCGGTACTCCAGCGCGGCCTCCAGGTGCTCGGCCCGCTCGACCGCGGTCTCGTAGAGGTACATGTTCGACACCGGACCGACGGCGTACGCGGCCAGGCGGGAGACCAGACCGTGCGTGCGGTCGTCGGAGGCCGAGAGCCCGCGCGCGTAGACGTTCATCGCGCCGACCACCCGCTCCTGCACCGGCAGCGGGTAGGAGAGCACGCTGTCGCAGCCCGCGGCTGCGGCCTCCGCGGCGAAGTCCGCCCAGGTCCCGTCGGTGTGCGTGTCGGTGATCCCGGCCGGCCGGCCGGACGCCGCCGCCGTCAGGCACGGGCCCGAACCGAGGCGGTACTGCACCTCGTCCAGCCGCACGGCGAGGTCGCCGCTCGCGGCCACCGTGCTGGGCCGGCCGTCGGCGACGATCGTCACCGAGGCGATCGGCTGACCGGGGAGGATGCGGGTTGCCAGCTCGGTCACCTTGTGCAGGACCGATTCCAGCGAGTGCTCGGCGAACGAGAGCCGTGCCAGCTCATCGAAGGCCGGTTGGACGACCGAGATCTCGTCGTCGGGGTACGTCACGCGCGGTACTCCGTGTGGGCTTGTAACCGGACGAAGCGTGCCGGCGGTGGGGGACGGACCCCCGTCTGTTCCAGGGGTCCTCCGGGACGGGCGAGAGGCCCGGGCGCACGCCGGCTGTGTGACGCGCAGGGGCAATCATAGTCAGTCCGGTGGCCCTGCCGCCGCCGGGCCGACCGGGGACGGCGTGGCGCGTCGCTCGCGCCGGACCGGCGGTCGACCGGAGGCGGGCAGGCCCGGGCGGCCGTGGTGAACGACGCCGCGTACCCACCCGTGGACGGCCGGCAGGTGCCGGGCCCCGCACCATGAGCCGGCGGGGGGTCGCGCGCGCCCACCCGGGGGCCGCGGTCGGCCGCCGACCGGCCCCTCAGAGCGCCCGGAGGATGTCCTCCACCCGCTCGCGGGCGTCCCCGAAGAGCATCTGGGTGTTGTCCCGGAAGAACAGCGGGTTCTGCACGCCGGCGTAGCCGGTGTTCATCGACCGCTTGAACACGATGACGTGCTCGGCCTCCCACACGCGCAACACCGGCATTCCGGCGATCGGGCTGCCGGGGTCGTCGGTGGCGGCGGGGTTCACCGTGTCGTTGGCGCCGATGACCAGGACGACGGAGGTCGTGGCGAGGTCGTCGTTGATCTCGTCCATCTCGAGGACCACGTCGTACGGGACCTTCGCCTCGGCCAGCAGCACGTTCATGTGCCCGGGCAGCCGCCCGGCGACCGGGTGGATGCCGAAGCGCACCTCGACGCCGCGCTCGGTGAGCGTGCGGGTCAGGGTCGCCACCGGGCCCTGCGCCTGCGCGACGGCCATGCCGTAGCCGGGCGTGATGACGACGGACTTCGCGTCCCGCAGCAGCTCGGCGGTCTCCTCGGCGGTGATCTCCGTGTGCTCGCCGTAGTCGACGTCGGAGGCGACGGCGCTGCCCTCGTTGCCGAACCCGCCGGCGATCACCGACAGGAACGACCGGTTCATCGCCTTGCACATGATGTAGGAGAGGTAGGCACCCGAGGAGCCGACCAGCGCACCGGTGATGATCAGCAGGTCGTTGCCCAGCAGGAAGCCCGAGGCGGCGGCGGCCCAGCCGGAGTAGCTGTTGAGCATCGAGACGACGACCGGCATGTCGCCGCCGCCGATCGAGGCGACCAGGTGCCAGCCCAGCGCCAGCGCGAGCACCGTGACCAGCGCCAGCACGGGCAGGCTCGGCTCGGCGACGAAGACGACGGTCAGCACCGCGAACAGCGCCAGCGCGCCCAGGTTCAGCCAGTTGTGGCCCGGCAGCATCAGCGGGTTGCTCTTGATCCGCGCCGACAGCTTCAGGAAGGCCACGATCGAGCCGGTGAAGGTGACCGCGCCGATGAACACGCCGACGACCACCTCGCCGGAGTGGATACCGGCCTCGGCGCCGGTGAGCACCGAGCCGCCCTCGGCGCCCTCGACTGAGAGGTAGCCGTTCCAGCCGACGAGGACGGCGGCCAGGCCGACGAAGCTGTGCAGCAGCGCGATGAGCTCCGGCATGCCGGTCATCTCGACCTTGCGGGCGCGCCAGAGCCCGATGGCCGCGCCGATCGCGACGGCGAGGACGAGCAGCGTGAGCCCGACCGCGGAGATGGAGCGGGTGGCCACGCCGATGGTGGCCGCCAGCGCGATCGCCATGCCGGCGATGCCGTAGGTGTTGCCCGCCTTGGCGGTCTCGTGCTTCGACAGACCGGCGAGGCTGAGGATGAACAGCAGGCCGGCGACGATGTAGGCCGCGTAGGCGGCGGAGACGGCGGTCATCGGGCCGCGCCCTTCACGCTCGGGCCGCGGGAGAACATCCCCAGCATGCGGCGGGTGACGGCGAAGCCGCCGAAGACGTTGATGCTGGCCACGAGGGTGGCGACGAAGGCGAGCGCCTGCACGACGCCGTCGTCGCTGCTCAGCTGCAGCAGCGCGCCGACCACGATGATCCCGGAGATCGCGTTGGTCACCGACATCAGCGGGGTGTGCAGCGCGTGGTGCACGTGCCCGATGACGTAGAAGCCGACGACGACGGCGAGGGCGAACACGGTGAAGTGCTGCACCAGCTCGTTCGGCGAGAAGGCGGTCAGCAGGAACAGCAGCGCGGCACCCAGACCGACCAGCGCGAACCGTCGCGCGGGCGCCGGCGTCTTCGCGGGCACGCTGGGCGCACCGGCGGTGGCGCCGGCCGGCGGCGCGGGCGGCGCGGCCGGCGCCGGCGCGGCCGACACCTGCACCGGCGGTGGGGGCCAGGTCTTCTCGCCCGCGCGCACGACGGTGATGGCCCGCTGCACGACGTCGTCGAAGTCCAGGACCAGCCGGCCGTCCTTGCCCGGGGTGAGCAGGGTGAGCAGGTTGACCAGGTTGGTGCCGTAGAGCTGGGAGGCCTGGGCGGGCAGCCGCCCCGGCAGGTCGGTGTAGCCGATGATCGAGACGCCGTTGGCGGTCACGACGATCTCGTCGGGCACCGAGCCGGCGACGTTCCCGCCCTGCGCGGCGGCCATGTCGACGATGACCGACCCCGGCCGCATCGAGGCGACCATCTCCTCGGTGATCAGCCGGGGCGCCGGCCGGCCCGGGATCAGCGCGGTCGTGATGATGATGTCGACCTGCCCGGCCTGCTCGGCGTACATCTGCGCCGCGCGGCGGTTGAAGTCCTCGCTCATCTCGCGGGCGTACCCGTCGGTGCTGACCTGGGCCTCCGCGGCGGGCACGGCGACGTACTCCCCGCCGAGCGAACGGACCTGCTCGGCGACCTCGGGGCGGACGTCGGTCGCCCGCACGATCGCCCCCAGGCTGCTCGCCGCGCCGATCGCCGCGAGCCCGGCCACGCCGGCCCCGGCGACGAGCACCGTGGCCGGCGGCACCTTGCCCGCCGCCGTCACCTGCCCGGTGAAGAACCGGCCGAACACGTGGGCGGCCTCGACGACGGCCCGGTAGCCGGCGATGTTCGCCATCGAGGACAGCACGTCCATCGACTGCGCCCGGGAGATCCGGGGGACGGCGTCCATCGCGAGCACGGTGATCGGCCGGGCGGCGAGCGCGTCGACCAGTTCGGTGTTCAGCGCCGGGGAGAGCAGGCTGATCAGCGTGGCGCCGTCGCGCAGGCGGCCGATCTCCCCGATCGCGGGGGCGTTCACCCGCAGGACGACGTCGGCCCCCCACGCCTCGTCGGTCGAGCCGATCCGAGCGCCCGCGTCGGCGTAGGCGTGGTCGGGAAAGCTGCTGGCCGCACCGGCCCCGCCCTCGACCACGACGTCGTACCCCAGCGACACGAGCCGCTTCACGGTCGCCGGTGTCGCGGACACCCGTGTCTCGCGGGGCCGCGTCTCGCGCGGGACTCCGATCTGCATCGTGGCGCTCCAATCCTCGGTGGGCAGGCCTCGTTGCCTGCTCGCCAGTGGTGGGGTCGTTCGCGGTGCTCGGTGGATCGGGTGGATCTTGCCTGTTAACGGACGGTTCCGGCTGATGGATCCGGAGATGTGACCGACCGCACGTGCCCGGCCGCGCATCGGTGAGGAATTGCCGGGGAGTCGGCGGCGGGCTCCACCCGAACGGGGTGCGCGCCGCCCGGATGGGGGTGGGCGTCCCCCGGATCGGCCGAAGAACCTCTCTGGCGGGTCCGAACCAGGGACGCCGAGCAAGGAGGGGAAGACCGTGTCCGTCACAGTCAGCGCTGCCGACGACGACCGCGTCCCACCGGAGATCGTGTCCTCGGTCTTCTACAGCGCCAGCGTCAGCGACAACCTCGCGCTGGTGGTCGCGGAGATGGTGGCCGGTCGTCCCCGCCTGAGCTGGGGGAACGCCGGCGCGGTCGACCTGCTGGGCTACGGCCTGGACGACCTGCGCGCCCTCCCGGTCGACCAGCTGTTCCCCTCCCTCGGCGGCGGTGGGCTCAGGCTGCTGCTGCGGCGGGAGCGCACCGCGCGGATGACCCTGCCCGTGCGGATGGCCAGCGGCGCCACCGTGGAGGCGCTGGTCACGACGACACCGGCCCCCAGCGGCCGGATGTGGACCATCCGCATCGTCTCCGCCACCAACGAGCAGGAGCGGGCCCTGCGGGCCACCGCCGATGCCCACGAGCGTCGCTTCTCCACGCTGACCGAGCGCTCTCCGGTGCCCACGCTGCTCTCCGAGCAGGGGATGCGGCTGGCCCACGTGAACGACGCGTTCTGCAGCCTGGTCGGCCGCCGCGCCGAGCAGCTGCTGGGCACCGGCTGGATCGACACCGTCCACGAGGACGACCTCGACACCGTCATCGAGCGGGTCTCGGCCGCGCTGGACGGCGGTGAGGTCGAGACCCAGGCGCGGCTGCTGCGCCAGGACGGCACCGTCCGCACCACGGTCATCCGCTTCGCCCACCTGTTCACCCCCGGCGTGGGGGCCGGCTTCGTCGGGACGATCGAGGACATCACCGACCGGCTGGCCTTCGAGGCCAGGCTCGCCCACCAGGCCAACCACGATCCGCTCACCGGCCTGCCCAACCGGACACTGCTGGCCCAGTACGTCGCGGAGCGGTTCGGCCCGGGACGCGGTGCGCTGGCCTGCCTCTTCCTGGACCTCGACAACTTCAAGGTCGTCAACGACTCCCTGGGGCACACCGCCGGTGACGAGCTGCTGGTCGAGGTGGCCACCCGGCTGTGCACGGCGGTGCGCCCCGGTGACCTCGTGGCCCGGTTCGGCGGCGACGAGTTCGTGGTGGTGTGCGAGGACGTCGACCAGCCGGCGGCCGTCGCGCTCGCGGAGCGGATCTCGGTGGAGCTGGCCCGGCCGGTCCGCCTGGGCGGCGTCGACGTGCGGCCCTACGCCAGCGTCGGCGTCACCGTGCAGACGGAGGAGCACACCTCGGCCGACGAGCTGATCCGCGACTGCGACATCGCGATGTACCAGGCCAAGGCGGGTGGCAAGGGGCGGATCACCGTCCTGGACCAGCAGGCCCGCGAGAACGCCCGCGACAAGCTGCGCCTGGTCGCCGAGCTGCGTGACGCCATCGAGCGACGGGAGATCACGCTCCTGTACCAGCCGATCTTCGACGCGGCCGACGGGCGGCCCGTCGCGGTCGAGGCGCTGGCGCGCTGGACCCACGCCGAGCGGGGCCCGATCAGCCCGGCGGTGTTCGTGCCGCTGGCGGAGGAGAGCGGGCTCGTCCCGGCACTCGGGCTGCTCGTGCTCGACGAGACCTGCCGTCAGCTGGCCGAGTGGGACCGGATGGTGGGCCCGGCCGCGCCGCCGCGGGCGAACGTGAACGTCTCGGCGCCGCAGCTCGACGCCAACCTGCCGCCGCAGGTGGCCGAGGCCCTCGAGCGGCACGGCCTCGCTGCGTCGCGCATCTCCGTCGAGATCACCGAGTCGGCTCTGATGAAGGACCCGGACTCCGCGCGCCGGGTCCTGCACCAGCTGCGCGACCTCGGCGTCGAGCTGGCCATCGACGACTTCGGCACCGGCTACTCGTCCCTGGCCTACCTGCGTCACCTGCCGGTGGACTGCCTGAAGGTGGACCGCTCGTTCGTGGCCGAGCTCGCGCACGGCTACGCCGAGATCGCCTCCGCCGTCATCGCCCTGGCCCGCAGCCTCGACCTGAGCACCGTCGCCGAGGGCGTCGAGACGCCGGAGCAGGCCGCGGAACTCGTCCGCCTGGGCGCCACCTACCTGCAGGGGTTCAGCCTCAGCGAGCCCATGACCGGGCGGCAGACCGCCACCTGGTTCTCGTCCCACGGAGAGAGCACCCGATGACCGTCACCCAGCTCACGCCCCGCGCCGAGGGGGCACCCGTCTTCGACCTGGAGAAGGTGCTGGCGAGCATCGACACGATGGCCGCGCAGCGGCCCGTCGCGGCGCAGATCGTCTCCGTCGCCAACTCCGAGGACACCAGCGCCACGGTCCTCTCCCGGATCCTGGCCTCCGACGTCGCCCTCGCCAGCCGGGTGATGAAGCTGGCCAACTCCGCCTACTTCGGCATGCGCGGGCGGGTGACCTCCCTGCAGTTCGCCGTCACCGTCGTCGGCTTCACCACGGTGCGGACCATGGCCACCGTGGCGTTGACCGAACTCGACGACGAGGCCCGGCTGCCGGAGGACTTCTGGGACGTCACGACGAGCCTCGCGCTGGCCGCCTCGACGCTGGCCCCCCGCTTCGGTGAGCGCCCGCAGGACGCGCTGTGCATCGGTCTGCTGGCCCAGATGGGTGCGGCGCTGCTGCACCACAACGACCCGGACGGGTACGGCGAGCTGGTCGCCGGGCACGCCGACTTCTCCGGACGGCGCACCGCCGAGCTCCGCCGCTACGGCATCAACAGCCTGCGGCTGACCGCCGTCGCCCTCGAGCAGTGGGGCTTCCCGCACGGCATGACCGGCCGGCTGAACGTCGTGGACGACTACACCTCGCCGGAGGGCGGGCTGCTGCGGGCGGCCTTCGAGGTGGCGGCGCGGCTCACCACGGAGGGCTACGACGCCGTGCCCATCGTCCGGCTCACCTACGGGCAGCTGCGGGAGGACGACCTGGTGCCCGTGCTCGACAAGGTGCGGGCCGACGCCGACGAGCTGCGCCGCGCGATGCTGGGCGACTGAGGGCGAGGGCGGCTCCGGAGCCGCCCGACCTGCGTGGGACGCAGCGGAGCCCCGCCCCCCGGAGAAGGGGGACGGGGCTCCGCCGCAGGCCCTGGGAGGGCCCTCGCTCAGCCCGTGTACGGAGCGCCCAGCGGGTCGACGGTCTCCTGGTCGGCCACGGTGCGGGCCAGCCGGGCCGCGGCGAAGTCGCCGTCGCCGAGCAGGTGGTCGATCGCGGTGAGCCGGCTGGTGTAGTGCCCGACGGAGTACTCCGCCGTCACGCCGATACCGCCGTGCAGCTGGATGGCCTCCTTGCCCACGTGCCGGCCGGCGCGGCTGGTCTGCAGCCGGGCGCGGTCGGCCGCGGAGAGGACGTCGCCACCGGCGTCCTGCACCATCGACGCCCACAGCGCGGTGCTGCGGGCCAGTTCCAGGGACACGTACATGTCCGCTGCGCGGTGCGTCAGCGTCTGGAACTTGTTCAGCGTGACCCCGAACTGCTTGCGGGTCTTGAGGTACTCGGCGGTGGTCCGCAGCGCGGTGTCCATGGCGCCGATCGCCTCGTGGCTGTAGGCGATGCGCGCCTCGGCCAGCGCGCGCTCGATCGCCGCGGTCTGGTCGCCGCCGGCCCCCAGCAGGGTCGCCGGGGTGCCGTCGAAGCGCACGTTCGCCGCGCGGGTGCCGTCGTGCGTGCGGTAGCCGGTGCGGGTCAGGCCCGCCGCGTCCCCCTGCACCACGAAGAGCCCGGTGCCGCCGTCGACGACGGCGGAGACGACGAGGACGTCGGCGCGGGCGCCCGTGGGCACCGGCTCCTTGACGCCGGACAGCGTCCAGCCGTCGCCGGCCTGCGTGGCCGTGACCGCCGACGCCGAGGCGCTCCACCGCGTCCCGATCTCCGCGTGCGCGAAGGCGGGCACCGTGGTGCCCTCGGCGACGGCGGCCAGGAGCTCGCCCTTCTGCGCGTCGGTGCCGACGGCGGCGATCAGCCCACCGGCCAGCACGACCGCCTCGATGAACGGCTCGGGGGCGATGACCCGGCCGATCTCCTCGGCGACGATCGCCACCTCGATCGGGCCGGCGCCCATGCCGCCGTGCTCCTCGGCGAAGGGCAGGCCCAGCAGGCCCATCTCGGCCAGCCGCGACCAGGTCTTCTCGTCGAAGCCCGGGTCGTTGCCGACCACCTTGCGGCGCGCCTCGCTGTCGCCGTAGGCGCGCTCGAGGAGACCGCGCACGGCCTCCCGGAGGTCGTTCTGCTCGCTGTCGAAGGTGAAGTCCACGTCAGATCACAGCCCCAGGATCGTGCCGGCGATGATGGTGCGCTGAACCTCGCTCGAGCCTCCGTAGATGGAGACCTTCCGGTAGTTCAGGTAGTGCGGTGCAGCGACCCGCGCCCAGTCGGGCACGTCCGAGCCGCCGTCGGCGAACGAGGCGACCGAGAGCGGACCGGCGATGTCGACCAGCAGCTCGGTGGCGGCCTGCTGCAGCTCCGACCCCTTCAGCTTGAGCACCGACGACGCGGGGTGGGGCCGGCCGTCGGCTGAGTTGGCGACCACGCGCAGCGCGGTCAGCTCCAGCGCGACCAGCTCGTTCTCCAGCTCGGCGATCCGCGTCGCCATGAACGGGTCCTCGAGCAGCGGGCGCCCGTCGACGGTGATCTCGCGGGCGTGCTCCTTGGCCTGCGCGAGCATCTTCTTGGTGGCCCCGATGCGGGCGATGCCGACGCGCTCGTTGCCGAGCAGGAACTTGGCGTAGTCCCAGCCGCGGTTCTCCTCGCCGATCAGGTTCTCGGCGGGGACGCGGACGTCCTCGAAGAACACCTCGTTGACCTCGAACCCGCCGTCGATCAGCTCGATCGGCCGCAGGGTGACGCCGGGGGTGTCCATCGGGAAGACCAGCAGCGAGATGCCACGCTGCTTCTTCTCGGCGGCCGGGTCGGTGCGGACCAGGCAGAAGATCCAGTCGGCGTGCTGGCCCAGGGTCGTCCAGGTCTTCTGGCCGTTGACGACCCAGTCGTCCCCGTCGCGCACGGCGGTGGTGCGCAGCGAGGCGAGGTCGGAGCCGGCGTCGGGCTCGGAGAAGCCCTGGCACCACCAGATGTCCAGGTTCGCCGTCTTGGCCAGGAAGCGCTCCTTCTGCTCCTGGTTGCCGAAGGCCGCGAGCACCGGGCCGATCATGCTGGTGTTGAACGCCAGCGGCTCGGGGACGCCGGCCAGCTGCATCTCCTCGCGCCAGATGTGGCGCTGCAGGGGCGTCCAGTCCCGGCCGCCCCACTCCACCGGCCAGTGGGGCACGGCGAGGCCGGCGGCGTTGAGCACGCGCTGGGCCTCGACGTACTCATCCTTGGACACGTGCCGGTGGGCCGCGACCTTGTCGCGGATCTCCTGCGGCACCTCGGTGGTGAAGAAGGTCCGCATCTCCTCCCGGAAGGCCTCGAGCTCCGGGGACAGCTGCAACCGCATCGGTCCTCATTCCTGACGGCGGCAGTGCCGTCTCGACGTAGTGCCCCGACGATCCCACACGGGCTACCGGCTGGTAGATGCGGTATCCCGCAGCGGCCGTGCCGGACACAGGACCGGGCCCCGGGCAGCGGTGCTGCCCGGGGCCCGGTACGGGGTGGCCGGCTCAGTTCAGGGAGGCCCAGAACTCGCAGTTGGCCTCGGCGGCCACGTCGACCGGCCCGATGCCGCCGGCGGAGTCGACGTCCAGACCCTGGACGTACGACGCGTCGGCGTAGGGCAACCACGTCCGGACGCCTGCGCCGTTCGGGTCGCCGTCGGCCGCGAAGTTGGTCCAGTAGCGGACCATCGCCGTCGACAGCTCCTGCTGCTCGGCGGTCAGCGGCCCGCCGAACAGGTTCGGGAAGAGGTAGGGCAGCTCACCGGCGTGCTGCGCGCCCTCGTCGTACAGGCTCGGCGGGAAGGGGAAGTCCACCAGGGCCGGGGCGTCCTGGTCGCGGAACTGGTAGGCGAAGACCTCCGCCGACCCGTACGAGGCGTCGAGCACCTGGTAGGCGTCGACGTGCTCGCAGGTCGACAACGCGCTGCCGGTGTCGCTGGCGATGGCGGCGAGCACCCGCAGCGGGGAGCCGTACTCGGCGAGCGGGTAGCGCGCGGCCACCTCCGGGGCCAGGGAGCCGAACCGGGCACCCAGGACGGCCTCGTAGTTCGCCGGGTCGAGCAGGTACCCGTACTGGTCCGACGGGATGCGCAGGGGCGTGAACAGCGTGTTCTCGTCCTGCAGGTTGCCGTGCATGACCGGGACCCGGTTCCAGTCCCCGGCGGCGATGACCTCGGCCGGCTGGCGGGGGAGCGCGGAGCCGCCCACGACGAACTGGCCGCCGGAGCTGGGCCAGGCGGCCAGCAGCTCCTCGACCGAGGCGTCCTCCAGGCAGCTGACGACGTCGCCGCCGACGCACCCGAGGTCCTCCGCCACGCCGGCGCCGACCGCCTCGGCCTCGTCCAGCGTCTCGTACCGGGTGGTGCAGCTGTAGCTCTGCGCGATGGCCTTGTCGAACAGACCCTCCGCGCCGGGCGCGGCGAGCTGCGCGCACACCGAGGAGGCACCGGCCGACTCGCCGAAGATGGTGACGTTGTCCGGGTCCCCGCCGAACGCGTCGATGTTCTCCTCGACCCATTCCAGGGCGGCCTGCTGGTCGAGCAGGCCGGCACTGCCGGAGCCCACGTCCCCGATGGCGTCGGAGAGGTCCTCCTGGGCCAGGAAGCCCAGCGGGCCGAGCCGGTAGTTGATCGTGACGACGACGACGTCGCCCTCGACGGCGAGCTTGCCGGCGTCGTAGCGGTCGCCGCTGCCGGTCCGCCAGGAGCCGCCGTGGATCCAGACCATGACCGGCAGGTCCTCGCGCTCGGCGTCGAGCCCCGCGGGGGTCGTGACGTTGAGGAACAGGCAGTCCTCGTCCACCGACGTCGTGGGGTTCGACGCGCTCGGCAGCTGCGGGCAGGCGCTGCCGGGCTCTCTGGCGTCGCGGACCCCGCGCCAGTCCTGCGCCGGCTCGGGGGGCCGGAACCGCAGGTCGCCGACCGGCGCCGCGGCGTAGGGGATGCCCTCGAAAGTGCGGTAGCTGCGGTCGACGACGGAGCCGCGAAGCCTGCCGTCGTCGGTCGTCACCACCTTGGGGGCCGAGACCCCGTAGGCGGGGCCGTTGCCGTGCCCGTTGCCGTGCCCGTTGCCGTGCCCCTTCCCGGGTCCGGCGGCCGCGGGGGCGGCGGTGGCGAGGGCGCCGGCGACGAGCGCCGTGCCGAGCCCGAGGGCGAGGAGCGATCTCCGGGCAGAACGTGGGGGAGTGGTGCGCACGTGACCTCCAGGGGAGAGCCGGCTGCAGCTCCACGGTGAGCTGCGCCACAGCGCGGCCGAGACTAGACACGGCCGCGGAGCGCGCGCGTGCCGGGGTCGCGCCGGGCGCCCCGGACGACGTGTCCCCGCCGGCGGTGCGGCCGCGGCTCAGCGGTCGGGTGCCGGCCCGGTGATCATGCGGTTGATCGTCTCCACCCACGCGCCCCGGACGTCGGGCGGGTGCTCGCCGACGAGGTCACGGACACGGGCGTCGATGCGGTGGCCCTCGCAGACCACCGCCTCGAAGCCCAGGCGGACGACGAGGTCCCGGACCTCCTCGGGCGGCAGGCCGGCCTCCAGCAGCGGCTGGACGATCCAGTAGGTCTCGTGCCCGGGCGCGAACGACTCCACGGACGGCTTTCGCCGGGTGCGGCCCGTCCGGATGCACCCGGCCGGTTCAGTGCTCGATCGGGAGGCCGGTGTAGTTCTCCGCGAGCTCGCGGGCGGCGGTCTCCGACGAGCACACCCGCTCCAGCTGCGCGAGCTGCAGCTTCGCGTCGAACTCGTCGCCGGAGGTGTGCAGCATGGAGGTCATCCACCAGGAGAAGTGGGTGCACCGCCACACCCGGCGCAGGGCGGTGTCGGAGTAGGCGTCGGCGAGATCGGTCTGCTTCTCCTGGAGCAACCGCGCGAGGGCGGTCGCGAGCAGGGTGACGTCGGCGACGGCGAGGTTGAGCCCCTTGGCGCCGGTCGGGGGCACGATGTGCGCGGCGTCGCCGGCGAGGAACAGCCGGCCGCGGCGCATCGGGGCGCTCACGAAGGAGCGCATCGGCAGGATCGACCTCTCGGTGATCGGGCCGGTGGAGACGTCCCAGCCCTCGAGGGCGAACCGGCGGGAGAGGTTGTCCCAGATCCGGTCGTCGGACCAGTCCTCGATCTTCTCGGACGGATCCACCTGCAGGTAGAGCCGCGACACCTTCGGCGAGCGCATCGAGTAGAGCGCGAAGCCCTCGGGGTGCCAGGCGTAGATCAGCTCGTCGGTGGCCGGGGCGGCGTCGGCGAGGATGCCGAGCCACGCGTAGGGGTAGGTGCGCTCCCACGTGCGGCCGGGGGTGCCGGCGGTGACCACCGGGCGGGAGACCCCGTGGAAGCCGTCGGTGCCCGCGATGACGTCGCACTCGAGCACCTGGGGCGTGCCGTCGGCGTCGGTGAACCGGATGCGCGGGGAGTCGGAGTCGACGTCCTCGGGGCTGACGTCGGCGACGTCGAACAGCAGGGGCGGTCCGCCGTCCAGCTGGGCCGCGATGAGGTCCTTGGTCACCTCGGTCTGGCCGTAGACCCACACGGTGCGGCCGCAGAGCTCCGGGAACTCCAGCTTGTGGCGCGCCCCCGGGTACTGCAGGTAGATGCCGGAGTGCTCGAGCCCCTCGCGGTGCAGCCGGTCGCCGAGGCCGGCGTCGGTCAGGGTGTCGACGGTGTGCTGCTCGAGGATGCCGGCCCGGATGCGGGCCTCGACGTACTCCCGGGACCGGTTCTCCAGGACGACGTTGTCGATGCCGCGCAGCGCCAGCAGCCGGGACAGGAGGAGACCGGCGGGGCCGGCGCCGATGATGCCTACCTGGGTGCGCACGCCGCCGAGTGTGGCCTCGTCGGACGGTCAGGGGAACCGGATGCTTCCGGTCAGTGGAACTCCTGGGAGCGCGCGAGTGCGCGACCGATGCCGCGTGCGGCCATCTCGAGCGCGGGCACGAGCCGGGCGAGGTCCCGCCGGTTCGGTGGGACGACGATGCCCAGGGCCGCGACGGCCAGCGGGCCGCCGGGCCGTTCCACCTGCACCGGGACGGCGATGGAGGCCGCGCCGAGCGACATCTCCTCGCAGGTGCGGGCGTACCGGCGGCGGCGGATCTCGGTGAGCTCGCGGGTCAGCCGCGCCGGGTCCACGACGGTGTGCCGGGTGATCGGGTGCAGCGAGCGCAGCGTCTGCCCGACGACCTCGTCCGGCGCCGCGGCGAGCAGGACCTTCCCGACGCCGGTCGCGTGCAGCGGCAGCCGGCTGCCCACCTGGCTGACCACCGGGACCGACTCCCGTCCCGAGATCCGTTCCACGTAGAGCGCCGAGAGCCCTTCCCGGACGGCGAGGTGGACGGTGTCGCGGATGGTGGTGTGCAGATCGAGCATGAACGGGGCGGCGACCTGCCGGAGCTCGAGCTGGACCGGTGCGAGGAGCCCGAGGTCCCAGAGCTTGCGGCCGATCTCGTAGCGGCCGTCGGGCCGCCGGATCAGCGCGCCCCACCCGGTGAGCTCGCCGAGCAGCCGGTGCGCGGTCGTCAGGGGGGTGCCCGTGCGCTCGGCGATCTCCGACAGCGACAGCCGGGGGGCGTCGCTGCCGAAGGCGTCGAGGATGCCGAGGGCCCGGGAGGTCACCGAGCGGCCCGGCTGGGCGGTGCGACCGGCCATGCGGACTTCCTCCCGTCCAGTGGAAGCGTGGGGTTGGGAGCGTAGCCCGGCGGCCGTACCTTCCCGGCATGACCGGGACCACATCGGCCGGGGGCCTGCACCTGCCGCGGTACGTGCGCGAGCCCGCCGCCCTGCGCACGCCCGTGGGCTTCCCCGACTACCGGAGCACCGCGCTGCGCGCGCCGCTGCGGACGCCGGTGGACCTGCCGCACCGGCTCACCGAGATCACCGGGCCGGTGCTCGGTGAGGACCGGGTGGCGCCGGAGGACGCCGACCTGACCCTGCGGAACGGCGGCGAGGCCGTGGGCCAGCGGATCCTGGTCTACGGGCGGGTGCTCGACAGCGACGGCCGCCCGGTGCCCGACGCGCTGGTCGAGGTCTGGCAGGCCAACGCCGCCGGCCGCTACCGGCACGTGGTGGACAACTGGCCCGCGCCGCTGGACCCGCACTTCGACGGGCTCGGCCGGGTGGTCACCGACAGCCTCGGCCGCTACGAGTTCATGACGATCAAGCCGGGCGCCTACCCCTGGGGCAACCACCACAACGCCTGGCGCCCCGCGCACATCCACTTCAGCCTGTTCGGCCGCGCGTTCACCCAGCGGCTGGTGACGCAGATGTACTTCCCGGACGACCCGCTGTTCGGCCAGGACCCGATCTACAACGCGATCCCGCCCGCGGCGCGGCACCGCGCGGTCAGCCGCTACTCCCTCGAGCGGACCCAGGACAACTGGGCGCTCGCCTTCGAGTGGGACATCGTGCTGCGCGGGACCGAGCAGACGCCGTTCGAGACCGACGACGACGGAGACGTGGCGTGATGACAGCCGAGGGAGCATCGCAGGGAGCGCCAGCGACCGAGGCGCGGAATCGCGCGGGTGGTGTGGCGTGAACCCGCTGGACGTCCCCCCGGACCCCGCCGTCCCGTTCCGGCCCAGCTCCGGGCAGCGCGGCACCGGCTTCCTCACCGAACCCCTGCGGCTCGGCACGACCCCGAGCGCCACGGTCGGGCCCTACCTCGCGATCGGGCTGACCTGGCCGGACGGCGAGTGGGCCGCGGCCGAGGGCGCCGAGGGCGGCATCTGGATCCGCGGGCGGGTGCTCGACGGCGCCGGTGACGTCGTCCCCGACGCGATGATCGAGACCTGGCAGGCCGACCCGGACGGCGGGTTCGCCTCGCCCGAGGACCCGCGCGGGGCCGCGTCCTACCCGGGGTTCCGCGGTTACGCCCGCGCGCAGACGCTCACGGGGGAGTTCGCCGTCCACACCCTCAAGCCCGGCCGGGTCCCCGACGGAGAGGGCGGCCTCCAGGCGCCGCACATCGACGTCAGCGTCTTCGCCCGCGGCATCCTGGACCGGGTCGTCACCCGGATCTACTTCGCCGACGAGGCCGCGGCCAACGCCGAGGACGTCGTCCTGCGTTCGCTGCCCGACGACGCTGCCCGCGAGACGCTGATCGCCGTCCCCACCGAGGACGGCTACCGGCTCGACGTCCGGCTGCAGGGGGACCGCGAGACGGTCTTCTTCGCGGTATGAGCGGCTGCACAGGGCACCCGTCGGGTAGGAACGAGGCGTGACAGGCCTCTTCAGCGGCACGTTCGCCCGCGGCGGCGTGGCGGCGGCCGTCTCCGATCCCGCCTGGTTCGCCGCGCTGCTCGACGTGGAGGCCGCCCTCGCGCGGGCCGCCGCGGCCACCGGGCTGGTGCCCACCACGGCCGCCGACGCGGTGACGGCGGCCTGCGGTGACCCGTCCGGCCTCGACCTCGCGACCGTGGTCGCGCGGGCCGCCGACGCCGGCAACCCGGTGCCGCCGCTGGTGCGCGTGCTGCAGGACGCGGTGGGCGAGCGCGACGCCGGGGCGGTGCACGTCGGTGCGACCAGCCAGGACGTCGTCGACACCGCGCTGGTGCTGCTCGCCCGCCGGGCGATCACCGTGCTCGACGCCGATCTCGCGCTCGCCGCCGAGGCGGCTGCCGGCCTGGCCCGCACGCACCGGGACGACGTCGTCATGGGGCGCACCCTCATGCAGCAGGCGCTGCCGACGACGTTCGGCCTCAAGGCGGCCGGGTGGCTCACCGGGCTCGACGGCGCCCGCCTGCGGCTGGCCGAGGTCGTCGCCTCCCTGCCGGTGCAGTACGGCGGAGCGGTCGGCACCCTGGCGGCCAGCGACGGATCGGGGATGGCGGTGCGCACCGCTCTGGCGGCCGAGCTGGGGCTGGTCCCGCCGCACGTGCCGTGGCACACCGTCCGGCTGCCGATCGCCGACCTCGCCGGCGCGCTCGGGGCGACGGCCGGGGTGCTCGCCACCATCGCCGTCGACCTGGTCCTGCTGGCCCAGAGCGAGGTGGCCGAGGCGGCCGAGAGCGGCGCGGGCCGGGGCGGGTCGTCGGCCATGCCGCACAAGCGGAACCCCGTCGCGGCCATCTCGGCCCGGGCCTGCGCACGCCGCGCGCCCGGGCTGGTCGCCACCCTCCTGGCCGCGATGGAGCAGGAGCACGAACGGGCCGCCGGCGCCTGGCACAGCGAGTGGCCGACGCTGACCGATCTGCTGGTGACCACCGGGTCGGCGGCGTCCTGGCTGGTCGAGAGCCTCACCGGCCTGCGCCCGGACGTCGACCGGATGGCCGCGACCGTCGCCGCGGCGCGCGACCCCCAGCTCGCCGGCGCGCTGGCCGAGGCGCTCGCCCCGGCGCTGGGCCCCGGCGCCGCCCACGACGAGGCCGCGGCCGCGGTCCGCCAGGCCGCCGCCACCGGCCGCCCGCTGGCCGACGTGCTCGCCGAGCGCGACGACGTCGACGTCTCCGCGCTGCTCGGCACCGGGCCGGACGTCGGCGAGGCCGGTCCGCAGGTCGACGCCGTCCTCGCCGAGCACACCCGCCTGACCCAGGGAGAACGATGAGCGCCGTCACCGTCTCGTACACCGTCGACGGGCCGCCCGACGCGCCCGTCGTCGTGCTCTCCAACTCGCTCGGCGCCACGCGCGCGATGTGGGCGGCTCAGGTGCCCGCGCTCGCCGAGCGGTTCCGCGTGGTCACCTACGACACCCGGGGGCACGGCCGGTCCCCGGCCCCGGCCGGGCCGTACTCCCTCGACGACCTCGCCGACGACCTCCTGGCCCTGCTCGACGAGCTGGAGGTCGGCCGGGCGCACGTCGCCGGGCTGTCCCTGGGCGGCATGACCGGCATGCGGCTGGCCGCCCGGGACCCCGGGCGGGTGCACGGGCTGGCGCTGCTCTGCACCTCCGCGCTGCTGGGTCCGCGGGAGAACTGGCTGGACCGTGCGCGCACCGCCCGCGGCGAGGGCACCGGCGTCCTCGCGCCCACCGTCGTCAGCCGGTGGGTGACCGCGGAGTACGCCGCCGCGAACCCCGACGTCGTCGCCCGGCTGCGGGAGATGGTGGCCGGCACCGACGGCGAGGGGTACGCGAGCTGCTGCGAGGCGATCGCCGACATGGACCTGCGCGCCGACCTGCCCACGATCGCCGCCCCGACCCTGGTGATCTCCGGCGCCGAGGACCCGGCGACCCCGCCGGAGCACCAGCGCGCCATCGCCGACGCGATCCCCGGCGCGCGGCTGCTCACCGTCAGCCCCGGCGCGCACCTGGCGAACATCGAGCAGCCGTCGGAGATCACCGCTGCGCTGCTCGCCCACTTCGACGCCGCCGGGAGCGCGCGATGAGCGAGCCGAACACCGACGACGCCCGGCGCGAGGCGGGCATGCGGACCCGGCGCGAGGTGCTCGGGGACGCGTGGGTCGACCGCGCCGTCGCGAACACGACGCCGTTCACCGCCGATTTCCAGGACTTCATCACCCGCACCGCGTGGGGCGACCTCTGGCAGCGCCCGGGGCTGGCCCGCCGCGACCGCAGCCTGATGACGTTGTCGATCACGATCGCCCTGCGGCACTGGGACGAGTTCGCGCTGCACGTGCGCGCCGCGGTGAACAACGGGCTGACCGACGAGGAGATCGGCGAGGTCATCCAGCACGCGGCGATCTACGCCGGCGTCCCGGCCGCCAACCACGCCTTCAAGGTGGCCGCGCCGATCCTCGAGGAGCTCCGCGGCACCTCCGCCTGATCCAGGGACTTTCCGCGCCCGAAGTCCCTTCGTCGGGCGCGGGGTCAGGCGCGGACGAAGTCCAGGGGGACCGAGCGGGTGCCCCACTCGGCCCAGATGGCCATCTCGGGCTCGCCGGCGAGCCGGAAGCTGCTGCTCCGGGCCAGCGCCTCCTCCAGGGTGATCCGCATCATCATCCGGGCCAGCGGTGCGCCCGGGCAGCTGTGGGTGCCCCGGCCGAACGAGATGTGCTTGTCGATGTTCGGCCGGTCCAGCACGAAGGACTCGCCGTCGGGGAAGACCCGCTCGTCGCGGTTGGCCGACGTGTAGAGCAGCGCGATGGGGTCGTCCTTGCGGATCAGCTGACCGGAGAGGACGACGTCCTCGCGCGCGGTGCGGGCCATGCCGCGGTAGGGCGAGTAGAGCCGGAGGAACTCCTCGACCGCCGCGGGGATCAGCGAGGGCTCGGCGCGCAGCCGGTCCTGCAGCGCGGGGTCGCGGGACAGGTGGACGAACATGTTCCCGGTGAACACGCTCGGCGCCACCATGCCGGTGACGATGAGCTGCCGGACGCAGCCGAGCACCATGTCCGCCGGCAGCGGCGCGCCCTCGTACTCGGCCGCCAGCAGCGCCGCCGTCAGGTCCTCGGCGGAGTCGTAGGCGCCCGACCTGCGTTCGTCGATGATGTCCTGCGCGATCTCGTAGAGCCGCCGGCTGAGCTTCTTGACCACCTCGTGGTCGAGCACCTGGATCGCGTCGACGTACGTGCCGCTGACCTTCTTGATCTCCTCGGAGACGTCGACCGACAGGTTGAAGAAGTGGGCGAACACGTGCGCAGGGAACTTGTGCGCGTACTGCTTGCAGACGTCGACCCAGCGCGCGTCGAGCAGCGGGTCGAGCAGCTCCACCGCGACCTCACGCACCTTGGGCTCGAGCTGCCGCATCCTGGGCGGTGTGAAGAAGGAGTTGATCACCCGCCGGTAGGCCATGTGCTCCGGCGGGTCGAGGT
The DNA here is from genome assembly GCF_039679125.1 of Blastococcus sp. HT6-4. Taxonomy (NCBI): domain Bacteria; kingdom Bacillati; phylum Actinomycetota; class Actinomycetes; order Geodermatophilales; family Geodermatophilaceae; genus Blastococcus; species Blastococcus montanus. The sequence continues at coordinate 2,479,390 of NZ_CP155551.1, read as the reverse complement.
GCAGCGGCGGTCGGACGCCGGTGAAGGCGAACTTCGGGATCGCGTTCTGCTTCGACGTCGTGAAGTGCTCGATGTCGGTGATCACCTCGAGCACCTCGTCGTAGCCCATCGCCGCCCAGAAGCCCCCGTACTCCTGGCTGCGGGCCACGGGACAGCGGCCGCGCAGCTCGGCGTACTCCTCGTGCGCGCTCGTGAACGTCTCGCCCGGGCGCACCGGATCGAAGTCGTTGTCGGCGCGACGTGCGTCGCCGGCGTGGGCGTCGACGTCCTGGGGGTGCGTCATGGTGTCCGCCTTCGTCCAAGGGGAGCAGCAGGAGCGGCCCGGTCGGGTCCGACCTGCAGGGCTGTTCCAGGTGCTGGCGTCCCGGTCTCCGCCGGACTGATCCGGGGGTGGGTGGGGCGTCGTGCACGTCCGGTCCGGTCGACCCTAGACCGGAGGCAACTTATTTCGCCACCTTCTTGACGGTCGTAACCGATCCGGCAACCATGGCGCGGAGCCACGAGGTGATGCGGGTCACCTCCTGTTGCCGTTGTGCAGGGCTCCACCCGCATACGCGACATCCCTGAGCGCTGAAACGGTCGATCGCGAGACAGGCGGGCGAAAGCAATGACGTTGGACATGCCAACCGTCTCGGCGACGCCAGTCGTCGAGGTGAAGAACCTGGTGAAGCGTTTCCGGAGGCAGAACGGGGCGATCGTCAACGCCATCGACGACGTCTCGTTCGAGGTGGCTCAGGGGGACTTCGTCGTGCTGCTCGGCCCCAGTGGGTGCGGGAAGACCACGCTGTTGCGGAGCATCGCCGGCCTGGAGACCCCCGACGAGGGCTCCATCTCCATCGCCGGGCGCACGCACTTCTCCTCGGAGGGATCCATCGAGGTGCCGCCCGAGCGCCGCGATATCAGCATGATCTTCCAGTCGTACGCCCTGTGGCCGCACATGACGGCGTTCAAGAACGTCGCCTACCCGCTCCTGAGCCGCAAGAGCCGGAAGGTCTCGAAGGCCGATGTGACCCGGCGGGTCCGCGAGGCACTCGAGCTGGTCGGCGTCGGCGAGCTGGAGAAGCAGTACCCGGGCCAGATGAGCGGCGGTCAGCAGCAGCGGATCGCGCTGGCCCGTGCCCTGGTCAACAACGACGAACTCGTCCTGTTCGACGAACCGCTCTCCAACGTCGACGCCAAGGTCCGCGAGCAACTCCGCTTCGAGCTGGTCTCGATGCAGCGGAGGCTCGGGTTCTCGGCGCTCTTCGTGACCCACGACCAGACCGAGGCCATGGAGTTGGCACACCGGATCGCCGTCCTCGACAGCGGCCGCATCGTGCAGTTCGGCAGTCCCCAGGAGATCTACCACCGGCCGGCCACCCGGTACGTCGCGAAGTTCATCGGTGCCATCAACGAGGTCGTGGGCACGGTGGCCACGGTGGACGGCGAGAGCGTGGTCGTGGACACGCCCTACGGACGGTTCGTGGGGACGGCGGACGGCCGGCACGTCGCCGTCGGTGACCGGGTGGCGGCGATGTGGCGCCCCGAACGCGGGTTGCTCGGCCGCGAGGAGCCGCAGAGCGTGAACCGGTGGCCCGGCCGGGTCAAGGCGTCACTCTTCGTCGGCTCGCACACCGAGTACCTGGTGGCCGTCGGCGAGTCCGAGACCGACGTCCGGCTGTGGAGCCCCCGCGCCGACATCGTCGAGGCGGGCTCGGCGGCCTGGGTCTCCGTGCCGCCGGAGGACGTCCGCATCCTCCCCGCCGGCTCGTCGTCCGACGAGGCCGAGGTGCCCGCGGCCGCACGCACGCCGGTTCCTGCGCCATGAGCAGTGCGACCGCCGTCGCTGGGCCCCGCACGCGACGGGCACGGCTGTCCCGGAGGCTCCCCGGGCCGTTCGACGCCGTGACCCTGCTGATCGCCGCCGTCCTGATCGGCATCGTCGTGATCCCCCTCGGCCGCGTGCTGACCCGCCTCTTCTGGGTCGACGGGCAGCTGACCATGGAGCCGATCCGCCGGACTCTCGCCGTTCCCGACCTCGGGTCGCTCCTGCGCGACACCCTCATCCTGGTGCTCGTCAGCTCGGCGCTGGCGTTCGTCATCGGTGTGCTCCTCGCCTGGCTCAACGAGCGGACCAATGCGCGGATGGGCCTGCTCACCGACGCGCTGCCGCTGTTGCCCTTCCTCCTGCCGCCCGTCGCTGGTGCGGTCGGCTGGACGATGCTCCTGTCGCCCCGCGCCGGACTCCTCAACGACTGGATCCGCGACGCCGTCGGCATCTTCGGGGTGGAGATGCGCGAGGGTCCGTTCGACATCAACTCTTGGTACGGCCTGATCCTGGTCATGGCGTTCTACGCCGTCCCGTTCGTGTTCATGAACGCCTCGGCCGGCCTGCGCAACCTCGACCCGGCACTCGAGGAGGCCTCCCGTCTCAGCGGTGCCAGCATGTTCCGGACGCTGCGCAAGGTCACCCTCCCGGCGGTGGCGCCCAGCCTCGGGGCGGGGTTGCTCCTGGCCATCTGGTTCGGCGTCGGGATGTTCTCCATCCCCGCGATCATCGGCACGCCCGCGGGCATCGACGTCGTCTCCGTGCGGATCGTGGAGCTGCTGACCTTCACCTTCCCGCCGCAGACCGACGTGGCGATCGGGCTCAGCGGATTCGTCGTCCTCTTCGTCGGGCTGGCCTACTGGCTGCAGGCGCGGATCCTCCGTCGCGGTCGCTACGCCTCGGTCGCCGGCAAGGGCGCCCGGGCGAAGACGATCGACCTCGGCGCCTGGAAGTGGCCGGCCCGGCTGATGGTCCTCGGCTACGTGGTGGTCTCGACGATCCTGCCGATCGTCGCCCTCGTCCTCGTGTCGCTGAACGGCTTCTGGACGCCGAACATCGCCTGGGACAACCTGAGCTTCGAGGCCCTCCAGCAGTCGGTGTTCGACGATCCGACGACGCTGCGGGCGCTGCGCAACAGCCTCGGGCTGGGACTCGTCGGGGGGCTGATCGGGATCATCGGCGCGGCGATGATCGCGCTCTACGTCTCCCGGCGCCGCACGCTCCTGGCGAAGGGCATCGATGCCGCCGTCAAGCTGCCCGCCGCGATCTCCAACATGGTCATCGCCGTCGGCATCCTGCTGCTCCTTGCCGGGGCGCCGTTCCACCTCACCGGGACGCTGTTCATTCTGCTGATCGGCTACCTGGCGCTGTACCTGCCGCAGGCGTCCATCGCCGCCGACGCGGCGGTGAGCGGAGTGGGCAAGGAACTGCCGGAGGCGTCCGCGGTGTCGGGCGCGGCGCCGTCCCGGACGTTCCGGCAGATCTACCTGCCGCTCATGGTTCCCGGACTCGTCGCAGGCTGGGCGCTGCTGTTCATCCGCATCGTCGGGGACCTGACGGCGTCGGCGATCCTGGCGGGGACGGCGAACCCGGTCGTGGGCTTCCGGATCCTGGAGGTCTTCACCAGCGGCTCGTTCGCGCTGCTGGCCTCGCTGTCGACCGTGCTGGTCCTCATCACGGCCACCGTGCTGGTCGTCGTCCTCGCCTACACCCGACGGAAGTCCAAGCTCGGTGTGACTGCCCGCGTCGGGGGCGTCTGATGACCGTGCCGACCCTTGCCGACCGGCCTGGACTGACCGTTGCCGAGGACCCGGGCCTCCGCCCCGAGAGCCTGCTGCTGACCTTCTTCGGGGCCCATCTCCTCGGCCGCCCGGTCATGGTGGCCTCGGCCGGCGTCCTGGACGTCATGCAGCGGGTCGGCGTCTCCCCGCACGCGGCGAGATCGGCCCTGTCCCGGATGGTGAAGAAGGGCCTGCTGGTCAGCGAGCGGCAGGGGCGTCCGGTGTACTTCGGGCTCACGCCCCGGTCCGAGGAGGTCCTCAACGACGGCGCGGTGCGGATCTGGCGCAGCGGCGCGGTCAACCGGCACTGGGACGGGCGCTGGACGCTGCTGAGCTTCTCGCTGCCCGAATCGTGGCAGCGGCAGCGCCACGAGCTGCGCTCTCGACTGCTGTGGGCAGGATTCGGCCCCCTCCAGGGCGGTCTCTGGATCGCACCCGCCGCGGTGGACGTCGCGCGCCTGCTCGAGGGCCTGGCGGCCGCTCGGCACGTGCGCGCCTTCCTCGCCACGACGGGCAACGGCGCCGACGTCGCCGAGATGGTGGCCGACGCCTGGGACCTGGCACAGCTGGCCGAGCGGTACGAGTCCTTCATCGACCGTTGGGACGGCGACGTCGCCGACCTGGCGCACCCCGACGCCCTGGGGCGCCAGCTCGTGCTGGGGACCGAGTGGCTGCGGACCATCCGCCAGGATCCCCGATTGCCGGTGGAGCTGCTGCCGGCGCCCTGGCCGGCCGAGCGTGCCCAGGAACTGTTCCACCGGTTGCACGCCGAGACCGAGGTCCAGGCCCGCGTGAAGGCGGCGTCGCTCCTCCAGACGATCCCGGTGCCGGCGCGATGAGCGCGGCGGAGGACTGGCCCGGTCCGGACGTCGACCCGCTCGAGTGGGGTGCACCGGACGACGCGCTCGCGACGCTCGCGCGCCCGCTCTCGGCGTGCCCCGTGGCCCGTGGCGATGCCTACGGCGGGCGCAGGGCGAACGATGCCGACCCCGGGAACCAGGGCCCGGCCCGCATCGACGGGACCGCCAGCGAGTCCATCGAGCGCCGATTGCTGCCGCGGCGACCCGCGCGCGAGGGGGGTGGGCCTGTGCATGCCGACGTCCGCCCCAGCTGAAGACCGCACACCCCGCGGCCTTCGGGCTGCGGCGACCTGCACCGCCATCCCATCGCGACCCCGCGGCAGAGCCGCAGACGAAAGGACAGGACATGCGTACCAGCCGGAACAGCAGCGCCATCATCGGAGCGGGTCTCGCCCTCTCCCTGACCCTGGCCGGGTGCGGCGGGGGAGGGGACGACGACAGCGCGACCGAGGACGTCGCCGCGCCCACGCTCGAGACTTCCGCGGAGCTCGAGGAGCTGATCTCGGCGGCGCAGGAGGAGAACTGCCTGACCGTCTACGGGGCACCGGACGAGACGATCCTCAAGGCGGTGACCGACGCGTTCACCGAGCAGTACGACGTCCCGGTGTCCTTCATCCGTCTCGTCTCCGCCGACCTGACGCAGCGATTCTCGACCGAGGCGGAGGCGGGCGCCCAGGCGGCCGACGTCATCCTGCTCACGTCGTCGCCCTTCTACGCCGACGCGCTGAGCAAGGGCTGGCTGCAACCGGTCGACGAGGCGGAGACCCCGGCCTTCCCGGGCGAGTTCCCCGAGGAGTACACCGCGGACGACGGGGCGACGCCGGTCGTGAGCCTGGTCCCGACGGAGATGGTCTACAACAGCGATCTCCTCGAAGAGGCGCCCGACTCCTGGGAGGCGTACGGCGACCCGGCGAACAAGGGCGAACTGCTCTTCGCCGAGCCGACCTCCTCACCGGCCAACCTGTCCTTCTGGGCCCTCATGCGGGAAGAGTACGGGGACGAGTTCCTCGAGGCGGTCGCCGCCAACGAGCCCACCTGGTACAACAGCGCGGTCCCGGCCACCCAGGGCGTCGCGGCGGGTGAGGGGGCGCTCGGCTTCCCGGGTGTCGCCGCGATCGTGGCGAGCCTGCAGGGCTCCGGTGCCCCTGTGGAGTCCGCAGTGCTGGCGCCCACCACCGGCCCGGAGATCGCCCTGGGGCTCTCGGCCGACAGCCCGTGCCAGAACGCCGGGAAGCTGTTCGCCAACTACCTCCTCTCCGAGGAGGGCAACACGTACTTCAACGAGGTCTCCGACGCCATCTCCCCGTACGCGGAGAACGTCACCGACTTCGTGCGGCCGACCCCCGTGCCCGAGGCTGAGGCCGCGGAGATCCGTTCCCTGCTGGGCGCGCCCTGACACGTCGGGCCACCGCACGAGCCGGCGGTCGCGGGTGGGCCCCGGCGGCGCACGGGCCCACCCGCGAGGTGGGCCCCGGTCCGCCCTGACGTGACGCCGTACGGGTGAACCGGGACGGCCCGCACGTCCGAGGACGTGCGGGCCGTCGTCGCGTCGGCGTCGGTTGGGCGAGAATGCCTCCGATGAACACGCCGAGCTCTGCGGCTACCCGCTCGTGAGCCTCGACCCCGTCGACGAGGCCATGGTGGCCCCCGCGGTCCACGCCGCCGTGCGCGCTGGAGCCGGCGCGCCGGACGCCGTCGCCCTGCGGCCGGAGAACCTGTTGCTCACGCTCTTCGGAGCCCACCTGCTCGGTCGTCCCGTGCTGCTCGCCGGGACGAGCATCGTCGAGGCGATGCGCCGGGTCGGCGTCTCACCGCACGCCACCCGCTCCGCCCTCGCGCGCATGGTGAAGAAGGGCCGTCTGGTCAGCCGACGGCGGGGTCGGCCGGTGTACTACGGGCTCACCCCACGATCGGTCGACGTGCTGAACGACGGCTACGCCCGCATCTGGCGGACGGGAGCCGTCAACCGTCACTGGGACGGGCGGTGGACCCTGCTGAGCTTCACGCTCCCGGAGTCGTGGCAGCGGCAACGGCACGAGCTGCGGACTCGTCTGCTGTGGGCCGGGTTCGGGCCACTCCAGGGCGGCCTCTGGATCGCTCCGTCCCCGGTGGACGTGGAACGGCTGCTCTCGGGGCTCGAGGCAGAGAGGCACGTCCGGCCCTTCCTCGCCCAGCCGCACCAGGGGCTCGACGTCGCCGCGATGGTGCGCGACGTCTGGGACGTCCCGCACCTCGCGCGGCGGTACGAGCGGTTCATCGAGCGGTGGGACGGCGGGGACGCCGACCGCGCATACGCAGACCCCTTGGCGCGTCAGCTGGTCCTGCAGGAGGAGTGGCGGCTGGCCCTGCGCCACGAACCGCGACTGCCGGTCGAGCTGCTGCCCGCGCCCTGGCCGGCCGAGCGGGCCCAGGCGCTGTTCCACCGGTTGCACGCCGAGATCGAGGTCCAGGCGCGCGCCGCCGCGGCAGAGTTCGACACGGTCCCCGTGGCGGAAGGGGTCGGCACCTCCTCGCCGCAGGGCCAGGAGTAGAAGCTCTCCGCATTGCCGCCGCCGGCAACGGCACGACCCAGGACGCGCTCGGGAGCACGCCGCGAATCCTGGCCGTACCGCCCGGAAGCGTCGGTGCAGCGGGTGATCGGCGGGAACCTGCTCGCCGGCGACGCCGGCCGGTCAGCCGGTCAGCCGGTCGATGCTTCCGGCCGTCGGACTCGCACGCCCCCCGTCGCCGGGCAGCGGTTGGCCCCCGGTGGGCGAGGCATCCGTCCGACAGCTACGGCTTGCCGGCGCTGGACCGTGTCGAGACCGCCCACCGCGCCGCGCGGACATGCGGCGGATTCTTGACGGTCGGCGAGGAATGCGACTAACGTCGCAAGCACGCCCTGAGGTCCAAATCACATCTCGATCGGCGGACGGCTTTCCCTGCGGCGCGTCGGGCGTCGCCATCAGACAGGAGCATCGATGAGGAAGTTCCCAGCAGCTGTCGCCATCTCGGCCATGCTCGGATTGGCCGCCTGCGGCGGAGGCGCCTCCGACGATTCGACCGATCCTGAGGGCGCCGGCGCCGAGGTCGCGGAGGAAACCGCCGGCGGGATTCAGGCGGAGTACTCGGAGGAGGCAGCTGCGCTCGTCCCCGAGGAGATCCGGGAGCGGGGGCACATGGTGTGGACTGCGGCCGCGAAGCCGCCCTTCTACATCGAGGGTGCGTCCGGTGAGTTCACCGGCCTGGGTCCCGACATCGAGGCTGCAGCCGAGCAGATCCTCGATCTGGAGATCGAATTCCTCCCGGCGGACGGACTGCAGTCCGTCCTGCTCGGACTGCAGTCCGGGCGTGCCGACTTCTTCGTCGGCGGGTTGCGGGCCACCGCTGAGCGGCAGCAGGACTTCGACTTCGTCGTGTGGCTCAGCACCAACCCGTCCTACTTGTTCAGTGCCGACCGCGCCGACGAGATCTCCGGGGTGGAGGACCTCTGCGGGCTGACGGTGTCCTTCGAAGAGGGCGGCGCCATGGAGATGTTCGTCGATAAGCTCAACGAGGAGTGCGCGGCCGGGGGACAGGAGCCCATCGAGCCCCTGCCCCTCGTCGGCGAGGGCGCTCGGCTGGCGGTCGACTCGGGTCGGGCGGACGCATACGGCGCCAACCTGGCCGACAACCTCTACACGCAGCTCCAGCGGGAGGGCGAGTACGAGGTGGTGAGCCAGGACACCGGGACCCCCGACATGACAGGCGGCGTCGCCCCCGCGGGGTCGGGCGTCGGGGAGGCCATGCAGGCCGTCTTCGAGGAGCTCTTCGAGCAGGGCGTCTACGAAGAGCTCATGACGGAGTGGAACATGCAAGAGGCCGTGATCGACGAGCCGACCTTCAACCCCTTCTGATCCTCGAGCGCGGTCGGCGCCGGAGTCGGCGCCGACCGCGCCTGTCGTCACCCATGGCCATGAGGCGAAAGGTCAGGACATGAGTCGGCTGCGCGTCGGCAGTGCCCCGAGGTCCGAGTCGGCACGGTCGACTCCTGTCGCCGGACCACCGGGCGACACCCAGGGCGATCCCCTCGTCGCCATCGATGCGAGGAACGGGCGGGAGCGCCGGCGTCCGAGCCTCTGGCTGGCCTGGGCCGTCTCCGCGGTCGTGGTCGCCCAGCTCGTGGCGTTCCTGGTCGGCAACGAGCGTCTCGAATGGGATGTCGTCGCCGAGTACATGTTCGCCGAGCCGGTCCTGGACGGACTGCGCACGACGATCATCCTCACCCTGATCGGTATGGCCATCGGTGTGACCCTGGGAACCCTCGTCTGCCTGGCTCGGCTGAGCTCCTACTTCCCGCTGCGCATGATGGCCGGCGGCTGGATCGCGCTCTTCCGGAGCGTGCCGCCGCTCGTACAGCTCCTCTTCTGGTTCAACCTCGCTTACCTCCTTCCGGTTCTCTCCGTCGGGATTCCCTTCGGGCCGTCCTTCGGGAACTGGGACGCGAACGACGTGATCTCGCCCTGGACTGCTGCGGTGATCGGCTTGTCCCTGTACAACAGCCCCTACAGTGCCGAGATCATCCGGTCGGGTCTGATGTCCGTGCCGCGGGGACAGTTGGAAGCGGCGAGCTCGCTCGGCCTTCCGTGGCGGGACACGTTCTTCCGGATCCGACTCCCGCAGGCGACCAGGATCATCCTCCCGCCGATGGGGAGTCAGATGATCAGCATGCTGAAGGGCACGTCGCTGGTGAGCGTCATCGCCATGACCGACCTCCTCGGCGCCGTCCAGACGGTGTACACGAGAACGTTCGAGGTGGTTCCGCTGCTCATCGTCGCCATCATCTGGTACGTCGTCCTGGTCGCGATCCTCACCATGGTGCAGTCGTGGCTCGAGCGTCATTTCTCGCGCGGTTACTGACGGCAGCAGGAACAGGAGCAGGTGACTCAGATGTCGAAGGTCCTCAGCGCGCACGGTCTGGAGAAGCAGTTCGGCGACGTCCGCGCGCTCGACGGGGTCGACCTGGAGGTCGCAGAAGGTGAGGTCGTCGTCGCGATCGGGCCCTCGGGGTCCGGCAAGTCGACCCTCGTCCGGTGCATCGACCAGCTCGAGCGCATCGACGCCGGATCGATCGAGCTGGACGGCGAGCTGCTCGGCTTCCGCCTGGATCGTCGGGGCGTGCTGCGCAGGCTCCCGGATTCCAGGATCGGAGCTCAACGCCGCCGCATGGGCATGGTCTTCCAGTCGTTCAACCTGTTCGCTCACTTCACCGTCGAGCGCAACGTCTGGGAAGCGCCGGTGCGTGCGCTGGGTCTCTCTCCGGCCGAGGCGAAGGAGCGCGCGCGCGAGCTGCTGGACCGGGTGGGGCTCGCCGACAAGGCCGGTGCCTATCCCCGGGAGCTGTCCGGTGGACAGCAGCAACGTGTCGCGATCGCCCGGACGCTCGCCATGAGGCCGCGGCTCCTGCTCTTCGACGAGCCGACCAGCGCACTGGACCCGGAACTCGTCGGCGAGGTACTGAACGTGATCAAGTCGCTCGCGAGTGAACGGATGACGATGATCGTCGTGACGCACGAACTGCAGTTCGCGCGTGACGTGGCGGACCGCGTCGTCTTCATGGACGCCGGCCGGATCGTGGAGCAGGGGCCGCCGGAGAAGATCTTCGCGAATCCCGAGACCGACCGCCTGCGGAACTTCCTCCAGCGATTCGCGGCGGCGGCATGACGGCAACCGACGAACTCACCATCGTCGGGACGGGTGACCTCGTCCTAGGGATACCGCACGCCGACCGGCTCTTCGGGGCCTGCGCGGAGCACCTTCGCGCTGCTGATGTCGCAGTCGGGCACGTGGAGGTGCCGCACACGGATACGCCGGACCTCCAGGGGCGACCAGGCCTCCCGACCGAGCGGCTGGACGTCCTGCGCGATGTCGGCATCGGCGTCGCCACACTGGCGGGCAACCACGTCTACGACTGCGGCGCCTCAGGGATAGCGGAGACCAGGGCTGCTCTCGAGGCCCGGGGCATCCTTCCCGTCGGCGCGGGTCCGGATCTGGAGGCCGCGCGGCGGCCGGTGACGGTCGAACGCCGGGGGCGGCGCATCGGGTTCCTCAGTTACAACGCGGTAGGGCCGACGTCGACCTGGGCGACGGATTCCAAGGCCGGCTGCGCGTACGTGCGCATCCTGACGGCGTATGAGCTCGACTACGCCAGTCCGGGGGCTCAACCGGAGGTCTTCACGGTCGCCGAACCGCGGAGTCTCTGGGCGATGCAGGGCGACGTCGCTCGTCTCGGTGACGAGGTCGACGTCGTGGTCGTGTCGTTCCACAAGGGGCTGGTGCACGTACCTGCCACGCTCGCGACCTACGAGGTCCAGCTCGGACGCGCGGCGATCGACGCGGGCGCGCACGTCGTCCTCGGTCACCATGGGCACGTCACGCAGGGGATCGAGCTGTACCGCGACCGCCCGATCTATCACGGACTGGGCAACTTCGTCACGGTGACCCCTGTGCTGTCCACGCGTCACGAGGGGGGCAAGGACTCGTGGGCGCAGCGTCGACTGGAACTGTTCGGCTTCCAGCCGGACCCGCGGATGCCGGACTACTACGCCTTCCACCCGGAGAGTCGTCACACGATGCTCGCTTCCGTGCGAGTGGCTCCGGACGGGCGGGTCGAGGCAGGGTTTCTCCCCTGCTGGATCGACGAGACGGCGCAACCCGTCCCGGCCGAGGGAGAGCTGGCGAGAACGGTCGTGGACTACATCCGGCGGTCCGGCGAGCGCGCCGGCCTGTCGACGACCTATGCGCACAGGGACGGTCGCGTCGTCGCCGGCTAGGGCTGGCTCTTCGTGGTCCGGTTCTCGTGCGCGCGTCACGCCCTGTCCGGCGCGTGTCCAGGTCTCCTACGCGGTCGGGGCGGAGTCTCCTACGCGGTCGGGGCGGAGGGGTGCGCAGCCTCCTCGCCGGTGGGGCCCGGGGCCGGCTCGTCGGCGAGGGCCGAGCCGTCGTCCGGGTCCCCGTTCATCGCGTCGAGGAGCAGTCCGGCCTCCCCGCGCTCCAGCAGCCGGGCGAACTCCTTCTCGGCGCCCGGGCTGAGGCGCTCGTGTAGCCGCAGGAACAGTTCATAGGCCGGCACCGCCGGCCAGTCGTCGGGAAGGTGCCGCACCGGCAGCTCTGGGTCGTCGACGAGTGTCTGCTGCCACTCGGTGATGAGCTGCAGGCGCGTGGTCAGGTGACGGTCCGGCCCCGGCTCGAACGACCGCCACGCATCGATGAAGCGGTGATAGCGCTCGGCGATCGAGGGCAGATCCCAGACCTCCCGGGACACCCGCGTCAGGTAGGTGGGATCTGCCGGCTGGGCGTGGAAGACGTCCACCCGATCACGCAGCTCGAGGCGGTCCAGCGTCGCGAAGATGTCGACGACGCCCGGCGCGATCCACAACCCGCTGCGCAGGAGTCCGAAGCCGTTCCACGACAGGGCGACGCGGAGACTGTGCCGCACCGCTCTCTCGTTCTCCGGGATGGAGAAACTCAGGAGAGTCCACGTCTCGTCACCGGACTCGCGCACAGGCACCCGGAAGATTCGGTTCTCGCCTTCCCCCAGCACGGTCCTCAAGGACGGGGAGATGGTGAAGTACGCCCGACGACCCGCTCGGTGTCGTTCCAGGTGGCCGCGGTTCACCATGCGCGTGATGGTGGAACGCGCCGCCTGCAGGGAGACGCCCAGCTCATCGAGCACGTCGATGAGAATGCTCGAGGACACGGCACCCGGGTAATCGAGAGCGTGACGACCCAGGAAGGTGAACAGGAGCGTCTGCGGCCGTAGCCCGTCGCCGGACTGCCGGGCCGCTGCGCCGTCGTGCGGCCCGTTGCCCGTGATGTCCGCGTCTGGGCGCACGATGAATGAACTCCATGATCCTGACGTGGCGCGACTGCGTACGCGCGCTCACGCCATGTTAGTGCAACCGTGGCGACGAGCGTCCGCAAGGCGCATCGCGAGATCAGCCCGTCCCGCCGAGGTGGGAGGACGGCGACGAACCCCAGGCCCAAGGTTGTGCAGAATCCTAGACCCTCGTAACGAGACTGCACTATGGTGAGCGCCACAACGGGTCCCCGTCCAGACCACGCGTGAGCGGCCAGCCGCTCCGCTCCAGGCCTGGGTGACCGAGGGCCCGCGACGCGGTTCGGAGGGCGTGTGATGACCGCAGAACTGGACGATCATGGGGCTGGGCCGGAGGACCGTCGCCCGTTGGCCGGCCTACGGGTGCTCGACCTGACGCGTGCGCTGGCCGGTCCGTACGCGACCCTGTTGCTGGCCGGTCTCGGTGCCGAGGTCGTCAAGGTCGAGGACCCGCGGGGCGGGGACCTGGCTCGGGAGAACAGCCCGTACCTCGGCGCTGACGGCGTGGTCGTCGAACGACGCCTGCCCGACGACGTGTCGTTGTCCCACCTGACTCGCGCCCGCGGCAAGTCGGGCATCACCCTGGACTTCAAGCACCCGCTGGCCCCGGAGATCTTCCGAGAGCTGGTCGCCTCCAGCGACATCGTGGTGGAGAACTTTGCCGCAGGCACCGCACGACGCCTGGGGATCGACTACGAGTCCGCCCGCGCGGTCAACCCCGCGGTCATCTACTGCTCCTTGAGCGGGTTCGGGCAGGACGTCCGCGAGGGCAGCAAAGCCATGGACGTGCTGGTCCAAGCGCTCAGCGGCGTGATGTACACCAGCGGTGAGCCGCACGATCCGCCGGTCCGGCTCGGGATCCCCGTCGCCGACATGCTGGCTCCGGTCTTCGGGGTCATCGGCATCTTGGCCGCGCTGGAGCGGAGGCACCGGACGGGCGAGGGGGAGCGCGTCGACGTCTCGATGCTGGGGGCGCTCACCTCGTTCGTGGCGATCGAGAACTGGGCTGCCATGGCCGAGGCGGGCATGGAGGCGAGGACGGGACGGACGGTGCACCGCCTGTCCCCGTTCGGCGTCTTCGAGTGCAGCGACGGGTTCGTCGCCATCGTCGCCGTGCACGACAAGCTGGCGACCGGCTTGTTCGCGGCGATGGAGGAGCCGCAGCTCGACGATGACGAGCGCTTCGCCACGCGGGACCGGCGGGTGGCCAACGCGCAGGAGCTGGAGAAGCTCATCGAGCACTGGTCGCGGCAATTGTCGACGGCTGAGGTCCTCGCGCGGCTCGAGGCGAACGGCGTCCCCGCGGCGCTCGTACGGGAACCCGTCGAGGCCGTGGCTGACCCACTGGTGACGAGCCGGGGCGAGACCGAGCCGGTCGTGCACCCCATCCACGGGGCCACGGCGAACCTGCACACGGCGGGCATCCCCATCACGTTCACCGTCGGGACCACCGGGTTCGACGACGTCCTGCCGCTGCGGCTGGGCGAGCACAACAATGAGATCTACCGGCGACTCCTCGGCTACGACGAGGCGCGCATGACGTTCCTGCGTGAACAGGGCGCCATCTGATGGCTGGGTCGCCCTTCGCGTCACTGGCTGCCGCGCATGCAGCCCGGCGACGTCCGGAGTCCTGGCCCGACCTCTCGTCGACGGTCCTCCTGGTGGGACACCCGGCCCCCGGCGAACTGGTGCTCGCCGGAGGGCTGGCGCCGGTACAGCTGGTGGCGGATCCGGACAGTCCGACGCCGATCCTCGATGAGGTGGCGGGAGACGTCCGGGTGGGCTGGCGCGGACGCTCGCATCTCGAGCAGATCCTCGCTCTCGGGTCTGCGCCGGCGGCGATCCTCATGGCAGGAAGCACCACCGAGGACGTCCGCGTGTTCAGCGTCCTCCGGGAACTGGAACGCGGCGGCGAGGTCCGGTTGCCCGCTTGCCACTACCTCGACCTGCCAGGCCTCACCCACCGGACTTCCGCGGTCTACCGCCGTCGCCGCCTTGCGGCCGCGATCTCGTGGTTGTCCAGCGTCGCGGGCCGGGAGATCACGCCCGCGTCGGTGCAGGCGGCGTGCGAGGTCTTCGCCGCGCGAGATGCGCTGTTGCGCGTCGTGCGGGACGAGCGCTGCTCGTCGGGGGCTCGGCTCACCGGCCATGCGGCCATCGTGGCGCGCCAGGCGGGGGCCGCGCTCGGTCCCGTTCGCCATCTCGCGCTCCTTCGCGACTTGGTGGACGAGAGCTTCGCCTCGGCACCTGCTCCGGACGGCGCCTCGAGGCGGTTGATCCTGTCGGGCAGCACCCAGGAGGAGCCGTGGCTGTACCGCGCACTGGAGCGCGACGGTCTGGTGGTGCTGGGCGCCCACGACCAGGGGGAGACGGACGGCTGGACGCACGTCCCGTCGGACCCGATCGGGGCGATCGCCGACAGAGTGCTCGACCACGCGGGCCGTAGCGCGGCCTCGGACGGCCTGGTGGTCGACGCCCTGGTCGCGCAGGCGCGCGACCACGACGTGCAGACGATCGTCCACGCCGCCTGGGACGGGGACGAGGTCGCCGCGTGGGACGCCGCTCGCCTGACCCGTATGGCGCCACGGGAGATGGCCGTCGTCACGCTCGCGGGCGCTCCGCACAGCGCCCGGGCCGAGGAATTCGGGAGCTCGTGGCACATCGACGACAACCGTGCCGGGTCCACGATCCCGGCCGCCACGGTGACCGGCCAGTCGACGCCTCCGCCTGCTCGTCCGACCCCTGGCGCCAGTGCTGCGGGCACGGTGCCGCGGTCACGCAAGGTCCTCGCGGTCACCGACGAGTTCTCGTCCTACCAGCGGGAATGGTTCCAGGAGGTCACCGCGCGGGTGCGCGCCGGCGAGCCGTTCGCGGTCGTCGGTGCGGACTACCCGCACGAGATCCTGCGTGCGATGGACATCCCGTACGTGGTCACGCAGTGGTGGTCCTCGATCGTCGGTGCCAAGCGCCTCACGGCCAGCAATGGGGCGGCACTCGAGGCCGCCGGGTACAGCACCCGGGTCGAGGCGTACAGCACGCAGGGCCTGGCCAGCCACCTCGCGGACGAACAGCCGTGGGGCGGTCTTCCGGCTCCCGACATTCTGGGCGCCACCCTCGGAACTGCGCCCACTCATCGGATCTACACGGCGTGGGCCCGCGAGACGGGGGCCAGGTACTACCCTCTCGAGCGGTCGGCGGAGACGCGCTGGCGCATCCCGGTCGACTGGTGGAACCAGCTGCCGCAGCAGTGGGAGGAGACCCTCGAGGCCGAGCGTCTCGACCTGCTCCGCGACGAGATGGTCGGCGTCGTCCGTGGCTTGGAGGCCCAGACCGGGCGGCGCTTCGACGAGTCGCGCTTCGCCGAGGTCCTGGCACTGGCCAACGAGCAGGCCGCCTACTACCGCGAGGCGCGGGACCTGTTGGCCGCGACCGTCCCGGCTCCCGCCGGCGTCGTCGACACGATGCCCGCGACGATGGTGCCGCAGTGGCACCGCGGTACGGAGTGGGCTCGCGACGCGGCACGGTCGCTCCGGGACGAGCTCGCCGACCGCGCCTCCCGTGGGGAGGGTGTCGTACCGCGGGAACAACTGCGCCTCATGTGGGTCGGGCGAGGCCTGTGGGGCGATACCGCCCTCTATCAGCATCTCGAGCAAAGTCACGGCGCCGTGTTCGTGTGGTCGATGTACCTGGGCCTCGCCGCCGACGGCTACGAGCGGCAGTGCGGAGAGGGGCAGGATCCGCTCCGCGCGCTGGCCAGCCGGTTCGTGACCATGGGCGACGAACTCCGCATGCCGACCTGGGCCGGCGCCTGGCACGTCAAGGAGGCCCGCCAGCACGCCGTCGACGCGGCCGTGGCCATCGCCGACGCCGACCCCTTCGTCCTCCGCAGCTTGGAGAAGGCCGGCATCCCCGTGCTCCGTCTCCCGATCGAGAACCTCTCGACAGGGGGTGAGGAGTCCGCACGTCGTGCGCTCGAGCGGTTCGTCGACGGCCTCGATCCTGCGCGGACCGACCCATCGTCCACCGGCAAGAGTGATCGGAGTACGCGTCCATGACCTTGATCGACGTCCACACGCACATGCTGACCGAGGAGTACGTCTCCTTCATCGGTCAGTCCGATTCCAAGTACGAGCTCAGGGAAGACACTCAGCTCGCCCGCACGACCGGTCTTCCGGCCGTGTGCATCAAGGACCTGCCGTACGGGTTCATGATGCCCACCCCGGCGATGATGGACTACGACCTCCGGCTGGCGAAGATGGACGAGGCGGGCGTCAGCGTGGCGATCCTGTCCCTGAGCTGTCCCCAGGCCAACCTCGGCCGCGAGCCGCTCGCGCTCAAGGCGGCCCAGCACATGAACGACCAGTTCGCCGCCGCCCACGATCGGTACGGCGACCGCATCCGGTTCATCGCCACCCTGCCGTGGCAGTTTCCCGAGGCGGCGATCGGGGAGCTCGAGCGGGCGATCGACATGGGTGCCGTAGGTGTGGGCATCCTGTCGAACATCGACGGTGTCTCGATCGTGGACCAGCGGTTCACGCGCGTCTGGGACGCCGTCGAGCGGAGCGGGCTGCCGGTGTTCATCCACCCGACCGCGCCGCTCGGGATCTACGAGATCGCGCAACAGGGCATGAGCAATGCCGTGGGCTTCCACTTCGACACCACCCTCGCGATCGAGCGCATGATGGCCACGGGTTTCCTCGACCGGTACTCGAAGCTGCGTGTCATCGGCGCGCACGCCGGCGGCACTCTGCCGTTCGTGATCGGACGGCTGGAGAAGTACCCGACCACGGCGGCCAAGCCGCCGTCTGCCTACCTGCACCAGATCTACGCGGACTCCCTCGCCTTCTCCCCGGGGGCGCTCCGCCTCACGGTGGACACCTTCGGTGCCGACCACGTGATGTACGGCAGCGACTACCCCCACAACAACGACGTCGAGCGGATGGCCTACTTCGCCGAGATGCTGAACGCCCTCGAATCCGACGAGGGGGAAGCGGTCCGTTCAGGCTCCGCCCAGTCCCTGTTCGACCTCTGATGCGGCCCTGACGCGCTTCTCGCTCCGCAGAGTCCCGGCGGACGGTGCCGAGGCGGTGCTGCGCGGTGACTTCCTGGTCTTCGCCGCCGGAGCGCTCTCCTCCGGCGTCGGCGTGTGGATGCTCCGGCTGGGGCAGACCCTCGTCCTGCTCCAGGTGCCCGGCGCTTCCGGCTGGACGCTGGGGCTGCTGGCCGCCCTGCAGATGGCGCCGGTGATCCTGCTCAGCCCGGCCATCGGGGCGCTCGCGGACCGGGTCCCCCGAGTCCGGCTGCTGCTCGCGGGGCAGATCCTCATGACCGCGGTCGCAGCCGTCGAAGGTGCGCGGGTCCTGCTCGGCTCGTACGTGGCGTGGCAGTCGCTCGCGCTCGCGGCCGCACTGGGTCTGGCGGCCACGTTCGACCACCCGGTGCGGCTGTCGACGGTCGCTGACATTCTGCCGCCACCCCAGCTGTCCCGTGGCGTGGGCGCCGTCGTCGTCACCACCCAACTCGGGCGGGTCATCGGGCCGGCCCTGTGCGCCGCGCTGACCGCAGCGTTCGGGCTGGCATCCGTCTTCGTGGCTTGCGTCGCGCTCTTCGGCGTGTTCACCGCCGTGCTGGTGACGCCGGGGGTGCGCGGCGCCCGGCGGAGCGGGCCACGGGGCGGCGGTCTCCGGCGAGCACTGCGGTCGATCCGCGACGACCGGCGGCTGCGGGCGGCCTTCTGGTTCGTCGGCTTCGGTGGCGTCGTCGGGCCCAACCTCACCACCCTGTCCGCCCTCATGGTCGACGACGTCTTCGGCGGGGGGCCACCGGAGGTGAGTCTGGCTGCGCTCGCGTTGGCCGTCGGCGCCGTGGGAGGAGCCTTGGTGACGACCCTGCGGCGCCGGGTTCCGAGTTCCGGGTCGCTGGCCCTCGCCACGCTCGCGTGCGGCGCCACCGCCGGATCGTCCGGCCTGGCGCCGAACTACGCCTCTTACCTGGCCGTCCTCGTGTTGAGCGGTGCCGCGGCGATCTTCATGGCTGCTCAGGGCAACGCGCTGGTACAGGTCGTCGTGCCGGACGACGTGCGCGGCATGGTCTCCGCCCTGTTCACGACCACTCTGATCATCGGGGTACCGCTCGGATCGCCACTGCTCGGATGGGGGGCAGACGTCCTCGGCCCCCGATGGAGCGCAGGGTTGGCCGGCGTCGTCGTGGTCGGCGCCGCATGCCTCGTCTGGGGCGGTACGCGAGACACGGCGACCGCATCTGAAGGTCCCACCCGCGCGTCGGGCGCGTGGTCGTAACCCTGCGTTCGCCGACGGATCGACGCATGTTGACACGGGCGGCAGATGGGTCGACGCTCGTCACATCGCTGCCCAGTGATTCACAACACAATCCCCGAGCGAGAGGAAACGCCACGTGCCTTTCCAGCCCCGCAGAACCATGACCCTCGTCGCGGCAGTCGCCGCCGCGTCGACCCTCACCGGCGTCGGCGCGGCCCAGGCCGAGCCGGTCTCATCGCCACCGCCGGGCGGCACGCCCTGTCTCGAGGGGGCGCCGGCCGAGCCCACGTGCATCTCTGGCACGTTGGCCGACGGGACCCCTTACCAGTTCGTGGTGCCGTCGGACTGGAACGGCACGGTCGTCGTCGCGCTCGACTTCGCGCCCTCCGGAGAGAGGCAGGCCCTCACCCAACGGCTCCTGGACGACGGCGTGGCGCGGGGCGGCACGACCCGTGACGTGACCGGCTGGGACATCCGGGGTGCGATCGACAACCAGGCCGAGGCGCTGGCGCGATTCGAAGAGGCGTACGGGCCGGCCCGGCACGCGATCGCATCGGGCAACTCGATGGGCGGATTCGTCGCGGCCGGCACGGCGCAGGTGCATCCGGACGTCTTCGACGCGGCGGTGCCGTTCTGCGGTGGCCTCGGCGGCTCGGTGGCTCAGTGGAACCAGAAGCTCGACACGGTCTTCGTCCTCGAGCGCCTGATCGCACCGGGACTCCCCGTGATCGACATCCCGGAGGACATCGAGGCGGCGCGCCGGCTCTGGTTCGACGCCCTCGGGGAGGCGCAACAGACCCCTGAGGGCCGAGCCCGGATCGCCTTGGCTGCCGCGATCGGGCAGGTGCCTGCGTGGGGTGCGCTGCCCGACCGCACGCCGACGCCGCGTCCGGGCGACCGCGACGTCGAGGCGCTGCAGGAGGGCGCGTACCTGGCCCTCGCGGGCGGCCCGCTGCCCTACATGGGGCAGGCGATGAGCAGCCGGCGCGCCATCATGGAGGTGGTCGGCGGCAACCCGTCCTGGAACACGGGGGTCGACTACGAGGATCAGCTGCGCTCCGCCGATCCGGCCCTCCGGCGCGCCGTCCGCGAGCTGTACCGGGAGGCGGATCTCGACCTCCGGGCGGATCTCGGCACCCTGGCGGATGCCCCCCGTGTCGCCGCGGACCCCGCAGCGGTCGAGCGCTTCGCCGAGGGCATCGTCTTCGACGGCGACCCGGAGATCCTTGTGCTGAACGTGTCGAACATCGGCGACCAGATCTCCACCGTGGCTCAGGACGGGTACTACGCCGACACGGTGCGACGCTCCGGCGCCAACCCGCTGTTCCGGCAGGTATGGGTGGAATCGGTCGGCCACTGCGCCTTCTCGCTGGGCGAGCAGGAGGCGGCGCTGCAGACGATGTTCGACCGGCTGGAGTCCGGCCACTGGCCCTCCACGAACCCGCGCTCCCTGAACGAGCGCGCGCGGGCACTCGACAGCGCAGGACCGGCACGCTTCATCACCTACGACCCGCCGCGATTCAACCGCCCTTACGGCGGCTGACGGCTGTGGGCGCCGCGGTTCGTCGCGGCGCCCACGCCCGGCCGGGGCGTGATGAGGGACGGCTGTCGGTCGGCGGTGGGGGGAAGCGGTCGAAGTCCGCGGTGGTCGTCTCCCCGGATCCGGCCGGCTCGGCGTCGCCCGATGACGTGCGAGCCCGTCAGCCTCGATCCGGCGGGGGCCGTCACCGGCGGGCCGGTCACCTCACGGGGCCGTCAGCGAGCTGTGTGGGGCAGCGCCGTCAGGCGGTGCCCGCTCCTCCGTGGTGGTCGTGCCCCTCCGGCGGTGCGGTGACGAAGTGCGTGACCAGGGCGGCGGCTTCCGGTGCGTGCTGGGTGAACAGCGCTCGGAGACGCTCCTCCGCGAGGGGGCCCAGCCTGCGGTGCAGGTCGAGGAAGAGATCCCGTGCGTCGGGTCGCGGCCAGTTCGCGGGCAGCATGTGGCTCGGCAGATCGGGGTCGTCGTCGGCGAAGTTGCGCCACGCGTCCATGAGTTCGGTCCGGGCGACGAGTGCTTCCGAGGAGGTGATGCGTCCGGCCCTCGCGCGGGCCGCTTCGGGTCGGAACCGGCGGATGAACTCCTCGTAGCGGGCCCCGAGCGCAGTCAGGTCGAAGGCGTCTGCTGGGCCATGGGGACCTCCCCCGTCCGGAAATCGAGCTTCCATCACCGTCCACCGGGCCTCGCGGAGGTCGTCGAGCGCGTTGCGCACGGACGTCGACACCGCAGCGGTGTCCTCTCCCGGCTTGATCCACACGCTGTCGTACAGCCGCACGAAGCCCAGCTGGGTCAGCACCCGCCGGAGTCCGTGTCGTTGCGCCTGCAGGCCCTCCGGCAGGGAGAAGGAGACGACGGTCCAGTCGCCGGTCCACGGTCGTGCCTGTGCTCCGAACGTGAGGAAGTGGTGCATCCGCGCCCGGTGCCTGGCGCGCGCCTGGGGGGTGAGCTGGTACGACGTCTGGCGGCCCGCACGGCTGCCGGCGATCAGGCCGCGGCGGATCAGTCGGGACAGAGCGGTCCGTGCGCTGGACTCGCTGATCCCGAACTCGGCCAGCATCGCGACGATCGCGGACGAGGGCAGTGAGACCTCCGACGGGAAGTACTCGCCCAAGACGGTGGCGAGCAGATGCTGCGGACTCGAACCGGCCTGCGACCGGGGGATGTCCAGGTCACGTGCTGTCTCCACAGGCACCACCTCCGCATCGACTCATGCCGATCCCATACCTCGCATCCCCACCGTGCGCTCCAGCAGATCCTGGGATTCTCAGCGCTCGCCATCACGTGGCACAGACCGGATCGACATTGTTTGCAGAAGCCTTGACCGTGGTTGCATGCTACTGCAAAGTGAGGCCCCTCACACGATCGTGGAGGTTCACGATCGTTTACACCCACAACGATCGGAGCGTGTCCGTGCGTCGCGTGCCAGAGCCCGACCGATCTGTTCGGCGTCCTCGCCGTGGGCTCCGCCGTCGCCTGGCCACCGCGGCGGGCGCCGCACTGGTCGTGACGGTGGCGCCCGGCATCCCTTCCGCCGCCGCGGCGGAAGACATCCGCGTGGTCAGAGGGGACCTCACCAGCGGAGCCCGGTACGTCGTCGAGGCGCCCGCCGACTGGAACGGCACCCTCCTCGTCTGGTCGCCGGGGTACATCGGCGGACGTCCCGGGGGTGAGGCGACGGCGGGTCCCGGCGGTGTCACGCGTTCGTGGCTGCTGGACGAGGGCTACGCCCTCGCGTCGTCGAAGCCCGTCGGCAACGGATGGGCTGTCGAGGAGCTGCTCCGTGACCAGGTGGAGGTCGTGGGCGTCAGCGCCGCCGAGCTGGGTGCGACGCCGGAGCGGACGATCGCTTGGGGTGACTCGATGGGCGGCCTGACCTCGGCCGCACTGGTCGAGAACCATCCGGAGACGTTCGACGGAGCGCTCCCCATCTGCGCGTCGGTGGCCGGCGGCGTCGGGATGCTGAACCAGGGTCTCGACGGGTCGTTCGTCTTCAGGACGCTACTGGCCCCGGACGACGACCGGCTCCAGCTGGTCGACGTCACCGACGAGCGGCTGAGGACCACTGCGGCGCGCGAGGTCCTCACCGCCGCACAGGAGACTCCCGCGGGACGGGCGAGGATCGCGTTCGCGGCGGCGGTCGCCCAGTTGTCCACGTGGTCGGCCGAAGGGACGCCGGAGCCAGGACCCCGGGATTGGGCAGCTCAGCAGCTCCAGCAGCAGTCCGCGTTCATGTTCGCCGTGTTCTCGCCTCGCCAGCCCCTCGAGCAGCGGGCGGGCGGCAACTTCTCCTGGAACGTCGGAGTGGACTACCACCAGCAGCTGGTGCAGTCGGGCAGCGCAGACCTGGTACGAGCTCTCTACCGCGAGGCCGGCCTCGATCTGGACGCGGACCTCGCGGCTCTCGCTGCGGCCCCGCGGATCGCCGCAGACCGCGAGGCCGTGGACTACATGCTCGCCAACGCCACTCCGCGGGGTGCCATCCAGCGGCCGGTTCTGACGCTGCACGAGACGGGGGACAACGCGCCACAGGTGACACAGGCGCGGGCCTACGCCGATGCGGTCACGGCCGCCGGCAGCCACCAGTTCCTCCGGCAGGCCTTCGTCGACCGCCCGGGACACTGCCGGTACAGCGCATCCGAGCGCGCCGCGCTGCTGCGCACTCTCGAAGAGCGGATCGAGTCCGGACGCTGGGCCGCGACGGCCAGCGCGAAGAACCTCGCCGAGACGGAGGCGGCGATCGATGCCGAGACCGCCCTCGACCTGGGCGAGGCCGGGTTCGTGGACTACCGCCCCGACCGCTTCCTGCGGGCCTACTACCCCTGAGGTCGTCCGACCTGCCCTCCGACGCAGAACTCGACGTCGGCCGGACCTGACGCCGGCTGTCCTGCGCCCCCTCTCCCGCACTTCCGGAAGCCCGACCTTGGAGACAGAGACATGAACGTCCGAAAGAGCGCGTCCGTCGCGACGATCGCAGTGGCAGCACTGGTGCTCAGCGCCTGCGGGGGCTCCGACGAGGGAGGCGGCGAGCAGGAGCCGCTCGTGTTCGCCGCCGTTCCGTCGGAGGAGAGTGAACAGCTCGAGGCGTCTTTCGAACCGCTGCTCGCCGCCCTGGAGGAGGACCTCGGCGTGCCGATCGAGTTCGAAGCGGTGACCTCCAACGCCGGTGTCATCGAGGCCCAGGTGGCCGAACGGGTGGACATCGCTGTCTACGGGGCCTTCAGCTACCACCTGGCGAGCACGCGCGCAGAGGTCGAGCCGATCGCCGCGCCCATCCAGGGGCCCGGGATGGAGCCCGGCGCGGTCACCTACGGCGTCGTGCGCAGCGACGACTCGAGCATCCAGTCCCTCGAGGATGCGGCGGGCAAGGACATCTGCTTCACCGACCCCGGCTCGACGACCGGCTACCTGCAGCCGCTGGCGGCCCTGTTGGAGGCCGGGGTCGATCCCGAGGCGGACGCGCAGGCGGTCTTCACCGGCGGCCACGACACGTCCGTGGCGTCGCTCCTGGCCGGTGACTGCGACCTCGCCTTCGTCGGCGACGTCTTCATCGACCGCCTCCTGCCGGCCCGAGGACTGCTCGACCCGGCGGCCGTCACGAAGGTCTGGACGTCTCCGACGATCCCCGCGCCGCCCCTCGTCGTCGGTACCTGGCTCCCCGAGGAGACCCGCGCCCAGATCGAGGAGACGGTGACGTCCCGGACGGCGGCGGAGATGGCCGAGGCCGGATTCTGCGAGGGCAGCGAGATCGACGGGCCGGAGAGCTGGGGTGACCAGGCGGGGGTGGCGGCCTGCACCATCGACGCCTCCAACGCATGGGCGTTCGTTCCCGCGTCGGCGGAGGACTACGAGCCCATCGCGCGGATCTGCGAGATCACCGAGGCCGAGGTCTGCACCGAGGGCGAGTGACGCCAGGTTCGCCGACAGCCGAGCCGTCCCGTCTCGCCCGCTCCTGCGGCGCCCGGGACCGGGGCGCCGTACGGATCGACGTAGGAGGTCGCCGTGCCGTTCATGCCGCCAGCCGCCTGGCGCCGTCGGCGACCCTCTGACGGGTGCACGAAGAGAAGATGAGACGACCCATGGGCACACGCAGTTCCGGGCAGGTCCGGCAGGAGCCGATCTCCAGCGCACAGAAGGATGTGGCGGCCATGGCGGATGCCGAGCCACCCAGGGCCGATCAGACGCGGGGCAGCGTCCTGGAGGTGAGCGACGCCACCAAGCGGTTCGACGACAAGCTCGTCCTCCACGACGTCGACCTGCGGGTCGAGCGCGGGCAGTTCGTCGCCCTCGTCGGTCCCTCGGGAGCCGGCAAGTCGACCCTGCTGCGGCTGATCAACGGGATGCACCGCGCCGACGGGGGATCGGTGCGGACGCTGGGGGTGGATCCCGGTTCCTGCTCCCGGGCAGAGCTGCGGCGGTTGCGGGGACGTGTCGGCTTCGTCTTCCAGCAGTTCGGGCTCGTGGGTCGGCTCACCGCGATGGAGAACGTGCTGATGGGAGGGCTGGCCACGCTCCGTCTCCCACGCTACGGCGTCGTGAGCTACCCCCGTGAGCTGCGCGTGCAGGCGGTCGACCAGCTGGAGCGGGTCGGTCTCGTGGACCGACGCTTCCAGCGCTGCGACACCTTGTCGGGAGGGCAACAGCAGCGCGTCGCCATCGCGCGAACCCTCGTGCAGCGTCCCGAGCTGGTGCTGGCCGACGAGCCCGTGGCCTCACTGGACCCGGCGGCGAGCCGGCTCGTGCTCTCCACGCTCAAGCGGATCTGCGTGGAGGACGGCATCACGGTGGTCTGCAGCCTGCACCAGGTGGAGCTCGCGCTGGAGGTGTCGGACCGGGTCGTCGCCCTCAACGACGGCCGGGTGGTGCTGGACGCCCCGACGGCCACGCTCACCGCCGACGCGCTGCACGGGATCTACGACGAGCCGGACACGGCTGATGCCCACTGACACCAGGCTGCGTCCGGGGGAGCCGACCCTCTCCCGGTCGGACCCGTTGCGGCCGCCCGTGCGACTGCGCAGCCTCCTCGTCGCTGCCCTGCCCCTGCTGGCACTGGTCGTCACCCTCGTAGGCTTCTGGTGGATCGAGGTGTCGATCCCGGCGCTGGTCGACGGTCTCGACGACACCGGCCGCCTCCTCGCGCGGATGCTGCCCCCCGTCGTGGCCGAGCCAGCCGACCTGTTGAGCCTGCTCCTGGAGACACTGCTCATCGCCGTCGCAGGCACGGGGCTGGCAACACTGTGCTCGGTACCTCTCGCGTTCGTCGCGGCAGGCACCTTCGAGGGCGCACGACCGCTCCAGGCCGTCGTGCGAGCGGTCATCGTGCTGACTCGGGCGATCCCGACCCTGGTCTTCGCCATCCTCTTCGTCCGGGCCTTCGGACTGGGACCGCTGGCCGGAGCACTGGCGGTCGCCGTCCACTCCATCGGCATGATCGCCAAGCTGATGGCGGATGCCATCGAGGAGGTCGACCCCGTCCCGACCGAGGCCGTCCGGGCCTGTGGTGCGAGCCGCATGCAGGTCGCGGTCTCCAGCGTCCTCCCCAGAGTCATGCCGGCCTTCGTCAGCACCGTCCTGTACCGGCTGGACATCAACGTCCGCGCGTCGGCGATCCTCGGCATCGTCGGCGCCGGCGGCATCGGTGTCGCCCTCCAGACGGCGCTCGGGAGCCTGAACTACCGGCGTGCCGCTGGGATCATCGCCGTGATCATCGGTCTGATCCTGCTGCTGGAACTGTTGTCCGTGCTCATCCGGCGCAGGGTCAGCGTGCATGCCGGGGCCTCGTCCGGCGTCGTCCTCTCGGAGGGCAGGGACCCGCACACCCCGGGGTGGGGGAGGGGGCGCCTCTCGCGCAGCGCCGGTGTGATCGGCGTGATCGGCCTGTTCGCCTGGTCGCTGTCGTCCCTTGATGCCGATCTGCAGCGGCTCCTGGATGCGTGGCCGCGCGTGCAACTGATCCTCTCGGGGATGTGGCCGCCCGTCTTCTCCGCAGAGATCGTCACGGGCGTGCTCGAGAGTCTGTTGATGGCGGTCTCGGCGACGGTCGTAGGTGTGGTCCTCGGCCTCGTCCTGGCCATGCTCACGGCGCACAACGTGACGCCGCTCGGACCGCTCTCCGCCGTCGTGCGGTCCGTCGTCGTGGTCCTTCGCGGCATCCCCGACCTCGTCTACGCCCTGCTGTTCGTCGCGGCCCTGGGACTCGGTCCGTTTCCCGGCTTCCTCGCCCTGTCGATCAGCTGCACGGCGCTCGCGGCGAAGTTCTTCACCGACGCCCTCGAGCAGCTCGACCCGGTGCCGCTGGAGGCACTGCGTGCGGTGGGCGCGACGAGGTGGCAGGTCCTGGTGAGCGGGCTGTTCCCCCAGTTCGTGCCCTCCCTTACCAGCAACAGCCTCTTCGTCTGCGACCTGGCGCTGCGGGAGTCGATCGTCCTGGGGATCGTCGGGGCCGGGGGAATCGGCTTCCTGCTGCAGGAATCGATCGCGACTCTCCGCTACGACGTCACAAGCGCGATCCTCATCGTGATCGCCGTCGTCGTCTTCTCCATCGAGAGCCTCGCGCGCTGGGCCAGGAGCCACGTCCTGTGAACCCCCGGCGCGGGGCCAGCTTCGGCCCGACCGCACGTCCGTCGACCAACCCCGAAAGGGGCAACCCGTGACCGTCCCCGAGCACGACGACTTCGATCCCACGTCCACTGACGACCCCCGGGAGCTGCACGCCGTCTACGACGACCTCCGGGCCCGCTGCCCGGTCGCGCACACCAGCGCGCACGGGGGGTACTGGGCGCTCACCCGGCACGAGGACGTCAAGGCCGCGGCCGGCGACTCCCGGTTGTTCATCTCATCCGTCCGCGCCGTCGTCCCCAGCGACCCCCGCGGCCTCCGGAGGCCGCCACTCAACTTCGACGCGCCGCGCCACACCCCGTACCGCCGTGCGTTGGACCGGACCCTGCAGCGCCGGCGTCTCGGGCGCCTGGAGCCCGTCCTCCGGGACCACGCCCGCCGGGAGCTCGGGGTGATGATCGCGCGAGGCGAGGGAGACATCGCCGCGGAGTTCGGCTCCGACTTCCCGGCCTGGGTCACCACCGAGTGGCTCAACCTCGACCGGGAGGTGGCACCCGTCCTCGCGCGGACGGCATCGGCCTGGGTCGACGCCTGGCGGAACCTCGACCGCGACGTCGTCAACGAGATGAGCGAGCAGATGTACCAGATCGCACGCGACCTGGTGAGTTCGCGCGCCGTCGATCCGATGGACCCGGTCGTCGACCCGGCGAGCTCCTTGCTGGCGGAGCGGGTCGACGGGGAGCCCCTGGAGCAGGAACAGATCGTGGGCGCCCTGCGGCAGAGCCTCGTGGTCGGCATGGTCGCGCCACCCATCCTGATCGCCGCGGTGTGCGAGCACCTCTCCGCCGACCCGGATCTCCAGCACCACCTCCGGACACATCCGGAGGAGATCCCCGCGGCGGTCGAGGAGTTCGTCCGGCTCTACACGCCCTACCGCGGCTTCGCCCGGACGGTGTCGGAGGAGGTCGAGCTGAGGGGACGCACCATCCGGCCAGAGGAGCCGGTCACGCTGGTGTACGCGGCCGCCAACCGTGACCCGGAGGTCTTCGAGGAGCCGCACGAGTTCCGGCCGGACCGCGCCAACATCCACGAGCACCTCGGCTTCGGGCGCGGGCGCCACCAGTGTGCGGGCATGCCGCTGGCGCGGATGATGCTCCGCCTGGCGTTGGAGGAGCTACTGACCGCCACGGAGAGCTTCGAGGTCATGCGAGTCGGTGCCGGGGCGCGGATGCCGGAGATCGGGCCGACCGAACTCCACGTCCGGTTCACGGCTGCGGGGCCGGCGCACGCAACGGGGAGCTGAGGCCGCCGCAGCGCCTCGTGCACGGGACCGGTTCGGGGACCGCCAAGCCGTCAGCCGGACCGGGCGATGAGTCCGGTGACCGTGGAACCGGCCAGCTTGTTCATCAGCCGACGGAGATCGGCGGCCTCGTCATCGTCGAGATGGCCCAGCAGATCGGCTTGTGCTCGGTCGATCAGGCCCGCCGCTCGTTCTCGCAACCGCTGCCCCTCGCGGGTCGGAACGACGAGGTTCGTCCGTCGATCGGTCGGTGACGTGCGCCGTTCGACCAGGCGGGTGGCGGCCAGCACGTCGACCAACCCGACCACCTGGCTCGGATCGAGACCGAGGCTGATCGACAGTTCGCGCTGGGTGATACCCCCGGGCAGGTCGGTCGCCAGGGCCAGCGCGGCGTAGGACCGCGCCTTCAGGCCGACCTCGGCGAGTGCGCGGTTGCTGACTCGAGTCATCAGCGCGCTGAGGCGGGCTGCGAGGAACCGACATCATGCATGAGGTCGAGACGGGACGAGGGGCCACTCATGACCACATTGTCGTGTCCTCGGGCGCGGATCACGCTGCCGGGCATCGGGCCGGGCTGACGCCCTCCGAGCCGGCGTGAGGAGGATGGTCCTCGCGTCGAGGGCGACGGCACCGGCCGGACCGCCCCGGAGCCGGTCCGGCGGCGCCCGTGCCGGAGGGTCAGGAGTAGAAGCGGAAGACCGGCTCGGCGATGCAGACGGGCTTGGCGACGCCCTCGGCCTCGATGACGGCGGCGACGGTCACCTGCAGGCCGCCGGTCACCTCCTCGACGTCCTTCAGCGTGGCGGTGAGGCGCAGCTTCGAACCGACCGGAACGGGGGAGGGGAAGCGGACCTTGTTGAGGCCGTAGTTCACGCCCATGGACGCGTCGCTGACGACGAGCACCTCCGACCACATCGGGATGAGGAGCGACAGGGTCAGGTAGCCGTGCCCGATGGGCCCGCCGAACGGGCTCTCGGCCTTCGCGCGCTCGACGTCGACGTGGATCCACTGGTGGTCGCCGGTCGCGTCGGCGAAGAGGTTCACGCGGTCCTGGGTGACCTCGACCCACTCGCTCGTGCCCAGCTCCGTGCCCTTCAGTCCGGGCAGTTCGGCCATTGTCGTGGTGGTGCTCATGCGCTGCTCTCCTGAGTGGTGACGTAGCGGTCGCGCAGGTCGGGCTTGCGGACCTTGCCGGTGGCGGTCTTGGGGAGCTCGTCGGCGAACTCCACGTACTTGGGCACCTTGAAGCCGGCAAGCCGCGTGCGCAGCCGGGTCCGGATCTCCTCGGGGTCGGGGTCGCCGCCGGGTGCCGGCACGACCACGGCCATGCCCACCTCGCCCCAGGTCGGGTCGGGCACGCCGATGACGGCGGCCTCCGCGACCTCGGGGAACTCGAGCAGGGCCGACTCGACCTCGGCGGGGTAGATGTTCTCGCCGCCCGAGATGATCATGTCCTTGTACCGGTCGCGGACGTAGAGGAAGCCCTCGTCGTCCACTGAGCCGGCGTCGCCGGAGTGGTACCAGCCGTCCCGGATCGCCGCGGCGGTCTGCTCGGGCTCGTCCCAGTAGCCCGCCATGATGTTGGGACCCTGGATGACGATCTCGCCGACCTCGCCCGGCTCGGCCTGCGTGCCGTCGGGCCGCAGGACGCGGACGTCGGTGAAGAAGACCGGCTTGCCGGCCGACCCGACCTTCCGCTCGGCGTCGGTGGAGTCGAGGACGGTGGCGCCGGGGGAGGCCTCCGTCATCCCGTAGGCCTGCTGCATGGTCACCCCGCGGTCGAGCCAGGTCCGCAGCGTCGGCAGGGGGAGCGGCGCGCCCGCGGCACCGATGGTGCGCAGCGCGGAGAGGTCCCGGGTGGCGAAGCCGGGCTCGCGAGCCATCGCGTCGAGCATCGTCGGGACGGCGAAGAACGAGTTGACCCGCTGCTCCTCGATGACCCGCAGCGTATCGGCGGGGTCGAAACGGCGCACGATCACCGCGCAGCCGCCCCGGAGCAGCGACGGGTTCACCGTGCCGTTGAGCCCGCCGATGTGGAACAGCGGAGCCAGGGCGAGCGTGCGCTCGTCCTGGGCGAAGTCGAACCCGAGCAGCTGGTTGACCGCGTTCCAGGTCATGTTGCCGTGGGTGAGGACGGCGCCCTTGGGCCGCCCGGTGGTGCCGGAGGTGTACATGACCAGGCAGGGGTCGTCGAGCGTGACCGGCTCGTCGCGCGGCTCCGGATCGGCGTCGGCCAGCAGCTGCTCGTAGGGCAGGGAGTCCGCGCCGCCGTCGACCGGCGGCTCGGCGGCGACCCAGTGGCGGACACCGGTCGACCGGTCGCGGAGCGCGTCGGCGAGCCCGCCGTGGTCGCGGCCGTGGACGACGACCGACGCCCCCGAGTGGGTGAGGACGTACTCCGCCTCGGGGGCGGCCAGCCGCCCGTTGACCGGCACCCAGATCGCTCCGAGTTGCCCACAGCCGTAGAGCGTCTCCAGGGCCGAGGGGTGGTTGCCGCCGGTCCACGCCACCCGGTCGCCGGCGCTGACTCCCAGCCCGGCCAGGGCGGCGGCGGTCCGTCGCACCCGGTCGGCGAAGCCTGCGTGTGACGTCGTCGTCCCCTCGAACCAGATGGCGTCCCGGTCCGGCGAGATCAGCAGCCGCCGCTCCGGCCAGGAGCCGAGGCCGGCGTTACGCACGGCCCAGTCCCAGCGCGCCGACGGCGTTGTCCTTCATGATCAGCGGGCGGACGTCGTCCTTGATCTCGAGCTTCTCGAAGTCCGAGACCCAGCGCTCCGGGGATAGCAGCGGGTAGTCCGACCCGAACAGCACCTTGCGCTTGAGCATCGTGTTGGCCGCCCGCACGAGCTGGGGCGGGAAGTACTTCGGCGACCAGCCCGACAGGTCGATGTAGACGTTGGCCTTGTGCTGGGCGACGGCGATCGCGGCATCCTGCCAGGGCACCGAGGGGTGGGCCATGATGATCGTCAGGTCGGGGAAGTCGGCGGCGACGTCGTCGAGCAGCATCGGGTCGGAGTAGCGCAGCTTGATGCCGCGCCCGCCGGGCAGCCCGGAGCCGATGCCGGTCTGGCCGGTGTGGAACAGCGCCGGGACGCCGAGGCTCTCCAGCTCCGCCCAGAGCGGGTAGTGCCGCCGGTCGTTGGGCTCGAACGCCTGGATCGACGGGTGGAACTTGAACCCGCGCACCCCGTGCTCCTCCACCAGCCGGCGAGCCGCCCGGATCCCTGCCGCGCCGCGTGCCGGGTCGACGGACCCGAACGGGATGAGCACGTCGGGGTGCTCGGCCGCGGCCGCGGCAATCTCCTCGTTGGAGAGGGTCGGGTGGCCGGTGGCCAGCTCGCTGTCGACGGTGAAGACGACGGCGGCCATCTTCTGGGCCCTGTAGTGCTCGGCGATCTCCGGCACGGTCGGGTGGTTGGGCTCGCCCTTGAAGTACTTCGCCGCCGCGCTGAGCAGTTCGTCGTCCATCGAGAGGTGGCCGTGCAGGTCCTGCTCGACGTGCACGTGCACATCGATGGCGACCAGGTCGTCGAGCTGCAGGCCGGGGCTCACTTCGGCGGCTCCGGGAACTGCTGGCCGACCGTCTGCTGGGACGGCGCGAACTTCTCCGTCCAGACGTCGGCGATCGCGTCGGCCGACCAGCCGGTGCCGTCGGCGAGCGCGACGGCCACCTCAGCGGGATGGCTCCACAGCGCCAGCCGGTCGCCGCCGATGCCGATCGCCTGACCGGTGATCGCGCTCGCCTCGTCGGAGGCGAGGAAGGCGACCAGGCCGGCGGCGTCCTGCGGGGTGCCGAACGACAGCTCCTGGCGGGCGTAGGGCGGCAGCGGCTCACCGGCCTGCAGCGCGTCGACGTAGGGCTTGAGGAAGGGGACGGTCTCGGTCATGGCGGTCGCCGCGACCGGCACGATCGCGTTGACGGTGATCTCGGCGCGCGCCAGTTCCATCGCCCAGGTGCGGACCATGCCGACGATCCCGGCCTTGGCCGCCGCGTAGTTGGTCTGGCCGAAGTTGCCGACCTGCCCGGTGGGGGAGCCGACGCAGATGATCCGACCGCCCTCGCCCTGCTCGCGGAGCCGGATCGCTGCGGCGCGGGTGCAGGTGAACGTGCCGCGCAGGTGCGTGGTGATCACCGCGTCGAAGTCGTCGTCGCTCATCTTCCAGAGCGTGGAGTCCCGCAGGATGCCGGCGTTGTTCACCAGGATGTCGAGGCGCCCGAACTCCTCGACCGCGCGGTCGACGAGGGCCTGGGCGGCCTCGCTGGTGCCGACCGGGACGACCTCGGCGACGGCACTGCCGCCGGCGTCGGTGATCGAGCGGACTGCCTCGTCGGCGACGGAGGAGTCGACGTCGTTGACCACCACCGCCGCACCCGCCCGGGCCAGCTCCGCGGCGTACGCGAGACCGAGCCCCCTGCCGCTGCCGGTGACGATCGCTACCTTGCCGGACAGATCCACGGAACTCCCTCGTTCGGAGCGGACGGTCGAGACGCCGTCGACGCTAGGCCGGTACCGTGGAGAATGTCAACGATGGAGGACTGATGGACCCGGCCACGAACGCGCACGCCCTGACCGATGACGTCGGCTTCCTGCTGTCGCGGGCCAGTGCGGTGTTCGTCCGCGCCACCAATGCCGTCCTCGCCTCCTACGGGCTGCGCGCGCGCCCCTACTCGCTGCTGCTCATGGCGTGCTCCGCACCGGCAGGCGTCTCGCAGCGGGACCTCGCGGAGACGCTCGCGCTCGACCCCAGTCAGGTGGTCTCGCTGGTCGACGAGCTGGCGGCGTCCGCGCTGGTCGAGCGGCGGCCCTCGGAGACCGACCGGCGCGCCAAGCTGGTCGTGGCCACCGAGGCCGGCCGCGCCCTGTGCGCGGAGGTGGTCCCGGTCGTCGAGGGCGCCGCGGCGGCCCAGCTGGCCGACCTCAGTGCCACCGAGCAGCTCATCCTCCGCGAGCTGCTGACCCGGCTCATGGCCCGCGGCCCGGGGGCGTCGCCGCAGTGATGCCGCGTGGCGGTGTGTGCAGCGGAAGGGCTGGACCTCGCTGCGTGTGACGTGCATCATGCCGGTTGTCAATCATTGATGCCCTCACGGGCCTGACAATCGGAGACGACGATGGTCCGCAGATCGCTCCCCGCTCTGGCCGCCTCGATGCTCTTCCTCGCCGCGTGCGGAGGAGGTGACGACGACGCCGTCTCCGCGGGTGGGGACTCGGGTGGCGGCACGGACGACGTCCGCCAGGTCAGCGTCGGGATGCTGCCGATCCTGCCGACGGCGGCGCTCTACGCGGGGATCGAGGAGGGCTTCTTCGCCGACCGCGGCATCGAGATCACCGTCGAGACCGGCCAGGGCGGGGCAGCGCTGCTCCCGGCGGTGTTCTCCGGGCAGATCGAGTTCGCCACGAGCAACCCGGTCTCGCTGCTGCAGGCCCGGGGGGAGGGGCTCGACGTCCGGGTGATCGGGCACTGGACCTCGGCGCTGAGCGAGGGGGATGTCGACATCAACGGCGTGGTCGCCGCCGCCGGGTCCGGGATCGAGTCGGCCGCAGACCTGGCCGGCGCGACGGTCGCGGTCAACACGCTCAACGGCATGGGGGGCCTGACGATCCGCGAGGCCGTCCGGGCCGACGGCGGCGACCCGGACGCGGTCGAGTTCGTGGAACTGCCGTTCCCGGACATGCCTGCGGCCCTCTCGACCGGCAACGTCGACGCCGTCTGGGTGCCCGAACCCTTCCTCAGCACGCTGCAGGACATGGGGAACCAGGTGGTCACCTACTCCAGCAAGGAGTCGGTCGAGGGGCATCCCACGCAGCTGTTCTTCACCTCCGGTCAGCTGATGGAGTCCGACCCGGCCCTCGTCGAGGACTTCACCGCGGCGCTGGAGGAGACCCTCGAGTTCGCCGAGGCCAACCCCGAGGCGGTCAAGGAGCAGATCCCGGAGGTCCTGCCCCAGCTGCCGCCCGAGGCCGTCGCCGGCGTGACCCTGGAGGAGTTCGGTACCGACCTGCGCCGTGACCAGCTCGAGCGGCTCGGCGAGCTGATGGTCCAGGACGGCCTGCTCGAGGACGAGGCCGACCTGGACGGTCTGCTCCCGGACGAGTGACGGACCCCGCGCCCGCTCCCGGGGGTCCCCCGGGCACGCGGCGGGCGGGCTCCCCTCGTGCCCGGAACCCCGTGGCCCGGTCCCCGTCAGGGACGAGCCTTCCGCGTGACGGAAGGGCGGTACCGGACGAGGGGTGACGGCGGTCACGCTCGTGGCAGACCCGAACGAGGAGGAGCAGGACGGATGACGTCGATCGTGCGCAACCAGTGGTACGTGGCCGCCTACGGGCGCGAGGTCGGGCGGGAGCTGTTCAGCCGCGCCATCTGCGGCGAGTCGATCCTGTTCTGGCGCACCGAGGCGGGGGAGGTGACCGCGATGAGCGACCGGTGCGTGCACCGCCGGTTCCCGCTGTCGGAGGCGCCCAGCCACCTGGTCGGCGACACGGTGGTCTGCGGTTACCACGGCTTCACCTACGGCGCCGACGGCGTCTGCGTCGCCGTGCCCGGCCAGACCCGCGTGCCGCGGACCGCGCGGCTGAAGAGCTACCCCGTCGTCGAGCAGGACAGCTTCGTCTGGGTGTTCATCGGCGACCCCGACCGGGCGGGGAGCACCCGGATCCCGCGCGCGCCCTGGCTGGACATGGAGGGCTGGACGACGGTCTCGGGCATGGAGCCGCTCGCCGCCCGCGCCAGCCTCCTGGTGGACAACCTCATGGACCTCTCCCACGAGACCTACCTGCACGGCGGGTACATCGGCACCCCCGAGGTGGCCGAGACGCCGATCACCACGGAGGTCGACGACGAGGCCGGGATCGTCTACGTCAGCCGGCACATGGCCGACGCCGCCTGTCCGCCCTTCTACTCGAAGAGCACCGGCATCGAGGGGCGGATCACCCGCTGGCAGGACATCGAGTTCACCCCGCCGTGCCTGTACAAGCTGCACAGCCGGATCGCGCCGGTCGGCGTCCTGCCGAACGACGACGGCGCCGACCCCGACGCCTTCCACGTCGAGGTGGTCTACGCGATCACGCCGGAGACGGAGAACTCCACGCACGACTTCTGGGCCGTCGCGCGCGACTTCGCCCTGGACGACCAGGGGGTGTCGGACTTCCTGGCCGAGAACAACCGCACCGTCGTCCTGCAGGACGTCGTCGCCCTCGACGTGCTCGAGCAGGTGCTCGCCGGCGAGGCCGACGGCTACCAGGAGCTGTCGATCAACATCGACAC
The DNA here is from genome assembly GCF_039679125.1 of Blastococcus sp. HT6-4. Taxonomy (NCBI): domain Bacteria; kingdom Bacillati; phylum Actinomycetota; class Actinomycetes; order Geodermatophilales; family Geodermatophilaceae; genus Blastococcus; species Blastococcus montanus. Next base: position 2,444,154 of record NZ_CP155551.1, on the reverse strand, counting down.
CGGCGGACTGGCCGCCCGGCGGATCATCGCCCGGATGGCCGCCGAGGCGGACGGCTCCGCCGCCGCTCCCGCCACCCCGGCCTCCGCCGGGGCCGGCCGGTGAGCGCCGGCATGTCCCTCCCTCCGCCCCGGCAGGTGCTCGAGGGCGAGCGGGTGCTCCGGGTCAACTGGCTCCCGGGGTCGGACCGGCTGCGCGGGCGGTGCCACTGCGGCGCCGAGACCGAGGCGGAGGACCCGGTGCAGATGTGGGAGTGGCTGCTGGCCCATCCCGACCACCCCGCCGGTGGGCCGGGCGGGCCCGTCCTCCCCGCCGACCTCCCGCCGCCGCCCGCCCACGTGGTGACCGATCCCGCGGTCCTGCGCGCGCGGGAGCGCTCCCGCACCCCCGTCCCCGCCTGAGAGAAGGAGCCCGACCCGGTGCACAGCACCCACGACGAGGTGGACCTGCGGCTGCGGGTCGGCCGGCGGACGACCGGCGCGGAAGGCGTCGTCGTCCTCGAGCTGCGCGATCCCGCGGGAGGCCACCTGCCCGCGTGGTCGGCCGGCGCGCACGTCGACCTGCGGCTGCCCGGCGGGCTCACCCGCCAGTACTCGCTGTGCGGCGACGCCCGCGACCGGTCGGTGTGGCGGATCGCCGTCCTGCGCGAGCCGGGGGGCCGCGGCGGGTCCGCGCACGTGCACGACGCCCTCGTCGAGGGGTCCGAGGTGGACGTGCGGGGGCCGCGGAACCACTTCCCGCTCGTCCCCGCGCCGCGGTACGTGTTCGTCGCCGGCGGCATCGGGATCACCCCGATCCTGCCGATGATCGACGCCGCCGACGCGGCCGGCGCCGAGTGGGAGCTGCACTACGGCGGCCGCAGCAGGCGGTCGATGGCGTTCCTGGAGGCGCTGGAGGACGCGACCGGCACGCGGGTCACCCTCCATCCGCAGGACGAGGTCGGGCTGATCGACCTCGACACGCTGCTCGCCGACCCGCGTCCCGGCACGCTGGTCTACTGCTGCGGCCCGGAACCCCTGCTGACCGCCGTCGAGCAGCACTGCCAGCAGTGGCCCGAGGGGGCCCTGCACCTCGAGCGCTTCGCCCCCAAGGACGTCGGCGAACCGGTGCTCACCGGCGCCTTCGAGGTGGAGCTCGCCGTGAGCGGGCTGGCGCTCACCGTGCCCCCCGAGAAGTCCGTCCTCGAGGTGGTCGAGGAGGCCGGGGTGGGCGTGCTGTCCTCGTGTCAGGAGGGGACGTGCGGGACGTGCGAGACGACGGTGCTCTCCGGGGAGGTGGACCACCGGGACTCGCTGCTGACGCCGGCCGAGCAGGCGGCGAACGACACGATGTTCATCTGCGTGTCCCGGGCGGCCTGCCCGAAGCTGGTGCTCGAGCTCTGAGCGCGACGCGCACCGCGGGGGGCAAGCTGCTCGCCGTCCTGGGCTCGTTCTCCCGGGAGCGGTCGGCGCTGACGCTGTCCGAGATCTCCCGCCTCGTCGGCGTGCCGTTGTCGACCGCGCACCGGCTGGTGGGGGAGCTGTGCGCCTGGGGCGCGCTCGAGCGCGCCGACGACGGCCGTTACCGCATCGGGCTGCGCATCTGGGAGCTCGGCGCGCTCGCGCCCCGCGGGCTGGGCCTCCGCGAAGCGGCCCTGCCGTTCATGGAGGACCTCTACGAGGTCACCCACGAGAACGTGCAGCTGGCCGTCCGGGACGACGTCGAGGTCGTGTTCGTGGAGCGCTTCGCCGCACGGGACGCCGTCGCCGTCCTCACGCAGGTGGGGGGCCGCTTCGCACTGCCGCCCACCGGCGTCGGGCTGGTCCTCCTCGCCCACGCGCCGGCCGACGTGCAGGAGCGCGTGCTCGCCGGCCCGCTGCGCCGGTACACCCCGCACACGGTCACCGATCCGCTCCAGCTGCGACGGGTGCTCGCCGAGGTCCGGCGCACCGGCGTGGCCGTGAGCGACCGGCAGGTCACCACCGACGCGGTGTCCGTGGCCGCACCGATCGAGGTGCGCGGCAGCGTGGTGGCGGCGCTGTCGATCGTCGTCCGCGGCAGCTCGCCGGCCGCCGTCCGCGCCATGACGCCCGGGGTGCGCGCCGCCGCGCGCGGCATCTCCCGCGCACTCTCCGCGGGTTGATCGTCGTCGCCGTGCGCGGAACACGGGAGGACACGCCGGCGGAGCGTGCCCGCAGGCGATGATCGACCCGGGAGCGCGGCTCAGACGGTGGCGGGGAGGGGCATCTCGCGGACGTCGTCGGCGAGGGTGAGCGGTGCGCCGGTGGCGGCGGTGACCTGCTCGACGGTGACGCCGGGAGCGGTCTCGCGCAGCACCAGCCCGCCGGGGGTGACGTCGATGACCGCGAGGTCGGTGATGACGCGGTCGACGCAGGCCTTGCCGGTCAGCGGGAGGGTGCACTCGGCGACGATCTTGGGGGACCCGTCGCGGGCGCTGTGCTCCATCATGATGATCACGCGGCGGGCGCCGTGGACCAGGTCCATCGCCCCGCCCATGCCGTTGACCATCTTGCCGGGGATCAGCCAGTTGGCCAGGTCACCGCGGGTGTTGACCTGCATGGCGCCGAGGATGGCGACGTCGAGGTGCTTGCCGCGGATCATGCCGAAGGACAGCGCGGAGTCGAAGAAGCTGGCGCCGGGCAGGACGGTGACGGTCTCCTTGCCGGCGTTGATCAGGTCGGCGTCCTCCTCGCCCTCGAACGGGTAGGGCCCGACGCCGAGCACCCCGTTCTCCGAGTGCAGCACCACGTGCACCCCGTCGGGCACGTAGTTGGGCACCAGCGTCGGCATCCCGATGCCGAGGTTCACGTACTGGCCGTCCTCCAGCTCGAGGGCGACGCGGGCGGCCAGCTGCTCACGGGTCAGCGCCATCAGGCCTGTCCTCCGAAGGTCGGGTCGGTCGGTCCCTCGTCGCCGGCGGCGGCGGGGGCGTCGAGCTGTGCCTGGGCGCGCGGCCGGGTGGTGCGCTTCTCGATCCCCTTGCCCTCGGGACCGACGTGCACGACGCGGTCGACGAACACCCCGGGCAGGTGCACGTGCTCGGGCGTGATCTCGCCCGGTTCGACCAGCTCCTCGACCTCGGCGATGGTCACCCGGGCGGCCATGCCGGCCAGCGGGTTGAAGTTGGCCGCGGACTCGTGGAAGACCAGGTTGCCGTGCCGGTCACCGACCGCGGCGCGGACCAGTCCGTAGTCCGCGCGCAGCGCGGTCTCCAGCACGTACTGCTGGCCGTCGAACTCCCGCACCTCCTTCGGCCGGGACACCTCCACCACGTTCCCGTCGGCGTCGTAGCGGATCGGGATCCCGCCGTCGGCCACCAGCGTGCCCACCCCAGTGGGGGTGTAGAACGCCGGGATGCCGGTGCCGCCGGCGCGCAGCCGCTCGGCCAGGGTGCCCTGCGGGGTCAGCTCCACCTCCAGCTGCCCGGACAGGTAGAGGCGGGCCAGCTCCTTGTTGCCGCCGACGAACGAGGAGATCGTCCTGGCGATCCGGCCGGCGTAGAGCAGCACGCCCAGCGCCTGGTCGTCGACGCCGCAGTTGTTGGAGATGGTGGTCAGCCCGTCGGCGCCCTGTTCCAGCAGCGCGTCGATCAGCCGGATCGGCACTCCGCAGAGCCCGAACCCGCCCACGGCCAGCACCGACCCCGCGGGGATGTCCGCGACCGCCTCGCGGGCGGTGCTCACGACCTTGTCCACGGCTCAGCCCCTCCGCTCGGTCGGAGCGGGGGCCGCCCCCTGGTCCGTGCGCGCCCGATCCACCACGCTGCTCCCATCGCTCGCCGGCTGCAGGCCTCAGTATTGCGGCGCGGACCCGTGCCGTGGGCCTCGGTCACCCACTGGACGGAAACCTCCGGGCGCGATCGTCGCCCGGCGTCAGCGGAGGAACGTGGTGAGCCGGACGCTGACCCCGCCGTCGCCGGGGTGGTGGACGCCGCCGGAGATGTCGACGTGGTCGCACAGCTGCCGGGCCAGCCACAGGCCCATGCCGCCGCGGGAGAGGTCCTCGCCGTGGGCCGGGCCGTAGCCGGCGAAGGGGTCGTCCCAGCCGGGGCCGCCGTCGGCGATCGTGCACACGATGCGGTCGGGCGACGTCCAGAGCCGCAGGCGGACCGGCGGCTGTCCGTGCCGGACGGCGTTGGAGGTCATCTCGTCGACGGCGAGGAGGAAGTCCTCGACCAGGTCCGCCGGGGCCGGCAGGCCCGCCAGCTCGGCGGCGACGGCGTGCCGCAACCCGATGAAGTCGGCGACGTCGGCCGCCTCCAGCCGGGGGTGGGTGTCCTCGAGGGGCTCGCGCGGGACCGGCAGGCCGCGCAGCAGCTGCTCAGGCGGGGTGAACGCGGGGCTGGGCGTGCGGCTGGCCGGGGTCACGACCTGCCGGTGGGTCCGGAGGGCGGACTCGACCACCGGCTGCGGGACGCGCACGGTGTCGACGGCGCAGATCCCCCACAGGTTCCAGCCGGCGAGCGCCTCGTTGATCACCGACTCGTAGCGCTCCCACTCGAGCCAGCCCCGCTCGTCCGGGCCCTGCTCGATCTCGCCGAGGACGCGGACCCGCTTCGCCCCGGCGGCCGTGTGCTGCTCGGCGAGCCGGCGGACAGCCGTGATGGCCCCCGGCGTGCGGTTCCGGTACAGCTCGCCCGGGTCCACGACGTGGAGGCGGGGGTCGTCGTCGAGGGCGTCCCGCAGGGCGGCGGCGTTCTCCGGGCGGGTGACCACGACCGCGGCGTCCCCTTCGGCCAGGCCGTCGCGCAGGAACGGCGCCGCCGTGGCGACCAGCTGCTCGGGGGTGTCGTAGAGCAGGGCGTCGTGCGGAAAGGCCTCGGCAGCGGGATGTCCCGCCCCGCCCGTAGCCGTCCAGTTCACGTGTGGCCCCTGCCCCATGTCGCCCCGATGTCCGTGGTGCAACTCCACGGTAGGCCAGGGCGCGCCGTCGGTCAGCCCGGCCCCGTTCGAGCGGGCGTCCGGACCGGTCAGGATGAGCGTTCCAGACCGGCCGTCCCGCCGGTTTCGGCGGCGCGCGGTCGGGCAGGTGACCTGCACCAGGAGGGAGAACACCATGGCCATCGCCACGATCAACCCCGCCACCGGCGAGACGCTCAAGACCTACGAGCCGCTGACCGACGAGGCGCTCGAGGAGAAGATCGCGCGGGCCGCCCAGGCGTTCGCGCGCTACCGGCTCACGTCCGCGCAGGAGCGCGCCGGCTGGCTGTCTGCAGCCGCCGACGTCCTGGAGGCCGACACCGACGCGGTCGCCGAGCTCATGACCACCGAGATGGGCAAGACGCTGGCCTCGGCCAAGGCCGAGGTGGGCAAGTGCGCCAAGGCGCTGCGCTGGTACGCCGAGCACGGGCCGGCGCTCCTCGAGCCCGAGGAGAAGGACGCCGCGGCGGTGGGTGCCCAGCGGGCCTACGTCGTGCACCAGCCGCTGGGCGTCGTCCTGGCGGTCATGCCGTGGAACTTCCCGCTCTGGCAGGCGATGCGGTTCGCCGCCCCGGCCCTCATGGCCGGCAACGTCGGCCTGCTCAAGCACGCCAGCAACGTGCCGCAGACGGCGCTGTACCTGGAGGAGGTGTTCCGGAAGGCAGGCTTCCCCGACGACGTCTTCCAGACCCTGCTCATCGGCTCGGGCTCGGTCGAGCGGGTGCTGCGCGACGACCGCGTCGTGGCCGCGACCCTGACCGGCAGCGGCCCGGCCGGGCAGTCCGTCGCCGCCGTCGCCGGGGACGCGCTGAAGAAGACGGTGCTGGAGCTCGGCGGGTCCGACCCGTTCATCGTGATGCCGTCGGCCCACCTGGACACCGCCGCCGAGGTGGCGACCACCGCGCGCAACCAGAACAACGGGCAGAGCTGCATCGCGGCCAAGCGGTTCTTCGTGCACCGCGACGTGGCCGAGGAGTTCACCCGGCTGTTCGCCGAGAAGATCGGCGCGCTCACCGTCGGGGATCCGATGGAGGAGGGCACCCAGATCGGCCCGCTGGCCACCGAGTCCGGCCTGCAGGACGTCGAGGAGTACGTCGAGGACGCCCGGAGCAAGGGGGCGACCGTGGTGGTCGGGGGCAGGCGGGTGGGCCGGGCGGGCTGGTTCTACGAGCCGACGCTCATCACCGGCGTGACCCCGGAGATGAAGGTGCACGGCGAGGAGGTGTTCGGGCCGGTCGCCGCCCTGTACACCGTCGACTCGCTGGACGAGGCGATCGAGATCGCCAACAGCCACGTCTACGGGCTGGGCTCCAACCTGTGGAGCGAGGACGAGGACGAGCGGGCGCAGTTCGTCCGTGACATCGCCTCCGGCATGGCTTTCGTCAACGGGATGACCGCCAGCTACCCGGAGCTGCCGTTCGGCGGGATCAAGCAGAGCGGCTACGGCCGGGAGCTGACCGAGGTGGGCATGCGCGAGTTCATGAACGCCAAGACGGTGTGGGTCGGCGGCCCGAGCAGCGAGCAGGCGAAGGGCAGCACCGCCGGGGCCGCGGCAGAGTGATCCGGCGCCCCTCCCGGCCGTCCTGGCCGGGAGGGGCCGCGGCAGGGACAGTGGTCGGTGTGTTCGACGTCGACTGGATGGGACTGCTCACCCGCGAGGTGCTCCGGGAACGCGGGGCCGCGCTGATCGCCGAGAGCTGCGCGTGGGCCGTCGGCCTCTCCGACCGCCCGCACTACCGGCGCCGCTCCGGCCGCGTGGCGCCCAGCGGCCTGACGGTGGGGGAGCGCGCCGCCAACGGGCAGCCGCTCGGCGCCGAGGACGGCCGGCTGGACCTGGAGGACGCCCGCCCCGGCAGCTTCCAGGACGCCCTCAACATGATCGGTCCGGACGGCCGGCTCGAGGCCGAGCGGTTCGACGAGGAGGTGCTCGTGCCTTTCGCGGCCGAGACGTGCCGGCTGACCGGGGAACGGGCACGGGCGACCCGTCCCGCGGACTGGGCCGAGCTCGCCGACGACCTGGGCGAGGACCCGGTCGACGTGGCCGACGTGGTGCGCGCCGGCGGCTGGGAGGCGCCGCTGCGCATCGACGCCGAGCACTTCGTCCTGGCCGCGCTGCGCGACGTCCCGCTGATCGAGGTGGAGGCCGAGGGGCTGCCGCTGTCCCTGGTGCGGGCGGCCGAGGCGACCACCCGCGCGGCCGTGTCCGCACCGGCCCCGCAACCCGACGACAGCCTGGCCGGCGCGCTGTTCCTGGCGCGGGCGGCGCTGGACGACTCCGGCTGCACGGTTCCGGTGCCCCCGGACGAGGCGGATCTGCTGCTCGCGGCGCTGGGGGACGCCGGGCTCGAGCCCGAGGAGGTGCCGGTGGTGCTGCCGCACCTGCCGGTGGAGGAGCCGACGATCACCCGGATCGAGGCGACCCTCGCCGACCACTAGGCCGGCGACGCGGCCGGCCCCGGGCCGAGGCATGCGGCACGACGTGCCGATCGGCGGGTGTCTGTCCCGGCGACGACGGGTAGCCACAGCCGCATGGCGAAGAACAACGACCAGGAAGCCCAGAAGGCCGCCGTCCGCGAGGCCAAGAAGCAGGGGGTCGCCCCCAGCGCCGCCGGTGTCACCACCGGGGCGTCCAAGCAGATCGAGACCCACCCCCACGGCGACGACCGGCACGAGCACTCCAGCGCCCGGGGCAAGAGCAAGACCTGACGGCCCGCCGTCGGCCCGCCGGACCGCCGGACCGGCCGGTCAGATCTCGGTGACCTCGAACGTGCGGCTCGGCGCCACGATCTCGTCCTGCGCGGCCACCAGCAGGATCTCCCGGGACCGGGCGTCCTCGGTGCGCTGCAGGAGGCCGAAGACCGAGGCCGCCGCCCGCCCCAGCGCCTCGCCGGCGGACCGGGTCGCGAGCCAGTGGGCCAGGAACAGGGCCGCGATGGCGTCGCCGGCGCCGTTGACCGACACGCCCAGTCGCGGGGTGCGGACGAGGAAGTGCCGGCCACCCTCCGAGGCGAGCAGGTCCACCGCGTCGTCGGGGGTGTCCTCGGCGACCAGCGACGTGGTGAGCACGACCCGCGGGCCCAGGGCTTGCACACCCGCGACGGCGTCCTTCACCGAGGTCAGCGAGCGGGTGGCGACGCCGGAGAGCAGGTCCAGCTCGTAGTGGTTGGGCGTCACGAGATCGGCGGCCGGGACGGCGACGTCGCGCATGAACTCCGCGATGCCCGGCCGGACGAACACGCCACGGCCGACGTCGCCGATCACCGGATCGCAGGCGTAGACCGCGTCGGGGTTGGCCGCCCGCACCCGGGCCACCGCACCGACGACGGCGTGGCCGATGTCGGCCGAGCCGAGGTAGCCGGACAGCACGGCGTCGCAGCCGGCGAGGGCACCCCGCTCGGCGATGCCCTGCACGAGCTCGTCGACCGACTGACCGTCGTAGACCCGGCCGCGCCACTCCCCGTAGCCGGTGTGGTTGGAGAACTGCACCGTGTGCACCGGCCACACCTCGATCCCGAGGCGCTGAAGGGGGAACACGGCGGAGCTGTTGCCCACGTGGCCGAAGGCGACGTGCGACTGGATGGAGAGGACGGCGGTCACGACCGGCACCCTCGCACACGCCCTACATCGAGGATCAGCTCACCTGATCATCGGTGGTCCTCCCTCGCCTGGAGGGGTCCTCCCTCGCGTTCGGCGGTGAGGGAGGTGGCCCGACGATCAGGAAGGCTGATCGCCGCGTAGCCCGGCCGGCGGGACCTGGAGCTCAGCCGGCGGCGTCGCCCGCGGACCGGTCCGGGGAGATCTCCACATGCGGGCGGGACTGCCACATCGCCCACTCGGCGCTGACGTCACCCGCCGTCCGCAGCAGCAGCGGGAGGTGGTCACGCAGCAGCCGCTCGGCGGAGGTCTCGGCCGCGTGCACGGTCACGTTCATCGCCGCACGGACCACGCCGGCGCCGTCGCGCACGGGCACCGCCACCGACCGCACGCCGGGGGCCAGCTCCTCGTCGGCGAGCGCCCAGCCTCGGGCGCGGACCTCGGTCAGCTCGGCCCGAAGCTGCTCGGGCGGTCGGCCGATCATCGGGGGGAGGCCGGCCCGGCTGCGCTCGGCGAGGGTGGCGGTCAGCTCGTCGGGGGAGAGCGCGGCGAGCAGCACCTTGCCCTGGGAGGTCTGGGTGGCGGGGAAGCGGGTGCCGATGTCGACCCGGAGCGCGATCAGCTTCGGCACCGACACCCGGGCGACGTAGACGATGTCGGAGCCGTCGAGCTGGGCCATCGACGACGACTCCCCGGTGCGGGCGACGAGGGCCTCGAGGTGCGGCCGGGCGATGTCCCACAGGCCGAGCGCGCCGACGTAGGCCATCCCGAGCGAGAGCACCTTCGGGGTCAGCGAGAACGCGCCGCCCGAGGACCGGACGAAGCCGAGCTCCACGAGGGTCAGCAGCAGCCGCCGTGCGGTGGGGCGCGCCAGGCCCGCCGCCGAGGCCACCTCCGTGAGCGACATGCTGGGGTGCGCCCGGTCGAAGCACGCGAGGACGTCGAGCCCCCGTGCGAGCGCCTCGACGAAGTCGGGTCCGCTCCCGCGCCCTGCCATGTGCCGTCGTCCTTCCCTCGGTTCGCCGGTGAGACCGGCGGCCCCGCGCCCTGCCGCCGGGGCATCGTGCGGGGCCGCCGATCTCGACGGCTCAGTGGTGGCTGGTCGGCTGCTCGCCGGCCGGACGCTCGGTGGCCATGTGCTCGTCGAACAGCGGCTCGCGGGCGGCGTGGGTGCCGTGCGACTTGTAGTCGGTGTACTGGTACGGGTTGTCGAGCACCTCGGTGTCGGGGAGATCGGGGTACATGCCGCCCGCCCACGCCTCCTCGCCCATCGCGGACCGCAGGTGCTCGACCGTCGCGTCGACCTCCCGCCGGACCGCGGCGAGGTCGACGTCGACCAGCGCGTGCGCGTGCTTCACGACCCGGCCGTCGACCAGCACGGTGTGCACGTCCCCGCGCTGCGCCTGGAAGGCGACGTGCCCGAACGGGTTGAGCAGCGGGAAGGAGACCGGCGAGGCGTCGTTCTTGATCAGGACGACGTCCGCCTTCATCCCCGGCCGCAGGCTGCCGAGGTCGTCGCGGCCGAGCGCCAGCGCCCCACCGCGGGTGGCCCACTGGACGACGTCCTTCGCCCGCAGCTGCAGGTGGGTGACCGTGTCGCCCGTCAGGTGCGCCTCGAAGTGCTCGCGGGAACGGTCGGCGCCGAGGGTGGTGCGCATCGCGGAGAACAGGTCGCCGCTCCACCAGACGCTGGTGTCCATCGACAGCGAGACCGGGATGCCGTGCGAACGCACCTGCCAGGTGGGCGGGTAGCCCTGGCCGGCGCTCTGCTCGGACTCCGTGCTCACCGAGATCGACCCGCCGGTGGCGGCGATCCGGTGGTAGGAGTCGGGGGACAGGGTCGCCGCGTGCACGTACACGGTCTCCGGCGTCATGAAGCCGTTCTCGTGCATCAGGCGGATGCCGTCGTCGTTGGTCGCGCCCCAGACGCCGGCGTGCGTGGTGACCGGCAGGCCGAGCTCCCGGGCCACCTCGAACGCGGCCCTCTCGGGGAAGCCGGGGTCGCCGGTGACGTCGAAGGCCAGCTGCAGGCCGAGCATGTCGTCGGCAGCGTCGCGGTGCCGCTCCAGGAAACCGCGGACGGCGGGGTCGGCGGTCCACTCCCACGGCGCGGCCTGGATGTTGCCGTAGGCGAGCACGTACCGGCCGGGCACCGAGCGCAGCGCCTCGACGGCGGCCTCGGCGTGGTCGACGGTCTGCAGCCCGTGCGACCAGTCGACGGTGGTGGTGACGCCGGCCTCGAGCGCCTCCAGCGCCGAGAGCCGGTTGCCGGCCGCGACGTCCTCTGGCCGGAATTTCTTCCCGTGCTCGAGGTAGTACCAGACGAAGTACTGCGTCAGCGTCCAGTCCGCGCCGTACCCCCGCATGGCCGTCTGCCACATGTGGCGGTGGGTGTCGATCATCCCCGGCATCACGATGCCGCCTCGGGCGTCGATCTCCTGGGTGCCCTCGGGCACGTCCAGGCCGGTGCCGACGGCGGCGACGCGGTCACCGACCACGAGCACGTCCGCGCCGTCGAGCACGGTGCACGAGTCGTCCATGGTCAGCACGGTCCCGCCGCGCAGGACCACCGGCCGGCCGGGCACCGGAGTGGGCTCGGACTGCATCATCGTCTCCTCTGGACCTCGTCGTCAGGTCGTCGGACGCCTGTCCGCGCTACGGACGGCACGTGCGACGCAGGTCACCATGGCCTGCGGGGCATGCGTGTGTCAACCGGACGATCCGAGCGGTATCGACCAGTCCAGTCCACCGGTTGACAGGCCGGGAGGGGCGTCGGAGACTTCGGCAGTCGCTGCGGACAGCCGTCCGCATCTGCTCGATCCGAAGGAGTGGCGGACCGCTGATGAGCGCTGACGAGACCGAGCGGACCGCAGCGGGGACGGCGACCCCCGGCCCGCTCGCCGGGCTCCTCGTGGCCGACTTCTCGCGGATCCTGGCCGGCCCGTACGCCACCATGCTGCTCGCCGACCTCGGCGCCGAGGTCGTGAAGGTCGAGGGGCCGTCGGGCGACGACACCCGTACCTGGCAGCCGCCCGTGCGCGAGGGCGTGTCCACGTACTACATGGGTGTCAACCGCAACAAGCGCTCGGTTGCGCTGGACCTGAAGGACCCCGCCGACGCCGACGCGGCACGGGAACTGGCCCGCCGCGCCGACGTCCTGGTCGAGAACTTCAAGCCCGGTGGGCTGGCCCGCTTCGGCCTCGACTACGAGACGGTGTCCGCGACCAACCCGGGGGTCGTGTACGCCTCGATCAGCGGCTTCGGCAGCGGGCCGAAGGGTGCACCGCTGCCGGGCTACGACCTCATCGTGCAGGCCATCTCGGGGTTCATGAGCCTCACCGGTGACCCCGACGGCTCGCCGTACCGGGCCGGGGTCGCCCTGTTCGACGTCATGGCGGGCCTGCACGCGACGATCGGCGTGCTGTCGGCGGTCAACCACCGGCACGCCACCGGGCAGGGCCAGCACGTCGAGGTCAACCTGCTCTCCTCGGCGCTGTCGGGCCTGGTCAACCAGACCAGCGCCTACGTGACCGGTGAGGTCGTCCCCTTCCGGATGGGCAACAGCCACCCCAGCCTGTTCCCCTACGAGCCGCTGCCGTGCGCCGACGGCGACCTGATCGTCACGGCCGGCAACAACGGGCAGTTCCGCCGGCTGGTGGAGGTGCTCGGGGTGCCGGAGCTGGCCGACGACCCGCGGTTCAGCCGGAACGAGGACCGCACCGCCAACCGCGACGAGCTGCGCCCGCTGCTGGTGGAGCGGCTGCGCACCCGCAGCAAGCAGGAGTGGTTCCGCGACATCATCGGCGCGGGTGTGCCCTGCGGGCCCATCAACACCATCGACCAGGGCGTCGCCTTCGCCGAGGAGGTCGGTCTCGACCCGGTCGTCACGGTAGGGGAGGGGGCGGCCGCCGTCCCGTCGGTGCGCAACCCGATCACCTTCTCCGCGACGCCGCCGGCCTACCGGCTGCCGCCGCCCGATCTGGACGAGCACGGCGCGGAGATCCGGCGGTGGCTGGCCGAGCCGGAGGAGGGGACGCGATGACCGCGCCGGAGTACCCGACGGCGCTGGGCGCCTCCAGCCTCGAGTCGATCACCCTGCTCGGCACCGACCTGGCCGAGGACGTCATGGGCACCGTCGGCTTCGGGGAGCTGGCCTTCTGGCTGGCCACCCAGCGCCGGCCGTCCCGCGGCGAGACGAGGGTGTTCGAAGCGGTGCTCGCCGCGCTCGCCGACCACGGCTTCACCCCGACCGCGATCGTCACGCGGCTGACCTACCTGTCGGCGCCGGACTCGGTCCAGGGCGCGCTCGCCGCCGGGCTGCTCGGTGGGGGCTCGCGGTTCCTCGGTGTCACCGAGGACTGCGGCCGCTTCCTGCACGAGGTGCTCACGGCGGTGGACGGCGCCCTGCCGACCGACGACGCCGGCTGGGACGCGCTGGCCCTGGAGACGGTCGCCGCCCAGCGCGCCGCCGGCCGCTTCGTGCCGGGGCTGGGCCACCACGTGCACAAGCAGGGCGACCCGCGCACCCCCCGGCTGTTCCGGATCGCCGCCGAGGAGAACCTGGTCGGACCGCACCTGTCGCTGTTCGCCGCGATCGGCCGGGTGCACGCCCAGGTGCTGGGCAGGCAGCTGCCGCTCAACGGCGCCGGGGTGTGCGGCGCCGCGCTGGCCGACCTCGGCCTGCCGCTGGAGCTGCTGCGCGGCTTCGCGCTGCTGGCCCGCACCGCCGGGCTGATCGGCCAGCTCGCCGAGGAGCTGCGGCACCCGGTCGCCAACGACGTCTTCCTCTCGGTCGACCTGCACAACCGGCCGGTGGATCCCGACCCGTTCGTCCCCGAGGCGCTGCCCGGCGCCGGCGACGGCGCGCGGGGCTGAGGCCGGTATGCGCGCCGCCGTGCTGCACACGCCGGGCGAGTTCCCGGAGTACGGGGAGCACCCCGATCCGGTGCCGGGACCGGGCGCGGCCGTGGTGCGGGTGACCGCCGCCCCGTTGGTGCCGCTGGACCTGCTCTGCGCCTCGGGCACCTCCTACTTCGGCCGGCCCGCGGTGCCCTACGTCCCCGGCGTCCAGGGCGTCGGCGTGGTCGAGAGCTCCGACGACCTCGATCCCGGGACCCGCGTCTGGTTCGCCACGCAGGCCGGCATGGCACCCGGCGACGGCAGCCTGGCGCAGCGCTGCGCCGTCCGGACCGAGGACCTCGTGCCGCTCACCACCGGGGTGCCGGACGCCGCGCTGGCCGCTCTCGGCCTCTCCGCCGTCGCGGCGTGGATGTCGCTCACCTGGCGCGGTGGGCTGCGGCCCGGCGAGCACGTGCTCGTCCTCGGTGCCGGCGGCGCCGTGGGCCAGGCCGCGGTGGGCGCGGCCCGGTCCTTCGGCGCCGGACGGGTGGTCGCGGCCGCGCGTTCGGTGGCGGCGCGGGAGCGCGCCCTGGCCGCCGGCGCGGACGCGGTGGTCGCGACCGACGGCGACACCGACGCGCTGGCCGCCCGGTTCGCCGATGCCGCCGGGGGACGCCTGGATCTCGTCGTCGACCCGGTCTTCGGGCCGGCTGCCACGGCCGCCGCCCGGGCCCTCTCGGCCGGGGGGCGGCTGGTCAACCTCGGCGGGGCCTCGGGGGACGTCGCGGACTTCTCCTCCGCGGTGCTGCGGGGGAAGTCCCTGTCGGTGCTCGGCTACACGAACAACGCGCTGACCCCGGCCGAGCGTGCGGAGGCGGTCACCGCCATCGCCCGGGAGGCCGCCGCGGGCCGCCTGGCCGTCGCCCACGAGCAGGTCCCGCTGGCCGACGTCGCCGCTGCCTGGCGCCGTCAGGCCACCGGCGACCCCGGCGTCCGGCTGGTGCTGACGCCCTAGCCGAGCAGGGCCCCCGCGGGAGCCGCGGGGGAGGAGGATGCGCGGCCGGTCCACCGGCCGCGCGGACGGCAGGAGGACACCGTGCAGCTGGTCACCGAGGAGAACATCACCGACCTGGCGGTCGAGCGCTGGGCCACCGCCCGCGATCCGCGCCTGGCCGAGGTCATGACCGCGCTCGTGCGGCACCTGCACGACTTCGCCCGCGAGGTGCGGCTGACCGAGGCCGAGTGGATGGCCGCGATGCAGTGGCTCACCCGCACCGGCCAGATCAGCACCGAGAAGCGGGAGGAGTTCATCCTCGCCTCCGACGTGCTGGGGCTGTCGATGCTCGTCGTCCAGATGAACCACCGGTTCGACCCGCGGGCGACGCCGGCCACCGTCCTGGGGCCCTTCCACATCGAGGGCTCGCCCGAGCTCGGCTACGCCGAGGACATGTCCGAGGGGCTGGCCGGGACGCCGCTGTTCCTGCACGGCCGGGTGACCGACCTCGACGGCACCCCGGTGACCGGGGCCGTCCTCGACGTCTGGCAGGCCGACACCGAGGGCGCCTACGAGTCGCAGATCCCCGACATCGACGAGGCGCGGCTGCGGGCGAAGTACACGACCGGTGAGAACGGCGAGTACTGCGTGCGCACCATCGCGCCGCTGGGCTACACGATCCCGATGGACGGACCGGTCGGCGACCTCGTGGCCCGCACCGGGATCAGCCACTTCCGGCCGGCGCACATCCACTTCCTGATCAACGTGCCCGGCTTCGAGCCGCTCATCACCCACCTGTTCCAGGAGGGGGCGGAGTACCTGGACAGCGACGTCGTGTTCGGTACCAAGCAGGAGCTGGTGACGTCGTTCGAGCCCCGTGAACCGGGGACCACGCCCGACGGCGGCTCGATCGACGTGCCGTGGCTGGAGTCCCGCTACGACTTCGTCCTGCAGCGGCGGGCTGACCCGGCCGCCCCGGTCTCGCCGGGGCGTTGACCCGTTCGTTCATCGGGTGGGTGGTCGACGAAATCGGTCGTGTACCGGGGCGAGCGGCCGGGGTAGGGGCTTCGTGCCAGACCCCGGCCGCGACCGCGGACCGGGCCGATCCGTCGAAGGAGAACCCCGTGACCGTCGCCTCCCAGATGCTCGACACCTACCCGAAGGACCTCGGCGGAGTGGACAAGGCGAAGCTCCTCGAATGCATCGAGGCCTGCTTCGAGTGCGCCCAGGCCTGCACCGCCTGTGCCGACGCCTGCCTCAGCGAGGACATGGTCGCCGAGCTGACGAAGTGCATCCGCACCAACACCGACTGCGCCGACATCTGCGACACGACCGGGCGGGTGCTCTCGCGGCACACCGGCTACGACGCCAACCTGACCCGCGCGGTCCTCGAGGCGTGCGCCGCCGCGTGCAAGTCGTGCGGTGACGAGTGCGCCAGCCACGCCGACATGCACGAGCACTGCCGCGTGTGCGCCGAGGCGTGCCGGCGCTGCGAGAAGGCCTGTCGCGAGCTGATCAGCAGCCTGGGCTGATCCACGTGCGGAACCACCGCGACCGGGAAGGGCAGCCGCGATGACCGTCGACGTGCTGCTGGTGGCGGCGGGCGCCCTCGCGCTCGTCGCCGCGGCCTGGTCGGAGCGGATCCGTCGTGCGCCGGTCAGCGAGCCCCTGCTGGCGGCGCTCATCGGCGTCCTCCTCGGCCCGGCGGTGCTGGGCGTGCTGCCGCTGCCCGCGCTGCTGGACGACCACGCCTGGCTGCACACCGCCGCCCGGCTGCTCCTCGCGATCTCGGTCATGTCGATCGCGCTCCGCTACCCATTCCACACTGCTCGCGCCCGCTGGCGGCCGGTGCTGCTGCTCCTGGCCGTGGTGATGCCGGTCATGGCCGTGGTCAGCGCCGGGCTGGCCGCGCTCACCCTGGGGGTCGGCCTGGGAGTGGCCGCGCTGATCGGCGCCGCGCTCACCCCCACCGACCCGGTGCTCGCGTCCACCGTCACCACCGGCACGCCCGCGGAGGAGGACCTCCCCGGCCGTGACCGGCAGGTGCTGTCGCTGGAATCAGGGGCGAACGACGGCCTGGCGTTCCCGATCGTGCTGATCGCGATCGCGCTGGCCGGCCCGGCCACGATGGGCGAGGCGCTGCTGGAGTCGCTCTGGGACGTGGCCGGCGCGATCCTGCTCGGTGCGCTGCTGGGCTGGCTGGGCGGCCGGGCCCTGCGTTCCGGCGCCGACCACGGCGCGACCGATCCCGGGCCCGAGCTGGTGTTCACGGTGGTGCTCGCCTTCGCCGTCCTCGGCGCCGGAGGCCTTCTCCGGGTCGACGGCATCCTGGCCGTGTTCGTCTGCGGGCTCGCGTTCAACGCGGTGAGCACCGGTCGGCAACGCACGGCCGACGTCCGGATCGACGAGGCGGTCAACCGGTTCGTCGTCCTGCCGCTGTTCCTGGCCTTCGGGGCCATCGTGCCGTGGGAGGAGTGGCGCGCGCTGGGCTGGAGCGGCGTCCTGTTCGCGGTGGCGGTCCTGCTGCTGCGCCGGCCGCCGATCGTCTACCTGCTCCGCCGGCCGCTGCGGCTGGCCCGGCCGGACGCCGTCTACCTCGGCTGGTTCGGGCCCATCGGGGTGTCGGCACTGTTCTACCTCACGCTGGAGTCGGAGCGACTGGGGATCGACCCCGTCGTCCTGGTGGCCGGCAGCCTCGTGGTCGCCGCCAGCCTGCTGGTGCACGGGCTGACCGCCAGCCCCGGCCGCGTGGTGTACCGGAAGGTGACCGGTGGAACCGGCGACGACCGCGCCGCATCATCCGCGGCCCGGAAGGGGTAGGGGTACCCCATGTGGTTCGACGCATGGTCCGATGTCTTCCGGGTTCTGCTGGTGGGGTCGGCGGCCTACGCCACCGTGGTGCTCGTCCTGCGGCTCTCCGGGAAACGGACGCTGACCAAGCTCAACGCCTTCGACCTCGTCGTCACGGTGGCGCTGGGTTCCACGCTGGCCACGATCCTGCTCAGCAGCGACGTCGCCTGGTCCGAGGGCGCGGTGGCGCTCGGCCTGCTGGCGCTGCTGCAGTGGGTGGTCGCGTGGCTGACTGCCCGCTGGCCGGGGCTGCGCAAGGTCATCACCTCGGAGCCCACGCTCGTGCTCCGGAACGGCGAGCCGCTGGAGGACCGGATGCGGGAGGTGCGGGTGGTGATCTCCGAGATCCGCCAGGCGGTCCGCTCCTCCGGCGCCGGGGACCTCTCCGAGGTCGCCGCGGTGGTCCTGGAGAGCGACGGTTCGCTGAGCGTGATCCCGGTCCAGAAGTACGGCGCCGGCTCGGCGCTCGAGGGAGTGACCGGCCACTCGGCGATCACCTCCTGACCGGGCCGCTCGGCAGCTCGGCGTCAGCCCTGGGCGGCCTCCGCGGCGGGCGTCCGGGGACCGAGGCCGGCGGCGGGTGACCAGCGGCCGGCGAGCGCCTCGTCGACGGCCGACCGCCAGGCGGTGGTCTCGCGCTCCTCGATCGCGGTGCTCTCCAGCGCCTGCCGCGCCGTCCGCGCCACCAGTGCGCGCAGGGTCTCGTCCATGTCCTGGCCGCGCACCCGCCATGCCAGCTCGTGCAGCAGCCCGGCGATCCGGCGCAGCACGGCCGGCTGCCCCGAGGCGTACTCGAGCGGTTCCTCCAGCCCGAGGCGCAGCAGTTCCTCGGCCGTCCAGCGGGGCAGCACCAGCCGGAGCGCGCCGTCGTCGTCCCGCCAGGTGTGCACGGTGGTGCGGCGCGGCAGCAGGTCCCCCAGGATCGCGGAGACGTGGGACAGGGCGTGCACCGCCGTCGTCGGGTCGTTGATGCCGGGCGACAGCGCCCGGCCGGCGATGTCGACGATCTTGCGGAGGCTGTACGCGGCGTCCCGGTCCGGGGTGCGCTCGGCCGACAGGCGCACGGCCCCGACGACGGCCTCCGTCACCGCGTCCCGCTCCCCGGCCGGCCCGCCGCCGCGCGCCCACGCGTGCGCCAGCGGCGTGCCGGCGACGACCGAGTCGCCCATCCTCGGGGAGAGCGCGACCACGACGTCGGCGTCCCGGGCGGCCGACACGAGCCGCTCCTCGTCCACGTCGACGACGAAGCCGCTGCGCGCCGCCTCGATCGGCGTCCCGGGCCCGTCGGGGAGCACGTCGGCGACGTCGGTCCCCTCCTCGCGCCGGTCGCGGAGGGCCTGGGCCGCCTCGTCGTGGACGTCGCGGAGCATGGTCTCCACGCGCAGCGACCGCGCCAGGTGGCCGAGGAAGACGACGAGGGCCGCCACGCTGCCGAGGCAGAACAGATACGCCAGCGTGATGGACAGGCGCGGGATGAAGGCCGGTTCCCCCGAGACCGTCGACTCGGGGGTGCGCACCGTCCGGAGCACCGTGAGCGCGTAGACGAAGGTGCCCGTGAGCTGGGCGAGGGTCGCCTGCACGACCGGATCGGTGGCGAAGGTCTGCAGCAGGCGGGGGGAGTACTGGCTGCTGCCCAGCTGCAGGGCGACGACGGTGAGCGAGAAGATCACCCCGGTCACCGAGATCAGCGAGCCGGCGATCGCGGCCAGCAGGTCGCGGGCCGCCGCCGGGCCGCCACCGAACACGAACGCCAGCGGGGAACCCTCGTTCGCGGTGCCCAGGCGCTCGTCCAGCAGCGGGAGCAGCAGCCCGAGGGCCACCGCGGCGGTGACGGCGAGGAGGGGCAGCGGCCAGAGCGAGCCGCGGGCCAGCCGCCACACCCGGGACACGGGGTCGGTCCGGCTCATCCCTGGGCACCCGCCGCCGCGGTCGCCGCGGTCGCCGTCGCGCCGGATGTGGCCGTCCCGTCGTCGGGCGCACCGGGAACCGCCGGCGGGTGGCCCGCCGCCGGGTGGGTGCGCAGGTACTCCAGGACGTGGTGGGCGACGGCGGTGACCGGCACGGCGACGACCGCCCCGGCGATCCCGAACAGCAGCGTGCCGGCGGTGATCACCACGATGGTCACCACCGGGTGCACCTGCACGGCCCGCCGCATGATCAGCGGCTGCAGCAGGTTGCCCTCCACCTGCTGAACCACCAGGACCACGACGAGGATGATGACGGCGTCCCTCGGGCCGTCCGTGACCAGCGTGACCAGCACCGCCGCGATGCCGCTGACGACCGCCCCGAAGTACGGGACGAACGCGCCGAAGAAGGTCAGCAGGGTCAGGGAGAGCCACAGCGGGACCCCGACCAGGAGCAGGCCGAGCCCGATCAGCACGGCGTCGATCGCTGCCACCGCGACCACGCCCAGCACGTAGGAGCTCAGCGTCGTCCACGCCTGCCGGCCGGCGCCGTCGACCCGCTCGCGCTGGGTGGCGGGGACCCGTTCGACCACCCACGCCCACATGCCGTCGCCGTCCTTGATCAGGAAGAAGACGATGAACAGCACGAGCACGAGGGCGCTGAGGATGGTGATGGCCAGCTGGGCGCCGGCCACCGGCGTCGGCACCACCTGGGCCAGCTGGGTGACCAGGGTGTCGCGGATGCCGGCGACCCGGTCGGGGTCGAGCGAGAGGGGCCCGGTGACCAGCCAGGTGCGCACCCGGTCGATCCCGACGGCGAGAGCAGGGGCGAGATCGGTCAGCCGGGTGCTGGTGCGCAGCCAGACCAGCGTGCTGATCCCGGCGATGATGGCGAGCAGGGTGAGCACCGCACCGCCGGCGGCCAGCGCCGGCGGCGCACCGGCGCGCCTGAGCAGTCGCGACAACGGGCCGGCGAGCGCCGCCAGGAGCAGCGCGGCGATGACCGACATCGTGACGAGGGCCAGGCGGACCAGCAGCCAGGTCACCAGCCAGCCGATCGCGATCACGCCCAGCACGGCGACGGAGCCGACGGCCACCCGGGCCGCTCCGGTGCGTGCCCGTCGCACGGGAGGTGCCGGGCCCGGGGACGGGTCGGTCATCGCTCGCCTCCGCTTCGTCGTGCACGGGCGGGCTGCCCCGTCGGCGGGACCACGGTCAGTCGCCGCCGGGGGAGGGTAGCGGGGCGTTCCCGTCGCCGGCGGCCCCGGCGGGAGCCACCGAGCGGTAGTGGTCGCGCGCGACCGGCTCCTCGGTCAGCCCCTCGTCGGTGGGCACCTCGACGGGCACGCCGTCGAGGAGGAAGCGCACCCGGGTGGTGCCCGGCAGGTCGGTGAGCGTCCAGACGACCTGGGCCACGGCCAGCAACTGGTTGCCGCCGCTGATGCCGGTGAACTCGCGGGTGACCGAGACCGACGTGATGCCGCCGGGCAGCCCCTCGTCCACCTGGAGCTCCTGCGGGGCCAGTGCCGTCCGCACCCCGCCGATGACCTCGGCGCGGGTGGGCCCGGCGGTCAGCCGCGCGAGGGCGGCCGCCGGGGTGACGACGTCGGTGGCGCGGCTGACGGGTGCGAGGTCGGCCCCGGCGACGAAGTAGACGGTCAGCTCCGGGCCCCGGTCGGCGGAGGCCCGCCCCCCCTCGGTGACCGGCGGGGCCTGGATGGTCAGCAGTTCCGGGTCCGGCTGCGGATCGACGCCGCAGCCGGTCAGCACGACCAGGAGGGCCAGCAGGCCGGCGAGCAACCTCACGGCCGGGCCTCCACCGGGAGCTCGACGACGAAGCGGGCTCCGCCCCGGGGGCTGTCCTCGACGGTCACCCGCCCGTCCATCGTGCGCACGTGCCGGGCCACGAGGGCCAGCCCGAGGCCCGATCCCTCGGTCCGGGTGCGGAGGCTGCCCGACCCCCGGGCGAAGCGTTCGAAGATCCGGCTCCGGTCGACGTCGGGAACTCCCGGCCCGGCGTCGTCGACGATCACCCGGGCCACGTCGCCGTCCCGGGTGACGGTGACGGCGACGACCCCTCCGGCGTGCCTGCCGGCGTTGTCGAGCAGGTTGCTCAGCGCGCGTTCCAGGCGCCGCTTGTCGGCGCAGACCACCACGTCCTCGGCCCCGGCGGCGACCGTGAGCAACTCGGCCAGGCTGCCGTCGAGCCGGTGCCGTCCGAGCACCTCGCGGGTGAACGCCGACAGCCGGACCGGTTCGGCAGCGAGGTCGGTGCTGCCGGCGTCGGCGCGGGAGATCTCCAGGAGGTCGGCGACGAGCCGCTCGAACCGGACGACCTCGGAGCGCAGCAGCGCCAGGGCCTCGGCCTGCTCCTCGTCGGCGGGGTCCGCGGTCGCCTCCACGAGGTCCAGCGCGCCGAGCATCGTGGTGAGCGGGCTGCGCAGTTCGTGGCTGACATCGGCGGCGAACCGGGCGTCGCTGCGGACCCGGGCCTCGAGCGCCTCGGCGGTCTGGTTGAACGACGTCGCGATGGGGACGAGCGACGGGTCGCCCCGCGGGTCGATCCGGGTGTCGAGCGCCCCGCCCGCCACGGCCGACGCCGCGGCGGAGATCCGGTCGAGCGGGCGCAGCGTGGGGCCGGTCACCCACCAGCCGATCAGGAGGGAGAGCGGGACCGCCCCGAGGACCGACACCGCCAGCACGGTGGCGAGCACCCGGTAGGTGTCGTCGAGCTCGTCGAGCGGGAAGACCTCGATGTAGGCCTGGCGCAGCTCGGCGAGCGGGATCCCGACGGCCATCATCGTCTCCCCGTTCACCTCGATCCGCTGCCGGGCCGGCGTTCCGGCGACGACGGTCTCGCGCAGCTCCTCCGGCAGGGCGTCCCGCCCGATCAGCAGCGAGGTCGTGGTCCAGGCGCCGTCGTCGGCCAGGAGCGAGGTGGAGCCGATCTCCCGCGGCAGCTGTGCCAGCAGCTGCGGCACGCCGAGCCCCTCGCTGACGAGTGCCCGCTGTACCTGCGCCGCGTTGTCGGTGGCCTGCACGAGCGTCACCCGCTCCCGCTGCACCAGCAGGTACTGCGA
Organism: Blastococcus sp. HT6-4; assembly: GCF_039679125.1. Lineage (NCBI taxonomy): Bacteria > Bacillati > Actinomycetota > Actinomycetes > Geodermatophilales > Geodermatophilaceae > Blastococcus > Blastococcus montanus. Next base: position 2,421,976 of record NZ_CP155551.1, on the reverse strand, counting down.
CACGGCCAGCCACACCGCGACCGCGAGCACGGTCGACAGCGCCAGGGTGAGCGCGGCGAACGCGGCCGTCGCCCGCGCCCGCAGGGTGCGCAGCCGGAACGGCGCACGCCTCGGTCGGCGGGCCGGTGCGGCGGCGGTGCCGGCCCCGGGGCGGTGCCGGACCGTCACCCCGGGACCCGGTAGCCCATGCCCCGGACGGTCAGGACCAGCGCGGGATCGGCCGGGTCGGGTTCGATCTTCTTCCGCAGCCGGCGCACGTGGACGTCGACCAGCCGGGAATCGCCGAAGTAGTCGTAGCCCCAGACCCGCTCCAGCAGTTCTTCGCGGCTGAGCACCCGGCCGGGCTCGGCGGCCAGCTCGCAGAGCAGCCGGAACTCCGTGCGGGTCAGGCCGATCAGCTCGCCGTCCCGGGTGACGGTGCCCTCGACCGGTGAGACCTCCAGGTCGCCCACGGCGTAGCGGACCCGCGGCTCCGGCGCCCGGGTGCGCCGCGCCAGCGCCCGGATGCGCGCGGACAGCTCCTTCACGACGAACGGTTTGGACACGTAGTCGTCGGCGCCCGCCTCGAGGCCGGCGACGACGTCGTGGCTGTCCGACCGGGCGGTGACCATGATGACCGGCGTGTTCGAGGACCGCCGGATCTCCCGGCACACCTCGAAGCCGTCCTTCCCCGGGAGCATGAGGTCGAGGAGGATGACGTCGAACGTCCGCTCGGCCAGCCGTTCGAGGCCCTCCTCACCGCTCGGCGCCTCGGTGACCTCGAGCCCCTCGCGCTGCAGCGTCATCTGGAGCATCCGCCGGATCCGCGGATCGTCCTCGATGATCAGCACCGACCGGGACATGCCGTCAGTGTGCCGACCGGCCGAGCGGGCCGCAGCTCAAGGTCACCCGTCAGCGCACCGCCCGGCCGGGGCGCGCGACACCGCCGGGTCCACCCCGGGCGTGCGCCCCCGGCGCCCCACCGGACAGGATGGAACGGCTCCGTGACCACCCGGCTCTCCGGGCGGTGGGATCCCGAGCCTCCGGCCACCCGGTGCCGGACGAGCCGGCCGGCGCCCGCCGTGGCCGGGGAGGAAGGGGAACGTGCACGCCAGCTCCGCGAGCAGTCCGGCCCGCACCGACCGCGGCAAGGCCACCCGGTGACCGGGGTGGTGTGGATCGTCCTCGGCGTCCTCGCCGTCGGGCTGGTGGTCTGGGACGTCACCGCCACCACGCTGACCCTCGGCGAGGGGACGGGGCCGCTGACCCGCCGGTTGCTCTCGGCCGCCTGGCAGCTGCTCCTCCGGGTCCACCGCCGGCGCGGCGCCCGGCAGCCCCGGCTGCTCAGCGCCGCCGGCCCGCTCCTCATGGCGATCACGGTCGCCCTCTGGGTGGCCGTGTTCTGGGCCGGGTGGTCGCTCATCTTCCTGGGCAGTGGCGCCGTGGAGGAAGCGCGCACCGGCCGGCCTGGAACGGTGGCCGACGTCGTCTACTTCGCGGGCTACTCGGTGTCGACGCTCGGCGTCGGGGACTTCGTCGCCACGGAGCCCGCCTGGCGCGTGATGTCGGCGTTCGCCAGCTTCAGCGGCCTGGCGCTGGTCACGCTGGCCATCACGTACCTGTTCTCGGTGATGTCCGCGGTCGTCTCCCGCCGGGCCGTCGCCACGGAGCTGCACGGCCTGGGGGACAGCGCCCAGGACATCGTGGCCGACGGCTGGGACGGCGACCGGTTCAGCCCGCTGTTCACCCAGCAGCTGCTGCAGCTGCCGGCGCGCCTGTCCTCCGTCGCCGAGGAGCACCTGGCCTATCCGGTGCTGCACTACTTCCGCAGCGAGCGGTCCTCGGCGTCGGCGCCCGTGGCGATCGCCCGGCTCGACGACGCGATGCTCCTCCTCGAGTCGGCGGTGGACCCGCGGGTGCGACCACCTGCCCAGGCGGTCCGGCCGGTTCGCCGGGTGATCGAGCGCTACGTGGCCACGGCCAACTCGGGCCGCCGTCGCGGCTCGGCCGACGCCCCGCCGCCGGAGCCCGCGACCGACCGGCTCGCCGCCGTCGGCATCCCGCTGACGGATCCGGCGGAGCTGCGAGGTGCGGCCGAGCAGTGCGCCCGGCGCCGCGCCCGCCTGCGGCAGCTGGTGGAGGACGCGGGCTGGGAGTGGGGCGCGTGACGGCCGGTCAGCCCCCGGCCACCAGCTCGAACAGCACCAGCTCCGGCGGGGCGTTGATCCGCAACGGCACGATGCTGAACCCGATGCCGCACGAGACGAACATGCGGTTGCCCTCGGCGCCGTAGCCGTCGGGCGCCCAGCCCTCGGGAACGATCTTCTCCTCCTCGGTGAGCGCCAGGTACGACCAGCGCGGGCGGCCCGGCAGTGCCACCTGGCCGCAGTGGGTGTGCCCGGCGAGCACCAGCGGCGCGGTGCCGGCGGGGAACTCGGGGAACGCCGTGGGGTTGTGCGAGAGGACGACCCGCGGCGCGGCGTCGGGCACGTCGGCCAGTGCGGCGTCGACGTCGGCCTCGCCCGGCCGGACCGGTCCGATCCCCACCACGTGGAGGGCGTCGGCCCCCTCGCCGGTCCCGGGCACCGGAGCGGCCTCGTTGCGGAGCACGGTGATGCCGGCGGCCTCGAAGGCGCTGGTCAGCTCCTGGGCCGCACCCACCTTGTAGTCGTGGTTGCCCAGGACGGCGTACGTGGGGATGCCGGAGTCGATCAGCGGCTGGAGCAGGTCGAGCACGTTCTCCACCTGTTCGGCGATGTCCGGATCCGTGCTGTAGACGTAGTCACCGCCGAGGAGGGCGATGTCCGGCTCCTCCTCGACCAGCGTCTCGACCGCGCGGGCCACCATGCCCTCGTTCGCCCACCACATGCCGATCTGCGGGTCGGTGATCATCCCGACCTCCGTGCCGTCGGCGGTGGCGGCGAGCCGGGGGAGCGGCACCTCCGCCCGCTCCTCCTCCAGGATCAGCCGCGGTTCGATCAGCACGCCGTACGCGACCAGGAGGAGCACCAGTCCGCCGACAACGGCGGCGATGCGCAGGATCCAGCGCTTCATGCGGGTGCTTCCTCCGTGGCGGGGTGGGGCCGGGCGGCAGTCGTCCGGGCCCTGCCCCGGGGGCCGGCGGCGGATGCGCCGGCGGCGCGGATCGCCACGAGGCCGTCACATGGGCCGGCCCCGGGCGTGGGGAGCGACACCGGAGCTCCGCCACCCGGGGCCCTCGGCCGCGGTCGGGGGCGGGCGCTGTCACGGCTTCGCAACGAGCGGCCGGGCGAAGGGGGCACCCCTGTTGCGATGCGGTGACGAACGGTCCCGTGCGACGGATCCGCTCGCCGCCGGGGGAAGGGAGCGACGGCCACGACAGCACCGCCCGCGGGTGATCCCGGGGGGACCGGACCATGGGAGGACGACGGCCATGACGACCAGCCGGCGATCGATCCGGGCGCTCGCCACCGTCGCCCTGAGCGCGGGCCTGGCGGGCACCGTCCTCGCCGGCTGCGGCGAGGACGACACGGATCCGACCGTTCCCGCCGACGCCGACGTCCGGCCGCCCGGCGACCTCGAGGACCCCTACGACGGGCCGTACACCGAGGAGTTCCGGGACGACCTGGAGGGCTACAACGGGCTGGAGGTCAGCGTCACCGGAGAGGTGGGCCGCATCGTGTCGCCGGTCGCCTTCACCCTCGTCGGCGAGGGCGACGTCGAACCCATCCTGGTCGTCATGGACCGTGAACCCGGTGACCTCCGGCCCGGCCAGGCCGTCGCCGTCGCCGCCGAACCGTGGGAGGAGTTCGAGGTGACGGAGGTCGAGGAGTCCCTCGGCGCGGACCTGCCCGACGACGCGTACGCCGAGTGGGAGGGCGAGCCCTACCTGGACGCGAGCATCGTCGCGCCGCGCTGACCGCGCGGGCGGCGGGCAGGCGGGGCCGTGACCCGGCGGTCAGGGCCCCGCTTCCCCGGGTCGGACGTCAGCGACGGGCGCCCAGGGCGGCGATCTCGTGCGCGGACTCCAGGGTGGGCGCTGCGGCGAAGGCGCGGGCGAGGGCGCGCTCCTGACGCAGGTGGGCGCGCAGAGCGTGCCGGCGGGCGAGGGCGGTGCGGATGCGGGTCATGGTGTGTCCTCCGTCAGAGCAGTGGTTCCTCAGCGAGCTCTGCAGGGGGCCGGGCGGGCCGGCCGGAGACCGTCCGCCTCCTGGGTTCGCACCATGAACTCTGCGCCGCCGGAAGCGGTTCGGCAAGTGAACCCAGCATGGTTATGCTCACACTGTGAGCGACGCCTCGTTCGACCGGTCCCGTTGCTCGGTCGCCGGAACCCTGGCGGTGGTGGGGGAGAAGTGGAGCCTGCTCGTCCTCCGCGAGGCCTTCCTGGGGGTGCGCCGGTTCGCCGACGTGCAGCGGGCGCTCGGCATCCCCAAGGCGGTGCTCACCGACCGCCTGGCCACGCTGGTGCAGGAGGGCATCCTCCGGCGTGAGCCGTACCAGGCCGAGGGTGAACGGCAGCGGCACGAGTACCGGCTCACCGACAAGGGCCGCGACCTCTACCCGACCCTCGTCTCCCTGATGGAGTGGGGGGACCGCTACCTCGGTGACGGGCCGCCTCCGCTCGCACTGGAGCACCGGGAGTGCGGCGCGCCGGTCCGTGTGGCGCTCGTCTGCGACGCCGGCCACGAGCTGCCCGGCCCCCGCGAGGTGCAGGCCCGTCCCGACGCCGCAGGGGGATCCGGCCTCCCCGATTGAGCGGTGCCCGGGTCGCCGTGCCCGGCCGGCGATGAGTTCTCCGGCGCACGGCGGTCTCCACTGCCGTCCCCGCCGTCCACCTCCGGGCGGCGACCACGACCGGCACCGAGGAGCCCCCGTGCGCATGATCTTCGTGAACCTGCCCGTGACCGACCGCGACCGCGCCGACGCCTTCTACGGGGCGCTCGGGCTCCGCCGCAACGACCGGTTCTCCGACGAGCGCTGCGTCTCCTACGCCATCGAGGAGAACATCCACGTGATGCTGCTGACCCGCGACCGGTTCGCCGACTTCGTCGCCGGAGAGGTCGGTGACCCCGCGCAGGCGACCTCGGTCCTCACCTGCCTGTCGTCGGGCAGTCGCGAGGAGGTCGACCAGGTGGTGGACCGCGCCGTCGCGGCCGGCGGCAAGCCGTGGCTGCCAGCCCAGGACCACGGCGTCATGTACGGCCGCAGCTTCACCGACCCGGACGGCAACGTCTGGGAGGTGATGTGGATGGACCCGGCGGTCGCCCAGGGATGACCCGGCGCGCAGCCCGGGTTGCCGGGCGCCCCCGGTCCCGCCACGCTGGGTCCACCGGCCGCGACGGCCGGTGACCGCAGGCCAGGGCTGCCTTCGCCTGGCCTGCTGGCGACGCGTCGGCGAGGGGGAGCAGTGATCGATCCGGTCGACCCGGGCAGCGTGCGGCACCGCACGGGAGGCCCCGTGCCCCGGACCACGGGGCGTCAGGTCGTCGTCTTCGCCGACGCGGACGGCGGCGCCTCCGTGGACTGGGGCCGCATCGGGGTGCGCGACGTGGCCGACTCCCGGGACTTCGCCGGCGGTGACGTGCCCCCGGAGACGCTCCGTGAGGCGGGCGCCACCGTCTTCTCCGCCCTCGGCATCGCCGTCGTCGCGGGCGGGCCCGACCAGGTCGGCGCGCTGCGGACGGCGGCGTCGACCCGGCCGGTGCTCTCGGTGTCCCCGGAGCTGGTGCACCACGTCCTCCCGCACGGCGTCGGCGGGTATGCGCAGGGCTACCGGGACGGCGTGGCCGACCTGACCGGCCGGTTGCTCTCCCGGGACGCCGGCGGCAGCGGTGGGGTGGGGCCGGGGTTCGCGGACACCCCGGAGGCGACCTGGGGGGTGCAGGCCGTCCGGGCCGACTCCTCACCCTGGTCCGGCCGCGGGATCCGCGTCGCGGTGCTGGACACCGGCTTCGACCTGTCCCACCCCGACTTCGCCGGCCGGGCGCTGACCGCGCGCTCGTTCGTCGCCGGCGAGGGTGCGCAGGACGCGCACGGACACGGCACCCACTGCGTCGGCACCGCCTGCGGTCCGCGGACGCCCTCGGGCGGTCCGCGCTACGGCGTCGCCTGCGAGGCCGACATCTACGCCGGCAAGGTGCTCGGGGACGACGGCGCCGGCACCGACGCCGGCATCCTCGCCGGTATCAACTGGGCCGTGACCGGCCGGTGTGCGGTGATCTCCATGTCCCTGGGCGCCGACGTGACGCAGGTCCACCCGCCGTACTCGGCCGCCGGGCGCCGGGCGCTGCAGCAGGGGTCGCTGATCATCGCCGCAGCCGGCAACAACGCCGACCGGCGGGCCGCCGACCCCGGCTTCGTCGGTGCGCCGGCGAACAGCGGGGAGATCATGGCCGTCGGCGCGCTCGACCAGGCGCTGGAGATGGCGTACTTCTCGGCCCGCAGCGTGCCGTCGCGGGGTGGGCAGATCGACATCGCCGCCCCCGGATGGGAGATCCGGTCGTCGTGGCCCGGGGCGGCCGGCCACCACACGATCAGCGGGACCAGCATGGCCACGCCCCACGTGGCCGGCGTGGCCGCGCTGTGGGCCGAGGCCACCGGCCGCCGGGGCCTCGAGCTGTGGGCCACGCTCTGCCTGGAGAGCGAGCGGCTGCTCCAGCCGTCGGTCGACGCGGGCACCGGTCTGGCGGTCGCCCCGCAGGACGCCGGTTCCCCGGACGGCCGTGCCCGCGTAGCGTCGGGGCCGTGACCCACGTCAGCGTGACCGTCGACGACGGCCACCTGGCCGCGCTCGACGGCGTCGTCCAGAGCCTGCGCGCCCGGGGCATGCGGGTGGAGCAGGTGCTCGACGGGCTCGGGATCATCACCGGCTCGGTGCCGCCCGGCACGCTCGGCGCGCTCACCGGCGTGGCCGGGGTGGTCTCGGTCGACGAGCAGCTCGCCCACCGGCTGCCGCCGCCCGACGCGCCCGTCCAGTAGCGGCCGGGCCCGGGTCAGTCCCCGGCGGGGACGGTGCGGACCGGGTGCCCGGCGCGGAGCGGTCCGGTCGAGGGCTGCAGGCGGTGACCGCCGGCCGCCGGCGGCGCGGCGGACCCCGCGGCTCGGATGTCGAGGACCTGGTCGAGGCCCACCAGGAGCACCAGCCTGTGCAGGCACGGGCTCGGCCGCTCCACCACCAGCTCGCACCCGTGCCGCCGGGCCAGGTGGTGCGCCGTGACCAGGGCCCGCAGCCCCGCCGCGTCGCAGAAGACGACCTGTGCGGTGTCGATCGCCCACCGGCGGTGTCCGGTACCGGCCAGCGCAGTCAGCGCGGCGAGTACGTGGTGGGCGTGCTCCCGGTCGAACTCGCCGCTGATGGCGAGCCGTGCGTGCTCGGGATCGACGGAGACCTGGAAGGGCACCTGTCCACCGTCGGGAACCGGGCCGGCCGAGCTCGCGTCCGACGCCATGCCAGGCACCCCACCCCTGGGCCGTGTGCCGGGAGAGGCAGCCCCGGGCGCGCGGCGCACGCCGGCCGGCTGCGTCGGGTCGGGGCCTCGGCCCGGTGCCACGCTATACCCGCCGGTGTCGTTCCGAGATGCACCCGTGCCGCCTCGCGGGTGTCACGCCTCCCCGCGCCGGTCGGGTCGCGAGCGCCCCGCGCGGATCCGGGTGGTGGCCGGGCCGACGACGGCAGCCCCGCGATCATCCCCGACAGTGCGTCGGGCCGGCACCGCTGCGACGTGCCTCACGATGCCCGTGGTGGGATGGGGCGGATGAGCGAGAACACGACCGGGCTCCGCGACGTCCGCCCCGAGGACGCCTTCGACGTCGAGGCGGTGCACGCGTGGCTGACGCCGCGGGTGCCGGCGCTCGAAGCGCGGCCGGCGCCCCGGGTGCGGCAGTTCTCCGGCGGCGCCAGCAACCTCACCTACCTGCTGGACTACGGCGACCTCGAGCTGGTGCTGCGCCGGCCACCGCACGGCCACAAGGCCGCATCGGCCCACGACATGGGCCGGGAGGTACGCGTCCAGCAGCGGCTGCGGCCGCACCTGGACGTCGTCGCCGAGATCCACGGCTTCTGCCAGGACCCGTCGGTGATCGGCAGCGAGTTCTACGTGATGGAGCGGCTGAACGGCATCGTGCTCGGCCGGAAGCTGCCCGAGGGTGTGGAGGTCAGCCCCGAGCAGGCCCGGGTCCTCGGCGAGACCACCTACGACACCCTCGCCGACCTCCACTCGATCGACGTCGGGCCGGCCGGGCTGGCCGACCTGGGCAAGGGGCCGGGCTACGTGCGCCGCCAGGTCGAAGGGTGGTCGCGTCGGTTCCGTGACGCCCTGACCGACGACGTGCCCCCCGCCGAGGAACTGATGGCCTGGCTCGCGGCCCACCAGCCCGCCGACGTGCGCGCCAGCCTGCTGCACGGCGACTGGAAGCTGGACAACCTGGTCCTCGACCTGGAGGGCACGCCCCGGATCACCGGCGTCCTGGACTGGGAGATGGCCACCGTCGGCGACCCGCTCATGGACCTCGGCGCCTCGCTGGCCTACTGGGTGACCGCCGACGACGACGAGGAGTTCGGGCTGGTGTCCACGCAGCCGAGCACCCTGCCCGGGATGCCCACCCGCGAGCAGATCGTCGAGCGCTACCTCGCCCGCACCGGCCTGCGCACGGAGAACTGGACGTTCTACGAGGTGTTCGGCCTGTTCCGGCTGGCGGTGATCATCCAGCAGATCTGGGCGCGCTACCGGTCCGGGCACACCACGAACCCGCGGTTCGCCCACTTCGGCGTCGCCGCCGCCGTCCTGCTGCAGCGCGCAGAACGGCTGGCCGGATGCCGCTGATCTGCCTGGTCCGGCACGGTCAGGCCTCGTTCGGCTCGGACGACTACGACGTCCTCAGCGACCTCGGCCGCGAGCAGGCGACCTGCGTGGGGGAGGAGCTGCGCCGCCGTGAGCTGCGCGATCCGCTGATCGTCTCCGGCACGCTGCGCCGCCAGCGGGACACCGCGGCACTGCTCGCCGAGGCCGCCGGGTGGGCCGTCGCGCCGGGAACCGACGCCCGCCTCGACGAGTACGACCACGTGGAGCTGCTGAAGCGGTACCCGGCTGACGACTCCGGTGCGCCGGTGGGGGACTCCGGATCGCGGCGGGTGCAGCGGTTGCTCGACGGCGCGCTCCGCTCCTGGATCGCCGCCGGGGACGCCGACGGCTGGCCGTCCTTCTCCACCGGCGCGGTCGCGGCCGTGGACGACCTCGTCGCCCGCCTGCCGCCCGGACGGGACGCGGTCGTCGCCACGTCCGCGGGGGTCGTCGCGGCCGTGGTCGCCGCCCTGCTCGCGGCCCCGGCCGAGGCCGTGGTCGCGCTCAACCGGGCCGGGGTCAACGTCGGGATCACGTCCGTGGTGGCGGGTGCCTCCGGGATGTCGCTGCTGGCCTTCAACGACCACGCCCACGTCACCGGGGAGCGGCGGCACCTGCTCAGCTACCGCTGATCCCGGCAGCGGGCCGTCCCGTCAAGCGTGGGCCCGTCCCACGGCGCGGGCCCTACGCCGTGCCGTCGGCGGATCCGACGACCCGCCGAATGAACTCCGTCTTGCCCTGGTGCAGGCGGCACGGTCGGAGCCGACCTCACGGGCCAGGTGCTGCTTCAGCTCGGCGTAGGCCGTGGCCACCTCCGGCCGCGCGCGCAGCCGGTCACGGAAGAGGAGGTGCGTCCGCTCCCAGGCCGAACCGCGCCGGCACACGTGGACGTGCACGCTCCGGGGCTGCTCGGCAGGGGGACGGAAGAAGCGGTGCTCCGGCTCTCGGGCCCGGAGCACCAGCCCGAGCGATTCCAGCGGCACGCGATAGGCCGTCTCGTCATCGAGGTCGGTGACCGACACCTGCAGGTCGACCACTGGCTTGGCGAGCAGCCCGGGGACGGCCGTGGAGCCGATGTGCTCCACCCGCGGTTGCAGCGCCGACAGCACACGACCGATCGCGGCAGCCCATTCGGCGGCCAGTTCACCCCACCGCGGTGACGGCGGGTGGAGCACGACCGGCTCGCCCCGGGGGCGGTCGAACCACTGCACCTCTGGCGAGTCCGGCACCCCGCCATCATCGCCCGACGGGCGCCACGGTCGCGTGCCGTCCTCCGAGGCTCGGGGAAGGATGGGGCGGTGACCGGCGAGCCGCTGCCCGACAAGTCCGTGCCCGACGTCATCGGCCCCGGGCTGGACGTCCTGTTCTGCGGGATCAACCCGTCGCTGATGTCGGCGGAGACCGGTCACCACTTCGCCCGGCCGGGCAACCGGTTCTGGCCGGCCCTCCACCTGGCCGGGCTCACGCCTCGACGGCTGCAGCCCGCCGAGGACCGTCAGCTGCTGCGCCACGGGCTCGGGATCACCAACGTCGTCGACCGGCCCACCCGCACCGCGGCCGAGCTGTCCTCCGAGGAGCTCCGCGCCGGGGCGGAGGCGCTGGAGCGGCTGGTGGACCGGTACCGGCCCCGGGTGCTCGCCGTCCTGGGCATCACCGCCTGGCGGGAGGGGTTCGGCCGGCCCAAGGCGGTCATGGGCCGGCAGGACGAGCGCATCGGGGGCGCGGAGACCTGGGTGGTGCCCAACCCGAGCGGCCTCAACGCCCACGTGCAGCTGCCCGACCTGGCCCGCATCTACCGGCAGCTGCGCGCCGTGGGCACCGGGCCCTGAATCAGCCCACCACCACGTTCCACGGCCGGATCGTCCACCCGGTCACCAGCCCCTCGACGACGTAGGGATCCTGCTCGACGAACCGCTCGACCACCTCGCGCGGCGCCGTCCACACCAGCAGGGCGCGGTCGTAGGGGTCGGGCAGCGCGCCGGCCAGCAGCAGCTCGCCGCGCTCGTGCGCGGCACGGGCCAGCGCCAGGTGGTCGGCCCGCAGGGTGGCGCGGCGCTCCAGGTAGTCGTCGGCCAGCACGTACTCGAGCAGCAGATGCATGCCCTCACTGTCACACCGCCTGCCCGGGGTGGCGTCCCGGGGCCCGACGGGAGCGAGAATGCCGGGGTGCCCCGTCTCCTCGTCGTCCACCACACCCCCTCACCCGCCCTGCAGGCGGTGCTGGAGGCGGTCAAGGAGGGGATCGGGCTCGTCGACGACGTCGAGCCGGTCCTGCGCCCGGCGCTCTCGGCCGGTGCGGCGGACGTGCTCGCGGCCGACGGCGTGCTGCTCGGCACCCCGGCGAACATCGGGTACATGTCGGGGGCGTTGAAGCACTTCTTCGACACCGTGTACTACCCGTGCCTCGACGCGACGGTCGGCTCGCCGTTCGGCGTCTACGTGCACGGCACCGACGACACGGCCGGCGCGCTGCGCAGCATCGAGCGGATCACCGGCGCCCTCCGGTGGAAGCAGGTCGCCGCCCCGCTGAGTCTCACCGGTGCACCCGGCGCCGCCGACCTCGAGGCCTGCCGCGAGCTGGCCGCGACCGTGGCCGTCAGCCTCTGACCGTCCCGGCGCCCTCGTCGAGCACCCGCAGCGCCACCAGCGCGACGTGGTCGGCGACGTCGGGGTCCGTCCGCAGCCCGACGCGCAGAGCACCCCGGTGTGGTGCCCGGGGAAGGCGGGTAGCGGTGGCGGGTGCCCACGCGTCGCGACGTCCTCGCGGCCGGGGTCGCGCTCTGCCTGGGTGGCGCGCTGGCCGGCTGCGGGGACCGGTCACCGGACGGGCAGCGGGCGCCGGGATCCGCGGAGCCGGCGGCCGCGCTCTCCGCCCGGCCGCCTGCCGAGCCCCCGCCGGAGCTGCTCGCGGCAGCGCCCGAGCCCGGTACCCGCCCGCTGGGCCTGGACGCCGGCGCCGACCCGCTCCTGCACGTCCCGGCAGGCCTCCCCGCCGGCGAGGCGCTGCCGCTCGTCGTCACGCTGCACGGCGCCGGGGGGAACGCCGAGGGGGGACTGGCGCTGCTGGAGCCCCTGGCCGAGGAGTACGGACTGGTGCTGCTGGCCCCGGAGTCCGGCGGGTCGACCTGGGATGCGATCGGTGGCGCCTACGGCGCGGACGTCGAGCTGATCGACGAGGCGCTGGCCGAGGTCTTCCGCCGCCTGCCGGTCGACCCCGGACGGGTCGCGGTGGCCGGTTTCTCCGACGGCGCCTCGTACGCGCTGGGCCTCGGGCTGGCCAACGGGCGGCTGTTCTCCCGCATCGCCGCGCTCTCCCCGGGCTTCGTGCCGCCGGCGCCACGGTCGGGGATGCCCGAGGTGTTCGTCTCCCACGGGGAGGACGACCCCGTGCTGCCCGTCGACCGGACCAGCCGGCAGATCGTCCCCGCGCTGCGCGAGGACGGCTACGAGGTGACCTACCGGGAGTTCCCGGGTGCGCACGCCGTCCCGCCGGAAGTGGCCCGCGAGGCCGCGGAGTGGCTCGCCCGGAGGTGACCGCGCCGTCGGCGGCGCGGCCTGGTTAGCGTTCCCGGGATGGGAGAGATGAGGGACCGGATGCTGGCCGGGCTGCCGTACCGCCCCGACGACCCCGACCTCGCCGCCGATGGGCGCCGGGCGGCCGCGCTCCTCGCCGTCTACAACGCCGAGGAGGACCCACACCGGCGCCACGAGGTGCTCACCGAGCTGCTCGGCGCGGTGGGGGGCGGGACGACGATCCGTTCGGACTTCCGCTGCGACTACGGACACCGGATCTCGGTGGGCGCCTACTGCTTCGTCAACTGGGGTGCGGTCTTCCTCGACGTCGGGCCGATCACCCTGGGCGACCACGTGCAGCTCGGCCCCAACGTGCAGCTCCTGACCGCCGTGCATCCGCTCGACCCGGCCGCCCGGCGGGCCGGCTGGCAGCACGCGGAGCCGGTGACCATCGGTGACAACGCCTGGCTCGGCGGCGGGGTCATCGTGCTGCCTGGCGTGACGATCGGCGCCGACACGGTCGTGGGTGCCGGAGCGGTCGTGACCGGCGACCTCCCGGGTGGCGTCGTCGCCGTCGGCAACCCGGCCCGGGTGGTGCGCGAACTCCCCTAGCCAGGGGAGTCGGCCGGCGCCGCGACCGCCCGCCCGAGGGCCGCCTCGAGCCATCGGTCGGTCCGCCGGTCCCAGGTGCGCGCCGCGGCCCAGGCCCTGCGCTGCTGTGCGGCGCTCTCCGGCTCGTCCGCGGCGGCGCGCATCGCCGCGACCATCTCGTCGGGCCCGGAGACGAGCGCGGTGTGCGGCGGCAGCTCCGCCGCGTGCTCGAGGTGACCGGCGGTCGCGACCAGGGGCAGGCCACGGGCGGAGTAGTCGTAGGCCTTCATCGACGACTGGCCCAGCGCGCGCCCCGGCACGTCGGGGAGGAGTCCGACCGTGGCCGCATCGAGCACGGCGGGCAGCCGGTCGCGGGACAGCAGACCGGCGTAGCTGAACCTGCCGCCGGACTCCCGCTGCAGCGCCAGGAAGCGCTCGGTGGCACACCGGCTCCGGTCGGGGAACACCAGCTGCCCGTGGACCGACATCGTCCAGTCCGGCAGGGCCCGGAGGACGGTCCGCACCAGGTCGACGTCGAAGCGCTCGGCGATGCTGCCGACGTAGACCGCGTGCCGGTCGGCCCGCACCGTGGTCCGCGGCGCGGCGAGCAGGGCCTCGTCGGTGCCGTTCGGGACGACGACCGGCGTCCGGCCGGGGAACAGGTCGGCGAGCACCGGGTTGACCACCACCACCTCGTCGGCCTCGGCGGCGATCCGGCGCAGCTGGTCGGGCAGGCCACGGGCGTGCGGGAGGAGCCGGGCCCAGTCGTCGGTGCAGTCGAAGACCACCCGCCCGGGCAGGTACCGGGCCGCCCGCCACTCCCAGGGGAGCATGACGACGGTGAGCTCCTGCTCCCAGCCGGACCGCCGCAGGAACCGGCGGAGCAGCGCGGTGTCGGCCCGCGCGGCGAGACGACCGCGGGAACCGGGCAGCACGGTCGAGCGCTCCGTCACCTGCACGCCAGGCGCCACGGGGGCGAACCTGGCGCGGTCCAGGTGCGCCCACCAGTTGGCTGCGTCCGAGCGCAGCCGACGCCAGTCGGCCGGTGCCTGCACGAAGCTCACGGGATGGCCGCGGCGGACGAGCTCCCCGGCGATCATCTGCTCGCGCCGGATGGCGGGATGCCACGGGTCCTTGGCGACGAAGCCGACGCGTCCGGCCCTGTCCGGGATGTGGGTCGTACTCAGAGCTGCTCCGCGACGGTGGTCACCGGACGACCCTAGAAGCCGACCGGCCGGGCCGCTCGGCACACTGGGCCGGCGCCGGCCACGCGGCCGGCCGAGCCGAGGGAGGTGCGGTGCCCGGAGAGCTCGGAAAGCTGCGCCGGAGCGTCGTCCGCCGGCTGCCGCTGGCCGCCAAGCGGGCGGTGCTCTACGCGGAGGCGCACGGACGGCGTCCGCGCCTGGGCGATCCACGGACCTTCACCGAGAAGCTCAACTGGCGGGTGGTGCACGACCGGCGCCCGCTGATCGCCCAGTTGGGCGACAAGCTGGCCATGAAGGAGTACGCCGCCAGGACCTGCCCGGGCGTGCGCATCCCGCGGGTGCTCTGGTCGGGCACCGACGTGGCCGAGTTGGTGGCGGTGTCCCTGCCGGAGCGGTGGGTGCTCAAGCCCAACCACGGCACGCTCCGGGTGCACGTCGGTGCGGGACGCCCGGACATCGGGGGGCTGCGGCGGATCACGACCGGCTGGCTGGACGAGCCGCTCTGGCCCGAGCGCGGCGAGTGGGTGTACAGCCAGGCCCGCCGACTGCTGCTGGTCGAGGAGTTCCTGGGGAGGCCGGGAGCGGTCCTCGCCGACCACAAGTTCCTGGTCTTCGACGGCACGGTCCACCTGGTGCAGGTCGACACCGGTCGCTCCACCGGACTGCACCGGCGCCGGCTCTACACCCGCGACTGGGAGTCGGTGACCGCGCACGAGCCACACGTGATCCCCGGCCCGGTGACACCACCACCGGCGACGCTCGGGGAGATGCTGGCGGTGGCGGAGACGCTGGGCCGGGACTTCGACTTCGTCCGGGTGGACCTCTACGACGTCGACGGCGAGGTGTGGTTCGGCGAGCTCACCCCGTACCCCGGTGGCGGGCTCGACCCGTTCGATCCCCAACTCGACCGGGTCCTCGGTCGGCTGTGGACGCTTCCCGGCCGGACAGAGGTCCGGGCGCGCCGGCCCGCGTCGGGGCCGGGACGCCGGCGAGGTGGTGGCTAGTGGCCCGGACGGTCACCAGCGCAACGGGTGCGTGGCCCGTGAGTGCGCGGTGCGGCAGGCGCGGCAGTTGCCCCACGAGACGATGCACAGCGGCGTGGTGGGGCCGCCGCACTCCGGGCACTCGACCGTGACCCCGGCGCTGGCGCGCGCCTCGTCCAGGGCGCGGGAGCGATCCTCGTGGACGGCTTGGTCGCCCCGGCACGGGCAACCGTGATTGGCCTCTGCGCAGCGTCCGGCATGTGTGGTGATGGGGTTCCCCTCCGTGTCGTGGTCGACGCTACGCCAGACGGCAGGCGCCGGGTACCCCGCGGCGCGCCCCGGATCTGCCGCCCCGGAGGCGCCGAAGGGCCACGGCGCAGTGCGCCGTGGCCCCTCGGTTCGCGTCGGTCAGACCGCGCGGACGTTCTCCGCCTGGGGGCCCTTCTGGCCCTGGGTGACGTCGAACTCGACCTGCTGCCCCTCCTCGAGGGACTTGTAGCCGCTACCGGTGATGGCCGAGTAGTGGCAGAAGACGTCGGCGCCGCCGCCGTCCTGGGCGATGAACCCGAAGCCCTTCTCCGCGTTGAACCACTTCACAGTGCCCTGAGCCATGTCGTTCTTCTTCCGTGCTGGGAGGTGTCCGCACCGGGCATGTACACGGTGCGGGGCCGCCGCACCGACCGGCAGGACCGAGAGGAACGTCAGGCAGAGACGACTGCGGACGTTCGAGAACGAAAGCAGAGGCGCAACAGCGACCGAGACGGACTGTACGCGGTACCCCGGGTGCACCGGCGGTGAGGTCACCCACACGGGGTGTCGGACGGTCGACCACCCGCCTGGCCGCGGGCCTCGGTGCCTGGGAGAGCATCGCCGTCATGACTTCTCCGGGCAGGTCCGAGCCGGGCTGGGTGCACGACGCGATCTGGTGGCACGTCTACCCGCTCGGGTTCGTCGGGGCCGAGCCGCGCACCACCTCCGGGCAGCCCGTGCGGCACCGGCTGCGGCAGCTCGGGCCCTGGCTGGACCACGCCGTCGAGCTCGGGGCCTCCGGACTGGCGCTCGGCCCGGTGTTCGCGTCCGAGACCCACGGCTACGACACCGTGGACCACCTGCGGATCGATCCCCGCCTCGGCGACGACGCCGACTTCGACGCGCTCGTCGCCGCCTGCCGGGAGCGGGGTCTGCGGCTGCTCCTCGACGGGGTGTTCAACCACGTCGGCCGCGGCCACCCGGCGTTCGCCCGGGTGCTCGCCGAGGGCCCCGGCGCGGCGACGGCGTCCTGGTTCCGGCTGCGCTGGCCGGGCGGGGAGCAGGCCTGGGCGCCGGGGACCGAGCCGGACTACGACGACTTCGAGGGCCACTCCCACCTCGTCGCCCTCGACCACGGCTCCCCGGCGGTCGTCGACCACGTCGCCGAGGTGATGGCGCACTGGCTGGACCGCGGCGCCGACGGCTGGCGGCTGGACGCGGCCTACGCCGTGCCGACGTCGTTCTGGGCGGAGGTGGCCGGCCGGGTGCGCGCCCGCCATCGGGACGCCTACCTGATGGGCGAGGTCATCCACGGCGACTACCGCCGGTTCGTCGACGAATCGGGGCTGGACGCGGTCACGCAGTACGAGCTGTGGAAAGCGATCTGGAGCTCGCTCAACGACCGCAACTTCTTCGAGCTGGACGCCGCGCTGGGCCGCCACGTCGACGCCCTCGAGCGCTTCGTCCCGTACACGTTCATCGGCAACCACGACGTCACCCGCATCGCCAGCCAGCTCGACGACGACCGCCACCTCGCGCACGCGCTGGTCGTGCTGTTCACCACCGGGGGCACGCCCGCGGTCTACGCGGGGGACGAGCACGCCTTCCGGGGAATCACGGAGGACCGCGCCGGCGGCGACGACGCCGTCCGGCCGGCCTTCCCGGCCACGCCCGGGGAGCTCTCACCCGTGGGCCTGCCGGTCTACCAGCTGCACCAGGAGCTGATCGGGCTGCGGCGCCGGCACCGGTGGCTGCACGTCGCGCGCACCGCCACGCTGCACCTGGCCAACGAGCAGGTGGTGTACGAGACCCGCGCGGGGGAGGACCGGCTCGTCGTGGCGCTCTCGGTGGCCGACCGGCCGGCCGAGCTGCCGACGCCGCACGCCGGGGCGGTCCTCTCCGGAACGGCCGACCTGCTCGACCCCGGGACCGGCCACGCCCGGGTGCGCCTCCCGGCGCACGGCTGGGCGGTGCTCGCCGGCTGACGCGCCGGCTCAGCGGCTGCTCGCCAGGTCCTTCACCGCCTTGGCCACGTACATCGATGCCAGCGCCAGGAACAGCGCACCGATCGCGGCCCGCACCTGGTCGTCGCTGACCGACGTCCGCTGGGCCACCGGCCCGGCCACGGCGTCGGCCACGCGTGCGCGCCAGCCCTTGAGGCCGGCCTTCCCGAAAGTGACTGCGTCCATCGCCACCCCCTACCCGCGGCACAGCGGGGAGACACCGGCAGGTGCCGTCGATCACCGGAGGCATCCCTGCGGGGCCGGTGGGGCAGGAGGCGCACCATGGACGTATCGATCGGAGCCACCCGCAGGATCGAGCTCGGCGACCGCCGCCTGAACATCTGGGAGGCCGGTGCCGACGGGCCGGCGGTCCTGCTGGTCCACGGCATCCCGACCAACCACCTGCTGTGGCACGACGTCGTCCCCGAGGTCGCCGGGGCCGCCCGCGTGGTGGCCGTCGACATGCTCGGCTACGGGGATTCCGACCCCTCCGGTGACCGGCCGGTGGATCTGGCCGCCCAGGCCGCCCTCCTGCTCCAGCTGCTCGACACGCTGGGCATCGAGCGCGCCGTGGTGGTCGGCCACGACCTCGGTGGCGGCGTCGCGCAGATCCTGGCCACCACGAGCACCGACCGGGTCGCCGGCCTGGGCGTGGTCAACGGCGTCTGCTACGACGGGTGGCCGGTGCCCCTGGTGCGGGCCATGAAGGCCGCGTGGCCGGTGCTCGAGCACCTGCCGCCGCCGGTGGTCGCGGCCGGGCTGCGGCCGGCGCTGCGCACGCTGTTCGCCCACCAGGAGCGGGCCGCGCCGTTCATCGACCGCTTCGTCGGCCCCTGGGAGCGCCCGGGCGGCCCGGCGCAGCTGGCCCGCCACCTCCGGTCGCTCGACTCGGTGTACACCCGGACGGTGGCCCCGTTCCTGCCGCGCCTGTCGCTGCCGGCGGAGGTCGTGTGGGGTCGCAAGGACCACCAGATGAAGCCCGGCTACGGGCAGCGGCTGGCCGACGACATCCCCGGTGCCCGGCTCACCTGGGTCGACGACGCCAGCCACTTCGTGCCCGGCGACCGGCCCGACGTCGTGGCCGAGGCGGTCCTGCGCCTGGTGCGGCAGGCCTGATCGAGGTGCCCGAGGTGTCCGCGCCCGGAGTGCCGGGTAGGGCTCCGGCATGACATCGACGCTGGTCAGACCACGGTCGCAGAAGGTCATCGCCGGGGTGTGCGCCGCCCTGGCCAACCGGTTCGGCATCTCCCGGGGGCTGGTGCGGTTCGGCTTCGTGCTGTTCGGCCTCTTCGGTGTGGGGGAGCTGGTCTACATCATCCTCTGGATCATGATCCCCAAGGAGCGCTGAGCCGTCCCCAGGGGCGGGGGACGGGCTGTGATTGGCTGTCCTCCCGCCCGCCCCGAAGGGACTGCGATGTCGATCCTCTCCAGCCTCGCCGAGGCGCTGGCCGGCGACCGGGTCGAGGTCGTCGACCTCACCGCGCCGCTGTCGGCGGAGACCCCGGTGATCCAGCTGCCCGAGCCGTTCGCCCAGACGGCGCGGTTCGAGCTGGAGGAGCTCAGCCGGTACGACGACCGCGGCCCGGCCTGGTACTGGAACAACTTCCGCACGGGTGAGCACACCGGGACGCACTTCGACGCGCCCAACCACTGGGTCACCGGCCAGGACGGCGACGACGTCGCCTCCGTGCCGGCCGCGAAGCTGATCGCCCCGGCAGCGGTCCTCGACTTCTCCGCGCAGGCGGCCGAGGACCCCGACTTCCTGCTCGAGGTCGAGCACGTCCGGGCGTGGGAGGCCACCCACGGCCCGCTGCCCGCGGGTGGCTGGCTGCTCTACCGCACCGGGTGGGACACCCGGTCGGACTCCCAGCAGGCGTTCCTCAACGCCGACGACACCGGCCCGCACACCCCGGGTCTGTCGCCGGCCTGCGCGCGCTGGCTGGCCGAGGAGTCGCCGGTCATCGGGCTCGGCGTGGAGACGGTCGGCACCGACGCCGGTGCGGCGCACTCGTTCGACCCGCCGTTCCCGTGCCACGCCGCGCTCATGGGCAGCGGCAAGTACGGCCTCACCCAGCTGCAGAACCTCCACCGGCTGCCGCCCACCGGTGCCCTGATCATCGCCGCACCGCTGCCGATCGTCTCGGGCTCCGGCTCGCCGTCGCGGGTGCTGGCGCTGGTCGAGCGCGGATGACCCCTGCGCCCGGGGCGCGGACGGTCGCGCACGCGGTGGGGGAGGCGCTCGTCACCGCCGGGGTCGACACCGTCTTCGGCGTGGTGGGGTCGGGCAACTTCGTCGCCACCACCGCGATGGTCGCCGCCGGGGCGCGGTACGTCGCCGCGCGGCACGAGGGCGGGGCGGCCACGATGGCCGACGCCTACGCCCGCACCAGCGGCCGGCCCGCCGTGCTCAGCGTCCACCAGGGGTGCGGGCTGACCAACGCGCTCACCGGTATCACCGAGGCCGCCAAGAGCCGGACCCCGCTCGTGGTGCTGACCGCGGAGGCGACGTCCCCGCGGTCCAACTTCTTCGTCGACCAGCCGGCGCTGGCCGCCGCGGTCGGCGCGCTCTCCGTGCGCGTGACGTCGGCCGCCGACGCGGCGACGCAGGCCGCCGCGGCGGTGGCGCGGGCCCGGGACGAGCGACGCGTCGTCGTCCTCAACCTGCCGCTGGACGTCCAGGGCGCCGGGGCGGGACATGCCGCGCTCCCGCTCACCGCCCCGCCCCCGGCGCCCCCTGCCGCCGGCCGGGAGCTGGAGCTGCTCGCCGATGCGCTGCGGCAGGCGCGCCGCCCGGTGTTCGTGGCCGGCCGCGGTGCCCGGGGGCCGGGGTGCCGGGAGGCGCTGGAGGAGCTGGCCGGCCGCTGCGGCGCGCTGCTGGCCACCTCGGCGGTGGCCAAGGGCCTCTTCCGCGGCAGCCCGTGGGACCTGGACGTCTCCGGCGGGTTCGCCACACCCCTGGCCGCGGAGCTGATCTCCGGCGCCGACCTGGTCGTCGGCTGGGGCTGCGCGCTCAACATGTGGACGATGCGGCACGGCCGGCTGATCGCCGACGACGCCGTCGTGGTGCAGGTCGACCTCGACGCCGACGCCGTCGGTGCCCAGCGCGAGGTGGCCTTCGGCGTGGTCGGCGACGTCCGGGCCGTCGCGGAGGCGGCCGTCGCCGGGCTGGGGGACGACGGCGCGACCGGCTACCGGACCCCAGAGGTGCGCGAGGCGCTGTCCCGCCGCGGGCGCTGGCGGGACGAGCCGTTCGCCGACGCCGGCGACGGCGAGCGCATCGACCCGCGGACCCTGACGATCGCGCTCGACGACCTGCTGCCCGCCGACCGGGTCGTGGCCGTGGACTCCGGCAACTTCATGGGCTACCCGAGCATGTTCCTGGACGTCCCCGACGAGCACGGTTTCTGCTTCACCCAGGCCTTCCAGTCCGTCGGCCTCGGGCTGGCGACCGCCATCGGTGCCGCGCTGGCCAGGCCCGACCGGCTGCCGGTGGCCGCCCTTGGCGACGGCGGTGCGCTGATGGGCGCGGCCGAGCTGGAGACCGTCGTCCGGCTGGGCCTGCCGATGGTCGTCGTGGTCTACGACGACGCCGGCTACGGCGCCGAGGTGCACCACTTCGGCCCGGACGGGCACCCGCTGGACGTCGTCCGCTTCCCGGAGACCGACTTCGCCGCGATCGCGCGCGGGCACGGCTACTCGGCGGTCACCGTCCGGCGCCCGGCCGACCTCGATGGGGTGGCCGCGTGGCTGGCCGGGCCGCGTTCGGCGCCGCTGCTGGTCGACGCCAAGGTCGCCCGCGACGAGCCCTCGTGGTGGCTGGACGAGGCCTTCCGGGGCCACTGACCGGGGTCGGGGGCGCGAGTGCGCGCTCAGCGTCGTCCCGTGCCCGTCGGGACGACGCCGAGCGCGCAACGGCCGTGCCCGGACGTCCGGGCTACCGGGCGGTGGTGGCCCGGAGCGCCCCCGGTCGTGCTCTCCGTGGCGCTGCGTCACGGTGCGGTTCCGGTCACCTGACAGAAATACATCGCGACGCTTCTTAACGAGTGCGCCCGGACCGGTAACTCCACGGCAACCCGCGACCGGACGGCGCCCCGAAAACTGTCGAGCGACAGAAACCCCTCTCCACGAGGGGGTCGCCGACAGGACGGAGCGCCCGTGACCAGCACCATCCGCGCGACCGCCGCACGCGTGCCGGAGGACTCCGGCACGGCCACCACGGCCGGCGCCCGGGCGCACGCCCGCGCCCAGCACGGCCAGGTCGCCGCCCACATGCGGTACGTCCCGCCGTCCACCGCACCGGAGCTGCCCGGCGTGCAGCCCGACGACATCCGGGCCGCCGCCGTGACCTGGGCGGAGACCGTGGCGCCGGGCGGCTACACCACCGCCGTCCTCGCCCGCGGCACCCGGCTGCGGCTGACCGACCGGGACGGCGACGCGTGCGCCCACCTGCTGCTGCACCGTGCGGACTCGCCGCACGAGCGGCTCAACGTCGCGGACACCGTCAAGGTCCCGTGGCAGGCGTACCCGACCACCGGCCACCCGCTGCTGAGCGGCTTCGGCCGGGTGCTGGCGACCGTCGTCGCCGACTCGTCCCGGATGCACGACGCGCTGACCGGCACGTCGACGCGCGCGGG